>CAWILN010000053.1:0-95907 GCA_963836855.1 uncultured Actinomycetota bacterium | reverse complement strand
TGAGCTGCTCGCGCAATGTCTGATGCTCGCTCCGCTCGCGAGGATCGCGCTGGGTAAGCCGCTGCCTTCCTTGCTCACTCGCAGACGAGAAGCGTGTCTGCTCGTTCGCGCGTCCAGGACAGCGGCGCGCGCGATCCTGGGCGCGTGTGGGGTCCGCCTACTTCGTCGTCGCTCCCAGAGGAAAGAACACCTCCACTCGCTCCTCCTCAGCACGGCGGCGCGCGATTCCCGACGCTCGCAGCTCTGACTTGAGCTGCTCGCAGCTGGGGGCCGCGACAGACGTACGTTTCCATCAGGACCGGTCAAGAAGACCCACTCAAAGACCTCGCCAGGCGTATGTCTTCCATCACAGCCGTCAAGACGGACCATCTGCTCGGACTCACGCCGATGATGAGTCGATGCCCCGGAGATATGCCTCGCCGCGCGGGGAGAGCCGATAACCGCGCTCGAGCGATTCGGTCAGGCCGAGCGCCTTGAGTCGGCGGACCCTGAGCTTGTACGCCCGGCGTTCCTTGCCGGCCTCCGCGGCGAGCTCGGTCGACACCACACCAGGTAGGCGCTGAATCTGCCGCAGAGTGCTGTGGGTCCACGGTTGCTCAGCTGTGCGATCCATCCGCTCCAGCCTGGCGCTCAGCGCCGAGACGTCGGCTGCAGCCAGCTGGTCTGAGTCGCGGAGGACAACGCGCGGATCAGGTCCGGCCAACACGATGCCGATCCGGTAGAGATCGCCTCGACCCTTCACGCTTGTCCACTTGACCAGCGCCGCGATCGAATCGAAGCCTGCATCCGAGGCGTCCTGCTGGGTCAACTGATTGTCGTCGGCTGGCGTGATCGAGGTCACCTCGACGACGCCGGCGGCCGTAGTGAATCTGGATCCGACCTTGGGGCGTACGACCTCCCAGCGTCGGTACGTGCAGTTCACTCGACCTTCGGCGAGGCCGCGCAGTGTCGCCGCGGTGAACAACATCAAGCTCACCGAGTCCGCAGCAGTGCAGCCCTGAGGCGTATCGGATCCACCCGCCAAAAGTCGTGCTGTACGCCGTCGACGAAGGTCACGGGCACCTGGTCGGTGTAGCGCCGCTGCAGTTCTGGGTCGCTGTCGACATCAAGCAGCGCATACGCCTCGCCGGTCTCGGCACACACGGCAGCCACTTGATCAATCGCAACGTCACACAGATGGCAGCCCTGCCGGGTTAGTACGACGACCCGCTCCGCCCTATCGGCGAATCGCACGACCTCCTCGGCATCTGTCATGACGCGGGCGATGCAGCCTCGGAGGACTGGCGGATGCGGCGGCCGATGAGCGCGAAGAAATCGACCTGCACGCAAAACATGCCGACCGCGAGCGCAAGCACTGCTCGGAACTCGGCCGGAGTTTGCCTCATCTGAAGACTTTAGAACGGATGCCTGGTCGCGCCTAGCGTCAGGCAGCGACCAGCACACCTACATCCCGGGCATGCCCTTCAGGACACCCTTCCTCACCTTGCCGGTCACGCCTCTGGGGAGCTCATCGACGACGTGAACCAGGCTCGGACGCTTGAACTTTGCGAGCCGGTCGGCGCAGTGCTCCTTGATCATCTCGACGCTGACATCCGGACCAGTGACAAATGCCACAACCTGCTCGCCGGTGCGCCGGTGAGGCCGGCCGACCACCGCAACCGACTCAACGCCTGGCAGCTCTGCGATCGCGCCCTCGACCTCGGCAGGGTAGACGTTGAAACCGTTGACGATGATCAGTTCGCGCGCCCGGTCGACGAGGAACAATTCTCCATCGAGCAAGTAGCCAATGTCTCCAGTCGGGAACCAGCCGAGTCGCCCCGGCCCACCGTGGCCATCAGGCCAATAGCCGGAAAACAGGTTGCCCCCACGAATCCAAATCTCCCCTGGCTCGGTCGGTTCGGTGCCATCACCGATCCTCACGTCGACGCCCGGCAGAGGGCGACCGACGTGGCCGTGCCCGAGCACCTCCCCGCCTAAGGTGGCTGAGACGCCCGGGCCGGCCTCGGTCAGCCCGTAACCCTGCTCGACCCTGAGTCCGGTATGCGCGGTGAACTGGTCTCGAAGATCAACCGGCAGCGGCGCGGCGCCAGATACGACGGTGATCACTGACCCCAGGCTGGTGACAGCTCGCTCGTCGTCCAGGATTCGGGCAAGCACCGGGGGCGCGAGCGGCAAATTGGTGATCTTCTCCTGTGTAAGCACCTCGGCGAAGCCGTCGAACCCGCTCATGATCACCAACCGGGCACCTGAGGTCGCCCAGCTCCCGAGTACCGCGTTCAGGCCGAACACATGAAACAGCGGCAGCATGGCCAGCACCACGCTGTCGCGGTCGATGATCCCGAACGACGCGATGCTGTGCAGGTGAGTCAATAGCGCGTGGTGGCTCAGCATCGCCGCCTTAGGCTCTCCGGAGGTGCCGGCCGTGTAGAGCAGGACGGCCAACGCTTCTGGATCCCTCGGCGAGCTGACCGGCAGTGCTGCCACGTTGGACAACTCGTCCAATCCAGCCGCGGTGAGGGGTATCTGATGGATGCCCTCGAGGGCTCGGGGAACAGCGGTGAACAGCACTCTGGCACCGCAGTCGTTGATCATCGCGCGCGACTCTGTCGCTGTCGACTCCGGATTGATCGGCACTGCGACGTATCCAGCGCGCAAAATAGCGAAATAGGCTACGACGAATTCGATGCTGTTGGGTCCACAGATCGCGACTCGATGCCCCGCTACCAATCCGTGCGCCGCCAATCCGGCAGCGACTGCATCGATTCGTCTCCCGAGCTCAGCCCAGGTCATGGCGCGGCGTTCCGGCCTTGGCTGAACTAGCGCCACGGCACCGGGCTGGGTCTCTGCCTGATGGGTGACAAGATCAGCAAGGTTGGTGTCGACGGGACCCGCGTCAACCGACTGGGCCGTTGTGTCGAGGTCGTTCACTCACCTGAGTCTGGCACGAGAAACTGCCCGCAGGACATTATGGTGATGAGGTGATCGGACGCAGACACAGAATGAATGAGCAGGACGGCCCGTCCGGCTCGCACGTCGGTTACGTCGAGTCTTTGCCGGGCAGCGACGCATCGGCAATTCCGGTCGACCACGGCGATCCGATTGCAGCAACCGGACCCCTACGCGAGGCGCCGGCGGACTTGGAGCCAGCCGATCTCCGTCGGGAGCCGTTGATCCACAAGGATCCGACCGCAGCCGCGTTCTTCGATCTTGACAACACGGTCATCCAGGGCGCCTCACTGTTTCACTTCGCGAAAGGCCTCTATCGTCGCGGCTTCTTTCCGACCCGAGTGATCGTGAAGGGCTTGTGGTTGCAGGTCTATTTCCGGATGGTGGGGCGAGAAAGGCCTGGCCACATTGAGGATGCGCGCAGCGCGAGCTTGGGGTTCATTGAAGGTCACACTGTCGCCGAGCTGACCGAGATCGCAAACGAGGTGTACGAGGAATCGATTGCAGAACGCGTTTGGCCGGGCACTCGAGCACTTGCTCAGATGCATCTCGACGTCGGGCAGCAAGTCTGGCTGGTCACCGCCGCGCCGGTGGAGGTAGCCGGCATCATCGCGGCTCGATTGGGACTGACCGGCGCCTTGGGCACCACCGCAGAGCACGTTGACGGCCTCTATACCGGGCGGCTCAAGGGCCGTCTGCTCCATGGCCCGGCCAAGGCTGAGGCAGTACGCGCACTGGCACATGAGCACGTACTCGACCTTGCCCACTGCTTCGCGTACTCGGACTCCTACAACGACCTCCCAATGCTGTCGCTGGTCGGCCACCCGTGCGCGATCAATCCTGACAGCAGGCTGCGAACACATGCTGCAGAACAGGACTGGCAGATTCAGGACTATCGAAGCGGTCGAAAGGCGGCACGGCTGGGCCTGCTCGGCGCTGGAGCGGCAGGTGCTACGGCCGGCGCAGTGGCAACGGGATTTGCCGTCCGACGTCGACTGAGGGGGTAGACCGGGCGATCAGCGCTTGCGGCTGGTGCCGTAGAGCACCACTATCGCAGCAATGAGATAGGCCGCGTAGCCGAAGAAACCGAGCACGGCCAGTCCCTCAGCGCGACCGGTCCGATTCGCGAACAAGCCCATCAGGACGACGCCCACCGCGAGCAGAGCCAATGCGCCGGCACCGACGTACACGAACCCCCGAAGCTGCTCGAGGTCGATCCGCCTCCCAAGGTCGGCCGTGGTCGCGGCCTCATTCGAGTCATCATCTGCGGCACGTACCGGGCGGCGCAGCTTGACCACGATGACAGTGAAGCCGGCGAACGCTAGCAAGATCATCGCCAACGCCCAGAACACACGGCACAGATTAGTTGGGTGAGATTAACGCGGACGGTTAGAAGAAAGCGCTCCGCCGCTGCATGAGCAGTGCGTACAGAGTCTCCTGAATCGTCTCCCGCACCTGGTCGGTGATGTTGAACACGATCATGGGATCATCGGCGGCACCCGGACCGAGCTCGTCGGTGCTAATGGCCTCGCCGAACTGGATGATCCACTTACTTGGCAGCGGGATCAAACCCAATGGTCCAAGCCATGGGAACAGCGGCGTGATCGGGAAGTATGGCAGCCCGAGCAGCCGAGCCAGCCCCGGTGCCCTGGCGATCAGCGGAAAGATCTCCTCTGACCCTACGATTGCCGTCGGGATGATTGGCACCTGAGCGCGCAGAGCAGCCGAGACGAATCCTCCGCGGCCGAACCGCTGCAGCTTGTAGCGATCGGCGTACGGCTTGCCCAGGCCTTTGAAACCTTCAGGAAACACGGCGACGAGCTGGTTGGACGCGAGCAGGCGTTCCGCATCCTCCTGGCAAGCCAACGTGCTGCCTGTCTTGCGGGCAAGATCATGTGAGTAGGGCGTGGAGAAGATCAGATCCGCCCCCAGCATCCGCACGTGGCGGCCGATCTCGTCATAAACGACCGTGTGCAAGATCATGCCGTCGATCGGCAATGTGCCGGCATGGTTGGAAACCAGCAGCGCCGATCCATCAGCGGGAATGTTCTCGGCACCTCGGACCTCGACCCGGAACCAGGTGTCTGCCAGCCGCCGCAGCAGCGGCAGAAAGATCTTGGTCGTGAATTCAGGATCGAATCCGAACTCATCGATTGCATAGTCCCCACGAAGACGCTTACGGATGAAGGCCACCGTCTCATCGAGTGAGTCCTCCCAATCGACACCGAGCGTCTGCGCCACCGAAGCCAGCGTGTGCAGCGGATCGGCAGCGAACCGGCCCAACTGCGTCACCGGCACCGACGTCAGGCTTCGAAGCGACCGAAAGGCAAGTCGGCCCACCTCGCTGAACAAAGCTCCCAACGCTGGGGTCTGGGGGACCTCCTCGGACTCGAACCCGGGATCTTTGTCACTGATAGTTGGTGCCTCTTCGGAATCCGCCGCGCGCTTGGCGCTGTGCCCGCGAGCGCCCTGACCGCGGCTGCCGAAGTCAATGATCTTCGCCTCAGCCATCTCGGACCGCCGCAGTTCTCAGCACCCGGGTCGCCGCCTCGAGCGCGCTGTCAACCCGCTCAGGACTCAGCAAGCCCAGCCCGCTAACCCCGACGAACTCCTGCAGTGCGGCGAGGCTGGTGAACCTGGGGACGAATCCTGTCTGGGACGTGAAACGGGACGTGTCCATGCCACGACCGTACGTGAGCGCGTCGATCTGGTCTGCGGTGAAGTCGACCAGTCGTGCCCGGCGTACCAGTGTGGCAACCAACGGCGCTGCGGATCTCGGGACGCAAACGATCGGCCGGCCCATCTTGCGGACCGCTTGGGACAGGGTTACGACATCGGGCGCCGCCACGTTGAAGGTCCCCTGCACATCACGGTCTGTCACCAACAGCAGGGCGTCGATCGCGTCGGTGGGATGCAGGAACTGGAGTCGGGCATCGAAGCCCATGACCCGCGGCACGACCGGGAGCGACAGGTAGCGGGTGACGTGGCTGTCCACGCCAGCGCCCATCAGGTTGGCCAGCCGCAGAGTCGTGACAACCACATCGGGTCGGCGACGGGCTAGCCCACGGACGTAGCTCTCGATCTCCAGCGAATCCTTGCCGAAACCGGTACGCGGCTGAGCTCGGGCGGACATGTCCTCGGTGAACTTGGCGGGGTCCCGCGGGGACGCCCCATACACCGATATCGAACTCTGCACGATGAGCTTCCGGAAGCTTTCCGCCCGTTGGCAGGCGGCAAGTAGCTGCATCGTGCCGATGACATTGATCTCCTTCATGGAGGAGCGGCCACCAGCACTGCCCGGCGTAGCCACCATCGCAAGATGGACGACGGTGTCGACGCGGCGCGCAGCAGTCACCTTGGCGATCACAGGACTGCGGATGTCGGCGCGTACGAAATCGGCGGAGCCCAGATCATGACGAGGTGGAATCACGTCAAGCCCGACTACCTCGACATCCTCGTCAGCGGCGAGCGAGCGAGCGAACCGGGCACCAAGGTCACGCGAGACTCCGGTGACGAGAACGACCCGCTTCGTGGCCATCAATGTCCAGCCGCGAAGCTACTTGCCCGCGCGTCGGCGCTGGATCCGCGTGCGCTTGAGCAGTTTGCGATGCTTCTTCTTCGCCATCCGCTTGCGACGCTTCTTGATGACCGAACCCACGGTGTAACCTCTCGTTTCCGAGACGTCACTCCGGTCCCGGACTTGATCACTTCCGGCGCCTCTCACCGGACAACTCCCGAATGCTACCTGGCCATGACCAGCAGATGCGAGTTTGGGGGACTTCATGTGCGCTCGGCCTGTGGAATGAAACCCTCGCGGGGGTTCGACAGGCTGGGCCCGCATAGCGTTCCGAGGCCACTCACACAAGACTGGTCTCGTGAGCAGCTACCTCGATGACTTCTCGCCTGGAAGTGGCCGGCGCAGCCGGCCTCGGGCTTGGCTGGCAACGGATGCGCCGATGCTCAGCTTGAATGGTGATTGGAGGTTTCGGTGGTCGCCCGTCGCAGGTGGCCTTGACGATGCAGCCGCCGCTCCGGGCTTCGACGACGTGGCGTGGGACACCATCCCGGTGCCGTCGCATTGGGTGCTGCCGGGCACTTCCGCCAAAGCTGAGGAAGGCAGGTACGGCCGGCCGATCTACACCAATATCCGCTATCCCTTCCCGATCGACCCGCCGCATGTCCCCGATGAGAACCCCACTGGTGATCACCGCCGGACCTTCGAGCTGCCGGACTGGTCCGCCGAGCGGGTCCTGCTGCGCTTTGACGGTGTGGAGTCGGTCTACCGCATCTGGTTGAACGGCATCGAGATCGGGGTCGGCAAGGCCAGTCGGCTGGTGCAGGAGTTCGACATCACCGGAGTGGCCCGACCAGGCCAGAATGTGATCTTGGTCCGCGTGCACCAGTGGTCGTCGATGAGCTATCTGGAGGATCAAGATCAGTGGTGGCTACCCGGGATCTTCCGCGATATCACGGTACTCGCGCGCCCGCTCGGTGCGGTCGATGACGTCTGGTTGCGCACCGCATTCGCGGCGGAGGACACGGGGTCGATTGAGCCCGAAATCATCGCCTCCGTGCTGGCTTTCCCCATCGTAATTCGGATTCCCGAGCTCAGCGTGGAGCAGCGCTTCGAACATCCCGGTGAGGTCCGTGCCTTCTCGGTGGGTCAGGTTGAGCCGTGGAGTGCGGAGGTGCCCAGACTCTATGAGGCGTCCATCAGCTCCACAGGCGAAACGCTGAGCCTGCGACTGGGCTTTCGACGCGTTCAGATTGATGGTGACGTGTTCAGCGTCAACGGCAGGCAGGTGATCTTTCGCGGCGTGAACCGGCATGAGACCCACCCGGTCCTGGGCCGGATGTTCGACGAGCAGTACGCCCGTGCTGGCCTCATCATGATGAAACGGGCTGGCGTCAACGCGATCCGCACCAGCCACTATCCGCCGCATCCACGGGTACTTGATCTTGCCGACGAACTCGGCTTCTGGGTGATCGATGAGTGCGACTACGAAACGCACGGGTTCGAGGTATGTGACTGGCAAGGAAATCCAAGCGATGATCCGCGCTGGGAGGAGGCCTGCCTGGACCGGATGGAACGTACCGTCGAGCGGGACAAGAATCATCCGTCGGTGATCATCTGGTCCCTCGGCAACGAGGCCGGGACTGGCGGCAACCTCGAGCAGATGGCCAACTGGGTGCGACGCCGCGATCCCGAGCGGCCGGTGCACTACGAGGGCGATCACGTCTGCGCCTACACCGATATCTATTCGCGGATGTATCCGAACTACCTGGAGACCGAGGCGATCGGTGCGGAGAGCGGCTTCATCTTCTATCTCCAAGGCCCAGCGGATGCCGAGCGAGTCCGCAGCAAACCCTTTGTGATGTGCGAATACGTGCATGCGATGGGAAACGGCCCAGGCGGCATCGACATCTACGACGAGCTAACGGAGCGTTATACCCGGCTGCATGGCGGCTTCGTCTGGGAGTGGCGTGATCATGGACTGTTGACGCGTACCCCGGATGGCACCGAGTTCTACGGCTACGGCGGCGACTTCGGCGAGGTACTGCACGACGGCAACTTCGTCATGGATGGCATGCTGTTGCCGGACGGCACGCCGACGCCGAGCTTGGCAGAATTCGCCCGGGTAAACCAGCCGATCCTCTTCGACTTCAATGGCAGTGCCGTCACGATCCGCAATCGATACCACACGCTGTCAACCGGGCACCTTCGCTTCCTCGCTGTGAAGGAGGTGGACGGCTATCCGGTGGCCGAAGTGGCACTCCAGGTGCCTGACCTCGCCCCGGGCCGTGAGGAAACCCTGACGTTGCCTGATGATCTTGTGAGGCCGGGCAACGGGGACACTTGGCTGACGATCAGAGCCGAGCTGGCCGAGACGACCGCATGGGCCGAACAAGGTCATGAGGTAGCCCTTGGTCAATGCGAGCTGACTACGCCAGGATCGATCCCGGGATTGCCGGCCTGGCCGGCGGCGCCGACGCTGAAGCCGCAAGAGCCGGTGATCACGCTAGGGCCGGCGCAGTTCGACGCCTATAGCGGTCGGCTCCGCCGGCTCTATGGAACCGACATCGATGGTCCGCGATTCGAGCTTTGGCGGGCACCCACTGACAATGACCGGAGCAGCGCCCGGGGCTCATATGAGCTTGGCCGTCCGGAGGAGACCGGTGGCGAGGGCGTAGCTGGACCATCGTCGGAGCAACGCTGGCGCGAGCGAGGGCTGGACCGGCTCGTGCACCGGCTGGATCAGATCTTCCACGACCATGATCAACTGTTGGCAGTAGTCCGAGCATCGGCCGCCGGAACCAACCTCTTCGTCGATGTGTCGTATCAGTGGCGGTTGACAGACGGGCTTGCTGTGCTGATCAGGATCATGCCCTCGCCCGGCTGGGACTGCACCTGGCCACGAGTCGGCGTACGGTTCGACCTGCCGCGCGAGCTACGGCACGCTAGCTGGTTCGGCACGGGTCCGAACGAGTCCTATCCCGACACGCGACAGGCGGCACGGGTCGGCCGTTTTGCAGCAGACATCGACGAGCTGAACGTTGCCTACTCCCGCCCCCAGGAGACCGGACATCGCAGCGAGCTGCGCATGCTGGCGATCTCTGACGGTACGGCTGAGCGGTTTCGTGTCACAACCTGGCCCAACCCGGAGCAGCACCGCCCCGGCTTCACGCTGAGCGCATACACGCCGCAGCAGCTCGATCGAGCACGCCATCCGTACGAGCTCGGTATCAGCGATCGCGTCTATTTGTTCCTGGACGACGCAGTGCACGGCATTGGCTCGCGCGCGTGCGGCGTCGACGTGTTGCCCGAGCACGCCTTGTGGCCGGGCCGGCGACAGTTCGGGTTTGTGTTTCGCCAGCCGTGATGTCAGCCAGCGCTGAAGTATGCGTGCTCTAGATAGGTGTTGAGCGCCTTCTCCGTCACCCGAAAGCTGCGGCCGAACTGCACAGCCTCGAGCTGGCCGGAATGGATCAACCGGTAGACCGACATCTTGGAAAGTCGGAGAATTGCGGCCACCTCGGCGACAGTAAGGAACTTGCCGGCCTGAAGATTGCTGGCGAGCGGAGTCACGCCACCGGCTGACTCTGCCGACCTCGATTCGTCGTTCATCTTGCTCTCAATCTGCACCTCGTCGATGCCGGCTTCCACTCCAGCGTCAGGTACTGGAGTGAGAATAGTGGCAAAAGATGCTATTGGTACAGCAGTTACGTAGGAAATCTCGCCGACACGCCGCCCAGATGTTTGACGGCGAACCAATTAGCCAACTTAGCTGGTCAGCTCTGTGGCTCACAGGGTTGGATCGAGACCAAGCTCGGGAAAAACGGCCTGTCGCGTTGCGAGGATCGCCTGATCGACGCGGCTGTGGGGCGTAAAGCCAGAATCGAACGGTCGGAAGGTGGCAGCGGCGCCATCAGACATGGTGAACGGGGCTGAATCTCCTATTTCAGCTCGCCAGCTCTCAGGTACGCGAGTGTCTGGATCGATCGGTTCTCCGCTGACGATGCCCAGCAGGTGGGTCCAAGCCCTGGGCACCACATTGCGGATTGAGTACCCGCCACCCCCGGTCGAGATCCAACGTCCGGCGCACAATTCGTCGGCCAACGATGCCAGTGCGAGATAGGAGGCGCGCTGGCCGTCGACGGAAAGGTTGAGATCGGCCAGCGGATCTTGTTTGTGGGAGTCGCAGCCGTGCTGCGTCACCAAGACGGTCGGCTTGTGTGCTCGAAGTGCTGGCGGCACTACGGCGTGGAAGGCTCGAAGCCAATCCGCGTCTGTGCTGCCCGGAGGAAGCGCGATGTTCACCGCCGTGCCCTCGGCTCCCTGTCCACCGGTCTCGTTGGGGAAGCCTGTTCCTGGGAACAGGTAGGCCGGCGTCTCGTGCAGGCTGATGGTCATGACCCGCGGCTCGTTGTAGAAGATCGACTGCACACCATCGCCGTGGTGGACGTCGACATCGACATAGCCCACGCGCTCACAGCCGTTGTCCAGCAGCCAGCGGATGGCGATGGCGACATCGTTGTAGACGCAGAATCCGCTGGTCGTGCTGGGCATCGCGTGGTGCAAGCCTCCGCTGATGTTGCAGGCGCGCTGCGCGTCCCCAGTCCAGACCCTGCGAGCCGCCTCCACACTTGCCATGCTGACCCAGGCTGCGATCTCGTGCATCCCGGGAAAAACAGGATTGTCGCTCGTCCCGAGTCCATACCGCTGGTCGGGCTCGCCTCGCTGCACTGCAGCGATGTAGTCCGGAGTATGCACGGTCTTCAGTAGCGCAAGATCGATTTCAGGTGGTGGCACGATCCGAAGCCGGTCTAGCACTCCGAGTTGACGGGCCAGCGAGATGGTGTTGGTGACCCGGCCCGGTGCCATCGGATGATCGGATCCGAAGTCGTACTTGGTCAAATCGTCCGAGAAGACGAGCAGCCCAGTCATCCGCGCCTGCCAGTACCCTGCTGGTCCTCTCGGGCGGCGGCGGCGAGGTCACGGCTGCGGTCGCGTGCCGCCTCCATGGCACGCAGGAAAGCAGCCCGTACCTTGTGATCTTCGAGCTCGCGTACGGCCGCCGCCGTGGTACCGCCTGGCGACGTGACACGCTCGCGCAACACGGTGGGATGCTCACCCGTTTCGCGCAGCAGCTTGGCCGAGCCGAGCATGGTTTGCACCACCAGCTCTGTTGCGGTGTCACGGGGCAGTCCCAGATGCACTCCGGCCTCGATCATGGCCTCGACCACGAAGAACAGGTATGCGGGGCCAGTGCCCGAGATTGCAGTCACAGCATCCTGGTAGCGCTCCGGCACGGTGATCACACGACCTGTCGCTGACAGAATCTCCGTCACTCGATCAAGATGATCTTGATTACTGTGCGATCCGGGCGAGATCGCGGCCATTCCCTCGTCCACCTGAGCCGGTGTATTCGGCATGACCCGCACCACGGCAACCCCTTCTGGCAAGCGGGACTCGATGAAAGTGGTATCGACACCGGCGGCGAGCGATACCACGAGCGTGCCTGGCTTGATCGCGTCTGCGATCTCTTTGAGCAAATCGCTCATGTCCTGCGGCTTGACGACCAAGATCACCGTGTCTGCTTCGGCCACGGCCTCAGTGTTCTCCAGCATCCTGATCCCATACCGCGCGCTCAGCTCATGCTGTCGCTCTAGCCTGCGGTCGGTGGCCACGATCTGATCGGCATGCCAACCGGCCCGAAGCAGACCCGACAGCACGGTCTCGCCCATGACACCCGCGCCCAAGATAGCCAGCGGATGTCCGCTCGAGGCCGAATTTCCTGCAGTCACAGGGTTCCAGCCCGACCGCCGACCACCATCTGGGTACTCACCAACTGAGCAATCTGCACGGCGTTCAACGCCGCGCCCTTCCGAAGGTTGTCGTTGGAGATGAACATGATCAAACCCTTGCCGGCCGGCGCCGCTTGGTCAGCCCGAATCCGCCCGACGAGAGTCGGATCCTGGCCCGCGGCATCGAGCGGCGTTGGTACGTCGATCAATCGGACACCCGGGGCCCGAGCCAGCAGCTGCGTCGCCTCGTCAGGACTGAGATCGTCTGCGAACTCCGCGTGGACAGCGAGCGAATGCCCGGTGAACACCGGCACGCGTACGCAGGTGCCGGAGACGCGTAGATCAGGAATGTGCAGGATCTTCCGCGACTCATTGCGCAGCTTCTGCTCCTCGTCGGTCTCACCCGTGCCGTCATCGACGAGCGAACCTGCGAGCGGAAGCACGTTGTAAGCGATGGCTTTGACGTACTTGTTCGGGGCCGGGAAGTCGACGGCGTGGCCGTCAAAGGTGAGCTCGCTCGCCTGACGGACCACGGCCTTTGCCTGGCCGTCGAGCTCTTCGACACCTGCGCCACCGGATCCTGATACCGCTTGGTAGGTCGCAACCTGCAGGCGCACCAGACCGGCGGCGCGATGGAGTGGGGCCAGTACCGGCATGGCAGCCATCGTGGTGCAGTTGGGGTTCGCGATGATGCCCTTGGGCGGGCGGATCGCGTCGTCTGGATTGACTTCTGAGACCACTAGCGGAACGTCTGGATCCATCCGCCAGGCAGAGGAGTTGTCGATGACGATGGCACCGGCTGCCACCACTTTGGGCGCAGTGGCGAGCGAGGCCGTCTTGCCCATGGAGAAGAGTGCGAGGTCGAGAGCACTGAAATCGGCCGTCGCAGTGTCCTCCACAATGATCTGATCGTCACCCCAGGGGAGATGTGTACCGGCTGAGCGAGCGGAAGCGAAGAACCGCACCTCATCGATCGGCAAGGGGCGCTGCTCAAGCAGTGCCCGCATCACACCACCCACCTGACCCGTGGCGCCGAAGACCCCAACACGCATGACGCCAAGCCTAAGTCCTTGCAGTTGACCGCCTTGTCAGTTCCCAGACCTGGCCGGTTTACCGGCCCAATCCCCGCTGCTTTTGGACGATCCCGTGATTGTTGAAAAC
This sequence comes from uncultured Actinomycetota bacterium, assembly GCA_963836855.1. Lineage (GTDB taxonomy): Bacteria > Actinomycetota > Actinomycetes > Propionibacteriales > Propionibacteriaceae > Microlunatus. The sequence continues at coordinate 82,494 of CAWILN010000053.1, read as the reverse complement.
AACCGTGTAACGCACTTGCACTACCGCGTGCGTAAGTGATGATCATGCCCGACGGTCCACCTGCTGACCGCGGCGCGATTCCAGATCCTCGCCGACAAAGGCAGGATGGGCGTCGTGACACAGCTGGACGCGCCTGAGACCGTAGTGGACCGGAGGCGTCTGAGCCTCGAGATCGTGATCGTACTCGGCCTTTCGCTCGGCCAGTCGGCGGTATACGCAGTACTCCGCATCATCGAACGGCTGACCCGCAACGTGCCGTTGGCCCAGCAGACATCCACATTGAATGCTTCGGTCACGCCGGACCGGCCCTGGCTCGACCTGACGTACCAGCTGGTCGCTATCGCCTTCGGCCTGATGCCTGTCCTGCTAGCGCTCTACCTGCTGAACCTTACCGATCCGCCGGCCGGCCGCACCATCGGCTTCGACTTGACCCGGCCTCGATTCGATCTCGGTTTCGGAGTGCTTATCGCTGTTGTCATCGGCGTTCCCGGGCTTGGCCTGTACGTGCTTGCTCGTGCAGTCGGGATCAACACCGAAGTGCAGGCGTCCGGCTTGGCCGACAACTGGTGGACGGTCCCAGTGTTGATCTTGTCAGCTGCTCAGAACGCCCTGCTGGAAGAGGTCGTCGTAATCGGCTATCTCTTCACTCGTCTGCGCCAGCTCGCCTGGAATGCGGTTGCGATCGTTGCATTCAGCGCGGTCATCCGTGGCTCGTACCACCTCTACCAGGGCATCGGCGGCTTCATCGGCAACCTGATCATGGGAGTGATCTTCGGCCTGATCTACCTTCGCTGGAAACGAGTCGGTCCGCTCGTGGTGGCCCACACCCTGCTCGACGTCGCGGCCTTTGTGGGGTACACCTTGATTGCTCCCCAGGTCGACTGGCTCTGAGCGCACTCAATTCTTAGTGATCAAACTGCGGACGAAGAACCGCAGGTTTGATGGCCGCTCGGCGAGGCGGCGCACCAGGTACCCGTACCAGTCCATGCCATAAGGGACATACACGCGCACCGTATGACCGAGTTTGGCGAGTCGTTGCTGCTCCGTCGGCCGAATGCCGTAGAGCATCTGAAACTCAAAGTCTCCCGGGCCGCGCCCATGATCACTGGCCAGCTTGAGGCCAATGTCGATCAAGGTGGGATCATGAGTAGCCAACATCGGCAAGCCTTCGCCCGCCATCAAGATCTTCATGCAGCGCACATAAGACTTGTCGATCTTCTGCCGATCTTGGAAGGCCACGCTCTCGGGCTCCGCGTACGCCCCCTTGCAGAGCCGTACGCGCGATCCGGCGACGGCCAGGTCCCGGCAGTCGTCCTCGGTCCGGTACAGGTATGCCTGCAGCACCGCGCCGGTATCGGGGTACTCCTTGCGCAGCCTGTGCAGGATCTCCAGTGTCGAGTCTGTGGTCGTGTGATCCTCCATATCGAGGGTGACTTTGGTATTGGCCTTTTGTGCCGCGTTGCAGATCAACTCTGCGTTCTCCAGGGCGAGCTGTGGGCCGTCTCGGAGCTGCTGGCCCAGTGCGGTCAGCTTGATCGACACCTCAGCAGAAGCGCTGCGGCCAGACTCCCGAAGCTTGGTGAGCAGAGCAAGGTAGGCGACCACCACCGAATCGGCATGCGCCCGATCGCTGGTGTCCTCCCCCAGATAGTCAATGCTGACCAGCAAGCTGGAACCGATAAGGTGGCGGGCCACAGTCACCACTTCGTCGGACGTCTCGCCTGCAATGAAGCGTTCGACCACCCCGGCAGTCACGGGCGCCGTGGTCACCAAGTTCTTGATCTTTTCGCTGCGTGAGATTCGAAGCAGGGCGCTACGCAGCATTCGCATCCTCCCTTCGCAAATGCCTGGAATTACACGAGCACCTTCTGCTAGCTGCCCCGACTCTAACCTTGGCCCATGAGGATCGGCCACACGGTCGTGTTGTTGCCGGGATTGCACGACACCAAGGCCCAGACGGAGTCGCTGAGAGCAGCACTGACCGATGTTGGGCCGGTTCTCACGCCTGACATCACTATCAGCAGCACCACGACAGTGATCTTGGAAGACCCAGCCCTCACCGTGCTCACCGCCATCTCAACAGCTGGCACCGATCGCGTAGTGCTCCTCGGGCATGGCTGGGGAAGCATGGTCGCACTCCAGATCGCCGCCACCTATGGCGAGCAGGTCGCGGCACTCATGCTGAGTACTAACGCCCGCCTCGAGAGGATCGTGCTTCGCTCCCTCCACTACGGCATCGTCAGCCTGCTTCCTGCCACACTCGTCCAGCAACTCGGCGCCCGGCCACCCGAGGTCCTCGACCTCTTCGACCAGGTCCGGCCAGCGGACTTCCGATCACTTGCCACTCGGGTGCCGGTCCCGGTCCTGGTCATCGTCGGCGAGCAGGACATCGCCAACCGAGGGCCGAGCGCGACCCTAGCCAGATCGCTGCCGCTGGGTAATTTGCGTGTGCTACCGCGGGCCGGGGCAGGCTGGCGAGCCCAACAGCCCGACCTGGTTGCGAAGCTGCTGGCCGAGTTCCTGTCCAGCCTGACCTGAGGGTGCTGGTGGCGCCCTTCGACAAGCTCAGGGCGCATTCGGGGCGACAAGCTCCGGTCATTCTGAAGCCGATGATTTCCGGGCTGATCGCAGGTCAGATGATCAGGTCGGGCCATTTCTACGGCCATCGAACGGCCAGAGAGAGGTGTGATCATGGCGAAAGTCCTTTTGGACATGGCGATATCGGTTGATGGGTTCGTCGGCGGGCCCAAGGGTGCTGACGTAGGTCTGTACGACTGGTACTTCAATCCGTCAGAAGTAAGTCGACCGGTGATCGACGAACTGGTTGCGACGACGGGCGCCATTGTCATTGGACGGGGTACATACCGCACAGGTGAGGAGTCCGGCGGCTGGGACGACACGCCGTACGAGGTGCCGCACTTTGTGATCACCCATCAACCACCCGCTCCCCTGCCGGATGGAAAGGTCCGGTTCATCTTCGTCACCGACGGGATCGCAGCCGCGATCGATGCCGCAAAGGAGGTGGCCGGCGACCGCTTTGCGACCATCGGAGGCGGTGCAGACGTTGCGCGGCAAGCCCTGTCTGCTGGGCTTGTGGACGAACTGCAGTTGCACCTTGTCCCAGTGCTGGTCGGAGAGGGAGTGCGCATGTTCGACCGTTTCGATCATGGATGGCAGCTCAGCAGAACCCGAGTGCTCGACGGACCCAACGTCACACATCTGCGCTACTGCCTAGATGGACCTCGTTCACCAAGCTGATCTTGACGGAGCGGAGACCAGGAGGTCCGGAGACAGCGCCTCAATAGTCGGGACACCAAGCAGACCCATGGTCAAATCCAGCTCGGCAACGATGTTCTCGATCACCTGGCGAACCCCATCTGCGCCGTCAATGGCCAGCCCGTAGATGTAAGGCCGACCGATTAGGCACGCGTCGGCGCCCAACGCTAGGGCGATGAGCACATCGGTGCCGGACCGGATGCCGCTGTCCAGCAAGAGCGTCGGCTGCGATCCGACCGCTTCTCGGATCGCGACGAGGGCATCCAGTGAGGCGATCGCATTGTCGACCTGCCTGCCGCCGTGATTCGACACGATCATGCCGTCGACTCCCAGCTCGAGTGCCCTTCGAGCATCGTCGGGATGAAGTATCCCCTTGAGCACGATCGGCATCGAGGTCCGATCCCGCAGCGTAGCGATGTGTTCCCACGACAATCCCGGGTTGGAGTAGATCTCGAGAAAGGTCTCGACCGCGGCCCGCGGTTCGGGCGATCGCAGGTTTTTGCCGAGGCCACCTGGGTGCTGCTTGGACATCGAGACCAAGGTCCGTACAGCGCCGAGGCTCACCCGAGTCTTGGTCCGAGCAGTGGCAGCGACAATGCGGTCCCGGACCAGCTCGATGAATCGTGGATCGGAGGTGTACTGGGCGATGCCCTGACCGCGTGCGAAAGGCAGCGAGCCGAGGTTCAGGTCACGCGGTCGCCATCCGAGCAACGTCGTGTCGAGCGTCACGACAAGCGCTCGCGCACCACATGTTTCGGCTCGCTTGATCATCGAGTCGACGAGTGCCTCGTCGATTGACCAGTAGAGCTGATACCAGAAGGGCGTCGAGCCCATCGCCGTTGCCGTGTCTTCCATCGGATCGGATCCCTGGCTGGAAATCACGTAGGGCGTTCCGGCTGCTGCTGCACCGCGGGCGATGATCACGTCGCTGTTCGTTGTCACGATCGATGCTGCACCGATAGGCGCCAGTAGCACCGGTGACGTCAGCTGCGTCCCAAGCACCGAGGTGCCCAGCTCCCGCTGCGTCACGCCGTGCAGCATGCGCGGCACGATCCGCCACCGCTCAAAGGCTTGACGGTTGTGTTGCATCGTGCGGCCCTCGCCCGCGCCGCCTGAAACATAGGCCCACGCGGTCGGTGACATCGCTTTCTTCGCGCGTTGCTCGAGACTCGGGCCATCGGCCGGCACCGAAGGTGTTCGACCCAGCGCTCCGGCTCGATAGATCGCACTTTGGCGCGCTCGTCCCGGTCCGAGAGCAGGCGGGCGGTAGCCCTCTGATGTCATCGTGCAATCACCATAGGTTCAGTGTCGAGGTTCGGAGGCTCTCTTGGCTGAGCAGACACAGTGGCTGCACGTCTTCGTCGACGTGGCTCCCAATGTCGCCGAGGAGTCGGCGACCTTCTGGTCCGCGGCGTTGGGTTGGCCGCTCGGCGAGCCGTGGCCGGACCACCCGGAGTTTCGCAGTTTCACCCCACCCGAAGGCGACTCGTATATCCACCAGCAGGTTGGGAACCATGGCCCCAGGATCCACTTTGATCTGGAGGTGGCCGACCGCAGCACCGCTGACCGGCTGGTTGAGCTGGGAGCGGTTGTCACCGGCCAATCCGAGGGGTGGTGCCCGATGAGATCGCCTGGTGGGCTGCCGTTCTGCCTGGTGGACCGGAAGGAACACCTGCGACCACCGGCACTGGTTCTTGACGGGCATCGCAGCCGGCTGGTGCAGATCTGCGTCGATTCGCCGCCGAGTGTGCATGCCCAGGAAGTGGCGTTTTGGCGAGCCGCGATGGGCTGGCGCTGGCGCGAAGGCAACGACGACGAGTTCGCCGGCAAGTTGTACCCGCCGACCGGGTCCAGCGCCCAGCTTCTTTTCCAGCGGCTCGATTCAGATGACCCGGCGACCGCCGTACGAGCGCATATCGACTTGGGCGCCGACGATGTCGAGGCCGAGGCGAATCGGCTGGTTCACCTGGGCGCCCAGTGGCTCGCGCCTGGGCGCGGCTGGATCGTCCTACGTGATCCGGCCGGAATGATCTTCTGTGTGACAGCCAACTCCCCCGATGACCCGTGAGAATGCGGCCGCGATTGGCGCGGTTATAGCGCGCTGGCAACTCCAGCTGCGTCGACGGCGTACGAAGGCTGAACCGGCGCCGCCAGGTGCAGCCGTGCAAAAGCGAGCGACTCAGCCAGGTCAGCCTCGCGCTGCGCCCGAGTGCCGCTCTTGCGCGAATTGACTTCGAGCACTATGTGCCCGGAGAAGTTCCGCTCGGCCAGGTACTGCAACACCCGCCCTGCCTGCTGGTCGCCGCGGCCGGGCACCAGGTGTTCGTCCTTGACGGACCCCGAGCCGTCTGTGAGATGGACATGCCGGAGCCGCGTTCCCCAGGAACGAACCAGATCCATCGACTGCTGGTTGGCGGTCGAGGCGTGCGACAGGTCCAGCGTCAAATCGTCGTAGTCGAGCTCGGTCGGATCCCATCCGGGCACGTATGCCTTCAGCTCGCCGCCGGGTGTGCGCCAGGGATACATGTTCTCGACGGAGAGCAGAATTCCGCTGCTCTCCGCCAGGCGCCGGACGCCTTCCACGAACCCTCTGGCGTAGTCCCGCTGCCAGCGAAATGGCGGATGAACCACGACAACGTCCGCATCGAGCCTGCGCGCTGCCTCGACTGATCGCTCGAGCTTCGACCACGGATCGGTTCCCCAGACCCGCTGGGTGATCAACAAGCACGGCGAATGGATCGCCAGTACCGGCACACCGTGGTAGTCCCGCAGCTTCTCCACTGCATCGATGTCGGCAGCCACCGGATCGATGCCGATCATGATCTCCACGCCGTCATAGCCAAGCCGGCGGGCAAGTTCGAACGCGCTCGAGGTGCTCTCCGGATACACCGACGAGGTAGAGAGGCCGATCCGGGCGGGTGGAATCTTGATCAGCCGACCCTCAGCGTTCTGCACCAGCTCCGCTTCCCGCGCTGTCGACGGTGACGAGTGATCTACTGGCACGGGCCCAGCCTACTCAGGCATACACTGGCGCGCGTGTCAGAAGTGCTGATCGGTTTCCCCCGCGCATTCGTGGAGTTCGGAGATCCAGCCGACAAGAGCCAGGTGTTTCGGTGTGATCTCACCTGGCTCACCTCACGGTGGGCCTGCATCTACGGCCAGGGCTGCCGGGGTATCTATGCGGGCCGTCCGCATGACGGCTGCTGCACCCTGGGCGCGCATTTTGCCGACGCCGCAGATGAGAAGCGCGTCGCAAAGGCGGTCCGGCAGCTCAAGGCCAGCCAGTGGCAATACAAGAAGGACGCCCGCGTCGGGGGCTGGGCTGAGGAGGAGCATCCTGATCATCTTGCCGAGGGCGAGCTGCCCGGCCGTAAGACCAGGGTGATCGACGGTGCGTGCATCTTTCTCAACCGTCCAGGCTTCCCAGCCGGTCAAGGCTGCGCGCTGCACCTGCTCGCGCTGAGCCAGGGCCGGGAATTCCTGGAAACCAAGCCCGACGTCTGCTGGCAGCTGCCGATCCGTCGCCAGTTTCGTACGGTGAACCGGACCGACGACACGACGTACACCGAGATCACCATCGGCGAGTACGGCCGAGACGGTTGGGGTCCTGGTGGGGCAGATCTCGACTGGTACTGCTCGTCCAACACTGAGGCGCACCATGGCGTACGTCCGGTGTACAAGGAGAATCGCGCAGAGCTGGTTGCGCTGATGGGTACGGCCGCGTACGAAGTCCTCGTCGAGATGTGTCAGGAGTTCGAGTCCCGGCGCGGCCAAGCGATGCGTCACCCGGCCGATCCGAAGGGCTAGTGTCGTGGAGCCTAAGTTCCTTTGCGCTTGGCGTCGTCCAGGTGCGTGCATCGCAAGGCCGACGAGGGAGGGATACCGAGTCGTATGTCGACCGAGGAGAACGCCGCGAGGTGCGTGCCTGGGCGGCGCGAAGCGTAAAGAGACTTAGGCTCCGCGACACTAGCCATCACGGAGGGCCGGGGAAGAGGGCGCCTGCTCTGTGCCAAAGACCCCCGGCAACAATGTGGGGATGCACTTGGATCACCTGTCGTTCGCTGCTGGCCCGGAGGGCCTGGAGGCTACGGCACGGCGGCTCGGGGCGCGGCTGGGAGTGACCTTTCGGGACGGCGGATTCCATCCGCGCTTCGGCACCCGCAACTGGATCTTGCCGCTGACGGACGGGCATTACCTCGAGGTGGTCGACGTTTTGGATCATCCTTCTGCGGATAAGGCGCCTTTCGGTCAAGCAGTCCGCGCGCGATCGGCCCAAGGTGGTGGTTGGCTGGGATGGGTGATCGCGGTTGATGATCTAGCTCCACTCGAGCTGCGGATGGGTCGCCCGGCGATCAAGGGCTATCGTCACCTGCCAGATGGGACGGTGCTGACCTGGCACCAGCTCGGAGTTAAGGATCTTCAGGTGGATCCGCAGCTTCCGTTCTTCGTCAAGTGGTCCCGGGATGCGATACATCCCTCAGTGGGCGGCCGCGAGGTCGAGCTCCTCAAGATCGAGATCGCAGGCGATCCAGCGCGCGTCGAGGAGTGGTTGGGAGGACGGAGCAAGGAGATCTTGGCCGACGTCGACATCGGTTGGTGTCGGCCGCGGGATCGGACTGGCCTGGCTGCGGCGATCTTCAGCACCCCTCGTGGTGAGGTCCGGATTTGATCAAGCTACGGTCAGCTGTCGCTGGGCTGCCGGTCTACACCGCCGGCAAGGCTGCTCCGCTCGCGGGCGAGGCACCCCCGTTCAAGCTATCGAGCAATGAGAACCCCTTCCCGCCACTTCCTGGTGTCATCGAGGCCACGATGGCGGCAGTGGCCTCGATGAACCGCTACCCCGACATTGCCAACACCCACATGACCAATGCGTTGAGCAGCCGGCTCGGTGTTCCCGGAGAGCAGCTGGCGTTTGGCGCCGGGTCAGTGGCGGTGCTCTACCACCTCCTTCAGGCGGCGTGTGAGGCTGGCGATGAGGTTGTCTACGCGTGGCGCAGTTTCGAGGCCTATCCGATCGCGATACAGCTCACGGGCGCGACTGGCGTGCCGGTGCCGCTGGGTCCGGGCGCCGTTCATGATCTTGGCGCGATGCGGCGAGCGGTTACTCCGGCTACGAAAGCGATCATGGTTTGTACACCGAACAACCCGACTGGTCCGGCACTTCAACATCAACCGGTGATCGACTTCATCGACTCGCTACCCGATCACATCATGATCGTGCTCGACGAGGCGTACCTGGAGTTCGTCACAGATCCGAAGGGTCTTCGAGGCCTGGAGGCGATGGCCGGGCGTCCCAACGTTGTCGTGCTGCGAACGTTTTCCAAGGCGTATGGGCTGGCCGGGTTTCGCGTCGGGTACTGCGTGGCGGATGCTGCCGTTGCCGCTGCCGTTCGGGCCGTGTCCCTCCCATTCGGCGTGTCTATCGCCGCCCAGGCCGCGGTCATCGCGTCGCTTGATGCTGAGCCGCTGCTGTTCGACCGTGTCGCCGAGCTCATCAAAGCGCGCGACCCATTGGCCGTCGGCTTGCGGGACCTCGGCTTTAGGGTGCCGGAAGCTCAGGGCAACTTCGTCTGGCTACCGGGCGGTCCGCTGACCCAGGAGTACGTAGCGGCTTTTGCCCGCGCCGGGCTGGCCGTACGCGCATACGCCTCAGGTGGTGACTGGGATGGTCTCCGTGTCACAGTTGGAGAGCCAGCAGCCAACACCCGTGTGCTGGAAGTCGCCGCAACGCTCAAGGGAGCGATCGCTGACGAGCCGCCCTAGCCAGCTATTGAAGCTGCGCCGGCATCAGGATTCCTTCGCGCGCGTACCGTCAGCACGATGACGCCCGCTCCAGTGAGGACCAGCGTGAGCGCGGTGCCCAGGCCCAAGTACTGCGGCACACCCGTGGCCGCCTGGTCGGTAAGGCCCAGCAGGATGAACTCGGCAGATTGATGCACAGTGCCGAAAGCGGTTACCCCGAATAGCAGCACCACCAGCCGCTGTGTGGTGACGAGGTTGACCGCATTTCGGCTCATGGTCGCGTAGACCAGGAAGCCGAGTGCGACGAACTCCGAGACCATACCGACGATAATCCAGGTGCCGCCGCGAGCGATCCAGCTTTCGACCGACCAGACTCCGAACCACCCACCGATGCACATGACTACCAAGGGGAGGGCAACCACGGCACCGAAGACCTTCAGGCCGCGAGCAAACGGGTTCAGAAGCAGCAAGGCGATCCACGCGCCAGTAGCCAGCGTGAGTGCCGACGCGGCCAATGGAGCTGCCCACGGCACTCGCAACGCAATCGTGTCGGCCTGGATTGGCAGCATGTTCATGGTCTGCTTCAACGTCAAGCACGTCTGAGAGGTCGGGCCTGCGCAAAGCGACCACTGCCGCAGGACTGAGAGAGCTGTGATCAGGCCAGCGACGATCAGCAGCCCTCCGGCAACGAACCACGCTGTTTCGGCCGCTGTCTTCCGGCGGACATCGCGCAGAGGCTCGATTGTCATCACGCTCCCAGGGACGAACGGTGGTGCCGTCAGAGTAGCCGAGGCCGTCAGGACCTTGAGCCTGTCTCCATGGGTGCCCTGGGCCGTCAGGACCTTGAGCCTGTCGCCAGGTGCCCTGAGCCTGTCGCCAGGTGCCCTGAGCCTGTCCACATGTGCCCTGAGCCTGTCGCCAGGTGCGCTGAGCCTGCCGCCATGTGCCCTGAGCCTGTCGAGGGCACCTAGCGGGACTTCGACAAGCTCGGTCCGCACGGTGAGCTGGGCCCACAGAACTGTCAGACCTTGGCCCTAGCTTCTCGTGCATGCCCAAGGCGAACACTAGGCCCAGCCACACGTGCACCGAATGCGGCTGGAAGTCGAGTCGCTGGGTTGGCCGGTGTGGCGAATGTCAAGCATGGGGCAGCGTTGTCGAGGCCGCCGCCCCGAAGCTGAGCCAGGTCTCCGCATCGGTGCCGATCAGCAAGGCGGTCCCGATCGGCAAGGTCAATGCCGCGCTGGCGAGCCGTGCCCGCACAGGCGTCGCCGAGCTTGACCGCGTGCTCGGCGATGGTCTGGTCCCAGGAGTGGTCGTGCTGCTCGCCGGGGAGCCCGGCGTGGGCAAGTCGACGCTGCTGCTCGAGGTCGCAGCCCGCTGGGCGCGAAATGGGCACACCACCCTCTATGTGACCGGTGAGGAGTCGGCAGCGCAGGTGCGGCTGCGTGCTGGCCGCACCAACGCGGTCGCCGATCAGCTCTACCTGGCAGCCGAAACCGACCTCGGCACCGTCCTGGGCCACATCGAGGAGGTGCGTCCGTCCCTTATGGTGCTCGACTCTGTGCAGACGATCGGCACCGCTGAGGCCGATGGGTCGCCTGGTGGGGTGACCCAGGTCCGCGAAGTGACAAGTGCGCTGGTGCGGGTTGCGAAGCGCCGCGGCATGGCGGTGATCATCGTCGGACACGTGACGAAGGACGGCGCCATCGCTGGTCCCCGGCTGCTAGAGCATCTGGTCGATGTTGTGCTCGCATTTGAAGGTGAACGCCATTCCGGTTTTCGGATGGTCCGCGCGACCAAGAACCGCTTTGGCCCGGCCGATGAGGTCGGCTGCTTCGAGATGGTCGACTCCGGAATCGAGGAAGTGCCCGATCCCTCAGGCCTCTTCACCTCACAGCACAGCGAACCAGTGCCTGGCACTGCGGTGACGGTCACGATGGAGGGTCGCCGGCCGCTGCTTGCCGAGATTCAGGCGCTGGTCGCCAGATCCTCGGCGCAGCCGCGGCGGGTTGTGAACGGAGTCGAATCGAGCCGTATCGCCATGGTTCTTGCGGTGTTGGAACAACGCTGCGGTCTACAGCTCAACGAACGCGATGTTTACGTATCGACGGTCGGCGGAGCCAGGGTGGGCGATCCGGCTGCAGACCTGGCGGTAGCAATCGCGATCGCCTCAGCCGCTTGCAACAGGCCCGTGCCACACCGCATAGTCGCACTGGGCGAGGTCGGGCTAGCCGGCGAACTGCGGCGTGTGCCGGGAACCGATCGCAGGCTCAACGAGGCAGCAAGGCTCGGTTCCGCTGAGGCCGTCATCCCAGCCGAGCGGCAGGACCCAGGGGAACAGATCATGACGGTTAATTCAGGCATCGTCGTGCACTCAGTGACGACGGTCGCACAGGCCCTCGCGGCCCTGGCGCTGGCCCCACGCGACCAGGGCCGCTAACGTGACGCTGATGTGACACCTGCGTCGGGTGAGCGGAGCAGTTGATACGGTCGGCCCAGGGAGTGGGTCTGGTCGCAACGGCGCGACACGACCCGCCCCCGTTTCGATCTGTGAGGGCTGACGGAGGGGGAGCGACTGTGGCGTCGAACCTCGATTTGCACCGTCGGCTGCTGGAATACCTCGCGATGATGGCACCAGGGACACCGCTCCGCGATGGCTTCGAGCGAATCCTCCGGGGACGTACCGGAGCCCTGGTCGTGCTCGGCCGGAACAGGATCATCTCGCAGATGTGCACTGGTGGCTTCGTGCTCGATGTCGCCTATACGCCGACCGCGCTCCGGGAGCTCGCCAAGATGGACGGAGCGATCATCTTCGATTGGGAGAACGACCGCATCGTCCGCGCGGGTGTCCAGCTGATGCCTGACGCCGGTATCGACACCGTTGAAACCGGCACCCGGCATCGCACAGCTGACCGTGCCTCCCGCCAGTCAGGGCTGCCTGTCGTGTCGATTTCGGCATCAATGTCGACCATTGCCCTGTATCTCGATCACCGACGCCATCTCGTCGAGCACTCCGACCAGATCTTGACCAGAGCACACCAGGCACTGCAGACATTGGAACGGTACCGAGGACGGCTTTGGGAGGTCACTACCCGGCTGTCCTCACTCGAGGTTCAAGATCAGGTAACGGTGCGAGATTTCGCCCTCGTGGCTCAGCGACTGGAGATGGTGCGGCGGCTGGAGGAGGAACTGGACATCTATGTTGTCGAGCTGGGCAGCGACGGCCGCCTGCTAACCCTCCAGCTGCATGAGCTCCGCGCGGGCATCGAGGAGCTGCGCTGCCTGCTGGAGCGGGACTATCGCCAGAAGGACTCAACGACGTTCGGGCTCGCAGGTCTGCGGAATCTCAACACCGACGAGCTACTGGATCCGCTTCATGTGGCACGAGCAGCCGGCTTCCCGCACAACATGCACCTGGAAAGTCACGTCACGACCCGCGGCTTCCGGCAAATGGCGCAGATCAACCGCCTGCCGTCCTACCTCGGAGACCGGCTGATCGAGCACTTCGGCACCCTCCAAGCCCTCTTTGGCGCCAGCACCACTGACCTGCAGGCAGTCGATGGAGTCGGCGAGAGTCGCGCCCGGGTGATTCGCGACGGCCTGGTTCGGCTCGCCGAGTCGGCCTACACGGAACGTATGGCTTAATTACTAGCCCATAGCTGTGACCGGCATTCCACGCGCCCAGGATCGCGCGCGCCGCTGTCCTGGACGAACGAACGAGCAGACACGCTTTTTCGTCTGCGAGTGAGTCTTCGATCTGCTCTGTCGATCAGGCCCGTTCCGGGCTGAAAATGGGGGTCCGGTCGCCCGCTGACGTCGTTCCTCCGTGGTTCTGTGAGGCCGTGAGTGAGTCGGGCGCTGACGTCAAGCACCTCACGGGACGACCCAAAACCGACAAGTTGGACGCGGTGTGGTTGTGCAAGCTCGCCGAGCGGCTGATGCTGCGGCCCAGCTTCGTGCCTCCGCCGCCGATCCGGGTGCTGCGGGATCTGACCCGTTACCGGGCGGACCTGATCGGGGTGCGCACCGCGGAGAAGCAGCGGGTCGAGAAGCTCCTCGAGGACGCCCAGATCAAGCTCTCGGTGGTCGCCTCCGACATCTTCGGAGTGTCCGGCCGGCAGATACTGGCCGCGCTGATCGCCGGGCAACGCGACCCTCAGATCCTTGCCCAGTACGCCCGTGGACGGCTGCGCGGCAAGTTGGCCGATTTGGAAGAGGCCTTCACCGGCCGGTTCAACGACCACCATGCCTTCTTGCTGTCCAAGATGCTCGCCCGGGTCGACCAGGTCGACACCGACCTCGACGACCTCGACGCCCGGATCGAGGCCGAAGTCGCCCCTTTCGCTCAAGCCGCGGCACAGCTGGATGAGATCCCCGGCGTCGGGCACGACACCGCCTGCGTCATTCTCTCCGAGATCGGGATCGACATGTCCCGGTTCCCGACCGCGGCGCACCTGTGCTCGTGGGCCCGGTTCGCGCCCGGGGTCAAAGAATCCGGTGGCCGCCGCAAAGGAAACGGCACCACCGGGCACGGCAATAGCTACCTTGCCCGGGTCCTCGGTGAAGCGGCCGTCAGCGCCGGAAGGACCAACACCTTCCTCGGCGAACGCTACCGACGCATCGCTCGACGACGAGGCAAGAAGAAAGCCATCGTCGCGGTCGGTCGATCCATCATCGTGATCATCCGGCATCTACTCAGCGACGACCAAGCCCGCTTCCACGACCTCGGCGTGGACTTCTACGACACCCGCGCCGGCACCGAACACGCCAAACGCAACCACATTCGCCAGCTCCAAGCACTCGGATGCCGAGTCACCCTGGAACCAGCCGCCTGACACGCACCGGGCCAGGTCGCCCCCAGCCACATGACCACCCCACCTCTATTTTCGGACCAGCGAGGAAGGCAGCGGCCTCAAAGCGCGATCCTCGCGAGCGGGGCGAGCAATCAGACATTCGCGAGCAGCTCAAATCTAGCTGCGAGCGTCGACGAAGTCGGCGCATTCCACGCGCCCAGGATCGCGCGCGCCGCTGTCCTGGACGAACGAACGAGCAGACACGCTTTTCGTCTGCGAGTGAGCGAGGAAGACAGCGGCTTACCAAGCGCGATCCTCGCGAGCGGAGCGAGCAATCAGACATTGCGCGAGCAGCTCAAATCTAGCTGCGAGCGTCGGGAATCGCGCGCCCGCCGTGCTGAGGAGGAACGAGCGGAGGTGCTCTTCCCTCCGCGAGCGACGACGAAGTCGGCGCATTCCACGCGCCCAGGATCGCGCCGCTGTCGACGGCAACTGAATACTGACCACGGTGCGGCAACTGAAAATTGACCAGCTCCCTCGTGACCCTGGCCGGAGTCGAGCCAGGGAGGAAGCAGGTGCTGATCGTGGAGGATTGGGCTGAGATCCGACGGCTTCGGAGGTCGGAGGGTGTGTCGATCTCGGAGATCGCGCGGGTGGTGGGCTGCTCGCGGAACACCGTGAAGGCGGCGTTAGCCAGCGAGGGTCCGCCGAGGTATGAGCGGGCGCCGGCCGGGTCGTTGGTTGATGAGTACGAGCCGCGGATTCGGGAGCTGCTGCGGGCGTTTCCGCGGATGCCGGCGACGGTGATCGCCGAACGCGTCGGCTGGCCGTACTCGATCCGCACGCTGAGTGGCCGGGTGGCGGAGTTGCGCCCGGTGTATCTGCCGCCGGATCCGGCTGGTCGGACGGCTTATGCCGCCGGGGAGATCGCGCAGTGTGATTTCTGGTTCCCTGATATTGAGCTGCCGGTCGGGTTTGGCCAGACCCGGGCGGCGAAGCTGCTGCCGGTGTTGACCATGGTGTGTGGCTACTCCCGGTTCGCGCTGGCGATGCTGCTGCCCTCGAGGTCGGCGGCGGATCTGTATGCCGGCTGGTGGCGGCTGATCGAGCAGTTGGGCGCGGTGCCCAAGGTGTTGGTGTGGGACGGGGAGGGTGCGGTCGGCCGGTGGCGAGCCCGCCGGGTCGAGTTGACCGGGGACTGCCAAGGGTTCCGCGGCACGTTGGGCACGAAGGTGATCATCTGTAAGCCGGCCGACCCGGAGGCCAAGGGCTTGGTGGAGCGGCTGCACGACTATCTGGAGCGGTCGTTTCTGCCCGGCCGGCAATTCAGCTGCCCGGCAGACTTCAATAGCCAGCTCGCTGAATTCTTGGTCCGGGCGAACTCCCGTCAGCATCGAGTGCTGGGCTGCCGTCCGGTGGACCGGGTCGACGCGGACCGGCAGGCCATGCTGAGCCTGCCTCCGGTTCCTCCGGTCACCGGCTGGCAGGCATTCGATGCGGTTGCCGCGGGATCACTATCTGCGCTTCGACAGCAACGACTACTCGGTCCATCCAGCGGTGATCGGCCGGAGGATCCAGGCCCGTGCGGATCTGGATCGTCTTCAAGTGTGGTGCGAGGGACGGTTGGTCGCCGACCATCAGCGGGTCTGGGCCCGGCACCAGACCGTCTCGGAGTTCGAGCATCTGCTCGCCGCCCGGCTGCTGCGCCGGGACCGGGTCGAGGTGCTGCATCCGGTCCAAACCGAGGTTGAGGTGCGGAATCTTACCGACTATGACAGCGCGCTGGGACTCCTCACCGGCGCCGACGATGGAGCCGCCTGATGCCGGCCGCCAAGGCCGCGACGGCCAGCCGGGACCTCACCGCCGAACTGGCCTTCCTCACCCGGGCGCTGAAGGCGCCCACGTTGCGCGAGTCGGTGAGTCGGCTCGCCGAGCGAGCCCGCGCGGAGTCGTGGTCCCATGAGGAGTATCTGGCCGCTTGCCTGCAACGCGAGGTGGCAGCCCGTGACGCGCACGGCGGTGAGGGTCGCATCAAGGCCGCCCGATTCCCAGCCCGCAAGAGCCTTGAGGAGTTCGACTTCGATCACGCCCGCGGCCTGAAACGGGACCAGGTCGCCCATCTGGGCACTCTGGACTTTGTCGCCGCCCGAGAGAACGTGATCTTTCTCGGCCCGCCGGGCACCGGGAAGACCCATTTGGCGATCGGGTTGGGGATCCGCGCCTGCCAAGCCGGGCACCGGGTGCTCTTCGCCACCGCCAGCCAATGGGTCGACCGGCTCGCCGAGGCCCACCACAACGGACGGCTCCAAACCGAGCTGACCCGGCTCAGCCCGTTACCCGCTGCTAGTCATCGATGAAGTCGGCTACATCCCCTTCGAGCCCGAAGCGGCCAACCTGTTCTTCCAGCTCGTCTCCAGCCGCTACGAACGAGCCAGTCTCATCGTCACCAGCAACAAGGCCTTCGGCCGATGGGGCGAGGTGTTCGGCGACGACGTCGTTGCCGCCGCCATGATCGACCGACTCGTCCACCACGCCGACATCGTCGCCCTCAAAGGCGACAGCTACCGGCTCCGAAACCGAGACCTCGGCCGCGTCCCCACCGACCGCCACCGAAACCGAATGACCCCAAGCTGGTCAATTTTCGACTTGCCGACAACTGGTCAGTTTTCGGCTGCCGTTGACACGCGCCGCTGTCCTGGACGAACGAACGAGCAGACACGCTTTTCGTCTGCGAGTGAGCGAGGAAGACAGCGGCTTACCAAGCGCGATCCTCGCGAGCGGAGCGAGCAATCAGACATTGCGCGAGCAGCTCAAATCTAGCTGCGAGCGTCGGGAATCGCGCGCCCGCCGTGCTGAGGAGGAACGAGCGGAGGTGCTCTTCCCTCCGCGAGCGACGACGAAGTCGGCGCATTCCACGCGCCCAGGATCGCGCGCGCCGCTGTCCTGGACGAACGAACGAGCAGACACGCTTTTCGTCTGCGAGTGAGCGAGGAAGACAGCGGCTTACCAAGCGCGATCCTCGCGAGCGGAGCGAGCAATCAGACATTGCGCGAGCAGCTCAAATCTAGCTGCGAGCGTCGGGAATCGCGCGCCCGCCGTGCTGAGGAGGAACGAGCGGAGGTGCTCTTCCCTCCGCGAGCGACGACGAAGTCGGCGGACTCCAGCGCGCGATGCGCGAGCAGCTCAAATCAGGTGCGCAAGATCATCCGCAACTGGACTGGTTCCGCACCCTCAAGTTGGGCCGTTGCCAGGTACCTGCCCTGGCGCGGTGCCTTGCGGGCTGACTTACAGTCCGGCTTGGAGCGCGTGCCATCCCAGGTCAGAGTCCAGGCGACGGCATGTTCCGCACCGAGCTTGCGGCTGATCGGCTTCACGACGGACGGACAGTCCGCCGTGCTCCAGATTCGGTCACTGCCGGAATAGATCGTCAATTCGAAGTTCGTCTTCGTCACCCGGGCCATGCAGGTCTGATCCGAGCCGTTGATCAATGACAGCTGGAAAGTGGTGGGCTCCTTGGGGGCTAGGCGCTGCTTGCCAGTGAGAGTTGGCCGGAGTTCCTCCGCTAGGCAGTCCGCCGGGCGACTGCGACCGGCCTTCTTCGTCGAGGCTTGTCCCCTGGTGGCTCTCGGCGCTGGACTCGTCGAGCTAGCTGAAGCCGAGGGACCGACCGCCATGGGCGTACTGATTGCTGTGTGTGCGGAGCTTGGTGCTGCCGAAATCGCCACTGGGTGTGCGGCTGTGGGAGGCGTCGGATTTGATCGAACTGCCAAGCCGTTACTTGTGCCGTTGATGATCAAGGTCACAGCAACCGCGAGCACCATCGTTGCTCCGAACACGAGTGCACGCCGGGCCCAGTATGTCTGCGCTGTCTCCTGGCCGACCGGGTGCAGCAGGCCGCTCATGCAGCGAGCCTAGGGAGTATGCCATGGCCCCGGACGAAGGCACGCCGCCTGCGGCCGCACGGCTCGCAGCCATCCAATCCAACAGGGTACGGTGGCGCACGTGTCCGACGGCCCCGAGGACCGGCAGTTGCCGATCGGCACTGCGCGGATCGCGGTGAGGCGGATCATGAGCTGGTACGGCCAGCACGCCCGCGATCTGCCGTGGCGTCGTCCGGAGGTAACCCCGTGGGCGATCATGGTCAGCGAAGTCATGCTTCAGCAGACCCCGGTGGAGCGGGTACGCAGCCCGTGGCAGGCATGGCTGGAACAGTGGCCGACACCTGTGTCGCTGGCCGTGGCGCCGCCAGGTGAGGCTGTGCGAGCGTGGGGCCGCCTCGGTTACCCACGACGAGCGCTGCGGCTACACCGGGCAGCTCAAATGATCATGAGGGATTTCGATGGCAAGGTGCCCGAAGATCACGAGTCCCTGCTCAGGCTGCCGGGCGTCGGGTCGTATACCGCCGCGGCAATCGGAAGCTTCGCGTACGGCCGGCGCGAGATCGTCCTGGACACGAATGTCCGTCGGCTACTGAGCAGGCTCGCCTGGGGTGTCGCCTACCCAAGCGCGACGTCGACCAGGCGAGAGCGAGCGTTGGCCGAGGAACTGGCGCCGCGCAACCCGCGACGTGCGGCGGGCTGGGCCATCGCCTCGATGGAGCTGGGCGCTTTGGTGTGCCGCGCCCGCAATCCCGTTTGCGATACCTGCCCTGTCGCGACCTTGTGCGCGTGGCGTCGGGCAGGTTATCCGGCGTGGGCTGGGGCGCCGCGGCGCGGTCAGTCCTATGTGGGGACCGACCGGCAGTGCCGGGGCGTAATGCTTGCCATGCTCCGATCCCGCGACGAGCCAGTCCCAGACCGTGAGCTCGCCGAGGCATGGCAAGATTCTGGACAGCGTGACCGTGCGCTGGCC
Source organism: uncultured Actinomycetota bacterium (assembly GCA_963836855.1). Taxonomy (GTDB): domain Bacteria; phylum Actinomycetota; class Actinomycetes; order Propionibacteriales; family Propionibacteriaceae; genus Microlunatus. The sequence goes on along the minus strand of CAWILN010000053.1, from coordinate 63,832 downwards.
TCGCTTGTACAAGACGGTCTCGTGGTCGCCACCGGCAGCCGATGGTCGTTGCCAAGCTAAGTTCTAGGACCCTTGATCAAGAAAGGCACTCGTTGATGTCCGGACTCGCCCCGACTCTCCCGCTTCGTAATGGTGCTGAAATCCCCGTACTCGGACTCGGCACATCGCCGCTGCAAGGGATTGAGTCGGCGAATCAGGTCCGAACGGCTCTCGAGGCCGGGTACCGGCTCATCGACACTGCGGAGAACTATCGCAACGAAGATGCGGTCGGACAAGCTCTCCGGGACTCTGGCATCGATCGGTCCGAGGTTTTCATCACCACGAAATTCAACCGTCGGTGGCATAGTGTCGATGGCGTTCGTCAGGCGTACGAGGCCAGCCTGAAGCGGTTGGGCGTGGACTACGCCGATCTACTGCTCGTTCACTGGCCCAACCCAGACCAAGATCGCTATGTGGATGCACTCCGTGGCCTCGACGCGTTGCTCGCCGACACCGGACTCCGCGCCATTGGCACCTCCAACTTCAAGCCGGCGCATCTGCAGCGCGTGCTCGATGAAACCGGCATCACCCCCGATGTCAACCAGATCCAGCTAAGTCCACACTCGACAAGAAACGAAAGCCGGGCATACCACGCCGCGCACGGCATTGTCACCGAATCCTGGAGCCCGCTCGGCGCCTCGAGCGATGATCTGAGGAACGACCCGGTAATCACAGGGATCGCCAAAGATCACGGCAAGTCCCCCACACAGGTCGTGCTCCGCTGGCACGTCCAACTCGGTCTGGTGGTCATCCCAAGGTCGTCTAATCCCGGCCGGATGGCGGAGAACCTCGACATCTTTGATTTCGAGCTGACTGAGGAGGAAATGAGTACGATCAGCAGTCTCGATCGCGGCGACGCTGTTGTCAGAGATTCTGATGAATTCGGCCATTAGAACTGCACTACCGCACTGGCATTGCTTGGCTCAGTCCGGCGCCGGCTGATCCAAAGTTCGCGACGAACGCGTTGCGCCGATGCTTGCCATGATCACGCATGCCATGGCCAGCCACTGGAGCAGGCTGAGGAATTCCCCGAGCAAGATCATTGCGGCGAGTGCCGCCGCCGCAGGCTCCAGGCTCATCAAAATGCTGAAAACCCGCGGCGGAATGCGGCGTAATGCAATCAGCTCGAAGCTGTAGGGGATCACGGAACTCAGCAACCCCACCGCGACGCCAAGCGCAATCACTGTCGGGTCCAGCAATGCGCTGCCGGCCTCGAGGATTGCCGGCGGAGCCAGAGCGATCGCCCCGACCATGCTGGCAATGGCAAGGCCGCTGATACCAGGCCAGCGACGGCCCGTCTGCGCGCTCAGCAGGATGTAGAAGGCCCAGGCAAGTGCTGCCAGTAGAGCGAACAAGACTCCAGGAAGGGTCAGGCTAGCCCTGGACAATCCGAGCAGTGCAACCCCCGTCCCGGCGAGCACAACCCAGATCAGATCCGTGACACGACGGGAACCGATCACGGCAAGCGTGAGTGGTCCGAGGAATTCGATGGTGACCGCGATGCCCAGGGGGATCCGTGCGAAGGACTGATAGATCGCCCAGTTCATCGTCATGAGGCTGACGCCGAAGCCAAGCACGATCAACCAATCGCGACCGGAATGCCCCGTCAATCCCGGGCGCGCCGCCAAGAGCAAGATCACGGCAGAGGTAATAAGCCGGAGCCAGACCATGGCCGTCGGCGGCACCACATCGAAAAGATCCTTCGCGATTGCCGCACCGACTTGGACCGACACGATTCCCGAGATCACCAGCCAGACTGCTGGAATCCGGTTCGTCAGGAGCACCGAGCCACTCTGCCAGACTTAGGCGGCCGTACACAGTTTTCCTACCCCACATGGCATGTGCAACGCAGGCACAGCATCAACAACCCACGCAGCGTGGGGTGTTGACAGGGGCCAAACCAGACCGGCCGCACCCTCATCCAGGATGCGGCCGGTCGTGCGTATCAGGAACTACTCGTTGGCGGCTTCAGAACTTTCGTTGAAGCCTTCGACAATGCCGCCGAACTCCACGGGCGGTACGTCCGGGGCCGCCGAACGCGGTGTGCCAGTGAAGGTGAACGGGTGCTCTGAGCCCGGATCGGCAACATCGACCACGACGATCTCGCCAGACTTCAGCTCGGCGAACAAGATCTTCTCCGCGAGCAGATCCTCAACGTCGCGCTGAATCGCCCGGCGCAGCGGCCGAGCTCCCAGCACCGGGTCGAAGCCTCGCTTGGCGATCAGTGTCTTAGCGGCGGACGTGAGCTCGATGCCCATGTCCTTGTCCTTCAACCGGATTTCGATCTGGGCCACCATCAGATCGACGATGCGCTCGATGTCCTCCTGACTGAGCTGACGGAAGACCACGATCTCGTCCACCCGGTTGAGAAACTCCGGACGGAAGTGCTGTTTGAGCTCGTCGGTGACCTTGGCCTTCATCTTGTCGTAGCCGCCCTCGGTACCGCTCGATCCGCTGAAGCCCAGGGAGACACTCTTGGCGATGTCCCGGGTGCCAAGGTTGGTCGTCATCACGATCACGGTGTTCTTGAAATCGACCACTCGGCCTTGCGCGTCGGTCAGCCGACCCTCATCAAGGATCTGCAGCAGCGAGTTGAAGATGTCCGGGTGCGCCTTCTCGACCTCATCGAAGAGCACCACGCTGAACGGCTTGCGGCGCACTTTCTCGGTGAGCTGGCCGCCTTCTTCGTAGCCGACATAGCCGGGAGGCGAGCCGAAGAGCCGCGAAGCGGTGTGCTTCTCGGAGTACTCGCTCATATCCAGCTGGATCAGCGCGTCCTCGTCACCGAACAAGAACTCAGTCAGCGCCTTGGTCAGCTCGGTCTTACCGACGCCAGACGGCCCGGCGAAGATGAAGGAACCACTGGGCCGCTTGGGGTCCTTGAGGCCCGCTCGGGTACGGCGGATCGAACGAGACAGCGCCTTGACCGCATCGTGCTGGCCGATGTAGCGCTTACCGATCTCCTCCTCCATCCGGAGCAGCCGGGAGGACTCTTCCTCGGTCAGCTTGAACACCGGAATGCCGGTCGCCGTGGATAGCACTTCGGCGATGATCTCCTCATCCACCTCGGCGACGACGTCAAGATCACCAGACTTCCATTGCGCCTCACGCTCGGCGCGCGCGGTCAGCAGCTTCTTCTCGTCATCGCGGAGACCCGCGGCGCGCTCGAAATCCTGCGCGTCGATGGCAGCTTCCTTCTCCAGCCGCACCGCGGCCACCTTCTCGTCGAACTCCCGCAGGTCCGGCGGAGCGGTCATCCTCCTGATCCGCAGCCGAGCGCCCGCCTCGTCGATCAGGTCGATCGCCTTGTCGGGCAGGAAGCGATCAGAGATGTAGCGGTCAGCCATCTGAGCCGCAGCCACCAAGGCCTCATCGGTGATGGTGATCCGGTGGTGCGCCTCGTAGCGGTCCCGAAGCCCGCGCAGGATGTCGATGGTGTGCGCAATCGACGGTTCTGCCACCTGGATGGGCTGGAAGCGCCGCTCCAGCGCGGCATCCTTCTCCACGTACTTGCGGTATTCGTCCAGCGTGGTAGCGCCAATGGTTTGCAGCTCACCGCGGGCCAACATCGGCTTGAGGATGCTGGCAGCGTCGATCGCGCCCTCGGCTGCACCGGCACCGACCAAGGTATGGATCTCGTCGATGAACAGCACAACGTCGCCGCGGGTCTTGATCTCCTTCAGCACCTTCTTCAGGCGCTCCTCGAAATCACCGCGATAACGACTGCCGGCAACTAACGCACCAAGATCGAGGGTGTAGATCTGCTTATCTCGGAGTGTTTCCGGAACATCTCCGCGGACAATGGCCTGTGAAAGGCCTTCAACCACAGCCGTCTTGCCAACGCCCGGTTCGCCAATCAGCACCGGGTTGTTTTTCGTACGCCGCGACAGCACGGTCATCACTCGCTCGATCTCGGTCTCTCGTCCGATGACCGGATCGAGCTTGTTCTCCCGGGCCGCCTGGGTGAGATTACGGCCGAACTGGTCGAGCACCATCGATGACGACGGGGTGCTGCCCTGCTCTGGAGCGCCGGAGGTCGCTGCTTCCTTACCTTGGAAGCCGCTGAGCAATTGCAGGACCTGATTTCTAACTCGGTTGAGGTCCGCGCCAAGCTTCACCAAAACCTGGGCCGCAACGCCTTCACCTTCCCGAATCAGACCAAGCAGGATGTGCTCGGTGCCGATGTAGGAATGATTGATCTGCAGGGCTTCGCGCAGGCTAAGTTCAAGTACTTTCTTTGCTCGTGGTGTGAATGGTATGTGGCCACTTGGGGATTGCTGTCCATGACCTATGATCTCTTCAACCTTTTGCCGGACAGCTTCTAAGGAAATACCGAGGGACTCCAAAGCTTTGGCAGCCACGCCCTCGCCCTCATGGATGAGTCCCAGCAGGATGTGTTCAGTGCCGATGTAGTTGTGGTTCAGCATGCGAGCCTCTTCTTGCGCCAACACCACGACGCGTCGGGCCCGATCGGTAAACCGCTCGAACATGATGATTGCTCCCTCGCTCTCGGCGCGGCTCTCGCCCTGCTGGCTGGACCGCCACCGACGTCTCTCACTCTAGTCGGCTACGCCCTCAATTGCCTTGTTGCTCATTCGTGGCAGACCCGGCTGTCGGTTGCTCGGGCTGCCCGTACTGGGCTCGATCGACACGAGTGCGGTGTCGGAGTACAACCCCCGTCCGACCGCCGGATATTCCCCTTGCCGGTCACGTTTCCGTGACAGCGCCTGGATGCCGCGGATGGCGGCGATCAGGCCGGAAACCCTTTCCTAGAAAGGCACCGACGGCAAGCGCCCTGGGCAAGGCATGTTCGCCCAGGGCGCAATGACGACAGTGCTCGATGCAGGGGCGGCTTAGAAACCAAGCCTAAGGAGAGCCGTTGGAGCAGGACTCGGCGATCAGATCAGGCATGAGCCTTCTCGTAGGCATCCCGTACCTCTGCCGAGACGCGTCCACGGCTGCTGACATCGTGACCGTGTGCCAGTGCCCATGCCCGGATGTCGCTCGTGCTCGCCGAACCACTAGCTTTCGTGGCCCGCTTGCGCCGGCCACCGATCTTGCGTGCATGTGACACCCATGGTGCCAGCGCGTCGCGGAGCCCAGTGGCATTTTTCGACGACAGGTCGATTTCATACTCCGCACCGTCCAGAGCGAAACTAACCGTCTCGTCGGCGGTTCCCCCGTCGTAATCGTCTTCAAGAATGATCTGCACGCGCTGCGCCATAGTTCCTCCAGTGAAAAATGAGACTACCTGACGTGTGCGAGATTACTCGCATTCTTCAGATTTAAGAAGAAGCAAAGTCGAGTGCAATATCTAGGATGGGCGCAGAATGTGTGATCGCCCCTACTGCCACAAAATTCACACCGGTCTTCGCAACGTCAGTTGCGTTCAGTAATGTCAGGCCGCCACTCGCCTCGAAAGTCGCGCGGTTCCCCAACTCGGCCACGATTCCGGTCATCTCAGCAGAGCTCATATTGTCCAGCAAGATCTCAGTAGCACCCGCTGCGACGACTTGGCGCGCCTGCTCAGCCGAGGTCACTTCCACCTCAACCGGAACGTCAGGAAAAGACCGTCGGACCGCGCGATAAGCCTCTATCACTCCCCCAGCCGCGATCACATGGTTGTCCTTGATCAAGGCGGCATCAGCCAATGACATACGGTGATTGATGCCTCCGGCAACGCGGACTGCGTACTTCTGCAGCATTCTCAGGCCCGGAAGTGTCTTGCGTGAGTCCCGAACCTTGGTATTCGTTCCGGCGAGCGCGTCGACCCAAGCGCGGGTAGCCGTTGCGACGCCCGACATCATGGTGATCAAATTCAAGGCAACCCGTTCAGCCGTCAGCAATGCCCGCGCATTGCCGGTGATCGAGATCAGCACGTCCCCGCGCGCGACGCGATCGCCGTCGGTTGCGTGCAAGACGAGGTTGAAGTCGCCAGCCGGTGCACAGACCGACGCGACGACGTACGCAGCTACGGGCAGGCCGGCGACGGTGCCGGGCTGGCGTACCACGAACTCGCCGTGCGCGGTACGAGCGGCAGGCATCGTGGCAAAAGATGTGATGTCGAGACCAGCGCCGGTGCCGGCCGGCAGCACACCGCGGCCACCCAGATCCTCGTCGAGCGCCTCAGAGATGATCAAGGAAAGGGCATCGAGGTCGAGGCCCGCAGCCGTCACCAGGTCTTGGATCTCGCCCAGCGTCGTGTGAATCATTGACGGTCCGGGCGCCCATCTGGGCCTATGGAGAGGGCCGGCACAAAGTGATGCCGCAATCCTTGCTGATCATCGTGTTCGACGAGGAGGTGGCCGCGCCAGGGCTCGCGACGGCCTTCGAAGTCATCGCGCCAATGAGCTCCTCGGGATTCCTCGCGGAGACGCGCGGAAGCCACGACGGCTGCCGCTACTGTCATCAGGTTGGTCGCCTCCCAGGACTCCAAACCCGGCTGAGCGCCCGTCTGCCGGGCCAGCGCCGCCAAGTCGCTGGCGCACCGGTCAAGTCCCGCGGCTTCCCGGAGACCTCCGGCGTGGCGGCTCATGGCCTGCTGCAACGCCGGGACCACGGATCGATCGATCAGGCCCGGTTCCCGATGATCTCGTGCAGGCGATCGGCGGGGTGGGGGGTTTTCCCGCAGCCGCACGGCGATCCGGCGGGCGAAAACCAGGCCCTCCAGGAGAGAGTTCGAGGCCAGCCGATTAGCGCCGTGCACCCCCGAGGACGCTACCTCGCCGCACGCGTACAGCCCGACCAGGTTCGTTGCCCCGTCGATATCTGTCTCCACACCGCCACAGAAGTAATGGCACGCAGGCGCAACCGGGATCAGATCCGTCGCTGGGTTGATCCCAGCTCGGCGGCAGCTGTGCCAGATGGTGGGGAACCGCACCCGCCAGGTCTCCTCTGCCAGCATTCGGCCGTCAACATAGACGTGATCGGCACCGGCTGCCGCCATCTCCTTCATGATCTGTTTGGCGACAACATCTCGAGGGGCTAGCTCAGCGAGCGGATGCCTCCCGACCATGAAGCGTTCGCCACGGGAGTTGACGAGCTGGCCGCCCTCCCCGCGTACGGCCTCGCTGACCAGCGGCAGCTGGCCGCGGGCTCCCGGACCGAGGTAGAGCACGGTGGGGTGGAATTGGATGAACTCGATGTCCCGCAACCGCCCTCCGGCGCGGAGCGCGGCTGCGATCCCATCCCCGGTGGAGACCGGCGGATTCGTCGTCACAGCGTAGATCTGCCCGATGCCACCCGTGGCAAGAACAACTGCCCGAGCGTGCACTGCGCCGACGCCGCCGCGAGTGCCCTCTCCGAGCACATGCAGCGTCACTCCGGCGACTGCGGGCCGCTCATTCGGACCGACCTCGGCTGGAATCACGTCGAGGACCAACGCATGCTCGACAATCTCGATCCCGCGATCGGCCACGACTGCGGAGATCAGCGCGCGTTCGATCTCCGCGCCGGTGGCGTCACCCCCGGCATGCGCGATCCGGCTCCGGTGGTGGCCGCCCTCACGGGTCAGTTCCAGCTCGCCAGCTAGGTCGCGATCAAACTCGGCACCCCGGTTGATGAGCTTCGCCACCTCGTCGGGGCCTTCGGTGACCAGGACGCGTACCGACTCTTCGATACAGAGGCCAGCGCCGGCGACCAAGGTGTCGTCGATGTGCTGCTGGACCGTGTCCCCCTCGGCCTGCACCCAGGCAATCCCACCCTGCGCCCAGTGCGTCGAGCCGGCGGCGACCTCATCCTTGGTCACGACCATGATCGTGCCCAGGTCCCGGCACTCCAGAGCAGCCGTCAGACCAGCGATCCCGGATCCGACTACCACAATGTCCACTTCGCGTACCCACCCCGGCGGCTCCGCCGAGAGTCGCCGCGGCAGAGAGGGCAGTGGCGGCAGCGCGGGGAAGGAGGGTAATGGCCCTGCGTGGACGGCGCTGGAGGTCACCGACGCGGCATCAGGCACCATAGGGCAATGCTCCCGCATTTCTCAGTGGGGGAAGCGGGCCCCCCTGATCCTCCTGCGCGGGGATCGCGCTCTTGGTTCGACGCCTGGGTCGAATCGGCGTACGGCACGGACGGATTCTGGCGCATTCACAACCCTGATGTTCACTTCCGCACCGCAGCAACGAGTGGTCCGATGATCGTCAAGATGCTGGCTGCGCTGATCGACAGCCGCGGTGGGATCAGTCGCGTGGTCGACGTCGGCGCCGGCAGTGGCCGTTTGCTCGAGGAGCTCTCAGCGATCAGGCCTGATCTGCAGCTGCTGGGAATTGATCTTCGGAAACGGCCCAAGGGCTTGGCTTCGCAAGTTGCCTGGGCCCAGGACCTCTGGGACGTGCGGTACGGATGCTGGACAAGCGGCGAGGCGGGCGAGGCGCTGGACCAGCCCGATCCGGTCATGATCATCTGCTCCGAGTGGCTGGACGACTTGCCGTGTCCGGTTGCCATGCAGTATGCCGACGGCTGGCGAGAAGTGATCATCGACGATGGCGGCAGCGAGCAGGCTGGGCCACGACTGCCGAGTGAGCAGCTTGCCTGGGCTGACCGGTGGTGGCCTGGCGGTGACCGCGCGGAGATCGGCATTACCAGGGACCGTGCGTGGGTCGAGCTGATCAATATGATCATCAAACGCAGGGGTTGTGCCCTCATGATCGACTACGGCCATACGGCGGCGCGTCGCCCGCTCACCGGTTCGCTGGCCGCATACCGTGACGGCCGGGCGCTGGAACCAGTTCCTGGTGGCAATGTGAATCTCACGGCCCACGTTGCGATCGATGCTGTTCGCGCCGCAGGCGAGGAGGCGGGAGCAACCACTGCATTCTGCGGTCTGCAGAGCGAAGTGATACTGGATCTGCTGCAGTCCGAGTCTTCTCCCGATCCACTGGTTGATCTCGATCGGCGCAGCCAGCTGTCCGCGCTCAGTTCCCAATTCGTGTGGGGATCCCATTGGTGGCTGCTGCAGTGTTGAACTGCTCGCTCTGTATCGATGGCTCGCTCGACTCCTGCGGTGGGGTGCGTTTCCCATCACAAGCGCAAGATGGTGCGCCCAAGAGGCCCCTGACGCGTGCGCTTGCCACCCCAGGCGCGAAAACGTACGCCAAGTGGCTGAGCTGATGGTGCACCGGCCACTTCGTGTCCTGGTCGGATCTCTTGGTCCAGGCGTGCTGCCCTCGACTCAGCCGACCAAGATGCCGACCGGAACGATCCTGCTCGACCTCGGTCCCGAGCACCCCGGCCAGGCGGGGCTGATCGAGCTGCGGCTGTGGACAGAGGACGAGGTGATCACCACGGCCAAGGTCGTGGTCGGGGCGATGCACCGAGGTGCCGAGAAGCTCTTCGAAGTGCGTGATTATCGGCAGATCCTGATGCTGGCCGACCGGCACGACTGGCAAGCACCCTTCTTCGGTGAACTCGCGGTCGCCCTCGTCTGCGAACAGATGATGGGTCTTGCGGTGCCAGAGCGTGCCATGTGGCTGCGTACCCTGCTGGCCGAGCACACCCGCATCCTCAGTCATTGCGGGTTCCTCGGTTACATACCGCATCGGCTCGCGAGCGATCCTGGACTGCGCCTCTTACGTGAGGAGTTGCGTACCCAGACCCTCCGACTGACCGGCAACCGCATCCACCCGATGGCGACCCGGATCGGCGGGCTGGCCGTCGATGCCGACGGCGCCTGGCTACAAACTGAACAAAAGCTCGCGATGCAAGCGGCACGCGTAGCAGAGGCCGCACTGACGATGATCGACTCTGGAGACTTCGCTGCCTTGACATGCGGAGTCGGCCTGCTGGATCACGAAACCATCCAGCAGTTCGGAGTAAGCGGCCCGGCGGCACGGGCAAGCGGAGTTGATCTTGACCTGCGGCTCGTCCAGCCCTATCTGGCCTACCGCGAGCTCGCCGGCCTGATTGCTCCTCCGGTACGCCGCGCGGGCGATGCGCAATCGCGGCTGGGGGTCCTCGCCGAGGAGCTGGCGATCAGCGCATCGTTGATCATCGCCTGCATCGACCGCCTGACACGACTACCTGGGCCGGTATCGGTGAAGCTGGGCAAGATCATCCGCGTGCCCGAGGGTGAGGGATACCTGGCGATCGAGGCGCCGCTCGGCATCGCGGGCGTGTTTTTGGTGTCTCGCGGAGAGAAGACCCCGTGGCGACTCAAGCTGCGGACGCCGTCGTTCAACAACATCTCCAGCCTGGAACGCCTGCTGGTGGGGGTACGCACGGAGGCCCTGGAGGCAACCCTCGCCTCGATCGGCTACGTCGTCGGCGACATCGACAAGTAGCTGTGCAGTGCTGAATTGCTCGCTCCGCTCGCTGCGGATCGCGCTTGGTAGCGGCCTACTTCGTCGTCGCTCGCGGACGAAAAGCGTGTCCGCTCGCTCCTTCTCAGCACAGCGGCGCGCGATCCGGGGTTCAATTGCTCGCTGCAGATCGCGCTACCTGATCTTGGTGAGACGCGCGCTGCCTCTCGATCACGCAGGCTGACGATCTGCCTCGTAATTGGGCAACACCATGTCAATGATCTTGATGTCGACCACTGTCGGGCGCAATTCTCCGGTGAGCTCATCGTCGTCTGACAGCGGCTCCCAGACGAAGTCATGGTCTGCCAGCACCCTGCGTGGCATGTGATGGACTTGCGCGTCCGGTTCAACGCGGAGGGCGATCAGCTCCGCTTCACGCTCGCGCACGGTATCGCGAAGGGCGGAGATGACCTGCTCGCGGTACTCGATCTCGCTCTTCAGGTAGCTCTTAGCGTCCTTCAAGCTGCCAGTCTGCTGTCGCTCCCGAGCAATGATCACCCGCTGCTTCTCGATCACCTTGCGGGCATCGGAGATTCGCCCGCTGAGGGTCTCGACGACGGCTGCGTTCCGGCTCCGCTCCTCGCTCAGCGCCTCACCGTGCTCCCGGGTCGCCTTCAGCATGGCCTGCGCCTGAGTTCGCCTCGCCGTGTTGAGCTCACGCCAAGCGAAGGCGCAGGCGACCAGCGCGGCTGCGATAGCGATGGTGACCCCCAGACGCACAAACCAGATGGTTCCGGAGGCGGCCACGACCGCCGCTACCGTGCCGGCGATCAAGACGACTTCTGAAATGCGCTGGAGCCGCGAGGGGTGGAGCCCGCGGCTGGCACTGGCTGGCGAAGACACGCTCGTCACGATATGCCTCGGTCCGCTGGCCACCGTGGATTTCGGCGCTCAGTCGCGAGTGTCTGCCTCCAAGTCGTCGCCCCCGCGAGCAGCAGCGTCGTCGTCGGGCTCGGTGGGGACTTTGCACGCCCGCTCCAGCAGCAGGCCCATGACACAGAGCACTATGCCCGCAACGATCGCAACAGCAGATCGGATCACACGGTCCCGCGGAGCTGCCGCATCCAGCCGGGTGAGGAACATCAACGCAAATCCGAGATAGCCGCCCGCCACCAGGGCGCCGGCCAGCGCGGACGCCTTGCCAAGCACCAGAAAAGCAACGGCTCGCTGCGGTTCGATGCGTTCATGGCGTACCTGGATTCGCTGATGCGTGACGTACGCCAGAGCACCAACCAGCGCAGCGACCAAGATCAGACCGATCGGGGCGGTCCACGGCACTTCGGGCGGGATCAGGTCAAAGGCGTTGGCTGTCACCACCAGAAGCCAGCCGGCCAGGCCGCCGAACAAGGCGGCGACGACGAGGGCGCGAAACGGTGTCAGTTTGACTGAGCCGCCAGAGGGTTGCTGAGCCAAGCTCGATGATCCTCAGTCTCGGTCGATCACAAGATCATCTCGCCGGACTACGCCCGATGCGTCCGCTCGGCTGAGCAGGTCACCAATCGCTCCCTTGCCAACTATCTCCGCTGTCGGATCGACCTCGTACCACGGCACCAGTACGAACGCGCGTTCGTGAGCGAGTGGATGCGGGAGCTTGAGATCTTCCTGGTCAACGATGGCGTTCCCGACCATGATCAAATCGACGTCCAGGGTACGCGGGCCCCACCGTTCGCCGTCACGGGCCCGTCCGAACGCCTCCTCGATTGCGAAGGCCCGCTCCACCAAGGTCGTAGGCTCGAGTGTGGTTTCGGCGACCACCACGATGTTGAGGAATTGCGGGCTGCCGGCAGGTCCCCCGGCAGGCTCTGTCTCATAGACAGATGAAACATCCACCACGATGACGTCTGGGGTATCGCTCAATGCGTCGACGGCACCCTGCACGTTGCCGAGCCGATCCCCGAGGTTGGAGCCGATGGAGTAAACGACCTTTCGCAACGGCTTCATGCCGCTCAGAGTGTCTGCGTCGATCGCGTGAGGGTTGGGGCTACTCATATCGTTTACTCCTTGTCAGCGTGACCGCTATATCGGCAACATCCACCGGCATGGGCGCTTGCGGCTTGTGCACAGTGACCTCGACGCATTGGACGGCCTCATAGCGCAGGCACGTCAGAGCAATTCTGTCGGCAAGGGCTTCTATCAGATTTAGCGGGTCCCGTTCAACATCTGCAGCGACCGCCTGCGCGAGAGCACCATAGTCGATGGTTTTCGTAAGATCATCAGCGCTCGCGGCTGGCGCGAGATCCAACGTGCAACTCACATCGACGACGAATCGCTGACCCTGGTCGCGCTCGAAGTCGAATACGCCATGGCGGCCAAAGGCGGCTATTCCAGTCAGGCTGATCCGATCGCGGGCGCTCTCGGTGGATCGGCGCTCGATGTCTGCGACTGCGTTTGCCGCCATACCACCTCCTGACGCATGCGACCCTATCCGACTTAGCAACTGTCTGTGTTCGCTCGCGCCCGAGCGGCCGCTGGAAGCTGCTGTCTTCCTCCCTCGCAGGCACGGCGGGCTCCTCGGACGGCGCGCTGACTTGTTATCCACCGGGCCTGCTCGATCGTCCAGACAGCAGCGGCGCCCGCTCTACCCGACGCTCGCGAACATACGTTTCAGTGTGATAGGAGTCGGTCCACCACGGCAATAGCGTCTCGGGTCGCACGGACCGAGTGCACCCGTACGCCCCATACGCCACGCAACGCAAGCACGGTGGTGAGCGCGGTGGTGGCGTCGTCGCGCCCTTTCGGAGGCCGCGGCTTCCCATCAGAATCGGCGAGCAGCCGGCCCAGAAAGGTCTTCCGGGAGACTCCCACGAGCATCGGTCGCCCGAGAACGTCAAACTCCTCGAGGCGTTGCAGCAGGTGCCAGTTATGTTCGACTGTCTTGGCAAACCCGAACCCTGGATCAATGATCAACTTCTCCGTGGCTACGCCAGCACTGACAGATTCAGCGAGCTGAATACCCAACTCAGCGATCACGTCGGTCACCACATCGGCGTAGGCCGCCCTGCTCTGCATGTCCTCGGAATGGCCCCGCCAATGCATACAGACATAAGGGACACCGGAGTCCGCGACCAGCCTCAGCATCCCTGAATCCGCCTTGCCACCGGAGACATCGTTCACCAGACTCGCTCCGGCTGTGATCGCCGGTGCGGCGACTGCCGGACGCATGGTGTCGATGCTGACGCACGCGCCAGCGGCAGCCAGTTCCCGGACCACAGGCAGTACCCGGCGGAGCTCCTCGGACACCTCTGGCCGAGTTGCGCCTGGCCGCGTTGACTCGCCGCCAACATCGATGATGTCCGCACCTTCGTCCAGCAGGTCGAACCCGTGGCCGATGGCGGCGGCCGGGTCCAACCACTCACCGCCGTCAGAGAAGGAGTCTGGCGTGACGTTGACCACACCAATGACTAAAGTGCGGCCCGGCTGCGGCAGGCCAGGGACGGCAAGCAGCGGACTCACCCGGATCACCCTATGCTCTCCCCGTGCCGCTTCCGCCGTACCGGTCTGCGCGCTCACCGCACAGACCGGCCCTGCTGGTTCTTTTGGTGACGATCGGCCTCATGGCGCTCGCCGGCTGCCACATCACATCGAACGGTGAGGTACCTGGACTGCAGCCGCCGCGAGCGCACCGGACTGCAGCGCCAGAAGGCGCAACGGCGAGTCCGACAGCCGCCAGTTCTCCCACGGAGCCGACGAGCACACCCGGATCCAGTACCGGCCGTACTCCCGATCGGCCCAACAGATCGCTCGCAAAGAACAGCATCTACGCCGTCGATCTCGGCGGTACTCGGGTCACCTGCAAAGTCAAGGCGCGGTCGCCGACGCCGCCGCTGAAGGATGCCAACCTGGCCTCGTACGGCGAAAAGTTGGTCCGCTGCCTGATGAAGGCCTTTGACAAGCCGCTGGCCGCGCGTGGCATCGAACTGGCCAAGCCGAAGGTCAAGGCCTATCGCAACACGATCAAGACCCCCTGCGGACGGTTCAATCAAAGGCGGGCTCCGGCGTTCTACTGCTCGGCCACCCGGACCATCTATTGGCCGGTGACCGGTGACGACGGCCCCGAGGCGTACACGTACGCGCGACTCGGCTACGTCGGCCTTGTCGCTCATGAGTTCGGTCACCACCTGCAGGCCGCAAGCGGCATGCTCGGTGAGTATGGGCAACGCGCCTATCGGACCAAGAGTCGCAGCGGACGGTATCTGTTAAGTCGTCGCCTGGAGCTTCAGGCACAGTGCTTTGAGGGCGTCTTCCTCGCCGTCGCCGCCCAATCGCTCGAACTCAGCAGCAGCGACCGTTACCAGCTCAGGGTTTGGCACGCGTACACAGGGGACGAGGACCCGCCGACCGGCCGAAAGCCCGACCATGGCAGCAGCGCGGCTCAAATTCGCTGGCTCAGCCGCGGTTTGGACTCTGCCGATTTCGGCCGCTGCAATACCTGGAAGGCGAACAAGAAATCCGTCAAGTAATCGCCGAGTTGTCAGAAACCAGCAACGCCATAGCACGATTCAGTTCTGACAAGTCAGCTGGTGATCAGGCCCATGGCCTCCGCCCGGGTGGCAGCGTTGCGCAGCTGGCCGCGTACCGCACTTGTGATGGTCTTTGAACCTGGCTTGCGGACGCCGCGCATGGTCATGCAGAGATGCTCGCATTCGATCACCACGATGACTCCACGCGGCTCGAGGATGTGGTTGATGGCGTCGGCGATCTGGGTGGTCAATCGCTCCTGCACCTGGGGCCGTTTGGCATAGATATCAACAAGCCGAGCTAGCTTGCTGAGCCCGGTGATCCTGCCGTCTCGGTTGGGGATGTAGCCGACGTGGGCGACCCCAGTGAAGGGCACGAGGTGGTGTTCGCAGCAGCTCCAGACTTCGATGTCTTTGACCAGAACCAACTCGTCGTGGCCGAGGTCGAAGACCGTGGCGCAGGATCTTCTCCGGATCCTCCCTCAGGCCGCCGAACATCTCAGCGTACGCCCGTGCCACCCGCTCCGGGGTGTCGCGGAGGCCCTGCCGATCCGGATCCTCGCCGATTCCGATGAGGATCTCGCGGACGGCAGCGACGATCCGCTCATGGTCGAACTCGCCGACTCGCTGCGGGAAGTGGATCGGGTCAATGCCCCTCATGCCATCGCGACCGTCACGACTGATGTCGGCGGCCTCGTCGAGTTCGGTCACCGAAAGTCCGGGCCTCGTTGCGGCCGCGGATCGGAGTCACCTGCCGGCAACTGCGATGGAACGGGCAAATGTCCCGGAGATTGCGGCACCCCACCAGCTGGAATCTGATTGCCTGACTCCGGTGCCTGACCGCCAGCCTGGCCGTTCCCGGTCTGACCATTGATCGAGGGCGGCGGCGGGGTTACTGGTGGGATGGTCGAGGGAATGCGCTCATCCGAACCGGTCCATGCGGGTCGCTTCGGCCAGAGCCGCAGCGGCTGGAAGACCGCAGCAACTTCCGCCCGATCCAAGGTCTCTTTCTCGAACAACGCGCGCACCAGATCATCGAGGACGTCCCGGTTCTCGTTGAGGATGTCAAACGCCTCCTGGTGGGCGTTGCTGATTAGCTTGGAGACCTCCTCGTCAACGATCGCGGCGACCTCCTCGGAGTAGTCGCGCCCGTGGCCAATGTCGCGGCCCAGGAAGGGTTCAGCGTCTCCAGACCCCAGCTTGATCGCTCCCAGCCGCTCGGTCATCCCGTACTGGGTGACCATGGCCCGCGCCAGTGTTGTTGCTTTCTCGATGTCGTTGCTGGCTCCGGTGGTCGGGTCATGGAAGACCAGTTCCTCGGCTGCCCGGCCGCCCATCATGTATGCCAGCTGGTCGAGCAGCTCGGCACGAGTGTTGGCGTACTTGTCCTGCTCCGGCAGCACCATGGTGTAGCCGAGCGCGCGGCCGCGGGGCAGGATCGTGACCTTCTGCACCGGGTCGGTGCCAGGCAGCGCCGCGGCAACGAGCGCGTGGCCACCTTCGTGATACGCGGTCACCAACTTGTCCTTGTCGCTCATCAGTCGGCTGCGCTTCTGAGGGCCGGCGACGACCCGGTCGATCGCCTCGTCGAGGAACTCATCGGTGATCATCCGCGCGTTCTGCCGCGCCGTGAGCAGCGCGGCCTCGTTGAGCACATTGGCCAGATCGGCGCCGGTAAACCCGGGCGTACGCCGCGCCACGCCTTCCAGATCGACGTCTGGCGCCATCGGCTTACCCTCTGAGTGCACCTTCAAGATGTCGAAGCGGCCCCTCAGGTCTGGCGCCTCGACCGAGATCTGGCGGTCGAACCGCCCGGGGCGCAGCAACGCGGGATCGAGCACATCAGGCCTGTTGGTGGCGGCGATCAAGATCACGCCGCCGCGTACGTCGAAGCCGTCCATCTCGACCAGCAGCTGGTTGAGGGTTTGCTCGCGTTCGTCGTGGCCGCCGCCCATGCCGGCGCCACGATGCCGGCCCACGGCATCGATCTCGTCGATGAAGACGATCGCGGGCGCGTTCTCCTTCGCCTGCTCGAACAGATCCCGAACGCGTGAGGCGCCAACGCCAACGAACATCTCGACGAAGTCAGAGCCTGAGATCGAGTAGAACGGCACCCCGGCCTCACCGGCGACCGCTCGAGCCAACAGTGTCTTGCCTGTCCCTGGAGGGCCGTACAGCAACACGCCCTTCGGAATCTTGGCTCCGACAGCTTGGAACTTCCCGGGCTCCGCGAGGAATTCCTTGATCTCCTGCAGTTCCTCGATGGCCTCCTCGCAGCCGGCTACATCGCGGAATGTGGTCTTCGGTGTGTCTTTGTTGGCGATCTTGGCCTTCGACTTGCCAAATTGCATGACCCGGCTGCCGCCGCCCTGGACAGAGTTCAGCAGGAAGAAGAACAGCACGCCGATGATGATGAACGGGATCAGGGTGCCTAGCAGTGAGCTGAAGAAGCCGGGAGTGGCGTTTTCGCCCTTCCACTGATCCAGTGTCTTGTCCGCGACCCGTTGATTGAGCCGATCGATCAGCTGATCACTCTGATTGCCAACCCAGGTTGCCTTGTAGCCCGTCTTGTTCGCGTCCTTCACCGTGACGCGGATTTCTTGTTCTTTATCGATCAAGATGACTTCGCTCAACGGCTCGTTGCCGTTGATAATCGAGACCACCTGAGAGGTCGGCGCCTCCTTGTAGCCGCTGGTGACGCGCTGGCTGAAGTCAATCAACAGCCCGATCGCGATGACGGCAATGACGATCCACGCCAGGGGCGAGCGGAATATCCGTCGTAAGTTCATGACCTGCCTAGTGAGGTGCTTCGGATCCGGGAGATCCTCCTGTCAAGGCTATCGTTCACGTCCAAGCTGGCTGGTGCGTCTCGACGACATCGTCAGACGCGTTGAGCCTGTCAGGGCACGTATCTCTCAGCTGTAAACGTCCGGCGAAAGCGCACCGACCGAAGTCAGATTCCGGTAGCGACCGTCGTAGTCCAGGCCATATCCGACAACAAACTCATTGGGAATGTCGAATCCGACATAGGCAACATCAACCGGATTCCGCGCCGCCTCGGGCTTTCTGAAGACCGTCAGGACCCTCAAGCTGGCCGGTCCGCGGGAGCGCAAGTTGCTGACCAGGTACGACAGCGTAAGCCCGGTATCGATGATGTCCTCGACCAGCAGAACGTCATGCCCGGCCACGTCAGTGCTCAGATCCTTGAGAATCCGTACCACACCCGAGGACTGGGTGCCGGAGCCATAGGAGGACACCGCCATCCAGTCCATCCGGCAGTGAATGGTGAGGGCGCGAGAGAGATCGGCCATCACCATGACCGCTCCATTGAGTACACCGACAAGGAGCAGTTCTTTGCCTGCGTAGTCCCGATCAATCTCAGCGGCGAGCTCGCTGATCCGAGTGGCTAGTTCCTCCTCGGTAACGAGGACGCGCGTCAAATCACCGTCGACCTGGCTGTCGTCCACGGGCTCAGCCTGCCACAGGATGAGGCAGGCCGTGGACCCGGTAGCGCCTTGCTCGGGCACATCAGCCCACCCGAAGCCGCCCTGCATTACGCGTCACAGTCGCCCCGGGAACCTGGATGGATTTCTGGCCATGCCAGCCGATCACCAGGGACTCCACAGCATTGATGTGCCGCAGCGTGAGGTCACCTATACCGTGGGCCAACAGCCAGAGCCGGAGAATCCGGCGGCGCAATGCGGGCGGTTGGGATTCCAGTGCTGCGCAGTCCAATGTGTCCGTTCCGCCGAGTCCTTCCACAGTGCGATAAGCCTCCGCGGCCAGCCGATCGAGTAGCTCGGTGTCGTCGCGGAGCAGCTGCGCGGTCCGTGCCAAGGCTTCCGCAACGCCAGGGCCCAGTTCCGCCTCAAGCGTGGGTAGCACGGTCTCGCGCACCCGAACCCGGGTAAAGCGACGATCTGTATTGTGCGGGTCCTGCCATGGGTCAAGTCCCAGCTCTGAACACGCCTGATGTGTCGTTTCGCGCCGCAGGTGCAGGACTGGTCGCAGCAGATGTCCTGCTCGGGGCGGCATCCCGGCTAGCGACCTGCTGCCCGATCCGCGGGCCAGGCCGAGCAGCACGGTCTCGGCCTGATCGTCGAGGGTGTGAGCGACCAACACTGTGGCGGAACGCGCCCGGGCTTCCGCGTCGAGCCCCGCATAGCGAGCCTGTCGAGCCGCGGCTTCCGGCCCGATAGGCGCAGATTGGTCCACCTCAACCGTTCTGAGAATCACGTCGTCGTAGCCAAGTCGGCCGAGCTGCTGCGCGACGAGCACGGCAACATCTGCTGATCCGTCCTGCAATCCGTGATCAATCACAATCGCCGCGTACTCCAGATAGTGACGAAGCGCCACGTAACGAGCAGCGAATGCGAGTGCTAGCGAGTCGGGACCGCCTGAGCACGCGACGAGAAGATGCTTGTCCTGACTGGTCAGCGCGGCGTCGACCGCTTGGACGACCGCAAGGCTGGCTGGACCGAGCTCGCGATAAGCCACCGAGTACTTCGGCTCAGCCGGCTGTCAGCTCGGGGTGCATCCGCGCCAGCCAGAGCCCTGGGTTGGAGATCTCGGTCGCGGTCGGCAGCGTCTCCGGGGAGGTCCAGACCTTGTTCAAGCCCGACATGCCCACTTCGGCCATGATTGCGCGACAGAAAGTTGCGCCGTCGCGATATTGCCGCATCTTGGCGTCCAGCCCGAGCAGCTTGCGGATGATCTTGTCGAAGCCCTGGCCCTGGCGGCGCACCGTGAACTTGGCACGGATCGCCTCAACGGTGGGAATCACTTCGGGGCCAACGCCGTCCATCACGACGTCGGCGTGGCCCTCGAGTAGCGACATGACGGCGGTAACGCGATCGACCGTCTCGCGCTGCGCTGGCGTCTGGACCAAGTCGATGATCGATACCTCTTGGTTGTGAGTAACCGCGTCGAGGACCCGCTTGAGCGCCTCGCGGAGCATCTGAGCCACGATCGTCGGGTCAAGCTCCGCGGAGTCGACGATCTGGGCGATCTGGGCGTTGAGGTACCCGCGCAGCCACGGCACTGACGCGAACTGAACGCGGTGAGTTTCCTCGTGCAGGCAGACCCAGAGCCGGAAATCGGCGGGATCCACATCGAGCTCACGTTCGATGGAGACGATGTTCGGTGCAACGAGTAGCAGCCGACCGCCGGCTGCGTTGGTATCGGCTCCGGGAAAGAAAGGGTCGAATTGACCGAGCACCTTCGAGGACAGGTAGCTGAGCAGGGCACCTACTTCAACGCCTGTGATGCGCGGGCCCAGGCTCGCGATGGTGGGATTTGACTCCTTCATCCGCTCAATCATCTTGGCATTGAGCGGTAGCAGGATCTGGCGGAAGCCGTCCAGGTTGGCTTGAATCCACCGCGGTCGATCAACAACCAGCACCGGGGCGGTACCGCTGGCAGCGTCCATTCCAGTGACCTCGCGGACGTATGTCTCCGCTCGGGCTGCGAAGCTCCGGAGCTCGGCGACGACAGCCGCTGCACCTTGGCGGGAGATCTCCGGGCCGGGCCTGACCAGCTTGGTAGCCGTGTTCAGCGCCACGGTCCAGTCGACCATCGAGGTTGTCATGCCGGCGAGTCTATGTGCGAGCTCCGCCACGGCACGGCTTGTGGGCCTCCCCTGAATGGATTGCTAACGACACCCGCAGGTACTGACTGCAGCCGTCACACGGTCCAGCCAAACCATGGCGTTGAACTCGTTCTTCGGATTGTTGATCAAGAAGGCGTACGCCAGCAGCGAGCCGTCCGTAGTGCGTAACACGCCGGCGCGAGCCCGGACTTTGTTCAGCGTGCCGGTCTTGCCGCGTACCACCCCACGTCCAGCCAGGCTCTGGTTGTCGTAGTACTGGCGCTTCAAGCTGCCTTCCACCCCGGCTACGGGTAATCCGGTGATCACGGCACGGAGCTCAGGATGCTCCTGCCCGGCAGCCACGCGAAGCATCTTGACCATGGAGTCGGCTGGCACCTTGGTTTGGCGAGCCAGGCCGCTGCCGTCGCTGATCGTCATGCCGGGATCCCAGATCTGGAGCTTGGTGAGCTCAGCTCGTACGACCTTGGTCGCCTCGGCAATCGATCCGGGCTTTCCAGCGCCGATGGCTGCTTGTCGGAAGATCACTTCTGCAGCGTCGTTGTCGCTGACCATGAGCAGGTGCTCGACAATCCGCTCCAGTGACATTGAAGAGACCCTCGCCACGACCGGCGCCGACTTCGGCGCACGCGCCGACCGCGTACTGGAGACCCTCACCCCTTGCTTGGACAAGGCTGCCGCGAAGGCCGTTGCGGCCTCCTCGGCCGGGTTTCGGTAACGCAGGCCCCCGCCACCCACTCGGCCCTCATCAACCCAAAGTGCCGAGGTGCGCGAGACCTGGTTGCCGTAAAACACTGGCCAGCGCGGGTTCCAGGCAGGGCCCTTGAACAGTGACGCGTCATAGCCGAGGCTGACTCTGGAGATCTTGTCCTGCTTGAGCCGGCTCGCCGTAGCTCGCGCCAGTCCATTGATGGTCGCTCGTTTTGGATAGTCGGAACCGGCCTTGCTGGCAAGGTACGGGTCCCCGCCACCGACCAGAATGATCTGCCCTCGCTTTGGACTGACCACCGAGGTCTTGAAGGTGTGGTCAGGCCCCAAGATCGACAGCGCGGCTGTCGATGTCAGCAGCTTCATCGTGGAGGCCGGGATATAGCCCCGAGTGGCGTTATGGGCGTAGAGCACCTTTCCGGAACCGACCTCGACGACCGAGCCGGAGTAGGCGCCTCCCACGCCCTTGACCTTGATCGCTCGGATTTTGGCGGCCACAGCGGTCTTATTGGGAACGACGCGCAGCGAGGCTGCCGCCAGGACGGGGTCAGGCAGGTTCTGCTTTGGAGGCGTCGGCGTGGCCGTTGCCGGGTTGCTGGCGGCGGGCGCTGCAGTGGTGGAATTGCTCGGCGTGCTGACCGGAGCGCTCGACGCGCTCTCGCCTGGCCGGAGCCCAACTGCATACCGGTTCTCATGCGGCAGCACCACGATGGCTCCCGCGACAACGCTGATGACGACAACGATCGCAGCGAGGACGCCGAGAACGACCATGGCAATCCGCTTGGGACCCACGGGCTACGCCCACCTCCTTCACGCTAGGCTCAAACCGCCGGGACAGTCACTGGTATGCACTCTCGCAGAAGTCAGTATCCCAAGGAGGTCATATGACCACACCTGAAGCCGAGCGAGGGCTCAAGCCGCTCAGCGGACTGACCTTCGATGTCACCGTTGAAATCCCCAAGGGTCACAAGAACAAGTACGAGGTCGATCATGACACCGGCCGCATTCGGCTGGACCGTACGCTGTTCACCTCGACTCAGTATCCGGCCGATTACGGCTTCATTGAGGAGACTCTCGGTCAGGACGGCGATCCTCTGGATGCGCTGGTGATGATCTCCGAGCCAACATTTCCAGGCTGCCTGATCAGCTGCCGGGCAGTCGCGATGTTCCGGATGACGGACGAAGCGGGTGGCGACGACAAGGTGCTCTGCGTCCCAGCGTCTGATCCCCGGCGGGACCACATACGCGATCTCTCGGACGTGCGCCAATGGGTGCTCCTTGAGATCGAGCATTTCTTCGAGGTCTACAAGGACCTCGAGCCCGGCAAGTCTGTCGAGGGCGCAACCTGGACCGGCGTGGAGGAAGCCGAGCAGGAGGTTCGAGCGAGCTTCGACCGGGCCAAGGCGCACGGTCACCCTGGAGATCAGCGCTAGCTGTCGTTCCCTATTCGCAAGGAAATACTGCCGAGCCGTGATCATGTTGAGGCATGGCTGACCACTTGATCTTGCTCGCACCGTCGGCCAATCGGGTCTACGCGTCCGAGGCCGAGCGGTTGGTAGCAGCCGAACTCAAGGTCCTGCTTGGCGCTCATGATCATCCGCCGATCGCACCGGTCACTCTTGCGCGGATCGGGTACCTGGCGGTGGCAGTGGACAGCATTGACGCGCAGGTCATCTGGGCGCTGGGGCGGCTCTCTGGTTTCTATGCCGCCTTCCGACGAGAGCACGATCGGCTGTTGCCAGTTGAGGTGCCTACCCCTGACCTATTCGACGACGATCTGGTCACCATTCCGAAGTATCCGGGGAAGACGAATGAACAGTTCACCCGGCTGTTGATCAACATCACGCTAGCCTCGATGCGACGGCCGGCCGGCGGAGCGGTCACGATCTTGGATCCGATGTGCGGGCGCGGGACCACGCTGAGCACCGCCATGATGCTGGGTTGCAACGCGGCCGGCGTCGAGGCCGAGCTCAAGGCGATTGAAGCCTACGCGGCGTACCTGCGGACCTATTTGCGTCGCAAGCGACTGAAGCACTCGCTGGCGCTCAGCCCGGTGCGACGTGAGGGCAAGATCATCGGGAGGCGTCTGGATGCCGAGGTGACCCCGGTCGGCCGGGATCGGCCCGTTGTACTTACAGCCTTTTCCGGCGACACTCGGCAGTCGGCCGCGCTGTACGGCAAGCGCAGGTTTGACGCGGTGCTGGCAGACGCCCCGTACGGCGTTGTGCATGGGAGCCGGACCGACGTACGCGGTGCCAGCGGGAAGCGGGACCGTTCCGCAGCCAGCCTGATCGGCGAGGCACTTCCAGTCTGGGCTCGGCAGCTGAAGACCGGCGGCGCTCTCGGTCTGTCGTGGAACGCGATAGGCCTGCGACGGGAGCGGCTGCTCGAGCTGGTCGCCGACGCAGGCTTGGAACCTCTGGACTTTGGCCCCTACCGCGACTTCGCACATCGGGTTGACTCCTCGATCCGCCGTGACGTTGTCGTGGCGATCAAGCCTTGATCCGGCGTAGCAGGTAGACGGCGTACGCCGCCACCCATCCAAATGCCAGAGCCACGGCAACGAACAGGCGGATGCTGAACCCCGGCCCAACCGGCACGCTGAGGACGAAACAAACCGCTGCCACTATCCGAGTAAGGAGAGCCGCACGGCGTAGTCCCTCGGCTGCGAAGCGGCGGGCGATCACCAGACAGGCCGCGATCAGTGAGAGGAAGGACAGCGGCGGCGCGACCGCGTGAATCATTGCGTGGGTGGTGAGGTGCTCGGGATAGCCTTCCGGTGCGCCGGCAGGAAACCCGAGAGCTGGGTCGGCCCTGAAAACGCCGCCGATCACCAGTCCAACGCCGAAGAGCGCACAGAACCGCGGACCCCAGCGGCTGGCAGGACCGTCAGCGAGTACGCGCGCAAGGCCGATGCTGAAGATGATGCTGAGCACGCCGGCGAGGATGAAGTTCGCCACATTGATCCAGCCGTGCTCGCCCACCGACAGCAGGCTGATTGGATGTCGCCGCAGGTCGAAACCATTTCGAGTGAGTACCTGGACTGCGGCAGTCGCGACGAAGAGCGGCCCAGCGATCACTCCGGCGGTGAGCATGGCGCGGGTGGCAGTGTCGGTCCGGCTCCGGGTGGCAATGCTGGTCATGATCAATATGCCCCTTTCGATACGTCCTCTTTGCCTCTGCGTCGAGTACGGAAAGGTGGTTTCGACACCGAGCCAGAAAGTTCTGGAAGAAATGTCGGCGGATCATGTCGAGATCGCGAAGAGCCAGGCGACGCGATGGTGAAGACAGTTCAGGAAGAAAAGTTGAGGCGCCCTTCGACAGGCTCAGGGCGCAGGACAAAGTGAGGAGAGCGCGATGCGTTTCATGACGATGGTGAAGTTCGACGAATCGTTGCCGGCTGGGCCGCCACCGCCAGAGCTGTTCCAAGCGATGGGTGAGTTCGCGGCCGAGGGCGCCCGAACCGGCACGCTCGTTGATCAGGGCGGCTTGCTGCCCAGCGCGGCGGGCGCAATCGTTTCGCTGGCCAACGGGACGATCAAGGCAGTCGACGGCCCGTTCGCTGAGGCCAAAGAGCTGGTCGGCGGGTACGCCGTACTGGAAGTACGCAGCAAAGCGGAAGCCGTCGAGCTCGCAAGGCGGCTCATGCAGCTCCACAAAGATCACTGGCCCGGTTGGGAAGGCAGTTGCGAGGTTCGTCAGCTGGGCGAGTCGTGATGTGATCGAATGCGTGACCGATCCGACCACCCACGAGGCAGTCGAGGCAGTCGAGGCAGTCTGGCGGCTCGAGTCGACGAGGCTGATCGCTGGGCTGGTCCGGATGGTACGAGACGTCGGACTGGCCGAGGACCTCGCTCACGACGCGTTGGTTGCGGCACTGGCGCAGTGGCCTCAGACCGGCGTACCTGACAACCCAGGAGCTTGGCTGATGACCACCGCCAAGAGGCGCGGGGTTGATCAGTTCCGGCGACGGGAGCGGGGTGATCAGATCTATGCCGCCATCGCTCATGCGCAAGGAAGCGATGTGTCTGAAGAAGACTTCCTGGCGGCGGTCGATCATGTCGAAGATGATGTGCTGCGACTGATGTTCGTCTGCTGCCACCCGGTCCTGACAGCGGAGGCGCAGTGCACGCTGACACTCAAGCTGGTTGGTGGGTTGACCACCCGGGAGATCGCGCGAGCGTATCTGACGACTGAGGCGACCGTCGCCCAACGTGTGGTGCGCGCTAAGCGAACGCTCAGCGAGGCCGAGGCGGCGATGGAGGAGCCCAGCGAGACCGAGCGGACGCAGCGGCTGAACACCGTGCTGAGCGTGATCTATCTGCTCTACAACGAGGGATACTCAGCCACGGCTGGTACCGAGTGGATGCGGCCCACGTTGTGTCGTGAGGCGATCCGGCTCGGTCGAATCCTTGCCTCCCTGGCTCCGCGGGTCAGCGAGGTCCACGGCTTGTCCGCGCTGATGGAGCTTCAGTCGTCTCGGCTCGCGGCACGCACCGCCGAGGACGGAACGCCGATCTTGCTACTTGATCAAGATCGGTCGCAATGGGACCCAGTGCATATCGCGCACGGCCTGGTCGCGCTCGACCGAGCCGAGGCGTTGGGAGGTGAGCTCGGCCCGTACGCGCTGCAGGCTGCCATCGCGGCATGCCATGCCCGAGCCGAGACAGCCGAGGCCACCGATTGGGTACGGATTGCCGACTTGTATGAGCTGTTGGCTCGGGCCACCGGCTCGCCCGTTGTCGAGGTGAACCGGGCAGTCGCGCTCGGCATGGCGTACGGGCCAGAGGCCGGGCTGACACTGCTTGATCAGCTCGAAGGGCTGTCCGCGCTGAGCGGCTATCACCTCTTGCCGAGTGTGCGAGGCGACCTGCTTGACAAGCTCGGGCGGCGTGAAGAAGCACGCGCGGAATTTGCGCGAGCGGCGACGATGACCCAGAACGAGCGGGAGCGGAGGTTGCTCTTGGACCGCGCACGTGCTCCGATCTAGGCCGGCCGCATGAGGCTTAGGCTGCGAGGATGAACCAGCGACGCACCTTGCTCGTACTCCGTCATGCGGAGACCGAAGCTGTACGACCCGGAAGCAAGGACAGCGAGCGACGGCTCACCCCCGACGGCGAACGCCATGCGCTCGAAGTGGGCGACTACTTGCGAGCGCAAGGCATTACGGTCGATGCCGTCCTGTGCTCGAGCGCAGCTCGCGCACGGCAGACCCTCGAGCTGCTGAAGCTGGATGATCAACTTTTGCAAGATCGGGTCGAGATCGCCGATCGCGTCTACAATGCCGGCACCGATACGTTGATCAACGCCGTGCGTGAGCTTCCCGAAGATTGCCACATTGCCCTGCTCGTTGGACATGCTCCTGGCGCCCCAGGCGTTGTCTATGAGATGAGCGACCCGACCACGTCTGCGCCCGAAGCGGTCGGTGCGATCGAGGGTCGCTTTCCGGCCGCCGCCTTGGCGCAGCTGGAGTTCGACGGTGACTGGTCGGAGATGGACGCAGCCTCGCTTGTGTCTGTCCGAATACCAGGGGCTGCTAGTCGTTGATTCAAGATCACGTATCTACTCGCCACCAGTCGTTGTCGCGATTGACTCGGAGGGCGCGACACGCCGAAGGTGACAAATCTCATAACCGTCGCCACGGCGAGGTTGCTGTCGGCACGCTGGAGGGACTGAGAAATCTAGACCACCATTGCACAAAGATGATCTTGAACGATCCTGGACTCGTCCGTTGCCGAGCCTGCAATTTTCCTTTGTCCGTCTAACGGATTCCTAGGCACGATACGGCCAAGCTTGCGGGACAATAACGCGCTTGCTGTCGAGCTCTGCCACCGATAACCGGTTGCACGACTTGTGACCCAATCGGGAGTCAGGACGTTAGCCAAGATCACAATTGGATAAAAGCCCAATTCCGCAGCCTGTCCGCGCGATACGGTTTCGAGTGCTTGATCGAGTTCGGGGTGTGGCCGGCAGCGTCATTGCTTCCCAGCTGTCACCCACCCCGATATTGTCGTTCGGCAGCCAACTCGTCGGGGGCCGGCGAGCGTCAAAGCGGGGGTCTTGGGGGAATGGCGAGGCAAGAAAGCCTGCTGCGCGCATCGCGGAGGCGCGCTGCACGTGAACTTGAGCTTGAATTCGTAGGCTCCGCGGGCCATGCGAGTCTGCGGAGCTGCATCCGGACTCCCATACGAGCAGAAGCATCACGACATAGGCGCCGGTGATGCTGTCGATTTTCTGGACGACTCGCCGACAGTGCGCCTTGAAAGTCTGGATCTTGGCGATGATCCAAGCTCGGACGCCGACCGGTGGTGCCGTCACGCCTCCAGCGAGCAAGGCTTTCACGACGTGGAGTCGGCGGTACCTCATGCTGGTCGGCTTGCGCCGACGCCCTGGTCGGCGGCATTGCAGCCGCTGTGCCTGCATCGATCAGCGACACGCTTTCCGGGGACAACAGCGGTGGCACTGCTCTGCCTGGTCGGCTTCATCGTCTGGCCCGCGGCGATTGCTGCTATGCCGCGGATATCGACGTAACCGGATCGGCGTTGGCTTCGACGAGCCAGGTGCCGTGATGCGAGCCGGCATGGTTGTCGTGGTGGCAGTCGCGCTGCCGGCGGGTTTCATGGCTGTTCCTGCAGGGGCCTTGGATCCGACGGGGCGCTGACCCTGTATGCACTTGCTGAAGCTCGTTGCTACCGGCACCCCGTTCGCGGTGCTGCTCGAGCCTGCTCGTTCGCTTTTTCGCTCGCAAGACCCTGCATCTTCTTGCAGCGCCACGGACGCAGCCTCCGACATGTCGTCGTCGTCGGCGGCTTCGGCGCAGCGCAGCAGCTCAGCGAGCGGATTCAGCGAGAGCCAGACGCAGGCATGAAAGTCATCGGCCTCTGCCTGCCCTCCTCGAACTACCCAGGCCCGTTGTCGACGGTATTCCGGTGCTCGGCAGCCTTGCGCCAAGTGCCTCGAGGTTGTCCGGGCCATGGGCTGTGACGCCGTCGCCGTCACCAGCGACGACGCCACCCGATACAACTACCTACGCGAGCTCGCTTGGTCGCTGGAGGGCGCCGGTGTTGAGCTGCTGGTGGATCCGGGCTTGGTCGAGGTCGCGGGACCGCGAATGCACATCCGGCCCCTCATGGGCTTTCCGCTGTTGCATGTGGAGGAACCGCACTTCACGGGCTGGCGACGGGTGGTCAAGCGGATCAGCGACCTCGTGCTCACGTCTCTGCGGTCTGCTGATCATTTCCCCGCTCATGCTCGGCATCGCAGCATCATCAAGCTGCAGGACGGCGGGCCGGTGATCTTTCGTCAGGCTCGGATCGGCCGGAGTGGCAGGCCCTTCACCATGCTCAAATTCCGCTCCATGGTCGTCGACGCCGAAGATCGCAAGCTCGAGCTGATGGCGAGCAATGAGGGCAAGGGCGGCTTGTTCAAGCTCAGCAACGATCCTCGTGTAACGCCCTTCGGACGGTTCCTTCGCGACTTCTCTCTCGATGAGCTACCGCAGCTCTTCAACGTCATGGCTGGCTCAATGTCGCTGGTCGGGCCACGTCCACACCTCGCATCTGAACTCGCCCAAATGCCGAGCGAGGCGAGTCGGCGGTCACTGGTAACGCCAGGCCTCACCGGTCTCTGGCAAGTGAGCGGACGCTCCAATCTAGAAGGTGACGACGCCGTCCGCCTCGATCTTCGCTACGTCGAGAACTGGTCGCTCAGCCTCGATCTGCTGATCTTGTGGAAGACGATCCTCGCGGTGTTGACCAGGCGCGGCGTTGTCTGACTGCGGACGCTGGCTTAACCACACCCAGAGCTAGTACGACCGTGATTGCCGGCGTGCTCGGAGCTGACGAGCCGGTGGCGAGTCGTCGTGGGATCGGTCGCGCCTTCGTCGCGCTGACTGTCCTGGTTTACCTCGGCTTACCGGACACGTTCGACTTGATAATCCGTGACTGGGCGCGACCTCATGACGTGTGGGGGACAGTGCAGATTCGAGCCGATCTTGTCGTCCGTGGCTTGCGCCCGGCTGTGACGGCGGAGCCTCGGGGCTTTCACACTGGCTTGCAGTGTGAAACGTCGATCACTGAGACCGGTCATATTCGTCGGCGGTGTTGGTCTGATGACCGTCACGCTGACCGTCGCTACGAAGACAGCGGTTGGTCGTCCCGATCCTCACGGGTTACTGACGAACACCTATGGAGGCAGCTTTCCGTCCGGTCATATGACTACTGTCATGGTTTGCCTGGGCTTGGCTCTCCTGATAGCGCGACCGGCTGGTGGGCGGTGGATCTGGTGCGTTCCGGCGCTGGGCGGGTCTCTGATGGGCGCTTCTCTGCTGCTCCAGGCGACGCACTGGTTCACAGACATCGTCGGCGGTGGCTTGCTCGCTACCGGTCTCCTCGCTTTCGCGACTGCCTCGGGTCTGAGTCGCTGGTCGCACGGTCCAGCAGAAACTGATGAGGGATCAGGGATATCTGAAGTGGGACGGGCACCTCCGGTCACTCTGGCAGGCTCGCTTGGCACCGACTCTGAGACTCGCTAGGGAACCTCTCCATATCGTTGGTCATCCACTGTTACGATCCTGCCTCACAAGTGCTCACAAGTGTTCTGATCCTACGGGGGACAATGAGGATCGCCATCTTGGGCCTGGGCTATGTCGGTACAGTGACGGCCGCGGGTCTAGCTTCTGGAGGCCACGAAGTGTGCGGCGTCGACATAGACGCTGTGAAAGTCGATCACATCCAGTCCGGGCGAAGTCCAGTAGTCGAGCCGGGCATTGACGATCTCGTGGCGACCGCCGTCAAGAGCGGAAACCTCAGTGCAACCACGGACCCTGTCGTGGCGCTCGATCGAGCCGATGTGTCTTTGGTCTGTGTCGGTACGCCCTCGAGGCCGCAAGGCGGCACGGACTTGACCTATGTGCGACGCGCGCTAGACGACATTCGGCGAGGACTTTCGCTTGCCGCGCCGCCGGCATCGGGCTTCCATGCAGTAGTGGTGCGGAGCACTGTTCCCCCAGGAACGGGGGACGATCTCGTCAGCGCGACCTTCCGGAGCATGGCACACGCTGGCGGCCCGGCTGTTGGGACGGCGATGTGCCCAGAGTTCATCCGTGAGGGCTCTAGCGTCACCGACTTCTTCAACCCGCCGTTCTTAGTAGTCGGCACCGCCGACCGGCGGGTGGCAGACCGGCTGACCGAGATGTTCTCGTTCCTGAAATCTGAGATAACGCATGTCGATATCCGCAGCGCCGAAGCGCTGAAGTACGCATGCAATGCATTCCATGCCACCAAGGTCGCCTTCACCAACGAGATTGCTCGCATCTTCCGCGCGTTCGGTGTCGACTCGCGTGAGGTCATGCGTGTGTTCAGCCAGGACACAGTTCTCAACATCTCCCCGGCCTACTTGAGACCGGGGTTCGCTTTTGGCGGCTCCTGCCTACCCAAGGACCTGCGCGCCCTGCTCGACATGGCCCGGGTAAACGCACTGGATGTCCCATTGCTCGCCGGAACTGCGTGGAGCAACGAGCTCGTAATTGCCGACGCAGTCGACCGCCTGATCGCCAGCCCGTTCCGCAGGATTGCCATGCTCGGACTGAGTTTCAAGATGAACACCGACGATCTGAGGGAAAGCCCGAACGTCGAGCTGGCTGAGCGGCTGATCGGCAAGGGCTTCGACGTCAAGATCTACGACCCGATAGTCCACCCAGGGAGCCTCATGGGATCCAACCTTCGGTACATCGAGAACCGGCTGCCGCATCTGCGCCGATTACTGTTCAAAACCCCTGGCGAGGCACTAGAAGGGTCTGAGGCAGCAGTAGTTGCTACGTCGGATTGCGCAGTGGTCGACGAACTTCGCGCAGAACCGCCTGCTTGGATCCTTGACCTCCATGGCCGTCTCGGCCCTGACATCGAACGGCTGCCTGGCTATCAGGGCATTGGGTGGGCGGTGTGACTGGTTCGCGCAAGGTCAGCGCGCGGCCACGGACACTGATCATCGTGCAGAACCTACCGGTCCCGTTCGATCGTCGGGTCTGGTTAGAGTGCAAGGCACTGACCGCCGCGGGCTACGACGTAACCGTCATCTGCCCAAAGGGCAAAGGTGACCCCGGATACGAAGTGTGCGAGGGCGTCACACTCCTGAAGTACCGTCCCTATGCGCCGGGAGGAGGGGCACTCGGCTTCGTTCTGGAGTACGCGTACTCGTTCCTCGCAACTGCCACACTCGTGCTCCGCGCTCGCCGCATGGGCAAGTTCGACGTGCTACAGGCGTGCAACCCTCCCGACATCTTTTGGCCTATCGCACGCCTACTACGCCCCATCGATGGTTCGCGGTTCGTTTTCGACCACCATGATCTCTCCCCTGAGCTCTACGACTCGCGCTTTCCCGACGGCAGCGGCTTGCCGCGGCGCGGTCTGATCGCGCTGGAAAAGGCGACATTCCGGACCGCCGACCATGTCGTCGCCACGAACTCCTCATATGCCAGTGTCGCGGTGCGCCGCGGCGGTAAGGATCCGGGAGTGGTAACGGTAGTACGTACCGGGCCTGATGAAGATCGGTTGCGGCAGAAGCCTCCGGTACCGGCATTACGACGTGGCCGCGATCACCTCGTCGGCTACATCGGCGTCATGGGGCCGCAGGACGGCGTTGACCTGGCAGTCCGCGCGGCCGCACATATTGTTCACGATCTTGGTCGCGAAGATGTCGCCTTCACCTTCATGGGCGGGGGAGATTGCTACGACGAGATCGTGGCGTTGCGCGACGAGCTGGGACTTCAGGAATACCTGGAGTTGCCGGGTCGAGTTCCTGACGAGACGGCGTTCGATGTACTCTCGACCGCCGAGGTCGGACTTTCGCCCGACCCCAAGAACCCGCTCAACGATGTCTCCACGATGAACAAGACACTGGAGTATATGGCCTTCGAGTTGCCGGTAGTCGCGTTCGATCTCAAGGAGACAAGGGTTTCGGCCGGGGAGGCTGCGTGCTATGTCCCGAACGGCGATATTGCAGCCTTTGCCAGAGCGATTGTGGAACTCCTCGATGACGACGATAAGCGCGAGGCCATGGGCAAGGAAGGACGCCGTCGGATCGAACAAGAGCTGGGCTGGTCGCACCAACGTGAGGCATACGTCGGGGTCTACAACAATGTTGTTGCGGGACACCGGGTACGAGGCTGACATGTGCGGAGTCGCTGGAGCATTCCTCCAGGCCGACGGTGCTCGGCTGGTTCGGACGATGACCGATCGCATTGCTCACCGCGGTCCGGACGCAACTGGGCTCAGCGATCTAATGCCGCACACGGCAATGCAGCTAGGGCATCGACGGCTATCGATCATCGATCTGTCGACTGCTTCGGATCAGCCCTTCGTCAAGGATGGGCTGCACTTGAGCTACAACGGCGAGCTCTACAACTACCGCGAGCTGCGTAACATCCTGCGCGGCAAGGGCGTCCAGTTCTCTACTGAGTCAGACACCGAGGTTGTCCTGGAATGTTGGCGGCACTGGGGGCGGTCCGCTCTTCCCCGGTTACGGGGGATGTTCGCGTTCGCGCTTTACGACGAACGCACAACTGCGCTCACGCTGGTACGGGATCCTCTCGGTATCAAGCCGATGTATGTCATGCCGCGCGGAAACGGCATCCTCTTTGCTTCAGAGCTCAAGGCATTGACAGCGGCTGTGGGCCCCGAGCTAACGGTCGATCCTGATGGGTTGGTCGCTTCCACGCTCTTCTATTTCCTGCCGGAGGATCGGTGTGCCGTGAAGGGGGTTTTCAAGCTTCCAGCAGGATCGTGGGCCGAATGGCGGGCTGACGGCGCAACCAGCTCCGGCCGCTACTGGGATCCGGCCGAGGAGGCCATGGCCGCCACTGCAGGCTCGGTTGCCGAGCTGGAGTCGGTACTCGAGGAATCGGTGGCGGCTCACATGGTCGCCGACGTACCGGTCGCGTCATTTCTCAGCGGCGGCCTGGACTCAAGCGTCGTCACCGCGATGGCAGCGAACCGCGATCCCTCGATAGAGGCCTACACCATTACCTTCCGCCCCGAAGATCAGCGTCTCGAGGCGATGCCCGATGACGCCATCTACGCCCGCAAGATGGCAGCACACCTGGGTATACGACTGCACGAAATCGAAATCAGTCCCGATGTCGTGGACATGCTGCCTCGTGTTGTCGACATGCTCGACGAGCCCATTGGCGACCCTGGCGCCATCAACACCGTGCTCATGTGCCAGGCCGCCAGCGAAGCCGGCGTCAAGGTGCTCCTATCGGGAATGGGCGCGGACGAATTGTTCGGTGGTTACCGCAAGCACCTGGCCTGCGTATTGGGCGCGAAGTATCAGACGCTTCCGCAGACCCTTCGCACGCGGGTGGTAACACCCAGTATCAACCGGCTGCCCGTTGCGGCCGGGGGGCGTGGGCTTCGGTACAGCAGATGGGCCAAGCGCTTCCTGAGCTTCGCCGAGTTGCCCGAGGAGGCTGCGTTTCGACGCAGCTACACCATGTACGATCCGGCCGAGCTAACGGAGCTGCTCGACCCTGGGTTGGCGCCGCGGGTGCGAGGTGTAGTGGACGCGCATCACACCTTGTATACCGACAACCGGCTGACCGACCACGTCAACAGGATGTGCCTGACGGACTCGCGCCTTTTCCTCCCGGGACTCAACCTCGCCTACACCGACCGCTCGAGCATGGCGGCGTCAACGGAGGTACGGGTGCCGTTCGTCGATCCGTACGTATTCCGGGCGGCTTTCAGCTTCCGCGGCAGCCAGAAGATCAAGGGACGGACGCAAAAGGTCCCATTGCGCGTCGCAGCCGAGGACTGGGTGCCACGTGATGTGGTCGACCGGCCGAAGGCCTCGTTCGGCGCTCCGCTGCGTGCCTGGGTCACTAACGACCTCGGACCTTTGATTGATGACGTCCTGCTCGCCGGAGAACTGGTATCGTCAGGATTTCTGCGTCGGCTGCCGCTGCGTCAGATGGTGACCGATCAACGCAGCGGACGACGTGACCAGTCCAAGCAGCTATGGCAGCTGCTCTCGATGGAGCTGTGGTACCGCGGCGCGCTGGCTGCGGGGGTCGCATCGCCATAGGCGCGGTGCGGTAGCGACAAACGCCCGGGGGAAGTTTCTGTGAAGCAAGTCGCGCAAAATTACAAGTCCGGTGACCTCGCTGTCCTCGACGTCCCGGCTCCGGCGTGCAAACCAGGGGGCGTCCTGGTTCGTTCGCTCTATTCGTTGATCTCGACTGGCACCGAAATGATGAAGGTCAGTGAGGCGCGGATGTCGCTGGTTGGCAAGGCGCGCGCCCGACCGGACCAGGTTCGCAAACTACTGGACTCGGTATCCCAGCAAGGCGCTGTGGCCACGTACCAAAAGGCGATGAACCGGCTGGACAGCTACACACCACTCGGATATTCACTTTGTGGCGTCGTGGTCGAGGTCGGCGCGGGCGCGGAGCAGTTCTCCATAGGTCAATTGGTCGCAGCGGCGGGCAACGAATTCGCCCTGCACGCTGAGGTGAACTGGATACCTATTAATTTGTGCGTCCCAGTACCGGACGGTGTGGCGGCGGAGCACGCCGCGTTCGCGACGGTTGGGGCAATCGCGATGCAAGGCGTCCGGCGCGCTGAGGTCGCTCTCGGTGAGACGGCCTGCGTGATCGGGCTGGGCCTCATCGGACAGCTCGTCGTACGTCTGCTCGTCGCGTCCGGAATACAGGTGGTAGGCCTCGATATTGTTGAGGGGCGCTGCCGGTTAGCGGAGAAGGGTGGCGCCCTGACATGCGCCGCACCTGATGAGAACGGGCTGGGCGAGGTGGAGCAGGTCCTTCTCAATCGGACCGGAGGCCTCGGCGCGGATCATGTGCTGCTGGCTGCCGGCGGTGACTCCAATGGGCCCGTTGAGGTGGCCGCCCGCTTGGCACGCGACCGTGCCCGGGTGGTGGACATTGGTAAGACGCGACTCGATCTGCCCTGGAATGCCTACTACGACAAGGAACTTGACGTCCGCTTCTCGCGGTCCTACGGACCAGGCCGGTACGACGACCGCTACGAGCTCGAGGGCATTGACTATCCGGCGGGATACGTTCGCTGGACCGAGCGCCGCAACTTGGCGTGCTTCCTCGATCTGCTGGTGGATGGTTCTGTCGATGTCGCATCCCTGATATCGGGGGTCCACCCCATTGAAGATGCAGCTGACGTTTATGGCCAGCTGCGCACCGGCTCCCTTCAGGGCGTGGGATTCCTGCTGTCCTATGGTGATCCGCCGGACACCTCGTCCCTCACGCGCACTCTCGAGCTCCCGCCCCAGACCGGATCCAAGTCCCCATCCCTGCGTGCGAGATCATCCGCCCGCGTGCGCCTTGGTTTTATCGGAGCGGGAAACTACGCCACGTCGATGTTGCTGCCCCACCTTCGGGATAACACTGGGGTTGAGCTGGTGTCAGTCGCTACAACGAAATCCCTCTCCGGGATCAATGCCCAACGCAAGTTCGGCTTTACGACCGTTACGACAAACCTCGACTCCGTATTCGACGATGACAGCCTCGACGCGGTGTTTATCGTCACGCGGCATCACTCGCATTCGAGCCTGGTTTGCCAAGCCCTGGAGCGGGGCCTCACTGTCTTCGTTGAGAAGCCGCTTGCCCTGACTGAGGAACAGCTCGCCGCGGTTTTGGACACTGTGGAAAGAACCGGTAACGAGCGGATCATGGTCGGGTTCAACCGGAGATTTGCGCCGCTCTTTACTGATCTTCACAAGCGCTTCGGTCCGACGCGTGGTCCGGTCTCTGCTCGCTATTTGATCAACGCAGGCCGTCTGGATCCAAGCAGCTGGTACCTCAACGAGGAGCTGGAAGGATCGCGATTCACCGGTGAAGGTGGTCATTTCATCGACACTCTGAGCGCCCTTGTGGGGCACCATCCGGTCGAGGCCTACGCCATTGTTGCGGGCGACAGTGTCCACACCACACTCAGGTTTTCTGAAGGTTCCGTGGCTACGATCTCCTACGTCACTGACGGAAGCTCACGTTTCCCGAAAGAGACCCTTGATGTGGCCGGTGAGGGTCGCAATGGGCGGTTGGACAACTTCCAGCGGGTCACCGTGTGGTCGTCGAAGGGCAAGAACGGTCACCGAGTGCTCGCCGGGCAGGACAAGGGTCAGCGCGCACAGCTGGACCGCTTTGTGCACGCCGTACGTACCGGATCAGAGATGCCCATTCCGCTGGAGTCGCTCGCGGCGACCACGCGCGCGACGCTCGCCGTGGAAAGCAGTCTGTCTTCAAGAAGGCCGGTTACCTGGTGAGCCGTCCCAGGGCGGGCTGGTACATCCGACGACTGCGCAGGATGTCCCCCACCGAGGTGATCTACCGCGCGCTGGATGCCGGGCGTCGCAGGATGTGGGCGCAGCGCCATGTTCCGCCTGCTGGGGCGGTCGCCTTGCCACCCGACACCTGGACCGACCGACCGTTCGTCTCTCCGCTGCCGGCGTCGGCCCGCGGTGACGTTGATCCGAAGGCTGCATCTGACTTGATCCGAGCTGCGGATGCGGTCCTCGATGGAACGTGGACTGTGCTGGGTACGCCCCGCAACGACAGCGCAGACCCGGATTGGTTCCATGATCCCGTGACCGGGCGCCGCGCCCCCCACGACCGGCTCGCTTTCAGCATCCACCATCGAGACGAGGCGGAGACCGGCAATATCAAGCAGGTTTGGGAGATGTCTCGGCACCATCACCTCACGGTGCTCGCGGCGGCATGGTGGCTGACACAGGAGGAGCGTTACGCCGAGGTAGCCGCCCAACAGCTGCAGTCCTGGTGGAGTGCCAACCCGTTCTTGACCGGCGTGCACTGGACGAGCGGCATCGAAGCCGGAATCCGCTTGATCTCTTGGACTTGGATGCGCCGGTTGCTGGATGACTGGCCCAAAGTTGGTGACCTTTTCGAGCACAATGACGACGCCGTCCGTCAGATTGCCTGGCATCAAGAATTCCTGGTCGCTTTCCCGAGCCGCGGCTCGTCTGCCAACAACCATGTCGTGGCCGAGGCAGCCGGGCGGCTTGTTGCCGCATGTGCGTTTCCCTGGTATTCCCGCACGGACAATTGGCGTCGGAGTGCGGCTGCGCTTTTGGAGCGCGAGCTGGCCGCTAATACGTTCGAGGACGGTCTCAATCGCGAGCTGGCCACCGATTATCACCGCTTCGTTCTGGAGCTAGGGCTGGTGGCAGCCGTAGAGGCGGACGCCTCCGGGCACCCGCTCTCTGAGTCGACCTGGGAGCGCCTGTCGCGGATGTTAGATTCCGCTGCCGCCATCCTGGATGCCGCCGGTCGAGCTCCGCGACAGGGTGACGATGATGAGGGGCGCGTGCTCGTTGTCGACGACCCCGAGCGCGATCCATGGGCGACGGTCCTGGCCACGGGCGCAGCACTGTTGGGTGCCGAACGCTGGTGGCCTGAGTTGACAGGTGCAATCCAAGCCTCGGTCCTCGGCGCTTTGGGACGGTCACGTCAGCTGCCACGAGCACGGGTGCGTCCACGGCGGTTTGCCGACGCTGGGCTGGTTATCCTCCGTTCGCACTCCGAAGACGGTCCGGAGATCTGGTGCCGCTGCGATGGCGGCCCGCACGGATTCCTTTCCATTGCGGCACATGCCCACGCTGACGCGCTCTCGTTAGAGGTGCGACACGACGGCGTCGACATCCTCGCTGACCCGGGCACCTACTCCTACCACGGTGAGCTTGCGTGGCGTGAGTGGTTCCGTTCGACTGCAGGCCACAACACTGTCGAGATTGCCGGCCTGAGCCAGTCAGAATCCGGCGGTCCTTTTCTCTGGAACACGCACGCCCGCACAACGACACTCAGCTGCGACGTTGGTGAACAGCCGGTACAGACCTGGAGCGCAGAACACGACGGCTACTTGCGGATGAAAACTCCGGCGATGCACCGCCGTTCCGCGACGTTGGATTCGCCAGGACGTCGCCTGACGGTCGTCGACATCGTTGATGCCGCTGTGGCTGTGCCATTGCGGCTGTCCTGGCATCTAGGGCCAGACGTCGTAGTTGATCTTGACGGACCACGCGCGACGCTTTCCTGGCAAGCCGGGCCTCACCGCAGAGAGGGCACCATGCTGCTTCCCGACCGACTCGCCTGGAGCTGTCATCGAGGCGAGGTCGACCCGATCGCTGGCTGGTACTCCCCTCGCTTCGGCGTACGTGTTCCGACGACTTCCTTGGTTGGGCGCGGAACGGCCGCCTTGTCGACCCGTCTTGTCACCGAACTGGAGTTGCCATGAGTAACCGGGTAACCGACCTTCGGTCAATCGGGGGAACGCTGCGTCGCCATAGTCGGGCCATGGTCGCAGCGGCCCTAATGGGTTTGGTCCTGGGCGTTGCCTACGTGTTATTGCTACCGCCACCCCTGACGAGCACGACCCTGGTGCTGCTCCCCGCACCTGCGCTCACGGAGAGCACTAACTCCGATGTTGACACTCAGGTAGAGATCGCTCACAGCGCCACCGTTCTGGAACGCGCGGGGCAGACCGTAGTGCCCGCTCTTCCAGCTCGCTCGGTAGAGCAGATGGTCAAAATTTCCGCACCGACGAACCAGCTGATCAAAATCGACGCAACTTCTGCGAAAGCGGCGGATGCACGAAGCCGTCTCCCAAGCTGTCGCAGATTCTTACGTCGGCTATGTCAGCAACACTGCCCGGGAAGTCACTGCCGTCGCCTTGGCCGATCTCACGGTGCGGAGGGATCAATTGCTGACACAGTTCCGGCAACTGCGGGCCGAGATTGCCGCCAGCACAAAGCGGCAGGAGGCGTTGAATCCGAACTCACCTGAAGGAATAAAAGAGGCGCAGCTCTTGGCCGAGCTTCGGACTCAGCAGGCCGACATCTCAGTACAGCTTGACAAAGTCGAGGACAAAATCGCCACTGGCGGCCCGGTACCGTCGTCCGCGACCGCCGGCACCTCGGTCATTCAAAAGGCAACGGAAGCCAGAGGTCATCCCACCTGGATGCGGCTGCTTTTCTGGGGAACCTTTGGCGCTTTGGTCTGCACCATCCTGGCGGCCGTTGTCCTGCTGGTGGCAGCGCGGCGCGATTCCCGTGTCCGACTTCGCGACGAGATCGCCGACGCAGTCGGTAGCCCGGTGCTGGCTGCAGTGCGTAGCCGGCCGCAAGAGTCGGTTGCGGGCTGGTCGACGCTGCTCGAGAGCTACCAGGCGACTCCCGTGGAGTCATGGGCGTTTCGTCACGTCATGCGTGGTCTGGTCTCCCGAAACAGCAACGGGCACTCGCGCGCTCCCGGCAAGATCGCGCATCCGCACAATTTGACCGTGGTATCGCTCTCGGGTGACGAGCGGGGCGTTGCCATTGGTCCGCAGCTCGCGACATACGCCGCATCTTTAGGCATCAGAACCCATCTGGTGGCCGCAGTGCGGCATGACAGCGCGGCAGCCCTGTGGGTGGCCTGCTCTCCTGAGAGTGAGAGCGCACCCCGGCCAGGCTTGTACGTGGGCGAGGTGCCCAACCAGGAGATGATCGACATGACGATCTTGTTGGTCGTAGTGGACCGAAACCAGCCCGCGCTCCACCAGGCGCGCCGCCAGCGCCGCCACGATTCTCTCCATTGCCGCGGGCACGGCGACTGAACAAGAGCTTGCTCGCGTGGCCGTTGCGATGGACGATGCCGGTCGACGCATCGATGGAATCGTGGTCGCAGACCCTGATCGGACCGACCGCTCATCTGGGCGGCACACGATGGACGAGCGAGCCCGGCAGCCAGCGCTACCCGTGCGCCTGCACGGGCATCGCCTCGTCTGGGAGCGCTGCCAGCGACCATCAGAGGATTCGCTCATGAACGCGGCACACTGGGAAGCCCCCTTCGAGCGATGAGCAGACGTCGGGTGGACGTCCGATTCCTACCCTGGTGAGCCTTAAATTTCTTCGCTCAGCGCTGCGACGTCGCTGGTGGGTGTGTGCGCTGTGCGCGCTCCTTGGGCTGCTTGCATCCGCGGCCTTCCTGGTCGTGTCACCTGCGTCGCAGGCAAAGGCGGCGCTAGTGCTGGCACACGATCCAGAAGTCGATGCCTCGCGGGCTATGGCAACCGACGTCAGTCTGCTCAGGACCCGCACGGTGGCCAGCAGGACGATCGCCAGCCTCGGGCTCACTATGACACCCGACGAGTTCCTCGGAAGCATGACGGCCGAGCCAGTCAGTTCGGAACTGCTGTTGCTCACCTTCAGCGCACCCACCGACGCCGAGGCCACTCGCCGCCTCGCGGCCCTCACCTCCATCTATCTGGACTTTAGAGCCGAGCAGCTCTCGACGCAGTCCAACGTTTTGGTGGACGGCATGAAGCAGCGCATTGAGAAGCTCCAAAGCGACATGACAACTCTGTCGCGACGCATTGAGCAGCTTTCAGGGACCGGGAAATCAGGCGCGAGCAAGCTGGCTGACGCGATCGCGCAGCGGGCGTCGTTCCAGGCGCAGGTAGAGACGTTGCAGCAGTCGGTGGAGGATGCCACGTTGCGGAATGCATCCGTGATCTCCTCGAGCAGGCTAATTGACCCTGCTGCGGTAGACACGACTGGTGCGACGCGTCGCACAGCACTGATACTGGCGTCTGGGCTCATTGGCGGCACTGCCCTCGGTTGCGGAATAGTGCTGTTCTTCGCCATCACGTCTGACCGGCTTCGTCGGCGATCCGACGTCGCGGCCGCCCTCGAAGTGCCGGTCCCCGTCAGCGTTGGCAAGATCGCACCGCTCCCGAAGTATTGGCTCTGGTTTCCGCGCGTACGCAGGATGGACCGGAATCGTGCCGGGGAATGTCAGCGGCTGGCACGTGCAATCGAGATGGAGCTTCCCGTGCCCGGTCGAAAGGGTCGGCTTGCCGTTGCCTGCATCGATAATTCGGACGAAGTCCGCTTCGCATTTGCAGCGGCCGCGAGAGATCTCGCCGTGGGTGGACGCTCAGTAGCGGTCATTGATCTCACTGCGAGCGGCGATCTCCGTCCTGAGCAATTCATTTCGGACTCGGCGGATCGCCTTACGATGCTGCGCCCGCGTGGGGTCCCGGCGCTCGCCGTCGGCACTGCCGACCTCCGTGTTGTTGGGCATGAAAGGGCGATCCCGCCCTCACTCGAGCGGGCTGACGTTCTCCTGGTTTTAGCAGATCTAGACCCGTCGGTGGGGGCTGACCATCTCACCGCATGGACGGATCGGGTGGTTGTTGTCGTGACCGCTGGCCACTCAAGTGCCGAAAGGGTCAGGACCGCGGCCGACTTGGTTCGTGCCGCTGCATTGGACTTGAGTTTTGCAGCTCTACTGCGCGCCGAGCGTTGGGACGACTCATCGGGCGTAGCGGGTTTTGATCGACCCCTGAGCGTACAGCGCATTGAGGGGGATGACCAGCTGATGCTCGAGTTCGATCAGCCCATCGATCAAGATCAAGATCTGATGGCTGAGACCACATTAGTCTCCCCCGCAGCGCAGGTAGCGGACGATGAGCGTACAGAAGCAACGGACACCACTGAATCTGCAGGCGACCAGCCGCAGGTCGCCGGGGAGAACCTTGACGCGGACGCTCCGCCAACGATCGATGATGGCCAGCAGACCGCCGAGGACGCCACCCTCGACCAGACCCAGCAACGCGAACAGCAGGCCGAAGAATTGCAGCCCGCGGAGACCGGGTCGGCAGAGACCGAAGAGGCTGACGCCAAGCAACAGCCTGATGCCGTTGAGACCGATACCAAGGGGCAGGCCACGGTGATCGACACCGCGGGGCTGGCCACGGTGATCCACACCGAGGGGCAGGTCACGGAGGAACAGCTGACCGGAGCCGCATTGCAGCAAACCGCCGAAACAGTCGACGGCGGGGTGGTCGAAACCGAAGAGATTCACGCCGAGCAGCGCGACGCCGAGGCGCCGGAAGTCGAACAGCAGACTGCCGCCGAGCAGCTGGCCGAAGCCGAGGAGGCCGCCGAACCCGAGGTGGTCGACGGCGAGATGGGCGTAACAGAACGGCTCGACGTACAGCTGGCTGACGCCGAAGGGCTGGCAGCGGTCGGCTTGGTCGACATCGTCGAGGAGGGCGACAAACAAGAAGTCGTCGCAGGCCAAGAAGCAAGCAAGCAGCAGGCTGTGCCTGAAGAACAGGCCGAAGCCGCGCACCAGGCGGTGGCTTACGTGGTCGAAGCCAAGGAGGCTATCGGCGAAGAGCAGCTCCACGCCGACCTGGTCGAAGCCGAAGAGACTGACGCCGAGCTGATCGATACCGCACAGCCGGCCGACGAGCAAGGGCCAGCAGAAATTGAGCAACCGGCTAGGTCTGAGCTGCCCGAAGCCCAAGGACAGGCCGAAGCCGAGGCGGTAGAAGCCAGTGGCCGAAGCTCGCACACCCGCTGAACAGACCGGAGTCGAGGAGCATGCCGCCGAGGACCAACAATCCGAGGAGCAGGACACCGCCGAGGACCAGGACACCGCCGAGGACAGGACACCGCCGAGGAGCAGCTGACCATCGAGGAACAGCAGGCCGACACTGATGACCAGCGCCGGCACGGAGCTGAGCGCCGAGGTGGAACAGGTGACCGCCGAGGAGCAACCGGCCGAGGCCGTTCTGGTCGAGGCCGTTCTGGTCGAGCCCGAGCATCCCGAGCAAGCAGCTGATGGAAGAGAATCAGGTGAGCCTGAATTAGTTGCTCATCCGGCGTCAGAGACGAGTCTGGAGGGCTGGAAGCTCTACATAGATGAGCATTGGGATGGGAGTCTCGACGACCCTGATCACAACGGATTCGCCTGCCAATGGTGAGGAGGCCGAGGCCCATGTCGGCGAGGCGCTGACGACCTCAACAAATGGCAAAGAGTCGCGACCGCTGCCCGAGGTCGGGATGGAAGCGGATGACCAAGCCGGAGCGGTCCAATCGGACGGCCATGGTCAGGCACTCAACGGCGGCGGGGAGGGCACGAGGACGAGACGTCGGAGTCGTCAAAGGAACCTCAAGGCTCGGGTAAACCGCGGGTCGCGCAGAGTTTGATCTCTCGCACCATATAAGGCGTTCTGACAATTAGTCAGGCATTGGTGCCGAGCGACAGGACAGCCTTCGACGCTTGAAATGCTTCGGCGTAGCGGCTCCGGCATTCCATTCCTCGTATGCGCATAAGCGCGAAGAATGTTTCGTCGTCCCACCAATCGCGCTCCTTCTGCGAAGGGTAGTGCTCATTCAGCAGCGACACCTTGCGCCGTCCCAACTCAGTGGAAATGGGCACATAACTATTGGATCGCCCAAGATCGCCATCCCATTTCGGAATCTCGTAGTGGAGTACGAGAGCATCTCGCCAGACCGTCGGCGCCATCGTGCCTAACAGCCGGTGGTCTTGATGGGCGTCGTCCATCCGCGGTGCAAAAACCACATCGACGTCCGGTAGGGCAGCGGCAAAGGCGTGGACGATGTCCTTGACCTCGTTCCAATGCGCTGGCAGCCGCCCGTCTGGGAATCGGTGAAAGTTTGACCGGGAATCCGGCAGGAAGGCCTGAGCCGCTACTTCCGCCTCGGCACGCCGCTCAGGTGAGCCGGTAAGTGTCAGCCAGTGACCCTCAACAGCGCCTCGTTCGGCGAGGGCAAGCAAGGTAGCTCCAGCGGCGATCTCGACATCATCAGGGTGGGCCGCAAGGCAAACGATCTTGAGGGGCCCAGACGGGAGGCTCAAATGCCGCATTGCAGGGTCGAAGTCCATTCAGCTACGAGCGAAATCAGATTCACAACGACTAATACGCAATATCAAACGAATCTGTTGCTACCGGCAAGGTCCGCACAGGCTGGCGTGGTACGAATTCGCTGTCCGAGGGCGTTTCCCACAATGCCCACGGACGATTGCCACTGCGGTGCATCTCCTCAAGTGCCGCACGCTCTTTGAGGGTGTCCATCGGTGCCCAGAAGCCATCAAATCGCACGGCTCGGAACTTTCCAATCCGGGCAGCTCGCGCGAAGGTCTCCGTCACGAGGTCGTCACCGGGATGCAGGTAATCGAAGATCATCCTTACGAAGGATGAAATATCCACCGTTGATTCGCATGTCCATATCTACGACGGGCTCAATGCCGGTAAGGCGGCTGTCGCCATCGATCCGGACAACGTGGAAAGAATCCTGGGGCGGTACGGCCAGCAATGATCCGACAGCCTCAGTCTGCAAGAAACCATCGATGAGGTCGTTCATCGGTGCGTTTGTGAGAACGTCCCCGTAGTTTGCAAGGAACACTTCGTCGTCGCCGAGGTAAGAACGAACGCGGCGCAGGCGTTCGCCGATTGGCGTTTCAAAACCGGTGTCAGCAAAGGTGATACGCCAGTCGCTGATGTCGCTGGACAGCAACTCGACGGTCCGACCAGCGTTGGATAGGACGAAATCATTGGAATGAGTTTCGTGGTAGTCGAGGAAATAGTCTTTA
The DNA here is from genome assembly GCA_963836855.1 of uncultured Actinomycetota bacterium. GTDB lineage: Bacteria > Actinomycetota > Actinomycetes > Propionibacteriales > Propionibacteriaceae > Microlunatus. Next base: position 19,300 of record CAWILN010000053.1, on the reverse strand, counting down.
ACCGCATGTGCGCCGAACCCCAGGCAAAGAATGAATTCGTTATGCCCGAAATGTGCGTAGTAACGCATGATGTGCCACAGCACCGGCCTAGTACCGATCGGCATCATTGGCTTAGGCACTGGTGCATCGATACCGGAGCGCATCCGCATACCCAGGCCTCCGCAGAATAAGACGACCTTCATGATGCGTCCTCCCCTTCCGGTGCCGACGGCCCGCCACAATCGACGTGGCTCGGCAAACTCCCGCAGCGCAGGCGCGACCGGCCTTCCGACGAGCAGGCCGTCGGTGCTGCCGGCCTCGACTGCCCGCGCATACACGTCCAGTGCCCCTACCGCTGCCTCGATGGTTTGGTCAATGTTAGCGTCTGTGTGGGCGGCGGAAATCACCAAGGACTGAGCGAGCACTCCCCGACGCAGCAACTCCTGGATGAAGAGAGTGCGGAAAGCCTGAGATGGCTGGCCGTTGTGATCTTTGGTCACAAAAACCAGACACGAGGGGCGGCCGGGGAAGTAGACGTGTTCCGACATGCCGGCCTCCTCGGTGACCTGCTCAAGTCCCGAGCGCAACTTTTTGCCTTGAATCTCCATCTCCGCGACCACGTCGCGTTCTGCGTACGCAGCAGACACGGCAAGATAGGCGGCCAGGCCAGTGGTCTCGGCGCCGTTGGTGGTGGACAAGAGGAAGACCCGAGACGCATCAGTATTGAGCCCACCCGCCTCCATGAGACTCCCGCTTCCCGGCCAGAGCAGATACAGCGAATCCGTTGCCGATGCGCCTTTCCCCAGGTCGAGAGGTCGGGCGTGACCCCGTACACTCCCTGGGCGCCGTGACGCGACCAGCGCATTCCGGTGATCATTTCGTCGAAGATCAACACGGTGCCATGCTGCTGAGTCACGGCGCGAAGGCTTTCGAGAAAACCAGGTGCAGGCTCGGCAGTAGCTGTCGCCGCCTCCAAGATCACGGCGGCGATCTGATCGGGATACGCATCGTAGAGGGCATACAGCGAAGCAAGATCGTTGTAGTTGAACTTCACTGTCATTGATCCGTACGCCGCCGGGATCCCAGCCTTCATCTGGGTACTCGCGATAAACCAGTCATTGCCGGAGAAGAATGGCTGGGTCCCGCAGATGGCGACAAGATCACGACCTGTCACGGCCCGTGCGAGCCTGATCGCCGCCGTAGTGGTGTCCGAACCATTCTTCGCGAACTTCACCATGTCCGCGCCAGGAACCTGCGCCAAGAAGTCCTCCGCGGCCCGGAGTTCCCAAACAGATGGGCCGAGAGAAGTTGACCCCGTTCGGCAGCCGCGCTGCGAACGGCGGCTACGACAGGCTCGTAGGCATGACCGAGCGTGATTGACCGCAGACCCATTCCATATTCGACAAACCAGTTGCCGTCCAGGTCTTCGACTCTCGCCCCGTGGCCGCGCACCAGGATCGGCGTCATTTCTTCCGGATACTGATCGGATCCCCGGGCATACGTATGCGCCCCGCCGGGTACCAACTCATGCAGGCGTGCTTGCGCAAACGCTGACTTCTCGAACGTCGTTGCCCTGTTGGACAAAACAGCATGCGTCATGCAGTCCCCCGCTTCCTGTCCCCCGCAGGCATGACCCAATCATTATGACGGAGAATCCTCTCCATCAACGGCATTAGCGAGGTTTTGCGACTTTGGCCGATTCCCGGAAAATTCCGTGGATTTCACTAAGCTGCCCCACATGGAGATCATCCGGACTCCGATCGAGGATCTGATCATTTTTCGACCGACACCGATCCGGGATGAGCGCGGTTACTTCTCGCGCACGCTCGACGTTCAGATTCTCGCTGATGCGGGTATCGACCCGGCCAGTTTCAAGCAGGAGAACCAATCACGGTCCTATCAGGGCGTACGCCGCGGACTGCACGGTCGATCCGGGGCGGGCGAGGCCAAGCTGGTTCGCTGCGCCAATGGCGCCGTGCTCGACGTGGTCGTCGATGCCCGACCAAGATCGGCGACATTCGGCCAGGTCATGACCTTCCTGCTCGACGATCAGTTATGCACCCAGATCTACATTCCGCGCGGGTTTCTCCACGGATTCCAAGCGCTGACCGGAGTGACCGATGTCGTCTACCGGATCGATGAGTTCCACGCTCCGAACAGCGATGTGACCGTACGACATGACGATCCGGACCTCGCCATCCCATGGCCGGCGCCGGCAACGATCATGAGCGCACGGGATCGGGAGAGCGGCATCAGCTGGGCCGAGTACCGTCGCCAGCTCGGAGTCGACGATGTCGGCGCACCTCACTAAGCAACGACAGTTGGCGCAATCTCCCGCGGCATCGGATCAAGTACAACCCATCGACCACCGTTGAGCTCAATCTCCGGCAAGGCCCCGCGAACCTCGTCAAGCAGATCCGGCACGAACAGCAGCACTTTGTCCGTCCTTCTCTCCACCAGTTCAGCTGGCGACACGATAGGGATGCGACTGCCCGGCATCGTACGGCCATGGAGTCCGGGCGCAGCGTCAGCGACTGCAACGAGGTCTTTGGCAGTGACCTGGCCACGCTGGATCAACGCCGACGTCCGAGATGCGGCGCTGTAGCCTGCAACCGTTTCGGAGCGCGACCTTGCATCCGCGAGATACGTACTGAGTGCAGCTGCCGAGCTGGCGAGGGAGTCGTTAAGCGAGGCGACGGCAATGGGGTCGAGCACCCCCTCAGCAATCTCCCGCTCGACAAGACCCGTGACGTTCTGCGCCGCGTCTCCCCAGCGAGAACCCTCTTTAGCAAGGGCTAACACAATTGTTCCGCCATAGAGCGGATACTCCCAGGCCGAGACAGCGGTGAGCCCCAACTCCGCCGCCATACGCACCAAAACCGGCGTCGAATAATACGCGAAGTGCCCGTGGCGCAAGGCGTTCCAGAAGCCGGACCGGACGATCGCGGCAACCGTGTGAAACTGCATGAGCAAGATCGCATCAGCACTCATCTGCGATAACCGCCTGATCAAGGCGGCTCGTTGATCAGCCTCGTGCATCATGCCGAAAATATCGACGAGCAGCTCGGCAGGACCTTGCGAGACTTCGGTCAGCGAACGCTGTTCCAGCTGCTCAACCCAAGATCCACCGTGCGGACTCGGGTACTCAAGAACCCTGATGCCCGGTCGGACATATCCCTGCGCCTCGGCTCGGTTGACTGCGGCCTCGGCCTGCTCGACTAATGCCCTCGGCTCCAGACCTCGCGGCTCCTCCGGGGTGGTTGGATCGCTCTCCAGCTGGACCAATTGGCAGTCCAGACACATCACCATGACCAGCGGAAACTCTGGGTCAGGCTCCGGATCGGACGGCTTGGGATGCAGATCGGACGGCGGCTGTAATCCCGCATCGAGCACCCGAACCCCGTTATGGCCTCCGCACCAGCGACATGACCAGCCGGGGTCTGCAGAGGCTAGGGAGCCGCGCTCCCCGAAGCTTACTCATGGCCTCGGTCATCACTCTCCTATATGTCAGCCAGGTCGACTTCAGTGTCCGACAGCGAGTTCGCCTACTGTGCAGGAAGACACTACAAGTCATGTCAGGATGAGACCCGCGCATCGTCGGAGATAGGAGAAGGAGCGTCCATGTCGTACCCCCGGTGTCGGTTGTGCTCTGCTGAGTTGCGGCACACTTTCGTCGACCTCGGTATGTCTCCACCATGCGAGAGCTACCTCAACGCATCACAGCTCGATGCGGGCGAGACGTTCTATCCCCTTGCACGTTCGCGTATGCGAGAACTGCCTGCTGGTCCAACTCCCCGCATACATTGCGCCGGAGGATGTCTTCTCTGACTACGCCTACTTCTCCTCCTATTCGGACTCGTGGGTGGCACACGCCCGCAGATTTGTAGACGAGGCGGCGAGACGGCTAGGGCTGGGCGACGGGTCCTTCATTGTCGAGGTCGCTAGTAACGACGGCTATCTGCTGCAGCACAGCGTTGCGCGTGGCATCCGATCGCTCGGGATCGAGCCTGCCGCCAACATTGCCGAAGTCGCTCGGGAGAGGGGCCTCGACACCGAAGTCATGTTCCTCGGTGAGCAGACCGGTCGTGATGTGGCGGCCCGGCATGGCAAGGCCGACCTGGTGGTCGCAAACAATGTATTCGCGCACGTTCCCGACATCGTCGACTTCAGCAAGGGCTTGCGTGCGCTGGTCGCCGACTCCGGTCGGGTCAGCATCGAAATTCCGCACCTGCTCCGCCTGATTGAAGGCAACGAGTACGACACCATCTATCACGAGCACTATTCGTATCTGACCCTGCTCACGGCGAAGCGTGTGCTTGCGACGGCGGATCTCCAAGTGGTCGACATCGAGGAATTGCCTACCCATGGCGGCTCCATGCGGATCTGGTCAGCGCCAGCTTCTGCCGGCCTCGAGGTCGCTGCTTCCGTCAGTCGCGTGCTGGCGGACGAAGCTGTGGCTGGTCTCGACACCGTAGGGGGCCACGACGGGTTTGCCCGCCAGGTGGCCACGGCACGTAACGATTTGGTCGAATTCCTCATCGGCTGCCAGCGAACCGGCATGCGAGTCGCTGGCTACGGGGCGCCGGGCAAGGGGAACACGCTGCTCAACCATTGCGGCATCCGCTCGGATCTCATGGAATTCACCGTGGACCGCAATCCACACAAACACGGCTTATTCCTTCCAGGCACTCACATCCCGATCTACCCGGTTGAGCGGCTGACGCAGGAACGACCGGATTATGTGGTGATCATGCCCTGGAACTTGCGAGATGAGATCACGGCACAGCTCGGTTACGTACGGGACTGGGGCGGCCGGTTCGTCGTCGGTCTGCCCAAGCTCGAGATCTTCTAATGTGCGCGCTGAGCTTGTCGAACGCGGACTGGTGCCCTCCGACAGACTCAGGGCAGTTGCCACCAAAGCTCAGCGCACACCAATTAGCGGAACCGCAGGTCCGTGAGGTCTAGGCGTCCCTCTGCGGCCAACCGCTGAATTTGGAGCAGTCGCACAAAGCGCGGGCCCTCGAAGTCCTCCGTAGTCAACCCCCGCTCGCCAGCGTCGCTCCAGATTTCCTCGATTCCGTTGGGCACGGTCCATTGCGGCTCAAAAGCGGGTACCTGGCTGCGAATCTTGGTGAAGTCCACTTGATAGTTGCGGGTGTCGGGCCCGGCACCCGCAGCGAAGGTTACGGGTGCACCCGTGATTTCGCTGACTTGCTCGGCGATGGTACGAATTTGCACCACATCCTCGTCACGACCGACGTTGAAGGCCTGGTTGTGGACTACGTCTCGCGGTGCCTCGAGCAAGGCGAGAAACGCTCGGGAAATGTCTTCTATGTGCACCAGCGGGCGCCATGGGCTGCCGTCGGACTGGAGCCGCACACTGCCCTGAGTAAAAGCGGTTCCTGTCAGGTTGTTGACCACGACGTCTGCCCGCAGTCGCGGCGATGATCCGTATGCGGTCGCGTTCCGGAGGTAGGTAGGGCTGAAGTCGTCGTCCGCGAGCTCGGAGAGGCCCTGCTCAGCCATCGCCTTGCTTTCCCCGTACGGGGTCACGGGGTTGAATCGGCCGGTCTCGTCGACCGGCTTATCGCCAGCCGCGCCATAGAGCGAGCACGATGAGGAAAAGAGGAAACGCGGCACCCCAGCCGCCTTGGCCATCTTTGCGATGTGCACGGTGCCGTGCGCGTTAACCCCGTAGGTGGCCTCCGGATTCAGGTGGCCGATCGGGTCGTTGGAGATGGCGGCGAGGTGGATGAGGGCGTCAAATCCTTCGAGCTCCTCAGGCGTCACATCACGAATATCCCCGGTCCGCTGTTCGTAGTCATTGGGTTGTGGGCCGAAGTCGCATCCGTCGTACCAGCCGACGTCGAGGCCAACGACCTCATGCCCGGCGGCCCTGTACGAAGGGAACCAGTACCGCGCCGATGTAACCGCGGTCGCCGTCTACTAAAACTCTCATCGCGATGTCCTCATGCTGCTGCCCGCGTCCTGATGGTAGGTCGCTGACCGCCATTCGTCCCACGTGACCGCGTGTCCGTACTCCTCCACCATGAAATGCCAGTCCCCTTCATAGGTATTGCTCCGCCACACATTGTTCTGCTCGAACGTGATGGCCTTTTGCACGACGTCCCCCTTGTAGGGCGACCAGCGTGGATAGGTGCCGTAGTTCGAGAAGAGGCCGTTGAAGCCACAGCCCTTCGAGGCGGCGCACAAGGGGATCTTGGTGGGATCGGACGCGAAAACGTTGCCTTCGACCACGACGTTCTGCGTCTTCCACCGGCAATCGTCATAGAACGGTTTCCTCTTGATCTTCAACTTGTTCGAACAGGCCGCCACGGTAGCGACAGAGGGGTTCACCAAGGTTCCGACGCCGGTGCTCGTGTTGGCGGGCGATCCCGCGAACCGATCTGCGTTCTCCCACGCCACGACCCCGGACCAATTGTCAATGAACACATTCCCCGAGACTCGAAGTGTCTCCTTGTACGGTCCCTGCACCCTGTTGTCGCTTCCCGACTCTGAGAGGTAGATCGCAGATGCCGGGAATTCCGGGTTCGTCGGGCCCTTGATGAGCGCGTTCCGTGTGAAGGTGTTGTCCACGATCGCCGCGTTGTAGCTCGTCTCGTACATGATGCCTTCGGCGTCGTTGCCCGAGATGTAGTTGCCGGCAAAGCGGAAGCCGACGTTGTTGGAGTCTGCCCACAGGCCGACTCCTTTGTTGTCGTGGACGTAGTTGTCGGTGATCTTCGCGCCGTTGGTCTCCCAGAACTTGCCACCGCCGGTGCATCCGCATCCTGGCTGTCGCTTCTCCCAATCGTCGGTGTTGTTTCCTGCGATCTCGTTGCCGTCCAGGACGACGTCTCGTACGCCGTCGGCATGGTAAGCGCTGAACCCGTATTGTCCGTTGTCGCGCAAGCAGTTCCCGGTCAGCCGGCTACGCGAGCCGAGCATCACGCCGGCACCGGCGTTTTTCTCAATGGTGCTGGACTCCACAGTCCAGCCGTCCGCCGAGTCGTGGTTGACCACGCCTTCGTTGTTGTTGTCACCGGCAGACCCGAAGTTCTTTACTGTCAGAAACTTGATCGTGACGTCGGCTGCGTCGCCCCCAAAGGCGTAGCGGTTCGCGCGCTGGCCATCAAGGACTGCTCCAGGCGCCCCCACAAACGTGTCCCCGGCGTGCGGCAGCACCTGCTCGTAGGAACCCATTCCTAGGCGGTGCGTTCCAGCCGCCAGCCAGTATGTCGTGTTCCCGCCGTGCGCCTTGACCACATCGGCGAGATTCTGGTCCGCCGACACTGTCACAGCATCCCCGGGCGGCGTGGACGGGCCCTCGAGGTCTGCACTGTCACATCGTTGTGAAACTGGAGACGTTGGGGCGGAAGCGCCTGGCTCCGGTGGCGTTGACGCCTGAGGGCTGCTGGATGTCGTGGTCCCAGACACCGCAGCTTCGGAATCGCTCGCGTCATCGCCTGAGTCAACGTCCCGGGCCGCCAAGGCTAGGACGACCGCCGCCGCGACGACCAGGACAATGGTTGCCACCCACCAGCGCGCGCCAAGTCGCTCGATTATCCGCCGCGCCATGCGTCCATCCCCCCGTCGAGCTCACGCCGCCCCTCGTCGAGACCGAATGCCTCGCTCGCCACCCGCTCGAGTAGGCACTGCACCTCGTGAGCGTAGTCGGACGTGCCACGCCCGATCCGGGCGGCGAGCGCCTCCCGCTCTCCATAAGCGGCTTTGACCTGTGCCACCAGCAGGCTTGCGTCTAAGCGCTCGAGGTCCTGGCAGTAGTCATCGAGACCCAGCCCTTCCATGAGGTGACGATTCTTCTCCGCGTAGCCGACCGAGACAGTGGGCCTGGCGAGTCGGAGTGCACAGATCAGGTTGTGAAAGCGGGATGCGATCACGACCTCGGCCCGAATCATCTCCTCTGTTCAGCTCGTTGAACGTCGTGAATTCTCGGACCTGAACCGAATCGTCTGGCAGGTCCGGATGGTCAGTGAGAACGGCTCCGCGCACTTCGCGCGCAACATCGACGTCCACCCGGTCGCCACCCACGAGCACCACGTGATGCCCTGCGCTAGCCAGCTGGGTTACCACATCTGCCATCGCCGCCACGTACCTGCGGCGTACACCAGCGCCTCGCTTCGGGTCGTCCTGCCGCGCCGTAGTACGCCATCACACCCACGACAATGCGCCCTGGTTCGGGCTTGGCCAGCGATGGTGCGGGATGTGCAAACGCGAGGTCCGGTGCGATTTCCGCGGGACCGCGGGCACCGGCGCGAGCCATCGCCGCGGCGGACGAATGGTCCCGGTAACTGACGTGCGTCGCCAGCCGGGCAGCGGCAACATACAGCCGTCTAGTCAAGGGATTTACGGCCCATTCCGCTCCTACATCGAGAAGCAGGAAGCGCCGACGGCGCAGCCGGCACGATGCCGCGGTGAGAAAGAGTCCGAGAGGGAGGCCCCACGGGCGTTCTCCGAGCCTCTCCTCGAGCACACCCATGCCTGGGACGACGATCGCGTCCACCGAGCCGGCCAAAACGTAGCTGCGAGGGACATCGATCGCCCGCCCCAGGAGCTTGCGTGATGTCACGATCACCCGGTTGCTCACCCGACCAGACGAATGCCACGCCAACCGCACGGATGGGACACCGTACCTGGCGGTTATTTCGTCTGGTGCGATGGTGATGCAGCGCACCTCGACGTCGGGGTAGTCAGACCTCAACCACGCCAGGACTGTCTCGAGGCTGGCGTCATTGCCGATGTTGCCGCTGCCGAGATAACCGTAAAGCGCCACGCGGCGAACAGGTCGGTTCACGGCGCACGGCCCTCCCGCTCCCCAACAGCCAGGGCGCCTGCTCGACCTCCAGGGGCCTCCGGATCGGGCTGGTCTCGGGCGGATCATGTCTTGCGCATCAGATTGGCATGGCCTGCGATCCACAGAACTAGTTCCTTACCGCACCGCATACGGTCCTTGTCACTGATCGGCGCCCGCCGGATCGCTCCGACATATCCCAGCAGGTATTCCCCGATCAGACGCACCAGGGGATGTCGCCAACGGTTCGCCCGCGCTGGGTCAAGTCGAGCACAACGCACACGGATGTTATTACGTCCCACCCGCGATGTGCGCCCTGGGTGATCGCGCCGAAAGTACAGAAAATCCGGCACGTTATGGAATGGACCGTTCAGCGCCAATTCGCCGACGAAGGTGCGGTCGGCCCAGTGGTAGCTACCGAAGGGTGCCACCCGTCGGAGCACTGACATCCGGATTACACCGTAGATGTCGTCGCCTCCATCTGTGTACAGCACGCTACGGAAGCGCGTGACGGGATCAGGGACATCGGTTGTCAGCGCATAGTCGATCGGGTCGGTGATCGTGCCCGCGTCGTCGATGAACGCCGTCCAGGCATGGGCGAGGACAATCTCCGGCCGAGAATCAAGTGCGTCGATGCACCGCTCAAGCAGCTCTGGCGCGTAGAGGTCGTCGTCGGACACCCACTTGAAGAACTCGCCGCGGCCCTGGTCGATCACGAAGTTGTGATTGAACGAAGAACCACGGTTCTGGCGGTGATCTACGTACCGTACGCGGGGATCAATCGACTGGTACCCGCCGGGCGATGGCACCAGTCCGATCAGTCGACCCGTTGTCGGAAATGATCAGCTCGAAGTCGGTGAAGGTCTGCGCGAGTAGGGCATCCAGAGATTCGGCGAGGTAACGCTCGCCGTTGTAGACAGGCAGGCCAAGAGTGAGACGTGGTGTCGCTGTGGTGCCCATCACTTGATCACCTCCGGCACCGAGTGGTGGTCGGCCAGCGCGGAACGAAGCTGATACCACCACACCAGGACGGCGAAGCACTCCGCGATTGTCACACCCCAACTCGAGCCGACTGCTCCCGCGACGACGGCCCCGGCTCCGCCGCCGATCACATAGGCCAACGAGGCAGTCAGCTGCGCTCGCAGGCTGCGACGCGCCACACCCATAGCGCGCAGTCCGGCCAGCGCTGCGGTGACAAACGAGGCGGCAGCGACCGTGAGCGTGATCGGAAGAATTAGCTGTGCGGTTGGCACCCAGAGCTCCTCGAGTAGGGCAGGCCCAGGACCGAGAGGGAAAACGATCAAGAGAATCAGTCCCCACGCGACAGCTCCCGCGGCCTGAACACCACCGAGGAGGAGACAGAAGCGCCCGAGGCGTCCTGAGTTCCGGTGGAACACCCGCGAGGCTTCAGGGACAGCGACTTGACTGAGGCCCATGAGCACGACGAGAAACGGGCCCATCAAGATCTCAGAAGCCCTGACGTAGCCGACAGCCGCCAGGCCGGCCACCGCGCCCAGGATGAAGGAACGCAGCTGGGATGCGCCACTGCTACTGACGTTCTCGACGAGGTACCGAACGGACAGTTCGTGGTGGGTCCGAAGCCAAGCTACTGCGCGGATCGGCCGTGGCAGAGCCTTTGCCTGAACCATCCCTAGAAGGGCAGCGAGCGTGGCAGTACCGCCGAAAGCGAGGAGACAGTGTGCAGCGCTGTCGGCTCGGCCGTGCATAACGACGAGAGCCAGAACGAGCAAGACGCCCCAGACGAAGTCATTGATGAATGCCGATGCACCTCGGCCGCAGGCGAAGAAGGCAAACCGCCAGCTGTCCTGCAAGGCGAGCCCCGGCAGTCCGATGCCGAGCGCTACGAATGCCGGCCCCAGCGGCTCGGGCAGCAAGAGTCCGGCAACGACGCATAGGACGCCCACGCCAACGCCCACGACGAGTGCGGTCCCCGTGGCGGCTGATGTGGCACGGCGCCAGCGACGAACCAGATCGCCGCTGAATCGGACAAGAAGTGGATCTGTCGCCAAGCCGCGTGCGGCGTTGATGACCACCGTGTAGGTGATGAAGGCCAGTGAGAAGGCTCCGAAGCTGTCGGCACTGACGGACCGCGCTACGAACAGCCCGAGAGCGAAGTTGCCCAGGCTCGAGATGCCCTGGTCGGCTACACCCCAACCAAGGCGTCTCATCGCCGGGATCATCCCTGGCCTACGAGATTCGGGTGGAACTGCCGGCGCCTTCTCCGAGAGCGTGGTCACGTCGGCACCTCATGGCGTGAGGAATCCTTGCCAATTCGCTGCGAGCGGCCGGATTCGACCGGATGCTCAATTGCGAAGCGGTAGATCTCCAGCAGCCGTGTAAGCCCGGCATCAGGGCTGAAACGACTTAGGTAGGTCTGACGTGCTTGTTGTCCGTATCCATCCCACCGCTGCGGGTTGTCGTCGACGTCGCCAAGGATGGCGACCAGAGCATCGACCTCTGTCGGCGGAAAAAGCGCCCCGTCAGACCCGTGCGTCACCAACTCGGGGAAGGCTCCATGCGCGGAGGCGACTGCGGCTGTCCCGGCGGCCATTGCCTCGACAGCAACCATGCCGAAGGTTTCCTCCCACTGGGATGGAACCACCACCGCACGGGACCGGGCCAGGATCCCGAAGACCTCCGGGCGCGAGACGTGACCAGCCATCGTCACCGACGGGCGTCGGTCGGCCCAGCGGATCACTTCGGCCGACATTTCTCCCCCACCGGCAACCACGAGGTGCAGCGGTGAAGAAGGATGCCTGGCACGGAAAGCGTCCCAGGCGCGCATCAGGAAAGGTGCGCCCTTGGCCTCGTCCAGACGCCCCACATAGGCGACCTGCGGCTTGGTTGTCATCTCGGCGTGCGGCGGCGGAGCTGGTACGAAGTTGTGTTTGACGAAGCTACGGTCCGCGGGGAGGCCGACCGGTGCTAGCAGATCCCGTTGAGCAGCGGAGATAAAGATGTAGGCGGTGATCATATTTCGCCACGCCGTGCGGTGCAGCCACGAACCGAGCACTAGTGGGGCCGTCAATGCCGCAGAGCCGCGGTAGCAGCCATGGGCGAGCGCGGGAAAAGAGGACCCGCCCAAGCAGTCGTGGCAGACCCGGCCCTCACGGAAGAACTTTCCACTCGCACAGCCCAGCTTGTAGTTGTGCACTGTCGCTACCACAGGGACCGAGGCGTCGCGGCAGGCGTAGAGGACCGACGGCGTTACCAAAGGAAAGGTGTTGTGTACGTGGACCAGATCTGGCCGGAACTGGGCCAGCGACTTGGTGATCGCGTGGCGGGAATCCTCGCTCCACAGGATGCGGGCTGGCAGGGTGGCACGCCGCAGCGGCGACCAATCGGTGATCTCCTCGCTGCGCCGCTGGAAGAGGAGGACCTCGTGGCCACGTTCCAACAGCGCGGAGGACTCTTGGTCGACGACTACGTCCTCCCCGCTGGGTGCCGTCGGCCGGTACCGGTTGTGGACGATAAGGATCTTCATCGTCGCCCCTCTTCTGTCGGCGCGGCCAACAGGGAGGCTGCCACGACAAGGTTCAGCAGGTACGGTGACGCGTCACCGAGCCCGGTCTCAGTGATTGAGGCCACGAGACAATAAGCGATTAGGAACAGTGCAGTAGCACGCCTGACTCCAGGCGGATGAGCCACCGCAAGGATGAGCAAAACCAGGAGGAGCGCCGCGTCGATGGCGATCCCGAACCAGCCTTGGTCCAGGTAAACCGCGAGCCAGTTGCTATCAATAGGAAGACCGTTGAAGGACTTGTTGGACAGTCCAGACCCAAAGAGGTCCTCCAGCCACGGGCGCTGCAGCCCAAAGATTTCTGTCCATACCTTGGTACGCCCGGTGAGCTGCGCCGCCTCGTCGAGTGTCTCCCCCCGCCAGAACCAGTTGCCGATCAACGGTGCGAAGAGGGCGGCCGCGATCACGCCGAGCACACCCAGCAAGGCGGATGTGCGCCGAACTCGTGCGTGTCTCAGGAACATGCTGGCGCCGGCGACGGCCAAGCCAGTGACCATCGCAAAGATTGCCGTCCGGGTATTCGCGCCGAACAGGACCACTCCCGCCGCAAGAAGCGTCAATAAGGCGGTTCGACCGCGTACCGCCCCGCCGAACCACAGCACGACGGTGCACCCGAGAAGCACGGCGGCGTAGTGCGCAACCTGAGTCGGGGGGATCGGCCACAGCGCGCCAGTAAGGCGGCCGTCGTAATGGAAGGCGGCACCGGGGGCGAGTACCGCGCCGACCAGAACTGTGCCGACCACGATGCGTAAGCACGTGATATGCGAGCGCAGCAGGACGAGGTCAGACCTCCCCCACCAAGGCGTCAGCAGCCACAGAACCGCGGTGAAACCAAGGAGGCGGCAGGCGCGGAAGGTCGACCCAAGGAGGAATTCGTTGTGGATGCTGACCGCGAGTGCGACGACCGCCAGCAGGGTAAGCAGCACCAGGAAAACGCTCGGCCTGATCACGCCACGCGGATTGGCCCAGAGCGCCAGGATGAAGGCCAAAACGAGCGCACCTTGGGTGACTAGCCGCCCCACGGTTGTCGGGATGGGAAGCAGGGTCGGCAGCTCAGAAAACGCGAGAACGTTGGCGAAGAGGGCGATCCACACTGGCAATGGACTGCGGAGCGGGACCCTCGCGCTAACAGGACCAGGAACCGGACGGTTCGCTGTCAGTGCAAGCGTGCTCATCGAACCTCGGATTTCCCTGCCGGCTGATCATGCCCAAGGTGAACGAGGACCTGGCGAAGCGTCATGATGCGGGCAACCTCCATCCGCCGCAAAGCGGCAGCCAAACGAGAGCGACGCAGGTAAGTCAGCCCGACTGACAGTGACCCCCGAATCACTTTCGACCGCGACAGTCTAACCACATCCAGCGGCATGCAACTGCAAAACGCGGAAGACCCACTCTTGCCATCGGATGGCCGCGATGCGTCTGTCAGCCTGATACCGCTGCCCTGAAAATGACGAATTCATAACGTTGCAACGACGCCACGTGCAAGCGCGCCATCGATGGACTAGGAGCAGTCACCCGGCGACGGCGGAAAATGATCTTGCGGCGACGCCGAGTTCACCCTGGCTCATCCCACGGCTGTTTCCTTTGTGTGCACTCGATTCCTAGTGACTCGGGCGTTTCAGTGAAGCCGAGCGAGATGATGCCTTAATCCATTGCCAGCGTGATCAAGATCATTTTGGGACCGATCAGTTGTACGTTTCGTGACCTTGTCGGTGTCAACGACACGCAGAGTCACGATTGGATATAGCGACAGAATCCGGCCTTGGCCGCAAGATACGCTCCCGATGCTTGAACGAAATCAATCGGGGCATGTCCAGCAGTTCACTTCCCCACTGTTAACGACCCCAGAAACGATCTGGCACTGTCGCAAATCAGCGCCACTTCGTGTTTTGCTTGAGCACGCTCAACTCGCCGGGGGGGCCGGCGATTGGGCGAAGTCGGGGGGCTTGGGGAAATGGCGGGGCCAAAAAGCCTGCTGCGCGCATCTGGGGGAGGCGCTGCATATGAGCTTGCATTCGCGGACCTCGCGCGTCATGCTGTGCGGGACCGATATCCGCATCTTGTCGCCGATGTGTCATGCGGGAACTACACCCAGGCTCGGATCCGTCCTGGATATGCTCGACGACTCTGCGCCCTTGACCAACGTCAGCCTAGCGAGCCATGATCAACACGAAACAGTCGCGGCTTCCGCTGTCACCGTGCCGACGAGGAACGCTTCGCAGTCTGGAGCCTCCACTACCTGCTGGTGCTGGCCGCAGTGGATGCGCTCATTGGCGGTGTCGCTGCAGCTATTCCTGCGTCGATGAGCCACTACCCTCTACGCGTACCAGGCGGTGCCGCTGCTCTGCGTCTGGTCGGCTTCCTCGTTTGGCCAGCAGCTATCGGGCTGAGCCGAGGCTATCGCCGGCCGCGGATCGGCATTGGGTTCGACGAGCTCCGGGCGGTGCTGCGGCCGGATCGACGATGGTCGTGGCCTGCGCGCTACCGGCTGGACTTCTGGCCATCCCAACCGAGGCGCTGACTCATCCGACTCTCTCATTGCCGTCGCCGCTTTTCGCGCCACTCAAGCCGGTTACCGTCGGCACGCCGATTGCGGTCGTCCTCAGCCTTATGGCACGGTTCTTCGCTCGGAGGGTTTTGTACAGCCTCCAGAAGCACGGCCGCAGCATCCGGCATGTTGTGGTGGCCGGTGGCGCGGCGGCTGCTCAGCAGCTCACAGACCGGATCCAGCGTGAGCCGCATGGCGGAATGAAAGTGATTGGTCTCTGCCTGCCGTCCGAGGAGCTGCCGCGACCAGTTGTCGACGAAATTCCGGTTCTCGGCAACCTCAACCAGGTGGCCGACGTGGCACGCGCCTTGGCTGCGATGCGGTCGCGGTGACGAGCGATGACGCCACCCGCTATGACTACCTACGCAAGCTTGCGTGGTCGCTGGAGGGCGCAGAGGTCGAACTGCTGGTGGACCCAGGTCTCGATGAGGTAGCGGGGCCGCGACTGCACATCCGCCCGCTCATGGGATTCCCTCTGGTTCACGTGGAAGAGCCCCAGTTCACCGGCTGGCGTCGCGTGGTCAAGCGCGTCAGCGACGTTGTCCTAACCTCCGTCGGGCTGGTCGTGATTGCCCCTGTGATGGTGGGAATCGCCGCCCTCGTCAAGTTGCAGGATCGTGGACCGGTGTTCTTTCGGCAGACTCGAGTGGGCCGAGGTGGCGAGTTGTTCACGATGTTCAAGTTCCGCTCCATGGTCGTCGACGCTGAGGCCCGCAAGATGGATCTCATCGCCTTGAACGATGGCCACGGCGCCTTGTTCAAGTTGCGGGACGACCCGCGGATCACTCGCGTCGGCAAGATTCTGCGCGACTTCTCCCTCGATGAACTGCCGCAGCTGTTCAACGTGCTGCGCGGATCGATGTCACTTGTCGGTCCACGGCCTCACCTGGCCCACGAAGTGGCGCAGATGCCGTACGAGGCTAACCGTCGCTCCCTCGTGACTCCCGGACTCACCGGTCTCTGGCAGGTCAGTGGTCGATCGGATCTTGAGGAAGAGGACGGAATCAAGCTCGACCTGCGCTATGTCGAGAACTGGTCATTGACGCTTGACCTGCTCATTTTGTGGAAGACCGCCTCAGCCGTCCTGGCTCGGCGTGGAGCTCGCTAGCCAAGAAGGCAAGGAAGTCGATGACCGCATCTCGGGGTTGACAGCACACTCGCTGCCGTGGGGCCGCAAGGGCTTCGCGGGACTCCTCTTCCTGGCACTCGTGGCCGCGCTGCTGGTATCCATGCCGTCTCGAGCCGAGGCGGCGTGCACTGGCAATGCCATCGTGTGCGAGAACCAGCTTCCCGGTACGCCGGCAGAGCGAGTGGGACATTGACGGCGCTGGCGACGCCAGCATTCAGGGCTTCGCCACCCAGATGAGCGTCAATGCCGGGTCGCAGATCCAGTTCAAGATCGACACCGACGCACATGCCTACTCGATCAAGATCTACCGGCTCGGCTACTACCAGGGCGACGGCGCGCGCCTGATCGACACGATCAATCCCGTCGGCCAGCCTGCCGCAGAACCAGCCGGCCTGCGCGACCGATCCAGACACCAAGATTTACGACTGCGGAACATGGGCCGTCTCGGCCTCCTGGAACGTGCCGAGCAGCGCGGTGTCGGGTGTCTATATTGCCCACTTGATCAGGTCCGACAACGGTGATTCATCGCATATTCCGTTCGTCGTGCGCAATGACGGCAACACCTCGAAGGTGCTCTTCCAGACCTCCGACACCACCTGGCAGGCGTATAACACCTACGGCGGATCCAACTTTTATCGCGGGCGGCCACAGGGGCGCGCCTACAAGTTGAGCTACAACCGTCCGTGGAACACCCGCGGCTTGGCAGAGCGGCCGCGACTTCCTGTTCTCCAACGAGTACCCGATGATCCGGTTCCTCGAGCAGAACGGGTACGACGTCTCTTACGTCTCGGGCCTCGACACTCATCTCGACGCGAACCTGATCACCAAGCACAAGGTTTCATGTCGGTTGGGCACGACGAGTACTGGTCGAAGGAGCAGCGCGACCACGTGCTGGCCGCGCGCGATGCCGGCACCAATCTCGCTTTCTTTTCAGGCAACGAGGTCTACTGGAAGACCCGCTGGGAGGAGTCCCAGGACGGCAGCCACACCCCCAACCGCACGCTCGTCTGCTACAAGGACACCTGGGCCAACACCCAGATCGACCCTGTCACGCCGACCGCCACCTGGCGTGACCCGCGATTCGGCGATCTCGGGCACGGTCCCGAGAACTCGCTCACCGGCACCATGTACAAGGCCAACTCGGTCGACCTGGCGATCAAGGTCAGCTCCGGCGAGGGCAAGCTCGGATCTGGCGCAACACGTCCCTGGATTCGCTGGCCAGCGGAGCCACCGCCACGCTTGGCAGCGCACACCGTCGGCTACGAGTCCGACGAGGACCTGGACAACGGCTACCGCCCAGCCGGGCTGATCCGCATGTCGACCACCACCGGGCCGACCCCGGAGTACCTCACCGACTTCGGCAACACCGTCGTTCCTGGCACCACCACCCACCACGTCACCCAGTACCGCGCGGCCAGCGGCGCGCTGGTCTTCTCCGCCGGGAACATCCAGTGGGCTTGGGGTCTGGACAGCCACCACGACGGTGACGGCGATGCCGCCGACCAGCGGATCCGACAGGCTACTGTCAACATCCTGGCCGACATGGATGCCCAGCCACGACCATCGCTTCTGGCCTCGTCGCAAGCACAAAGTCGACCGACACAACGCCGCCGACAGTGACCGTCAGCAAACCCACCTCAGGATCGACCATCGCCCAAGGCAGCCTGGTGACAGTCGAGGGCACCGCGTCCGACACCGGCGGCCGCGTGGCCGGCGTCGAGGTGTCCATGGACGGCGGCGCCTCATGGCATCCGGCCGACGGTCGCAGCAGTTTCAGCTACAAGGGCGTGCTTTACGGCTCCGGTGCCGAGGCCATCCAGGTACGCGCCATCGACGACTCGGCCAATATCCAACCCAACCCGGCGATGATCGCCGTCACCTCGAACTGCCCCTGCTCGCTCTTCGGCGCCATGACGCCGGTAAGTCCGGACACCGCAGACTCAAGCGCCGTCACCCTGGGGACCAAGGTCGTCCCGGCAGCCGACGGCTTTATTACCGGAGTCCGGTTCTACAAGGGCGCCGGCAACACCGGGACCCACACCGGCACGCTCTACTCGGCATCCGGCAGCGTTCTTGCCACCGGAACGTTCAGCAACGAGACGGCAACGGGCTGGCAGATGCTGAACTTCACCGCACGCAGTGCCAGTCACCGCCGGCACCACGTACGTTGCGGCTTACTACGCGCCGAACGGTCACTACGCGGCCGACCCGTGGTTCTTCGCTCACAGGGTTTCAGCTCCGGAAAGCTAAGCGCGCCCGGCGGTCAAAGCAACCCGAACGGCGTCTTCGCAGACGGCAACGGTTCCCGGATCAGAGCTTCCACAACACGAACTACTACGTCGACGCCGTCTACAACGAGCACGGACACCACGCCGTTGACGGTGTCCGCGACGTCACCGCTTGGCGGTTCCACCTCGGTGCCACCGAGCACACGCAATCAACCGCCACCTTCGCGCGCGCCGTCGATCCGTCGTCCATCAGCTTCGCCGTCCTCGACAGCGCCAACAATCCGCGCCGGGCACGGTCAGCTACGACGCATCGAGCAAGACAGCCACGTTCACGCCGAACCAGCCGCTGGCCACCTCCACGCCATACACGGCGACGGTCACCGCCGACCGCTGCCACCGGCGCAGGCATGGCGGCACCAGCCCAGTGGTCGTTCACCACAGCGAAGCCGCCGGCCACACCTGGCGTATGCCCGTGCACGCTGTTCGACGACGCCGACGGGCCCAGCAACGCCCCGCCGGAGACAAGCAGTGTCCAGCTGGGCGTCGCCTTCAAGGCCGACTCGCCAGGAAACATCACGGGTATCCGCTTCTACAAGGCCGCGCAGAACAGCGGTACCCACACGATCGCGCTCTGGAAGGCCGACGGCACCCAGCTCGCAACGGCCACCGTGACCAACGAGAGCACGTCGGGCTGGCAGCAGGCCTCCTTCAGTGCACCAGTCGCGATAACGGCCAACACGACCTACATCGCCTCCTACACTGCGCCGAACGGCCGATACTCCTACACCTCAGGCGGCCTCAACTCGCCAATCGTGCGCAGCCCACTGAGTCTGTGTCTAACGGCGGCCGATACACCTATGGAAGCGGCGCACCGACTCAACACATCATCGGCGAACTACTGGGTGGATCCTGTTTACGAACCCTCCGCGGACGTGCGCCCGAGGTTACTGATTTCGCCTGGCGACGAAGCCACCTCAGTACCTGTGACGGGCGCCGTCGCGTCACATTTGATCGGCCGGTACAACCAGGCACGCCACAGATCACGGTCAAGGACCCGGAGTTT
>CAWILN010000052.1:0-21752 GCA_963836855.1 uncultured Actinomycetota bacterium | reverse complement strand
CGTCGAGGTCTACATCATATTCTACGCAACAAGATTGATGCCCTGTACGGCCTGGAGACCCTCTAAGCACGATGCGCGGTATGGGTCACCGGCTGGACGCAGAACCGAGCGGGACCAGATCTACGGCGCCATAGGTCTTGCGAGGCCGGTCGGCAAGATCATCTTCGAAGCGGGACGCAGCCATCCGACTGGGAGCGATCACCGTTCCCGCGCGCGGCCCATGATTTCCTGACTGATCGCCAGACCGAGCCCACTCCCACCGCCATCGGTCGGTCGGAGGGCTGGCATCGAGCCGCGGAACTGCTCGAACACTCGATCTCGACTTCCGGGCTCGATGATCTCGCCGTTATCGTCGACGGGGACCACAACCCAGCTGGCGCCGGCTCGCTATTCCGACGATGATCGTGGACTTCTGCTTGCCGCTCGGTCTGGCATCGAGTTGTTTCCGGAACACCTGGGCGAGCCGACGCTCGTCGCCGCGGACGCGTACTGGCTGCAGCCCTGCTCGACTTGCAGGCCAGATAGATGGTCGAGCTCTGCGTCGATCTCTGAGTCCAGAACATTTCAAGATCAACATCCTGCACGTCCAGCTGCAGCTGGCCCTGCGCATCAACCTTGGCCAGGGTCAGCAAGTCTTCGACCAGCGACTCGATCCGGTTCGATTTGTGAAGCACAGTTGCCGGATGTCGAGCCACGTCTTGCCGCTCTGGTCCAGGCTCGCCACCTCCGCGGTTGTCACCAGTGTCGACAGGGGCTGCGCAGCTCATGGCTCGCATCGGAGAAAACGCCCGGTGCGTAGTGTCGGAGTGCTCTCGCTTGTCCAGCATCTGGTTCATCGTGGAAGCCAGCGCAGCGATCTCATCCCCGTGGGCGGGACCTCGACCCGTTCGTGCAGCCGTCGTCCGTCGACCTCCGCTACCTGCCGCCGGACCGTTCCACAGTTCTTAGAGACTGACCAACCAGCACCCAGACCGCCACCGCTACCAGCGCAACAAGCAGCGGCGCGGCTGCGAGCAGCAGCAACCCAACCGTACGCAAGGTGTCGGTCTGGACTTCGAGTGGCGCGACGACCAGGACAACATAGGACTGTTCGTCTACCTCGACGCCTCGGGCGCTGACTAGCACCTCATCATCGTCGTCGCTTAGCTCCGGCACCTGAGCCAGCTGCTCCTTCGCTGTCTCCCGCGCCGGTCCAGCGCTGAAATCGGATCGCCGCGGAGCCGCCGACTGGTCCACGCAACCACACGGTTGGAGGAATCGACAATCTGCACCTGCTCGCCACTGCGACGGTCCTCGGCGAGGGTCGATTGAGTTTCCTCAATTCCTTCCTCCGCGAGCAGCTGTGCGACATCGTTAGCGCGGACAGACAGATCGGTCCAGGCGGCAGAGGTGAGCGATGATGCAACACCAGCAGCAAGAACGCTCCGCCTACCAGCAAGGAGAAAGTGACGACGACAACGGCGCTCAGCACCGAGCGCTTGCGAATCCCCCACCTACTCCCTGTCGCCATTCGCGAAGAATAATCCGCGAACCCGCAAAGACAGATCAGATCCATCCACGAGCAGCAGGAGGCACCCTTCGACGTGCTCAGAGTGCAGCTGTCAGCGAAATCAGAGCGGCGGCTGGGCGAGCCGCTGCCGCCAAAAGGAGCGCACCGCTTCCACTCCTGGCTGTTCGATACAGCGGGTGCCGCGTAGCAGCTCCTCGCAAAGAACAGCGCAGCTCCCGCCGCGCCAACGGCTGGAGCCGATTGGCGCTTCCGCCTACTCGCTAGCGGCTGCTTCCCGCGCCGGCATTGGCCACTTCTCAGGTCGGCCTCAGGAGGGATGGCACAGACTGGGGCGAATGTGCGTCGCACATCACGCAATCGCGGCTGGACGCTGCCTTAAACCTCGTCCGCTGCTAGTTCGTGCGGTAAGGGAGGGGCCGTTGCCGTGCTGATTGCGCAGCAGCTGCGCGTCAGCGATCAGGAGGGGGAAGATCGCAATCAGGAGCCTTGTTCGGTGACCACTCAGCCCCCAACCGCGGGGGACGCCGAGACGGTCAATGCGCATTCTGGCGGTGTCGACACGGCGGAGGAAATCACCGGCCTGCGTCGCAGCATCCGATTCCGGATGCTTTCGCTGCACCGGCGATCGCTTGGAATCATCGCTGCCGGAGCTATTGCGGTCGCGTTCGCGGCTGCCTATCCCTGGCTCCGCCGATCGGCCGGGACTTCTCAGCACAACTAGCTCATGCAGAGCTGGCCGAGTCCGCATTGGCCCGAGCTGCTGGACCTGCGGTGGTACGGCGGTTTCAACCCGCTCGGCTATAGCGTTTTGTCTCCTCCAGTGATAGCGCTTCTGGGCGTACCCCTTACGACTGCGCTGGCCTACGTCGCAACCGTTGTGCTTTTTGCGGCGTTGTTGAAGAACGCTGGGGTGGCGCGACCGGTCGCCGGGGCGATCACTGGTGCGGTCTGTCTCACCGGAGATCTCGTGGTCACCCGGACCACGTTCGCCCTCGGTCTCGCCCTAGGGCTTGGTGCGCTGTTGGCTCTCATGTCCGGACGCCTGCGCGTCACTTCTGGGCTGTCTGTCCTAGCACCGCTTGCCAGCCCGGTAGCTGGTTTGTTCCTCGGCGTAGCTGGCGGGGCGCTTTTCTTATCCGGTAGGCGACGAGCCGGCGTGACGCTGGCTGTCAGTGCGATGGTGCCGACCATCGCCGTCGGGCTGGCGTTTGGCAATGGCGGATACCAAACGTTCGGAGCAAAGCAAGCGCTGATAAGTCTCGTCGTCTCTTTAGGCGTCGCCGGCCTGTGTTGGCGCAGCCCGGTTGTCCGGTGGGGCGGGCTGCTATCGGCGGTGCTGGTTTCCGCGGCTTATCTGCTACCGACGCCTGTAGGCACGACCGCGACACGTCTGCCGGAATTGTTCGCTGCGCCGGTTATCGTGGCGGTCGCGACCGTCCCGCTGGTAGCCATAATTGCCGCCACCGCATGCGCGGTCTTGCTGTTACCGCCGGTATCCATTACAGAGGTGCGCGAACGGGGCGATCCCGCGCTCAGCGACGAGTTCTACATGCCCCTGCTGAACCAGCTGACAGCTTGTGGGGTTGCCGGTCCCATAGAGGTCGTTCCGACGCAGCGGCGTGGCGAAGCTGCCTTCGTGGCACCAGTGATTGCGATCGCAAAAGGCTGGTCGCGACAAGCCGACACCGGGCGCAACGCCATCTTCTACAACGGAACCCTCAACGCGGACACGTACCGAAGATGGCTCGACGACAACTCCATCTCCTATGTGGCGATCTCGCAAGGGCCGTATGACTGGTCGGCGCCCGACGAAGTGACCCTGGTACGCCATGGGCTGCCGTACTTGCAAAAAGTGTGGTGGAGCCAAACCTGGACCCTCTATGCCGTGAGGAACCCGACGCCAGTCATCTCACGCCCAGGGCAAGTTGTGGCTCGTGACGCCGTTTCCCTAGCGGTGTCCTTGCCCGACCCGGGTGAATACGTGGTGCGCGTGCGTTGGTCCCGCTATTTGACCGCCTCCAATGGCTGCATGCGACCAACCGAAGACGGCTTGTCGATGATCGTGGTTGAACATCCCGGCACTGCCACGATTGAAGGCAGCTTCGCGCCACGCCACTGTTGATCAGCCACCCACAAGGCCTCCTACAGCGTCTGCGACACTGCCTGGCTGGTCCGACGTCCTCGGTTCAGAAAGCGAGGTCGCCTGCACGTCTGGGGGCGGCGGGACTGATTCAGATCTTCGACAGCGGGGACACGGCGGCAGCGTGGCCGAGTGCGGGCAGCCCGTACGCGTCCTCGATGGTGCGGAGCAGCGTGTAGTGGTTGATCTTCTGGGCATTGCGGCCCGGGTCGACGTGGTCGCCGAGGATGATGGTCGGTATCGGGTTCACCGTGCCGCCCGCGTTCTCATCGAAGGTGACGACCAGCCAGCTGTTGTGGCGAGTGGCCCAGCGGGCGTAGCGGTCGAGGTGCTTCTTCATCCAGCGGTCACCGGTGCGGATAGAGCAGTCGTGCATGCTGTGGCACATATTAGGGCTCACAAACGACACGGTCGGCAGCTTGCGATAGTCGCGCGGAAAGGCACTGAACGGCCGGTTAACGCTTGCCGGCAGGTTGGTGAAGTCAACCCACGGGTTGTGCTTGCGCTGGTAGCGACCCGACACGCATCCGGCGAAGCCTACCTTGGGCAGGGACTCGGCGTAGCCAGCGAAGCTGAGCCCAGCCGTTCGGAGCTGATGGCCCAGGTTGTCAGCCTTCGGAAACCGCTGCGGGCAGGCGTCGCCGGTCACGCCTTGGGTAGACCCGGAGAACAGCGCGAGATAGTTCGGCTGGCTGGGATGGCTCACGCCGTAGGAGTGGGTCAGGTTAGCGCCTCGCGCCGCCAGCTTGTCGAGGTAGGGCGCGTGCGCGCTCCCGATGACGCTGGAGCGCTGCTCGTTCTCCAAGATCACGACCACGACATGGTCTGGCCGTTGCACGACCGCGCTTTTGCCGCCGGGCGGTGGCATCACCGTGCCCGAGCTGCGAGGGCTCGCCGCCACCCCCGTGGCCGAGGTGCGGGGCGCCGTCGGCGTGGCGGCTGATCGCAGGTCGGCAGCGGTGCAAGCCGAAACCCCGATCAGCAGCACCATAGCGACGGGCCACCCGATCCGTCTTGGGAAGGCTCGCATTTAGAACACCTCTGCAGGACGGGGGCGCACAATACTCTGCGGATGCAGGAAGAGGAAGTCCCGATACGGCATCAGGCCATGCGCCGGACCGGCGGCGGCCGGATAGTGGACGGCAGCGTAGCCATTCATCCCGCGCAGACCGCAGCCAGACGGACGATCTCAGTACCCATGCAACTAGGGTCATTGAAACCCGCTGAGACGAACCTAAGTTGGAACCGCCCACTCATTGCTGGACTATGAACACTCCAGAGCCGGTCAGGTGGTCGCCTGTCTGCGCTCCAAGCAGCTGAGGCAACCGCCGAGGGGCGGCCGGCGATGCCCGTTGTGGAGACCGCAGCACGACCGCACCTGGCGAGTTGTTCGGGTCGCCCACTCGCTGACCCGCACCACCCGGTGCCCATCAGATTGATCCCCCCGGCTCTGGGCGGTCGGGGCAACCGGAGCATGCGGAGTGGATGAAGCGCCAGGTGGTGATCCTCGGGGCCGGGTTCGGTGGCCTGGAGCTGAGCACTCTTCTTTCTGAGCGGCTGGCCGATGAGGTGGAAGTAACGCTCATCGACCAGAACGATGGGTTCACATTCGGGTTCTCCAAGCTGGACGTCCTCTTCCGTCATCAGACACGAGATGATGTACGGCTGCCGTATCGGCGTCTGGCAAAACGGGGCGTCGCCTTCCGGCACGAGACGGTCCTCTCCATCGACCCGCAACGCCGCCGAGTGGCCAGCAACGAGGCGACATACGATGCGGACTTCCTGATAGTGGCGCTCGGCGCCGACTACGACCTGGCCGCCACTCCTGGCTTCGTGGAGGGTGGCTTCGAGTACTACTCGGTCGACGGCGCTGAACGGCTTCGAGACGAGCTGCCCTCGTTCCGCGGCGGCAAGGTGTTGCTCGCAATCCTGTCGATCCCCTTCAAATGCCCGCCCGCGCCGTACGAGGGCATCCTGCTGCTGCACGACTACCTGGTCGAGCGAAGGGTCCGCGACGCGACTCAGATGAGCCGCCTAGCGCTCTGCTTGGCTCTGCCGGCCCTCCCTTTTCACGGCAAGCGGTTGCTGCTCTGCATGCAGTGAGCCCGCGTCGCGGATCCTCACAACCCTCCTGAACCCTCGGCCCTGGGGTACGAACTCCCGAACCCTTTCGAGGTCGCGCCAAAGTGAGTAACGAACTGAGTAACTATTGCGGCGGAAATGGGCAACCGCGCCTGGACGATCCTGGAAGCTTCGTCGCTCCGGGCATAGGGATCGACGACCATCTGGCGTGCTTCACACCGAAGAGGTCACTGGTTCGAACCCAGTATCGCCCACCGGTAACACCCCTAGTCAGCAACGGGCCGTTGCTCCGCGAGCGGACCGGGATAGCAGAAGATTCTGCTTGGGCCGGGTCTTGCTGGGCCTGGCTGGCGGAGAATCTGAATGTTCGTCGCGGTGGTCGCCGTTGCCTCTGTGGTGCCTGTGAGCCTGTTAGTCAGCATGGTGCGGAGGGTCGCCACGAGAACCGTGGATTGTTGCCTTGAGCACGAGCGTCAGACTTCGAAATTTGCCTTGGCCCTCCTCGCGTCGAACGTGTCGACCGCTGCGACAACGACGGGAGGAAGTCGATCATGGAAATCGTCCACGGCCGCTGTGCGGGGATGGATGTGTCGAAACGGGACGCGAAGGTCTGCGTCCGGGTTGCCGGGCGGGGGCGCCGCAAAACCGTGGAGACGGTGCGCACCTGGGGCTCGACCACGAATGCGATCTTGGCGCTTCGGGAACATCTGATCAGTGAACAGGTCAGTTTGGTGGTGATGGAGGCCACCGGGGATTACTGGAAGCCGTTCTACTACCTGCTCGAAGACGCCGACTTTGAGGTGATGCTGGTCAATGCTCGACAGGTGAAGAACCTGCCCGGCCGCAAAAGCGACGTCTCCGACGCCGCGTGGCTGGCCCAGCTCGGCGCGCACGGTCTGGTCCGCGGTTCGTTCGTGCCGCCGGCCCCGATCCGCCAGCTGCGGGACCTGACCCGGGCCCGCACGGCGATGACTCGGGAACGCGGCCGGGAGATCCAACGGCTGGAGAAGCTGCTGGAGGATGCTGGGATCAAGTTGTCCTCGGTGGCCAGCGACATCACCTGCGTGTCGGGCCGGTTGATGCTGCAAGCGTTGATCGATGGCCAACATGACCCGGTCGTGCTGGCCGATTTGGCCAAAAGACGACTGCGCGCCAAGATCCCGGAGTTGACCGAGGCGCTGACTGGTCGATTCAGCGACCACCACGCGTTTCTAGCCGCCATGTATTTAGAGGCCATTGACCAACGCAGCCGGCAAATCGCGGAGCTGACGGCCCGAATCGAGGTGGTGATCGAGCCGTTTCGCTCCTTCTGCGACCTGATCGGCACCATCCCCGGGATCGGGGAACGATGCGCGGAAGTGATTGTGGCCGAGACCGGCGCCGACATGAACATCTTCCCGACCGCGGCACACCTTGCCTCCTGGGCCGGATGCTGCCCGGGCAGCAACGAATCCGCCGGCCGCGTCAAATCGACCGCAACTCGGCCCGGCAACCCCTACCTGAAGGCCGCGCTCGGCGCTGCCGCCTTATCCATCGCGAACACCCGCGACACCTATCTCGCCGCCAAGTACCGACGCATCGCCGCCCGCCGCGGACCCAAGAAAGCACTCGTCGCGATCGAACACACGATCTTGGTCGCGATCTGGAATATGGCCCACACCGGAGCGCTCTATGACGACCCCGGCGCCGACTACTACACCCACCGCAACCCCGACCGCGCACGCCGCACCGCCGTCAACCAACTCCAACGGCTCGGCTACCAAGTCACCCTCACCCCGGCAGCTGCCACAGCATAAGCAAGGGAATCTTCGCGTCAGAGGCATATTTCGGAAATTCTTCGGGCTCTGCGCAACAAATGCGCAACAGGGCAAGGGCAGAACCACC
This sequence comes from uncultured Actinomycetota bacterium, assembly GCA_963836855.1. GTDB lineage: Bacteria > Actinomycetota > Actinomycetes > Propionibacteriales > Propionibacteriaceae > Microlunatus. Next base: position 14,136 of record CAWILN010000052.1, on the reverse strand, counting down.
ACCGTTGAGGCTTGTGGGCCAACCACATGAAGCGGCCCTAGTTCGCGGTACAGACGCTCCCTAGGCCTCGATGCCCCAGGAGGCACCGTGTCCCAATCATCTCCCGTCGTGCTCGCCAGCGGTGGAGCGTCAACCTTGAACCGCAGCCAACCACCCTCCACAGGTTCACCATGGGCACCACCATTCGACCGAACAGTCGGCGGTGCATCCCAATACCGGCCAGACTCCTCAGCCCGCATTAACGCGAGTGGCATCTCATTGCGGCTTAAAAAGGCGGGCCTTCCCTGCCGCACCCTCGCTCTACACGCAAACCATGTTGCGCCACACCGCCATGCCGCACACCAAACCGTGGTTAAAACGCTGTAGATAAAAACGAAACGATGACTGGCCGGTCCCCAAGCTGCCCTACGCAAAAACGACGAGGCTTCTTTCGCGCGACGTCCAACTTGTTCGTCTTCGGGGACGCCTAGCTCTACAGCCAGTCCGTCATCAGCCCACTCACCCAGCCAGGCCCTCAAACGCACGCCCGGCTGTCGGCGAAACGGTCCCCCGCGGGGGTCACGAACCTGTAGCTGTAGCTCCCCGGATGAAGTTCCAGGCGCAACACAGCAAACGCGTCGTTGAACCGCTTGGTGCCTTCGATCCGGTCGTCGAACGGCGCCAGCGCGTGGTGGCTCCGGCCGCCCGCGCCCGCCTCGAACGCCTTGATACCTCGGGTCGAGCGGGTGCCGTACGGGTCGAGCTTCTCCCAGACCGCGGAGATGTGCCCGTGACCAGTGACCACCACATCCGCCCGGTAGTCATAGAGGGCCTTCCAGAACGGGCGGACGGCCGTATTCGTCGGGTGCTCCGTCGAGGCGGAGCGGAGCGCATGGTGCCAGTACGCCAGCACGCACTTCCGTGGGTTCGCTGCCTGGTCGCGCCTCAGCCAGTCGGCCTGGGAGCTGCAGGAGCCCGCGACGCCGGGCTTGGCGAGCTCGGCGCAGTTGCTGTTGAGGACGTAGATCCGCCAGGTGCCCAGGTTGTACGCATAGGCCAGGTCGGCGCCGCCCCGGTTGGCCCAGTAATCCCGATAGCCCTGAGCGTTCACAGTCATGTACTCATGATTGCCGACCGACGGCCGGGTGATGCCTTTGAAGCGCCCCCAGGTCGGGTCGTAGCTGGCCTGGAATGCGCTGAGGGTTCCGCTCTCGTACTGGAGATCTCCGGCCGCCGCCACCGTGCTCGGGTTCTGGCTTTCGACCAGATCGGCGGTCAGGTTCTGCTCGCAGTAGTTCCCGCCGTCCTCTGGGAAATGCGGGTCTGCCGGGTCGCAGGCAATGTCCCCAGCGGCCACCAGGACCGGATCGGAGACCGCCGCCTCGGCGACCGCTGCCCGCGGGGTGCACCCGGCGGCCACCAGGAGACCGACAGTTAGCAGGACCGCCGCTAGCCGCCTCGTGGGTGGAAGCCCGCGCTGAGCGCCCATCACACCATCTCCTAATGGTCGTACTCGTGGGCGAGCGAGTCGCCGTTCACATCCCTTGTGCTAACGCGACCAAGCCGCTGATGGCCGCCAACAGCGCGCCTGCAATAGTCAGCCACATTAACTTCTTGCCGTGCCTTGGAAGCAGAAACCCGGGATCATCCGGGTCTTCTTTCATGCCTCCACGGTGACCGAGAACGGCTGAGGTGAGTCTGAGGCCTAGGTCGGCTGCTCTGTTTGGGGGTCGGCTCCGGCGTTGTTGGTTGCTGTGAGGGGATAGCGGGAAACCATGGGGTGTCGGTCCTTTCGTCAGTGGTTGGGCCGGCCGAACGTAAGAGGCGGAGCTATCGATGGGTGGTTCGAACTAGTTCGGGCTGGATTCCGAACCAGGTGCAGGGCTGGTTCCCTGGTTCGAGTCAGATAGTGACGAACCAGGAACCACCTGCACGGGACTGCCACCGGGAGGTCGAGTGTGGCTCTGCGGCAACCGGGCTCAGGAGCGCAGCAACTGCCGTACCCGGGCTGCCTCGCGGGTGAGGTGGTCGCGCTCCGGCACATTGGTGGCTGAGCGGGATGCCTCGGCGTACAGGTCGGCGGCCTGCTCGAGGTCGCCGGCGCGTTCGAGGAGGTAGGCGCGGACTGCGGTGTGGCGGGGCAGCTCTGGGTCCAGTTCGGCCAGCGCGGCCAGCCCCGCGAGGGGTCCGTCGGCCTCGCCGACTGCCACTGCGCGATTCAGCCGCACTACCTGGCTGGCGGTGAGGAGTAGCAGCTCGTCGTACCACTCCACGATCTGTACCCAGTCCGTCTCGGAGGTGCTCGGGGCATCCGCGTGCAGGGCGGCGATCGCGGCCTGGGCCTGGTATTCGCCCAGCCGGTCGCGGGCCAACGCGGTCTGCAGAATTGCCACCCCCTCGGCGATAAGGCCGGTGTCCCAACGGTATCGGTCCTGCTCCGCGAGCGGCACCAGGCGACCGCCCGGGCCGGTGCGAGACGCACGGCGAGCATGATGCAGCAGCATCAGCGCGAGCAGCCCCGAGACCTCGGGCTCGTCGGTCAAGGCGGCGAGCTGGCGGGTGAGGCGGATGGCTTCGGCCGCCAGGTCGATGTCCCCGCTGTAGCCCTCGTTGAAGACGAGGTAGAGCACGCGCAGCGCCGTCGTGAGGTCGCCGGGCTGGTCGAGTGGCAACCCTGTGATTCGCCGCTTGGCCCGGCTGATCCGCTGCGCCATAGTCGCCTCGGGGACGAGATAGGCCGTGGCTATCTGCCGGGTCGTCAGGCCGCCGACAGCGCGCAAGGTCAATGCGACGGCCGACCCAGGGGACAGGGAGGGGTGCGCGCACAGGAAATACAGCCACAGCGTGTCGTCCGTGGCGGGCACCGGACCTGCCGGAGGCTTGACCTCCACGGCGAGTTCCCTTCCCCGCCGGGATGTTTCAGCGCGGGCGGCATCGAGGAACTTGCGCCAGGCGGCCGCAACGAGCCATACCTTGGCATCGCGCGGTGGATCGTCCGGCCACGTTTCCAGTGCCCGGATCAGCGCCTCCTGCACCGCATCCTCGGCCGCGGCGAAGTCGGCTCCGCGGCGGACGAGGACGCCAATCACCGCGGGTACGGTTTCGCGCAGCGACTCGTTCACTCGATCGCCGTAGGCAACTCAGTGAGGAACGGTCGTACCTCGAGCCACTCCTGGACCGGCTTCCCACCCGCCCCCGGAGCCGCGGACAGCTCGCCGGCCAGCTCGAGCGCCCGCTCATAGGTCTCGACGTCAATGATCATCCACCCGGCGATCAGGTCCTTGGTCTCCGCGAACGGGCCGTCGGTAACAGGAGGGCGTCCGTCGCCGTTGGAGCGGACGAACGTGCCCTGCGGGGACAGCGCTCGACTGTCGACGAACTCGCCGGTAGCCTCGAGTCGCGCGGCGAAATCCTCCATATACTGCACGTGGGCCGTCAGCTCCTCCGGCGTCCACCGGTCCATCGGCACGTCGTTGACCGGTGCCGGCGCGCCCCGGTAGTGCTTGAGCAGCAGGTATTTGGCCATGATGTTCTCCTCGGTTCGTTACGGCCCATTCTGGCCGCGTTGATCGGTTCAGGCGCGCTGACGCTCGGCCCGCTGCTGGACCAGCTCCTCGACCGCAGTGGGGAGGGTGGTTTCGAAGTCGATGAGTTTGACCCACGTCGGGGTGATGACTATCCGGACCATGCCGTCGTAGAGGGAGCGGACCTCGGCCTCCCACTCGACGCGCTGCTCGGGGGTCATTTCGTAGCTGCCGTTCATCTGCAGGTACTCCTCCGGGATGCCGTCCACCACGTCCAGCTCCGCTCGACCGCGGATGAGCAAGATCTTCGGCGGGTGCACCTCGGTGTCGATCGTCAGCGCGACCTCGGGGTTGTGCCGCAGGGAGGGCAGCTTCGGGGCGTTCTTCGTGGTGCAAACGACGATCTCCGAGCCGTTCCAGGTGAATGCGATCGGGACGTTGCGGGGGGTGCCGTCCTTGGCGACGTAGGCCATGCGGAGCAGGTCGCGAGCCAGGAGCTCCTGGCTGATCGGGAGGTTCAGGATCGCGGTGATCTCGTTCGGATGCATGGTGGTCGCTCCTTCGTCGGTGTCGTCGAGGCCCGTTCGGCTGCTCGTACCCCTGGGACGGAGCCGCCCGAGCGTTCTCGACATCCACTGCGCATGAATTCCGGAATTTTTTCTGGATCCGATCGTCGCGTCGCGCCGGTAGTCGGGTCACCGCACACAAGTCCGAATCGCTCGGCGACTCCGAGGGCAAATGAGGAGCGGAGCCACGGTAGTCCGAGCATCCCCGCGTGTATGCCCTGTAGCCAGACACAACTGCCAACCCGACCACCCGCACTCCGGCATTACCGAGCGGTCTCAGGTGATCTCGCCAGCCGTAGCGTCAACCTTCTGACCAGCTAGAACCTGCCAGGAGGTTGACGCAAGACACCTGGATACCCTCGCGATGAGGAGGGGCCGTCATGGATCGGGCAGCAGCCATCGAGGAGATGGAACAGGCACGGAACAGCTTCCGCCAACTCCTGAACGACGCAAGTTCAGCCAGCCTGCGGCGACGCTCCAATGGCACCCGTTGGACCAACCGGCAGCTGCTGTTCCACATGCTCTTCGGCTACCTGATCGTGCGCACCCTGCTGCCGCTCGTCCGTGCCTTCGGGACACGGCCGGACAGCTGGAGCTGCCGGTTCGCCGCCACGCTCAATGCCGGTCGGCGTCCGTTCCACGTGATCAACTATGTGGGCTCCGTCGGCGGCGGCCAGTTGCTGCCAAAGAGGGCCATGATCGCTTTAATGGACCGGACAATCTGCGGGCTCGAGCGCACCCTGGCCGGCGCAACGGAGGAGACCTTGGGGCTGAATATGCATTTTCCACCCGCCTGGGACCCCTACTTTCGGGACGTGATGAACGTCTTCGACGTGTACCAATACGGCACACAACACTTTGAGCACCACCGCAGGCAGCTGACGCTCCAGGGAGATCAGCCACCAGGAGCAACCGCTCTTAATAGACTTCACTAGTCGTCCTGTATCGGGCAGCGAACAAGTCATCGAAAACGCCTGCAATTCCGCTTTGGGTCGTATGCACGCTGATGGATCAATCGCTATGTGCAGCGAGTAATGCAAAGCTCGACCTCTCCTTGAAGCGCCTAACTGCTCACCGACGCTGTCCGGCAAGGTCCGTCTCCCGCTTCGGGGCAGGCGGTTGCTGCGGCCGCCGGTATGAGTTCAACTTGTTGTAACTCGCACCATCGATTTATCGATTGGAGGCCATCACGACAACTGAGTACAGCGACCTGCAGCAATCCGAAAGCTCGCGGCCGACAGCGAAGAGCCGGATCGGGCTGATCGTCGCTGCGTCGATGGCGGCTGGACTGGTCCTGGCTGTGGTTCTCGTGGCAATTCCGCTCATTCCGGCGACCGAGAACGTCCTGACCGGCGTGGTCCTGTTGGCATGGGCTCTGGGATGGGCGCTGTTGGCCGTGCTCTCCGTACGGTTCAGCGATCAACCACAAAGATGGGCAGCCGCGCCAGCCGCATTCATGGCGCTTGTCGGTCTCGGGGTACTGGGCGGATCCGGCGCCGTCCACCGCGTGCTCAGTTGGGTGTGGCCGGCAGCCCTGTTCGTGCTCGTTATCTGGATGTTCCTGCGGGCCCGACGGCAGTTGCGCAGCCGCACCGCACGGTGGCTGCTGTATCCGGTATTGGTGGCGTTGGCGATTGCATCGCTGGGCGGCGGCTATGCAACGGTGCGCGAGTCGCTCGACGCGCCGGCCTATCGCATGCCCGGCCAGCTGGTTGACGTGGGTGGGCATCGGCTGCACCTGCACTGCATCGGCTCCGGCAGCCCGACGGTAGTCCTGGAACCGGGTCTCGGGGCGACATCCTCAGACCTCGGTTGGATTACGCCGACCGTCGCCCGCGATAGCAGAGTCTGCGTGTATGACCGTGCCGGCCGCGGCTGGAGCGACCCAGCGGACGGCAGGCAGGACGGGGCCCACATCGCGGCGGACCTGCGCACGCTGCTTGATCGCGCCCACGTGCCCGGGCCCTACGTGCTGGCTGGTCACTCGTTCGGCGGCCTGTACGTCCTCAGCTTTGCCGCCCAATTCCCGGACCAGGTCGCTGGCATGGTGTTACTCGACTCCACTGCACCCAAAGCCGGTCCGGCCCCGCCAACCAATACCCGGTCTTACAGCTTCGTCCGTCGCGTCGCCGCGGTACTGCCCGCGGTCGCCCACCTCGGAGCCGGACGCTCCCTCGGTAGCTTCGTCGAGGAGTTTCTCCAAGGCTCCGCCTCGGTGCACCAGGCGTCGTCCCTGACCGACCTCAGCGGTAAGCCGCTCATCGTCCTCACCGCCGATACCGGCCACGACGCGAAATGGCAATCGGCGCAGGACCACCTGGCCACACTGTCGACCAACAGTGTCCACCGTGTCGCCAAGGCCACCACGCACCAATCGCTCATTGACGATGAAGCCGACTCCGCCGCAGCCAGCGCCGCCATTCACGATGTCGTCGCGTCCGTACGAACGTCCCAACCAATCGCCTCGCGTTGATCGGGGAGAGACACACCCGGCTGCTCGGCCACGCCGCACGGCGGTAGGAAGGCGCTCCTCCGGTGCCTGCCCGGCGCCAACTGCACCATCAGCCGGTAGGGCGGCGGCATCGCCTCCGTCAGGGTCTGCAGTTCGGAGAGCGTGGCCGGGCGGACCTTGTGGCCGCGCTTGGCCTGGCCCGCCCCGCGGATCCGGGCGGGGTTCACCGGCAGGTAGCCGTCGTCGGTTGCCGAGGCGAGGATGGTCCGCTTGGATATCAACCGGCAAGTTCACCAGACGCCGTGATCGTCCGTTGGCCGCACAAACCGACCGTCTGCCAACCAACCCGAAGGGCGATAGCAGCACAAAACACGTTGGCGCGGCGGCGGGAGCAGGGACGGTGAACGAACGGCAACCTTGGCCCTAGTCCCGGTTGACGTGACCGCCCCGCCGGCCAGCTTTCATATCTTGAGGGCAAGTGAGTTGCAGGGTGTGACCGGCGGGGCAAGGGCCAACATCCTTAGCACGAAGCTGCCGTGTTGGTGAAAACAACACTGTTAACCTGGCGTTTCAGGCGGGGCATCGTCGGCCGCTCATCCGTTGCGCACGCGTGCCGTGGCCGTATCTCGCCCCCACGCGCGCCAGGTTAGCGAGATTTGGCGCCGAAACCACAGATCCGATCAGCGACGTTTACTCATGGCAGGTCCAACGTCTACCGGCGCCAACGGCTTCTACTTTTGGGTCAGCGTCAACGACCTCGGGTAAGGCTTGGTCTTCTGGCTGGTCGATACCGTGAGGGAGCGTCACGGTATCGACATTTGTGGGTGGGGTTGGCGGCTGCCTGCTCAGATGAACCACTCTGGGTTATCGCTTCCCAGTGCGGTACCGAGCCCTGCAATGGCGACGAGCAGTATGCCGAGACTTATCAAGACGTAGCCCAGGAGCTTGAGGAAGGGATGCTCGCTCCCGATTGCATCCCCTCCCAGGGCTTGCAGACGCAAACCGACGATAGCCCCGCCAAAAGCAACAATGATTAGAACCAAGAACGGGTGCATAGCTGCCTCCAACTCCACCGATGCTCCTTATAAAGGAGGCTGGAAGAGGGGCGGCTGATACGTGCCAATGAGAACAAATCAGTGGCCAAGCTGATGCTGGGTCGCAGTTCGGGTTGGGGTTTGCCCCGACTCGACGATGATCATGCGCTCGCCACAGATGAGGCATGTCGATGTGTTGCTTGGCTTAGCTCCAATCATCTTTAGCCCAGCCTCCGAAGCTGCTGGCCGCGGGAGCTGGCGCGTAGCGTTGCTTGCGGGGAAGGACGTCTCGATGCTGATCATCCGGTTGCTCGGTGCACAAGCTGTGCTCGACGGAGCGACGGGCCGTATCCGCACCGAATCGTCGCGAACACTTGCCTTGCTCGGTCTGCTGATTGCCCGCACCGGGCGGCCGCAGGATCGGGCGACAATCGCGGGGGCAATTCTGGCCCGAGTCGGGTGACGGCCAAGCGCTCACCAATCTGCGCCGGGAACTGCACGACCTGCGGCGCATCTTGGGCGAGGACGATTCTTTGGAGATCAGTCCAGGTCAGCTCTGTTGGCATGACCGAGGGCGCCACGATATCGATCTGAGCACCTTCCTCCGCGAGTCTGCTGGCACTGAGGGAGCTCCTGATGAGGTGGCCGTGACTCACGGCTCCGCTGCACTCGAGCAGTACGGCGGTCAACTGCTCGCAGGGCTGGACGATGAGTGGCTGGATGCACTGCGCAGCGAGCTCGAGCAGCGATGTACGGCGTTGTGTCAGCGGGTCTATCGGGCAGCCCGCGCGACTGGCCGAACCGATGTCGCGAGGATGGCCCTCGGCAAGCTGTTGGCGGTTGAGCGTTCAACGAGTCAGCTCATCGGGCGTTGATACAGCTGCACGCCTCAGCGGGGCACGCGCGTGTGTTGGCTGTGTACGGTGGCGCGGGAGTCGGCAAGTCGCGCCTAGTGTCGGAGCTCGTCCGGCGAGCCCGCGGCGAGGGAACGGTGGTCGGTCGCAGCGTCTGCTTCGACACTGGCGGCCCGGTTGTCGTTGGCGCCGGTGGCCGATTGGCTACGTTCCATTACGTCGTGGACGAAGGACTACTGGGAGGCACTGCACCCCCTGTCGGCCGGGGGTGCGTACGTGAACTTCCTGATGGACGAGGGCCAAGCCCGGATCAAAGCCTGCTACCGGGACAACTACGCCCGGCTAGTCCAAGTCAAGCGCAGGTACGACCCGCACAACCTGTTCCACGTAAATCAGAACATCAGGTAAGGCGACTGTTGCGGGGGGGGGGCGTCTGGGGCTTCGACTGTCGCGCTGCGCTGGCGCCTGGGCTGTGCCGCTTCGTAGCCTTTCCTCTGCTGGGCGTAAGTCACTTCGGAACTGGCTTAGGCTGTCCGACCTCCGACTGATGGTGCATGAGGGCTCGGTGCCCGAGCTGCGTTTCTGCGCTCGCTGCGGGCGGAGCGCGGTGCATGAGGCTCGGTGCCCGAGCTGCGTTTCTGCGCTCGCTGCGGGCGAAGCGCATGATCTTCCAGACAAGGCAGCCAATTATCTCTGGGGCGTTCGACACAATTCTTCAGACTTTGGCTGCGGCAGACGTCAGGATAAGGGAGATTAGGTCGGCAGGACCATGACCAGCCGACAAAGAACCGTTCCATTCGCGGATGCTCTCGCGTGCGACCCGGATTCGCGATTCCATGTCAAACCGCTGCCCAACGATGTCGATGAGCTCATAACGGCATACGAGAAGGTCGTTGCGATCACCGACATTCCGGTTGGACAGATCAGCGTCAAGAGGCGAAGCGGGATCGGTGACCTCGCAGCCTTCCTGCGATGGGTGGTCGGCTTCATCCTGGTGGAAGTTGTGGCGTTCTGGCTGCTGTGGCGCCACGGCAGCCTATGAATCATTCATAAAGGCAGAGGCTGCGCCGACAGAATCAACCGCCGTCGGCCAGTCCCATTCCGCCCGCTGCGCCTGGGTAAGCGGCCCTTCTCGGTAAGCATCACACCGCAGACACACTTCATGGTGCTCATGGGTCTCCGGGTTCTCCCGATCTTCCCAACGTGTAGGCGAAGACGGCACTTCCAAGGTTTGGCCAGGCGCAAATTGTGCTCCCACCTCCGTCGGCCTAGGAAGAGCGTGCCGGGCGAGCGGGACCGTTGAGCTGCGGTGACTGGGCGAGGGCTGGGCGAGGGCTGGCCAACATACTTGTCGAAACCGCTCGCCCTCGCACACGCGGCGTACGCCTGGCGGGACTCGCCCGTCCGTCAGCCCCGCGCTCGCGGGCCTTCGGCTCAGTTCACTTCAGGGCGTCCTTTACCTTCTCGCCGGCCTGCTTCAGACTCCCCTTCGCCTGCTGAGATCGGCCTTTGGCCTTCAGGCTCTTGTTGCCGGTGGCGTCGCCAATCGTCTTCTTCGCCTTGCCGACGAGTTGTTCAGCCTTGTTTTCGATCTTGTTACGCCTGCCCATCAGCGCCTGCTCAATGCTTTTCGATGATTCACGACTCGCACGTTCTCAATTACCCCGGCCCAACCCGGTGCTAACGGGGCGCGCCGCTGGGTCTGCAAGCTGCGCGAACCAACGGTTATCGGGCTGGCCCCCTGCGTAGCGCCGGTTACTCGCGGGTATAGAGAGCCTTGTAGAGAGGAACACCGTGGTTGCTCTTAGTGTGGTCTTGTTGCTCTTGGACCATTACCTCAAGATGAGCATTATTTTCTGGACGATCGGACTTATCGTCCTGGTGATCGGGGTCGTATTCGTCATCGTTGATCAGAAGAGGCGCGCCTTCGGCGGACGTAAGTACCACTACTGAGGATCCGGCCAGCGACCAAGTGGATCACGTTGCCGCCCCTCGAACTTGGACCGTTCGATGGCGCGCTGGCAACGCCGCACCTTACGCGATGGCGCGACGCTCCTTGATGGCAGCTCGGAGGGCCGTACGCACGATGGATTCGCCGTGCTGTCTGAGCAGCTGGTCAGCCCTTTTCTCGCCGGTTTCGAGTGGTATTGCGTACTTGTCGAGCGCCTCGATGGCATTGATGATCTTGGCCCGGGAGAGGTCACTCTCGGTGTCGTGCAGGCGTCCGACTTCGCCGCTCTGCTGGTCGCTGATCAGCGGAGCGATACTTGGGATGCTCGTCTGGCTGTGGATGACAGCCGTGCTGCCTTGGTCAGCAATGTCAGCGAACCGAATCAGCTCCACATCGACGTTGTCTGGCTTGCCCCTAGTGCCTCGAGATCCGGAGCGCCTCGCGCGGCTCATCGAACGAAGGCGGCGAGTGGAGAACCCGCTCCCAGAAGAGGGATTGACGCTCGCTTCTCGGGTGTCGCCGACTACCTCCAGATGCTCCAGGTCCAAAATGAGCCGGAAGCGGGGTTTGGTATTCGGATCTGTCAGCGCGCGGCCGATCTTGGACATACCAAGGCTTCGGTCTTGCAGACCTAATCGTTCACGGGCCACGACATCGCCGTGCTCCTCGCAGATAGCCCCAGTCAGGACTTGACCCCGATACGACACCACAAATCGATGGGTCGCCGGATGATCGCAACAGCTACAAGATTGCGCCACTTCTTTCCCTCCAGCTGTGGCCGCCGTTCTCACTTTTAGTAGATCGACGGTAAGCGATCAGTCCGCGACTGTGGGGTTAATGGGCAGATCTTCGGCGTGTCGGCTCTGCCGGGATAGCGAGTCTTCGACTTTGAAAAGCGGCTGTTGGCAGCTCGCTCCTTGCCGAAGCCGTGGGCGCGTATGAACTCCGATAGAGCATTACTACCGGGCCCGCGTGAAATGTGGGAATCTCAAGGCACAACGGCACGTGAGCGACAGCCATCACGACACCCCGGGCAGCGGGGAAAGGCGCTTAGCGCGTGGAGCAGCGATGTAGGAAGAGATGACAACATCAGGGCCGGATGATCGCTTCACAAGGCGGGAGCACGAGGAACGCAGCTTAGACCTGGTGCAGCGCGTCATCATTTCGGCTCTCCTTGCCGTTGTCTTTGGTACCTTTGCGGCCGTTCTCGCCGCTTACCTGGCGATCCGTGGTGATCAAGATCTTCCACATTTCAGCGTGGTGGGCCTTTGGATCATGAGTGGCGTGCTCGGTCTGGTCACAATGGCAGCAGTTCTGCTGATCAACCGTCGTCGCCCGTACAGCCCATGGGTGCTTCTCGGCCTCTTGCCGATGGCGATCGCCGCTCCCTGGATTCTCGGCTAACCGTCTGCACCGACGGAAAGCTCGCGAGCCACGCTGGCGGCGATCTGGCGGGCATCCTTGCCCATCTGGTGCAGGTGCCCGGAGAGCGGTATGCCGATTCCTATGAAATGGAGGTGTGGCTGCGGCGTCGGGATGCCGTGTTCTCCGATCGCGGTGCTACCGCCGACGAGTGGCTCGAGGCCCGGGTGGTATCCGGTCGCCGCGACGATGGTGTCGGGATACAAGCGTGACCCATCGGCCATTGCGACGGCCCGACCGTCTAGGGCGATGACTGCGGGCACGACCTCGATTGCTCCGCTGCGTACGGCGTCGATGAAGCCGACATCGAGGATGGGCACGGTGGCGGTGCGCCGGAACTGCGAAAATGGCGCGCTGGGTCGCGGCAGGCCGTGGGCAGTTAGGTCAGGGATTGTCGCTCGTCGCAGCTCAAGCATGAGCGGGTCAAGCAGCCGAGGCGGCAGGTGCTGGAACGCGATCCCGACCAGCTGGGTGGGGAAACCCTTCGTGTCGCGCCGGAAGATGTTCGGCGGCGTACGCACCGCAATCCGAACCCTTCCAGCACCGCCCTCGGCCAGATCGACGGCGATCTCGGTGCCACTGTTGCCTGCGCCGATGATCAGCATGTCTTGGCCACGATACGGCCGCGGATTGCGGTATTCCGCGGAATGAACCACCGGTCCATCAAACGCACCCGGCCATTTGGGCAGATATGGCACACGCGTGTAGCCGCTGGCCACCACGACCACTCGCGCAGGAACCGCGCCAGCAGCCGTCTGGACACACCAGTGACCGTTATAGCGGTCAATCCGCGTGGCCTCGACGCCGAACCGTGGCTCGAGGCGATGGTGTGCCGTGTACTGCTCCAGGTATTGCACGAACTGATCGCGTGCTACCCAGCGGCCGAACTCGCGGGGAATTCGGTAGCCCGGAAGGTTCGAGAGCCAGCGGATGGTGTGCAGATGCAGACGGTCGTAGCGCGTGCGCCATTGCTCTCCGACGTGTTGGCCCCGCTCCAGGATGGTGGGATCTATGTCACGCGACCGCAACGCCGCCGCCGCCGCCAGTCCCGCCGGACCAGCGCCGACGATGACGACATCGTCCACTCGCAAAGGCTACTGCTGGACAGGAGGGCGGGCCCTACGGGTCGAGGTCTGCTTCCGACCTCTCCGCGAAGTTGAGCGCAAGTGTTTGGGTGACCGGTCGCATCGAGGCGAAGATCTGATCATCCCATCGCTCGACGGCTTGAATGTCGCGCATTGAGGAGGTGATGAACACCTCGTCTGCATTCTTGGCATCGTTAAGGGTGATGTCGCGCTCCTCCACCGCGCTCCACTCCATGATCAACTCCCGAGTGATTCCGGCCAGCGGGCCAGAGCTCAGCGGTGGCGTGATCACGTTGTCTCCGAAGACCATGAAGATGTTGGTCCCGGTGCCCTCACAGATGTGACCCGCAGTGTTGAGGAAGATCGCCTCACCGGCGTGGTAACTGGCCGCATACCCGAGGCCACGAACGTTCTCCGCGTAGGAGGTGGACTTCACGCCGGCAAGAGCGCCATGCTCGTTGCGCGTCCAGGGAGCCGTCACGATCGATGTGCGCTGCGGAGCGCCATCGGCCGGCGCAAGCATGATGATCAAGGTGGGTGGCCCGTACGGCGCCTCCGAGCCCAGTGGTCCCTGTCCCCCGGTGTAGGTGATGCGCAGCTTGCCGCGGGGAAAGTCACGGCTATCAAGGACGACGTCGATTGCTTCCCGTATCTCGCCATGATCAGGTGCCGGGAGACCCAGCGCAGCCGCTGAACGGGTCAGGCGGTCTAAATGCCGCCGTACGGCGAACGCGCCACGTTCGGTCACTTTGAGCGTCTCGAACACGCCGTCGCCAACGATGAGGCCGTGGTCTACGCCGGCAACAGTGGCTTGGTGTGGATCCTCGTAGAGGCGGCCGTTCAACCAGATTGCAAGTTGCCCGGTCAGGTCTTGCGGAGCGGATGCGGTGAGCTGCACCCGGTCAGGTTAACCGCCCGCCTCGATCATGCTGGCCAATCGAGGCGCGTTCCTGTGGCCGGTCGCGGACACGTTTGGACTCGCGCCTTAGCCTCGGCTATGGTTTCTGATCGCACCCGGGCCAGTGGTTGCAGGATGCGCGGACGTGGCTCAGCTGGTAGAGCATCACCTTGCCAAGGTGAGGGTCGCGGGTTCGAATCCCGTCGTCCGCTCGGAGCGAGTCTCGCCCAGTCCCAATGGGGAGAAGTGTTTCCTGGTGGAGTGGCCGAGAGGCGAGGCAACGGACTGCAAATCCGTGTACACGGGTTCAAATCCCGTCTCCACCTCGGGCGATTGGCGCAGTGGGAGCGCGCTTCCCTGACACGGAAGAG
>CAWILN010000051.1:0-206762 GCA_963836855.1 uncultured Actinomycetota bacterium | reverse complement strand
GGGGATCGCGCCATAGTCCGTTGCCGACTTCGAGCTCGATCTCCGCTTTTCGGCGTTCCGCGTCGACCAGCCGCCGCTTTGTCTCACTGTGCGGTTTGCCGGCGGCATCGCGGTAACGCACCTTGTAGCGGACGACCGATCTCGTGCGCCCGGACTTGTCTCGCTGCTCAAGCTGGCGGCGTTCGATGTACGCCACGGTCTTACCAACCCATCTGGTCGCGACGGTCGGCTTGCGTCTCCAGCCATTCCTCAACTGCCGCGCGGCGATAGCGGACGTGACGGCCGATCCGATACCCGACCGGTCCATCGCCTCGGTGCCGCCAGCCATACAGCGTTTCGATCGGAACGCCAAGCATCTCGGACAACTCAGGCAGAGTCATCAGCCGCTCAATCGATTTCTTACCCATGATCATCTTCCTTTCTCATCCGGATGCGTCGGTAGTCCGCCGGTCGAAGCTAGCGATGGAACTTTTCCTTCTCAGGCACTGGACAGCTCCTATCTAGCCACGCCGAACGGACAGGTGGCTGGTTCACGCCGAGCCTGTGGATAACCGGTGCCGCTGCAAACCCCTGCAGACTTCCCAAGGTGAGCAACCGTTGCTGGCGGTCACTCTCTGTCGAAAGAATTTGTTGCAGAGGGGACTTCGTGAGCCTGTCGGCGCTCAAGCGATCTCCGTCCCACCGCGGTCACCCAGGCTGCAGTCGCCATCGCTCGTCGGCAAATCCGCCGTCCGCATCGGCGCTGCGATGCGTTTAGCCAAGCCGCGATCCGCGACCGCGGACTAAAGGCCGCGGGCGGCGTCCGCACAGATCCATGCACGGTCGGAACCTCCTCTGCCAGTCACCAGGTTCGCGTTAATGTGGCGCGGTTGCCGTCGGCGCTCCCGTCCAGAGATCGGTTACGAGTTGATATGCGTTCACGAGTGAGGCGGCGCGGTTGGATCTCTGGTCCCGCCCGCGACGAGTCCACTGACCTCTTCCATGCCATTGACGTCCGCCTGGTGGCCTCGGCGCGAGGTAAGCGGGCACATCGTCCGCCGGCGTTCGCTGGAAGGTGCTGTGGCGCGTCATGGACGGTAAGCAGATTGGTAAGCAGTCCCGGACTGACCGTGACACTGTTGCTTCACCTCGCTGTACTCCATCGCTCATTCACCTTCCGCTGGATCCGCGGGCCCGCTCAACGTATCGAAGGTGTGCGGAGGGAGAGCACGAAGCGTCGGCAGCGACGGCCCTAGGCTGGTCCCGATGTCAGTACTTCACGCCGTGGGACTGCCCAACGTCGGCGTCTTCGGGAGCGTCCCCGCGCTCGTGGAGCTGGCGGTGCTCGCCGAGCACAGCGGCTGGGACGGCGTGCACCTGTGGGACCACCTCCTCTACCACGACCCGGAATGGCCGGTTGCGAGCCCGGTAGCGACTGCCGCCGCCGTGGCTGCCGCCACTCAACGCGTGCGCATCGTGCTGACGCTCACTCTCCCTCGCCGTCAGGTACAGGATGTCGCGCAGGACACCGCCGGGATCGCCGCGCTGGCCGGCGGCCGCCTGACCGTGCTGGGCATCATCGGCTCGATGGACCGCGAGTTCACCGAGTTCGGCCTCGATCCCGACCTGAAGGCGCGGGGTCGTGCCCTCGATGAGCGGCTGGCCCGTGTGCAGGAACTGTGGCGGCAATGGGGTGCGCCGGAGATCCCACTCTGGTGTGGCGGCCGGTGGCCGCGCAAAGCGGGATTGCGCCGGGCCGCCCGCTTCGACGGCGTACTCCTCACCTTCGCGGACCAGCGGAACTCGACGGTGCCGGTGGAGACGTTCGCCGACGCAGTGGGCTTTGTGCGCGAACTCGCCGGCAACCGACCTTTCGACATCGCGGTGGAGGGCGCCACCGAGCCGGGGACAGCTGCCGGGCACATCGCCCCGTACGCCGCGGCCGGCGCAACGTGGTGGGTCGAGGCGATGGGCTGGTGGCGCGGCGCCCTAGCCACGGCCCGCGATCGGATCACCGCCGGCCCGCCCGCCTGAGGAGGTCAGATACACGGTGGCGGGTCACGCCTCCGACGACTCGACAGCGCGAAACCAAGGCTTGACTAGGCCCTGATGATGGTGCGTCGATCGGTCGGGCTGACAGGACTTGAACCTGCGGCCCTTGACCCCCAAATGGCCTGGACCCTGATCAGGAGTCATGATGAGTGTCCGGGACTGTGTGCTCGGCAGCGGGATCGTGCCCGTCGTGTGCCCTGTTGGGGGCCAATTCGGGGAACCCGTGCTTGACCCCCAGATCGGCGGGCTGACGGCTAGAGCGACAGACTGAGCGCGGCATTGACTCTCTTAGCAGGTTTCCTATCCAGGCACTTGTGCATAGTTGGCCAAGCCGTTGGGCCCAGGTTGGCCTAATTCTGGCGCGCCGGTTCTCTCGCTTGCTCCGCCTTGATGGACTGCTCGCCGACCGTGGTGCGGTAGGGCTCCCTGAGTGGGCCGCGGTCAGGGTCGCGTTTTTCCACCTTGTTGTCCCGAAGACGGGCGACACGCCGAGTCTCCAATCCCCAGAAGACGGCGAACAGCGCGATCTCCCACCACTCAATGAAGATCACCACGTGGTCGGGAGCGAAGACCCCGGCCACCAGCACGGGCACGATGATCCCGAGCGACATCAGCAGGAAGATCACCCCGTAGAAGAACCGCCCGGACGGCCACAGGTCCCTGAACACGAAGAACGGCCAGGTGTTCGTCAGCACCGCCACGGCCAACGAGGCGATCATAAAGATCGCGGCGAGGTCGTGGATGGAAAACTGGACGGCCTGCTGATCGTTTCCGGCCACCACCGCGGTGGGTAGCTCCCGTCCGGCCAGCAGGATTCGGGCCGCCGCACTGCCGGCCTCCTCGATATATCCGGCGTCGCGGATCTCGATGATCCGGATGTGCCGGCCGAGGCGCGCGGCGGCGCAAGCCGCGCAACCGCTCAGCGCCGCTGGGCAGGGCAGGGACGGGCAGTGTAGGTAGGCGACGTCGCGATGGCCCTGGGCCGCGAGGTGGTCGACGGCCAGGGCAATGCCGCGGCCGCCGGCGGAGTGGATGACGTCATAGCTGGCATTTCGGTGTCCGTGCCCGACGAGCACCGCGGGCACCCCGGCTCGTCAAGTCTGACTCGGGTGACGATCGCGGCAGTGAGCGATCAGTCAGCGCTCTGAGTTCGGCGTGGCTGAGCTCGGAGCTGAGGTGGAGTACGGCGGCGCATCTATAGCTGAGCAGTTCCTCGATGGTTTGTGGGTGGCCGTGGGTCGACGTTTGCCTTCTCGGTGACGGCGAGCAGGCGACCGTCCGCGCTGAAGGCCACTTGCGCTGGCTCCCGCTGTCGACAGCGGGTTAGTGGAGTGCGGGACGCTCACCAGCGTGCTCTCGTCGGTGAGCCGCAAGGCCTGAATCGTGTCGGCCCCTTGGTTGAGCACATAAACGAGATTCCCGTGCACCGCAACGCTCACCGGCCGGTCTCCGACCGGCGCGACGTCGGCGAGCTCGAGGCCCCAGTCGGTGATCTCCAGCAACGAGAGGTCGTCGCTGCCTCCATTGACGGCGAGCAGGAATCGCTCGTCCGCCGTGATGGCGATCGACGCCTGATCGCCGAGACCTGCTGAGGTCCCAAGGCCGCCGGTGGCCACCGTTTCCTCCTGCGTGAGCCCACCGTCGGCATCCCGTTCGAACGCGACCACCGCGTTGCCCGCCGCAGAGTTGGTCTGTACGTAGACGTGGCCGTCGGCTCGGCCGCGGTGGCAACGTTGGCCAACCCCAATGGCAGCAGCGCCAGGATCAGTGCGGAGCCCGTTGCGCGGGCTCGGTGTGTGTGAAGCGACTCATGTCGATTTGCCTTCTGTGTCGAATCGGATTGGTTGTGACGCCGGGATCCGTCGGCGTCGAGGCATGCCGTTGACCTTCCGTCTCCGCACACGGCCTTCGCGTTACACCGATCAGCCCACCATGCCGCCGCGGCTGGCTACGCCGGCTCTCGTCGCCGGCTCAACGAAGCTGATCACCGCATCCCTTGCGAGGGTCGCGGGCAGGTGATCAGTGGACAACCCGGTGGGTAAGGCGGTGGGTAACGCGGCGAAGTTGAGGGAAACCGAGGCCGTTCTGTGGACAGGCCTGGGGACGAAAAAGATCTTGAAACTCGTGCGTCCAAGGCCTTGCGCGATGTGCCGACGGCTACTAGAAATGCGGTTACGCCGCCAAGAGCGGAGGCCAAGCTCAGGAGCGATCCAGAGCACGAGGGCACCGGGCAACCGGAGTTCACGCGGTCACCGAGGTCGCACAGCGTGCTTCGCAGAGCCGAGCACCGAGCAATCGGAGACTCCAGGCGATGTGAAGCTGAAAGGCCCCTCCATCTCATACATGGAGGGGGCCTTTCCCTGCACTCAGTGTGGCCGCATGAGCCGCATCCATCGTGCAACGGCACGCCGAGCGGGCGATGACCTCACATGGCGGCGCGTAGCATCGCAGAGTATGACCGCCATGCCCGCAGACACGAGCGAGGCGTTGCTGCGGCGCATTCGAGCCGGCGTCATCGGTGACGATCAGGTTATCGAAGGGCCGTACGGGCCGCGCCGCATCACCTACGCCGACTACACCGCTTCCGGGCGGGCGCTCGACTTCATCGAAGACTTCATCCGCGACGAGGTGCTTCCCCGCTACGCCAACACGCATACCGAGACTCGGGCACCGGGCTTGCAGACCACTCGCCTCCGCGAGGACGCGCGACGACATCATCCGCGACGCGGTCGGCGGCGACGACGACACGCTCGTGATCTTCTGCGGATCCGGCATCGACCGGCGCCATCGACAAGCTCATCGACATCCTCGGCCTGCGCATCCCGTCGGCCTCGACGACGCGCTACCAGTTCTCCGACCAGATCCCGGCGGACGAACGGCCGGTCGTCTTCATCGGACCGTACGAGCACCACTCGAACGAGCTGCCGTGGCGGGAGTCGATCGCCGACGTCGTCGTGATCCCAGAGGACGCGCGACGGCCACATCGACCTCGACGCTCTCGACGCGGGCTTGATCGAGCACGCCGACCGGCCGCTGCGGATCGGCTCGCTTCTCCGCCGCGTCCAACGTGACCGGGCATCGTCACCGACACGCGCGCGCATCGCCGCGCTGCTGCACCGCCACGGCGCGCTGTCGTTCTGGGACTTCGCCGCCGCCGCGCCGTACGTCCAGATCGACATGGCCGAGACGGCCCGGCCGGCGACCCGCAGGCCTACAAGGACGCCGTCTTCCTCTCGCCGCACAAGTTCGTCGGCGGGCCCGGGCACGCCCGGCGTGCTCGTCGTGCGACGCGAGCTGCTCGCGCAACCGCGTGCCCGACGGTCCCCGGGCGGCGGCACCGTGACCTACGTCAACCCGACCGAGCACCGTCTACCTCGACGACCCGGTCGCACCGCGAAGAGGGCGGCACGCCGGCGATCGTCGAGTCGATCCGCGCCGGCCTGGTCTTCCAGCTCAAGGAGGCCGTCGGCGCCGACGTGATCCGCGACCGCGAGGAGCGCTTCATGCGCCGCGCGATCGCCGTCGTGGAACGCGAACCCCAACATCGAGATCCTCGGCAACCTCGACGCCGAGCGGCTTTCGATCGTGTCGTTCGTGGTGCGCCGGCACCGACGGCCGCTACCTGCACCACAACTTCGTCGTCGCGCTGCTCAACGACCTGTTCGGGATCCAGTGCGCGCGGCGGCTGCTCGTGCGCCGGACCGTACGGCCATCGCGCTGCTGGGCATCGACATCGAGACGCTCGCACGCGTTCGAGCGCGAGATCGTGCGCGGCTGCGAGGGCATCAAGCCCGGCTGGGTGCGCATCAACTTCAACTACTTCATCTCCGACGCCGTCTGCGACTACATCATCGAGGCCGTGCATCTCGTCGCGACCCACGGTGGAAGCTGCTCGCCGACTACCACTTCGACCCCGCCACCGGATTGTGGCGGCACCACGTCGGTCAGCCCGAGCCACCGCTCCGGCTTAGCCAGATCACCTACGACGCGACTGGTCGACCGAGCTATCCGCGCCATCATGCGCGCGCCCCCGAGTCGGTGCTTCCGAGCTACCTCGACGACGCCCGACCGCTGTTCACCGCGATCGAAGGCGAGCCGGCCTGGGACGACCAACCTCCACCCGGAGTGACCAGCGACTTCGAGCAACTCCGCTGGTTCGACCTGCCCGCCGAGTCGATGCGCTGAGCACACCCACCTGCGCAGTCGTGGGGCGGGTGCCATGATCGGGTCCAATGGCCCAAGGTCCGACGACACGTCTTGCCGGCACCGCCTCCCTGGTCGGCATCGCACTCTTCCGTCGATCGGGTAGGCCGCAGATCTCACGCCACTCAGCTTCAGCCGGCACAGCAACACCCTGGGCCCGCCGACCACCATTTCAGATGCGCCGCCAGGACACGAGGCTCGTAACGCCTCGATGGATCTCGAGGCATCTGCCGGCCGACTCAGCCTGATCCTCGTACCCCCACCGATTTCAAGAACTCCGATGTCCGACACAGACCCGTGAATACCCGACCACAGGGCAGGCTGCGGCAGCGTCGGGCGTGTGACTCGACGCTGTAGGAGAGACCAGTGTTTAGGCGGCTGGGTCGATGATCACCGTGTGGCCGAGGTGTTCGAGCTGGGCGACCAGCCGTCGGGTGTGGGCTTCGTCGTTGCGGCGGCGTGTGCCAGTCGGCGCCCAGGTCGTGGTAGGGCTCGTCGCGTTTCAGCATCCAGTAGGCCGCGACCAACATGGAGTGCGCGACCGCGACCTGGGCCCGGCCCATCCCGCGCCGTTTCATCAACCGGGCGTGCTGGGCGGCCAGGTAGTTCTTGCCGTGCATCCGGCCGACCGATCCGGCGGCCTCGACCAGCATCGCGGTCAACCATTTGTTGCCGTGTCGTTTCCCGGCCGGGCTCTGTTTGCCGGCGGACTCGTTCATCGCCGGCGCCAAACCCGCCCAGGCGGCCAGATGGGCGGCGGTCGGGAACCGCGACATGTCGCCACCGGTCTCGGCGATGATCACCTGCGCCACCTTCTCCCCCACGCCGGGAATGGTTTGCAGCAGCTCGATCTGATGCGCCCACGGCTGGCAGGCCTCGACAATGACCGCGTCCAGCTCCGCCATGGCCTGCTCGACCAGGTCCAGCCGACGCAACATCGAGCGGGCCAGCCGGGCATGGTTGGCGTCGAAATGGCCGGTCAACGCCTGCGCCAGGTCCGGGATCTTGCGCCGCATCCGACCCTTCGCCATATCGGCGAGCCGCAGCGGGTCGGTTTCGCCGTTGATCATCGCGGTCAGCATCGCCCGGGCCGACACCGTCTTCAGGCTCGACGCCACCGAGGAGAGTTTGATGCTGGCGTCTTCCAACATCAGCTCCAACCGGACGATGTCTCGGCGCCGGTCGCCCATCAGCTGCACCCGGTACCGGGTCAGCATCCGCAGCCGGCGGATCTCCGGTGGCGGCACAAACGACGGCCGCAACAAGCCGTGCTCCAACAGCTGCGCGATCCACTCCGCGTCGCGGACATCACTCTTCCGGCCCGGGCACGGCCTTCATGTGCGCCGCGTTCAGCAGCCACACCTCCATGACTTCTTCGAGGCAGTAGAACGGCGCCTTCCAATACGCCGACGTGGACTCCATCGCCGCGATGCTCACCCCAGCCTCGACCAGCCAGTCCCGCATCACCCGCAACGACCCGGTCGTCGTCTTGAATGTTCGCGTCTCCGCGTGCCGCCGGCCCTTCGGGCCGGGCGTGCGCAGGCACACCGTCACCGTCTCCTTGCCGACATCCAGCCCGGCGACCCGGTCGAACATGACCTCCATCGCGTCCCTCCGTTCCCTCCGTGAGGCGACCATCGCCTGACGGCGCCGGTCCGGAGGGACCTCTGCCAGGACACAGACCCGCGTGCTCGTAGCAACAATCCAGTGACACCCGAGACCCCCGCGCCATACACCTGCAACGGGCTCGCCCGCACCAGTGTGTGTCGACGTCACCGGACGGCACCACCAATTCTCATCAGCCAGTGAAGCGATCGAAGATCGCAAGCCCGATACACCTCATGCACCGCCGGAACGTAGCTCGGGTCGGCCTGACCGCCCCGGCGGCATGTACCCCCTTCGGGTGGGTGTGACGATGAGCATCCACAAGCTCACAGCCGGGTCCGGGTATGACTACCTGACCCGGCAGGTCGCGGCGTTGGATGCGACCGAGAAAGGTCACACCGGGCTGGCGTCCTACTACACCGAACGGGGTGAGACGCCCGGGGTGTGGATCGGCTCCGGCATGGACGGGATCGACGGCCTGACCGCCGGCGACCCGGTGACCGCGGAGCAGATGCGAGCACTGTTCGGCTGCGGTCTGCACCCGCTTGGCCGAGCTCCGCCAGCAGCAGCTGGAAGGACCCGACCTCACTCCACGTGACTTCCAGAAGTGGCCCGGCTGGGCGCGCCGTTCAAGATCGTCGACGGTGACATCAGCCCCTTCCGGCTCGAGGTGGCCAAACGCATCGCGGCGATCAACACGGCAGCCGGCCGGCCCGCGGACGCGCCGCTGCCGGCTGCTGACCGGGCGCGGGTGCGGACCGAGGTGGCCCGGGAGTTCTTCCTGGCCGAGCATGGCCGGGAGCCGGTCGATGCCCGGGAGCTGGCGGGACAGATCGCCAAAGACTCGCGGCCGCGAACCCAGACGGTTGCCGGCTATGACCTGACCTTCTCCCCGGTGAAGTCGGTCTCGACCTTGTGGGCGGTCGCCGAACCGGCGGTGGCGGCCGTGATCGAACGGGCCCATCAGGCCGCCGTCAGGGACGCGTTGGCGTTCATCGAGAAGCATGCCTTGTTCACCCGGACCGGGCCGCAAGGGATCCGGCAGGTCAACGTCCGAGGCCTGGTCGCGACCGCGTTCACCCACCGCGACAGCCGGGCCGGCGACCCGGATCTGCACACCCACGTGGCGGTGGCGAACAAGGTGCAGACCCTCGACGGACGCTGGCTGTCGATCGACGGCCGGGTGCTGTTCAAAGCCAACGTTGCCGCGTCGGAGACCTACAACACCGCGCTCGAGCAGCACCTCCGCGACAGCTTGGGGGTGCGGTTCGCCGAACGGCCCGGCACCGACCCGGCGAAGCGGCCGATCCGGGAGATCGTCGGCGTCGACCCCCGACTGAACCAGACGCTGGTCGACCCGCCGCGCCCACATCAACACCCGCCGCGGCGAGCTCGCCATCCAGTTCCAGCATGATCATGGCCGGCCACCGACACCGGTCGAAGCGCTGCATCTGGCGCAGCAGGCGACCTTGGAGACCCGCGACGCCAAACACGAACCCCGATCCCTGGCCGAGCAACGCACCACCTGGCTGAGCGAGGCCGCAGCGGTGCTCGGCGGACGCGGCGCCGTCGCCGGCGATGGTGCAGACGGCACTGGCACCGCCCGCCGAGACCGCTACGATCGCCGACGCACGCTGGGTCGCACAGACGGCCGATCACATCCTGACCGTTATGGAGGCGAGCCGCTCGACCTGGCAGATGTGGCATGTCCGGGCCGAAGCGCAACGACAGGTCCGCACCATCGACCTGCCAGCTGAACAGGCCGCCGCACTGGTCGACCTGCTGGTCGACGAGGTGCTCGATCGCCGGTCGGTTGCCCTCGTCGCACCGGCTGACAACATCGAGGAACCGGAGGTGTTGCGGCGGGTCGACGGCTCCTCGGTCTACACCGTCGCCGGCGCCGACCTGCTACACCTCGCAGCGGATCCTCGACGCCGAGCAGCGTCTCGTCACCGCCGCCGGACGCCGCGACGGGGCGTCCGTCGACGCCGACGGCGGTGGATCTGGCCTTGCTGGAGATGGCGGCGAACGGCACGGCCCTGGATGCTGGGCAGGCGGCACTGGTCCGCCAGATGTGCACCTCCGGGGCACGGCTGCAGCTCGCGATCGCCCCCGCCGGCGCCGGGAAAACAACCGCCATGCGCGCCCTCAGCCCTGGCGTGGACCAAGACGGCGGCCAGGTGCTCGGCCTGGCCCCCTCGGCTGCCGCGGCTGCCGTGCTTGGCGAGCAAACCGGCATCCGCACCGACACACTCGCCAAACTCACCTGGTCCCTACAGCACGGCGAGCTGCCGGACTGGGCGGCCGCGATCGGGCCGTCAACACTGGTGATCATCGACGAAGCCGGCATGGCCGACACCCTCTCCCTCGACACCGCCGTCCAGTTCGCCATCGATCGCGGTGCGAGTGTCCGGCTGGTCGGTGATGATCAACAACTCGCCGCGATCGGCGCCGGCGGTGTCCTCCGCGACATCCAACACAGCCACGGCGCCCTCCGTCTGACCGAGCTGCACCGCTTCACCGACCCCGCCGAAGCGGCAGCATCACTCGCCCTCCGCGAAGGCAAACGCCGAGGCACTCGACTTCTACCTTGATCACGGCCGCGTTCATGTCGGCGACCTCGCCACCACCACGCAGGACTGCCTTCGCGGCTTGGGTTTCCGACCGAGCGGCGGGGCTCGACACGATCATGATCGCCCCCACCCGAAAGCTTGTCGCCGAACTCAACCGACAAGCCCGTGATCATCGCCTTGGCAATCACCCGGCCGCCCGCGAGGTGCGCCTGGCGGACGGGAACCAGGCCAGTGTCGGGGATGTGATCATCACCCGGGCCAACGACCGCCGACTCCGCCTCGCCGCCACCGACTGGGTCAAAAACGGCGACCGCTGGACCATCACCCGAGCAGGTCGCCGCGGCGACCTGATCGTCCGGCACAACCGCAGCCGGCTCACCGTCCGGCTCCCCGCCGACTACGTCCAACACTCCACCGGTCTCGGCTACGCCACCACCATCCACGCCGCCCAAGGCGTCTCCGCCGACACCATGCACGGACTCCTTTACCGGCGAAGAGTCACGGCAGCAGCTGTACACCATGCTCACCCGTGGCCGGCACGCCAACCACCTCTACCTGCAAGTCGTCGGCGACGGCGACCCGCACGCCCTCATCCGACCCGACACCATCTCACCGCGCACACCGACTGAGATCCTGCAACAGATCTTGGCCCGCGACGAAGCGCCGGTTTCAGCCAGCACCTTGCTGCGCGAGCTCAGCAACCCAGCGGCCCGGCTTTTCCAGGCGGTCGAGCGCTACACCGACGGCATCCGCGTGGCAGCCGAGCAGCTTGTCGGACCCCAGACCGTGGCGGAGCTCGACCAAGCCGACCACTACATTCCCGGACTCCCCACTGAACCCGCTTGGCCAACCCTGCGAGCCCATCTGCTCGCCTTGGCGGCGGAGACCGGTGAGCACCCGGTCCGCCTCATGCTGACAGCTGCCAGCGGACGCGACCTCGAAACCGCCGGCGACATGGCCGCCGTCCTCTACTGGCGCCTCCCCAGCGCTCACGCCTACCAACCCAGGTCCGCTGCCCTGGCTCCCGGGCATTCCACCAACGGTGTATGACCATCCCGTCTGGGGCGATTACCTGGCAAAGCGATCCCAACTCATCTTCGACCTCGCCGACCAGGTCCAAGACCACGCCTACCAAGGTGACGCCGAGCCGATCTGGGCACCACCAGGGAGTCGCCCGAGCGCGGCACTTGTCGGCGAAATCGCAGTATGGCGAGCCGCCAACGGCATCAATCCCCAAGACCCGCGACCAACCGGAGGAACCCAACTCGAGACCCTCCCGGCCCTGTGGAAACAACGCCTCGACCGGCATATCGCGCGTGCCACCGACCCGCCAGCAGATGGGAGAGCCGATGCGCGACAGGCACGACGCACCGCGCTTAGTCGAAGAGGCGCCAGGGAGCGCCCGTACCGAGAGCCTGAACGGCGTCCTAGCGGGCCGTCCGCGCCCGGCCGATAGCACAACCTCAGTCGGCCACGTTGCGGTGCTTTGAGGATGAGGTCACACTCCACGCGGCGATGGCAGGTCAGGCAGGACAGGCAGGACACTGCCGCACCTGGCCCTTCAGATCAAGGGTTCGGCTTCGCCTCGCCGCGCTCTGGTCCGTGTCCTCGCTCGCTGGCGCTCGCTGCGGGCCGGTCCTCGCGCTGCCCCACAATCTTGGGCCGACCCGTGGCCTGCAATGACTCGCGCCCGGAATCTCTGTGCGACACAGCCGCCGGCCCCGGTCTGTCTGCGGTGGCTGACATCCTGGGGCGTGTTCGGGTTTGTCAGACTAGGCCTCGCCCGGGTTGGTTTCGCTGTTGCTGCTCCCCGCGGTTGAGTCATCCTGGTCCTGGTCGGCCATTTTTTTGATCATGTCGAGTGTGTGCTGGGAGCGTTCGTTGCCGAGGTAGGGGGCGGCGCTGAACCAGCCGCCATCGACGAGGATGTCGTTCCCGGTGATGTAGGCGGAGTCGTCGCTGGCCAGGAACAAGGCGGTGTAGCCGATCTCCTCGGCCTTTCCGGCGCGTCGGAGCAGGATGGTGTTGTTCATGGTCTCGTCGAACGACTTCTTGGCGATCGGGTTGTCCATGATGGCTTTGGCCATGTTGGTCTCGATGAACCCCGGCTGGATGGTGTTGCAGCGGATGCCCCAGTCGGCGTAGATGTAGGCCGCGGACCGCGACACTCCTTCGAGTCCCCATTTGGAGGAGGAGTAGGCGGTGGAGAAGTTGCCGGTGATGCCGCCGACCGAGCCGATGTTGATGATCGAGCCGCCGCCGGATTCCTTGATCAGCGGGGCGCAGGTTTGGATGCCGCGCACGGTGCCGGTCAGGTTGATCTCGAAGACCTTGTTCCACTGCTCGAGGTCGACGTTGGGCAGCATGACGGGCTGGTTGGACCCGACGATGTTCATCAGGATGTGCAGGGCTCCGTAGGTTTCCTTGGTCATGCGGACGGCATTGTCCCAGTCGGCCTGGTTTACGGTGTCCATCTGGACGAAGGTTGCGCGGCCGCCGGCGTCGACGATCTCGCGGGCCAGGGCATGCCCGGGTTCTTCGTGGCGGGCGGCGATCACCACTGCGGCGCCCTCCTGGGCGAACAGGCGGGCCGATGCGCTGCCCATGCCGCCGGTTCCGCCGGTGATCAGTGCCACCTTGTCGGCGAGTCTCATTCCGGTGACCTCCTGGGTCGGGGTGTCCTGATCATCGGAAGTGGCCGAGGAACTCTTTGAGCCGATCCCTCTTCTCCATCAAGCTCAGCATGTGATGCGACCGTTCGTTGATCAGATACGGCGCGGAGGAGAACCAGCCGCCATCGACGACGATGTCGGTGCCGGTGATGTAGGAGGACTCGTCGCTGGCCAGGAACAGGGCCGGACCGGCGATCTCCTCGCCTTTGCCGCTACGGCGGAGCAGCACGGTGTTCTTCAGCATGCCGGACTGCACTCGCCTCACGACCGGGTTCGACGTCATCGACGCGGTCAGGTCGGTGTCGATGAAGCCGGGCTGGATGACGTTGGAGCGGATGCCCCAGTCGGCGTACACGTAGGCTGCGGACCGCGACAGGCCTTCCATGGCCCACTTGGAGGCGGAGTAGCCGGTGGAGAAGTTGCCCGTGATGCCGGCCACCGAGCCGATGTTCACAATCGACCCGCCACCGGAGTCGCGGATCAGCGGGGCGCAGGTCTGGATGCCGCGCAGGGTGCCGGTGATGTTGATCTCGAAGATCTTGTTCCACTCGTCGATGTCGACGTCGGGGAACTTGATCAGGGCGTTGCTGCCGACGATGTTCATCAGCACGTGCAGCGCCCCGGAGGTCTCTTTGACCTGTGTGACCGCGGCGTCCCACTGGTCCTGGTCGACGATGTCAAGCTCGACGAAGTGCGCAGCGCCGCCGGCGTCGTGAGTCGGGGTGTGGGGCGGCCGACCACCGGTGGCCGGGACACCCGCGCCACCATCGTGGAATCGGCACGGAGACTCTTCGCCGAGTTCGGCTTCGAGCGGACCACGACGCGGGCAGTGGCGCGACAAGCTGGCATTGACCTACCACCACTTCGCCAGCAAGGAAGACCTGCTGGTAGCGGCACTGGCGCCGCCCGAGGGCGCAGCATCCGCCCTGCGCCCGATCCCAGCCGAGACACCGGATCCCGGTGCGGCCGTGGTGTCGGCAGTCGTTGAGATGTGGGAGAACGACTCCACACTGCGCGAACAGGCGCTCGCCATGTTGCGCACCGCCTTGTCCTACGAGCACGCCGCACAGCGTGTGCGGGACGTGCACACAAGCGCCGTCCTCACGCTGGTAGCCAATGTGGTGGCAGTCGATGACCGAGAGCTCCGAGCCACCCTCATCGGCGCCCAGCTCATCGGCGTGCTGCTCAGCCGATACCTCCTCAAGACCAACACCCTGGCCGGCGCCGACCCGGCCGATCTGATCACAGCACTCACACCAGTAATCAACCACTACCTCACCGGCGACCTGGTCGAGCGCGGACCAGGAAAGTCGGCGAGGGTCAAAGGACGGTCGTCGCCGGAGTTCAACCGACGCTCAGGCCCGAACTGCTGACGTCGCTCTGATGTCTTCACCAAGCTGAGAGTGTGAGCAGCCAAGCGAGCAGCCTATGGACTGGACAATCATGGACGCCGGTACAAGTCCAGGGACCCGCAAACGCGGGGCGAGCACTGGGTGGACGCCATGCTTACGACTCGTCGGTCGGGACGGCGATCAGGGGCCTGCTTCTCAATCTGCTTGGGACTCATCCCAACCGCATCAGGATGCACCTGGACGAATCCCAGGCGTGGAGATCAGCCGTCAACAGCCCCGGGTTAGGGAGGAAGCAGTCGTGATGCGGACTGACAGCAACGCTGACGGCAGCCCAAGCAGGCACGAGCGGCACGACCTGGACCACCTCGCGCGGCTTCACGCTCGGACCGGACGGTGGTGGATGCGCTCGGACGATCTGCCAGGACCTACGGGTAAGAAGGTTGGGGTTCGAAATTCTTGGTGTGCGAGCTGTCAGGACCCGTCGACGAAAAGGTCGAAGATGTGGCCCACCGGATCGATCATCACCCGCACGCGCTGCTGCGGCTGCCATTCCGCTTGTCGGGCGCCGAGTGACTCGGCGAAGACCGATGCCGCGTCCAGGTCGTCGACCAGAATGTCGAGGTGGGCCTGTATCTGCGGCGCGTCGGTCACGCCGGGCCACGTAGGCGCCCGGTAGTTCGGCTCCAGCTGAATGCTCAGGCCCGGGCGGGAGTCGTCGGCAGGCCCCAGCCGCACCCAGGTGTCATCCTGGTCGTAGACGGTCCAGCCCAGGAGCTCGCGATAGAACGCCGCAAGCTCCCGAGGATTCGGGGCGTCGAGGACGAATCCCACGAGACGCGCGTCAGGCCGATCGGTCATCTGATCCTCCGGGTTCGCGACGCCACGGGTCCGGGCGCCTTCGGTACCTAACCGAGTCTGCAGCAGTCGGCGGGTTCTCCGCATTTGGGATTGAGAACGCGTGCACTTCAGCCTTGACTGCCCGCAGCCACGCACCCGCGTTACAGGTCGTCAAGGACCAACTTCTTAGGCATCGGCGTCGCACAGCAGCGAAGTACAGCAACGCTTGCCACCGCTGCGCGAGTTCACTATCGTCCACCTGCGTCCCGCGTTGGCCAGGCCAACGACACTCATGCTGCCCCTTTGCAAGCAGTCGCCCTGCTTGTCAAACTGCATGACGACCAGGCTGGAGACCAGCTCACAACTGTGGACCATGCTGGACGCTGCGAAGCGTGAAGCAAGCCATCAGGGCGCCTACCGTGCTCACCTGATAAGGCAGAGGTCAGTGGTTCAAGTCCACTTAGGCCACTCTCCAAACGTGCCTCTGGCTAGCCTGAATGCTGCTTCGAGGTGCTCTGTCGATCCGGCCTAGCCCGCCAGGATCGGCTTCGGGACTCACCTCAGCTTTCCGTGTGTTCAGCTTAAGCACGTTGTTTGAGTCCTTCGAGCCATCTCCCAGCAGTGCGTCCAGACGGTCCACGGCCGCTTCCGAACCATCCTCGAAGAGGCCGCCGTAGCGAGTTAGCGTGAACGCGACGCTGTTGTGGCCGGCTGCCTGTTCGCCTACGTCATTGCCGGGCCTGATCCCCCCGGCGCGGCCAGGTGCTGGTTTACCTCGGCTGCGCCATCGCGCTGCACGCCGCGATCTCGCAGTTAATGTACGGCGGCTTCTGGATCGACATCCACGCCGCTATCGCCTAGGTCCAAGGCGGCGCGGCGATCACGTACTACGGCGGCGACATAGCCGAACTCCTCCTCGCCGCCGCTCTCGTCGCCAATTGGCGCCCCAAGGGCCGCCCACGAACCGGAAATAACACGCCGCTACCCGCAACTACCCCGTAGTCAGCCCAGCAGCACGACTAGGACCACAAGCACCACTAAGGCAGCGCCACGAGCCAGCTAGGCCTTCTGCCCGCAGCATGCTCGAGGCTGGGGGCGGTCGGTGCCGGACGGCTCTTTCGGCTTCTCCGGCTTGGTCCGGAGGCGAATGATTCCACGGGCTTGCCTCCCAGCACTGGGTGATCGTCGTCACGCGGAGGGCGAGATGTCGATCGACGGCGGCTGCGCAAGCGAATGATGCACCGTGCAGCCCTTTGCGACGGCGAGAAACGCTGGCAGCCGGTCCGACGGCATCGCCTGGGGTGGGGTCACGGTGATAGAGATCTGCCCGACCCGAGCGGGTCGACCCTCAGCCATACGCCACGCCGTTTGGACTGCCAAGCCGGTACGGTCGATGCTGTGGCGATCAAGGAACCGTCCGGCATAGAACGCGACGCACAAGCCGAGGCTAGCGACGAAGAGTTCGGTCGGTGTCGGAGCGGTGTCGTCACCGCCTTCGTCCAGCGGCTGGTCGACGCGTACCTGGTGCCCCCGAATGTCGACTGCATACTTGTCGCCGCCGATCGGATACACCGCCATTGCATCCATGCTCTGCCTCTCCCGTTTAGCCCTTCCTGTGTCCAGATTAGGGAGAGTTGGGCGGCACCACTGAATCACTGGCGTCCGGCTCGCGAGTTGCGACGACGACCGTTCGCGTGGCCGGTGGCTCAGCGGAATGTGACGTATAGCAGTCCAAAGGCTGCTCCAGCGGTCGTCATAGCGGCGAGCAGGAGGAGGAGGCCCGCTCCGGGCAGCTGGCCGTGGTGGTCGCGTAGAGCGTGGTTGGTGTAGCGGGCTCGCCGGCGGGCGAGTAACCAAATGAGGACAGCCATGAGGAGGCCGGTGAGCCCCACGCTGATCGACCAGGAGCCGAGGGCCGGCGGCAAGAGTCGTAAAGCGACGAGTGCGCCGATGGTCAGGGCAAGGGTTGTGCGGCGCCAGGCGAGTTCGGTTCGTTCGGGCTGGAGTCCTGGGTCGAACAACTGCCGGCTCATCGGAGCAGGATGCTGGCGACAAGGAGAGCGGCGACGATCGAGATGCCGATGGCGAGGGGTAGTGCGATCTTCGAGCTCGGCAGTGGTGCCGATTCTCGGAGGGCACGTTCGGTCGATGTCCAGGTCAACCAGGCCAGGAGGGGGACGACCAGCCCAAGGGCGAGCAGGATCATCGCCGCGGTGAAGCGCAGCGCGGGCTGGAGGGGTAATGCGAGCGCTTCGAGAGCCACCCCGGCGGCGACCAAGGCTAAGGCTGTCCTGATCCAGGCGAGAAAAGTGCGCTCGTTGGCCAGCGTGAAGCGGGGGTCGGGTTCGGTTCCGGCTTCAAAAACGTGACGGGGGAAGCGGGCTGTTCTCATAGGTTCACCATTCTTGCCCCGACCGATTGGGCCTTTCGCATTTCGCAAACATCGATTTAATCTTCCGGTCTACGGGGTTCATAGGACGCCAGTCGAAGTCGCACATCGCTGATGGGCCACCTCTCTCCGGTCAGAATTGTTCTGAGTTGTTGATCTTCGTCCCGCGATGAGCAGGAGACCTTATCGTCGACTGTCGTACCGGTTGTTCTCCTTGGCACCGTCGTCGGTGCAGTCACTGGTGTGCTTCCCGCTGTGCGCGACCCCGAGCATCCTCCACATCAGGGTGCGTAGTCTGCTGGTAAAGGCGGTGGGGCCGCCGAGAATCGCGACACAGCCGTCGCCAACGGTCCCTGATGGAAGTAGGGGACGGTGGCAATGACCCAGCAAGGAACATCGGCGCGCGGTCGCACCGAGGAACGTCGCCACAAAGCGAGACGCCATCGCCGGTGGGACGTCCTGGCAGTGATTGCCGTCGGCGGCGCAGTGGGGGCCATGGCACGGCAACTGGTCTCTGAAGCGCTGCCTGGATCAGCTCGAGGATTCCCGGTAGGCACATTCGTCGTCAATGTGTCGGGTTGTGTGTTGATTGGCGTGCTGATGGTGTCCATCGTGGAGGTGCGGCGCCCGCATCGGCTAGTCCGGCCATTCGTTGGTGTGGGACTACTTGGCGGATACACCACCTTCTCCACATATGCCGTCGAGACTCAGAGGCTCATCCAGGCGGGCGATCCCCGGATGGCATTCGCCTATTTCGGCGCAACCATCGTCGGTGCGTTGCTGGCCGTTCAAGCTGGTGTGCTGCTCATACGTCTCCCGCGAGCGTTACTTCATAGGAGGATGAGATGACCCTGAAGGGCGAGGCGTGCCGGCTCACGATCTATGTGGGCGAGGATGACCAATGGCACCACAAGCCGCTGTACACCGAGATCGTGCACCGGGCGCACTTGTTTGGACTAGCTGGAGCCTCGGTGTTCCGGGGACTGGAGGGATATGGAGCATCCAGCCGCAATCCACTCCGCCCGCATTCTCAGTCTCAGTGAAGATCTGCCGCTCGCTGTTGTCATCGTCGATCGGGATGAGCGAATCCGCGAATTTCTGTCCTCACGGCTAGAGGAACTGCAGCTCGACGGGCTGATCGTCCTCGAAGATGTCGAAGTCATCCGGTACGCCGGTCGCGATCGGTCAGCGCGATGACCTTGCTGCTCGTGGCCCTGGGGGCGGCGGTCGGCGCCCCCTTGCGATATCTAACGGACCGATTCATTCAGGCCAGACACGACACGATCTTCCCGTGGGGCACACTTGCAGTTAACGTCGCCGGATCGCTGATTCTTGGTTTCCTCGCTGGAGCGGCTACAGCCGGGCGCCTGAATCCGGTGATCGTCACTGTGCTCGGTCCCGGGTTCTGCGGCGCTCTAACCACGTACAGCACCTTCGGGTACGAGACGCTCCGCCTGACCGAAGACGGCTCACGCTTCCTCGCAAGCGCGAACATAGCCGTGAACCTGCTTGCTGGGCTTGGCGCCGCCTTCATCGGCTTCACCATTGCCGCTGCAATCTGAGACCGGTTTCAGTCATCCGCAAAGGGGGAGTTTCTCGTCTCGCAGGTCGGGTCCGCCGTGACGGTGGCACGGTTAAAGCATGCGGCCGACTTGTACGCCCCAGGGCTGAGTCCTGCGCAAAAATCAGTGCCGAGTTGGGCATTCCCTGGAGATCATCGCAAGTACGAGGAGAAGGGGACCGATGCCGCGTCCTCTTGACGCCGCACGAGCTCCTGCTCAGGAATCCGTTCAGCCCGCGACGCTCGCGCGGAGCGGCCGCATACCCAGCTGCGATCCGATTCCGCAGGCCTTCTGACATGCCGGCGCGGTGTCAGCGCCCGTGAGAGTCCCCGGGAGTGGTGGGGTTTCGGGTAGTCGGTGAGCCTGCCTTAGTGAGTGGGCCATCGGCGGGATTCTCGGTGTGTACCGGCAAGTACTCACCCAGGAGGTTCCCACCGATGGCGTTGTCCCAGTCTGTCGCATCCGAGCTGCTCGAGGCGTTCCGTGCCGGGGAGGGCGTGGATCTGATCCGGGAATCGGTTCGGCTCGTCATGCAGGAGCTGATCGAGACCGAGGCCACCGAACGCGTCGGCGCCGGCCGCTATGAGCGCAGCGAGTCACGGGTCACGGACCGGAACGGGTCTCGGCCCAGGTTGGTGGCCACGCAGGCCGGTGATGTCGAGCTGCGGATCCCGAAGCTGCGCCGAGGGTCGTTCTTCCCGGCGATCCTGGAGCCGCGGCGGCGGATCGACCAAGCCCTTTATGCGGTCGTCATGGAGGCCTACGTCAACGGGATCTCGACCCGGGCCGTCGACGACCTGGTCCAGGCGTTGGGCGTCGAATCGGGCATTTCCAAGTCGGAGGTGAGCCGGATCTGCGCCGGCCTCGACGAGCAGGTGGAGGCGTTCCGTAGCCGGCCGTTGCACCACATGTCGTTTCCGTATGTGTTCCTCGACGCCACCTACCTCCACGTTCGTCGGTCTGGCCAGGTCACCAGCATGGCCGTGGTGGTGGCGACCGGCGTCACCGCCGACGGCGGCCGGGAGGTGCTCGGACTGGACGTCGGCGACTCCGAGGACGAGGTGTTCTGGCGCGGTTTCCTGCGCACCCTCAAGCAGCGCGGCCTGTTCGGGGTGCGGCTGGTCATCTCCGACCAGCACGCCGGTCTGGTCGCCGCGCTGGGCCGGGTGTTCCAAGGGGTCGGGCATCAACGCTGCCGGGTGCACTTCGCCCGCAACCTCTTGGCATTGGTGCCGAAGTCGCACAAGGACATGGTCGCTGCGGTATTCCGCACGATCTTCGCCCAACCGAATCCTGAAGCCGCCTCGGCGACCTGGGACACCGTCCGCGACCAGCTCGCCGCCGGCTTCCCCAAGATCGGGCCGCTGATGGACGACGCGAAAGCCGAAGTGCTGGCGTTCACCGCCTTCCCCCGGCCGCACTGGGCGAAGGTCTGGTCGACCAACCCCTTGGAGCGGGTCAACAAGGAGATCAAACGCCGAGCCCGCGTCGTCGGCATCTTCCCGAACGAGGCCGCCGTCATCCGTCTCGTCGGCGCGGTCCTGGCCGACATCCACGACGAATGGCAGGTCTCCGACCGCCGCTACCTCTCCGAGACCTCCATGGCCAAGATCAACCCAACCAGCGATACTAGAACCGTCGCCGCAATCGAAGCCGGCGACTGACATCGAGGATCACCTCGAATCCCCACCACCCAGCGGGGCACGACCCAGCGCCCCGAAACCGCCGCCAATGTAATCGTTCCGCACAAGCCAGCGCAGCGATCAAAGATCGCAAGTCCTTTATCTCTTGCTATCCCCATATCGGCCTGGTGGAAGTCGCCGTGTCCTTCTCACCCGCGGCCGAGGGCGAGCTCGTGCCGGGGTCAGGCATGCAGTGTCGCCAGTGTCTGGATGATCAGGTAGGTGGCGACGCCGAAGACCAGGTACGCGAACCACCGGCGCAGTCGGGCTGCGGGTAGTCGGCTGGCGAGGCGAGCGGCGGTGAGTGATCCGGCGATGGCTGCGATGGTGAAGGTAGCCGCGATTCCGACGTCGATCGTGGTTTCCCCAAGGTGGGCCACGAAACCGGCTGCGGAGTTGAGGACGATGATCACGAGTGAGGTGGCGACGGCGGTGGCCATCGGTAGGCTGAGGAGGAGTAAGAGAGCGGGGATGATCAAGAAGCCTCCGCCGACGCCGAACAGCCCGGTGAGGAAGCCGACCACAATTCCGGCAGCGCCGGCTTTGGGCAGGCAGCTGCCCCACTTCACTCCGCCGCCGGGCAGCGCGCAGGAGCCGCTGGCCTCTCCCTTGTCTTGGAGCATCCGTACGCCGGCGACGATTATGAGTGCGGCGAAGCCGAGCAGCACGACCGACGGGTCGAGGTGTCTGTTGAGCGCGGCGCCGCCGAACGCGGCCACCGCACCGGTCGCGCCGAAGACGGCGGCCAGGCGCCATTGGACTTGGCGTAGGCGTGGAAGAACTGCGGTGGCCGCGGAGATCCCGACGACAAGCAGCGAGGTTGGCACGGCGGCGGCGAGCGGAAGGCCCACTCCGTAGACGAGGGCGGGAACGGCCAGGACCGATCCGCCGCCGCCGAAGAGGCCGAGCAGGATGCCGATCAGCAGGCCGAGGCGACGCCCAGGGTCTCGACACCAAGAAAATGGAGAAGCTGTTCCTCTCCCTGGCCTAGCCGAAGCCCGGGCATGCGACGACCCGGCCCGTCTCGATGCCCCAAGGCGGCACGCTGCATCCAGCACCCCCGCGGGCGCCGGACGGACACTCAAGACCTTTGGTCCCGGCAATCGGAGGTCCACCAGGGCCCGCGGCCACCGGGCCCGAGCCTGTAGAGGACCCTCAAGCAAGAGGACGTCGGATCGGCCCAGCTTGCAGCGTCCAACCGTCTGTTCGGCGATAGCACGCAGACGGATCCCTGAGTTTTCCCGCAACTGGATCAGTCCATCAATCCCAGCTGCGACCGCCCAATGCCGCCAGGCAACGCAGCCCACACGCCGAATTCCGAGTCTCCTTTAGATAAGGGCGGCGCTCCGGCCGCACCGCCTAACTACGGGTCCGCGCTCGCTGCGGGAGCCTACGCGGCGGCCTGACATGTGGGCGGGTCGCCGGAGTACGCGGGAGCGTGTATGAGCGCGTGGACTTCGGTCGCTGTACGTGGTCGGTGGGACATACATGCCACTAGATGCCAGCCTGGATCGGGTCCACGCTCAACTCAGCCAACTCCAGTCCCGACGGTCGGGCGTCATCGCTCATTGAGCGGTGTAGCCGCCGTCGACGGGGAGTGCGACTGCGACGACGAAGCTGGCGCCGGGGCTGCACAGCCAGAGGACGGCTCCTGCGATCTCCTCGCCGTGGCCGATGCGGCCGATTGGGGTCGAAAGCGGCCACTGCGGCTCGGTCAAGCTCGCCCTTTGGCGGCCGTGTCAGCGACCATCGCGGTCTCGATGGTGCCGGAGCAGACGGCGTTGATGCCGATTCCTCCGGCCGCGTACTCCAGGGCGGTGGTCAGCCCGATTACCCCGTCTTGGAGGCGTGATAAGCGCTCGGCCGGGGAATCCGACGAGGCCGGCGAGAGCAGCAGTTGACGATGGCGCCGCTGCCCTGGCCCCGCATTTGGCGCAGCTCGGGCTCGTCTGCGGCATCGCTGGGTGGCACCTGGATGCCGGCGTTGTGTCGAAGGCGAAATCGAGCCGGCCGATGGTGCCGACGGCCGCCTTGACCATCGCGGGGCCGAAGTCATAGGTCGGCTTAACCGGTCTGAACTCTCCTTCGTGTCGATGTTGGCGGCGATCGTGTCTGACCGTTTCTGGTCAGTCGGCTGGGTTGAGCCCGGGAGGGCAGGCCGCTCTGGCGCTCGCCCTATTTGGGATCGTCACGGGCTCGGTGTGGGAATCAGCTGCGTTCTATCTTCACCGGGAAGTTGTCGTCCTGGCGTTCGATCAGTTCCATCGTGCGGTCGAAGCGGCCGATGCGAACGATGCCCTCCCAATAGCCGACGTCGCCGTAGTAGAAGACCAGATTGCCCGAGGGTGCCCAGTAGCCGATGTCGCCGATGTCTGGATCGGCCCCTGCCGGTGAGCCGTCGGTCGTGAGTCGCCGAGGAAGGGTCGCTACCTTCTCGACCTGGTTGAAGTCTTTGAATGTCAAGGTCAGCGGCAGTTGCGCGACGAGGTCGCGTGCGGTTGCGTTGTCGGCCAGTCGTGCCGTGATCACCGTGTCGGCGATGATGATGTTGATCGGTGTCTCGTCCACGTCGGCGACGTTACGGCGAATCCAGCTTGGTTGGGATGCTCTGTCAGTACACCCCACGACGCCGAACCGCACGAGACGCACGGCACGGCGAGTGGCCGGGAGGAGGCCCATGCCACGCATCTTCATTACCGGTTCCGCCGAGGGGCTAGGTCGAGCAGCTGCCGAGACCCTGATCAGTGGCGGGTACGAGGTGATCGTTCACGCTCGTAGCACCGAGCGTCTCGCTGCTGTCGAGGACCTAGTCGGCCGGGGCGCGTCAGGGGTTGTTGGTGACCTGGCCGACCTGAACCAGACGCGGGACGTGGCCGATCAGGTCAACCAGCTCGGCCGGGTCGACGCCGTGATCCACAACGCCGGCATGTTGAGCGGACGGACCATCATGCCGGTCAATGTCGTCGCCCCGTATCTGCTCACCGCCCTCATTTCTCGCCCGCAGCGGCTGGTGTACCTGAGTAGCGGCATGCATCGCGGCGGACGAGCCGATGTGGCCGGCGTCGACTGGAGCGGGCAACGCGGCACCGGCGCGTACTCGGACAGCAAACTGCTCGTCACCGCCCTCGCCTTCGCTGTCGCCCGCCTTTGGCCCGATGTGTACAGCAACGCCGTCGACCCCGGCTGGGTGCCCACCAGGATGGGTGGGCGCGGGGCTCCCGACGACCTTCGGCTCGGCCACTTGACGCAGGAATGGCTGGCGACCAGCGACCAGCCTGAGGCGCGCACCAGCGGCGGATACTGGTTCCACCAGCGACGCCGCAGCCCGCACCCGGCCGTCCGCGACACTCAGTTCCAGGACAGCCTCCTTGCCTCGGTGGCCCGTTTCACAGCAGTGCCACTGAACTGAGTTCAAATCGCTTTCAGCTGTGAGGGGTGCCGTGGGAGGGCGTCCCTGCCGGAGGACTTGTTCGTATGCTCGCGGCATGAGCGAGGAGATGACCTATGGGCACCTGGGCCGCTCCGTAGGCGGGTATCCACTTCGACGTCGACACGATCGACGCCAACGAGATCCAGCTGGGCCCGACCCCGCAGTCCCCTATGCCGAGACGGTGGGCGCACTCGCCGACCTCGCCGACGAAGGTGCGATTCAGATGGCAGGACTCTCCAGCGCCAACGAGCAACAAATCCGTCTCACCCACGACATGCTCGGCCCACGGCTGGTAGCTGTGCAAAATCAGTTCTCCCCCGAGTTCCGTTCCAGTGAGAGCGAGTTGCGTCTGTGCGCCGAATTGGGACTGGCATTCCTGCCTTGGAACCCTCTCGGCGGCATCGGTCGGGCGGGTGCACTCGGAACACGTAACCAAGCTTTCCCGCGGGTCGCTCGCCAGCACGGGGTCAGCCCGCAGCAGGTCTGTCTGGCCTGGGAGCTGGCCCTATCTCCCACCGTCATTCCCATCCCTGGCGCCTCCCGTCCCGAGAGCATCTCCGACTCCGCTCGGGCCGCCGACCTCGCCCTGTCGCCGCAGGAACTGCGCGACCTCAACGTCATGGAGCCCCGACGTCTCCCAGTGCTGAACACCAGATCGCCTCCGGTTACGAGCATCGTCGGCGGCTTCATCAACACACCACCTGGGCGCCCTTTCTTGGCCTCTCGAGTCGCTATCACCTCCTTCATCGACCTCGCGGCTTCGGGCACCATCCCTTTCACGAACACCGCCCCCGCCAGACTACGAACCCGCCTATCGCTAGGAGACTCGCATGACCACAATCGCCATCGTCGGAGCTGGCCCAGGGCTGGGCGCGGCGGTAGCTCGACGCTTCGGTGCCGAGGGCTTCAACATCGCCCTCCTCGCACGCAACCAAGGACGCGTTGACGCGCTAGCCGCCGAACTGGCCTCATCCGGACTGACTGCAGCCGCTACAGCACCGACGTACGAAAGCCGGACGCCCTCGCCGGGGCTCTGCAGCGCGCAGCGGACGACCTCAGCACCATCGAGGTCCTGCAATACAGCCCCGTCCCTCAGCCCGAGTTCATGCGCACGGTGCTGGAAACCACCGTCGGCGACCTCACCGGTGCCGTGGAATTCTCCATCTACGGACCGGTCACCGCCGTGCAGCAAGTCCTGCCCGGCATGCGATCTCTGGGCCGGGGAACGCTGCTGTTCGTCAACGGCGGCAGCGGCGCCCGGCCCAACCCAAACGTGGCGGGCACCTCCGTCGCCTTCGCGGGCGAAGGCGCATACGCGTCGATGTCCGTGCCCACGACCCCGCCGTGCTCGCCGAAAGGCTCTGGACGATGCACACAACGCGGAACACTTTCCGCGACTTCGCCGAACCAATGGAGCTCTAAGTCAGAGCCCCGAAGCTGGGCCTAATTGGGGCCCAATGCCCGCCACTGGCCATCACGGGACGCCTGGTCGCGATCAGGCGGTCCTTCACCCACGCTCGAATGCGACATGCAGAGGGCTGGTCGGCGATCTGGGTGTGTGGTCAGCCCGCGCCGGGCGGCCCACGCGCGTCGACCGACCTTGGAGTGAGGCGTTGACCGACCTTGGAGTGACGCCTGGCCTGACCCCAATTTGACCCCTGTAGACGATCACCGCGTGCCACGCGCGCGGTGCTTCAATCGCGTCGAGGTCGGTCGCCAGATCGGTCCTCTCCGAGGTGTCGCTATGGACGGTCATGGGTCGCGCCATCGACGTGGGCGATGATCGACTTCGGGGGGCGTACGGGACTCACGACGACGCAAACTGGTGCCAGACGCCGACTGACGCCGAGTGCCGGTGTTATGGCGTTGTGCCTTGTCAGGTCGTGAATTAGCCGCTACTGGCGGTCGTCTCCTGGCATGCTCTGGGCGCCTGAATCGGCCTGATAAGGCAGCGGTCAGATCAGGGGCGCAGTGTGAGCCCCCGGTGCGTCATCCCTGACCCGGCCACCGCCGCCTACGCCGATCTCCGCCACCACTGGGAGTCGATCCGCGGAACGGTGTTCCCCGCCTTCACCACATGACGCACACATCCACGAGCCGAGAGGATCCTTCGTGACCGCCAGACTGCCAGACCATCCCACCCAGGCCTACATCGACGGCCAGTTCGTCGACGCCGTCGACGGCGCCACCTTCGACAGCTTCGCCCCCGCCACCGGCGAGGTGATCGCCAAGATCACCGCCTGCGGCGACGAGGACGTCGACCGTGCAGTCGCGGCCGCCCGCGCCGCGTTCGAAGAGGGCACCTGGAGCAAGATTTCCCCCGCCGAGCGGAAGACGATCATGTACAAGTTCACCGACCTCATCGCGGCCAACGCCGACGAGCTTGCCCTGACCGAGGCCATCGACGCCGGGAAGCCCATCACCGACTGCCGCGACTTCGACATCCCCGACGTGCTGAACACGCTGCGCTGGTATACCGAGGCCGCCGACAAGGTGTTCGGCAAAACCTCCCCCACCACCACGTCGGGCTGATCGTCCGCAAGCCGGTCGGTGTCGTCGGCGGCGTGCTCCCCTGGAATTCCCCGATGGCCATGCGCGCCTGGAAGATCGGACCCGCGTTGGCCACCGGCAACTCTGTGGTGATCAAGCCACCCGAACTGCCCTGCGACTGGCCGAGCTGGCCACCGAGGCCGGAATCCCGAACGGAGTCTTCAACGTCATACCCGGCCTCGGCCACATCGCCGGCAAGGCCCTCGGGCTTCACCCAGATGTCGACATGATCACCTTCACCGGCTCCACCGAGGTCGGCCGCGCGTTCCTGCGCTATTCCGCCGACAGCAACCTCAAAGGCATCGTGCTGGAGTGCGGCGGCAAGAGCCCCCAGATCGTGATGGCCGACTGCCGCGACGAGCTCGACACCGTCGCCGCAGACCTGGCCGAAGCCGCGTTCTGGAACGCAGCACAGACTGCAGCGCCGGATCCCGGATCTTGCCAGAACCTCACGGGTTTCGTCTTCCAAGCTGGCCATGCGAGTTGATTCTCGTCACCCACTCCACAGCGAAAGCCCTCGTCAGAGGGCATTTGTTGCCATGGGGAGCAGCGCACCGTCGGGAAACAACGCCGCTGCAATGTCCGCGTCGGTCGTGCAACCGGCATGGGACAGCAAGCAGTCGTAGTACGTCCGGGTGGCGAACGCAGCCTCGAGGCCCAGCCGATCGACGCGGCAACGCGAGCAGGAATGCTCTCTGCGGGAGGTGCTCGATCGGCAGCCCGATTGCCAGATCCGTCGCCAGGCACCGCGACCCGATCACCTCAGCTGTGCGGATCCCACGATCTGACGCCTACTCGTCAGCCCGTTTGGGCGCTTAAGCCCACGGTGCAGTTGAGCGGATTCGACAGGTTCCAAATGTGCGCGCAGCGACACCCCGAGTCAATACCGATGATCTTGGGGCGACCGATGACTAGCTGGCGACATCTCGACGGACCCAGGAAGCGGAGCACGCTATGCCGGCAACTTTGCTCCCACGGTCAGGTCGAGTGCGTAGTCGACCTCGCGACGCGCGGCAGCCGCGGTCGGTCCTGTGGTCTCACTGACTAACGTCTGGACGAGATGCAGGCCCGCCTTCTCCATCAGTCGGCGCGAGACAACGTCGACCGCCATCGTGGTGGCGATCACGGTCGACACCTGGGCCGCGCGGGCTATCTCGATCATGCAGAGCATTCCCTCGATGTCGTAACCCCGCCCCCACGCCTTGCGCCGGAGCCGGTAGGCCAACTCGACGTTCCGAAGCGGCTCATCGACCGGGGTAATCATGAACCACCCCAGGAAGTTGCCGGTCCCGCGGTCACGGGCGACCCAGGACCCCAGCCGGTCAGCGCGGCCGTTGTGCGCCATTAGCCGTGGCATCTCTTCGGCGAGGACCCGAGCCGCCGTCATCGGCCGACCGTGGTCGAGATAGCGCATCACCTCGGGATCCGCGTTGAGCGCCACGACATCATCAACATCAGGCCAGTTCGTACGGGTCAGCGCCATGCGCTCGGTTACCAGAATTGTGACAGCCCCCTCGGGCAGAGCTCGTCGGGTCAGTAGTGGGTGGGGACGCGTGCGCTTGCCACCACACCGGAGCAGATGCACTCCCGGCGGCCGTTCCCGAGCTTGGTGGCGGCGCACCAGCGCGCACTGATCGCGTCATGTGAGACCAGCGGATGCTTACAGGTGGGGCAAAGATCCGCGGCGGCGTCGTCGATGTCGACAAAGGCGGGAGACGTAGAGTTCATGTCGAGTCCGTACAGGCCCGTCAGTAGGGCCGGATGGTGATCGCCAGGGACCGCCGATCAGGCGTCAGCAGAAGTATCCTCGGTGGTTTCAGCATACGCCCGGAGCGACCCCACCAGAACCGGAACGCCTATCTTGCCGCGACGGGTACACGATCCTCGAAGCCGGCGTACGCGCTACGTCAGCCGGTGACCTTCGCGGCCGGGTGTCAACGGCAGCCGAAATGTGCCCCTGGCCACGAAATGCCGACGACTGGCGGGTTGCAGCCGCTCTCGAGACGCGGGCGCATCTGTAGACCCGGAGGCGGATGCGCTGACTGCTCGAGCCCGACCGGCGATGCTCGGTGACGCCATCGTGCCTCGAGCTGATCTGACAAAATGGCCAGGCTGGGCATGTATATTCCATGATCATCTGTGCGCGATGTGCCGAAGTGCCGAAGTGCCGTGTCAGGCGGACTTATGGGGCCGCAAATCGCGGCCTTGCTGAAGTTGAATACGCCAGATGCTATGCCCAATTCGTGCCCAAATATTCTTCGGTTGCGAAACATCGCCATCCGGCAAACCTGATTGGGGATCTGGTCGTGATCTAGGATCCGCCACTCTTGCGATTCAGCAACCAAGGGCATTCAATACTCGGCCATTTCGTGCGCG
Source organism: uncultured Actinomycetota bacterium (assembly GCA_963836855.1). Lineage (GTDB taxonomy): Bacteria > Actinomycetota > Actinomycetes > Propionibacteriales > Propionibacteriaceae > Microlunatus. The sequence goes on along the minus strand of CAWILN010000051.1, from coordinate 177,500 downwards.
AGGTTCATGAGAGGCCGAGCTCCGAGACCTGTCTACTCCGAGCGTGCTCAGCGAGACATAGACCTCTCGACAAGCAAACGCTGTGTTCAGGGCGCTCGAGGTAACACCGGGCGAGTGCATCACACTGGTTGCAATCCGGGTTTGCGCCCACACCATTGGGCGCCGTGGGTGACCACGAGGGTCTGGTCGCCGTCGACTTCGGAGCTCACGGAGTCGCTCGGCCCAACGAGTCCCTTCGGCGACAGAGCAGCGCCGGGGTTCGACCGCAGCAATTCGCGTCAGTCATCAGGCGAGCGCCGCGCCCAGCCGCTCGCCAAGCTGCGCAAGGCGCTCGACGGGCTCGTTGCTGAACACGAAACGGACGTGCCGGGGTGCCACCGTCTCGCCCCAGGCGGTCATCGGCGTCGCGGCCACCTTCTGCGCGAGCAGCCGACATGACAGCTCAGGCGCATCCAGCCCGCACGCCTCGGCGTCGATCAGCGCCGACCAGCCGCCGTGGGCCGGGACGAGCGGCAGCCCGTTGCACTGGCGCACGAGCTCGTCGTGGCGACGTTCCCACTCGGCGACGGCTACGCCGACGTCATCGTCGCCGAGCTTGAGCGCCGCGGCCGCGCCGATCTGCCCAAAGCCGCTCGTGCAGACTCCGTTATAGATGTGCACGAGCGCGAGTGTCGGCGCGAGCTCGGCGTTGGCAACCATCCAGCCCACGCGCCAGCCGATCATCCGCTGCTCGAACGAGACGGCGCCAATCGTGACGGTAAGGTCGCGCATCCCCTCGAGCCCAGACGGGACAACGACCGGGCGACCGCCGAAGACGATCGCCTCCATGAGCATGTGGTACAGGAGCACGATTCCCCGCTCGCGGCAAATGCCAGTGACCGAAATCCACTCTTCATCGTTCGCCACCCAGCCAGAGGGAATTGCCGGATTCATGAGAAAGAGCACCCGGGTGCGACCTGAGACCGCAGCGTGCAAGGCGTCGAGGTCCAGCCGCCAGCCACCAGGGCCGCCGCGCATCGGCACCAGCCGTGGCACAGCACCAACGAGGCGTACCCGCTGGAGCATCCCGGCGTAGGTCGGGTCGGTGAGGACCACCTCGTCACCGGGGTCAGTGAGGGCGAGCAGCGCGTTGAGCATGTTGTCGCCATCGCCCTGCGTGATCACGATCTCGCCGTACGGGTCATACGCCGGGCCTCCTCGGCGGCGGATCAGGCCAGCCACCGCCTCCTTCATCTCGGCGAGACCCGAGAAAGGAAGGTAGGAGTTGGCCTCATCGCGGCCGACCGCCGCGCGCGTCACCTCGACGGCGTCGGGATGCGGCGGGACGTCGGTATCCAGGTTCTCGAGGCGCAGCACCTCCGGGTCGGAACCCGCCGCCTCTGCCACGCGGTCGATCCCGAAGCCCGGGATGCCCTCCATCCGCCGTCCCACAGGACGATCGTCGTCGGTGCGGCGTCGCGTGTGCAAGTCCGCTATACCTGGGACGCCAACAAACCGGCTAACTCTGCGGCCGGGCAAGGTCTGCCCAGCTTGCGTAGCGAGCCAGAGATTTCTCCTCGCCGGGACCGACCATGGGCGACAAGCGCATTAGTGAGCGCGGGGTCTGCCCGGGCAGCTTTGCCGCGACGGCATTCCCGGCGGCGGGGCAGGGCCGAGGGAACGGATGAACAGCGCCACCGGCGCGTTCCACGGCACGATGATCGCGACGACCCCGACCGGCTCGACCACGCCGCTGAAGTATTGATCTGGCGCCACCTCGGCAGCGGTGCCGACCTCTGTCTTCAAGGCCTGAGCGGCATTGTGACGCAACGTCAAAGCCGGCGCGCCGACATCGCCCGTCGCTTCAGCCAAGGTTTTCCCGTTCTCTCGCGTCAATATCAGAGCCAGTTCCGAGGGGCGTGCTTCGAATTCCTCGGCGAGTTCCAGCTGCGCCCGCGAACGCGGCGCGGGTCGCGCCCCCAAACAGTGCCAGCGAAGGCACGACGAGCGGCGTCGACTGCCGCGCGGAAGACGCTGCCGGGGCCGCGCGCGACCTCATCACTGACTGCTGGCCGATGGTGTGGTGCGCGACTTGCTGGACTGAGCTGACCGCCCTCAGTGATGATCCTCGGTGACAAAGTCGATCAGCTGCTCGACCACGGTAAGCAACGGGCGTTCTAGGTCGTCCCAGGAACGTACCTGGTCCAAGATCATCCTCCAAGCTGCGGCCAGGTCGGCCTGATGCCTGTGCGGCAGCCCAAGAGCGGCGCACATCCCATGCTTCCATTCGACGGTCCGCGGAACCTCCGGCCAGCCGGCCAGTCCTAGCCTGGCCGGCTTAACCGCCTGCCAAATGTCCACGTACGGATGACCCAGCACCAGTACGTGACCAAGGCCAGCCCCGCTCCGGACCCGGTCCGCCATGCGCGACTCCTTGCTCCCAGGCACCAGGTGATCGACGAGGACCCCGAGCCGCCGCCCTTCTCCCGGGGCGAAGTCGGCCACTACGCCAGGGAGGTCGTCGATGCCGCCGAGGTACTCGACGACTACCCCAACGTGGCGCAGATCGTCGCCCCAGATCTTCTCCACCAGCTCGGCGTCGTGGCGACCCTCGACATAGATCCTGCTGGCCAGCGCGGTCTTGGCCCAACCGGCCGGACCGACGACCGAACCCGAGACAGTCCGGGTGGCCACCGACCGTGCTCGCAGCGGAGCCTTGAGCACGACCGGGCTTCCCTCGTACCAGAACCCCGCGCCGAGGGCGAAGGTCCGCTGCTTCCCGTGTCGGTCCTCCAAGACCACCAGACCACGCTCCCAACGCAGCACCGCCCCGCAGAATCCCGACGTAGCATCCTCCAGCACCAGCCCGACCTCAAGCACGAGGTCGGTGCTCGTCGGTCGGCCCGCGCGCTGCCAGCCGGACGCGAGTACGTCGCGCGGGTACCGGCCCGTCGAGGTCACGCCGAAAGCGTAGGGGAACGACGCCATTGCGCCGGGGATCTCCGCGCGTCGGCCGGCTGTGGTTTGCCTGCCCCACGGCCGCCTGGCCGATGTTCCCGCCCGGCTCGGCGCTGTTCCCCTACAGACCACTCGGGTGGTATCGGGCCATTAGGCACGGCGTTGGGCGGTGATCGGCGGTGTCTTCCGGGCACTTTTCGCAGCCTGATGTGGCCCGTGGACGCTCGCCGAGCGCGACCTTCCAGCTGGCCATGCGAGTTCGATTCTCGTCACCCGCTCCACTGCAAACGACCTAGTCAAGGGCCGCTTTTGCCATGGAGTCATTTGTATGACCGCGATCAGGGCTCAGGCCATTAACTTTTGGCGGCCTACGACTGAGCAATTGAAGCTCTGAATCAGGCTTGTCAGTCGGGCCATTAGGTCGTCAGGGCGTTAAAGATCGCATCAAGCGCAGCAAGCCGCCTGCCTCGTTTAGTAGGGACCGTTGGCGACGGTCATAGGTGTCGCGGTTTGTCGGCGGGACCCACCGCCGTCATGCAGGAGACTAATGCGACCGCCAAACATGGCCAGCAAGAGCTCGCGCCGATGGACAGGCACTGCCAGACGGAGGAAATTGAGACGCTGTCAGGGATGTAGTGCCGCGTTCGCCGGTACGTGGGCGGACGGGTTGAGCCGGACGGCGACGACGCCGGGCACACTGCGTTGGATGAGATCGTCGGCTTGGTGCTCGAGCTGGTGGAACCGGCCGACCGGCATCGCCGGATCACTGGTCACCGTGGCTTCGACACTGAGCCGGTGGCCGAGCCATCGCATCCGGACGGCCTCGACGTCGGTGATACCGGGCACGGACCGGACGGCCTGTTCGGCGCGGTCGACCAGTGTCGGGTCGACGCCATCCAGCAGGCGGCGGCCGATGTCGCGGGCCGTGCCCCACAGCAGGATGAATATTGCGGCGCTGATGAGCAGCGCGACGACCGGATCGGCCAGCGAGAAGCCGCCCCACACGCCGATCACCCCGAGCACCACAGCCAGCGAGGTGAACCCGTCGGTGCGGGCATGCACGCCGTCCGCGACCAGTGCAGCCGAGCCGATCCGGCGGCCCACCCGGATCCGATAAACGGCGACCAGCTCGTTGCCTGCGAACCCGATCAGCGCCGCCGCCAGCACCCAGCCCAGGTTCGTCAACGGTTGCGGCTCGAGGAACCGGCGGATCGACTCATATGCGGCCAGCACCGCCGACAATCCGATCATCGTCACGATCAACAGCCCAGCCAGGTCCTCCACGCGTCCGTAGCCGTAGGTGTAGCGCCGCGTCGCCGCCCGCCGCGACAGCACAAACGCCACCCACAACGGGACCGCGGTCAACGCGTCGGAGAAATTGTGGATCGTGTCGGCCAACAACGCCACCGACCCGCTAACCATCACCACAACAAGCTGCAACGTCGCGGTGATCGCCAGCAAGATCAGGCTGATCCTCACCGCCCGGATACCCGCGGTGCTGGCCTCCAGGGCATCATCGATCGCGTCGGCCGCGCCGTGACTGTGCGGCACAAACCAGCCATTGAAGAAGCCCCTCGCCCCCGTCCGATGCTCATCGTGGTCATGACTGTGATCGTGGTCGCGGCGATGCTGGACGTCGATCGAATCGCCGTCCTGACGGCGGACATGCCGGGCGCTCTCGGCTGTCACCGATGCCGGATCGGCGTGGGTGGTCGGTGGCGGAGGACGAGACGGGCGATCGGGTTCAGCCGGGTCGTTCCGATCAGCGGGCTTTCGAGGGCCATATCGGCGTCGAGTCCCATGGTGATCCGTTGCGTCGCCCTGAGCGCGGGGCGGAAGTCATAGATCCAGGCCTGTCCGCCAGGAGCGAGCACTCGGATGATCTCGTCGAGACCGACCGCCGGGTCGTCCCAGTGGTGGAGGCTGAGGCTGGAGACGACGAGGTCGACCGAGCGGTCGACGAACGGGAGTGTGACGACGTCGCCCACCTGGAAGCGCACATTGCTCGTTCTGGTTGTCTTTGCGGTCGAGGTGGCGCGCGCGATCATCTCCGGGGATAGGTCAACGCCTTCGACTTCGACCTTGGGACAGGCCGCGGCGATAAGCCTGGCCACTCGGCCCGGCCCGGTTCCGACGTCCAGAACCACCGACCCGCCCGGAAGCGCGACCTTGGTCACGTCGGTGACGACCCTGCGGTATAGGGGTCTGGCGAGAACCCCGGAAACCAGGTCGTAGGCCGTGGCGTGCCGGGCTAGACCGTACATGTTGGCGTGGTTATGGGTGCGATGGGCGGTGACAGCCACGGCATCTCCTACAGTTGTATCAAGCAACCTTTCCGATTTCAGAATAGGCGAAACAGTTGGGCGATACAACTGTCAGTTCGGTGTTCCCCGACGACGAGCTGCGTCGAGGACTGCAACAGCTGATCCGTCTCAGCCGGATCCTGGAACCACATGGCGGCGCCGGCACACATGCCTCGTTGTCGGAGGTCATGGCACTCGGGGAGCTCACCGAGGTTGACGCCATGTCCCAACACGAACTGGCGCGGCTGCTCGGTCTAGAGAAGAGCACCGTCAGCCGCCTAGTGGCAGGACTCGTCGACCGCGGATGGGTATCACGAGAACGGAACCAAGACAACCGACGCCTCTACCGACTCCAACTCACCCACGACGGGCAAGCCGCGGCCAAGCGAATCGGGAAGGAACTGCACGCCCAGCACACCCAACTGCTGAGCGGACTGACCCCGGCCGAACGCCAAGGATTGACAATCGGGCTCGCAGGGATCGCCCGGGTGCTGAAGAACCACTATCGACAGCCCTGAAACGGTGATTGACACCACCAACACACGACGACGACTAAGGAAAAGTTGAATAAGGAAAAGGGGACGCCCAAGAAAAGGCAGCAACAATTGGGCCTTTCCCACTAACCGACCGCGCACCGGTGCCCGCCGCAATTGCACCGGGTACTCTCGTGCCTTTCCAGGCGTCCGACCCACCGCCGGACACTTTCATGCATTCACCGACATCGCCAGGATCCTGACCCGCTACCGCTGCCTCATCGCCGAGATACGTCTTAGCTGCGAGTTCGGGCTCTGCCATCACTGTCTTTGATCACCGCGTGTGGCTTGACGGCTTTGGGGTCACCTTCCGGCCTTCAGGATGGATCGGTCGCCTAGGAGGATCGCCGGCCCAGGGCGGCAGCGAGACCGGTGGCGAGGGTACGCGCGGTCGAACCGTCCGGCTCACCATGGTCTGGATTGAACTCTGTGATGATCAGGCCGGCGAAGGCCGGATGCCCGACCAGTACTGTGAGAGCGGCCATCGCGGCGGCGAAGGTCAGCCCCGCATTGTGCTGCGACCGGAAGATCAAAGAAGTCGATCACGTCGACGTCGAAGTGAACCAGGAACCAGTCGGTACTTGCGGTGACCACGCTGATAGCTTCCCGAGCGGCGGCGCTCGCATCGCGGGCTACGTCGGCTGCGCCGAACCTTCGGCTTGGCAAGGAACCGAGCGTCCGGTCTTCGACCGTAGCGCCCGCAGCCCTCGGCCACCTCGACGACTGGCCGAAGAAGCAGACCCGATCGGGCGTGAGCAGCGGTCTTCGGGTGCCGAGGCCAGCGAGTTCTGGCTCACTACCGGGCAGGTCCAGCAAGTGCGCCACACCCATGGAGTCCAATACCCCGACCGGATTTTCGACGGGGGTGCGAAGATCGGGGCCGCCGTCGAAGTACACCAGCCCTACCTCATGACCTGCTTCGACTGCCGCGCTGACGACGGCGATGGTCAGCGTGCATTCCCCGCCGACGACGAGCGGGACTTGACCAGCTCGGAAGATGGCCGCGACCTGGTTTCGGGCATCTGTTCCGGCAACTTCCAAGTGACTGCCATGGGCGTTTCCTTCTTGGCCCAATTCATCCTTACTGCACTTCCGCGTCTTAGGACGATGGTGGCAACAGCAGTTAGCAGGGCGACTATGGCGAGGAGTGCATCGAGTCGAGAAAATAATGCCTCAGAATTCCCGCGAAGCACTCCGTCCGCAATATACCCGATCGCGAAGGCTGCGATAACTGCGGAAATTGTTGTGGTAACAATGCTTCGTCTCTGGCGGAGCACAACGTCAGTTGCCATGACTGGGTGGGTTTCTCCGACGACTCGTGCCTCTATCTCTGGTTCAATGGGGTCGCCGTCAGTGACGATGCGAATGTCGAACCACTCATTGGATTTTAGATGATCTGGCATCACACCAACTGCGTTGCTTCCGGGAATTTCTGCCAATTGGCCCGTGATGCGCGGATTCTGTTGGTCGGAAGGTGTTACGGACAATACAAGCGAACTATCAAAGCGAATCTTAATCGGAGAGTTCCGGAAATCCTCAGCCACAATATCCTGCTTGCCGATATTGGCCACCCGGACAACGGTCAAGTTCGGATTCTTAACCCTTGCTCCGTTATATATAACCTGCAAATTTTGCCGCTCGTCACGATCAGTACTGATCATGCGGCTGTTACTTCTGATTTCATAGGCAAGGCGTTTGGGCTTCTCAGCCTTGCGGTAGTAGATCCAACTGACGATCGCGCTGATGATGCCACCGACAAAGATGCCCAGGACGAGCTCGCCGTGCTCACCCCACCAAGCGCCCCAGTCCACGGCGGGTGAGCCTACCGATCTGTTGGTCTGCCCGCTGGATCCTCGTGAAGTTGCTGGTCAGCGGATCGTCAGGCAGGCACTCTTGCGGCGGTTACATGGCCCGCACGTACCTGCAGGTTCTCCTGATTGCTGCCGCCGCCCCCATTACGACCGGAATGATGTGGTCGTGCTGCAGCTCAGTCTGCGCACCGCGCTGCCGGCACCGGCCAGCGTCCCCAAGCCAGACCAGCTGCTTCATGTCGTCTGGGATCACATCCCGGCGCTGTGCCTGGTCCTGTGGTCGCATCCCCACTGCAACCATGGTTTGGGCGGGCTCAATTCGGCTGCCCCGCTCCCGCTGCCGCCGTGTCACCAAGAGGGCGTACACCTCATCGGCGTTCAGATCCTCGTTCTCCCAATAGAAGCGGTCCTTGAGGTGCCAGTAGATCTGTTCACCGTCCGTGCAAACCTGGACTGGACAGGTTAGCTGCTCCAGCTTGACTCTGCGGAAGTCCATCAGCGTTATCCGACCGACCTTGTACATCTTGTGTCCAAGGTAAAGACGGACATAACCCCTTTTGGCGAAGATGAGCCCATATCTGTACTCAATCGATGCGTTCTCTACACGGCGTAGCACTGAACACCAGATCCGACAGGCTGCCGGATCCCTATACGCACTGCTGAACCAGCGTGCAGGCGCTTCTGTCAAGATTGCCGCTGCACCAGAACTAATCGGCCGCTTCTGAGAGTTCGCTGTGCTCGGATCTAGCAGCCGATAGTTAAATGGGGATCGTCAGTCCATTACTCGGCAGTAGACATCAGAAAGTTTCTGAGTATTATGACGGCTATCCAGCCAATCGGGGAAGGAACAAATGTCAAGCAAGGTGCTCGTCGTTTTGGAAGATGACCTCGACGGCTCAAAGGCCTCGGAAACTGTGACATTCGCTATTGACGGTACGCAGTACGAAATCGATCTCAACGAGCGGAACGCTCAGAAGCTGCGGGCAGACCTCGACGGCTACATCAGCAAGGCTCGCAAGGTCGGCGGCCGACGATCTGGCCGTAAGTCAACAGACGGCCACGGCAATGTCGATCTGAAGGCTGTTCGCGCATGGGCGGCATCCAACAATGTTGAGCTCTCCAGCCGCGGCCGCGTGCCGCAGGCAGTGCTCGAGCAATACCGCGCAGCGGGTAACTGAACCGTCAGGTATCCAGAACAACAAAACCGCCCTTCCATCCGCTGAGGGCGGTTTTGTCTCCTAGCGGCACACTTTGAGGTCGTTCGAGCCGAGGCAGAGGTAGCCGAGCATCGACTTGTGGCAGAGCCCAAGATGATGGAGCAGTCGGAGCGATCGTGACGCTCATCTAGCGCTCCAATTCTTTCCGGATGACCTCGCTGAACGGCCCAGAGCTCGTCATCTGGTCCCCTGCCATCAGTTGGTAGGCCTCGAGCTGCCATCGGGAGGCGTACTGGCCGGACTCGGAGACGATCTCCTTCATCGCGAGGCGCGTCTCAGGCAGGACGCGGATCGCTGGGATGCTCGCGCGGCGCCGGTTGGGTTGGGGGCTGGTCATTTGGCCTGTTCTTGCTTAACTCTTCTATTTGGACCTGACAAGATCGGAGTTCGTATCACCGTGCGGGTGATTCTCTCGATCACCGACATCGAATGGGAGAGCTGGTTAGTGACATACGGATGCTTCCTGCTCGGCGAGATCGCAATAAAGGTCGTTAGGGCACAAACTGGGATCACGGTATGCGTAGCGATGGAACGCCCGTCTGTTGATGAGTTCGATCAGGCAAGCCTGAGCAAGCTGGGCACATGGTTAATTGACGTTATCGAACAGCGGCTTTCCATTGGAATGGCGCGGTACCAGTAATGCGCCATCAGGGCCGGGAGGCAGCACAACGTCGCCGACTTCAAGGCTCGTCATCAGCGACCGATGGGCGTTGAGACTGCCTGTATCGCTAGTGGGATGTGTCGAAATAACGTGGCAGGGAAGTTGGCCATGAAGCTGCGCTGGATCGACTCTAAAGGCGCCGCCGATCGTCCAGAGAATCGACCAACTCGCGACCTTTGCACAGCTGGTTTATTCATGATCATCAGTTTGCATCGGATTCGCTCGTTTGGGGCGCCGGATTCGACCGCACGGTTTGAAGACCGACAGCACGAAGGCGACAGCCAGCGCGGTGGATGACACCGCTGGTGGATAGAGCATGTCGGTGAAGTCCCAATGCATGTTGTCGCCGAGTGCCAGCAAACGTCCAAGATCAGCTGCCTCCGCGACTTCGCCTCGCAGCGAGGCGAGGATGAGGGTGGCGAGTACGACGTTGAGGGCCAGCTTCGTCGCCACCCACCAGTAACGGACCAGGCCGTACTTGCTGCCCATCCCGAGCAGGATCCCGGTGATCAGGCTGAGCATCGCCGCGCTAAACATTGGCACCAGCGCGTGGTTCATCGGGTCGGCCGGCCGTGCTCGTGATGAAGACGCGTACGGCCTCCGCCAGCCGCTGCGGTTGATCATGGGGAACGACGGTGTAGCTATCGGCGATCTCGACCAGCCGCCCGTCGGGCAGCAGGTCGGCGAGCCGGCGGCCGTGATCGGGCGGCATCATCATGTCTTCCGGCGCCCAGACCACCAGCGCCGGACTATCAAACGCTGCTAGTCCGGCCGACCAGTTCCGACCGCTGTCGATCGGGACGCTGAGGCAATAGCTGCGCAGATCCTGCCGCACCTGCCGGTCGCAGGTGAAGGGCCCGAACCAGTCGCGCAGCATCTCGTCCGGGACGGGATGCTTGGCCAGTGCGGCTGCCACGGAGCGACGGACCGCAGCGGACCGCATGAGCAGGCCCTGGAGCCCGAACCCGCCGGGCGTGCCGGCGAGCTTGGCGAGCCGGCGCCCGGCCAACCCGGGCGGGAAGTTGTCAAAGGCTTCGCAGGCCACGAGTACGAGCCTGCCGATGCGTTCGGTGCGGCCATGGTCGACGAGCAACTGCGGACCGCCCCAGTCGTTCATGACCAGGGTTACATCCTGCAAGTTGAGCCGCTCGAGAAACTCCGCCACTAGCAGGGCGATGCCGTCGATGCTGAGGTCGGCTCCGGCCCGCATCGGTTGCCGGTGTGCACCGAGCGGCAGAGTGGGCGCAATACATCGGAACATTGGCGTCAGCGCGGCGATGACGCCGCGCCAGACGGTGTGGTTCATCAGCACGCCGTGGAGCAGGACCACGGCCTGGCCGTCGCCGCCGGTGTCGATGTAGTCGATGGGGCCGGCCGACGATTCGACGGTGACGAGCTGGTAGTCGGCATTCATCGCTGCTCCTGGGATCGTGCGCCGTACAGATGCATCCATGGATCCCACCCTGGAACGTAAATCTGTCCGCGGGCCAGGCCAGTTCGAGTCCAATTGCTGTTCACCTTGTGCGGGGCCTCGTGCACGTAGGGGCGGGCGCGCCACCGGTCGTCAAGCACGAGCAAGATGATCATCGCCACCGTCACGCCGAGGAACGCCCGCGCCAAAACCACAACAAGAGCGAGGATCGCGGTTGTCGCGGTGATCGCGCGCCAGTCGAGGTCCAGTTGCTCGGTTAGAAAGACAGTCTGAGGCTCCAGGCGCTCTTGATTTAGCAGGTGGGGCGTCGGTCGAGGAAGGCAAGCACCTGGACGAATCGCCTTAATGGCGCCGTCCCCGCCGATCTTGCGCATCAAACTTGAAAGAACGGCGGACTGACTCCGTACTCACACCGAGGAGTGACTGAGCTCGACGCGCTGCGACCTCTCCCGGTTCGCAGCGCGGACCGTGAGCGCGGCACCGACTGCGGCGGCGACGGCACGAGCGCCAAGAAGGTGCGCAGGGTGTGGAATGCCGCCCACCGCGCACCGATCTCCTGCCAATCCGGAGGCAGCGTCGCTTCAGTCCAGATCGCGATCAAGTTGTCAATCGGCACCTCGACAATCAGAGTGATCGCCATAGCCGAGAGCATCAGTAGCAGGCCAGCGATCAACCTGCCCTATGGAAGGAAAGATCAAATAATGAGAAGTGACATTGTGGGATCAAGAAAATCGCACTCACACTTGCCGCAACGTCAGCAGGTTTGATCATGGCCGCAGTCGGGGCATGATGCTGAGAAACTGGAGCAGCTTCACCAGCGATTCACGCATCATGATCACCCCGTCGGCATCGGTGCCGTGATCGGGCTGAGGTGCGTACCGGCGGGCTGCCAGGAACCGTCCTCACGCACAAGGATGTGGGTGGCTCGGAACTGCCCATGTTCGGCCGGCCGCGATAGGCAGCTTGCTGATCATGGACCCCGACCACGATGGCGCAGCCCCCGAACGCACACACGCCCGGGCGGCGCGCCAGTCCAGCGCGGAGCTGACAAGATCACCGCTGCGGTAGCGATGCCGCCACTGGGCCTTGTCCAGTATGAAGCCCAACAGTCCGGAAGGCCTTGTGCGCTGAGGCATAAAGGACGGTGAGCTACGTCATTCATTGCAGTCAGTCCTTTCTATGAGTTTGCTCCGACTGTTTCCCCGTCCGGCGGAGACCCCAGGTGGTCGGAGATCACGACAGACCAATCGCGCCGATGAGCCCACCGGCAACCACCATGACGCGGCCGATCAGGATCGCGACCAAGGCGACCCACCGCACAGCGAACGCGGCGCGGCCAGATAGCAGCCGGCAGCGACGAGAACGGTCATGATGACGCTCACGTGGTCAGGGCTGACGACAGCCACAGACGCCGGACCGAGCAGCCCGAGGGCTGCTGGAAAGCGGCCAGATCGCCAGGTTGCGCGGAGGGTGGTGCGGCCGTCGGCCGCGACGTCGACATGAGCGTTCTCCTCTGGTTTTACGCCGAATCGGGTTGTGTCGCCGATAATTGGGGGCGATTCGGGCCAGCCGCCAGGCCAATTACCGCCCAGTTACTGATCACCTGGCACCGACAAGTACCGCGAGTGACCGGAGCCATCTGCGTTAGGGCATGTCACCAAGTCTCAAGCACGTGCCGTGCTGTCAATGTCGCGGTCCCAAAGCCAGTCGGTGATCGCCTCGATGCCGCGGTCACGGTAGCGGCGATAGGTGCTGAACGGCAGGTCCAACAGTTCGGCGGCCTTTTCCTGACTCGGCGCGGGCCGCAGGTAGGTGCGGTCCAACACTCGGTACTGAGTCTCGGCTCGCGGATCCGACTTGACGAGCTGCGCGGCATCGAGAATGAGCGCACGCAGAATCTGGTCGGGACGATCGTCGGGATGCTCGCGCAGGGTGTTTTGCACCATGCTGGAGGCGACCAGCGGATTGCGCAGCAGCACCTGCGGTTGGTGCAACGAGCGGAGTGCCTGCTTCACCGACGCTGCGAACTCCTCTCGCGACAGCAAGGCAGCCGGCTCCGGTGCCGGGACTGGGACCTGCTCGCCGAGCTCTCGCGCGGCGGTGAGCTCCAACCAGTCCGCAACGCCGACCCGACGCCAGTCGTGGGCAAAGGCCACATACCGGGTACTGCCGATCTGGTAGTCGGCGTCCGGCACGTGGACGAAGTCCCAGTGGTTGAAGAACTCCTCCCAATGGCCAAGGTCTGTGTAGCAAGCATCGAATTCCCAGGCCGTGGGTCCGCGCAGCAGGATATCGGCAACGTGCCAGACACCAAACATCGTGCCCGCGAGGCGGGGATGATGCTCGTCGGGATCGCGATCGACCAGGAATCGCCAGGCCAGAACCTGCTCCCCCGGTCGCGGACGGCGGTGTCGCTGAGCATAGCGCCACAACGCAGCGGCGCCTGGGTCGACCTCGATGTCCTCCGGCCGGGCAAGGTGAAGAGCCAGTCGCGCCGCGTACCCGCCAAACTGCCCGTCTGGACCGCGAAACACCCGGAAGGCCTCCGGTTGGCGATCTAACCAGTGACCGGCCAGCCTCGCCTGCTCCTCGCCCTGGGTGACGCGGGTCAAGGCGAGGATCGGATCCACCTCCTCGGGCTCGACGGGCTTCCCGGGAGCCTCGCCGAGCGCATCCCAGTCCCAGCGGGCGCCCGCGACTGGATGATCGCGGATCAGGAACACCAGGTCGGACGACGCATCTTGTAATGCATCAGGATTGCCGGCCGACGCCTTGACCTGGTCGACCAGGTACCCGCGCAAGCGGCGGTGGATGTCGGCGTACGTGTCGGGATCACGCCTGCGCAGGTCCGCTTCCAACACATCGCGGGCCACATCATGGGGCCGAATGCCAGCCTGAGCCACCTCCATGAAGGTGAGGTCACACAACCAGTCCCACAGTTCCGACGCCTCCTGAGGCTCGGCCGGTAGGGCTGCCCGGAGCACCGGTTCGGTGGTAAGCGGTGCGTGCGCGCTGACCTGCAACGCCTCACGATGCCGGCCGCTCGGAGCGTGGTCGACCAGCTGGTTGAGCAGCGCAGTCACCACATCAGGCAGGTCTCGAAGCGTTCCCGGAACCCCCGCTCCCGGTCCTGAGCGGCGTACAGCATCGATCAGCAGGGACACCGCAAGGGGATGTCCGTGGGTCAGCGCCATCACATGTTCGAGCAGGTCAGTTGACATCCCCTCCACTTCCAGCAGCACCTGCGTCTCGTCCGGCGAGAAATTGCGGAGCGGCATCACCCTCAGCAGGTCACGCCATCCCGGGTCAGACCGCCAGGCAGCATTGGGAGGGCGACGGCCGGAGATGATGACCAGCGTCTCAGCAGGCAGCGCAGGCAGGAACTCCTCCCGCAGCCACCTCTCCACCGGCTGCAGCCGCTCGGCCGCGTCGAGCATGATCACGCTCGGCCTGGCCGGCATGCGCTCAGGGGTTCGCTCGACAGGAGCGTCGATGCCCGCGGTCAGCGACGCCCAGACAGCGGCCCTAATGCCGTCAGGAGTGGGCATGACCCGACCGCCGTCGACCTGAGCAAGCAGGTAACCGGCATTGCGCACAGACTCGGCGAACGCCCGCAATAGCGTCGACTTGCCAATGCCGCCGGGTCCGTACACCCATAAGACGCCGAAGGACTCCTGGCGGTCGGGCGGGATGCCATGGTTGGAGGATGCCTGCAGCCAGGAGGTGAACAACTCGAGTTCTGCGGCTCGGCCCACAAACCGGCGTGCGCGCTCCCGTTCCAGACGGTTGCCGAGATTCTCCGCTGCACGCGATGTCATCGGCTGCAGCCCTCCTACAAGGCGGTCCCGGCTCGAACAATACCGGCCCACGTTTTGATCACCCATTGACCGCTCCTCGAAGAGAGCCTCCGTCCAGGCGTCCATTGGTCGCCTCGGATAAGTCGATCGAGGCGGCGCGGGAGCCGGTGAAGCTCTTCGAGTGCATCGGCAAGGGCAGCCGCAAGGTCGTCGGCGGATTTGATGTCCAACCCCTCTGCCTGGATGAGCCGGACACCAGCGGCCGCCTTCCGGAGAAAGCGTCTCAGGTTCCAAGCGGTCTGGGCGTGGTCGTCGGGACTGTTCCGACCGGCAGCGTCACTGCCAGCCACCGCCAGCCCTCGGAGCCGAGTGTCGTTCATGATCACGCTCGGCTTCGCCAAACCCGATAGGTCTTGTCGCGTGCACCAGCGTCGGCAGCGGCGCCCGGCACATCCGCTGACCGCCGCCGACCATGCTGGCCACGGATGCCGAGTGGTGCGGGTCGCTGTTGGCGGTCGGGTGACGAGTTCGTCGGCAAGGTTGAAGCCAGTGAGCGGACGGCGGACACTTCGAGGGCATCCTGCACATCGAGATCGGGAAGCAGTCACTCAGCAGCATCGGAATCCGATTCAAGGTGTCGGCGAAGCACCTGTCTCGTTCGTGCCGGCAGCCTTGCGGAGCTGGACGCCGAGGACGATGAGGGTGATGCCCCAGACAATGGCCCAGATGCCGATGATCCAGATGATGGTGACCAAGCCGGTATCGGGCCAGATGAGCACCAGGATGCCGAACAAGATGGACAGCGCGCCGCCGATGATGCCCCAGATCCATCCGCTGTTCGGAACGGCGCGATGTCGTCGGACCGATGACATGATTTGGAGGACGCCGGTGATGATGGCCCAGACGCCGACCATGATCACGAGGATCGCAAGGCTGATGCCCGGCCAGACCAGAACAAGGATCCCGAAGAGGATGCTGACGGCGCCCAGCACGATAGGGAGCACGATCGAGGACGACCCTCGATGCCGGATCGCCTCGATGATGTCGAAGACGCCGATCACGATGGCGTAGGCGCCGATCACTATGGCGAGCACGATTGCGGTGGCGATCGGGGCGAACAAGGCGATGAGGCCGAAAATGATCCCGAACACTCCGCGGAGAATGGCAAAGATCCAGATCTTCTTTGCCAAGGCGGGAGAGTCGGTGGCGCTGTTCGGGGGCAGGGCGGCGGACATGAGCAAGATCCCTTCTCAGCCTGCTGAACAGCATGGCAGGACACAGCTATTACGCGGCAGGCGTTCGGTTACCCGGCAAGAATCTCACGGCCAGGTCAGGTCTCGAGGTGCTGATCAAGCGACTAGGTCAGAGGTTGGGGACTCCGATCACTTACGAGCGGTCCGCTGCTTTTGACCCCTTCTGCAGATTTGGATGACTTGCTCCAACTCCTGCGGAAGCAGAAGGCGGGCGCTCGCTCCGAGAGCGGCGGCCCACGCAGCCAACTTGACCCTGGTACAGCCCTCGACATTCGCCATCGTTAGGTCGTTCCGGTCATTGCTCTCGGAACTCCATTCGGTGGATCGCACTGTCGACGTAGCGGACGAAACCGTAGATCTCGACGGATCAGTGAATTGGGCTGGCGATGAGCTTCACCGAGCCGCCCACGATAGCCGCGCCGAACCGCGCCTAGCACATCCGACAGCAGAGCGCGCGATAGCACTGTGCGCCGGATCGGCGATCAAATCGAGCGGACCGAGGTGCTCGGCGAGGACGAGTAGCCACGCGTCATCCATTTGGGCGGGGAAGGCTGTGCGTATTCGTCTACCGGGGAGACTTTTGGCCGAATGTGAACACGTATGCCTCGTCGCCGGGTGCGAAGAAGGTGATCTCGAGCGTGCGGTCGGTGACGGTTCCCGGCTCGCGAATCAGCTGATAGAGCCGTTGTCGGGCGGCAGTTCCGCGGCCCTGTTCGTCGGCGTCGAGGCCGCGAGCGTCGTCGCCGGCGGGCCCAGCTTGAGCTTCGCGCCGCCGGCCGAACCGCGCGCAAGCGTGGCCCGTCGACCTTGCTGCAGTTGACTCCTCAGGTGGTTCAAGTGGAGCGCATTGGCGCGCGGCCTGCACACCCGCGAAGTCGGGGCGCAACCGTTCCTAAGCACGCGTACAGACGACTTCTACCTCCGCAACGTGTTCACAAAGCTTGGTATCAGCTCCCCGACCGAGCTGGCCGCTTTCCCTGGGACTGACAGTGGAGTTTCGCCAGCAACCTGGCAATTTTGCCGGCGACACCGGGAGGGCTCATCGCCTAGCGTGGCTGCTATGACCATCCAGAGTCGCCGAGTTGCCGGCATCGTGCTGATCGTGTTCCCGACCGTGGTGTTCGGGGGCGTCAGCGTGCTGACACTGCTCGTCCACGACCCCACGTACGCCGACAATGCGCTGCGGCAGGATCTGTGGCGCGCGGGTCACGCCCACGCCGGGGTGTTGCTGCTGCTGACTTTGGTGGTGCTGCGTTACGTCGACGAAACCGGCCTGTCGGAAGGGACCCGCTGGTATGTTCGGCTGGCCGTTCCGGCCGCGGCGGTCCTGCTGCCGATCGCATTCTTCCTCTCCGTGCTCTCGCCGGATGCCACCCAACCGACCCCGCTTGTCTACCTCGCCTATGTCGGAGCCGCCCTGTTGGTAACCGGACTGCTCATCCTCGGGATCGGGCTGCTTCGCGCCCGGGGGCCGGCGGTCGATAGCGGAGGCGAGCGACGGGCCGCCGCGGCCGAAGGTCGTTAGTACCCCAACCCCCGATTCGATCAAGGAGCGAGACTATGCGTACACAACAACCGGGCACCATTTCCACCCGCGCTCGGGCAACCGGCGCGCAGGCAACCGGCGCCAGTTCCACCGGCGCAGCCTCTGTCGCGTTCGTCGCCGTCATCGCTGCCGCGGCCGGAGCCGTGGCAATGGGCGCCGTCGCAATTGGTGCACTGGCGGTCGGGCGGCTGAGGATCGGCGATGCGGCCGTACGCCGGCTGCGCATCGATGAATTGGAGGTCGATCAGCTACAGGTGCGCCGACTGCAAGTGCTCGAGCGGGACGACGGGGAGCTGAGCGATGTCTGACGCTTCGCGGATCTTGGCGGCCATCCTGCTCATCGCGGTGCCCCGCTTGGAGACGTAGTCCAACCGCTCGTGGTGAGCAACCGCCTGGGGCGGGTCGGAAGACGGGATACCGGGAGCGGTGCGTAGCGCCAGCCGCCAGCCTCTCCAGGAACCGGTTCAACGGGACGGCCGGTCAGCTCAATCCGCCAGCGGTCGATGACACCATCGTCGATGTGATTGGAGCTGATGACCTCGCCGACGATAACGTGAACCAGCGACTCGCCTGAGGGGCTGCATCCCATGTCGCGGCCCATCCGTGGAGCGGGTGACCGCGGCCCCGACACGTCCCCCGAAGCGCCAGCTTTGCCACAAGCAAGGCGGCGGAAGACCTCCTCGACGTCGGTCAATGGCGGACTTATCCGGCGTCGTCGTCGAAGGCGCGCACCTCGACCCGGCCGCGGCAGACCTTGGACGCGTGGGCGGGCCAGTCCAGTGCGTCGTCGAGGTCCTCGGCGGTGATGATCCAGAACCCGCCGAGGTACTCCTTGGACTCCGAGAACGGCCCGTCGATGATCACGGGGGACTCGCCCCGGCCGTCGACGGTCGTGCTGGACTCGATGGGCTTGAGACCACCGGCGAACACCCACCTCCCGGCCTGCTTGACCAGGTCGTTGAACGCCTCGACGTCGTCGTAGATCTGCTTCAGCTCCTCCTCCGGGATCGAGTCGAGGTCCTCGGCGGGGTCGTTGTGCACGGAGAGCAAGTACATGGTCATGGCGTCCCTCCTCTGGACGGGCGGCCTTTACCGCCATCCTGGTCCGTTCCGGGCCCGTCTGTCAGGCCCGCCTTCACCTCGTCCACGAGCGCGCCCCGGATAGGACACCGAGCCGAAAGAAATCTTCGATGAGTTGTCGTATTCGCGCCGTCAGTTCGTGGAGAGGGTGAGAGACCCACCGACCAGGAGAAGGACCATGAAGGACAAGCAAGCCCGCTGGCTGGCGCTCTACGTGCTCTGCCTCGGTGACCTGATGATCGTGCTCGACACCAACATCGTGAACGTGGCGTTGCCGTCCATCCAGGCCGACCTGGGGTTCTCCCAGGCCGCGCTGGCCTGGGTGGTCAACGCCTACATGTTGACCTTCGGCGGCTTCCTGCTGCTCTCGGGACGGCTGGGGGACCTCTTCGGCAACAAACGCGTCTTCCTGGGTGGTGTCGTCTCGTTCACCGCCGCCAGCATCGCGTGCGGACTCGCCTCGAACCCGCTCTACCTCGTCGTCGGCCGCGCCGTCCAGGGCCTGGGCGGCGCCGCGGTGTCCGCGGTTGCCCTCGCCCTGATCATGGGCCTGTTCACCGACCCGGCCGAGCGGGCCAAGGCCATGGGCTTCTTCGGGTTCGTGGTGTCAGGTGGCGGCGCCGTGGGCGTGCTCACAGGTGGCGTCCTGACCGGCCTGCTCAACTGGCACTGGATCTTCCTGGTCAACGTCCCGATCGGTGTCGGCGTGTGGATCGCGGCCGGTCGGGTGCTCCCCGCCGACGAGGTCCACGACGGCGGCCAGCGTCTCGACGTACCGGGTGCCGGGCTGGTCACGCTCTCCCTGATGATCGCCGTGTACGCCGTGGTCGGCGGCAACGAGGCCGGCTGGACGTCGTTCCAGACCCTCGGCCTGCTCGCGGCCGCTGCCGTGCTGATGGTTGCCTTCGTGGTCCGCGAGGCCCGCGTCGAGCACCCGCTGGTCCCGCTGCGCCTGTTCAAGCTGCGCAACGTCGCGATCTCCCAGATCCTGGGCGTGCTGTGGGCCGGCGCCATGTTCGCCTGGTTCTTCCTTTCTGCGCTGTACCTCCAGCACGTGCTCGGGTACGGCGCCCTCGAGGTCGGCCTGGCCTACCTGCCCGCCTGCCTGGTGATGGCGTTCTGCTCGCTGCGCGTGTCCGACCGGCTGGTGATGCGGATCGGCATCCGGGTTCCCCTGGCCACCGGCCTCGGCCTGGTCGCGGTGAGCCTCGCACTGTTCGCCTTCGCCCCGGTCGGCGGCGAGTACATCGTCCACGTGCTCCCGGCGATGGTCCTGCTCGGTCTGGGCGCGGGGATCGCGTTCAACCCGGTCCTGCTGGCCGCGATGGGCGACGTCGAGCCGCACGAAGCCGGTCTCGCCTCCGGCGTGGTCAACACCAGCTTCATGATGGGCGGCGCCCTCGGCCTGGCGATCCTGGTCGCGGTCTCGTCCTGGTGGACCGGAGGGCAGCCCGACCCGACCTCGCTCGAGTCGCTGAACGGCGGCTTCCAGGTCGCGTTCGCAGTCGGCGCAGTCTTCGCCGCCGCGGCCGCCGCGATCGGTGGCGCCTACCTGCGGCCGAAGCCGATGGTGGTCGCGGACGCCGAGGCGGGCGACGAGGTGGCCGTTTCGGTCCACTGAGCCAATCGGAACCTCGTCTCCTGACCGCCGATGAGGAATCCGTTTCCGGAGACGCCGTCCCCCAAAGGGTCGATTCTGCCGAGAGGCGCGCACTCGCCGACGCAGCGCCCCAATTCGCGGGGCGCGCTCGCTGACCGCATCCCGCTCCAAGCGGCGCTCGGCGGCCCCGCCGACGGGCAGCGGAACTCACCTTCCAGGAGCTGGATGACGGGATCCCAGAGCTTGGCGCCCATCAGGCAGTCGTGGAGGAAGGCGATCGGGGTGCCGCTGCCAGCTTCGTGATGGTGCAGAGTGCCATGTGGGAAGTCAACGGTGGCCATGTCCCCACCAATGTCGCCCGCGCCGTCGGTCTGCGCGCCGCCCGCCAGCAGTGCACCGCCATCCGGCAACAGCTACTCGACGGGCTGAGACCACATGCTGGCCGGCGATCGTAGAGATGGAGCTCAGCAACGCCCGATTCCGGGCCGCGACTGGACGGGCGCCACGCTATCCCAGCGCCCGCGAAGGCTGGATCGCCACCGCAGAGACACTCCAACACCGCCGAACCAGTCTGTGACTCCACGCTCGCGACCGTTGAAGAGGCGTGCTCGGCCTTGGTGTTCGCCGGGCGTTGTGCTTGGCAATGCCGTGGCCGAGCTGCAGACGCCCTACGTAGCGGTACGACCGCCGGAGAGGACAGCCATGGCAAGATCGGCGATCTTATTTCGCAGTAGCCCCTCGTCCATCTCCGGGTCGAACAGCACAAACATCAGCACCGCCCCAATGAGCACGGATTGGAGATCTGGAACCGCCTCCGTGTCAGCCAATTCGCCTCGATGTACCGAGCGCTCGAGCACCTGCGCGATCTGTTCGCGTCCATCCAGAACAATCGTGGTTCGAAGGCGCTCCAAGAGGGCTGGGTCCCCGGCGGCGTCCCCGATCAGGCCGGGGAAGATCCGGCGACCCAGCGGGCCGGCAACCAACGCCACGATGCGGCCCGCCAGGACATCGATGTCGCCGGCAAGGCTGCCCCGGTCCTCCACCGGTGGCAGCTCATCCGAGGAATGCAGCATGAGATCGAAAACCATCTCGGCCTTCGACGGCCATCGGCGGTAGATCGAGGTCTTCGCGACCCCCGATCGAGCGGCCACACCCTCGATCGTCAGCGCCCCGTACCCCAATTCCTCAAGCATCCCGCTGACGGTGCCACGCAGCGCCTCGGTCGTGGCGCCGCTACGAGAAGCCCGGCCCCCCGCCCGGCTGGCGACTGTGCCACGGTGCTCACTTCTTGTCATCAGCGACTCCGTTGCTACGCTACGTATCGTAGCGTTATGCTGCGGGAAGGCGTTCTCTTGAGGTGGGTCATGAACCGTAACCGTATCCCGTTAGCCACAGCGGGCCTCTTCGTCGCCTGGATGATGCACGACCTCGAAGAGCTATTAACGATGAGCGAGACCTCACGCACCCTGGTGCAACAACTCCCGGATTGGATGCCTGTGCCCTGCTCCATACGAGAGGAGGGCCTTACGACGCGCTACCTCGCCACCGGCATCGCCACCATCGGGCTCATCGTCGGTGCCGCCGCGGTCCGCGGCTACCGCACCCAGGGCCGCTCAGCCTTTTACCAGAACACACTGCTCGCCTTCGGCCTACACGGGCTCGGCCACATCGCTGCGAGCCTTCTGACATGGGGCTACACCAGTGGTGTCGCCACCGCCCCGATGGTCGTGGTGTTTTGGCTATGGGCAACCCGGACGCTCATGCAAGCCGGCGTCCCCAACCGACGCAGCCTTCCGGCCGCGATCGCACTGCTCGCAGGATCCCTCGCCGTCGGCCATCTCACCGCCTACCTCCTCACCAAGAACCAGCCGTGAACACCGGCGACCAGCGCTACTGGCGACCATCGCTCTCCCCAAATGCCGCGTGAATCCATGACCACGGCACTGGATCATCTGGCTGATAACCCTCCTATTCTTCCTGACCCACCAGATGGAGGAAGTCGTGTAACTCCATCTGCCGTGTCTTGCGGTGAGCCGTGGTCTAGACCCACCGAGCCCCAGACGTCGATGATCCACAGCAGTCGGGTGCTGCTTGGCTGCCGGTCCGCGCTCAGCGCGGGCACGGGTGCGAGTCCGTCGTCTCGCACGGGTTCAGGAGGCAGGACGTCTCCGGTCGGCACAGCCCATCGCTGGCCGAGCGCTGCCCGACCGATTGGTTTTCGCTGGCTCGGCCGTCGACATATTGGAGACCGCCCTGCGACTGTAGGAGACATCGTGGAGACGACCGCACACCGACAGATGAGTCCGATCGGCGCCGACGAGGCCGAGTTCATCCAGGCGGCACGCACCGACGACACCGGCAG
This sequence comes from uncultured Actinomycetota bacterium, assembly GCA_963836855.1. Lineage (GTDB taxonomy): Bacteria > Actinomycetota > Actinomycetes > Propionibacteriales > Propionibacteriaceae > Microlunatus. The sequence continues at coordinate 154,968 of CAWILN010000051.1, read as the reverse complement.
GTTCGCGCTGCTCACCGAGCGCTTCCGCCGTGAGCTGCTGGCCCACTGCTATCGGATGCTCGCGTCGTACGACGACGCCCAGGACATGACCCAGGAGACCTTCCTCCGCGCGTGGGCGAAGCGCGAGTCTTTCCAGGGGCGGGCGTCGCTGCGCACCTGGCTGTACCGGATCGCCACCAACGCCTGCCTGGACTTCCTCGAGAAGCGGCGAGACCGTACGCCAATCCCCACCGACCTGCATGGTGCCGGCGGGACCGGCACCGAGGTGCTGTACCTGCAGCCGTGGCCGGACAGCCAGCCGGACGACCCGCACGAGCAGGCGGTGGCCAGGGAGACCATCGAACTGGCGTTCATCGTGGCCGTCCAGCACCTGCCGGCGCGGCAGCGGGCGGTTCTGATCCTCCGCGACGTGCTCGGCTGGCCGGCGCAGCAGACGGCCGACACCCTGGAACTCACGCTGGCGTCGGCGAACAGTGCCCTGCAGCGGGCCCGCGTGACGATGCGCGAGCACTTGCCCGAAGGCCGGCTCGATTGGAGCGCTAGGGCCGGGCAAGGGCTGAATGAGGATGAGCGGAGGCTGGTGGCGGCGTACGTCCGGGCTCACCGGAGCCTCGACATCGGCGGGCTGGGCGCGCTGCTCCGCGAGGACCTGCGCTTCGCGATGCCGCCGCAGCCGGGGGTCTGGGTCGGTCGGGACGAAACCATCAAGGGCTGGGTGGACGGCGGTTTCGGCCGGGGCGACTACGCCGACTGGACGTGCCGAACCACGATGGCCAACGGCCAGCCTGCAGTGGCGATGTACCTGCGACGTCCCGGGGCTTCGACCTATGAAGCCTTCTGTATGGACGTGCTGCGCATCGAGGACGGCCTGATCGCAGAGATCATCACCTTCGACAGCGAAGTGTTCGACTGGTTCAGGCTGCCGAGGCAACTTGAGGCCGGCTGACCGTCGCGGCTGGGAGGTGTGGCAGCAGAGGTGTATCGACACATCGCCGGATGATCTACCCGCCGGTGCCGCTAGACGCCGTGGCCCTGCCGGCCAACGAAAACGACAGGAGAGGATTGATCATCGCGAGATGGCGGATGCGCCACGCGTTACCGTCGACCAGCCGCAAAGGACCTTGCACGTCTTCGCCTCACGCGAGGACGGCGCCGTGGTCATGGACCTCTGGGAGAACGAGGACGGCTTCCGCCGCATGATGGGCGACCCCGAGTTTCGGAGGAACGTCGATGCGGCGGACTGGCCGAGCGATCCAGAGGTTGAGATCTATGAAGTAGGCGCCACCATGCAATAGGGCTGCCAAGTACTCAGAAGACATCCGGGCTATAAATGGCCCCCGGCGGGCGGGCTAATGGTCACGGACGGCGCCCCGAAACTCTCCTCAGGCGAAACCTGTTGATCACCTTCGTAGGTGACTGCCCGGAGGCTCCATGTCATGCGTTCAACCCCCGAGACCCCAGGCTCCTCTACCGTCAAAGGCTGAGGTCCCTCTGTCTCGATACGCGTTACAACGCGCGCAGACATGGTAGTGCTCGTGTGTCTCGGGGTTCTCGCGGTACTCCCACGTGTGAAGTCGCAAGCGGCACCTCAGTGGTTTAGCCATGGCGGCGATTGTCCTCGTTTGTCAATGACCAGGGCAAGGGTCAGAGTCAGCGTCTCTGCGAATGGCCTGCACGGTCAACTCACTGCACCACCTCAACGCTGATTTGTGCGCACGGACGTTTGCTGCTGCTGCTGCGATACGGCTGGCAGGGATCAATCGGGAGCGGCGGCTGTGAGCACGGCGCGCGATGTCATAGCCGCGTAACGATCTGGCCTCTGAGCACGGCGCGCGATGTCATACCGCGTAACGATCTGGCCACGACGCCCGGAGTATTCACACCGAGGAGGTCCGCTCTGGGCCATCGTTGCCAGGCTCTTGCCCGCTTGCGAAGGATCGGTCATGTCCCAGCCGCCAATTCCCCCAGCACCGCCTACCCAGCCAGTTCCAAAGGCTCAGCCCTTACCGCCGCCGGCCTGCCGGAGGAGCTGAATTGATCTTGATCATCCTCCTCCTTGCCGGAGGCATTATCTATGCGACCTTCGCGAGCAATCCGATGAGCTTCGACGACTTGATCGAGTTGCGCTTCTTGCCCTCGCGGCGTCGGCATCGAGATCCGGAATACTTCGAGCAGCTCAAGTCCATGAATTGACACCCGCGCGTGCGGCGCCGAGGAATAGTCAAGACCCTCTGGATCGGCGTGCTTCGCTCTTCTTCCCGCCTGCCGTGTCGGTGACCACGCTGACCTTCGCCACCGTCTTGGTTATGGTCAAGCCCTTGGGCCGCATTCGGGGCGGCCGACTCCAGGAGTCCAACGGCGATGAGTCTCGCAGTGGTTCCCAGTCTGTCTCCCCACACCCGATCAACCGCACTCGAGGAGAGCATCATGACCGCTACCTACACCTTCGACGTCTTTTCTAGCCTCGACGGCTACGGCGCCGCCAGCGGCAACTGGACCGGCTACTGGGGTAAGCAAGGCCCCGAGTTGCTCGACCACCGCCTTGCCTTGTACGGCGCGGAGCAGCGGATGGTCTTCGGAGCCAACACCTATCGCGCATTCGCGCGGATGCTGGCCTCGAGCACCGAGGAGTCCGAAGTGCGCGACCCATGGGTCACTCGGATGAGAAGCCTGCCGGCAACGGTGGTGTCGACGACGCTGGAAGAACCCCTCGACTGGCCGAACGCGACCGTCGTGAGCGGTGACGCCGTCGACGTCGTCGCCCGGCTCAAAGAAGAGTCGGAGGTGCCGTTGCGCTCGCACGGCAGCCTGTCGTTGAACCGGGCGCTGATGGCCGCCGGTCTAGTCGACCGCGTACAGGTGACGATGTTCCCTGTCATCACCGGTCAGACCGGGCTGGACCCGATCTTCCAGGGTGCGGCCGACTTCGACCTGGAGCTGATCGAGAGCCGGAGGCTCGACAGCCACATCCAAGAGCTCATCTACCGGCCCACCCTGCATGTCTGAGTCCCACCATGCACCTCACCCGTCAAGCAGCCGAACCGGACCCGGAAGTTCCAGCTGACCGACTTGCCGACCGCCCTTGGTGACCCGGGTGTGCTAGATAGAGGTCCATGTCGACGGACTTCGTTCCCGAAGGGTTCACGCCGCCGGACGGCCTGATCGCCGAGGCCTTCGTCCTGGAGCCCTTGGGGCCGGAGCACAACGAGGCCGATCACGCCGCATGGATGTCGAGCATCGAGCATATCCACGCGAGCCCCGGGTTCGCCGATGACTTCGACAACGACCCCGATCCCTGGCCGCGACCCATGACCCTGGAACAGAACCTGTCCGATCTGGAGCAGCACGCGCAGGATTTCCGTGACCGTGTCGGATTCACGTACACGGTGCTCGATCCCGTCGACCGCGACGTGATCGGCTGTGTCTACCTCTATCCGTCGCCCCTCGACGGAGTGGACGTGCGGGCCCGGTCGTGGGTGCGCCGAACCCACGCCGACCTGGACGAACCGCTGCGGCGAGCGGTCCGCGCATGGCTCGACGGGCCGGATTGGCCGTTCGAGCGGATCGACTTCGCCGCGGGCTGATCCGCCGAAGGCACCCACGTTTCGCCCCGGACCCGGCGCCCAAAATCTCTTCGCCCTGCCCACCCCAAATACGCACGCGGGCGCGCACGCGCACGCGGATGGTCACGGACGGCGTGTCCCCGAAACTCTCTTCACGCGAAAGGGTTGATCACCTTCCTAGGTGACGCAGCGCCGCCGTGCTGATCCCACACGACGCTCCCGGCCTCCCGACGACACCTCATGCCATTAGGGCGCGTGTCGTTGCACCTGATGATCGTCTCTAAATCAATGCAGCGCGCATACTCGCGTGGCCCATCCGATGCATCAGCTCGGCGGGACTCGGCTAGGCGCTCTGGCGCAGCGATTGCGAACGCCAGGGCCTCGCTTCTGCCGCTTCGGTCCTCATCTGTCAGAGCTACGAGTTGGTCAGCGTGCGCAGCCGACGTGCGTTGGTCACCGCGTGCCCGGATCCGTCGTTGTTGAAGTAGGCGAAGACGCCAAGGTGTTGTCGGTGCCACTCGCGGATGCGGTCGGCCCACCAGTACAGATCGGCTTCGCCGTACGAGCCACCGTAGAGGTGGTCATGGTCAGGGCCGTGGAGCCGCACGTAAACCGTTGTCGAGGTGGCTCGCAGGACACAGGGCAGGCCGGCGCCACTCATCACCACGTAGGTTGCGTGGTGGCGGCTCAACAGGTCGAAGACCGGATCGACGGCCCAGCTGTGGTGGCGCAGCTCGACAGCGACACGCATCCATTCCGGTAGGCCCCGCAGGAAGTAGTCGAGCCGGTCGTCATCACGTTCCTGGTCGGGCGGCAGCTGGACCAGCAACAGTCCGCGTCGCTCCCCTAGCTCGTGCCAACAGTCCACCAGCCGTGAGGTCCATGTCTCGGGCCGATACAGACGCCGGCCGTGGCTGAGGCCGCGGGGTGCCTTCACGCACATCCGGAATCCTGGCGGTAGCCGATGTCGCCAACCTCGGAACGTCTGCTGCTGCGGCCATCGGTAGAAGCTCGCATTCAGCTCGACTGTGTCGAACTCCTGTGTGTACCGGCGGAGCCGATCCCTGGGTGCCAGCGAGGGCTCGTACAAGACGGTGTTCCAGTGGTCGTAGCTCCATCCGGACGTACCGATCCGGATGTCACTCAATTCTCTCCCCTCATCGCCGCCTTCCACCCACCGAGTCATGCTGGAGGTGGCTTACGCCACATCCACCTCGTCTTCTCTCCCAATCGATCGCCCTGCGGTCGCGGCCAGCCGGCGTCCCGAAACAAAACTCTCATCGCCAGAGCACTCTCGACGAACCGACCGAACCGAGTCCGCACCACACAACTCCGAGAATTATCGTGTCGACGACGGACACGTGGAAGGCACATGCCGAGGACACGAGCCCGGGCCAACAGATCCCGGTGTGGCGGATCGCTATGGCAGAGCTCACCAGCACCTTGAGTCCCAGCTCGACAAAGGATGCCGTCGCGGCCGCGAGGTCGTCGACCACGATGCCCACGTTCTCTAGGTGTTGGATCGTCATGCACTAGCAACAAGGCGATTCGGCCAATCCGCGCTCAGCCAGGATCGGCGAACGGTCGCGGACAGCCCGTCGGCGACTTGAAAGCGAGTTGACATCGAATCGGACAGTCCTCCGTGGTGGCCACGGTTGGTACGGGATGACGAACGCGCCGAAACCACCTCGCGCCCTGGTCGAGGCGTTCCTGCGCCCAATTTTCTTGCCAGCCTGACAAGGACCTCAATCAGCAGCGGAAGCGGTCCGGATCCGGCTCAGGCGAAGTTGAACATGAGCGGGAAGGCGAGGACGACTGCCCAGGCCCAGACGGCATACACGATGAGGTAACGGGTCTGCCAGAGTTCCAGGCGGGCGAAGGGCATTCGGCCACGCAGGAAGCCGAGGAACAGCCATGCTGACCACGCCAAATTAGTGAGCAGAATGAGGTTCTCGCCCAATGCCGCGGTCTTGTTCGGGCTGAAACCCCATTCAGTGATCCGGCCGGTGATCGCCAGCAGCACCATGACGTCGATGATCAAAGCGCTGACGACAAGCGCGAGCTGCGAACTGTCAAAAAGGCCGGGCCGGCCCGCAAGGTCACGGGCGGAAATGGCATACAGCAGCAGGCCCAGCACGACGACGAGCAGCAGGTCGAAGAGGATGAGCACATCGCGCTGGACATCGATGCCGTTGTTGGTCCAGGCGATGGCGACCAGGAAGGCCAGCAGGGTCACCGCGAAAAGCGGGGTGAAGACGCGGGTCAACACCGGCGCCATGTTCTCGATGACGCTCTGCTTGGCCTCCACCAGCCACGCCGACACGATGATCGCGGCCATGGCGCCGCATGGCAGCAGCCACGACTCGATGAAGCTCTCGGCGTCAAGCCCGATGGCATCGAAGGTGCCCATCGTGAAGGCGATGAGCACGCCGCCACCCAGTCCAATGAGGATGAGGTAGATCAGCCACTCCCCGGTGAACCGAATGAAGTCCATCCGCCGCCGGTCTGAACGCCAATCACCGCCCACATAGGCGACGCCGACAACCAGCCACAGCGCGATCGGCAGGTGGATCGCTGTGAGCACAAGGCTTTGCGAGTTACCGGCCAGCGGATACGCGTTCGCGGCGACCGCGCCGAGAATGAACAGCAACGCGAGCACCCCGATGCAGCGCACACCGACCCGGCGTTGCCAAGCGAAGTAAGCGGCCAGCGCCGGGAGCGCGAAAAGGCTGACGTTTCGCGCGTAGAAGCCGGCATCGTCCCCTGATATGTCAAGCCCGAACCAGCCCGGCACCTTGATCGCGAGCGCCGCGGCGGCCGCACAGAGCACCATGACAGGCAGCTCGCGACGGGAACGGGCGGCGGCGGGCGCATCCGGCTCCCCGGGCAGCACGAGCTGCTTCCACAGCCGCTCGGAATGCTCGCGAGCGAACTCCCGCGACAGCTCATCGAGGCTGCCCATGCGTTTGACAGCGATGAGGAACGCTTCGTCGGCTCGCAGGCCCGCCTCGGTCAGATCGGTGATCCGGCTGCGAAGGTGGTCTTCCAGCTCCTCGGTATCGGTGTGGAGCAGCTCCCGGTGGCGGCGCATGTAGGCCCGCCACTCAGTGATCTGGCCCTCCAGATCGTTGTCGCTGTCGACGATCATCGTCCGGCCTCCCATGCCGGTGCCGTGATCGGCTTGATGGACTGTGGGGTGTTCCATACGCCCCGCAGTGCGTCGACGACAGTGGCCCACTGGCGGCGCTGCTCGACGAGCTCAGCCCAGCCTTGGTCGGTGATGCGGTAGTACTTGCGGCGCCGTCCCCCGGGCGGGGTCTCCCAGGCCGACTCGACGTGGCCAAGCCGCTCCAAGCGGTGCAGCAGCGGGTAGAGCAGGCCGTCGGTCCACTCCAGCTGCCCGCCCGACAGTTCGTTGACCTGCTTGAGGATTGCGTAACCGTAGCTCTCACCTTCGGCGAGGATCCCCAGAACGAGCGGCGTCGCCGAGGCCGCGACGAGGTCTTTGGTGATATGCATGTGACCGCCTAACCCTAGGACTGCAATGCATGATACTTCTAGGTATAGCGATCGCGCTATCTCGGCCGCCATCAGCCCGCCGCGCCACCTCGAGATGGCCTGATGCCGTGTCCGCCGCCGGTCGGCGCAGCAGCCGCCCCACCGACTTCAACAGCCCGGCTGGTGCCCCTCGACCGGTATTGAGTGACCATGTCGGTGCCGTCCGGGACCACCTGCCGCGGCCCTGATCTGGTGATTGGACTCGTCAACAAGATCATTTTCTGCGGCGTGAGCGATCGATGATCATGAGTGCCGCGCGGGGAGACCCGCGACCAAGATCACCCTGGACCGCCTCTGAGCCTCCCCGCATGATTGACCGCAACCAAAGATCACCCGCGAACTCTGCTGCCGCTGAGGAATGTGCGGAGGTCACTTACGACAAGTTCTGGGACCTCGAGGGCGGCGTAATGCCCACCAGCGTCGAACTCGGACCAGTGCACGATGTTGGTGTTGTCGCGCTCGGCGAGCGGTCGGATGGTTTGGAAGTCGTGGGCGAACACCACGACGCCGATGCGTCCGTGACTCACGGTCGGCTTGGCTCCGGAGTGGCCTTCGCTGTAGTGGTAGCGCACTGCGTTAGCGGAGGTGTTGGTAAGCCAATAGAGCGAAACCTGGGTGAGAACCTGCTCCACCGTCACCAGACTGGTTCCGTTGCCGAAGTTCTCAAACAACTCGTTGTACGCCAGCTGGCCCACGGGGGAATCCGAGAGCGCGGCAGCGATGGTTTGCGGGCGCGTGCCGTTCATCTGGTTGTACCCGCCCACTGACTGGAACCAGCCGAGAAACTCCAGTGCCGCGTACTCCTTGGGACCGAAGTTCTCGAACTCACCCGGGTCGCCGGAGGGGAATGAGAAGAGCTGCAGCACGTGGGCGCCCAGGAAGCCGGGCGGGTCAATCACGGCGAGCTCGCGTGAGACCATCGCACCTCCGTCGCTGCCGTGTGAGCCGTAGGACTCGTAGCCGAGGCCGCGCATCAGCGTGTCGTACGTTTGGGCGACTCGGGCCATCGTCCATCCCTCCCCGACGAGCGGGGTGCTGAAGCCGAAGCCGGGCATCGACGGAATGACGACATCGAACGCGTCTTCGGGTTGTCCGCCATAGGCGACCGGGTCGGTGAGCGGACCGATCATGTCGAGAAACTCCGAGAACGACCCGGGATAGGTGTGCGCCAGCAGCAGCGGGGTGGCGTCGGGCTCCTTGGATCGGACGTGAACGAAGTGCACGGTCTGGCCGTCGATCTCGGTGACGAAGTTCGGGACTGCGTTCATCCGGGTCTCCTGCGCGCGCCAGTCGAACTGCTGCCAAGCGGCGACCATCTTCTGCAGGTATGCGACCGGCGTCCCGTAATCCCAGCTGTCATCGGGTGCTGCGACCGGGTAGCGGGTGTTGGCGAGGCGGCGCTGCAAGTCGTCGATCGCCTCTTGCGGGATCGCGATGGTGAATGGACGGATTGTGCCGATCTGGCCGGCGGCTGATGTTGTGGTCATGCCTAGAACGTAAGCTGTATTTAGGACAGTTTCGTTCCGCTTTTACCACGAGAGTTCATGCCAGATGTACAAGACTTCCGGTCGGTTACTGGCTCTGCTCGGGCTGCTGCAGTCCCGCACCATGTGGAGCGGCGCCGAGCTGGCCACTCGGCTAGAGGTGAGCGGACGTACCGTCCGTAACGACATCGAACGTCTCCGGGAGCTCGATTACCCCGTCGAAGCGATACGCGGACCCGGTGGTCACTACCGGCTGGGGGTCGGCGCGAAACTGCCGCCGCTGCTCCTCGACGACGACGAGGCGGTGGCCGTCGCGGTGGGTCTGCGCGCGGCTACAGGAGTTAGCGGCATCGAAGACACCAGCGCCCGCGCTCTGGCCAAGCTGGAGGCCGTGCTGCCGCACCGGCTCAAGCTGCGGGTCAATGCTGTGCGGGACGCCGTGGAGACCGGCCCGGAGAACACAGGCACCAATGCGCCGGACCCAGCCGTCGACGCAGGACTCTTGATGACCGTCGCGGCCGCGATCCGTGATCACCAGGAGATCCGCTTCCACTACCGGGGCGACCAGCGGCTCCAAGTCGAGCCGTACCGACTCGTCAGCTGGCAGCGACGCTGGTATCTGGTGGCCCGCGACGCCTCGACCGACGCCTGGTCCAGCTTCCGACTCGACTGGATGCAGTTACGAGTCCCAGGCGGGCGCAGATTCACACCCGTCGAGCTGCCCGGCGGCGACTACCCAGCCTTCGTGCTCCGCACTACGGCCTTCGCAGGCTGGCACTTGCATGTCAGGATCACGGTGCACGCGCCAGCCGCGGAGGTCCTCAGTCGGATCAACCCCACCGTTGGTGTCGTCGAAGCCGTCGATGACAACACCTGCGTCCTGGTCACTGGAGCCGACACCATCGAGACGGTCGCGGTCTACATCGGCATGCTCGGACTGGACTTCACCGCAACCAAGCCGCCCGAGCTCGTCGACCATCTGACAACACTCGCCAAGCGGTACGCCAAAGCTGTTGAGGAGCCTTAGGCCGCAGTCCTCAGGTCCGAGTCTTACGCAGGATGAACTCGGCCTGCGCTTCGGATGTGCCCCGGTGTGGTCGCGTCGGCTGCCATGACAAGGCAACAGAACAAGCACGCCAAAAAGCGTTTCCGCCAAGGCGGCCACCTTCCCACGACCTTCCTGGCGCCCCGACGCGTAGCTGCCGGGATGGCAGACTCCAACTGAGGTTCAAGCAGGAGAAGTGTTCGACGATGGCAGCTGATCTCGGAGCGCCCCGCGAGGGCGTCTTGGCCGGGGGCCTGCCCTACCTTGCTCTGGGACATGGGGAGCCGTTGATCTACCTGCCGGGCGGCACACCGAACCACCACAACCCGCCGCCCGGGTTTCAGCGACAGCTGGCCTTGCGCACCGTCAGGCCGTTCGCACGCGCCGGCTTCGAAGTGTTCTTCACCAACCGGTGGCCAGGAATGAGCATCGATATCACCTGGCCCGAGGTCGCTGCGGTCCACGCAGCCGCACTGGCAGAGCACTTCGGCCGGCCCGTGCACGTGCTCGGACACTCGACCGGCGGGTCGATTGTGATGCAGCTGATCGCCGACCACCCAGGGGTCGTGCGCCGAGCGGTAGCAGCCAGTGCGGCCTACACACTCGGACCCGTCGCTCGCCGCGCACAGCTCAACATGTTGCGGAGCTTGGAGACGACGGGCCGCTTCGCCGCTGAGGAACTCGTCGACGGGATGGTGCAACGCCGCTGGCTGAGGGCAGCCCTGAGACCCCCGTTACGGTTGACGTCCCGCTGGATCAAGATCGAGAATCCCACGGACACCATGGCCATGATCAAAGCTGAGGATGGCTTCGATGTCCGCAGCCGCCTGCCTGGAATTCCAACCGAGACACTGGTGATCTGCGGCGCGAAGGACGGCTTCTGGCCCTTGGAGATGTTCGCTGAGACGGCCTACCGAATGCCCCACGGGCGGCTGATCATGTACCCCGACCTGGGCCACGGCCTTGTCACCTCGCCCAAGTTCGCGGCTGATGTAGCCGCGTTCCTCAACACTCAGGAAGGTTCCAGCCGAGCGGGCTGAGCCATCCTCCCAAGGCCCACGGCCGCGATGGTCGCGGCCGCGCATACCCACGGGCCTGTTATTCTGCGACCTCTGAAATGGACGTCCCTCGGACCATGCCGAGCGACTGACCATCAGGCGAGGGCGCGACGGTTGAGCTGGATGAAACCATGCGGGAAGTCCATGCGTTGCAGCGCACGTCGGGTCACCCGCGCGCGGCCGCAGCGGCGACGTCCTTGTCCACGAACATCGGATCGGTGCACTCGTAGTCTGCGCCCTTCCAGCGGATCGTGAAGCGCCCGGCCGCGCGCACGTTGCGTACCCAGTCAGCACTCCGCCCCCAAGGCAGCGCGATGATGAAGGTCGTCTCGGTCGGGATCACGGCGACCGGTATTGCGTACTGTTTGCCGCTCTTGCGGCCGCTATGCCGCAACACCGCCCACAGCGGGAGGAACCGACGCCCTGCGAGGCCAACGACGACCTTGTTTATCTGCTTCGCGGCTGCGGGTGGTCCTGCCATAGGGCAAGCGTCCTCCCCGCGACGACCAGTCATTTGGCCGGCAGAAGTCCTTCATCGTCGAGTGTGACGACGCTTCGAAGGGTCCCCGGACTGTCCGTCCTACGACACCAGGTTCCGGCGCGGGCGTCCTCACGTCGTCGGGCCCGCGAGCATCCGGTGCCCCACGCCGCCGGCGTGGCTAGCGCGGCGTCGGGGTAGAACAGGCATCAGTTGACCGCTTGTTGAGCCGAGCAAGGGTTAGCTCCATATGATGCCCACGTCAGCCGACGACTTCGCTGCTGGTCAGCAATGGCGTGGCGCCAGACTGCCTTCGATCTTGACGGCGCCGGCTTGCTCAACCACGATCGTCGACCACCCGCCTTCGGCTGGTCGCACGCACCCGTCGGATGCGGACAGGTAGCGGGACCAGCGCACCCGCACGACATATTCCCCCGGCTCGGGCAAGAATGCCGTAAGAGAGACGGCATCACGAGCGATGAGTCGCCCTGGAGGTGAGATGACTGGCCGCGGGTTCGTCACCGCATAGAGGGTCCACGTTCGGTTCCACCACACCGCCTGCAGGTACGGCAACCCACGACGCACCAAGGTCGCCTCATCAGTCGCCGCCCATTCGTGCGGCCCGTTAGAGATGGCCACGTACGAGATGGCGTTGTCGTCCAGCCATTTTCTGTACGTGTCTGCTTCGAGGCTTCCGTCGTAGAAGATCTGGTTGTACCCGGTGTCGACCTGTCGCGACCACCCTCGTGCGATTGGAACCACCGGCGCCACAAAGGCAGCCTCGCCGCGCCTCAGTGTGGGAACGACCTCGATGGGTCCGGCAACCCCGCGATCGACCAGCTGGTTGAGGAGGGGGGAATAGAACCCCGCGCTGAGTGCGGGATCGCCTCGTTCTTGGATCTCTGTGATGGACACCGGCGGTAACAGCAACGCCACGCTTGCGGTTGTGCCAATGACGGCGACCAAAGGTATGGCAGCGACCGCCACGATAACCGGTGCAGCGAACAACTCAGGCAGTCGTGTCGCGGTCGTACCCACAGGGATCGGGAGGAGATAGGCGGCAGCGACCAGCACGGCCGATAACAGCGCACCCCACCGCACAACCGGACGGCGCCAACACAGACCCGCAACGACTAGGCAGACGAGAAAACTTATCAAAGCCTGCTTCTCTGCGAACGTTTGGCGCCCGACATTGCCAAACGCCAGCCCGACGGCAAGGGTCGGCGCGAGAGCACTTACGGCCAGCGTCACCCCGCCTCGCCGTCGACCGGTCAAGAAGAGCGCACCGCCAGCTATACCGAGGAACAAGCCAACCACCGGGCTGGCCAGCGCCGCCAGGGCGCATAGCCCGGACATGACGACCAGGTGTCTGGAAACGAGCGCCAACAGCGCACCCAGCCCCAATGCAAGAGCGAGCGCGAACGTCGTCCGGGTGGTCACGAGATTCCCGGTAAGGCAGGCCGCCCCAATGACCGCCCCGGCCACTGGTCGCGCCACCGCAGTGTCCTTCAACAACGCCGCGAACAGCACGACGCTGACAACGTACGCAAGCGCGGTCGTGAGGCGTACGCCTAGAATCGCCATCACCGGAGGAGACAAGACGCTGTAGCCGAGCGGGTCGAAACCGCCATACCAGCGGAGGTTCAGCACCTCCGGCCAATGCAACTCGGCCAGCTGGGCATGCGCCACCTGTGCCGACAAATCACGGCCCATCGGCGGCGCCAGGAGGTATGCAGCTCCGAACATGACGGCCAGGGATCCAGCGACCAAGATCCCAGGCGATCGTCGAAACAGCCAGAGCATCCACGATCGGATCCTGCGACGTAAGCCGCTGACCCTCTTTTCCGTCCCGACGCCACCGGGATGCCCGTTGACTGTTTCGACACTCTTCGCGGCTGGAGACTGAATGCTCACGGCAGGAAGCGCCTCGTCACGATCGTCCCCTTCTGATCGTTCTGTGCCTTAGCCGTCGCACGATCCGCGCGGCGATCCTTGCGCCAACAGATTCCCCTCCCCGGCGCATCGACATCCAGTAGACGTCTTCTGAGGGCGACTTGTCCAGCCGGGCCCGTGCCAGTGATTGAGCGACGCCACCCATCGGACCCATCGCCCCGCCTCGCCACCCGGCTGGTGACCGGTCAACGGCTCACCCACCGGCTGACCGGTGCCGGCATCCCAGGCCCGTACCGTCTGGCGTTCGCGACAACCGTTACATAGCTCACTGGCAGAGGTGGGTCGAAGTCGTCGACGATCGTTGTGCTGTCAGCGGCTGTCGCTGTCAGCGGCTGCGGACAGGATAGGACGCATGTCTGCTTTCGCGCTCGAACGAGTCATCGCCGCTATGGCTGGTCCGGACGCGCGTCCGCGGCCGGACCAGGTTCGCGCGGTCGTGCACTTGGTTGAGGGTCGCCGCCGGGTGCTGGTCGTGCAAGCTACAGGTTGGGGCAAGTCGGCGGTGTACTGGGCCGCGACCGCCGCGCTCCGGGCGGAGGGTGCCGGACCAACGCTGGTCGTCTCGCCGCTCCTGGCCTTGATGCGCGATCAGATCGCAGCTGCCGAGCGGGCCGGGCTGCGGGCGGCGACGGTGAATTCAACCAACGTCGAGGAGTGGGGCGACGTGCTGGCGGGCCTGCGATCCGGGCAGGCCGACGTGTTGCTCATCTCCCCGGAGCGGCTGTCCAGCCCCTCGTTCGCCGCCCAGCTGCCGGAGCTACTCGGCCAGTGCGGGCTGCTGGTCATTGACGAGGCGCACTGCGTCTCCGATTGGGGCTTCGACTTCCGCCCCGACTACCAGCGGCTCACCCGGACGCTGCTCGCCCTCGCGCCGGGCACCCCGGTGCTCGCGACCACTGCGACTGCGAATCAGCGAGTCACCGCCGACGTGGCGCGTCAGCTGGGCGAGGACACCGTCACTTTGCGCGGCTCATTGGCGCGGTCGTCGCTCCGGCTGGCGGTTGTGCCGCACCTAAGTCCCCTAGAGCGATATGCCTGGGTCGCCGAGGCGTTGCGGTCGCTTCCGGGCTCCGGCATCGTGTACGTGCTCACGGTAGCTGAGACCGAGCGGGTGGCTGGCTTTCTGCTCGAGCAGGGTCTCGAGGTCTCGGCGTACTCAGGACAGACCACGAATCGCGTCGAGCTGGAGGATCGACTGCGCGACAACACGATCAAAGCGTTGGTCGCCACCTCGGCGCTGGGCATGGGTTATGACAAGCCCGACCTGGCGTTCTGCGTCCACCTGGGTTCGCCGGCGTCGCCGGTGGCGTACTACCAGCAGGTCGGCCGGGCGGGACGGGCGCTCGAGGATGCGCAAGCAATCTTGGTGCCGGCCGAGTCGGACGAGCGGATCTGGGACTACTTCGCCACGTCCGGGATTCCCGACGAGCAGCAGGTCGAGCGGATCCTGGGCGCGCTGGGCGACTCGGTGCAGAGCCTCGCCGGACTCGAGGCAGCGACGGGTATCAGGCGCGGCCGTCTGGAAGGGCTCCTGAAGATCCTGGCGATCGACGACGCGGTGCGACGCGAGTCCGGCGGTTGGGCCGGGACGGGCCGGCCCTGGTACTTCGACGAGCAGAAGTGGAACGCGCTGCGGGGCGTACGCGCGGCCGAGGCGGGCTTGATGCGCAGCTATGCAAACGGGGACGGCTGCCTCATGCAGTTCCTGCAGCAGGCGCTGGACGATCCCGATCCGCAACCTTGCGGCCGGTGTTCGGTCTGTACGGACACGCTGCCGCCACCGGGTGCACGAGCGTCGGGGGACGGCGTAGCGGCAGCACGCCGGTATTTCCGCGGTCAAGACGTGGTGGTAGAGCCGCGCAAGATGTGGCCGTCGGGCTTGCCGGGCCGTAAGGGCAAGATCCGCTTCCTGGCGCCGGGACGCGCCTTGGCCTTCGCCGACGATCCGGCCTGGGGCGACGAGCTGGCAGCGCTGGGTCAGCGCGACGGGCCTGCTCCCCCCTCAATCATGGACGGGCTCGTGGACGTGCTGCGCCGTTGGTCGCGGAGCTGGGAGAGGCCGGTCGCGGTGGTCGGCATGCCGTCGCGGCGCTATCCGGTGCTCGTGCGCTCCGTGGCCGAACACATTGCGGCGGTTGGCCGGCTCCCGCTGGTGCACGCGCTCACGATCAGCGGGCCGCCGCCGGCGGTCGACGCCGCCTCGGCCGTACGGGCCAAGGACCTGCTCTACCGCACGGCTCTCGCGCCGGGGGTGAGCTTCACCGGCCCGGTGTTGCTCGTCGATAACACAATTCGTACGCGGTGGACAGCGACCGTGGCGGCAGCCTTGCTCGCCGATGCGGGAGCAACATCGGTGCTGCCGCTCGCCATCCATCAGCTGCCGTAGCCGATCGGGCTAGCCGCTCCGGGCCGGTCACCCGTTGCATGACAGCGGAAACGTTCAGCGCCGTGCCGGGCAAAAGCCATTCTCGGCGTTCTCGCCGCATGCGAGGGTGAGTGCATGCAGGATCAAGGCAGCACCTCCCGCCGCGTACTCGTTGTCGGTGGTGGTATCGCTGGGTTCGCCATGATGCGCGCCCTCGGTCAGCGGGGAATCCCCGCCGTGCTGGTTGATCGGCTGAACGGACCTCCTGACGTTGGGCTGGGCCTGAACCTGCCAGGCAATGCCGTTCGCGCGTTGCGCGACCTGGGTGTGGACGAGGAGCTGAAACAGCGGGGCGTGCCCGTCCGACGGCGGGAATACCGCAACGCCCGCAATCGATTGCTGTTCGCAATTGACGAGGCCGGCTTCTGGGGTCCGGACGCTGGCTCGATCTGCGCGCTGCGCGCTGATGTCTTGGAGCTCCTGCGCTCGGGCGTGCCAGCGTCCGCGGTGCGCTGGGGCACAACAGTGGGCGCTGTATCCGAACGCGGGGACCAGGTCGAAGTCAGCTTCCGTGACACCGAGGCCGAAAGCTACGACTTCGTCGTGGGCGCGGACGGCGTTCACTCCGGCATACGGACCTCCGTTTTCGGACGCGTGGGCCGGCGGACGGCACTGTTGTCGGCTGCCGGTTGGCGGTTCATGACAACGAATCCCGGCGTGGAGTGCTGGAGCTCATGGACCGGCCCCGCGGAAACGTTCTTTCTGATTCCTGTAGATGGGGAGCGGGTGTACGGCTACGCATCACCCACAAAAGGCAGGCCGGTGGACACCGACCGGCAATGGTTGAGGTCGACCTTCGGTGATTTTCCCGAGCCCGTGCGTAGCGCCGTGTCCTCGGTGCTTGCAGAGCCGTCCTCGCTCTACCACTCCCCAATCGAGGAAATCAGGCTCGATAGCTGGCACAGCAGTCGGGTCGTGCTCATCGGGGATGCGGCACACGCTACCGCGCCGGTCTGGGCCCAAGGGGCGGCGATGGCAGCCGAAGACGCCTTGGTGCTCGCTGAACTACTCACGACGCGCGACGACTGGGCGACGGTCGGCGGGGAGTTTGAGAGGCGGCGACGGCCACGCGTCGAGCACGTGCAGAAGATGACGGATCGGCTGTCACGAACCGCGGGCCTACCGGGCTGGCTGCGCGACGCTATCGTGCCTGTCGTCGGGCCGCGGACCTACCGCGAGACCTTCGGCCCGTTGCGTGAACCCGTCGGCACTACATAGCAGGATGCACGCTCGAATTCCGCAACTCCTCCGAGGTATCCACAACAGTTGACCACCTGTGGCCTGGCTGCATTGCTCTAGCCTCTGACTCTTGATCTTGCGGTGGTGTGCGCACAGGACGCTCACCCACGCAGCACCACGCAAGATCTAGTTGAGGAGACGACCATGAGCCAGACCGATCCCGCTGCCACGACACAGCCTGACCGAGTTGCCGGAGGGTTCCAAACTGCACGCCGTCACCGCTGCCCCCGGCCGAGATTGCCAACCGCTGGGCTCTGCGCGTCGAGCTGACCGATGCCGTCACCTGGAAGGCAAGCCCGGCGTCGACTAGATGGACATGCCCACCTTCGTAATCATTCCCGCCGGTGTCATCGTCGGGCGACAGGAACCCGCAGGCTCGGGCTGGGGCGGGTCATCCTCGGCAACCGGACCTCCACACGCGCACAGGCCCAGGCCGGCAAGCACGGTATCGCCGAATGGGGCAGCGGCGAGGACGTGCTGAATCATCCCGACGTCGAGTTGATCGTCAACCTCACAATTCCCGCCGTCCACGCTACGGTCGCCTCCGCTTCGCTCGCAGCCGGCAAACATGTGTGGTCGGAGAAGCCGATCAGTATCGACCGGGCGAGCGGGCAGGCGCTTCTCGAGCAGGCACAGGTTGCTGGGTTGCTCGTTGGCGTAGCCCCGGACACCGTGCTCGGTCCGGGTCTGCAGACCGCGCGGCGAGCGATCGCCCGCGGCGAGATCGGCACACCGCTGTCGGCGCAGGCTGTGATCCAATACCCCGGCCCGGAGATATTCCACCCGAACCCTGAGTTCCTGTTCGCCGAGGGCGCCGGCCCGCTGTACGACGTCGGACCGTATTGCCTTACAGCGCTGGTCCACGTCTTCGGGCCGTTCGCCAAGGTCGCTGCCGTCGGCAGCAAGGGACGTGCGACCCGGACCATCCAGGTCGGCGACCGAGCCGGCAGCGAGTTCCCCGTCGCCGTCCCGACCCACGTCGGCGCCATCGCCCAGTTCGCCGGGGGCGGCGTCGCGCTCAGTCGCCGTCGCCAGCACCGTCGATCCTGTCTCGATGGTGGACGAAAGCTGGGATCCGTACGAGGCAAGCCTTGGAGCTGCTCCGAAAGGTATCTAGAGAGCCACTGAGCCGTCCCCGCCGGCCAGACATGCGTGATCGTCTCGATGCGGTCGAGTCCGTCCGGCGGCCGCTCGGGTGGGTAGGACTGTGCGGTCGGCGCGCTCGAGTACCTGGCTTCCGTGGTCTTTGCCGCTGGCGGATCATCAGCTAGAGGCCGGCTCTACGGTGAGCGTCACAGTGCATCAACGAATCGTGTATCAGGGAGCACCCACGGTCGTCTAACCAATGAGAGTCAGAAGACTCACCTAAGGGAGCACCGAAATGCGCAGAATCATCCCGATCTTGGTCCTGAGCGCGTTGCTGGCCAGCTGCTCAGCAGCCAGCGAAACCGACAACATCGCCACCGTCCCGGGCCCATCGAGCACGCCCAACCAGTTCTACACCACACCCGGCGCCGGCAGGCTGCACCCCGCCATGGGCGAGCGCTTCCTCGGCGACCGCACCGTTCAGGAGTCGGAGAAAGTCATCACGGCCCACAAACAGTTCTACATCTCCACCGGCACCGGACCGGTCGGAGAGCGCTTCCTTGGCCAGCGCACCGTTCAGAAGCCTGAGAAGGTCATCGCGACCCGTAGTCAGTTCTACATCTCCACCGGCACCGGCCCCGTCGGAGAGCGCTTCCTGGCTGCTGATGGCGACCACGTGTGACAAAGACGCTGGCCAGAAATCGGCCAGTGCCCTCGGTCTCGTTTCGATACTCACTCACCAGAAGCTGGAGCGCGTTCCCACGGGAACGCGCTCCGGGGGTCTATCAGCTAAACAATGGATTCGATCCGGTCGGTGATCATCTTGTCGGTATGCGGCCTGGAAACGTGGTCGCAAAGGCGTTCAGGGCCGGCTTCGGCCTTGCCGTGTTGCTGTGCGACCCGACAAGACAATCACCCGGTTCCTTCAACACGGCCCATACTGAGAGCCCGGCCGCTTTGAACGGTGTCTCGACTCATCTACGAACGATGTCTTGAACCACGACACCCTTGGCTCCACCTGCTAATTCCTCCGCATTAGCGGCGCGCTGGTTCGCTGGTTGTAAAGAAGCATCGTGCTCGTGTTGTTGACTCGACGAGATCAAGATTCTTTCGCCGCTCCGCGCACTTCTCACGGGCCGAGTCCGAGGCAGGCTGGAGTCAGCTCCGGCGCTGGCTCCTCAGGAGTGGCGATGAGAGTGCCATCGGCCAGCGGCGGGACCCCGGAGGAGCAGCTCAGCCCTAAACGCGGCCCACTCGCGATGAAGGGCCAGATGTCTGATAGCTGGCCCGGCGGATGGGGCAGGTGTTGTCAGAGGCGTAGAACGAACGATCACGAACTGGCCAGGCTTGATCAGGTGGCTCTCGGCCGAATCGACGATGCCGTAGCACTCATGCGCTATCGGGGTGGGCTGACGAGATTAATACCGCGGTAGGTCCACAGGTCTGATCCGCACACGCAGGTGGCAGAGATCCTAATGATGCCGTCGGTTGGCTCGATGATCGTCGTGTCCGGCCGCTCCTCGGGGTCAAAAAACCTTGCCATCACGACTCCCCACGCCAAAGTGCGAAGTGCCCTTTGCAGGTGCTGCCTGTACGAACGCATTGCCGGTGGAACGTCAAGCCGCAGGTGCCTCCCCAAGTCTGTTGGTCACCGGCTCGGGACCACTGATCTCGGCCCTCATCTGACTCGTTGTCAATACAACAACGTCCGGGGAAGTCAACGGGTCAGCCGAAGACCGCTCAGGCAAACGCACCTGAGCGACCTCTGTCCACATCAGGGCTCCATTTGGACCAAGGATTAACTGGAGCTCTTGAGTGGGCGCCGAATAACCGGCATTGGCAAAAGCGTGCAGCAAGTGCCGTGCGCTAGCCAGCAGGACGCCCAGTGCGCGTCGTGACTTTCCCATCATCTTTCCCTTACGTCCCGTTATCGAATGTTGCACCAGGTAAGAGGGCGACCAGCGTCTTTTGATACATGCGGTATTCCACGCTTCTGACTCTTCCTGGACCCTGGGGCGGTCGGGTTAGGCGCTGTCCGCAGCAATAGCCACTGGCGATGAGCTCGTGACTCCACCGGGCAACACGGCAAACCAGGACACATCACGCTCGTTGCCGCGGCGGGCCAGGGCCAGCGACACCACGGTAAAGCCTCACCTGGCCAAGGCTGCTTATGTATTGGAACGATTGAGTGCGAGGGCAAGCTTGGAGAAACCAGGCGGCCTGTGGCCCGGTTACGCTGGCTGACACCCGTGCCGTGCGAGCAGAAACCGTTGCTGCTGACTCGAGTCCCTATCGTCTGTGCCAGTGTCCCGCTCGCGATCTATGTGCTGCTTGGAGTCCTGCCAAAATAGCGCTGGCCGGTTGGGGGGTCCTGTTCTGCTGGAATCTCGCGCTGACGGCATTGACCGGCATCGTCGCGGGTCTCGCGCTGGGGGCTCAACGGTGGGCACGCGTCGAGTTCTTCCAGCTTCTTCGCCTCCAATCGACCCCGATGCTGTCACTGATGATCGCGCTCGTCGTGATCGCCGGGTTCGTGCCGGCTGCACTGCCGATTCACCAGGTGCGAAGCAGTCCGGCGGATCAGCTATCCCTGCCAGAGGACAATCGTGTTCTTGACTGCGCCTACGGCGGCGATGCTGGCCGCCCGCTTTCCCTATGTGACGCCGTCTGGGCACGTGGGGGAATCCGCCCGCGCCGACGGAGGCGTGGCGCCGCTCGACCGGCTGGTCGACGGCGACTATCTCGGGACCAGTCGCTTGGGCACCATCAACGACCTGTCCGACGTCTGGCTTCCCCCGGGTCCGGAAATGGAATACCGATGAGCTCCAAAGGCTCCAGCCAAAACTCATTGTGCCGCTGGTGGCCTACCTCGACAACGCCACCGGAACCGACAAGAACCGTCCGAAGCGAGACATAACCAACGAGTTTCTCCTGCCGCCGCTGGCGAAATTGCATGCCGGCAGCGATGCGATCACCGATGAGGCCAGCCTGCAACGGGCCTGGGATCGGGTCGCGCCAGATCAGGTCTGCCCAGCAGGCAACACCTTCTGCACGTCAGCGGTCAGCACCATCGACGGTCGAATCTATGCCATCTACCCCGCGAGTCGGCCACAAACTTCGCGCCACTCGGCTTGGTGCTGTCGAGCGTCAGCCGGGAAGCGATCGCCGCGCTGGATCAGCAGCAGGGTACGTCGTGTGCGGCAACGGAAACTCAGCAGTCTGCTCGGATACGGTTCCCTTCGCGATTTGAAAGAGGCACTCAAGCCAATGCCGTAATTGCCGAATCAAGTCAGAGGGCTCCGGCCATAACCCGGCAATGCTACGGCGGCCGGTTCATCAACAGCGTGTCGACAGCTGGGTCGCCGGTGGGTGGATGGTGCCAGGTCGGGGCGCCGGCGGCAAGCAGCGCCTGCACGGTGCCGGGGTAGTCGCCGTCCTCGGCGCGGTTGTTCCGGATGCCCCAGATGGCGCAGTCCAGCGGGGTGGGCCCGTACTCGTCGAAGGCGCAGTCGTGCAGGTCGGCGCCCCGATCGATGAGTAGCTGGACGGTCTGTGTGCGGCCGTGCATGGCGGCCTGGTCGAGCGGGGTGAAGTTGCTCCAGCCGCGGGTGTCCACAGGTAGGCCGCTGTCGAGCAGCGTCCGCACCACTTCCGTGCGGCCAAGGAGGGCGAACTGGCCGAGGATCCAGCCGTACTCTTCGCCGTCCGGGTTGCCCAGCGCCGGCGCCGCGGCCTTCGGCAGGTGGGCTGACTCGCCGCGCGCGACCGCGAGCACCCGCGGCGTCCACCGGGTCCAGATCGGCGGTTGCGCCACGGCTGCGGAGCAATTGGAACGCGGCGAGGTGCCCGCTGCGGGCGGCGAGGGCGAGCGGGCGGCGGCCGACGTCCCACCGATCCCACGGCAGGTTGACATCGGCGCCGCCGTCGATCAGGGCGGTCAGGATGGGGACGCCACGACCGCGGCTGATCGCGTGGTGCAGGCAGCGGTGAGCGTTGACGTCCACACCGCGGTCGAGGAACCAGCGCAGCCCAGTGAGGTCTTCGAAATCGAGCTTGTGATTGACCAGATTCTCAAGTCCAGGCCTATGCAGCGCGTCCAGCAACGCCGTGTCGGATTGTTCGCAGGCGTGATAGAAGGCGTCCTCGTCACTGGTCGCGCCAGCGTCGAGCAGCAGCCGGACCAGGGCCAAGTCGCCCCGCTCGACCGCAGCGAACAGCGCCGACATGCGCCCCTCCCCGCCCCACTCGACTGTTTGGCTGTCCGGGTCCGCTCCGGCATCTAACAACAATCTGGTGCAATGCCGGACATTGGCCGGGGAGCCGATCGAGCGGCGCAGCAGCACCAGCAGAGGGGGCAGACCGGTGATGTCGGCAGCTGCGCTGGCCGGATCAGCGTTCAGCACAGCCGCCAGTGCTGGCGGATCGGCAAGCGCCAACGCCCGTTCGACGCCGTGTAATTGGCCGGCCTCAACCGTGTGCACCAGCTTCGGCCAGGAGGCAAACCCGTACTCGCGGGCCACCTCGTGCTGCGCCTGGCTCAGTGGGATCCCGCGCTCGCGTCGGCGAGCCTTCGCCTCCTTGCGCAGGCGCTCCAAGGACGGGCGCTCAGGAAGAACAGACATGGCGAACCTCCAACTGCCCGTGTCCGCGCCGGCGGGCCAAGGTTCGTCACCAACGTTGGCTGTATCGACCGGTGGGATAGTCCCTGCCCCGCGGACTGGACGCGCCCGGCAGCACGAAGACGATTGTAGGTCAGGGCGATCGCCACCCCTGAGCCGCAATAGGGCGGCCAGGCACCAACGATTCGGGGCCAGGTAGCCAGGTAGGCGACTCCCGGAAACACAACGGTCAGCGCGGTGCCACCGCATGACAATCGGCCCTCCACAGCTGAGCCCTGGGTGGGTTGCGATCACGGAAGCTGGCGTACGGAGATGGTGCCGAGCAGAAACTCCTCGACCCACAGAGCCAGCGGGAGCACCGCAAGCACTGGTGCGGTGCGCTTCATCGGTCGATCTCACCGATCTCGAAGCGACGCAACAGCGCGCGATCATCTCTTGGCTGTGTCCACGGCGACGTCCCTATCGCGATCGGGCTCGGGGTACCCGCGACCGAGAAAGCTGTCGGTCAGCGTCAGCACCGAGCGCGCTGCTTCCTCCTCGGGCAGTCCCGGATCACCGAGTCCGGCTTCCCGAAGCCGGTGGATGAGCCGCGCGACGCCAGTGATCTGACGGCGGTCGTTCTCGGCCAGCCCGGCTGCGAACCCGGGATCTCGGTGCGCCTGGGCGATCACCTCGACCAGCAGGCCGGCCATGATCGGCACGGCCGCGTCTGCCGCGAGCTTGTCCACGATCGCCATCAGCGCCTCCCACGGATCCGGATTGGCCTGCGCCGCCGCGAACGCGTCATCCCACTCAGTCCTGTCGAGCTCCCAGATGCCGTAGAAGACCGCCTGCTTGGAAGGAAAGTAGTGAAACAAGGAGCCGGTGCTGATGCCTGCCGCCTGACAGATGTCAGAGGTGGTGGTCTCAGCAAATCCCTTGGCGGCAAACAGTACAAGGGCCGACTCGATGATGTGGATCCTGCGCGCCTGGTGCAACGGTGCGCTTCGCGATCGTTCTCTTCGGCGGCAGCGGCTCGCCGTCGTCGGGTTTCGGCCAAGGCCACGCCGATCGCAATCAGCACCGGCAGCCAGAATTTGGCGGTGCCGATGATCACCCGCAGCCAAACAGGCACCGCCAGCTCGGGCAGATCGATGTCAGGCCAAGGGAGGGTCGGGCCACGGGATGTCACGCCACGGGATTGATGGCCAATCGATGTCAGGCAGCCGCTCGGTGATCCAGTCAAGTGACCGAGCGCTCGGTTTATCAAATAGGCCGTGCCTTGCTGTGAACGCATGTTCACGCTAGGGTCGTGAACATGCGTTCACAGTGTTCAAGGCCCGAACTCAGGAATGGCCTTGTCAGCGGCTAAGCGGACTGCCGAGACCACTCAAGAGCTACGTGCCGCGCTTTTGGAACACGCGCAACGGATCGTCAGCCGGGATGGAGCATCCGCGCTCACGATGCGGGCTCTAGCTGCTGAGGCCGGAGTCTCGCTGGGCCTGCCATACAAGATCTTCGCCGATCGGCGCGAGATCGTGGACGAAATCATCTCCGCCGAATTGCGCCGTTTCGGAGCAGCCGCTAAGAGGCTCCTTACTCGGGCTGGCACCCATACCGTCGGTGACAACCTCATCTGGTTCGCATCAATCGTGCTGAATTCTCCCGCAGCGCCGCTCGCCCAAGAGCTCCATTCTGATGATCAGCGACTGGAGTCGGCTACCAGGGTGGCACAGCGAACGGGATCAAGCCCAGCGTCATTTCCTGCCGTCCTCGCTGACTACCTCACCGCTGAGCAGCGCGCTGGACGCGTCAGAGACAACATCGACTGCGAGGCGTTCGGTTTCTTGATCGCCGGAGCCTTGCACAACCTCCTGATCGCCGGCCCGGCTTGGCCGCACCCCGAACGACACCAGCTAAAGCGCCACCTAACGGCCGCAGCGTGTGCCATCGCTAAACAGCCGTAAAGGGTCGCTGAGCAGTGAACACGACCTCGATCCGAAGGAGCTTTAAATGACGAGCCGCAAGCCAATCACAATCCCAGACACAAAATTGATCGAAAGGGCTGCATTGGCTATCGGAGTGGCCTATGCCCTGACCACGGTTCACCACATCTACGGAGGGCTAGTTGATTCAGCCCCGAACCGGTTGCGCGTTCCGATCATTATGGCGATCCCATCGGCGGTCGCAGTCGGGTCCCTCTACCGGTACCGGCGAACCGGCAGTCGGGCCGCACTCATCACCGCAGGGACGGTGGGCGGCCTCGCCTGGGTGTTTCTATCGGGCCTTCTGCATGGTGGCTACGCCCACGCGTACAAAAACGTTCTCTTTCTGCTGAACGGCCCGTCGACGCTCTACTACCCGTTGAACCCTTCCGAGCACTATCCGCCCGACGATCTGTTCTTCGAGATCACCGGCGTGCTCGAGATCGTAACGGCCTTTCTCGTGGCATCTTCGATGTACCGCGCCTTCGGTCTGGTTCCAAGAAGCTGGAGCCTGCCCGGGTGAGAGGCGGCGGACCGCCGTGACGGTGTTGGCCGCGGCTAGACCCGACTGAACCCGCAAGGCGCCAAGATCAAACCGTGATCACGACGGTGCCACGCGCGTGTCCGTCACCGACGTGGCCGATCGCGCGGGGCGTGTCAAGCAGCGGATAGGTTGTATCCAGTAACGGCACGACCTTGCCCGTCTCGACGAGGGTCTGCAGGGCGACCAGGTCCGCCGGATTCTGGAACTTGATCACCGGGCGAGCCTGCTGGCGCACGAAGAATGCCGACAGGTGCGCCTTGATGAGGTTGCCCAGCGCGCCGCCGGAATGCCCTCCCCCGTTGGGCAGCAGCCTCCCGCTGGGAGTCAGGGCACGTCGGGTCTCCGACAGCGAATGATTGCCCACATTGTCCAGGATGAAGTCGTAGCGCGGGCCGCCCTTCGTGAAGTCCTCCTTCGTGTAGTCGATGACATGATCGGCGCCGATAGAGCGCACCAACTCCACGTTCTTGGTGCTGCACACGGCGGTCACATCGGCGCCGAACGCCTTGGCGATCTGAACCGCGAACGTGCCCACCCCACCCGACGCCCCATTGATTAGCACCTTCTGGCCCGGCTGGACTTTGCCCTCGTCGCGCAGCAGCTGGAGTGCGGTTGTGGCCGATACCCCCACGGCGGCCGCCTCCTCGAAAGTGAGGTTGGCCGGCTTCCGAACAAACTGGTTCTCGCTGGCTCGCGCGTACTCCGCAAACGCACCGGTGCACCATCCGAAGACCTCATCACCCGGTCGCAGATTGGTCACGTCCTTGCCAACGGCCTCCACGGTCCCGGCGACATCTGTCCCCGGAATACGGTTCTTCGGCCTTCGCAGTCCGGTCGCGATGCGCATGACCCTGGGCACGCCGGTCATGAGGATCCAATCCCCGACATGGACCGACGCTGCGTGGACGCGGACCAACACCTCGTCGTTCCCGATCCGAGGGGTGTCAACGTCGTCAAGCCTGAGCGACTCTTCGGAGCCGTAGTGGTCCTGGACGATCGCCTTCATATGGTGCCCCTCTTACCTGTACGGTGTAAACCTTACTGCGTAAACCGTACGGTGTATAGTTCAGATTGTCAATCACGGCTCACCTCCCAATTGGCCGCTCGACAAGGAGGTTGATGAGCACCCAACCCAACGCCCGATCGCGGCGACGGACGCCCCTCACCCGCGAGCGGGTGCTCCAGACCGCCGTCCGCCGCGCCGATGCAAGCGGCATCGAGTCCCTATCCATGCGCAAGCTCGGCCAAGAGCTGGGCGTTGAAGCGATGGCCCTTTACCACCATTTCGCGAACAAGGAGGACCTCGTCAACGGCATGGTCGACCTCGTCTTCGGCGAGATCGAGCTGCCTGCGAGCGCAGGCAACTGGCGGACCGCCATGCGGCAGCGGGCGATCGCGGTCCGCGACGCGCTACTGCGCCACCGATGGGCGATTGGGTTGATGGAGTCCCGGCGGCGTCCCGGCATTGCGAACCTGCGACACCACGACGCGGTAATCGGCAGCCTTCGGGCGGGTGGCTTCGACATCGCGATGGCCGCCCACGCGTACTCGCTCCTGGACAGTTATATCTATGGCTTCGCGCTGACCAAGATGAACCTCCCATTCGAGTCATCGGACGACATCGCGGAGGTCGCGCAGTCAATGCTCGAACCGTTCACGCCCGACGAGTTCCCCAACATGGTCGAGATCCTCACAGACCACGTCATGAAGCCTGGCTACAACCACGGGGACGAGTTCGAATACGGTCTGGACCTGATACTCGACGGCCTCGAAATGGTTCGAAGCTAACGATGCTGTCCCCTGTCAGTTGGAAGTGTCCGCCACTGACTTGTTGCATCGCCTCTGGCGTAATGGGTGGAAGCGGATATCCAACAGTGTCATGGAGGACGTAGTCGCGCTCGTCCACCCGTCCCGAACGTCGAACGTCACGTCACGTTTCAGTGCTGTCGGGTGTCTTTCCTTAGGAGCGTCAACGAAAGGAGTCGGATCATGGCGACGTATCCCGATCTGTTCTGGGGAAGCCGTGACGCCTGAGGCGCAGGCTGCAGCCGCCGACCGCGACGGCTTCGTCATATACGACGAGCTCAGGGGGCCGGACCTCGACGCTGCGCGCTGGAGCCCGGCGCGCCTGCCGTTCCCGACGGGCGGCGAGCACATCCCGCTGGACCCCAACGCGGAGCTGGCCGTCGGCGAGGGCGAAGTGCGAGTGACGATCCCGCGCTTCTCGCTGTCGCACGTACCTTCCAGCCCGCCGACAGCGCCAAGTACCTCATCTTCTCGACAGGCCAGTTCGAGGTGACGCCGGAGCGACCGGCGATGTTCGCCGTCTACCTCGCGGTCCAGAACATCGCCGGGGATCCCGGGGACTTCCGTCGGGGAATGGCCGCATTTCACGCTTTCGACTTCGAGGTGAGCAAGCGCGTGTTCGCCGTCTGCGGCACCTCCACCCGCGTGTTCGCGCTGCATGAGCAGCTGGGCTTTGGTGGAATAGGCGAGCCGTTCTACCACGTAGTCGAAGTCCCCGTACGAGGACTTCGACGACGACTTCGGCCGCCTACGCACGTGCGAGATCACGCTCGACAGGAGCAGATCCACCGCAGCCTGGCGCGTCGACGGCAGGACGGTGTACGAGACCCATGGCACCTTCATCCCCGAACGCGTTCGCATCGGGTTCGGGCTCTGGACGATGCTGCCGATCCGGGACGGTCGCAGTCGTTCGCTCGACGGACAGGGCATGAAGGCGCGGTGGCACCGGTTCCGTGTACGCGGAGTCGACCAGGCGCCGGCCTGATTGCCGAACGTGCGAAAGATCAAGACGGCGCTGTGCGTCGCCACGCCGGCCGAAGGTCGGCTGCGTGTCGTCGTTTCGCTGCGGGGCCGACGCCGCTCCCACGAGGGGCTGTGTCGCTCTCCCTCAACGGCGCCAGTCTCGCGTTCGGCCCTCGGCGAGGCGTAACGTCGCGTCCAGATCAAACGAGCGCTCCCGACGATAGATCCGCCGTCCTACCCGGCGTTGGACGACATCGCTGGATGGCTCACGCTGGTCGAGCAGAGGGATCGTTCCATCGCGCAACCGGCGCTGAGGCAGCACTGACATGCTCATTTGTGGCGACCGGTGCGAAAGAGCCCGGGTGCGGGTTGACCTGACCAATCTCGGCGAGCCTGCGGCGAGATAATGCAAGCAAAACCCAATGAGTAATGACGCGGCCCGGCAGCCAGTTCGGTCGCGGCAAGCAAGCTCCAGGGAGTAGTGCTCTGGCGAACGACTGGAATTGCCGAGTTGCTGAGCCCCGCCCGCCCGCGAGCGTGGCGCCGCGACTACGTGCCCGGACAGGAAGGGATGGTCCCGAATGACCACAGGAGAGATTACGGCCCAAGCCGCAGGGCAGACAGTGATTGCCGAACGCAAGGCGCCGCCCGCTGTCGTCGTGATCTTCGGGGCATCCGGTGACTTGACGGCCCGCAAGCTAGGGCCGGCGGTGGAGAACCTCGCCCGGCACAAGCGGATACCGGCGGAGTTCGCAGTGGTTGGGGTGGCCCGCACCCAGATGGATCCTGCCGATTTCAGGTCTCGGATGACTGGTGGCGAAGGCTCGGTGATGCCCGCGCTGAACGAGGGCTTTCGTTACGTGGCAGGCGGCTACGACGACCCGGACACCTACCGCCGGCTAAAGGAGACCCTCGACGGGCTCGACACCGAGCGCGGGACCTCTGGGAACCGGCTGTTCTACCTCGCCACGCCGCCGGAGGCATTCGGGCCGGTGATCGATGGGCTGGCCGACGCCGGGTTGAACCGTCCACCCGAAGGGTCGTTCTCCCGGATCGTGATCGAGAAGCCCTACGGGCATGACGAGCGCAGCGCCCAGGCGCTGGACGACCGGGTGCACGCGGCCTTTGACGAGTCACAGGTGTTCCGGATCGACCATTACCTGGGCAAGGACACCGTCCAAAACTTGCTGGCGCTGCGGTTCGCCAACGCAATCTTCGAGCCGATCTGGAACCGGACCTGGGTCGACCACGTGCAGATCACCGTCGCAGAGACACTCGGCGTCGGTACTCGCGGGAGCTTTTACGAGCACGCTGGCGCCACTCGCGACATCCTGCAGAACCACGTGCTGCAGGTGCTGGCGCTAGCGCTGATGGAGCCGCCGGCCTCGTTCGAGGCTGAGGCGGTCCGCAACGAAAAGGTCAAGCTCCTGCAGTCAATCCGGCTGCCGACCGTGGACGACATCGACCGGATCGCCGTCCGCGGCCAGTACACCCGCGGCGGCACCCCGGACGAACTCATGCCCGGCTACCGGGACGAGCCGGGGGTCAACCCGCTCAGCCGCACCGAGACCTACGCCTCGCTTCGGTTGGACGTCGACAACTGGCGCTGGGCCGGGGTGCCGTTCTACATCCGCACCGGCAAGCGGCTACCCAGGCGAATCACCGAGGTCATGCTGCAGTTCATGCGTCCACCACACCTCCCGATACGCCTCGATCAAGCCACCGGTCTCTCCCCGGATGCGCTGATCCTACGAATCCAGCCCGACGAGGGCATCACCCTGCGGTTCGGCGCCAAGGTGCCTGGTCACAGCTTCCTGGTCCGCTCCGCAACGATGGAGTTCAACTACGAGGCGACGTTCGTCGAGGAGTCCCCCGAGGCGTACGAGCGGCTCGTGCTCGACGCACTGATCGGCGACCCGACCCTGTTCATCCGCTCAGATGAGGTCGCCCAGTGCTGGCGCATCATTGATCCCGTCATCGGTTACTGGGCCGACAACGGCCATCCCATCCCGCTCTACGAGGCTGCATCCTGGGGCCCAAGCGAAGCCGACCGCCTGCTGGAACGCGACGGCAGGGCCTGGCGAAACCTCTAACACACGCGCCGGCTGTTCCGGCGGAGACTTCAGACGCCACTCCGACGCCGGGCGCTGCCGCGCCATGACAGGTGCTGCTTCGTGTACACAGTTACCAGCACTGAGAGAGCAAGGCCAGAATGAGCCTGGCAGCTGACTTCGGCCTGCCTGGAAGGCGTAAGGGCAGCCGCCGGCGTCAGGCCGTACCACGCGGGAGCTTCCCGCGAACTCAGCGCTGGTAGACGACGAACGATGTCCGATGAGCCAGGGTGTCGTATAGAGAGCGTGCCGGGCCGTTGTACTCCTGAGTGAGCCAGTAGACGCTGGCGGGGCCGAACCTATCAGCGAATGCGTAGACGGCCTCGATGAGCAGGCGTGCGATGTCGCCGCCGCGCCACTGCTTGCCGACGTAGAGGTCTTCCAGGTAGCAGGTCGGATGCGTCGCCCAGGTCGTGGGATGGAGGACCAGGTGCGCGAGTCCGGCCAGTTGATCCCCCTGTTCGGCGACGAATCCGTGCACCGCCGAGTTCGGATCGCACAGCGTCGCCCAGGTTCGGTCGGTGACTTCTGGCGTAAGCACGGCCCGGTAAAAGTCGAGATAACCATGCCACAGCGGTTCCCAGCGCTCCCGGTCGTCCACTCGGATCGGTCTGATGATCATTTCGCTGGTGATGTGCCACCTCCCTCATCGGCTGAAAGAAGCCTATTTGGCGGAGGGGCCGATCCCGCGGGTCTGACCGGTTGAATGTGGCGACACGTGAGGGCGAGGATGCCAGTTGGCTCCGCCCGGTCGAGCAGCACGGTGGTACGTCGCATGTTGGCCTCACGCCCGTGTCGGCGCAGACTGGTCGTGTCACGTCTAATCGTCCCGGGAGATTCGCCATGTCGAAGGCCCAGCCACAAGCGCCGGAGATGCTGCCGGTGCTCTCGCGAGGCAAGCACCGCAACCCCCGTAAGGGCGCATGTTTCATGGAGTTGGCGTCCTACCTCGCCGGTGAGCGATGGAGCGATCACCCGGCATGTACCCATTCGTTGCTGGCATCGGTCGCGCGCCTGGTCAACGACCACACCTCCGACGAGGGCCGCCGAGACCTGGCCGAGTTGATTCCATCGGTCATCGGGCTGACTGGCGACGATCTGCACATCGACGCCTTGATCACCCTCCGCTGCGCGACGATCGCGCTGCCAGTCGCAGCAGCCGATCGGCAGCGCGTCCTCGCAGTCTCGGTCTTTGTCTGCGAGAGGGTGTTGGCACAACTCGACGGGCGCCCAGAGAACAGTCTGTCTCCCGACAGTGACCGCGTGCTCGGCGCGGTGCCACATGCGACGGAATGGGCCAACCGCTTCACCAGCAACCTCCGCCCCCGCCTCGCGGCCTTCCGTCGGCAGGCCGCACCGCACGCTGTCCAGTCGGCGGTCGAGGGTGCCGCACACGCACTGATCCCGAATCCTGATGTCCTGTTGCGCAAAATGCTCATCGAATCGATCGACGTGTGCGCGGCGTGGACCGGCAAGGAAGCATCGGGTGTCGCGGTCGACGACGCCGGCTGGGCGGAAGCGTGCCGGCTCACCGTAGCGGCGGACAGTCGCTGACAGGTGGACGAGGTCCGTACCCGAGCACCACTTCCGGAGTGCAACCGGCGTAGCTGATCGGCACGCGCCGCTAGCCTTGCGGGCGCACTGGCATCTCATCAGTGCAAGATGGCTTCATTCGAGTGTGGAGGCGGCTTGCGCCGACGTGCTTGAAGACGCGGCTCAAATCAAGGGGAGGCGGACGATGGCGTGTGTTGTTGTGACGGGCGGTGCGGGCAAGCTCGGACGAGCCTGTGTCGATGAGTTGATCCGTCATGGTTGGGATGTCGTTGTGTTCGATCGGGTGCGTCCGGGCCAGGAGAGTGGAGCGGTCTCCATACCAATCGATCTGACCGACTACGGCGCTGTGCTGGACGCGATGCTGGGAGTGGAGGAGCGGTACGTTCGGCCAGACGCGTTGGTGCACCTCGCCGCCATTCCCGCGCCGGGGATCATGCCGGACCACCTGACCTTCATGAACAACATGACGTGCACCTGGAATGTCGTCAGCGCGGCGCGCCGCGCCGGGGTGACCAACATCGTTTGGGCATCCAGCGAGACAGTGCTCGGGCTGCCGTTCGACACTCCACCGCCATACATCCCAGTGGATGAGCAATACCCGCCCCGGCCCGAGTCCACTTACTCGCTGGTCAAGACGCTTGAAGAGGTCATCGCCGATCAGTTGTGTCGCCGGGACCCGGAGTTGAAGATGATCGGGCTGCGGTTCTCGAACGTGATGGAACCCGCTGACTACGCACGCT
This sequence comes from uncultured Actinomycetota bacterium, assembly GCA_963836855.1. GTDB lineage: Bacteria > Actinomycetota > Actinomycetes > Propionibacteriales > Propionibacteriaceae > Microlunatus. The sequence goes on along the minus strand of CAWILN010000051.1, from coordinate 122,778 downwards.
TTCCGTCCTTCGAGGACGACCCGGGTTCGCGGAAGTGGAACCTGTGGGGCTACATCGACGCCCGCGATGGCGCGCAGGCTGTTCGTCTAGCCCTCAAGTCGGATCTAAGAGGGACCGAGGTCTTCATCATTGCGAACGCGGACACAGTCATGTCCCGACCGAACGGCGACTTGATCGCGGAGTTCTATGCCGACGTCGAGGTGCGTGGCGACCTCGGAGAGCACGACACGCTGCTCTCGATCGAGAAGGCCAGAAGGCTGCTCGGCTACCAACCCGCGTACGGCTGGCGCAACGCCGGTGCGTCCTAGTCCTCGGGCCTGACGCAGCGTTCGGGCTGCAACCAACCGTGAGCGTGTGCAGATCTAGGCGTTCCTGCCGCGAGCCGCTACCTGCCACTGGTCTACCACCGCTCCGCGAGCGGTGACGATGAGTACGTCGGCAAGGTTGACCGCAGCGCAGACATGGTTGGGGGCGACCCGAACAAGCGATCCAAGCTCGGGCAGCGGCGCGTCCTCGGCGAAGCTGACCGTCGCGTGGTGCTCGGACAGGGCGGTGATCCGTGCGTCCGGCTGGTCAGGCAACCTGCCACCCCCGGTGGCCCAAGCAGGTCGATCGGCTCCCAGCACCTTGCTCCCGGCGTCAAGGACGAGGTCGCGGCCATGGCGGCTGACCACGGTGGCCGCCGCGGTCAAAGCGACAGCGTCCCAGTCCGCTACCCCGAGCTCCACTTGCTGGGCGTCGTTGAAGACATACACGCCGGGTCGTATCTCATTCAGCGCCGCCTGGGTCACCAGCGCTGCGGTGGGTGTTGATCCGCCGCTGCGCAGGACTGCGCCCACCCCGGCCTGGCGCAACGCGGCGTCCGCCTCCTGGAGGGCGCGCGCCTCGTCAACTGCCGCCTGATTCGGCCGGCCGGGCTCGTAACTGTGCCCTGGGAAGGTAAAGACCCCGGCCACGTCCAGCCCGTAACGATGCGCGGCCGCACCGATCTGCCCGGCGCGCTCCGGTGCGACGCCGGTGCGATGCTGGCCGCAGTCGACTTCGACCACGACCTCCGCCTCGGTGCCGGCGAGCGCGCGAGCTAGGACGTCTACTCCTTCGACTGAGTCGGCGCCGACACGCAGGGCGACCCGCTCGGCCAAGGCGCGCAACCTGAGACCGCGCGTGCCGGCGGCCCAAACTGGGTAGGCGATGAACAGGTCGGTGAAGCCCGCGTTAGCGAAGACCTCCGCCTCCCCTACGGTCGCCACCGTCAGACCGACCGCGCCGAGGGCCACCTGGCGACGCGCGATCTCCAAGCACTTGTGGGTCTTGGCGTGCGGGCGCAGAGCGATGCCATGGTTACGTGCGCGGTCAGCCATCGCGACCAGGTTCGATTCCAACACGTCGCCGTCGACCACCAGGAATGGGGTCTGAAGATCTGTAGGCAGCTGCGGGCTGACGGCCATCGCGACATTCTGCCTGACCACGGACATGTTCCTGCCGCCGCATTGTCATGCGTGCCCGAGATCACTGACAAAGGAAGAGCTCACTGCATCAACTCATGCCAAGATCAAACTCCTGGTGGGTGCCGATCACACCCAACCGACTCAGGAAGTTTCCGCAGATGAGACCAGGCAATTGTCCGCAACAACCATCGCGGTCGAGAGATTTGATGGGATTGTGTCCGGGGAAGGAGAAATTATCTGCAAATCTGTGTAAGACTTTCTCTCGTGGGAAATCGGAGGTCTGTGAACAACTCATCGGGGAGTAACTCAGATAGGTTCCTGGCTGCTGGTTCGGTTACCCGATCCGATCGACTTGTTGTGGAGCTGGTCCAGCCTCCCGACACGCCCGCCGCGATACTGATCAAGTGGCCATCACAGCCGACCGTCACCGATCCAGCGAAGCTAACGGCGACTGTTGCCGCGATCGTACGCGTCTTGGGCATGGCGCAAATTGAGCTGGCCGCGCGCCGCGCTGCTGGGCTTTAGCACCAGAGCACCGCGAAGCGCCCACAGTTTCCATTTCGGGGGGACTTCGCGTTTGCTCCAGGTCGCGTTACGCGGTACTTGAGGCTTTGCCACTGTGGGAACAGGCGTCCCTTCAGTGAGTCATACGAGCGCCGCAGGACCTGCTTGCTGGCTCCAGCGGATGGTTCCGGCTGTCCCGTCCCGCGACTGCGCGATGAGTTTGCCGGCCGCGGGCGGTCTTATCGTCCGGAAGATAAGCGGCGCTGCACGAGAGGACCCGCAATGACGTCCACCGAGATGCCACACGACCACAACCAGCAAGCCGCACCGGACGGCCCCGCCGATATCCCAGACGAGCGACCTGTCTCGTTGGATCGGCTGAACGTACTCGTCGGCCATTGGGAGACGAAGGCCACCTTCAAGGCTGGATTCTTCGGCCCCGGCAGCCCTGAGATCACCAGCCGCGGCAAGGCGACCTTCGAATGGCTCGACGGTCAGTTCTTCCTCACCCAGCGCTTCGCTAACGAGGATCCCGCAGTACCCAGCGGCATCACGATCATTGGGATGAGCGAAGACCCATACACATTCGCCCAGCACTACTACGACTCACGCGGCGTTGCCCGCGTCTACCAGATGACCCTTGAGGGCCGCGAATGGAAGCTATGGCGCGAGGAACCCGGATTCTGGCAGCGCTACGCCGGGGCGATCTCCGAGGACGGAACCACGATCACTGGTGCCTGGGAAGCCTCCGCCAACGGGCTGGAGTGGAGGCACGACTTTGACCTGACTTACAAAGCCGGCTGACCAGGTCAAGAGGCCTGGTGCGAGGAGATCTCCTGCGCACTCCGATCGCATCCAGGGCCAGCGCTGACGACAACCACAATCAGCGCCGCTAGGACGACGTTCATGGTGGCTCCTCCCCCTCACTCCTCCGAATCCACGTTGGCAGGCCCGAGTCGACTGCCGACGTCACCCTCAGGCCTTTGGGGGTGGGTGAAAAGAATCACAACGCTGACCAAGAGGACCCACGTGGGGAACAGTAGCTGGAACCACCTGTGCTCCCCAGCAGCCAGCAGCAGAGTGAGCGCCACCAGATAGCCGAGGTAGGAGACCCAGCGCGGCAGCCCTGAGGTGCGGAGCCCCACTGTGCTCACCGAAAGTGTGAACACTGCCGCCATCCGCATGGCATAGACCGAGATGAGCACCTGGGTGCTGCTGCGACCGTATGCGAAAAGCTCGGCGTTCGGGTTCGGTCCGGCGAGCATTTCCAGCAGGCTGGTTGAGTTGACTGCGCCTATGAAGAGCATCGCCAAGAAGAGCAGCCCGCTGCCCAGAAAGACTGTGGAGAACAGGCGATCCTCCACGTTGCCGAGCTGCTCGCGGACGACGCCGATGAACCACAGGAAGGCAATCCCGGCAAATGGCACTAGGTGGAGGCTCAGCCGGATGAGGCTTCGTCGCTGCGCATCTGTCTGGAGTGCCTGAAGGCTACTGTCCGACAAGGCAATACGGATCATTGTCAGGGCCGTCAGGAGGAGCACGGCGAACACGATCCCCGCAATCGCGGCCGACCGGCGACTGCGCCACCGGCGGGCAGTCAGGACAGGCGCACTGGTGCTCACATCGCCTCAACCTACGCTGCAGGATGACCGCCCGGCGCCCAGTATGCCAATTTGGTTGCGGTCTCCTGGTTCAAGACGATCTCTGCCGCCAAGCGATAAATTGCCGCCCAAATCACGGTCAAGATCAGAGGACCAAGACCTCATCAGGATGATCAAAGGAGTAGCTCGATGCGAAAGATCACTGCTGGTGTCTTCATCTCCCTCGACGGCGTCGTCGAGGACCCGCAGGATTGGCACTTCCCCTATTTCAATGACGAGATGGGCGCGGCCGTCGACGGCCAACTGGCCGCCGCCGACACGCTGTTGCTCGGCCGCAAGACCTACGACAGCTTCGCCGGTGCATGGCCAGACCGGGAGGCCGCAGGCGGCGAGGACGCGCCTATGGGTAAGGCGCTCGGCGACGCACGCAAGATTGTCGTCTCGAACCAGAATCTCCAGTTCACCTGGCGCAACTCCGAGCAGCTGAAGGGCGACCTCGTAGAGGCCGTTACCGCGCTGAAGAACGAGCCTGGCGCGACGGATATCGCGATGAGCGGATCCATCTCCGTGGTCCGTCAGCTTCTGGACGCAGGTCTCCTCGACGAACTGCATCTGCTGGTCCACCCCATTGCCGTACGCAAGGGCATGCGCCTCTTCGACGAGGGCGAACCGCCGCTCCCACTCGGGCTGGTCTCCTCCCAGGCCTTCACCACGGGGGTTTTGTACCTCATCTACGCCCCGTCCGAATCGACTCCCACTGGCACGTACGAGGATGCGAAAGCGCATCTTCGTCAGACCGGGAACAGCTGACCTTCAAACCTCCGCGGACACAATTACGGCACGGCGCACTGAGCGCCGCTCGGAGCGTCGTTGGCGCCCACCGGCTCATCGCACCGTCCGCAGCTCGGCGTCGATCGCCGCAGCGCAGTCTCGGAGCTTGGGGAGGAAAGTCCTCTGCAGCGTCGTCAGCGGAACCCTCGTAGCATGAGCACTGGTGTTGACGGCGGCAACCACCCGCCCGGCCGCATCGTGTACCGGAACTGCTATCGATCGGACGCCGTCTTCGAGTTCCTGGTCGACCAAGCACCACCCGCGAGTGCGGGTCTTCTCAATTTCCACCCGCAGCCGGTCATGATCAACGATCGTGCGCTCGGTCAACGGCGCAAGCGTTGACGTGTCGAGGTAGGCATCCAGCCGGTCGGCGGGAAGGGCGGCAAGGAGCACCCGACCCATAGACGTGGCGTGTGCTGGCAGCCGGGTACCCACGGACAAGGAAATGGTCATGATGCGCTTGGTAGCCGCGCGTGCCACGTACACGATGTCGAAGCCATCCAGCACCGACACCGAGCAGGATTCATGCACATCGTTGGCAAGGTCGGTGAGATGGCTTTGTGCAACATCGGCCAACGAGAGTGAAGAAAGATAGGCGTAACCGAGGGTCAGTACGCGCGGAGTGAGGTAGAACTGCCGCCCATCGCTTCCCACATAGCCAAGGGTCTGAAGCGTGATGAGCGCACGTCGCGCGGCTGCTCGAGACAGACCCGTCTGACGCGCCACCTCCGACAACGTGAGCCGCGGCCCTTCAGCCGAGAAACAGCGGATCACCGCAAGCCCGCGTTCTAAGGACTGCACATAACCAGCTGGACGCCGCCCGGACTCAGCCACGGTAACGACGCTTCCTGATCATTGACAGTGCTCCATTTCAGCGAGACGCTGTGCATGCTGTGCGAACGATTGTTCGCTATGCGAACATCGGCACACTACAGCAGTTCAGATCATCTGAGGAGGACGGTCAAGCCATGAGTTGGAATGCCATGACCTACGAGGGCAAAGACACGGTACTTCGCGTCGTGCGTGATCAGGCCGAAGGCTTTTTCACGTTGGCGGAGGTGCCGGAGACGTGGAAGGCCAAGACGGCATGCCCGGAGTGGGAGGTGCGCGACATCGTTGGGCACATCGTCGATACGACGGAGACGTACTTCCCCGCGTTCGATGCAGCCCGGAGCCAGTCCGGAGTCGAGCCTGCCTACGGGTTAGCCGGTATGGCAAAACGCGCCGAAGAACAGGGAAAGTCATTCCGAGACGCTCCCCAGAAGGAGATGGTCGACAGGCTGCGCACCGACTTCGACAAGATGATGGGCATTTTCGAAGGCCTCACACCAGAAGACTGGACGGGACTGATGGTGCCGCACTTCTACATGGGTCCGGTGCCGGCTTTCTTCTATCCGGCATTCCAGTTAATGGATTACGGTGTCCACTCCTGGGACATCCGCGAGGGCACAGGACGTGAGCACGGCCTGCACAGCGATGTGGCCGACCTGCTCACACCGTTCATGTTCGGGATCTGGGCTGGGACGATACGTGCCGCAGAGAACGTCGAGCCGTTCACTGTCGGCGTACGCATCCTCAGCGGACCCAACGCTGGTGACAATCGCATCAGCGTCTCGCAAGACGGCATGTCATATGAACAGGGCGACGTGAGCGATCTCGCAGCGGTGATTGAGTTCGATCCCGGCAGCTTCGTTCTCACTGCGTTCGGACGCTTCAACGGTGGAACGGTCCGCGGCGACAAGAAGCTCGCCGACCGGTTCCTCGGCATGTTCTTCCGCATCTAGGTGCAAGGAGAGCAATGACTGAGATCGATCTGGCCGAGATCGAGGAACGGAGGAAAAGATTACGCACGACCCATTTCAGAGCGGCCGATCAAAGGTCACCGTCCTCCGCTCGCGGCTTGCACCATGTTGCAGTGCTCTGCGCTGACGTAGAACGCACCATCCGCTTCTACCAGGACGTGCTCGAATTTCCTCTCACGGAGATCTTTGAGAATCGCGACTACAAGGGGTCCAACCACTTCTTCTTCGATATCGGCAACGGCAACCTGCTGGCGTTCTTCGACTTCCCTGGCCTCGACCTGGGTCCATACGCAGAGGTCCTTGGTGGGCTGCACCACATGGCCATCTCCGTCGAACCAGCGAAATGGGAGCGACTCAAAAGCAAGCTCGATGACGCCGGCGTGCCGTACCAGATGGAGAGCGGAACCTCGATCTACTTCCGCGACCCTGATGGAGCCCGTATGGAGCTCATCGCCGACCCGCTTGGGGAGATGTACGGCTCCAAGGTGCTGTGACGGCCGCCTACCTGGGCGCGCTCGCGAAGATCCTGCGCAAGGGCGGCCATCGATAGGGGTCGCCGCCATGTGCATCGGCGTCGGGCAAGGCCTCGCGGTTGTCCTGGAGAACCTGTACACGGTCCGAAAAGCGGCATAGATGGCTACCGTTGTGGGCGACGCCGATGAGGCGGTCGCCGGGATCGCGGACGGGGCAACTGTGCTGATTGGCGGTTTCGGAACGGCCGGCCAGCCGATCGGGTTGATCGACGCACTAGTCCGCAGCTGCGTCAGGGATCTGACGGTGGTCAACAACAATGCTGGCAACGGTCAGGTCGGGCTGGCCGCTCTGCTTCGGAACGGCCAGGTCCGCAAGATCATCTGCTCATTTCCACGGCAGTCCGACTCCTACGTCTTCGATCAGCTCTATCGAGCGGGCAAGGTAGAGCTCGAGTTGGTGCCTCAGGGCAACCTGGCCGAGCGATTGCGAGCCGCCGGCGCCGGGATCGGCGCGTTCTTCTCCCCCACCGGTGTGGGTACACCGCTCGCGGATGGCAAGGAATGCCGCACCATCGACGGGCGCCATTACATCTTGGAATATCCGATCAAGGGTGATGTTGCGTTGATCAAGGCGGCACGCGCAGACACTCTCGGCAATCTTGTCTACCGGAAGACAGCGCGCAACTTCGGTCCGGTCATGGCGACAGCCGCGAAGATCACGGTCGTGCAGGTCAGCGAAATTGTTCAGCCGGGCGGAATCGACCCAGAGGTCGTGATCACTCCCGGAATCTTCGTCGACCGCATCGTCAAGATCGTCGGCATGAGCGGCTGTCTGCGACAGGACCAGCCGGATGAGCACGCAGCGCACATTCGACAGAACTCACCCACTCGGCCGAGATGATCTTGCTCGGCTGGTCGCCGCGGACATCCCACCGGGCTCCTATCTGAACCTCGGCATCGGCCAGCCCACCCGGGTCGCAGACTTCCTCGAGCCGGGCAGCGGGGTGATCTTGCACACCGAGAATGGGATGCTCGGCGTGGGTCCGCAGGCGTACGGCGACGACATCGATCCGGATTTGATCAATGCTGGGAAGACCCCCGTCACCGAGATGCCTGGCGCGGCGTACTTTCACCATGCTGATTCCTTCGCGATGATGCGCGGCGGGCATCTTGATGTCTGCGTGCTCGGTGCTTTCCAGGTGTCGTTTGACGGTGATCTTGCCAACTGGCACACAGGCGCTCCTGACGCGATCCCCGCGGTGGGCGGCGCGATGGATCTTGCCATCGGCGCTAAGGAGGTTTCGTGTTGATGGCCCTCTTCAGCAAGGACGGTTCGCCCAAGCTGGTCCCCACGTGCACGTATCCACTGACCGGCGTGAGCTGTGTCAGCCGGGTCTACACCGATTGCGGTGTCTTCGTGCTGACTGATCACGGCGTCATAGCACGCGAGACGTATGGGATAAGCCGGGACGACCTTGCCGAGCGGCTGAGGATCCGCTTCCTAGACGCTTGATAGGGGGCCGGTTACTGTGCTGCCGCCCATGAGGTCGGTATGTCGGCACCACCCTCTTGCGAGAGTCGCTGGCCAAACCGCACATACGTCGGGTGCGGCACGAGCTTGCCGGCCACCAAGCTCTCGCCTTGACGGAAAGTCGTGGCGCGCTGAATCAGGCCGTCAGGAACGAACGAGAACGTGTCGCTGAGGTGGCCGAGGTCGGTCTCAGAGCTCATCCGCATCTCATCGCGAAGCCCGCCGATAGTCGTCCACGACATCAGTCAACGGTCCTGTCGGAGCCACGTTCTCAATCGCGTCCACAGCTTCATCCGACATCGACTTCCACTCCTCCAAGCCGCCCAGTGCGCACGACCCTTGATGGACGCCGACCTAGCGACGCAGGTCCCAGACGCCATCTTGTCCGCTCCGCGACTGGGCGTCCTCACCCAATGCAGGTGAGATGATCAGCCAGACCAGCTATCCGGCTTCCGCGTAGATGGTGTCTCCAACACGGATGGGTCCATCGGTGAGGATGTCAGCGCGAAGTCCGCCACGGTGGATCAGCCCACGCAGGACACCCTTTGTCGTCAGACGTTCCAGGTGAGCACAGGGCTCGCACAGCCGCTGTCCAAAGCACTCGACATTGCCAACTCGAAACCGTCGACCCACGAGGCTGTTGAGATCGACACCCCGGGTGATCAGATTGCGCCGAGCTTGTTCGTACGCAAGCCGACGACCACCCGGCAGCACTAGTTCGTCGAGAACCTCGGCCTCGACAAGGGTCAGATCGTAGCCACGCCCGCCACCCTTTACAGGTGTAAAAGTCCCGGCTCCTGCTGCATATCGATCACCAATGAGGCCGCGCCCGGCGGCTGCCTGTGCCTCGGGAACGAGCACAACCGGTTCTGTAGCCCGAGCGGCGAGAGCTATCGCCTCCACCTGGCCGATCTGTGCTGGGTAGCTCGCGCGAGAGAGTAGCGCTGGGTCCAGCGGCGCGACTACGTAACCCTGCTGAATCGGCAGGTCAAGAGCGGCCGAACCGACCAGCGAAGGCGCTTGCGGGCTGAGCACGACTCCCGCGGGAGTACCGAACATGACTACGGCTACCGGATCTCTGGTCGCTTCGGTGACATCGGGAGCAAGTACAGCGATCCAGTACCCAGGCCAGTTGAATCGGGTTGGCTGCGCTATCGCTACCAGCCCAACCCCGCGGCCAGCCAACCAGGCACGCCACTGGCCGATGGCGTCAGCCAGGCTGTCGGCCACCTCTGGAACCAACTCCGCGAGCGGAACCTCAGTAATCGAGGCAAGGCATCCGGCCAGGCCGCGGACTATTGGCGCGAGGTCCTCGCGATCGGGCAACGTTACGTCAAGCACGAACCTAGTCTCCGCGGTTCCCCACATCTTGTGGCTACGAGGTGAGAGCACGGGAGGGATTGGCATGCCAGCATCAAGAGTGACTCCCCCACCGGCGGCATCCACGGTTTGCTGTTGTGCGATATTTCCACTGCTGAGGTGCAGTCGCAGGAGGTGAGATGACGCAGCGCGACGACGGGGCGGCGGGAGAGCCGGCTGCTTCTCGGACTTCTGCTCCGGTACCGGCTGTCGACTCCTCACCGTGGGCGCCCCTTGGGCAGCGCGCCTTCCGTTGGCTCTGGCTCGGGATGTTCATCGGCTACATCGGCGTCTGGATGCAGACCGTGGGCGCGCAGTGGCTGCTGGTGGACGCTCCCAATGCGGCCACTCTGGTCTCCCTTGTCCAGGCGGCGATGACAATGCCAGTCATGCTGTTAGCGCTTCCCGGGGGAGTCTTGGCCGACTCCTTCGATCGCCGCTGGCTGCTCTTCACGGTTCAGGTCTACTTCTTCGTCGTTGCGATCTTGCTGACCGTGCTCACAGCCGCAGGACTGATGCCGCCGGCCCTCCTCCTTGCCTTCACCTTCGCCCTGGCAATTGGCGCGGCGGTGCAGCTCCCTACGTGGCAGGCGATGATCCCCCAGCTGGTGCCCAGAACGCAGCTGCGAGCGGCGAGTCGACTGGATATGGTCGCCGTCAACCTGGGGCGCTCGATCGGGCCGGCGCTAGCTGGGTTAGTGATAGCCGGCTTTGGGGTACCGGTGGTCTTCGGGCTGAACGCGTTCTCGGGGGTCTTCCTCGCGCTCGCCCTGCTCTTCTGGCGTCGGCGGCCGGCCGGATCGCAGGATCGACGAGAGCGCTTCGTGCCCGCACTCCGCGCCGGCGGCCGCTACGTCTGGCACGAGCCGATCGTGCGCCGCATTCTGCTCAGGGTGATCCTGTTCATCACACCCGGGATGGTGCTTTGGGCGCTGTTGCCCCTGATCGCCAGTCAAAATTTGGGCCTAGGTGCCGCCGGTTATGGCGCTCTGTTTGGCGCGCTAGGCGCCGGCGCCATTGTCGCCGCTCTCGTGCTCGGACGGGTAAGAGACCGCCTGTCGACCAACGGACTACTGACTACGGCCGGCATCGTTTTCGCGGCCGCTTTGGCCCTGATCGTACTGGTTTCGAATTTCTTTGCCGCACTGCCGATCTTGCTCTTTGCCGGATTGGCCTGGACGGCCGTGATCTCCACTTTGATCGCCGAACTGCAGCTGTTCCTGCCGGTTTGGGTCCGCGCCCGCGGCCTGGCCATCTACCTGGTCACCTTTACTGGTTCGATGACGGTCGGAGCGCTGATCTGGGGGCTGGTCGCCGAAGGCGTCGGCTTGCAGCTGACCTTTTTCACCGCGGCCGTCGTGATGCTTGGTGGAGTCGCTGCTGGATTCTTCTGGCGTGTGCGGGAGACCGGCCACCTCGACCGCGAGCCGGCGATCTACTGGCCTGAGGCACGCCTGGCCTTTGACCCGGAGCTCGATTCCGGACCGGTCTTGGTGACGGTTGAATACACCGTCCCGCCCGATCGGGAGGGGGCCTTTCTGGAGGCGATGGACCGCCTGCAACGAGCTCGACGCCGAACGGGCGCGACGCGCTGGGAGCTGTACCGAGACGGTGATCGACCAGACCGCTTCATCGAGCTCTTCAGCGTCCCCTCCTGGGAGGAGCACCTCCGCCAGCACACGGGCCGTATGACCGGGGCGGATAGGGACATCGAGGAGGCTGCGTTGGCTTTTTCGGATCCGCCGGCGCGGGCCGAGCACCTGCTTCCTCCGTAGGCGGTAGTTGGAGGGAGCTTTCCCAGTTCGGGTGAGGTGGCATGGTCCTTGGCATATCGTCGGCACCGAGGTGCCGTCGACCCCGGCAGATTAGGAGACATGTAGATGAATCGCCTGAGGCGCTCCCCCACTGATCCAACGTCGGCTTCGACATACTGCGCTGGACTCTCCAGATGAGCACCGAGACGAAAACGCGGGCGGGCGGCGTTCTCGCGGCAACGTGCCTCTCAACTCTCGTCGTCAACGCCAACACCTCTGCGGTCAGCATCTTGCTTCCGGCCATCAGCGAAGACACCGGAATGTCGGTCGATACCTTGCAATGGGCAGTGACCGGTTATTCGTTGGTCGGAGCTGCGGTGATCGTGACCTCTGGCTCGTTGGGCGATGTTTTTGGGCGGAAACAGATCTTCCAGCTGGGCCTGTTGCTCTTCGTCGTCTCCTGCGTGCTGATCGCGCTCGCTAACACCGGTGGGATGGTGATCGCTGGGCGGCTCATTCAGGGTGCAGCGGGGGCCACGATCTTGGCGTGCGGGCTCAGCCTGCTTTCCGTGGCCAACACCGGCCAAGAGCAGCTTCGGGCGGTGTCGCTGTGGGGTGCAGCGGCAGCCGTCGGCGCGGCTGCGGGACCCTTGGTCGGCGGCGTCTTGGTGGATGTCACAGGATGGCAGGGGCTGTTCTGGATTGACGCAGGGGTCGCTGTGCTCTGCATGGTGCTGACCTTCTTCACCGTGACCGAATCGCGCGATCCGAACCGGCCTCGATCGATCGACTACGCGGGCTCCGTGCTCGTCGCGCTAACCCTTGCGCCCTTCATACTGGCCGTCAGCAAGGGCGGCGACTGGGGCTGGTTTTCGGTCGCAACGCTCGCTTGCTTTCGGTGTGCCGTCGCCTCAGGCTTTGCTTTCGTCGCCGTGGAACGACGGGTTGCCGTCCCGATGCTGGACCTGGCGCTGCTCCGCAACCGAGTCCTCGTCGGCGCCACAATTGCCATTCTCATTGGCGCCGGCACGATCAACGGACTCATGTACCTGCTCAGCCTCTACTTCCAAGACCCCAACTCTCTCGGGTTCACACCTCTTCAGGCCGGGTTGGCCACTCTGCCCGCGACCGTTGGGCTGGTTGTGATCGCACCCCTCGTGCCACGCCTCGCCGCCCGATTCGGTGGCCGCCAGGTCATCGGCGTCGGATTCGCGATCACTACCGGTGGCTTCGCTGCGATCGGTTTCGTCCAGCCATCCTGGCGCTATCTGGCCTTTCTGTTGCCACTGGTTGCGATCGCCGTAGGAATGGGAATGTCCAACGGGCCGGCGTCCTCCGCTGCTACAGCTTCCGTTTCAGCAGACCAAGTGGGATCGGCGTCCGGTGTATCGAACATGGCACGCTATGTCGGTGCGGCGGTGGCCACCGCTCTGGCAGCAACGATCTACGCCACAGTGACGGCGAACCGGACCGCGGCGGGCGAGACAGCTTCGGAGGCTCTCTCCTCCGGCCTGGCACTTGCGTCGTGGGTGATGGCGGCCTTTAGCTTCGCCGGTGTATTCATGGCGCTCATCATGAAACGCCACCGTGCGGCGAAGGGAACCGTGTATGACTCCGCTGCAGCTGCGGCAGCGCATACGCATACGCTGCCAACCTCAGCGACACTCATCGTGGCGCGGGTAGCTCGGGAGGAGTGAGGACTAGCAGCTTTCGCTGCGGCTCCATGAATGAGCTAACGGGCCCTCGCTGTGGCATACCGCTGCAGGAACAGCGCTTCCGTCAGAGCCATTGACTGTATTTCGCTAGGGGCCACGCTCTCATTCGGAGCATGGATGAGCGCTGCCGGCTCCTCGACACCAATCATGATCAACTCGGCCTCGGGGTAGGTATCGGCGAACACATTGCACAGCGGAATCGATCCGCCCTGCCCCAAGGTGCTCATCGGCGTTCCGTAAGCGTCATTCATGGCGCTGGCCATCGCCTCGTACGCCGGCCCGTCGACCTCTGCCATGAACGGTTCACCGTCGCCCTCAAGCTCAACTGTGACCCGGACACCCCAGGGAGCCACCGCTTGGAGATGGTCAACCAGGGCCGTGTACGCCGGGCCGGGCTCGATTCCCGGTGGAATGCGCAAATTGAGCCGAGCAGCCGCATCAGGTGCGATGGCCGCCGTTGATCCGAGAACTGGCGGACAGTCGATGCCGAGAATGGTGATCGCGGGACGCGCCCACAACATGTCGCTGACACTGCCATCTCCCAGAAGCGATGCGCCATCGAGCAGGCCAGCGTCACTTCGGAACTGCTCAGGCGGATACGGCTCGCCCGTCCAGGTCTCGCTGTTGTCCAGCCCGATGATGGTGGTATTGCCCTCGCCATCGCGTAGCGTCGCCAGCATTGCGACAAGCGCGGCAAGTGCATCGGGTGCGGGGCCTCCGAACATGCCAGAGTGCACTTCCGAGCGCAAAGCCTCGACTCGTACGATGACGTTGACCAAGCCGCGCAGGCTCACCGTGGCCGCCGGACGACCCACCGCCGCATTACCGGTGTCGCACACCAAGATGACATCGGAGCGCAACAGGTCGGCGTTCTTCGGTACGAAGTCCTCAAGACCACCGGTGCCTTGCTCCTCGGATCCTTCAACGACCAGCTTCAGGTTCACCGGTATCTGATCACCCAGAGCGCGCAGAGCAGCCAAGTGCACGACTATGTTGCCCTTGCAGTCGGCGGCGCCACGGCCGTACCACCGTCCGTCGACCTCGGTGAGCTGGAACGGCGGAGTTCGCCACGAATCCTCGTCGAGCGGCGGCTGAACGTCGTAATGGGCGTAGAGCAGGATGGTCGGCGCCTCAGTGTCCGAGCACCTCCGAGACCCCACAACAGCCTGGCTGCCGTCGGCAGTTTCAGCAAGGTGAACGTCAGAGAAGCCGAGCTCAGAGAACTTTTCGAGAACCCACTGAGCGGCAGCGGCGCACTCCTCGGGAGGGAATTGACGAGGATCGGCCACCGACCGGATGGCAACGAGCTCAGACAGCTCGTCACGGGCCTGCGGCATCAGTCCGGCAACGCGCTCTCGCAGTTCCATCTTCCGCTAGCCGCCCGCCACTCCGGCGGTCTTGAGCTGCTCTACCGTCTGCTGGAATTCGGCCAACTCGTCTGGGCAGTAGATCTGAATCACCAGCAGCTCTCCCTTAAAAATCTTGCTGTCTACGATGACCGGTCGGATTCCGGGTCCGCCCGCGCCGTTTGTGAGCTGGCTGAACAAGAGCGCCTTACGCAGCGCGCTGCCGGGATCCTTGCAGATCGCCCCTCCGTCGTCGCCTAGTACACCTGCTATCTGTTCCTGCGATGGCACGGCGCGCACACCGGCCTTCTGGAGGGCGGCGATCAGCTGGTTCGCTTTATCCTGAGCCTCTTGGTTTGACTCTGCTCTGCGATAGAAGACAAGGCAAATTATTAGTAGCAGCACCAGCGCGACCGTGATCACGATGTAGACGACCCTCCGGTCCTTTTGGGTCGCTGTCTCCTCGACAGTGCTCATGACGGGCTCACCTCCGCCTGCTCACGGCTGCTTCCACGACGGTTTGCGGAACCTGTAGAAGAGGAACGGCACAAGGAGTCCAAGTCCAAGGGCACCGGCCGCCACAATGGCGAAGTACGCCCCGCCGCTACCGGACTCGATCTGCGAGGGCGGGATGAAGCCGATGAGCAGGGCCGCCAACGATGCAGCGAATCCGACACCGCAAAGAGCACCTAAGATCGGCGCCCGGTATCCGCGCGGATGGTCCGGCTCCTTACGACGCAGCCGGACAGCTGCCACGAACATCAGCAGATACATGATCAGATAGACCTGGGTCGTGATCACCGAGAAGATCCAGTACGCGCTCGAGACGGTCGGGACCAGAGCGTATCCCAATCCGATCAGGGTCGTGATCACACCTTGGGTGACCAAGATGTTCTGCTGGACGCCGTTCTTGTTCATCTTCTGCAGGAACGGCGGCAGGTATCCCTCCTGCCGCGAGATGAGCAGCAAGCCTTTTGACGGACCGGCCAGCCAGGTCAACATACCGCCCAGCGAGGCGGTCACTATCATGAGGCCGAAGATCGGGGTCAGCCACTGAATACCGAAGTTCGCGAAGATCGCCTCGAAGGCCTGCATGATCCCGGCGGTGAGCGAGAGCTCCTCGGCCGGCACCACCCAGCTGATCGCCAGCGCCGGCAGAATGAAGATCAACATCACCAGTCCCGAAGCGAAGAAGATCGCCTTTGGGAACTCCTTACCTGGTTCGCGCAGCGATGAGACATGCACCGCGTTCATCTCCATGCCCGAGTAGGACAAGAAGTTATTGACGATGAGCACCAAGCTCGCCAGCCCGGCCCATGCCGGCAGCAGGTTGCTTGCCGTCATCGGCGCGGCCGACGGGTTGCCCTGCCCGAGGAAGACAGCCCCAAGCAGGACCAGCACCGCACCAGGGATAAGGGTCCCAATGATCAAACCACCGCTCGCCAAGCCGGCGACGCCCTTGGTCCCCCGCGAGGAGACCCAAACCCCAGTCCAGTACACGACCACGATCACGATCGCAGTCCACACACCACTGGAGGCAAGTTCAGGATTGATCACATACGCCAGGGTGCTCGCCACGAACCCAAGCAGCGTCGGGTAATAAAAGATGGTCATCGCGAACTGGCACCAGACAGCCAGGAACCCCATCGGCTTGGAAATCCCGCGAGCCACCCAGTTGTACACGCCGCCCTCATAGCCCGAAGCCAACTCTGCGGACACCAAGGATGTAGGCAGCAGGAAAATGATGGCCGGGACGACATACAAGAAGATGCACGCCAGACCGTAAACGGCCATCGTTGGCGCCGGCCGCAGGCTCGCCACCGACGAAGTAGTCATCAAGGCGAGTGCAATCCAGGAGATGTACGTCACCGCTTTGCGACGAGCCACTGCCTTCTCAGCAGCCTTGTCAGAAGCCCCTTCTGCCGGAACGTCCATGGCCGTCATGACGCCCACCTCCACCAGAAGGCTTTGGGAGGATCGTCCTCAGGAATCAACTGCCACGTGCGACACGCCATCATCGGCCTCTCTCTAACTAAAGAGCCAACCCCGGGACGCCACCAGCGTGGACCGCATTAACTGCGCGCGCCTCACCCTCGTGGGGTGATCTATGACGGAGTGTGACGTCACCAGAAATCTATAGGCCTTCCGCCTGAATTACTCGACGACGCGCAGTCCATGGTCGGTGTTGTTCAGACGCCTTCCGCCGTCTTCGGTCACCGTGACGATGTCCTCGATCCGGACACCGAACCTCCCAGCCAAGTAGATTCCTGGCTCGACGGAGAAGCACATGCCCGGAACGAGCCGCTGCTCCTCGCCTTCCACCATGTACGGCGGCTCATGGGTAGTCAGTCCGATGCCGTGGCCGGTGCGATGAATGAACTGCTTGCCATAGCCCGCATCCGTGATGACCCTTCTGGCCGCCCGGTCGATCTCCTGGCAACTCACACCGGGACGGACAGCATCGACCCCGGCCTGTTGCGCCAGCCGCACCACCTCATGGACCTCGCGGACCTCCGCGCTCGGTTCTCCAACGCAGACCGTGCGGGTGGTGTCCGATCCGTAGCCGAACCGGAGGCCTCCGAAATCCAGGACAACCGCATCTCCAGGCTCGATCACCCGATCGCCCGCCTCATGGTGTGGGTTGGCCCCATTGGGACCGGATCCGACGACGGTGAAGTCGACCTGCTCGTGTCCGAACTCTCGCAATAGAGCAGCAAGATCGGCAGCGACTTCAGTCTCTAGCCGGCCGGCGAAGCGCTTCTGCACGATCTCGCCGTAGGTCGAGTCGGCCGCTGCCCCGGCAGCTGCGAGCCGCATCAGCTCGTTGCTGTCCTTGACCGCACGCATCATCGGCAGGCATTCGGTCAGCGACTGGTAGTGCGACGCTGGAAGTGCTCTTTGCAGGCCAAGTAGATGCATGGCCCAAGTAGGGTCGGAGATGCCAAACTCACCGTCCGCGCGGAGCAGCGGGCTGGCGACCTCGTACGGATCGGTGCCGTCCTCCCAATCGACCAGCGTGAGGCTGCCCGCTCCCTCGGCAGCCTCGGCATCAGGCCGCTCGAGGATTGGGACAAGGAGGGTCGGCTCGGTGTCCGGGGAAAGCACGAGCATCGTCAGCCGCTCGGTGATCGCCGTTGGTCGGTATCCGGTGAGCCAGACGAGATCCGGACCGGGCGTAACGATCACTCCCGCGAGGCCCTTCTCCACAGCGGCGCTCACGACACGTCTCATTCTCGCGGCGAAATCATCGGTGGTGAACGCCGGCGGAGCGGGGGGATCCATCACTGGCATCGCAACCTCCTTCTGTCTCAAACGCTTAGGCATCAGAACGGTCTCGGCATCACCCTGGCGGGGTGAAAAGGACAGATATCCCCCATGAAGGGTGATGCCGGGCCCCTGGCCGAGGTGTTTCACTCAGCCCATGTGCAGATGGATGGCCTATTCAGGAACCCCGATCCTCGCCGAAGAGCTGCTCTTCCGCCCAAAACATTCGATCATTGACCAGAGCCTCCATTCCCGTATGGGCGCCACCACAACCAATGGCGACGGCTTCGGGATCGGCTGGTACGGCGAAGGCGCCGAGCCAGCCCTGTTCAAAGGCATAGAACCGGCATGGAACGACAGGAACCTGCGCGAACTGGCGGGTCAGATCAGCACACCGCTGCTGTTCGCCCACATCAGGGCGTCGACCGGGACGCCGGTGCAGCGCTCCAACTGCCACCCCTTCCGCCATGACCGCTGGTTGTGGATGCACAACGGCGCAATCCGCGAATTCCATAACACCAAACGAGACCTGATGATGGCCGTCGATCCGTCGCTGTTCTTAGACATCGAAGGATCGACGGATTCCGAGACTCTGTTCTTCTTGGCACTGACCCTCGACCTGACGGAAGATCCGTTCGGTGCGGTCGCGCGCGCCATCGGTTTGGTGGAGAAGGTTGGCCGCGAGCACGGCGTCGAATATCCCTTCCAGGGGACCATTGCCGTCAGCAACGGCGAGTCCACCTGGGCCTTCCGTTACTCGAGCGAAGGAAAGAGCCGGTCGCTGTACTTCTCCACCAACGTGTCAGCGCTGCGTCAACTACACCCCGAGGTGGAGATCCTCCAGAGCATCGGTGAGGAGTCTCGGTTGGTGGTCTCGGAACCGCTCGGCGACCTTCCTGGTGCCTGGAACGAAGTGCCCGAGTCCGCGGCCGGAGTAGTGCGTCCCGGCACCGATGAAATGCGCTCCTTCCAGCCGATCGCGCCCTGAGAACGTCGCAGCCACTTTTCCATGAGGCGTCAAACTGGCAGCGTTTCCACTCAGGACTGCCAGGGAGAGGCCCATGACGACGTCGCAGCAACGAGGTCAGGATGAGTACACCGCCGTAGACCGGTTTGACGAGTTGCCCTCGCACCGCCGCCGACGATTATTGACCATCTTCGCGATCCGCTCGCTTACATCAGTGGTCGTGTTGTTGGCGGCCTACTTTTTGCTTCCGTTCACTCGATTGTTGAACGGCAGGCTGATCGTCGAATTCGCCGCCGGAGTTCTGCTTGTGATCGTTGTTCTGACCGTACAGACACTAGCGACGCTGCGTTCTCGTTATCCACTACTGCGCTCGGTTGAGGCTATGGCTACGACCATTCCCCTATTTGTTGTGGTGTTTTCTACTACGCATTACTTGGTCAACGGGCTCGACCCGGCCAGCTACTCCGAGCCGATGACCCGATTTGATGCGCTCTACTTCACCATGACAACGTTCGCGACCGTGGGCTTCGGCGACATCACACCGGTATCCCTGCCCGCGAGATTTGTGACGCTGCTCCAGATAATCGGCGGCCTGATACTCGTCGGGGTCGTCGCTCGAGTGCTGATCAGCGCTGCAAGGTTCCGGCAGGACCGCAGGTCCAGTAGCCAGACCTCGGTGCCGTAGCTGTATGCGGGCGCGTCTGGTCTGGACCGCCGTTGTCGTGCTGATGGCGTCCCTGGCGGCGGGCTGCACTGGCCAACCACGGGCCTCCGGTCCGCAGTCCTTGCCTACGATCCACAGCTGTCCGTCATCAGGTTCTGCTCTCTCGGAAGGCTGCTGGCAAACAATCTTGCCGCCGGGAAGCGGGGGCTTTCCACCCGGCTCTGAGAACACACCCTTATGGGAACCGGGGCGGTTTCCGCTCACACTGACTCCGCACATCGCGTACGACGATGCGCTCTGGATGGTGTCCCAAACGCGTGCCTACTCCTCCGCTGATGGTCTGACCTGGACAGAGCACGTCAAGACCGATTGGGGCGAACGGATCTATGAGTCGATTGTCTATTTCAAAGGGCGCCTGTGGATGTACGGGGGCTTGGACTATCAGGCTCGTACGTTTCTGAACGACACGTGGTCCTCCTCTGATGGCATCACGTGGTCGAGGGCGGGCACGGCGAGCTGGTCCCCACGCGGTAGCCATGCAGTTGTCGTTTACCACGATCGGTTATGGCTGTTCGGCGGTGCCAACCATGTTGCCAGCGACCGCTCAACTGACGGCTTCCTCAACGATGTCTGGGTTTCGGATGACGGCAACACCTGGACACAGGTGACGCCTGCCGCTCCCTGGTCACCTCGCGACAAGGCCGGCGTTGTCGTCTTCCATGACGGTCTCTACCTCCTCGGCGGCCAGGGTACGGCTGACGTTTGGCGCAGCTCGAACGGCCGCGATTGGACGCGACTCGTGTGGGAGGCCGACTGGGGCCCACGCGACGACTTCGCACGAGTTCGCTATGACGGCCGACTTTGGGTGTTCGGCGGCTGGACGGGCCGGTCCACCAATGCCCTCAATGACGTGTGGTACTCCCGCGACGGAAGAAACTGGAGTCGTCAAACTGATCATGCTCCGTGGGCACCAAGATCACCGATCGCCGTTGCGTTCCAGGACAAGATCTGGATTTACAGCGGCAAACACACCGGTCATGACGACAACTGGGGTGGCGACTTGTGGCAGATGACGGCCGGGCCGACCGCTGAACGCTGACCGGGACTTCATACTGCTCTCTGCGAGCGTCGGTAGGCGCCCGCTGGTGATCGGAGGAACGATGAGGGGAACACTCTTTTCGTTTTGCGAGGAGTGACGACGACACCAGCTTCCCGATGTTCGCGCCGCCGATCTGCAGGAGGAGATGGCGGAACAACGCTTTTCCGTTCCGCCGGATCCGACGAAGACGGCGGCAACCGAGCGAACATCGCACGAGCGAAGCGAGTAATCAAACACTGCGCGCCGCGCGAGCAGAGAAACTATGGGCGTGCCGATTCAGTTTCCGATCAAGACGCCACGGTTGATCATCCGGCCGATGCAGCTTAGCGATGCCGAGGCGTTGCTCGCTGTCTACGGCGATACCGAGACGATGCAGCATCTGAACTCAGAGTTACCGTCCAACGTCGCCGAGGCGCGCGAATGGGTGCAAACCAAGATCGACCTCTTTGATCAAGACGGCCAGTTGAGCCTCTGGACCGTGATTCACACCGAGTCCGGGCAGATTGTCGGCGATGTCGGCCTGCAGCACGAGGACTACGGCTCCGGTCCGGTGGTTGGTATCGGCGGGCGGGGCAATCGACAGTTCTGGCGTCGGGGGCTCGGCTTCGAGGCGGCCAGCGCGACCCTCGCTGCCGGATTCGAACAACTGGCTCTCCAAGCCATCGGGGCGGAAACCCGGCCGCTCAACCTTTCAGCCCAGGCACTGCTCGCCAAGCTCGGTATGCGACCGGCCGGAACGAACACTCAAGGTTGGCCGGTCTACATGATCACTCGCGAACACTGGCTGGCCCAGACTTGTCAGAACCCAGTTGGGCTATAGCACAACTGGGTCCTGACAACTCGGCGTTATACAACCAGGCTCCTGGTCTCCCACTGACCATCGCCGAGCAGCCTGAGCTCGTCGGTGTGGAGATTCTCCAGAGTGCTCCGATGACCGACACTGACAATCGTGCAATCAGGCAGCCGCTCGCGTACCAGCTCATAGATCGCGTGCTCCATGCCCTCGTCGAGTGCGGAGGTGGTTTCATCGAAGAATGCCAATGACGGCCGCGAGAGCAAGATGCGGCCGAACGCCAGCCGCTGCTGCTCTCCGGGCGACAGGGTCTTGGACCAATCAGTCTCCACATCCAGCCGATCTGCCAAGTGCCCGAGCTGGACGGCACGCAATATCTCGACAGCCTCCTCGTCGCTGAAAGTCTCGGCAGGAGACGGGTAGGCCAGCCCGGTGCGCAAAGTGCCCAGCGGCAGATACGGTTGCTGGCCGCAGAACATGGCCTGCCCATCCATAGGCCGCGCAATCGACCCGTCCACGTACGGCCACAAGCCCGCGAGGCTGCGCAGCAGGGTGGTCTTCCCGCTGCCGGACGCCCCCCTGACCAGCAGCGACTCTCCGCTGGCGAGGTCAAGGTCAAGATCAGTCAGCAGCGGCCGACCATCCGGGAGACGCACGTCGAGGTCGCGGACGCCAAGCCCAGATGCTCGATCCTCGATGACCGGCGTCGGCAAGGCGCGGGCCTCATCATCAGCGTCGAGGAGCTGAGTAAGCCGGTTCAGCGACGCCCGGTAGCTGGCGAAGTCATCGTAGGCGAGCCTGAAGAAAGAAAGTGCTCCCTGAACCTGTCCGAACGCGGTGGCGGTTTGGTTGACATCGCCGAGAGTGATCTGCTGGCTGAAGAATCTCGGAGCCTGAATGATGTATGGGAACACCACAGCGATCTGGCTGATCACCAGGTTGAATCCCTGGAATTTCAGGCTCCGGAACACGATCTGCCAGGTGTTGGCGATGACCGCCGCGAACCGCGTAAGGAGCCCGCCATTCTCCACTTGCTCGCCCCGGTAGAACGCAATGTTCTCAGAGTTGTCGCGGACACGCACCAGGGCATAGCGGTAGGAGGCTGTCAGGAGCTCATTCAGAAAGTTAAGGCGGATGAGCGGCCTGCCAATGCGTACTGCAAAGACCGTGGCGATGATCACATAGATGTAGGCCAAGAACACCATCGCTCTTGGGATCTGGAGCCCGAAAACGGTGAGCGAACCTGATAGCTGCCAGAGGATGATGGTGAAAGACACCAGGGAGACACAAGATGACACCGCTCCCAAACCCAACGACTGCGAGTCCGAGGTGTAAGAGGTGATGTCTTGCTGGATGCGCTGATCAGGGTTGTCCACTGGGGCACTGACGAACCGCATACGGTGATAAGCCGACCCGCTCATCCAATCACCCAGCATCCGCTGATTGAGCCAGAGCCGCCAGTGAATGATCTGTGCCTGGCCGATGTAGAAAGTGACAAGTACCAGCACGACGTTGACCGCCGCCAAGATTCCGAAGATGCCGATGGACTTCCAGAATGCGGGTGCGTTGAGCTCCTGCATTGCCGTCAACAAGTCGTTTCCTTGGAAGGAAAGGATGACATCGAGCCGGACGGATATGACCGTCAGCAGCAGCAACAGCGCCACCGTCAGAATCGGGCGCCAACTGAGCCAGGTCCGTTGGCGCGGGATGAAGTACATACCCGACAACCGCCAGAACTGTCGGCCCCACCGCGAACGCCGTATCAGCAGCCAGGCCACGAAGGCGAAGCCGACGACGACGAACAGGAAGACCCTTGCTATCCACAACAGGCTCGTCAACCACTCGGTTGACCAGTCGAGCGACTCCATAAACCCTCCCAGCTTCGGGGCCTGCCGAAGGTGGCGCTTACGTTACGCCGTCAGCGCCTCCTCATTGGATACTTCGGTGACCCTGGCCGAATCCCTCCTGGTTAGCCCCGCTAGCTCTCGAGCGCTTCCGCTCTGCGCAGCCGGTGACGTTCGCTTCGCCGCTCCACGAGCGAATAGAGCACCGGAACCAAGAGCAGGGTGAGCACCGTCGACGAGACCAGACCGCCAATCACAACAATCGCCAATGGCCCAGAGATGAACGCCCCGCCACCTGTGAGTCCCAGCGCCATGGGAATCAGAGCGAAGATCGTCGCAGAGGCCGTCATGATGATCGGCCGCAATCGTAGTCGAGCCCCGTCGATGATCGCGGACCGCAGATCCTCGCCCCTGCTGCGGTACTGATTGATCAGATCGATCAAGACGATCGCGTTGGTCACCACGATTCCGATCAACATCAGCAAGCCCACCATTGCAGGCACTCCGAGCGGAGTGTCGGTGATCAGCAGCCCGGCAATCGCGCCAGTCGCAGCGAACGGAATGGAGACCATCAAGATCAGTGGCTGTACCAAGCTACGGAAGGTCCCGACCATGATCATGAAGACCAGTGCGATAGCCACTAGCATTGCCAGACCCAGCTGGCTGAAGGCCTCCCGCTGATTCTCGGCCGCACCGCCAAGCGTCGCCGTCACACCCGGTGGTAGATCAGTGATCGAGTCCAGCCGGGTTTGGATGGTTGCACTGAGCGCGCCGAGGTCGCCGGGTTCCGGCGTCGCGGTGATCGTGACCGACGGAGTTCCCTCGATCTGCGTGACCGTCGTCGGCGCCATGACCTCGCTGACCTTCGCGACGTCGGAGACCTTGACCGGGTTGGCGCGTACGTCGTCCAGCGCCTCCTGTTCATCCTGCAGCTTTTCCTGCTTCGCCCGCTGCTCCGCGGTCTGCTGTGTCTGCTCGTCAAGCGCGTCCATCTGCTTGTCGAGCTGCTGGATGCTCTCGTCGATCTGGTCGTTGCTCGCCTCGAGCTGATCGATGGCCTTCTCTGTTTGGGTCACCGCCGCAGTGAGCTGGGTGACCTGTTGCGTCCACTGCTGCATCGCCAGCTGCTGCGCGAGCTGGTCGCTCGTCACCGGAACAGGTGTAGCGCCCGGGTTGGGCGGAGACGGCCGAGGAGGGTTCGCCTTGAGTCTTGCGAGCTGTGCCTGGGTGACCTCCAGTTGGTGCCTCGTCTTGCGCAGCTCATCCAGGCTGTCCGACCGGCTTTGCTCGAGCTCGGATTGCTGTTTGAGCAGCTCGTCACTCTGATCGCTTGTTGCGTCGTCGGCTATGCGCTGCTGCTCCTCGGTGAAAGCCTTTTGCTTGTCGGCGAGCTTGTCAGAAGCCTTTTTCTGCGCATTCTGTTGTTGCAGCTGGCTCACAGGAAGCTCGAGATTGGCGATATCGGAAGGACTCGATTCGTCCGCAGCCTGACTGTGGACGAATATGTCGCGCTGTTCGCCGGCCAGGGTGACAGAACCCACTCGAGTGCCGCGCAGAGCGTTTGAAATCGCTTGGCCGATGTCGCCTTGAGTGAAACCGAGCGATGCGGCCTTCTTCTTGTCGGGGGTCACCTTGAGCACTTTGCGCTGCTCTTCGAGGTTGCTCTGGATGTTGGTGAGGCCCGGAATGGTCTCCAGCTCCTGCTCGACCCGCTTGGCGCCGGCCTGCAGGCTTACAGTGTTCTCGCTTGAAACCGTAACCGTGAGGTCATTGGTCGTCGATTCGTTGTTGGTCGTTGTTACGGTGACTTCGCCGGCGGATTCGTCGAGCTCGGCCATCTGCTGCTGGAGTTGCGGTCGCAGCGTGTCAGCCCTCGCCCCATCGACGAGCAAGACAGTGAATTCCGCGGTATTGGTGCTCGGAGCTGCGCCAGGAACGAGGCTGCCGCCGATCGTCACCAAGTAGTTCTTCACCTGCGCGTCGGCCTGCAAGATGTTCTCGACCTGCTCCGCCGCCGTGCTGGTTGTTGACAGCCTCGTGCCCGGCGGCAGTTCTTGGCGAATGGCAAGTGTGGTCTGGTCGGTAACGGAGCCTATGAAATCGGTCTTCAACAAGGTTGCCGCGCCCAGCGTTGCGACGAAGACAAGCAAAGCAATGCCCAATGTGAGGAACGGCTGCCGGAGGCCGAACCGCAGGATCGGCAAGTAGCCGCCCTGCAGCCTGGTCACCCTGGTTTCCTCGGGAGTATGTTCTTCTGTTTCTGTCGCCGCCACTGCCTCGTCCCCGGCCGATTGGGCCGCAGGTTCCTGTTTGCCGCGCATGCCGCCC
Organism: uncultured Actinomycetota bacterium; assembly: GCA_963836855.1. Taxonomy (GTDB): domain Bacteria; phylum Actinomycetota; class Actinomycetes; order Propionibacteriales; family Propionibacteriaceae; genus Microlunatus. Next base: position 97,455 of record CAWILN010000051.1, on the reverse strand, counting down.
CGCAGGAACCAGTACGCCAGCACCGGCACGATGGTCATGGACACCAGCAGTGAGGCACCCAGCGCGACGGCGACCGTGATCGCAAAGGGTCGGAAGAGCTCACCGACCACACCGGACACGATGGCCACCGGAGCGAATACCGTGACCGTCGTCAGTGTCGAAGCGGTGACCGCACCAGCCACCTCTTTGACCGACGCAACGACGGCACCCGTCGTCAGAGTCCGATGCCCCGTCGCGCGACGCTTGATGTTTTCCACCACGACGATCGAGTCGTCAACCACCCGACCGACCGCCACCGTGAGTGCCGCCAAGGTGAAGATGTTGAGCGAGTACTCACCGAGTTGAAGACCGATCATGGCGATCAGCAATGACAGTGGAATCGAGATCGCTGTGATCAAGGTCGCACGGAGCGAGAACAAGAAGAGCAAGATCACGAGCACGGCAAAGGCCAAGCCGAGCAGACCCTCAACTGCGAGGTCGTGGATCGATTGTTCGATCAGAGGTGCCTGGTCGAAAATCGTAGTGATGGTGGTGTTGTTGCCAAGCTTCTGCTCCAGGCTCGGGATCGTGGCGGCCACGGCGTGCGAAATTTCCACCGCATCGGCGTCGACGTCCTTGAGAACAGCAACGCTAAGCGCCGGCCGGCCGTCGGCCCGAGCGATCGAGGTCGACTCGATCGAGTCCACCTTGACATCAGCAACCGCCGAGAGCGGGACTGGACCGTCCGGAGCTGGCACCTGCATGGCTTGGAACTGCTTGACGGTGTTGGCGGAGGTGCCGACTTCAACGGAAAGCTCGAGGTTCTCGTCGAAGCTGCTGCCGGCGGGAGTGACCGTCGCCTGTCCCTGGACAACCTGAGTGACTGCCTGGGCGGTGACGTCGTGCTTACGAAGGTCGGATGGTCGCAGCGTCACCAGAAGCTGCGTGGTGTTCTCTCCCGTCACCGTGACGCTGCGCACGCCGTCGATGCCCGACAGCTCCGGCACCGCGATGTCCTCAACCCTGCGGCTGGCCTCCTCCAGAGAAGCGTCAGAGGCGACGGCGAGTAGCAGCACCGGGATGTCGTCGGTTCTGCCCGTGATGACATCGGTCTCGACCTCATCCGGCAGCGTTGGCTTGATCCCGTCGACAGCATTACGGATGTCCGCGACCACCTTGTCGGGGTCGAGGCCGTACTCCCATTCGACAGTGATTGTGGCAATCCCGTTCGAAGAGGTCGATTGAACCTTCGTGACCCCCGACACGCCGGTGAGCGCGCGCTCAAGCGGTGTCGATACGTCGTCGGCGATGATTTGTGGTGACACGCCCGGATAGTTCGCAGTGACGATCGCGGTCGGCACCTGGATTGACGGCAGCAACTCCTGCTTGAGGTTGAGAGTTGCGAGCACCCCGAAGACGATGATGGCCAACGTGGCTAGGCCGACGATCACGCGGTTGGCCAGACTAAGCCGCGTCAGGGAGGTCACGAGTGGGCTCCCTTCCATGCGCGGTTCGGCATCAACGCCAGACCGTCACTCAGCTGAAATCGACACGATCTTTCGCATGGAGCTTACAGTTAGGGCGACATCGATAATCAAACCGTTACGATCCTTCTCAAGAAGGACGTCGATGACCAACGACAGGCCGACCAATGACCGGGACCGCGCGCGATGACGCGACTGCTGTCAGCGAACAAGAAGAGTTAATCAGCTGTCTGGAGCGCGTGCAGGAAAGTTTTGAACGCCGTGCGCTTTCTTCGATGGCAGAGCCCCTGATCTCGACTCCGATCACGATGCAGCAGCTGAAGGTACTCACGATGATCGCGATCGATCCTGAACGGGCGACCGGTCATGAGCTGGCCGGTCAGCTGAAGGTCTCCGTGGCTTCCATGTCCGGCCTCGTGGACCGACTCGTGGAACACGGAATGGTCAGTCGACTTGAGGATCCCACCGACCGCCGGGTCCGCCGGCTGAGTGTGACTCCTGATGGCAGCGCCACGATTCGCAACCTGCTGAGCTCGTCCGGCAAAATGCCGACTCCGGTCCTGCGCCGGCTGTCCATTGAGGACCTCCGGGCGCTCGTACAGGGCATCCTTGCCTTCGATCGCGCGGTACGCGAGCTGGCAGAGGGCGATTCAGCCACATCATGATCATGGCGCCGCCAGCGCCCGCAATTGCCTCAAGGGTGTCATCGAAGGCTTTGCGTGCGTCGTGTGGTGTCCAGCGCAAGATCGGGAACTACCACCTGCTCTCAGCTCTCCGGTGTCTGGTTTAGCGAAGTCGTGTCGCGCTCCTCTGGGCGCTTGTCTCCGTACGCTGAGGTGAGCTCATCGACGGTGTCGGTTCCGACCGTCTCAGGCTGACTGTGGGGCGCTAAGCCTGTCGAAGTGGCCCCTTCGACAGGCTCACGGCGCAGATCGCCGCTGGCGTCGTCTGAAGCATCCGCAGCGGTCGTTTCGCCCGATTCAATCTTCTCCGGGCCCTGCGTAGCCTTGAGCGCCTCCTCGGTGGCGCTCAGCCGAGCCAGCAACGTACGGGCGACGATCTGCTGTCTGGTCGTCGTGCGCTGCGAGCGTCCACGGAATATGAAGCTGACGGCCCAGTGCAGCACCGTTGTCAACCGGTTCTTGAAACCGACGAGGTACATCACGTGGACACCGAGCCACATCAGCCAGGCGAAGAAGCCGGCGAGGTGGACCCTCTTGCCGACGCTTGCGACGGCGTGGAACCGGGATATGGTCGCCATGCTGCCCTTGTCGAAGTACTTGAAGGGCTCTCCCGGCGGCTCTCCGCGGAGCCGGCGTTCGATTTGGCCGGCGGCGTACTTGCCACCCTGCATGGCGACTTGGGCCACCCCTGGGAGGTTGTTGAGCGCCATCATGTCGCCCACCACGAACACCTCGGGATGTCCGGGCAATGTGAGATCAGGGTTCACTTTCACCCGACCGGCGCGATCGATCTCGCCGCCGCTCTGTTCGGCTAGCTGTTTGCCGAGGGGTGATGCACTCACTCCAGCCGCCCACACCTTGCACCGGGAGCGGATGCGTCGCTCCTTGCCGTCAGCGTCGACGATGTCGACGCCCGTGTTGTCAACGCCGACCACCTTGGCGTTGAGCTCCACATCCACCCCAATGGTTTCGAGCTGTTCGCGAGCGGCGTTGGAAAGCTTGTCTCCAAACGCGCCCAGCACCGCTGGAGCAGCATCGAGGAGAATGACCTTCGCATCCTTCGTGTCAATCCGACGAAACTCGCGCGGAAGCGTACGATGTGCCAATTCGCTGATCTGACCCGCCATCTCGACCCCGGTCGGGCCGGCACCGACGACGACGAAAGTCAGCCACTCCTGCCGCTCCGCAGCGTCGTCACACAGCTCAGCAAGCTCAAAGCATCCGAAGATTCGACCGCGCAGCTCCAATGCATCATCGATGCTCTTCATTCCCGGAGCCCACTCGGAGAATTGATCATTGCCGAAATACGACTGACCCGCACCTGCGGCCACGATCAAGCTGTCGTACGCCGTAACGGTGGTGCCCAGCGGACTGACTGACGTGACGGCCTTGGCGTCAATGTCGATATCGGTGACTCGACCGAGCAGCACCGTCGCGTTCCTCTGCTTCTTGAGCACCTCGCGGGTCGCTGGAGCGACCTCGCCTTCAGACAAGACGCCGGTCGCAACCTGATAGAGCAGCGGCTGAAACAGGTGGTGAGAAGTCCCGCTGATCATGGTGACATCCACCGGGGCCTTCTTCAGAGCTTCCGTGGCCCAAAGCCCACCGAAGCCGGAACCGATGACCACGACCCGATGCCTGCTCGATGTGCGATCAACAGGAGGCGGGGCTGCCGGGCTGGGTGCGGGGGTTTCTACCGTCATGACTCACTCCTCGCTGCGCGGGCTGCCTGGGGTCCGCTGCTCAGCAGAGAGCGGAAGAGCTGGACAACCGGTTTCATCATGCCGCCTTTGCTCAGCAATCGTCCCAGTGACAGCCCGAATTGGCCACCATTCGCCGCTCGGATCAGCGTCGAGTCGAGGCTGTACTGCTCAGCTCGGCTGCCGAGGACGCATTGGCGCTTTCGCAGCTGATGCGGTGGCTTGCAGTGCTCGAGACTTGGAGGCGGCACGCTCTTCCTCCGGTACGACAGTTGTCGACAACACGATCATGGAGTGCGATTCCACCCAATGGGTTGACCTCGCTCGCCACGGACGAACATCTGCCGGATCGACCTGTCCGCTGGCGGTATCGAGTCGCACCTGCCAGTTCTGGCCGAGCACTGCTGGCGGCATGGTGAACCTGATCGATTCGGAGTGAGCATTGAAGAGTAATAAGAAATGGTCGTCTGTGATCGGTCGGCCGACCGCATCGAGTTCGGGGATGGCGTCACCGTTGAGAAAGACCATCAGGCTGCGGGCGAATCCGGAGTTCCAATCCGCCTCGTCCATCTCTGAGGCGTCCGGCTTGAACCACAAGATGTCGCCAAGTTCGCTCCTGCCGCCGTGTTGGGCATCGCCGGCAAAGAACCGCCGGCGCCGCAGTATCGGGTGAGCCTGACGCAAGCTGATCGCCGCTGATGTGAAAGCCAGCAGATCCTTCTGGTCGGCATGGAGATCCCACTGGACCCAGGAGAGCTCGTTGTCTTGGGCGTACACGTTGTTGTTACCCCGTTGGGTACGCCCCAGTTCATCTCCGTGGGCGAGCATGGGAACACCCTGACTCACCATCATGGTCGTGATGAAATTGCGCTGCTGACGTAACCGGAGAGCGTTGATCGCGGGGTCGTCGGTCTCGCCCTCTACACCGCAGTTCCATGATCGGTTGTGGCTCTCGCCATCGTTGCCGCCTTCGCCGTTCGCCTCATTGTGTTTCTCGTTGTAGGAGACAAGATCCCGCAACGTGAAGCCGTCGTGGGCGACTACGAAGTTGATCGACGCGGTCGGGTGCCGGTCGGAGTGCTCGTACAGGTCGCTGGAACCTGTGATTCGCGAGGCGAACTCGGCCAGCGATGCCGGCTCTCCGCGCCAGAAGTCGCGTACGGTATCGCGGTACTTGCCGTTCCATTCTGTCCACAATGGCGGGAAGTTGCCGACCTGATAGCCACCGTCGCCCAGATCCCATGGCTCGGCGATCAGTTTGACCTGGGAAATCACCGGGTCTTGCTGGATGATGTCGAAGAACGCCGACAGCTTGTCCACTTCATGGAACTGCCTGGCGAGCGTAGCCGCAAGATCAAATCTGAAGCCATCGACGTGCATCTCCAAGACCCAGTAGCGTAACGAGTCCATGATCAACTGCAGGACATGCGGGCTGCGCATGAGCAGGCTGTTGCCAGTTCCAGTGGTGTCGTAATAGTGCTGCTTGGCGCCATCGACCAAACGGTAGTAGGCGGCGTTGTCGATGCCGCGGAAGGCGATCGTCGGTCCCAGCTCATTGCCTTCCGCGGTGTGGTTGTAGACCACGTCCAAGATCACTTCGATGTCGGCTTCATGCAATGCCTTCACCATCGATTTGAACTCGGTGGTCTGCTGACCGCGGTTGACGCTGGCGTAGGTGTTCTGGGGCGCGAGGAAGCCGATGGTGTTGTAGCCCCAGTAGTTGGACAAACCATGATCTGTCAGGTGCGTGTCGTTGACGAACTGATGCACCGGTAGCAGCTCCACCGCTGTGATCCCAAGCGAGCTGAGGTGCTCGATGATCGCCGGATGACGCATTGCCGCATAGCTTCCGCGGATCTCGTCCGGAATGCCCGGATGAGTCATCGTGAGACCCTTCACGTGCATCTCATAAATGATGCTCTCGTGGTATTCATGCCGCGGCGGTCGATCATGACCCCAGTCGAAGTATGGTGTGGTGACCACAGACAGCATGGTGTGGCCTAGGGAGTCATGATCATTGAAGATCTGCGGATCAGCGAAGCGGTATGAGAACAAGGACTCGTGCCCGTCGATCTGGCCACTGATCGCCTTGGCGTACGGATCCAGCAGAAGCTTCGACGGGTTGCAGCGATGACCCTCGGCGGGATCGTACGGGCCGTAGACCCTGTACCCGTAGCACTGGCCCGGCTGGATCCGAGGAATGTAGGCATGCCAGACATACCCGTCGACCTCAATGAGCTCGAGGCGCGTCTCCTGGGCGTCGTCGTCGATCAAGCACAACTCAACCTTCGACGCCACCTCGGAGAAGACTGCGAAGTTCACACCAGTGCCGTCAAAGGTCGCGCCCAGCGGATACGGCCTACCCGGCCACATCTCAATGATTTGTTCCTGCACCCTGTCCCTCGATCCCTGCACAGCCGTCCTCCGCCCGGTACCCCGGAGGCTCACGACTAAACGCTACGACGCATTATCCTTCAGCCACGCCAGAGGCTGACGAGCACAATGAGACCGTGCGAAGCGAGCCCTCCGTGCTCCACCTCGACCTCGATGCCTTTTACGCGTCGGTCGAGCAGCGTGACAAGCCATCGCTTCGCGGGAAACCCGTCATTGTCGGCGGTCTCGGCCAGCGAGGGGTAGTCGCCACCGCGTCCTACGAGGCACGGGTTTTCGGCGTACGGTCGGCGATGCCGACGCATGAGGCACGGCGACGCTGCCCGCACGCGGCGTTCCTTGCCGGCCGGTTCCCTGCATACCGCATGGCAAGCCGTCAGGTCATGGACGTGTTGCACCGGCTCTCTCCGCTGGTAGAGCCGCTCTCCTTGGACGAGGCATTCGTTGATCTTCGGGCAGCGACGGATCCACTGAACTTCAACCACCCACGCCTGGAGCTGCTGATTGCGCAACTCAAGGACGAAGTCCGGGCGGCCACAAATGGCCTGACCGCCTCAGTGGGCATCGGCACATCCAAGTTCGTCGCCAAGATCGCCAGTGAGCTGGCCAAGCCCGACGGCAGCTCCATCGTGGAAGCAGGTGAGGAGCTGGAGCTGCTGCGACCCATGAAAGTCTCTGTCATTCCCGGCGTCGGCCCGGTCACTCAGGAGAAGCTGCACCGTGTCGGCATCCACACGGTCGCCGACCTCCAGGCGTGCGCGCTCGATGAATTGGCTCAGGTGATCGGTAAAACCCATGCCCACGCCCTGCTCGAGCTGGCCTACGCGCGTGACGACCGGCCGGTTGAGCCTGATCGGGAAACGAAGTCGATCTCGGTCGAGGATACCTTCGAGACCGATCTCGTCTCCCGGGACGAGCTCACCAGGATCTTGCTCCGCGACGCACGACAGGTGGCGGGCCGGCTGAGAGCCGCGCGGCTGTTTGCCCACACGGTGTCGATCAAGGTCCGGCTGCATGACTTCTCGACCTTCACAAGATCACGCACGCTACTCAGCGCGACAGATCGCGCCGATGTCATCGGCTCGGTCGCCACTTCGCTGCTGTCTGCGGTCGATTCCACTGGTGGAGTTCGGCTTCTCGGCGTCGGGGTGGCCGGCCTGACGGATGTGTTGCAGCAGGACCTCTTCGTAGCTGAGACGTCAAGTGCGCACCCGGCCGACGATCTGACCGAGGAGCACCCGATACCTGAAGAGCAGCCTGCGCGCCAGGGTTGGCTCGCCGGGATGGATGTCGAGCATGATCAGCACGGGCGTGGCTGGGTGTGGGGGTCGGGGCTGGGTCGGGTCACTGTGCGGTTCGAGACCAGAGAGACACCGCCTGGTCCGGTCCGGACTTTTGCGTACGACGATCCTGCACTACATCGGGTTGAGCTGTTCTCAGCAGACGATGCGCCCTGAGCCTGTCGATGCGCCCTACGCCTATCTATGTGCCCTGAGCTTGTCGAAGGGGCTTCGACAAGCTCAGGCCACACCATTCGACAAGCTATAGGCCATATGTCAAGCCCGTGCATCGACTCCTGTAGCGGCCTCGATCAGCCCAAGGAAGAGCCCATAGTCATCGCCACTCTCCGGATGCCACTGCACGCCAAGCCAGAATGGCCGTTCTGGATCCTCGATGGCCTCGATGGTGCCGTCGGCCGCCCGGGCTGTCACCTCGAATCCGGGGTGGCTGACCACCGACTGGTGGTGGTGGCAGCTGACCTGGACACGGTCACCTACAAAGGTTCGCACCCGGGACCTCTCACGGGTGGCGATCGACGTCCAGCCAAATGAGTTGCCGCCCGGTGCGTGCTCCTCATGCCCCACCACATCGGGCAGGTACTGCTCGAGCGAGCCGCCAGCTCGGACCGCCATCACCTGCATGCCGCGGCAAATACCGAGCGTTGGAAGACCGAGCCGATCAGCGGCATCCAGCAAACCGAACTCCCAGGCGTCCCGATCCCGGCGGACTTTGGTCATGGGATGAGGCATCTGGTCATAGCGCTCCGGATCCACGTCGGCGCCACCCGTGATGATCAGCCCATCAAGCCTGGAGACCACCTCAGCCATGCCATCGACCTGTGGTGGCAACAGCACGACGAGACCCCCAGCAGCCTCAACCGATCTGGTGTAGACCGACGGCAACAGGTCGGCCGACATGTTCCAAACCGACCAAGCGGCCTGCTCGCGATAGGTGCTCAGGCCGATCACCGGCCTGCCTTGCGTCGCCCCCACCATGGGCCCCATTCTCACATTCTTTCGAAGCTGCGCCTCAGCTCCCAGTCGGTGACTGCCGCGCCGAAGGCCTCGAGTTCGACATCAGCCATCGTGGTGTAGTGGTTGACCACATCGTCGCCAAAGGCGGCGCGGGCAACCTGCGAGGACGCAAAGGCTTGCCGTGCCTCACGCAGCGTACGCGGAATGCTGGGAAAGTCAGAGGGGTGGACGGTGTCTGTCAGCTCCAGGCCGAGTTCGAGATCATGATCAAGCCCGTACAATCCGCCGGCGATCATGGCCGCAACGGCGAGATAGGGATTGACGTCCCCGCCTGGCACCCGATTTTCCAGCCTCGCTGAGTTCCCGTGACCATGCAACCGGAGCGCACAGCGGTTGTCCGCTCCCCACGCGATAGTCGTCGGACCAGGCGATCCAGCGGCGAAACGCTTGTAGGAGTTGATGTTCGGCGCGTAGAGCAAAGTGAAGTCGTACATGGTCGCGAGCAGCCCAGCGACAAAGGATTCAAAAACCTTGGTGCGGCCGTGGTTGCTCCAAAAGACCGTCGACCCGTTGGTGCCGTGCAGTGATAGGTGGATCTGACAGGAGTTGCCCTGCCCCTCGCCGTACTTGGCCATGAAGGTGATCGCTTTGCCGTGCTGAGCGGCGATCTCCTTGGCCATTGTCTTGAAGACCGCGTGGTTGTCGGCGATCGTCAAGGCATCACCGTGCCTGAGGCCGATCTCGTGCTGCCCCAGGTTGTGCTGGCCTTTCACCGCGTCGACATCAATCCCTGCTGCGTAGGTCTTGTTGCGGATCTCGCGCAGCACCGGTTCGATCCGACTCCCACCCAGGATCGAGGAGTCGAGGTTGTACTGGTTGACCAAAGCAAGATCACGATAGTGAGCGTTCCAGGCGTCGTGGTAGCTGGTGTCGAATGCCATGAATTGCAGCTTCGTACCGGCCCGAACGTCATAGTCCCGATCGGCCGCCGCCTCCAACTGCTGCTTCAAGATCGACCTTGGCGATTGCGCGACTGGTGTCTGGTCCGGCCAGACCGCATCGCACTGCACCATAACTGCTCCGGGCTGGTGTCGCAGTAGCCGAATCGTCTGCATGTCGAGCACCAGCGTGACATCGTCGTCGGCCTTCTGCTGCGACAACATCGCGTAGCGGTCGTCGACGTTCATCTCGACGTCGACCGCGAGCAAATATGCGGGGCCTTCGGTGCCATGATCGAGAACGTGTTCGGCGAAGTACGCTGCGTGCAATCGCTCACCCTGCAACCGCCCCTGCATGTCGGTGAAGGCGACGACCACGGTATCGATATCCCCCTCGTTGATACGCCGTCGAAGATCATGAGCACTGAGATGACGGGCATTGCGTAGTTCGGACATGTCGTTCACCACCTCTTGACGCCTTGCACGTTCACCACAGGTGACCATCCGCCATCGACGCTAGACCACGAAGTCGGTGAGTGTCCGGTCGGCCGGTCCTTACGCTATGGCCATGGCCATGTGGGTGGGTGCGCTGGAGTTCGACCTGCTGCTCGGCGATGTGCATTCGCTCAAGGAGAAGCGCTCGTTGGTCCGCCCGCTGATAGCAGAGGTCCGCAGGCGCTTTGAACTCAGCGTCGCCGAAGTTGATCATCTCGAGCTGCATCGAAGGGTGGGCATCGGGGTGGCCGCGGTGAGTCCGGACCGGGCACATTTGGTCGAGGTACTCGATGCCGTCGAGCGGTTGGTCGCCTTCCGCCCCGAAGTTGAGCTGCTCTCCGTACGCAGAAGCATCTTTTGAGAGCTGCTCGCGCATCGCGCTTGCCATCCGCCGCCGTCGTCGTCGCTCGCAGAGGAAGAACACCTCCGCTCCCTCCTCCTCCGTGCGGCGGCGCGCGATTCCCGACGCTCGCAGCTAGGTGACACTCCCGCTATGTGGCGGGCCGGTCACGCCGGCCGGCCGCGTATGGGTCGCCAAGATCGACATCAATGACCTGGCGGCTGGGCGCCAGTAAGGCACGCTCGTGAAAGCAGGCGAACCGCTCATCGCCCTGCGCTCCGGAGATGGTGTTGCCGTCGGCGATGACATCACCGAACCGGAACAAGTAGACAGCGGTGGAGAAGAGCATGGCGGCGATCTCGCCGGGCTCTCGGTCCCGGAAGTGGCACTGCACGTCCGGTAGTCCGAACACATGTAGTCCGAGGGTGTCCATCACCATTGCGCCGGGATCGTTCGAGATAGTGAAGTACCGCACATTGATCAGGCCATCAAGATCACCTACTGTAAACAGCTCAGGGTCGCCGACGCGCTGGCTCTGCGGCCAGCTGAGCGTCGTGGGGCGAGTGGCTCGCAGCATTTCGGCAACCACCCCACTCATGCCATCCCAGCGTTCTTGCGGCGTCCGGCCGTCACCGAACATCTCAGTCACCAGCAGGCTGCAACGGCTGGCCGAGACGGCAACCTCCGCGTCCTCCCAGTCCCATGTTTGGCTGACATCGGGCAGGGCTTTGCCGCCCTGCCCCAGTGGGCTGGCCGTCATGATCACCGTCAACAGCGGCGAGGCCGAATCACCATGAGGAACAACGATCGACTCCATCTGGTGCTCAGTGGCCGGCCACTGCGATCGCAAAACCTCAAGCAGAACCGGATCACCGAGGTCCGGCGCCTCCGCGTACCACAGCTCAACCACCAATGGGGTCGCAGTCTCTCTCAGCGTGCCGCTGCTCACAGCCACCTCTCTTACCCAACTCACCCAAACTCGCCGAAGCTCATCCGCGACGCTGGCAGCGGGCACACCAGAACAGGTTGCGCCCAGCCAGCAGTTCGGTGCGGATCTTGGAACCGCAGACAAAGCAGGCCATGCCAGCGCGCCGATAGACATAGACCTCGCCACCATGATCATCCTTACGCGGCGGTCGACCCATCGCCTCAGGCGTGTGCTCGGGGCGTACCGTGTCGATCCGGTTGTGCACCACTCCTTGAGGCATCAGCTCGACCAGATCGGTCCAGATTCCCAGCCAGCTGCGCCGGCTCAACCTGTTTCCAGGGCGATGCGGATTGATCCGGTTACGAAACAGGACCTCCGCCCGATACACGTTTCCGACACCAGACAGGACGGTCTGATCCATCACAAGTACGGCGATCGGCCGGGTCGCACGATGGATCCGGCGCCAGGCAAGATCAGGATCGGCGTCGGCCCGGAGCGGATCGGGACCGAGCACAGCCAATTGCGAAGCAACCTCGGCGCGCGTCCGCAACGTGCAGAGCTGGGGTCCGCGTAGGTCTGCGACCGCCTGCTCGGTCGCGATTCGCATTCGGACCAGACCACGAGGTGGCTGAGGCGGACCGAGGTCAAAGCTGCCGATGAGGCCCAGATGGACGTGGAGAAAACGATCACCGTCGAACTCGCAGAACAGATGCTTGCCGTGCGCGGTCCCTTCGATCATCCGGGTCTTGTCCAGCTGTGCCGCCGACTCTGCAAAACGTCCCTGCGGACTGCTGACCGACACCACCCGCCCGCCGAAGGCCTGCGTGAGGTCGAGAGCGAGCCGGTGCAGCGTGTGCCCTTCCGGCAAGGTTCCCTCCTAAGCCATTCAAGAGTGGCGACTGTGCTCGCGTAACACTTCCATTGCGATCATGCACGCAGCCTACGAATCTGTTTTAGCGTGTGAGCCATGACAGGTGCGTTGCCACCTGGGGGTCGGCCCTCAGGAACGCACGGCGGAGGAACACACTACTCGGGGACGATGCACGACTCTCGCGACCTATGGCCGCGTGATTTTGGGCGGGACGGTGTCTCGGGGCTTGTCACTCTCGACCGTGCGATGCGAGGGCGGGATGTGTCCCGCCCGGACCTTGATGACGAACGCGTTGCGGCGGAGGTCATCGACGAGCTGCTCGCTCGCGTCGATGGACGTCGCCCGAATGGACCACACCGCAACGAGTAGATCCTTGGATGCGTCCTGAGCCCGTCGAGCGCATGCCCTTCGACAGCTCAGGGCACATTTAGGCGTTCGCCGCCGACGGAGCCAGCACTTCGCATGCCGATCGCCAGGCTCAGGGCACATTCAGGCGTTCGCCGCCGAGCGGGTCTTCTCGTAGTCGGCGAGGAGCGCGATGCGCCGGGCATGGCGTGGATCGCCACTGAACGGCGTCGCAAGGAAGACCTGAACCAGTTCCAGGGCCTCTTCCTTCGTGTGCATCCGGGCGCCAATGGCGATCACGTTCGCGTCGTTGTGCTGTCGGCCAAGCTTCGCAGTATCCATGTCGTAGGCAAGCGCGGCCCGAGTGCCCACCACCTTGTTTGCAGCAATCTGTTCGCCATTGCCGGAGCCGCCGATAACAATGCACAGCGAGCCGGGGTCGGCCACTACAGCCTCAGCAGCTGGGATGCAGAAGACGGGATAGTCATCCTCGGCGTCGTAGGTCTCCGGCCCGTGGTCAACGACTTCGTGCCCGTCTTTGGTAAGAGCCTCGATCAGATGGTTCTTCAGCTCAAACCCGGCGTGGTCGCTGCCGATGTGTACGCGCATGGGAGCACTATCGCAGATCCAGCCGGGGCAGACGAGCGATTGCCATCGCAACCAGAGCCGGTGCGGGCGCTCAGCTCGGCCGCGTGGTGTGGAGCGTCTTCGGCTGATGTGCCGCCTCTCCAAGCTGCTGGATACCGGCCGCAAGACCGCCGACGATGTCACCGCCGGCGAACGAGGTCTGCATAGCCGCAGCCGCTAGGCGGCATTCAAGATCACTAAGAGTTCGGCGGGCCTGCTTGCCCGTAACGATCTCCAGTTTGTGAAACTCTGGATCGCACATCACCAAAACTGAGTGATCAGGATCGGTGAGTGACTTGTGCAGCCGTTCGGCATACGCGCGGGAATCATCCTCGGAGACGCCCACAAAGACCAAGAACTTCAGACCCGAGGCAATCTCGGCGTTCCGGACGGCACGCTTGATCCACTCTCGTTGGCTCGGGGTGAACGCGTCACCAGCGGGCACCCGCGCCACCCACGTGCTCGCCGGTATCGCCGCCCTGGACATCGCTTTCAGCAGCCAAAGCCCCCTCGGCGTCAGCAGCCGGAGTTTGCTCGCCGGTCTCGGGACCAGGGTTCGCGCCAGCGGCCTCCAGCTCAGCCGACTCACGGCCACCCACCCAGAGCGGATCGTTGGCGTGGATGTCGTCGCCACGCGCAGCGTGAATGGATGTCGCGATCTTGTTGATGGCGATCACGATGAAGAAGAACAAGAGGGGGAAGCCGACGAGCAGCAGGAGAACCTGCAAAGGCGTGGGATTCGTGACCTGTGGCCACCCGGAGAGCGTTTCCAGAGGCACTAGCATGCTCAGGAGTTCGTTCACGGCCCTACGTTATCGCCCCGAGGCGGTTCCGCGGAGGTTGCGAAGCGCCCAGAGGAGGATTGTTGTCAGGTACCGGCGTGCCACAGGCCCAGCCGGATGATCCGACGCCACGCGTCGGGACCGGTTCCATGGATTCTCGTGTAGTTCTCGACGCTGATCAGATTGCTCGGGTATGCGCGCGGATGGCCCACCAGATTCTCGAGGCGAACCGCGGTGCAGAGGATCTCGTGCTGATGGGGATTCCCACTCGTGGTGTCGCGCTGGCCCGTCGGCTTGCGACTGTGATGGACGAAGTGGAGGGCGTCAAGGTTCCGGTGGGCACTCTCGATGTGACCATGTACCGCGATGACCTGAGGCGTCATCCGACCCGGGCCGTAGGCCACACGCACCTACCGGTCGAGGTGGACGGCAGCACCGTAGTTCTCGTCGATGACGTGCTCTACACCGGACGTACGGTGCGGGCTGCCCTAGATGCTCTCGGTGATCTTGGTCGACCACGAGCCGTTCAGCTGGCCGTGTTGGTCGATCGCGGTCATCGCGAGCTGCCCATCCACGCTGATCATGTCGGAACATACATCCCAACCCGGACCGGTGAGCACGTCGGCGTAAGACTGACGGAGATCGACGGCATGAACCAGGTCAGCATCGAACAGAGCGATGATCCCGTTCGAGGGGAGACCTGATGCGTCATCTGCTGTCCGCAGCGGATCTTGATCGAACCCAGATCACCGAGATCTTCGATCTCGCCGAGGAAATGTCGCTAGTACTGGGACGCCCGGTCAAGAAGCTGCCCGCCCTCCGGGGTCGCACCGTAGTCAATCTGTTCTTCGAGGACTCCACCCGGACCCGGTCCTCCTTCGAGATCGCGGGCAAGTGGCTGTCCGCGGACGTGATCAACATCAGTGCGAAGGGCTCGTCGGTATCGAAAGGTGAATCACTGCGCGACACAGTGCTGACAGTCGCTGCCATGGGCGTCGACGCGCTGGTGATTCGACATCATGCGTCGGGCGCACCTTGGCAGGCTTCGCGCTGGATCGATGCCCATGTGCTCAACGCGGGTGATGGAACTCATGAACATCCCACGCAGGCATTGTTGGATTCCTTTACGATCCGGCGGCATCTTCGCCGGGCTGCGCCTGATCTAGTGAGCTTCGAGGGCAAGACCGTGGCGATCGTTGGAGACATCACCCACTCGAGAGTCGCTCGTAGCAATGTCTTGCTGCTCACCACGCTGGGTGCGCAGGTGATCCTCATCGCGCCCCCGACGCTGCTCCCGGCGGGCATCGACAGCTGGCCGGTGCTCGCTTGTACCGAATTCGACGAGGTGCTGCCCCAGGCCGACATCGTGATGATGCTCCGAGTGCAGCGGGAACGGATGTCAGGCGGGTACTTCCCCACTCCCCGCGAGTACACGATCGGGTATGGCCTGACCCGTCCCAGGTTGGAGGCCATGAAACCAGAGGCGGCGATCTGCCATCCGGGCCCGATGAACCGGGGCTTGGAGATCTCCGCGGACGCCGCTGACGCGGCCAATTCCTTGATCTTGGACCAAGTTGCTGCCGGTGTTTCGGTCCGGATGAGCGTGCTGTACGAGTTGCTGGGAGGCGCTGAGTGACGGACCTGTTGATCCGCGGTGCCGACGTCGTCGGCGGCGGCCGCTCAGACCTGGCAATCCGGGACGGCCGTTTGGTTGACCCCGGGGACGTCGCAGCCGATGCGGAAGAGCTGGATGCCGACGGACTCATCGCGCTGCCGGGCCTGGTCGACTTGCACACTCACCTGCGTGAGCCTGGACGCGAGGACGCCGAAACGGTGCAATCCGGCTCACTGGCCGCTGCACGCGGCGGATTCACTGCTGTGCTGGCGATGGCCAACACCATCCCGGTGACCGACACCGCGGAGGCAGCACAGCATGTTGCAGCGCTGGGCGCCCGGGACGGGCATGCGCAGGTGGTGCCGGTGGGCGCGGTAAGCAAGGGATTGGACGGAGTCGAGCTGGCTGAGCTCGGGCTGATGGCCTGGTCTGGCGCTCGCGTACGGGTGTTTTCCGACGATGGTCACTGCGTCTCGGATGCGCGCTTGATGCGACGAGCGCTGGAGTACGTTCGGGCATTCGACGGAGTCATCGCTCAGCACGCCCAGGATCCGCAGCTGGCCACCGACTCGGCCTGCTGCCACGAGGGCGAGATCTCCGGAAAGCTCGGGCTGCCAGGATGGCCGGCGGCTGCCGAGGCGAGTGTGGTTGCTCGGGATGTGCAGATCGCAGAACTCACCCGCTCCCGGCTGCACGTGTGCCATGTGTCCTGCGCCGAGACGGTCGACGTGATCCGATGGGCCAAGCAGCGCAATATCAATGTCACGGCGGAGGTTGCGCCTCATCACCTCATGCTGACAACGACTGAGCTGCTCAGCTACGACCCGACCTACAAGGTCAATCCGCCGCTACGGCCCAACGAACACGTCGAGGCCGTACGAGAGGCCCTGGCGGACGGGACCATCGACGCAGTGGCGACCGATCACGCGCCACATGCGCGCCACGACAAGGAGCACGCCTTCGCCGAGGCGGCGTTCGGGATGCTCGGCCTGGAGACCGCGCTCGCCGTGGTTGTGGAAGCCATGATCAATTCCGGCCTGCTGGACTGGCGCCAGCTGGCGGAACGGATGTCGATCATGCCAGCACACATTGCTCGGCTTGCCGATCAAGGTCGTCCACTGGCTCTCGATGAGCCTGCCAATCTGGTTCTGATCGATCCCGCCGCGCGGCGCGTGGTCGACCGCGCCGACACAGCCTCGCTATCGCGTAACAATCCCTGGCACGGCCGCGAACTGCCAGATCCCGTGGTCGCCACCGTCTGGGCGGGCCGCGTCACATACCGGAAGGCACAATGACTTTTGGTTTTCCCGGCCTCCTCGCGATGGCCACACCTATTAGGGAGACTGCACCGCCCACGATGGCGAGCATTGGGGGCACCTCGCCGAGGAACAGCCATCCCAGCAGGATCGTGATCGGTGGCACCGCGAATGTCGTGACACCCAGCTTTCCGGCCGCGGTATGGCTGAGCGCGTACGCCCAGGTCGAGAATGCGAGGGCAGTCGGCACTAGCCCGAGGTAGACGACTCCCAGGATCTGCAGGGTCGGTGCGACTGAGAGGTCACGAACCAGAGCACCAGCAAAAGGCAGGCAGGCGATGGTCCCAATGAGGCAGGCAAACCAGGTCATCTGCACCGCCGGGATGCGGCGCAGCACCACCTTCTGCGCCACCATGGCGATCGAGAAGACCGTGGCGCTCAACAGCACGAGAAGAACACCGGCGAGGTCGACCCTCCCAGTGCTGGTGGCGAAGCCAATCAGCAGAGTGCCCCCGAAGGCGACCAAGCCGCCAATGACGAGCATCCGCGGAAAGCCCTCGCCGAGGAGGAAGCCTGCGAGTATGCCGACGAGTATCGGCGCCAGTTGGATGAGCATTGCAGCGGTGCCAGCGTCGACAGTTTGCTCGCCGGCATTGAGCGCGACGCTGTAGACCGCGAACCAGGCGACCCCCACCAGGGCGGTGAGCGCCCACTCCCTGGGGGTCATACGGATGAGCTTGCGGCCGATCATCATGGCACTGAGGGCGAGGCTGGCCACGAGCAGTCTCCCGAGGCTGAGGGCACCTGGCTCGATGTCGTGAGCCGCATACCGGATCACGACGAAAGCTGAAGCCCACGCGAAGACGGTAATGATGACCGCGAGAAGCGTTCGCCAGTCCGAACCCGATCTGGTGATCGTTGTCTGCCGGATCTGGTCCACCGTGCTGGTCACCGGTCAAGCATGGCCAGATGTACTGTTAAGCACAAGCAAATTGCCGTTGGGGATACTGTGTAGGATCCGTGAAATGTTGCACCTTGAGCGTCTGCAGGCCTTGCACGCGGTGTCGACTTTCGGCTCGGTGACCGGCGCGGCCGCGGCGCTGCACCTGACCCCGTCGGCCATATCTCAGCAACTTGGCAAGCTGCAACGCGATGTCGGCCAGCGGCTCATCGAGCCGTACGGCCGCGGCGTACGACTCACGCCGGCTGGTGCCTTGCTGGCGAGACGGGCGCACGCAATTCTCTCCGAGGTGGAGAGCGCGGAGAGCGAGCTCGACCGGGAACGCGATCGCGTTGTCGGTGATTTACAGATCGCGGGGTTCGCGACGGCCGCGCGGGCCATCCTTCCCCAGACGGTGGCCCGGCTCCGCACGGAACACGGGCAGCTGCGACTTCGGGTTTCGGAGCGGCAGCCCGATGAGGCAATCCGATTGGTCGTCGCGGGACATCTCGACATTGCCCTGGTCAATGACTGGATGAATGCGCCACTGGTGCTGCCGGACGGCGTGGAGCAACTGCTGATCATGAATGATCCGGTCGATCTCGCAGTACCTGCTGACCATCCGCTGGCACAGCGTGCGAGCGTCGAGCTCACTGAGCTGTGTGCCGAGCCGTGGATCACATGGCCGCACGGGGCCATCTGCCACGAATGGCTGACCCAGACGCTGCGGCAGCATGGGCTGACTCCGGAAGTGACCCATACCGCTGAAGAGCATCAGACGCAGCTCGCGATGGTCGCTGCCGGGCTGGGTATTGCCGTCATGCCGAGACTCGGCCGCGGACCGGTCGACGGCGTCTCGATCATCTCGCTCAGGCCGGCATTTTCCCGCCAGGTCTATGCCATCTGGCGAACTTTGGCTACCGAGCGCCCGGCGATCGCGGTGACCGTATCGGCAGTTCGTGACGTAGCCAAAGACTTATCAAGTCGGTAAGGCGCGCGAAGTCACGACTTAGGCTGAGGCCCATGCCGGAATGGTTACCAGACAATCTCGCCGAACTGGTCGTGTTCAGGCCGATTCGCATCGTGCTCTTGATCATTGCGGCGTTCGTGCTGCGTCGCGTGCTGCATCGCTTGATCGATCGTTCCGTGAGACGGGCGATCGACCGCCCGCTGAGCTCACGAAATCAGATGGCCCAGCGGGTGATCGAGGCCACCACAATGTCCGCAGAACGCCGCAGGCAACGCCTGTCGGCGCTCGGATCGCTGGCTCAGAGCACTGTGACATTCGTGATCTTCGCCGTTGCCATCCTGATGATCTTGGCCGAGCTGGGGTACAACATCACGACGATTCTGGCGGGCACGACGGTCGTCGCCGTTACCGTCGCCTTCGGTCTGCAGAGCATAGTGAAGGACCTTGTGTCGGGGATCTTCATGTTGGTCGAGGACCAGCTCGGTGTAGGCGACTACGTGGACATGGACATGGCCTCCGGTTTGGTCGAAGCCGTTGGATTGCGGGTCACGGAACTGCGAGGCAAGGACGGCATAGTCTGGTACGTCCGTAACGGCGAAGTCCTCCGCCTTGGCAACTTCAGTCAGGGCGGCCCGGGCCCGCCCCCGGCCGAGGTCGAACCAGAGACGGCGTAAAGGGCCCTGCCAGTGCGCTTCGGCGGTCGGAACCGTGGTCATTTTGACTCCTCCCGATCGAGAAATGGCGTACGCGGTCTCATTCAGCCAGCCCCGCCCACGGCGTGGTAGACAATGGGTCCCGATGTCTGAAAAAGCACCTTTGCAGACCTTTTACGACGCTGTCGGCGGCCATGAGACCTTCGTGGCGCTTGTTCGGCGGTTCTATGAGGGGGTCGCCTCTGATCCGCCGCTACGCGCTTTGTATCCAGAGCCAGACCTTGCTTCCGCTGAAAAACGGCTTCGCATGTTCCTCGAGCAGTACTGGGGAGGTCCGACCACCTACAGCGAGCAGCGTGGGCATCCGCGGCTACGCATGCGCCACGCGCCTTTTGCCGTGACGCCAGCGATGCGGGACCGGTGGCTGAAGCACATGAGGGATGCGATCGACTCAATCGAACTGACTCCACAACAGGAAACTGAGTTGTGGACCTACATGGAGCGGGCTGCGCACTCGATGGTGAACACCTTCGACGAGCATCCCGGTACGATGCCAGGGCTCAGGGTCACCTGATCAGGGCCCACCTGCCTAGCGCCTCTCGCTGCTCGGGACTCAGCGGGGATTCGCCGACCGCAACGGTCCGGGCGGTCGCGTAGACCGTACTCGACAGCGGATCGCGTATTTCAGCGGCCAGTGTGAAGGAGCGATTGCCGATTGCCGTGACTGCCGTGCCCACCTCGTACGGCTCGGTCCTGAAGTCGATCGGTTTCATGTACTCAAGGTCCTGGCGGACAACCATCCAAACAGCTTCGGGCTCCCAGCCGACAGTGCTGGACACCAGGCTGATCCTGGCTTCCTGGACGTAGTCGTAGTACTTCACGTTGTTGACGTGACCGTACGAGTCGAGGTCGGACCAACGCACGGTGAGCTGGTAACGGTGATGGTCTCCCAGAATGGCCACCTTCGGCACCGGCCGCAAAGGCTCCGCAGGCGCCAGAGACCGGCCGAGCAGCTCTCGCTCTTCTGCAGTCAGGCGCCGCAAAGCGTTGCTGGCTAGGTCAAACGGCACTATGCCGGTCCGTGCCCGAGCCGCCAGGTCATTGCCGTCATACACGTCATATCCGACAGAAAATCGGCTCCCACCGATGCCATCCAGCCATAGGTTGATCGTCAGCGGTCGGTCGCTGAAGGTGACTGGTTTGAGGTATTCCAACTGGTGATTCACGACGAGCGTGCCAGCATCGAGTAGATGCTGCAGCACCGGCGACCCCGAGAGCAGGAAGGCGACTCGAGCTTCCTGCAGGTAGTCCAGATACGCCGCATTGTTGACATGGCCTTGTGCATCCATGTCGCCCCAGCGCATCGGACAGCGGTGGGTATAGGGGCTCACGGTCGTCGATCATTTCAGAAGACGAATTGCTCCCGAGCCACGATCACGTAGGGTCTCATCCATGAATGTTGCAATCGTCACCGGCGCGGCGCGTGGCATTGGTGCCGCCATCGCCCATCGGCTCGCCGCCGACGGCATATCCATTGGTGTTGTCGATCTCGATGAACAAGGCAGCAGGAGCACTGCGAAGGAGATCATTGAAAATGGCGGCCGTGCGGTCCCCATCGGTGCCGATGTCGCCGACGAGAACGCCGCCGGCTACGCAGTACAGCAGACCGTTGCCGAGCTTGGACCGGTAACGATATTGATCAACAGCGCTGGCATCATCCGAGATAACTTGATTTTCAGAATGAGCGCAATCGACTGGGATTCAGTCATGGATGTGCACCTGCGTGGTGCTTTCCTGATGACCCGGGCGGCCCAGACCCACATGACACAGGCCAAGTGGGGTCGCATCATCAATATTTCTTCGACCTCGGCACTCGGCAACCGCGGCCAGGCCAATTACGCGGCGGCCAAAGCCGGGTTGATCGGCTTCACCAAGACCCTTGCCCTGGAGCTGGGCAAATTCGGTGTGACGGCAAACGCGATCGCGCCTGGCTATGTCGAGACAGACATGACGCAGGCATCCGCCGCACGGCAGGGCCTGGACTTCGAGGAGTGGAAGCTGGCCGCTTCCCGCGACATCCCGATTGGTCGCATCGGAAAACCCGAGGATATCGCCGCCGTCGCGAGCTTCCTGTGCCGCGAAGAAGCGGGCTATGTCTCCGGCCAGGTCATCTACGTCAACGGCGGCGCCAAGACTTAACCGGGACTCCGAGGCCGCCGACGTCCTTCCGGCTAGCGGGAGTCGTACATGCTGTTCAGTACGTCGGCGTACTTCTCCTCCACGGCTTTGCGCCTGATCTTCAAGCTCGGCGTGACCTCGCCCTCGTCCACGCTGAGCTCACTCGGCAAGATCTCGAACTTCTTGATCGTCTCCCAGCGCTCGAGCTGCTGGTTGGCCTGCGCAACATGCTGCTCAATCAAGTCATGGACCTCGCGAGAGGTAGCTAGCTCTTGGACTGTGGAGTAGCTCAACCCCTCCTCTTTCGCCCAGCCCTCGATAGCCTCTGGATCGAGTGTGATCAAGGCGGTGGCGTACTTACGGCCGTCCCCGTGCACCAGCACCTGGCTGATGTAGGGGCTGGCGACTTTCAGCACACCCTCAATTTTCTGTGGAGCGATGTACTTGCCGCCAGAGGTCTTGATCAGGTCCTTTTTCCGATCAGTGATCCGCAGATAGCCCTGGTCGTCGAGCTCGCCGATGTCCCCGGTCGCGAACCAGCCGTCATTCAACGCCTCCACCGTTGCATCTGGCAGGTTGTGGTAGCCACGCATGACGCCCGGGCCCATGATCAAGATCTCGCCGTCGTCGGCGATCTTCACCTCAGAGCCGGGGACAGGCGGCCCCACAGTACCGAAGCGGGTGGCGCGCGGGTTGTTGACGCAGGTGGCAGCGGTGGTCTCGGTGAGGCCGTAACCCTCCAGCACCAGCAGCCCAGCCGCGTGGAACCACTCCTGCACCTCCCGGTTCAGCGCCGCGGAGCCCGACACGAAGAACCTGATCTTGCCACCCATCCTGGCTTTGATCTTGCTGAAGACCAGCCGGTCGGCCAGCGCGTGCTGGACAGCGAGCAGCCCTGATGGTTGCTCTCCCGCCAATCGCAGCGGCGAAACCTTGCGGCCGACACCGAAGGCCCAGTCGAAGATCTTCGCCCTGATCCCGTGCGACGCAGTCGTCATGACCCTGGCCCGCACCTTCTCGAAGATCCGCGGCGCGCCACACATGAAAGTCGGCTGGACCTCCGCGAGGTTCTCCACGATCTTGTCGATTCGGCCGTCCACAGCAGTGGTGAAGCCGATGTAGAGCTGAATGGCAATCAGGGCCTTGCCGAAGACATGGCTAAGCGGCAGCCAGAGGTACTGCAGGTCGTCGGCGTAAATAATGTCGTACGCCTCGATCGCTGCGCCCTCATAGGTCCAGCAGTCTTGGACCAGGCGTACCCCTTTGGGCCGCCCGGTAGTGCCGGATGTGTAGATCAGCGTCGCGAGATCTTCCGGCTTGATAGCTGCGATGACATCATCTACGGATGTCGGGTGTGCCGCGAGATGATCACGACCAAGCTTTTCCAGACCGGCCCAGGCGATGACCTTAGGATGGTCGACCTTGCCGTCGAGCTGCACGATCGTGATCAGCTCCGGCAGCTCCTCAAGATGATCAAGGACCTTGCCGACCTGGAGATCGTCCTCAGCAAAGACCACCTTGGATTGGGAATCCGCAAGGATGTAGCACACATCTTCGTGCTGTGTAGACGGGTAGATCGTCGTTGTTGCGCCGGCGGCGCACATGATCGCAAGATCGGCCAGGATCCACTCCATCCGGGTGTTGCACGCGATTGCCACGCGGTCCTCAGGCTCAATTCCCAGCGCAAGCAGGCCAGCCGCCAATTGAAAAGCCTTGTCCTTGGTCTGCAACCAGCTCAATGAGACCCAGCGGTCACCTTCGATGTAGCGGAACGCCTCCTTGGATGAGGATTCCTTGACCTGGTTCAGCAGCATGGCGCCCACCGAAGCCGGCCGCGCCAGCAATGTTGTCTCAGTCACATCCGAAGGGTAGCCAACCGTGATCCGATTGCGAGCTGCAATAGCCATACTCTCAATCGTTGGGTAGCCCAGCTGGCCGGGGCGGGCCGCGTCATCGCGGTGGACGTTCGGGCTTACGCTGCGCGTACCGGGTCGGTTACGGCTCGGCCCCGCGATATGGAGGAGGCGCGATGCCCACCGTAATGGCCTATCACGACGTCAGGGACAAAGATCACTGGCTTGCCTCGCCGAGACGTGAGCAGTTCTTCGGCCCCCCTCGGTGTAAACCAACATTCGGACGTTCGTCGATCCGAACAACCCGACGCGGACCGGGTTGGTGATGGATGTTCCCGACCTCGATGCCGTCAATGGCCGCGATGGAGACCGATGCGGCCGCCGACGCGATGGCGAATGACGGCGTCCTGCCCGAGACGCTCGTGTTCCTCGTCGAGGCGTAACCCGCGCAATCCGAGCTCGAACAGACGCGCGCTGCGATCTGTCGTCGAGACTTGCTGGCTTGCTGCTCGCGCATCGCCCTCTAGGAATCCGCGATCGTCGGGCGCGCGATCGCCGACGCTCGCAGCTGGCGGGGGTGACGCGCACGATGTCGCCGACGGTCCTCCCAAGGTCGCCGTCGCCTTCGGGCACAGGACGCTGTCACGAAGTTCGACGAAGCACCCTAGTAAATGTGCAACTTGTCCAGGAGCGCCAACGGGTCATCGAGAGACTCGAACAGGTCCTTGTTGTGTTTGATCATCTTGCTGCGCATATAAACGCGAAGCCATTGCTTGTACATATACAGCTCATAGCGATCGAGCACATCTCTTAGCGGGAGGTCACGCTGAGCGATGAGTCCCGCTAGGTGCATCGCACACTCGAAGCCAAGCGAAATCGACTGAAAGTACGGTGAGCCAATGGCCGAGTCGCCGGCGAGGAACACTGGCGAACTGGCAAAAGGGTGATCGCGGAATGCCCCTGTGCGCCATCGCCGGCTAGTCGCATTGCGAGCCCGATAAAGATCAAGTGGAATCCGGATAATCTCGAGGTCGCCGAGTACCTCGCCGTGGGTTTCCTCCTTGATCTTGTCGATGAAATGGTCCATCGACTGGGCGACGCCGGGAAAGTTGGCGCGAAGCCACTGACCGTCGAATCGGGACGGCATCGCTTCGAAGTCCTCTGCCGTGATGTTGACGATGCCGCAAACATGGCTGACCATGCCGTCGCGATGTATGCGGTGCACCATTGGAATGAACTTGTAGTGCGCGTTTTCGATGTTTTTGTAGTACTTGCAGTGCTCGTTGCAGTCGTAGGTCTGGCCATAAAGGAAGGTGATGACGAGCGCGTATTCGAGCCGTATCTTGAGCGTGTTCGTTGCTCCGTCCGCCTCGCTGGAAGCGGGCACCAGGTGATCTCGAAGCAGCGAATTGCTGCCGGTGCAGTCGATCAGGATGTCGCCCGGCTCGAGCATCGCCATCGCGTCCTCCGCCGTCACGACGGCTTCGGCGCGCTGTACTCTGTTCGATCTCCGCCCATCGATCAGATCGCTGACGTCGCGCTCGATGGAGTTGAGCGGGCAGAACCCCAATGCCCATCCGCGAACAAGTGTCATCAGGTCAGAAGGGATGGACTGTCTGAAGGCGAGGCCCTCGGCGAGCTCTGATGGATCGAAGAGGGCCTGGATGCTATCTCCATCGATGGAATCGGTACGGTAGGTTTCAGCCGAGTCCGCCACCAGGTACGGTGCGAGCCGGACCATCCGGGCGCGCGTGTACTCGTGCCGCTTCTCATAGAGACGTACCGAGGACCCCTCTATCGACTGGAGCAGTGCCGTGAGCATAAGGCCCACGGGTCCTGCGCCGACCACGTGCACTCGTCGCGTGGAAGGCAGGGTTTCTTGTGTTGTGGAATCGGATGGCGGGGTCATTCGCCTCCTCGCCTGAAGATCGGCGACGCTGAGAGATGAGCGGGACCGCGCATACGAAACGCGACGCTTGAACCCTACTCTTCAGCAGGCGACGAGCGTCCGTGCTGACCCGAGCGATAGCCCCACGTTCCGTCCAGGGCATTCCCGCACACTCCCGGGCGGGAACCGCACTTTGCGAGCTCGCACTTCGCTCGGTCGGACATAGGCGTAGCAGCGGCGCGGCCTATGACGCTCGCTGCTAGGAAAGCCGTTCCAACACGATTGCTATGCCCTGGCCGCCTCCCACGCACATGGTCTCGAGGCCGAACTGTACGTCTCGTACCCGCATGGCATTCAGCAGCGTGGTCATGATCCTTGCACCGGTGCAGCCGAACGGATGCCCCAGCGCGATTGCGCCGCCATGCACGTTGAGTTTGTCCATATCCAAGCCGAGATCTCTGACGGAAGCGATCACTTGGACAGCGAACGCCTCGTTGATCTCCACCAGATCAATGTCGTCGACCGTCATCCCGGCGTGGGCCAGGGCCCTGCGACTCGCCTCGACCGGACCGAGGCCCATGATCTCTGGACTGAGTGCGCTGACGCCTGTCGCCACGATCCGTGCCAGGGGGGTCAGGCCCAACTCGGCAGCACGCTGCTCACTCATGATCACCACAGCAGCCGCCCCATCGTTCAGAGGGCAGCAGTTGCCGGCAGTGACCGTGCCGCCTACGCGGAAGACAGGTTTCAGCGCGCCGACTGCCTCCATTGTGGTGCCTGGTCGAGGGCCGTCGTCAGTGCTCACCACGGTGCCGTCAGGCAGCTTTACCGGTGCGATCTCGGCGTCGAAAATCTGGTTCGCAATGGCCTTCTCGGCGAGGTTCTGCGAGCGTACGCCGAACTCATCCTGCTCGACACGGGAGATGCCGCGCAGGGTCGCGACGTTCTCGGCAGTCTGGCCCATGGCGATGTAGACGTCCGGTAACAGCCCGTCCTCGCGCGGGTCATGCCACTTCTGGTTGCTGGCGGCCGTCGCGAGGCTGCGTTGCTCAGCGACGGCAAAGAGCGGATTGTGAGTGTCCACGGGGTCGACGCCAGCGGAACTGAAGCCACGATAACGCGAGACGCACTCCACTCCGGCCGACACGTAGGCATGACCCTCCCCTGCCTTGATCGCGTGAAAGGCCATCCTGGCGGTCTGCACACTCGAGGCGCAGAAGCGGTTAATCGTGGCAGCTGGGACTCCGTCCAGTCCAAGCTGCACGGCGATCCGGCGTGCCAGGTTGCCGCCCTGTTCATCGCGCGGCTCAACGCACCCGACATAGATGTCGTCAAGTGTGGTTGCGTCGAGGCCCTCGAGCTTGGCGAGCGCGGCGGTGATCACTCCCGAAGCAAGATCGTCGGGACGGATCTGCGTGAGAGAGCCTTTCCCGGCGCGCCCGATCGGCGTACGCGCGGCGGAAACGATGACGGCTTGGGGGCCTTCGACACCGGTGGCAGTCCTCATGATCACAACCCTAGGTCCCGGCCGATGAGCTCTTTCATGATCTCGTTCGAACCCGCCCAGATCTTGGCAACCCGCCCATCGGTCCAGGCGCGGGCGACGCGGTATTCATTCATGTAACCGTAGCCACCCCAGAGTTGCACACAGGCGTCGAGAATGTCATTCTGCGCTTGCGCCGACCACCACTTCGCCTTCGCTGCGTCAACAGCGGTCAATGTGCCATGCACCGCTTCCATCGTGCACTGATCAACGAAGGCCTGGGTGACCTCGGCCAGCGTCTGCAACTCGGCAAGGCTGAACTTGTTGGCTTGGAACGAGCCGATCGGGGTGCCGAAGGCCTTGCGTTCCTTCACATAGTCCAGGGTTTCATCGAGGATCTGGCGCGCATGAGCGATGTTGTTCACTGCCGACCCAATCCGCTCGGTCACCAGCCGCTGCATCATGTACACGAAACCGTGGCCGACCTCGCCGATCACATTCGCGGCAGGAACTCTCACGTCATCGAAGAACAGCTCGGAGGTGTCCGCCTCCGGCTGGCCGACCTTGTCCAGCTTCCTGCCACGTTCGAAGCCAGCCATGTCGGCCTCGACTGCAAACAGTGTGATGCCCTTCGCACCCTTTTCGGGGCTGCTTCGCGCAGCGACCAGCACCAAATCGGCGCAGGCGCCATTGGTGATGAAGGTCTTGGAACCGTTCAAGATCCAGTCCTCACCGTCAGGTACCGCCCTGCTCTTCAGCGCAGCAAGATCTGAACCGCCAGATGCCTCCGTCATGGCGAGGGCGGTGATCAGCTCGCCGGTACAGAACTTCGGCAGCCAGCGCTGCTTCTGCTGCTCAGTACACAGATCAACGATGTAAGGCGCGACGCAGTTGGTGTGGATGCCAACACACGAGGAGTAGGCGAAGGCCAGCCGCGATAATTCCTCGGCCAGGATCAGCGAGAATCGGATGTCGCGGACCGCGGCGCCGCCGTATTCCTCGGGAACGTTCAGCCCCAGGAAGCCTTGCTTGCCCAGCTCCAGCCATACCTCGCGACCGAGCTGATGGTTGGCGATGTGCTTCTCCTGATGCGGCCGCAGCGTCCGGTCCACAAACGTCCGGCAGCTTTCTCGGAACGCGTCGTGGTCTTCGTCGAAGATGGTTCGCCTCATCGCGCCTCCACTGATGGGCTGAAGTTACTCACCGGTAAGTTTAATGCGCGCTCAGCTTGTCGGAGCGTATGGGGATGAGCCCTTCGACAGGCTCAGGCACATCCGAGAGGTAACGGCACATCCGAGAGGGTCACGGCCCATTCGTTGGGCCCTTCCCTTTGAGGGCACTACGATCAAACGCGATCATGCCAAAGACCGTCGCGCGCTCCCCCGAGGTCAACGAGTTCGCCTCACAACTCCGGCGGCGCGGTATCGCTGACATCCTCGACGCCAGCGACCTCACCCGCGCCCTCTACTCCTCCGACGCCTCCCTCTATCGCGTGGTCCCGCAGGCCGTCGCGCAGCCACGGACAATCGATGAAACGGCGGCTGTTCTGGACGCGGCGCGTGCAGTCGGCATACCCGTGACGACTCGGGGCGCTGGCACATCCTGCGCGGGCAATGCGGTCGGCTCCGGATTGATCTTGGATACTTCGCGCCATCTGAACACCATTCTGGACATCGATCCAGAGGCGCGTACGGCGCGAGTCGAGCCAGGTGTCGTGCAGTCGGCGCTGCAGATCGCCGCAGCCCCGCACGGGTTGCGTTTCGGGCCAGATCCATCGACCCACAACCGCTGCACGATCGGCGGAATGATCGGAAACAACGCATGCGGCCCACGCGCTCTGGGATACGGCAAGACCTCCGACAATGTGATCGCGCTCGAGATGATCACTGGCTCTGGTGAGCATGTCACGCTGCATGGAGCAGATCATGATCACTACGCCAGCCTCGCTGCGCTGAGGTCGGTGGTACAGGCAAATCTCGGCATCATCCGCACCGAGTTCGGACGCTTCGAGCGCCAGGTGTCGGGCTACAGCCTGGAACACTTGCTGCCGGAGAACCGCTTCGACGTGACGCGATTCCTGGCTGGCAGCGAGGGCACGCTTGCGGTGATCATAGGCGCGACGGTGCGACTTGTGGCTGAGGCGCCGTCCAAGATCATGATCGTGCTCGGCTATCCGACAATGGCCGATGCCGCCGATGCCGCGCCGCTGATTGTTGATCACCGCCCGACCGCATGTGAAGGCTTGGACCGGCGGATCGTCGATGTGGTACGGCGCACCCGGGGCGAGACGGCCGTGCCACCGCTGCCTCGTGGTAACGGTTGGATGTTCGTCGAGCTCGTAGGCGAGGATCTGGCCGAGCTCCGGGTACGCGCCGATGCCCTGCTTGCGGCGGCCGGAGCATCGGATGGCGTCGTGGTGACCGATCCCGCGCAAGCGCTGGCGCTGTGGAAGATCCGCGAAGATGGTGCCGGATTGGCGGGCATCAGCCTTGCCCGACCGGCCTATCCCGGTTGGGAGGACGCTGCACTGCCGGCCCAGCACCTCGGCTCGTACTTGCGAGACTTCGACCGGCTGCTTATTGATCATGGATTGGATGGGCTGCCGTACGGTCATTTCGGGGACGGATGCGTGCACGTCCGCATCGACTTTCCGCTGACCGAGGAGGGCGGAGCTCGGACTTACCGATCCTTCGTCGAGGAGGCAGCGCACCTGGTTGCCGGCTATGGCGGCTCGCTCTCGGGCGAGCACGGCGACGGCCGGGCGCGGTCGGAGCTGCTATCGGCGATGTATTCGCCCGCTGCCCTGGCGGCCTTCGGCCAGGTAAAGGCCGCCTTCGACCCGGAGAACCTGTTGAACCCCGGCGTGTTGGTCGATCCTCGCCCGGTGGACAGCGACCTCCGCGCAGTCGGTCTGCTGGGGCGCGTCGACCACTTCGCTCAAGCCGTGCATCGTTGCTCTGGCGTGGGCAAATGCCTCGCCAACACCACAGCCGGGTTGGGCGTGATGTGCCCGTCCTATCAGGCGACCCGGGAAGAGAAGGACTCAACTCGCGGGCGCGCCCGAGTGCTGCAAGAAATGATCAATGGTGACATCGTCCATGGTTGGAAATCGCCTGCTGTGCACGAAGCGCTCGATCTGTGCTTGTCATGCAAGGGATGTGCGCGGGATTGCCCGACGGGCATTGACATGGCCGCATACAAGTCACAGGTGCTTGATCACACCTATCGACGCAGGATCAGACCGCGCAGCCACTACGCACTTGGCTGGCTGCCGCGCTGGGGCAGGTTACTCACTCGGGCACCCTTCCTGTCCCGCTTGGTCAACCTGAGCACCGCAACCCCGGGGGTGCAAAGACTGGTCCGCTGGACCGCGGGTATCGACCAGCGACGCTCGCTGCCAAGATTCGCTTCGGTTGCGGCAAGCAAACGGGTGGCCGTTCCTGAGTCGTCTGGGGACCCCGTCATTGTCTGGGTCGACTCGTTCTCGGACTTCTTTTCCGGTGACGCGGTCGCCGCAGCCCTCTCTGTGCTGGTCTTGGCCGGCTATGCGCCGCAGTTCGTGGAACGACCCGCCTGCTGCGGTCTGACCTGGATCAGCACCGGCCAGCTCGACGGCGCTCGACGACAGCTGCGCAGGGCACTTGACATCCTGCATCCGCACGTCGTGGCTGGCACGCCAGTGGTCGGGCTGGAACCATCCTGTCTCGCAGTCTGGCGAAGTGACGCATCTGAGCTATTGCCGGATGATCCTCGGGTCGCAGAAGTCGCGGCAGGGGTCCTCACTCTGGCCGAGTTGCTGGGACGTACGCCGAACTGGACGCCGCCAGACCTCAGCGGTTCGGAGCTTGTCGTCCAGCCGCACTGCCACCACGCCTCAGTACTCGGCTGGCAGGCTGACGCCACCGTGCTTGCAGCCACTGGCGCCACCGTGACCACCGTTGGCGGCTGCTGCGGACTCGCCGGAAACTTCGGCGTCGAGAAAGGCCACTACGACGTCTCAGTCAAGGTCGCCGAGCACGACCTGCTACCCGCAGTCCGCGCCCACCCCGACGCTCTTGTGCTGGCCGACGGCTTCTCCTGCCGCACGCAACTCGCTCAGCTCGCCGGGCGTAAGGCCATTACCCTCGCCGAGCTCCTCAACGAGTCAGCCGGCGATGGGTGACGCGGTGCGGGCGGGCCGCCTCCAGGCCGAGCCGGGCGATCTTGTTGGCCTCGTAGTCGGCGAAGTTGCCCTCGTACCAGAACCACTTGGCCTCGTCCTCGTCGTCCCCCTCCCAGGCCAGGATGTGGGTCGCGATCCGGTCGAGGAACCAGCGATCGTGTGAAATCACAACCGCACACCCAGGAAAGTCGAGCAGCGCGTCCTCGAGCGACTGCAGGGTCTCGACATCAAGATCATTAGTCGGCTCATCGAGCAGCAGTAGGTTGCCGCCCATCTTCAGGGTCAGTGCCAGATTGAGGCGGTTTCGTTCACCCCCTGAGAGGACCCCGGCAGGTTTTTGCTGATCCGGGCCTTTGAAACCGAAGGAGGCCACGTACGCGCGTGAAGGCATCTCGAAACTCGCTACCTTGATGTGATCGAGTCCGTCGGACACTAGTTCCCACACGTTCTTCCTCGGGTCCAGCCCAGAGCGGCCCTGGTCGACGTAGGAGATGCGCACCGTTTCGCCGAGTTGGATGTCGCCGGAATCCGGCTGCTCCTCGCCGACGATCATTCGGAAAAGCGTGGATTTGCCGACGCCATTCGGCCCGACCACGCCGACAATGCCGGCGCGTGGCAGCGAGAAGCTGAGCCCGTTGAACAGCAGCCGGTCGGCGAATCCTTTGACCAGCTGCCGTGCTTCGAGGACATTGCTGCCGAGCCGTGGACCCGGCGGGATGTTGATCTCTTCAAAATCGAGCTTGCGGTTGCGCTCGGCTTCGGCCGCCAACTCCTCGTAACGAGCTAGACGCGCTCTGTTCTTGGCCTGTCGCGCCTTGGGGTTGGAGCGTGCCCATTCCAGTTCGCGCTCCAGGATCTTGGCCCGCTTGGCATCCTTGCGACCCTCGATCTGAAGCCGACCTTTCTTGGTATCGAGGTAGGTCGAGTAGTTGCCCTCGTACGGATGGGTCCGCCCGCGGTCCAGCTCGAGAATCCACTGCGCCACGTTGTCCAGAAAGTACCGATCATGCGTTACGGCCAGAACAGCCCCTGGATAAGCCTTGAGGTGCGTTTCCAACCACTGCACCGACTCCGCGTCCAGATGGTTCGTCGGCTCATCAAGCAGCAGCAGATCGGGCTGTTGGAGCAACAGCTTGCAGAGCGCGACTCGACGGCGTTCACCTCCAGAGAGCACATCGACCATGGCGTCGGGCGGTGGGCAGCGTAATGCATCCATGGCCTGCTCGAGCTGAGAATCGATATCCCAGGCGTTTCGACGATCCAGCTCAGTTTGGACATCCCCCATCTCGGCCATCAATGTGTCGAAGTCGGCGTCCGGCTCACCCATCGCGACACCCAGCTCATCCATGCGCGCCTGTAGGACCTTGATGTCGGCTACCCCCTCCTCCACGTTCTCGAGAACTGTCTTCCCCTCGGTCAGGGGCGGCTCCTGAAGCAGGATCCCCACAGTCGCATCCTTTGCGAGCGTGGCATCCCCGTTGTTGGGCTTCTCGATGCCAGCCATCAACTTGAGCAGCGTCGACTTGCCAGTGCCGTTTGGACCAACGACACCGATCTTGGCGCCCGGATAGAACGACAAGGTGATGTTGTCCAGCACGACCTTGTCGCCAAGCGCCTTGCGGACGTTATGCATTGTGTAGATGAATTCAGGCATGGAAACGGGGAACCTTCACTTGTACGCGGGACCTTGCAAAGCGCCAGATTAGGCGGCGCTTCTAGAACTGCGAGCGTCGGCATGGGCGAGCAGCTCAACTGGCGGCGCTCAAGTATGCCAGGTATGAGGTGAGCGGTGACGCACCACCGGCGGCGGGCCTGCCTGACATGGTGCGTCACCTTGGGTGCGGATCCGCCTCGCGGGTCGGACCCGGCCCACCGCCTGAGTCCCCTCAGTCCGCCCTGACACCGGTCCCGAAGAACCGGCACGGACTCCTCAGGCGGCCTTGGTGGCGCGCTCCTCGACGTTTGGCCCCGCCGCCTCGACCTCGTCGTCCGGTGGCGCCTCGTCTGGCTCTCGAGACTCGGTAGTGTTGAGTCGCGGCCGGCGCCGAAATGCGGACGTCCCGCGGTTCAGGTCATGACCAACCACGTCAGCCTCCAGGGCCAGCCGCTCATGGGTCTGACCGTCCTTCTCCCAGACACTGGTCCGGAGCTTGCCGATCACCACGACGGGATCGCCCTTGTGTACGCTGGCGGCCACGTGCTCGGCGAGTAGGCGGAAACAGCTCACCTCAATCCACGTTGTGTTGCCGTCCCCCCAACCACTCTTGGTTCTGATGCGCGGTGTGCAGGCCAACCTGAAAGCCGAGACAGTTCCGTTGCCACGGACCTCCACCTCGGATCCGGCGTAGCCCGTGATGTGTACGAGTGCCTCCATCGGCTCGTCCTTTCGCTTCGGCGACAATGCGTCTTCGTCATGAAGCATGGGGAGGCGATTTTGGATCGTGCGGCCGCCGCGAAATCTGTGGATGCCGTTTGGAGGTGTGGTTCACCTGTGGATAAGAGATGACACCAAGTGAGATGTCGATTGGGGTACCTCCACAGAAGAACCGCTAGCAAGGGGTGTGGCGCTAGCTCCGGGCGCGCTCCAGCGCCAACCGCGCGCGTTCATAGCGCTCCTGCTCGGCCTTCACAGGCTCGATCACCAGCTCACCCGTCACCTTCGCGATGCTCGCGCGCAGCGCTTGCCGGGCTTGTGCCGTACGCCGCCGAGCGCCCACCTCGACACCGATTCTTGCCAGCCCGGCCACCAGCAGACCTGCCAGCACGCCGCCGACAGCCAGCACCGTTGGGGCGGGAAGTCCCCACCACAGCACCTCGGGAAGCGGAGGAAGCTGCAAGTAGGCCAGGAGGAACGACAATCCGAGCCATCCCAGACCGGCAACCACTGCCGCCACCAAGAGCCACTGCAGCACCCGAATCACCTGCCACCACCGCCGGTGTCGAGCAAGATCAAGATTGGTGGTCGCGATGGCCCGGTCAACGCGGTCAGGCAACGCATCCTCCGCTGAGCGAGCCGCACTCTTGATCTCGTCGGCCCAGCCGCGAGTGAGGCCCTGAGCCGCCTGGTCGGCAAGAGCGCGCACCGCGGTATCCACCCGGGCCTTCTGGACACCCGACGTCTCCGGCAACGACGTACGCCCGACTCCCGAGGGATCGATCTCCTTACGCCGCCGCCCAACCCCCAGCCGATCCAAGTGCAGCCGGCGTAACGGATCGGGCTTGAACTTTGCCACCCAGGCCAGGACCGGCCAGCCGGTCGCCAAGCCGCCCCGCAACCGCCATGCTTTGCCGACGGCCTCGGTCACCACAGGGACTCCCGCCGCAATCGCGACCTGCGTAGTCAGCTGGTTGATGCTGGACTGGCCGAGCAGCGTCACTTTGGCGGTACCGGATGCCTCGCTGAGCGTGGCCGCAGCCACCGAGACGTCAGCCGCCAGCCGGAGCGCGGCTGCCTGCTTCTCGGCCACCTGCTTGGCCAGCGTTTCTCGGAGCCCTTCGATACCCTCTCCCGTCACCGCTGAGACTGCCATCACAGGCACCTTGGTCAGCCCCTCTGATGTCAGCAGCCGCCGCAGATCCTTCAAGCACTGCTCCCGCTGGCCGGAAGAAAGCTTGTCAACCTGATTCAAGATGATCATCATCACATCGGAGTGCTGGGCCAGCGGCTTCAGGTAACGATCATGGATTGCAGCGTCGGCATACTTCTGCGGATCAACGACCCAGACCATCATGTCCACCAACTGCACCAGCCGATCAACCTCCATCCGATGGTCGACTTCGGTGGAGTCATGATCAGGAAGGTCCAGCAGCACGAGCCCGTCGAGCGCCGCGGCCATCGCCGGATCAGTCTCCAACGCATGCCGTCGAGGGATCTGGAGCCAGTCCAGAAGATCCTCTGCCGATTCCTCGCCCCAGCTGCAGGCCATGGCATGTGCGGTGGTGGGGCGGCGTACGCCGACTGTTGCCAAAGTGGTGCCGGACAAGGCATTGAAGATGCTCGACTTACCTGATCCAGTAGCGCCAGCCAGCGCCACCACGGTGGCACTTCCGGAAATCGCCAGCCGCCGGTCAGCTTGATCAACTACACGTCGGGCTTCATGCAATGCATCCGAATCGACCCGACCGTCGCACAGTTCGACGGCTTCAGTGAGCGCATGAAGATGATCGACGAGATGTACGCTCGCGTCCTTGCGGCTGAGCAGCCCTAGACCTCGGCTGGCCATTACCGGAGCTCCTCGCGTGGCTGGTCAACGAGTTCCGCATCGACGATGTCGCTGTCCTCGGATGCATCCTCAGCGGGCATCTGGGTCACGGTCGGCGGCTCGATGGCCAGGCGCCGCTCACCCGGCAGCAGCGCCGCTTCCTCCTCCGCCGGGCTGGCTGGCAAACCGCCCTCGCGACCCGCCTCCACCGCTCGAGCCGCCTGGCGCAGCCGTGCCGGCTGGTCTGAATCCACCCCAAGCCCGTCCAAGATCATGTGGTAGCGCACCAACTCATCCGCCAGCAGTACCTGTACCCGACCATCAAGATCATCCTTTGCGGTTTGGGCGAGCCGCCGAATCGCCTGATCGCCGAAGACAGCCTCCAAAACTCGCTGGGCCAAGACCGCGGTACCTCCGGCGACCCCGATCTCCGCGCCGACCAGACCGCCCGTATGCGCGAACACAACGATCATCAACGCCACACCGACGCCGTTGACACCAAGTGCATAGAACCGAGCCTTGGAGCGCTTGCTCATGCCCTCGTCGGCCACCAGATCAAGGACGGCGCCCTGCCAGTCGCGAATGGCACGTGCGGCCTTTCGATCGAAGTCAGCCGAAGACCGCGATAAATCTAGGTCGGCACTCTCGATCAGGGCACGACCAGCGGTATTTGCCCGCCACGACGCCTCAGCGCGCTCCGCCGCGGCAGCCGCCTCCTCCCGCAGCAAGGATTCCAGACCGGACTCGACCGCGATCTTGAGGTTCCCAGCACCCGGTGGTTCGCCGCGAAGAGTGGCCATCAACCGGTCCCGCAGCCAGCTCACTTTCTGCTCGAGCGCGCGGAAGAACTCCCCCGTGCCGACAAACTCATGCCAGCGTGCCAGCACCTCACCACGCAGCAGGGTTCCATCGGCGGTCTGCACCTGAACCGTACGAACCGCTTCCGCGTAGGAACGGTCAGCCTCGGCCCGCAGCTGCTCGATCACCTCGAGCTGCTCATTGACCGACCGAGCAAGCTCCGGCGTCTTGGCAGCCAGCGCGGCGATCGCGCCATCAAGGGTCTGGTGCACGACCTTGGCTCGGCTAGCCTGATCTGTTGCGAGCGCCGCCAACCACCCCCTGATCGGCTGAACCGCACTCGCGGGCAGCAGACCTGCTGCGTCCACCGTCGTCTCGGGCACAGCGAACAGCGGCGAGTCAGCCAGCCCGCGTTCGCTCATGAGCTGGCCGAGATGCGGCGGCACTTCCGTCATCGCGCGCGGCGGCACCCGATCCAGGACAACCGCGACCGCGGCGCTTCGCTCGGCAGCGGCTCGCAGGAAACCCCAGGGCACGGCGTCGGCATAACGGGCGGCCGACGTGACGAAAAGCCAGAGATCTGCCGCTGCCAGCAGCTGTGAAGCGAGCTGCCTGTTCTCCACCACCACTGAGTCGATGTCCGGCGCGTCCAGAATTGCCAGGCCGGGTGGAATGGAGTCCTCGACCACCAGCTGTAGAGATCGTGAGTCCTTTGAGTCTCCGGTTGAACGGGCGAGGCCTGGAAGAATTCGATCATCGGTGAACCAGTCGGCGTCGCTGCTGTGGTGCACGAGCACCGGCGCTCGCGTGGTCGGGCGGATTACGCCGGGCGCGCTGACCTCCCGACCGACCAGGGAGTTCACAAGCGTTGACTTGCCAGCTCCCGTCGAGCCTCCCACCACAGCAAGCAGCGGCGCATCAATGGTCGCCAACCGAGGCATGACGTAGTCGTCGAGCTGACGAACGATCTCCTGGGCGACCTTGCGCTGCTCCTCGGTTCCCGGCAGCGGTAGCGGCAGGCTCACCTGCGCCACCACGGAGCGCAGCTCAGTAAGCGCCGACTCCAGCGGCGTCAGCTGCCTGCCGGCCATCCGTTCCCTACTCTCCGGGCGGTTTCCAGGTGGGATCGACCTCAGAGTATTGGATAGCAGCCTGTCCCACCGGGGCCGAAGCTGCAGTCGGCACGCCCTGAGGCAGCCGGGTTGGCGCCGGGAATGCGCTCGGCGCCGGATAATTGCCGCCCAGACCGGCCGGGCCGGGATAGCTGGGCGGTGGATAGGCCGTAAGGGCACCCTTGCGACGGCGCCGTAGCGAAGGATAGGCTGCTCGTCCCTCCGGGTGGATGATCGCCTTTCCTCGGATCGAGGAGATCTTGGCCAGCAGTTGCTTCTCGCGGACGCGGCCGGTCGCGTCGATGATCCCGCGGGTGTGAGCATCCCGCAGATAGGCAAGCTCGGTAATTGCCCGCTGCATCCGAATCGTCGCAATGAACGTTTCAGGCCCAGCGAACAGGGCGTGCCAAAGAGCCCGTAGCCGGGTACGCAGCCTGGACATCGCCTTGGGGTCATCTTCGGGTAGCCAGCCCAGCCGGACGTAGTCGATCAGGCGCTCCCGGATCAGCCGACCTTCCCGGAACAGTTGGCGGACTACAAAGATGATCATGCCAATTACCAGTGGCAGTGCCACGGCAAGATAGATGAAGAGCAGGCTGCCGCCCTGGACCAGTGTTGCTGTGGTGTTGAACGCCATGTGGAGAAACACCGCGACGCCATAGCCCGCGAGCGGTGCGACGACTCGGACGATCTTGCTCTTGGAGCGCACCGCGATTGCCAGGCCGACGCCGATCATTGCGGTGAAGAGTGGATGGCCGAAGCAGGTGATCACTCCGCGCATGAAGAAAAGGCTTTGAAGTGCCTCGAGCGGAGGCACCTGGCCGAAGGTGCGCGCGGCGTACCGGTAGACGCGACCGTAGTAGAGGATGTTCTCGGTGAAGGCGAAGGCCGCGCCGGCAAGGCCGGCCAGCACGATACCGCTGAGCCGGCTGACCCATTGGTAGCGCATCAAGATCACTAGCCAGAACAGCACCGTGGCCTTGGATGCCTCCTCGACGAACGGGGCGACGTAGATCGCGGCTCGGGCTGCGGTCGCAGGATCGCCGTCACCAATGATGCTGAGATGCCCGGCTGCCCAGGTGTTGACCTGCGCGGAGATGTAGGTCGCGACGCACGCGCCCCAACCGAACGTCATCAGCCAGACCCAGAACCGTTGGGGTCGGTATCGGTCCGCCCACAAGAAGAGCAAGGACAGGGGTATCGCTGTGATCGCGGCGTACTTCGCCGCGATTGGTATCGCTTCGGTGCCCAGCCCCGGCAGCGTGCCGCCTGGGACCTCCCGATCCGGCACGACCTGTTGGTAGAGCAGCACCAGCATGGTGACGTATACCAAGATCATGAAAATGGTCAGCCAGAAGAGCTTGTCCTTCAGCAGTCTCTTTGGCAATGGCTCGGTGAGATCGGGGTCCTGAGGAATCCCATTACGGCGCAACGCGCGGCTCAACCCATCACGCGAGCTACGACGAGGCGTCAGAGCCTTGACCGACATGGCACCAAGGATAGGTGGGAAGGCACCTGCGCCGACTCTTCAAGCACCTCAGCGAGTGATAGCCGACCGAGGCGCTGAAAGTCGGCGCAGGGGGAGCAACTACTTCGCGAAGTAGGAAATAAATGGTTCGACGTGCCTCAAGAACTCACTTGGCTTCTCCTCGTGGCCGCCATGGTTGGAATTCATCGAGGCGAAGGTTGCATGCGGGATCCGTCGGCTCAGCTCCTCCATGCGGTCCTGCTGAAGGTGGCTCTGCGCAGCCCCAAGGACGAGCGTGCTGGCTTGGATCCTGGTCGCGCGTTCCCACCAATCGGGTGGCGGTACATTCCGCCACCGATGCACGGCGATGAGCGCCCGCCAGTCGTAATTGGCGCCTGGATCAGGTTTCCGCGGGATCGGCTTCGGCGGCACGGCCGGATCTGGTGGCGGCATCTCCTCGAGGACGAGGAGCCGGATGAGCTCTGGTCGGGTGGCCGCCAGGTCGTACGCCGTAACGGCGCCCATCGAGTGCCCAATGACGATCGCCGCGAGGATGCCGGCCTGCTCCATGAACCGCGCCACGTCCTCCCGCATCAGCTTGAAGGTGTAGTCCCGTGTCCACTCGCTGCCGCCATGCCCGCGGGCGTCCAGCGCGATCACTCGGAAGTGCTCCCCGAGCACCGGCACGACGTTTCGCCAACTCTGACTCGATGAGGTCAGACCGTGCAGCATCAGCAGTACTGCACCGTCTGGCCGGCCCCACTCCCGGTAGTTCAGCGTTGGCCCGCCGGGCAGCCTTACGGTCGCCATGCCCGAAGGCTATCGGTATTGCTCCACCGAAGTCTGTGCACACTTCGCGCCCACCGAAAGCGTTGCGCCGCCACCTTCCACGCGCGACCGGGGTCTTCAAATTATGACCTGGGCATCATGCGTCGAGGTGAACCAGACGCGGCCACTGTGTAGTCCAGCCGCCTTGCGGGGCTGAGCAGACCCAGATGGGCCGGGCACGCTCTTCATTGTCCGCACCGGCATCGTTGTTGATCATCGCTGTGATGTGGCAGTCGCTGAAGTTTGCGCCTGGGTCGGGCAGGCCGATGACGATCACCGGGCGTGCGCCCTCAGGTGGCGGGCCCCAAGCTCCGAAGGCATTGTGACCGCTGAACACCGGCCTTCCGAGGCCGTACCACTCGAGCGCGCCTGCCTCGCCGTAGTTACGGGTGAAGACGACAGCTGTGTCCCGCTCGTCAGCTGGCAGTGACTCCAGTGTGGCTCGTACCGTCTCGGCGAACTCCGGCCAACCGATCGTTTCGAGCTGATCGGAGTCGAGGGCGGGATAGAAGGAGGACGCGTACGTGCGGACCGGCAGCACCGGTACAAAGGCCGGCCAGGCGACGGCGGCCGACAAGGCCAGGACCACGCCGGCTGCAATGAGTCGGCGAGCATGCCAGCGCGCGGCTAGTGCCGTGCAGCCAGCGGCCACCAACGGAACAATGGCTCCCGCCAGGTAGTAGCCCTTGCCCCCGGCGAGGAGAAAGACCACAGTTGCCACCAGAAAGGCCACGCCGATCGGCCGCAGCTTCGCCCAGGCAGGCTCGCGAAACAGTTGGATCAGCCCGTAAATCCAAACGACGGCAATCAACGGGGAGAACATCACCAAGGCCTGCCCAAGCAAACCCAACCGACCGGCCAGGCCGCCGAACTCTTCGGCAATGTCGGCACCGAGCGCCAACACCGGCCAGCCGTTCCTCAACTGCCACAGAAGGTTTGGTAGCCACAACAGCGTCGCGATCAGGCCGCCGAGCCAGGGGTACGCCGTGCGCAGCTGACTGCGGCAACCCGGCACGAGCAGCACGCCAAGAAGTACTGCGAATAGCAGGACGACCACTGCAGTCTTGTTGTTCAGGCCCACACCAGCCAGGACACCGGCAAGGAGCCAGAGTCGCGGCCGATCGTCGCGCAGGGCGTATCCGATAACCAGGAGCACGGCGGTCCAGGCGAGTGTGTCGAATGTGGCAGTACTGAGGCGATGACCCAGCGTCATGATGACAACCGAGACGGCCACCGTGCTAGCAGTCAGCAGTTGCGCCGCCCGGCCGCCATCCAGCAGGCGCGCAAATGCGGCCGCGCAGACCACCAGTAAAGCCATCGCGAGAATGCTTGGCAGGCGTAGCGCCAGCAGATTGTGTGGTACCAGTTCCGTAGCAAGCCGGGCTAGCAGCGGCGCAAGTATGGGCTGGTCGGCATAGCCCCAGGCAAGCCGCTGGCCGGCTGAA
Source organism: uncultured Actinomycetota bacterium (assembly GCA_963836855.1). Lineage (GTDB taxonomy): Bacteria > Actinomycetota > Actinomycetes > Propionibacteriales > Propionibacteriaceae > Microlunatus. The sequence continues at coordinate 56,786 of CAWILN010000051.1, read as the reverse complement.
ACGAAGTAGAGTTCGTCGCGGTGTGGCCCGTAGCGGTTGACCATGATCAACTGGAGGGCGGCGACGACGGCCACAACAGCACCGATCTCCACGACTGCAAACCTCGGTCGCTCGACACGCTGCACCAGACAATTTTCGCAGAGCTGCTCGCGCAATGTCTGATTGCTCGCTCCGCTCGCGCGGATCGCGCTTTGAGGCCGCTGCCTTCCTCTCTCACTCGCAGACGGAAAGCGTGTCCGCTCGTTCGTTCGTCCAGGACAGCGGCGCGCGATCCTGGGCGCGTCAATCCGCCGACGTCGTGCGATTCCCGACGCTCGCAGCTGTTACGTGCGTGCGTTCATTAGCACCTCGGCGATTGTGCGATGAGCGGGCAGGATGTGCGGCTCGCGGAATCTGACAAGATCCCAGACGGCGTTCTGGAGCACCCGTCCCACCGTCCACGCGGCGGCACGTGAGCGGTCCAGTCCGAGGACCTCTGTCATGAGATCGAAGCGGCGCAACAGGGCGCCTGCCACTTCGCCGTTCCTGACCAGATCGTCCCAACGGTTCCACAACGCTGGCAGCAGCTCGAAACCTGAGTCGCCGCTGAGGGGCTTCGGATCGATCGCCTTCCACTCCCCCACGCCATCCAGTGTGGAAAGAGTGTTGAAGTAGTGCAGATCCCAATGCAGCAAGCGATTCTCGATTCGATCTGTGATCAACTCCTGGAATCGGGCTGAGCAGTTGATCAAGAGGCGGCGCTCATCAGGATCCGCTGCCAGATGAATGGCATCCGGCATCTCAGCCAAGGTTGCCGCTGCGACATCGCTGAGCTGTCGCATCCCAGCTGGCGCGGGCACAGAGTTAAGCTGCACCAATAACTCCGCGATGATCTTCGCGGCAGCCAGGTCGTCCTCCATCGTTGACAAATCTCGCAAGGCATCGAGACGTTCCAGCAACATTGCCCCGGAGCCGGGATCATGCTCCAACAGCTGCACCGCTCCACGCCCCGCCCACGTCCTGAGCGCAGCCGGCTCACCGCTGGTCTCCTCATCAACCGGCTGCAGCTTGAGCACCGCTTTCGAACCGTCGTGCCGGGCGACAGGAATGATCAGCGCAACAGCACCAGAGGCAACCTGACCGTCGCTGACCAACTCCCATCGATCCATGGCGGCAGCAGCCATTGCCGGCACCCCAGCGATCCAGAGCCGACCAGCCTCGCCCGAGTATTTTTCGTGCAACTCAGCCAGTTCGGCCGGCACGACGATCTCACCGCCTCGCACCACTGTGAGTGTGCTGGAGGTCGTTGGCTGTTCGAAGCACCGGTGGCCTGTCGAGGACCAGCTCAAGATCGCGAGCGCTCGTTCGAACCCGGAAAGTTGCGCTCTGTCCTGCGGGCAATGTGACCAGAGCATCATCGACCGTGGCATCTCCGGCTGCTTGATCAGCTAGCAATGTGACGTCACCGGCAAGCGAGCGGGCGGTGACCTCAACGGCATATCCGTCCTCAGTCTCCCTGACCGCAGCCTCCACCGGATTCGGATCCAACGCCAGCTCGATGTCCTCGACGAACGTGTGTACCCGCGTCAGGGCGTCGAGGCGAGCAACCACGATCTCGGTGGTCCGGTCTCGGGGTATGGAGAGCTCGGTGGGGAGCACGATCTGTGCATTGGTTCTTGGCTCGACGCTGACCTCGACCGCCGTCTTCGCGCGCGCCAGTCCATCAAGGTCTTGACGGCTCAGCTCGAGTTCACCCTGCCAGGGTTGGTTGGTGTCATTGATGATCACTGCCGAGAGGGCGCCACCCTCGGTAGCGAACACCACATTGCGCGGCGCAAATGCACGACGCAAGGCGTACCACAGCGGTTTGGGCCGCTCCTCGAAGTCGATCGCCGCCCACGAAGTGACTGGCCAGCAGTCGTTGAGCTGCCATACGATCGCGCCCGCCGTCCGCGGCCACCACCGCCGGTAGTGATCGATCGCGTAGGTGACCGCACGTGCCTGATTGAGCTGCGCGGCCCAATGCCAATCCGCGAAGTTGCTGGGTACGCCGAGGTGCCGGACAAGACCACGATCAAGCTTGCCGTTCCCATCCTCGGCCTTCTGGTGCAGCAGGAAATTCCCATCGTTCTTCGGATCGCTGAGGGTATCCAGTGCCCCACCGTCGACAGCGTGCACTCGATCGATCAAGGTGCGCCAAGCAGGCGGCGCCTGAAATCCGAACTCAGAGCAAAATCTCGGGATCTCGCTGCGATATTCGGTGTAGTCAACGTGGTTCCAGACCTCCCACTGGTGGTGGGTGCCGTGATCTGGATCGTTGGGATGGATGGCATCACCGTTCAGACGCGGTGAGTACGGGCTGTTGTCACAGTACGGACGGGTCGGATCGAGTTCGGCAACGATCTTGGTAAAGAGCACGAAGGCATACCTGGCTCCCCAGGTCCGGCCGTGCAGCGCGGCCCGCCAGTTCCAATCGGCCTCACCCCAGAGATTCTCGTTACCGCCGTTGAACAGCACCAGGGACGGATGGGGCATCAACCGCACGACATTCTCACGGGCCTCGGCTTCGATCTCCTCCCACAGCGGTGACTCCTCCGGATAGGCCGCGCAGGCCAGCAGGAAGTCCTGCCAGACCAGTAGCCCTCGCTCATCACAGGCGCGATAGAAAGCCTCGCTCTCGAAGATGCCACCGCCCCAGACTCGAATCAGGTTGATGTTGGCGGAGACGGCTTGATCGAGCCGACGTCCGAGTCGCTCAGCGGTGATGCGGGTCAGGAAGTGATCATCTGGGATCCAGTTGACGCCTTTGACGAACACCGGTTGGCCGTTGATCGAGAGTGTGAACGCCGTGCCGATCTCGTCGCGAGCGGTGTTCAGTTCGACCGTGCGGAAACCAATCCGCCGCTGCCAGCTGTCGAGTTCTTGGTTGTCTGTTGAGAGTGTGAGTGTGAGATCAGCAAGGGGCTGCTCGCCGTAGCCAGCCGGCCACCAGACTGGCGCATCAGGGACATGAACCACGAGCGTCGCACTGGTCGCGCCGGCATCCACTACGCCCTCGATGTGGCGACCGAGAATTTCGGCGGTGAGCCGCAGTGGCGCGTCGGAATCGAGGCGCTCCAGATCGACCCGGAGCTCAACTCGACCGGTGCCAGCCGCCGTCGACCGTGACGATAGGCATCACCCGAGCCAACCGGGCAACGCTCCAACGCTCCAGCCGCACGGGCTTCCAGAGCCCGGCAGTGCGAAGATCAGGCCCCCAGTCCCAGCCAAAACTGCAAGCCATCTTGCGAATGAAGTTGTATGGCGCCGGATAGGCGCGGGGAAGATCGCCGAGCCGTTGGGATTCAGCCTGGGCGTACGCGGTTGCCGAGTGAAGATCAACCTCGAGTTCGATCGGTTCGCCAGTCAAGTGGGACGAGATGTCGAAGCGGTACGAGCGGTGCATGTTGTACGTGCGTCCCAGCTCGATCTTGTTGCGCCCTGAGCTTGTCGAAGGGCGCGCTTCAGGGCCTCAGCGCGCACTACGCCAAGGCGTACCGTCCCGACGGTGTCGATCCCGTCGAAAACAAGATCGACACGCTCACCTGGATTCGGCGACCGGAGGTCAAGGGCATCGGCGTCCAGGGTGGTCGCGTAGCGCCAGTCAATCTCCTGCATCCACCGGAGCGCATCCTCATTCGCGTCCAGATACGGATCAGGAATGACGCCGGATGCCATCAAATCGGTGTGTACGCAGCCTGGCACCTCGGCCTGATAGGTCGCCGGCACTCGTTCTGACGGGTCGCCACTAAGAGCCCGGACGGTCCAGCCCGTGCGCAATTCTGTGCGCAACATCTCCGTCCCGAGTCGAGCTCAGGCCAGCTCGCCCGCCTTCTGTAGCTCTTCCTGCAGATCGTGCAGCTCGATCTCCTCGTGAAGCTTCGGCACATCGGCGAGCAGCCGTTTGGTGTACTCGTGCTGCGGATTGAAGATCACTTCGTCGGTCTTGCCCTGCTCAACCATGACGCCGTGCTCCATCACCAACACCCGGTCGGCCAGGTAGCAGGCCTGCCCGATGTCGTGAGTGATGAACAGCACCGTCATGCCGAGTTGGTCACGGAGATCCTTGAGCACGTTGAGAACATTGACCCGCAGCGATGCATCGAGCATGGATGTTGCCTCGTCGGCAACGAGCATTTCCGGTCGCATCATGAGCGCCCTCGCGATCATGACCCGCTGCCGCTGACCGCCAGAGAGCTGGTGGGGATAGCGCTCCAACACGCTGAGATCCATGCCAACGTAACCCAGCGACTCCTCCAGGCGCTCCTGGCCCACCTTCTTTCCGACCATGATCATGGAGCGGTCAAGGAGTTTGCCTACGGTGAAGAACTGGTTGAACGCGGAGAACGGGTCCTGGAAGACCGCCTGTACGTCCCGCCAGTACTCCGTCCGGGCGCGTCCCTTGAGGTTCGTGACGTCCTTGTCCCGAAAGATCAGCTTGCCGGACGTGATGGGCATCAAGCCGAGAACCATTCGCGCGACGGTCGATTTGCCCGAGCCGCTCTCCCCAACGATGCAAGTCACCTGTCCCTGCTCCAGCCCAAATGAGACATCCCTCACCGCCTGGACCTGATTCTTGCCGTGACCGAACGTCTTGACGATGTGCTCTGCCCTGTAGATCTCCTCAGCCATCAGTGAATCACCGCCGGTGCGTCGAAGAGGGAGCGGTCGAATGTGCTCATTCCCTCGATTCTGGTATTGGCGTAGGCCGGTTCCGGCGCCAGCACCGAACTCATGAGGGCCTGCGTATATGGGTGCTCGGGCCTTTCGACCACGATCTCGGTTGGCCCCAGCTCAATGATCCTGCCTTCATACATCACAGCAATCCTGTTTGCCGCAGTGCGCAGTACCGGAAGGTCGTGGGTCACGAAGATCACTCCGCTCATGATCCTCTTCTCCAGCATCTCCAGCAGCATCTCGATCAAGATCTTCTGCGACGTCACGTCCAGTGCTGAGGTTGGCTCATCGGCAACCAACAGCCGCGGATTGAGCAACGTGCTGATGATCGTGACGGTGCGCTGCTTCATGCCGCCGGACAGCTGATGCGGGTAGGCGTCGAGCACCCGGGCCGGCAGACCCAACGTCGTGAGGCGCTCCCGAGCGCGGTCGAGTGACTCGTCTTTGGAGATCTTCGCCTCATGGGACCGCATGACGTCGTAGACCAAATGACGGATCCGCTTGGTGGGGCTGATCGAGTTCATCGCGCCTTGCGGCAGCATGGAAACCACGGCCCCACGCCAGGTACGCGGAATCTTCGCGTGACCACCGAGTTCTTGGACCTGTCCGTCGATCTCCAGCGTGCCGTGCTCGACGTGCAGCGGCGGCCGGGCAATGAGCGAAATGATGGAGCCGAGCGTGGTCTTGCCGCTGCCCGACTCGCCGGCCAACCCGAGAACCTCGCCCTCCTCGATCTTTATCGACACATCGTTGACCGCCACCACATCCTTGCCTTCGGTGTAATACACACCACGGATGTTCTCGGCATTGACCAGGGTGCCCATTAGCGCGACTCCCCGCGTCCTGCTGAAACCGGTGTCTCCAAAAAGCCACCGCTCCCAACCGGGCCGGCGTCCTCGCCCTCGACCGACACTTCCTCGAGCTCTTCGCCCTCGTCCTTGGCCCGCTTGCGCGCCCGACCCCGACGTAGCCGCGGATTGAACACCTCATTCAGGCTGGACTGCAAGAGCAGCAATGAGAAAACGATCAAGGTCAGCATGAGCGTCGGTGGGATGAAGGCCCACCAAGCTCCGGTCCGCACCGACCCCCACTGAATAGCCCAGTAGAGCATCGTGCCCAGGCTGGTAGTACCCGAGGCGCCCAGGCCGAGCATGCTCAGCGTGGATTCGAACAAGATGGCGCTAGAAATTTGGAGGATGCAGGCCATGACCACGTACGAGAGCAAGTAAGGCAAAACATCGCGGCGCAGAATTGACCAGAACCCGGCTCCGGAGAGCTTGGCCACATCAATGTGTTCGCGGGTTCGGATGCTACTGGATTGCGCCCGTACGGCGCGCGCGACCCAGAACCAACCGGTAAATCCGATCACCAGTGCCAAGGTGTAGAGGTTGCGCTGCGGCAGCGACACCGAAACCAAGATCACAATCACAAGCACCGGGATCGCCAGGCCGACGTTCACCATGGCGCTTAGCACATCGTCCACCCAACCGCCGCGGTAGCCAGCAACCAGGCCGACCAGCAGGCCGATGGCAGTTCCGATGAGTCCCGCGATTAGTCCGACAATCAGTGAAGTTCGTGTTCCGTATACCAAGTTGGCGACGACGCTCTGGCCTTCATTATCGGCCCCGAGGATGAGTGCGCCGCAGCACCGCGGCTCCTCGTACAACCCGCCGACGGTCGCATCCGGGTTGGTGGACACGATCAGTGGTCCTACGAGCCCGACCAGGACCACAAAGGCAACTAGCGCGGCGGCCACCCAAAACCTAGGACTCAGTCCACGTAAACTCATTAGCGCTCTCCAGTCTCTGCTGCCCGAATTCGAGGATCGATGACTCCCGTGAGTACGTCAGCGGCGAGGTTGAAAATGAGCACGGCGATCGTGATCAACAGGGTGATCGCCGAAATCACCGGGTAGTCGTTCTGGCCGATGGCGGCGAACAACAAGCTGCCGAGGCCGGGGTAGGAAAACACCAGCTCGGTGATCAGGCCGCCCGTGATGATGGCGGCGATGGAGAGCGCCAGGCCCGTGAACTGCGGCAGCATGGCATTGCGGAAGATGTAGCGGACCGTGTGGCCCTCTTTCACGCCGAGGCCACGGTTGTAGTTCACGTAATCCGAGCCAAGCTCGTAGATGGCCATGGACCGCATGCCGACTGCCTGGCCGCCTATGAACACCAAGACGAGTGACCAGAACGGTAACCACCAGTACGTAATGGCATCACCGAAGAACGCCAGGGAGAACTCCGGCGTCAAACCGAAGGAGTACGCTCCACCGACCGGCAGGATGCCCCCCTTCGCCGCGACCAGGAACAGCAGAATGATGGCCAGCGCGAACGGTGGAACGCTGGAGAAGAACAGCGATCCGAGGAAGGCGCCCCGATCCAACCAGCCGCCCTTGAACGCCGCCAGCGCGCCGAGCAGATTGCCGACAATCCAACCGATGATGATCGCCGGAAGCATGATCGCGATACTCCAGGGCAGCGCCTGCCCGATCAGGGAGCCGACGGACGCCGGGTAGTTGCCGAACGATGTTCCCAGGTCGCCCTGCAACACATTGCCGACATAGATGAAGAACTGCTGCCACAGTGGCTTGTCGAGGCCGAATTCAGCCATGTAGTGCTCGTGGATCTCCTGCAGCTGTTCGCCGCCAGTGCCACCGCCCATAGAAACCCGGCCGACGATGGCGTCGACCGGGTTGCCCGGGATGAGACGAGGGAGGAGGAAGTTCAGCAGCAGAGCCACGACGAAGACCACGAGGGTCCAGGCCACCTTCCGACCGAGGTATTTCGCTAGCGCCATGGTTGCCGCCTTTGCTCCTTTGCGTCAGATGAGGCTTGTTTCAGGTTCCAACCTTCTTGATCTTGAACAGCCACTGGATGCCCGCGCCGCCCCACATGGGCGGAGCGTACGGATTCTCTTCGGTCGGGAAGTTCTCCCAGTTGCTCGTATTGAACTCGAAGAACTGCAGCGGCCGGTACATCAGTGGCACCACAGGGATGTTCGCCCGATAAATCTTGTCGAGTTGAGCGTAAGCCGCCTTGGCTTCTGCATCGGACTTCGCAGCTGCGGCAGCGTCCAACAGGGCCGGGACATCGGGGTCTTTGAACCGGTTATAGTTCCAGAACGCAGTCTTGCCGGGAGCCGGCACTCCCCTGTCGTCCAATGCATCGCGGAAGCGGATCCACGGACTCGCCGGGTTGACGCCGGTGTAGGAGTACATGGCGGTGTCGAAGTCGCCGTTCTGCAGCTTGGCGTACATCGTCGGGAACTGCGGAAACTCCGTGCTAATGCCGATCCCGATCTCCTTAGCCGACTTGGCCACGATCTCGCAGGCGGTGTTCCAGTCGGTCCATCCTGTCGGGGTGATCAACTTCCAGCCGCCGAGCTTCGTGCCGTCGGGCAGCTCATAGATGCCGTCCGAGCCCTTCTTGGCCTTCAACTCACCCTCCAAGATCTGGACCGCCTTGGCCGGATCAAACTTCCAGCCCTCCGACTCCACCGCTGCGGCGTCGTAGAACTTCGACTCGTACCCGCTCGGCACAATGAGGCTGGCGTTGGCTGGCACGGAATAGTCCGACATAGCCGTGGTGGCAATATTCGGGTAATCGATGCCGTACGCGATAGCCTGACGGACCTTGAGGTTGTCCAGGCCCTTCTTGTTGATGTTGAAGATCAGCAGCGGAATCTGGCCCGGCACGTGGAACGGCTTCTTCTTCATCCAGACGCCGACCGGCTTGCCAGCCTCCCACATCTTCCAGATCTGAGCGGTGAACTGCTGGCTAGCATCGATCTCGCCGCTCTCCAACTTGAGGTCGCCGTCATTGTTGCTCTTGAAGATCGGGTGGTTGATGGTGGTCATCGGCGGAGTCCCGAACGCCGTCTTGCCCCAGTAGTTGTCGTCCCGCTTCAGGTTGACCTGGGTCTGGTCGGCCTTGTCCAACAAGAACGGACCGGAGCCGACGGGTTTCATGTTGGGCTCCGTTGGGATCTTCTCCGGGTCGATGCTGCCGAAGACCGCCTTGGGCACGATGAAGGTGTAGGCGATGAAGTTCTTCACGAAGATGGGGTTGTACGGCTTGGACTTCAGCTTGAACTCGACCGTGCGCGGATCTTTGGCAGTGACCGAGTCGACGTACTGCCACACCGTGGAGTACCTCACCGACGCGGTCTTGCCGAGCTCAAAGGTGAAGACGACGTCGTCAGCGGTGAGCTCGGATCCGTCGGACCACTTGGTGCCATCCTGCAGCGGAAGAACGAACGTGTTGTCGTCGGGCTGCTGGAGCTCTTTGGCGAGTCCAGGGGAGAGCGAGCCATCGAGGAGGTTGAAGCGCATCAAGCTCTCATAGATCAGCTGGCTCTGGTCCCAGTTCGTGGGCCAGCCGGGCTGCGCTCCCGCCAGAGGGTTGAAGCTCGGCGGCGGACCCCATTGGAAGCCAGCCACGAACAGCGTCTCACCGGCCGCGCCGGCACGACCCTTCGCTTGGCCGGCGCTACTACCGGTTTGCGCGGTGCCGCAGGCTGATGTGCCGAGACCAAGAGCAGCACCCCCGAGGGCGAGACCGGTCAAGGTGAGGAAGCGTCGGCGGCTGGGGGTCCAGCTGGTCCTCCAACCGCCTCCATTGTCGGCCATCTGCGATGATGGCTCGATCTGATCGTGAATGTCGTTCATTCTTTCCTTCCTTGATTGACTAATGCCAGCGGCCGGTCCAGGGGCGACCTAGCTCGGCGATGGCGTGACGCAGTGCGAAACAGCGCGGGCTGCATAATGACTGGATGGCGGGGCGCGAGCAGCGCGCGAAGGGACGGAACCCGCCCTGCGGCGATCTGCTTCACTGCCTCGCCTCGCTCTCAGCAAGAACTCAGACTCAAACCCACCACGCCGGGCACTCAGAATCAACGCGAGCAACTTGCACGTATCCAGATTGTTGTGTTGATCGTTCCACTTGAAACGGTCGCAGTAAAGAGCGCGGCTCGGCCAGTTGATCTTTCGATCGCGGACGCAACGTGCTGCTTACAGAGCGATTTCTCGGGTCTCTTTCAGGCTTGTTTCTCCGCGGCTCTCGAGGCCGATCAGCAGCGGTGCGGCCCGAGCCGAAGCTGGGACGCCGTCTCCTACGCCCAGGACTACGATCAGTTTGTGACGACGCCGTCGCCGCAGTCCGGACCCGAGCTCCTGACGGTGGGTTCTGGCGAGGCGGGCCGCATATCCCGGCGAGCCAAGGTCATGCTGATCACCATGATTTTGGCGCTGCTGGCCGGGCTCATGATCTGGCGATTTTGGCCTCAGCAGGCGCCACTGTTCTCCCTGTCAAGCCTGCAAGGGGTGTACGCCGGCATGGTGCGCTCCGATGGAACCAATGACGCCTCGGTGATCGATCGTCGTTGGACCAGCGAGCAGGACGGATACATCGTCCCCTCCGCTTGTACACCGTTGTTCGAGGCGACCGTACTGAACCGGACCCCCCAAAATGCGCTCGACGGAGTCGGCACTTTCTGGGAACTCAATAGTTCGGCGGTCTCGCTTTTTACATACCGGTTCGCGGATGTAGCGCAAGCCAATGGAGAGTTCGAGCGATTGGGCACCGTGCTCGACAACTGCCGGGACAATCGGGTGGAGCTCCATGCACGCCCAGCGAGCAGAGGCTTGCTGACCGGCCTACCGATACCTGCCGCCGGCGATGCGCCACCACAGATCGGCTATGTGCTGACCACCAACAGCGGCATCAAGCTGGCCGTTCATGTTCTCGCCTTCAGCAACACCGTGAGCTGGCAGTTTCGCTACGAACCGGTTCCGGGAAGCTATTCAGCGTTGACCGCCCAGCAAGTGATGGACTCGCTGACAGATCAGATGCGCTCGGTCCAAGACCTGCACCGTTAGTCAGCTAGAACTCTCCAGCGAGCGTTCGACGGCAATGCGTAGGAATCGGGGAGCCAGGGCTGACCGGCATGAACCGATTCAGAAGCAGTCGCCTGCTTCCGGAGCCTCGGTCGCCAGGGGCTGGGAACCCTCGAATGGCGCTCACAGAACTGGCTAGCGTCTAGCCAAGGCAAGCGCGCCTGCGATCTCGACGGAGCGGGAGACTAGAACCATGACAGAGATCACCGTGCGGGTGCTGGATGTGTCTGAGTGGTCGCTGTACCGCGACCTCCGCTTGCGCGCCTTGGCAGAGTCTCCGAGTTCGTTCACCGCGACCTTGGCCGAGGAAGCTGATCGTGATGAGCAGTTCTGGCGTGACCGAATGACCCGGTCCCACCGGCTGCTGGCCGAACGAGGCCCGACACCGCAGGGAATCGTCAGTATCGGACCTTATAAGGAGGATCCGTCAGCGGCCGAGGTTTTCGGCTTGTACGTAGTCCCTGAGGCACGGGGTACCGGCGTCTCCTGGCGACTCGTCGAGGCTGCGGCGGCTCTGGCAATCCAGCAGGCTTACCGGCAGCTCTACTACTGGGTGGGTACCGACAACGGGCGAGCGGTCGGCTTTGCTCAGAACTTCGGGTTCCGCGGCACCGACTATCGCCGCCCATCACGCAGCTCCGACCTCGAACCGGGCGAGGAGATTGCCATGGTGCTGTCGTTGGAGCCCGACGCCACCCTTGCGCCGAACCCGACCAGCGGGAAGCCAACCACCCGCGACGGCCCGCTCGGCTGAGACCTGGCCGAGCAGCAGGCTCACGCCCCGGAAGGTGCCACGCATGCGACGCGATTGTGGCGCCTCGGCTCGATCACCTGAGTAGCCGCGGTGTAGGCGCGTGCTCGCGGGTAACTGAACCCTTATCCCGAAATTCAGCGGACAGGACAAATGGACTGATCAGCAGTGACCACAGCGCAGCAGGGCAGTCGGCCAATTCGGTTTGCCGCCGTCGGCTTGGACCATGCACATGCCTTCGGGCAGATAGAGGGCCTGCTCAATCAGGGCTGCCAGCTCGTCGGGTTCAGCTCCGATGACCCCGCCGCTGCCGTTGCGCAGGCGGTTCGGCGTCGCTGGCCTGACGTGATGTGGGTCGGCGACTCGCCGAGCTTGCTCGATGATCGGTCCATCGACGTGATCGTCATAGCGGCGGTTCCGGACCGACGCTCGGCCATCGCGATCGAGGCGCTGACGAATGGCAAGGACGTCGTCGTCGACAAGCCCGGCTGTATCACGCTCGATCAACTCGACGAGATTGAGAAGGCAGTCAGGCAGTCGGGTCGATTCTGGTCAGTCACGTTCTCGGAGCGCTTCGAGGTGCGCTGTGCGATCAAAGCCGGACAGTTGGTTCGAGAGGGGCGGATCGGGCGCGTCGTGCAGACGCTAGGACTTGGACCCCACCGGGAGGGCGATCGAGCCCACCTCGCGGGTGGTGAAGGACGGCCGGAATGGTTCTACGACCGGGACCGGACTGGCGGCATCATCACCGATATCGCCAGCCACCAGATCGACCAGTTCTTGTGGTTCACCGGTGCCGAGGAGGCCGAGGTCGTCACGAGCACCGTCGCCAACTACACCCATCCGGAGTCGCCGAAGATGCAGGATTTCGGCGAGGTGACATTGCGGAGCGACGGTGTTCATGGCTACGTCCGCGTTGACTGGTACACCCCCCAAGGTCTGCCGACGTGGGGAGACGGTCGGCTGGTGATTTTGGGCACTGAGGGCTATATGGAACTCCGCAAGTACGTCGACGTGGCGGGTCGCCAGGGCCGCGATCACCTGTTCGTGGTCGACGACGCCGGCACGGAGTACATCGACTGTTCCGACGTCGAGCTCAGCCACTACCCCGACTTGGTGCACGACGTGATCAATCGCACCGAGAAAGCCTGCCCCCAGAAGCACACCTTCGAGGTGATGCGGCTAGCGATCCGCGCGCAGCAGAGCGCGGCGATGCTGGGTTTTGCCAAGTGACTGGACCGACTGACAAACAAACACTCCGTGTCGGGATCGTCGGATGTGGCACGATCGCCCGCGCGCATGCCCGCAGCTATCAGAACAATGCACGCGTCGAGTTGGTTGGCGTTGTCATATAGACCCAGCACGTGCCGGTGCGTTCGCCGTGGGCTACGGGACGACGGCATACGGCTCCTACGCTGAGCTCCTCGATGAGCAGCCTGACCTCGTGTCCGTCGCCACGCCACCCGGGAATCACGTCGAGGTCGCTGTCGAGCTGCTCGCGTCGGGCTGTTCAGTGCTCTTGGAGAAGCCACCGACCACGACGTTGGCAGACATGGATGTGCTCGCCGCCGCCGAAAAGTCAAGCTCAGGCTCGGTCTTCGTGGTTTTCCAGCATCGTCACGGATCGGGTGCACGTCGCGCCCACGATCTCCTGCATTCGGGCGCGTTGGGGGCTCCACGGGTCGCCGTCTGCGAAACCCTGTGGTACCGCCCCGACAGCTACTTCCTGCCTGACTGGCGCGGCAACTGGGCCGGCGAAGGTGGCGGCCCGACCCTCGGACACGGCATCCATCAAATCGACCTGCTTCTCCACCTGATGGGCCCGTGGGAGACCATCGACGCTCGTGCGGCGCGGATCGCTCGTCCCGTTGAGTTCGAGGACGTGTCGCTGGCAATTGTCATGTTCGACAGCGGCGCAGCAGGCACGGTCATGACCAGCCTGCTCTCCCCTCAGGAGCTCAGTCGCATTCGGATCGACACCACCAAGGGCACGCTTGAGGTCAATCACGTCTATGGCTACAGCGATGCCGACTGGTCCTGGATGCCGGCACCGGATGCAACAACGGCTGCCAGTCTTGGGCATGATCCGGGTCTGCCCGGCGGAAACGGCGCCCGACATCAGGGGCCGGGACGTGGCGACGACGTGTGGGCGGCCTCGGCTGGGCTGGATCTGTCGAGCAACCACGCGGCCCAGATCGATCAGTTGGTCGACGACATGCTCGCTGGCCGCCGCCACGACACTACGCTAGCCAGCAGCCGTCCGACATTGGAGTTCGTCACCGCGGTCTACGCATCGTCGCTCGAGTGGGAAACAGTTCACCGACGGGATCTGACTCCGGCCAACCGCTTCTACGACAGCCTCAGCGGTGGGCTGCCGACTGACGCGATCACCGCCCGACTGAGTGGGGGCCGGTCATAAGCCATGGAATCTCCCGCGTACCCGCCTGCCCACTGTCAAGAGCAGAACGTTCGATCGGTCAGCGGTTCCTCAATCGGGGTATAGCCACAACAGGCGGCAAGTAGCTCGGAGGCCTCAGACCCCCGGCTACCACCTCGAGAAAGGCCTCAACCGATGAGCTCCCTCCCACCTCGATCACTGCGACGCAGATCTCCAGCTAGGGTGCTCGCCTCCGGGCTGACCAGGGCAACGCCCAGGACGGACCGCGGCGCGTTCCGTCGTCGGCGTCGATTGCTCACAGCTCTCCTCGTGCCGCTGTGCCTCGTCGCTTCGGCCGCATGCGCTCCCGGCCAGAGCCAGAGCGGGTCCGAGGGGGGCAATGAGTTGCGGGTCACCACCTGGGGGAACGACTCGCGGCTCAAACTTACCCAGCGGGCGGTGGACGCCTTTACCGCGGCGAACCCGGACATCAAGGTCACTGTCGAAAACAGCGACTGGACCGCCTATTGGGACAAGCTCGCAACGATGACGGCGGGCAACAACGCACCTGACGTCATCCAGATGGACGAGTCCTACATCGCGGCATACGGCGCCCGAGAGGCTCTGCTCGACCTGAATACGGTGAAAGGCAACCTCGACCTGTCGGCAATGGATCCGAAGGTGCTCGAAACGGGCAACGTGGAGGGCACGCTGGTCGGCGCCCCGATCGGCGTCGCGAACTTCTCGGTCGCAGTGAATCCCGAAGTGCTGAAGAAGGCCGGGGTGTCAGTGCCAAACGACGAGACATGGACTTGGGATCAGTTCGGCGAAGCGGCGGCACAGGTTACCGAAAAGCTCGGTTCCCAAGGCGTGTACGGCCTGGACGGATTCGGCACTGGCGCCGCGGAACTGGGCGCCTGGGCGCGGCAGAAGGGTGAGGAAGTCTGGCCCACCACCGGTCCTGGAGTCAGCCAAGCAACTATCACCAGCTTCTTCGACTACGCCAACAAACTGGTGGCTATGAAGGCCACCCCTCCGGCGGAACGCCAAGCCGAGAACGCCGGTGAGCCCTTGGACGCTACGTTGTTCGCAACGAACAAGGCGGCTTTCCATCTGCTATTCCACACCCAGATCTCAGCTTTCGGCGCGGCGAGCGGCACACAGATGAAGCTGCTCCGGCTCCCGTCGCAGGCAACGGGTCAATCGCCGAAGATGGTCAATAAGGCATCTATGTACTGGTCGGTGTCATCACGCTCAAAGCAAGTCGACAACAGCGCCAAACTGATCGACTTCCTGCTCACCGATCCTGCGGCCACCAAGGTGCTCACCACCGAGCGTGGCATCCCGGCAATCCCAGCGGTGCAAAAGGAGGTCGCTCCGCTGCTAGATCCGCAGGCCAAGATTTCGCTCGATTTCTCGCAATCCATCGCCTCCGAGCTCGTGCCGCCACCTCAAGTCACCCCACCCAATGCCTCCGGCTTCAGCAGCGAGTTCACCCCCGTGGCCACCGAGGTGCTCTTCGGCAAGTCCAGCCCAGCGGACGGCGCAGCCAAAGTGCTCTCGATCATCCAGAGCATGAAGTAGTAGTTGATCGCCGAAATGCGGTCGCCGGCGATGCGGCTTCGAGTAGCACGGTGATGCTGTCGCCGACCCGACCTGCACATCACGATGCCCGCGGACAAAGGAGAAATCGTGAAGATCACTGACGCCCGCGTGATCGTCTCCTCGCCCGGGCGTAACTACGTCACCTTGATCATCGAGACCGAGGACGGCCTGCTCGGAGTGGGTGACGCTACCCTGAACGGGCGTGAGCTGGCGGTTGCGTCCTACCTTCGTGATCATGTTTGCCCGCTTCTGGTCGGCCGGGACGCGCGCCGCATCGAGGACACCTGGCAGTACCTGTACAGAGGCGCCTACTGGCGTCGTGGCCCGGTGACGATGACCTCCATCGCCGCCGTCGACATTGCGCTTTGGGACATTAAGGGCAAGCTGGCCGGTCTACCGGCGTACGAGCTGCTGGGAGGCGCGGCCCGGGAGGGCGTGATGGTCTACTGCCACGCCAGCGGTTCCACGCTGGACGAGCTCAGCGCGGACTTCCAGCGCCATCTCGACCTCGGCTATCTGGCGATCCGAGCTCAGGCCGCCATCCCCGGGTTGGAGAAGACGTACGGCATTGCGCCGACCGACGGCAAGATTTACGAGCCGGCGAGCGGCAACGTGCCCCAGGAGGAGGTTTGGGAGACCAGCTACTATCTGGACTTTGCCCCGCAGGTGATGGCCCATCTCCGGTCGGAATTCGGTTACGAGGTCCACCTGCTACACGACGTGCACCACCGGCTGACGCCGATCGAAGCCGGGCGGCTGGGTGCGGCGCTGGAGCCGTACCGCATGTTCTGGATCGAGGACCCTACCCCGGCCGAGGACCAGTCCGCGTTTCGGTTGATCCGCCAGCACACGACCACCCCGATCGCAGTCGGTGAGATCTTCAACAGCATCTGGGACTGCCAGCAGCTGATCACCGAGCGGCTGATCGACTACATCCGCACCTCAGCGTCCCACGCTGGCGGCATCACCCATCTGCGCCGGATCCTCGCATTGGCGGACCTGTACGGGGTCCACTCTGGCTCCCATGGTGCAGGCGACCTGTCCCCGATTTCCTTGGCCGCCGCGCTGCACGTCGACCTCAGCATTCCCAACCTCGGCGTCCAGGAATACATGGGACACCGCGACCCAGTCGGCGAAGTGTTCGACGCCAACTACACCTTCCGAGACGGCTACATGCATCCGGGTCACCAACCCGGGCCTCGGCGTCACGTTCGACGAGAAAGCTGCAGCACGGTATCCATACGACCCGAAGTATTTGCCTGTGAACCGTCGCCGTGATGGGTCGGTCCACGACTGGTGACTGCCGCGTTCGATGTCGTCGCCTTGGGTGAGGCTATCGAGGTTTGCGACGCTCGGGCCGTTCGGTGCGCCGACCAGCTACCAGGCGTAATCCTCGGGTGCGGTCCTGTGACCGGGGAAAATCTCATCGAGGCGGTTCAGATGCTCCGGCGACAGGCTGAGCTCCACAGCGGGCAGGGCGCTGTCCAACTGGTCACGGGTTCGCGGACCGATGATTGGTGCAGTGACCGCTGGCCGGGTGAGCAGCCAGGCGAGGCCCAAGGTGCCGGGCTCTGCGCCGACCTCCACTGCCAGGTCCTCGTACGCCCGGATCTTGTCCCGGTGCTCAGCGAGGCTCTGCGCCGCGCGGCCCTCGAGTCGCCGGACGCCAGTGCTCTCTTCCTTGATCACCCCACCGAGCAGGCCGCCCTGCAGCGGTGACCAGGGGATGATCCCGAGCCCGTAGTGCTCAGCGGCAGGGACGACCTCAAGCTCGATGTCGCGGACGAGCAGGTTGTACAGCGATTGCTCGCTGACCAGGCCCATCAGGTTTCGCCGGGCAGCGGCGCCCTGCGCGTCGGCGATGTGCCAGCCGGCGAAGTTGCTACTACCGGCGTAGAGCATCTTGCCTGCCTGGACCGCCACCTCGATCGCCTGCCAGATCTCCTCCCAAGGGGTATTCCGATCGATGTGGTGGAACTGGTAGAGATCCACGTAGTCGGTCTGCAGCCGGCGCAAGCTAGCATCCAGCGCCCGTCGGATGTTCAGCGCCGACAACTTGCCCTCGTTGGGCCAGCTCCCCATCTCGCCGTAGACCTTGGTGGCAATGACGGTCCGCTCCCGTCGGCCGCCGCCGCTGGCGAACCAGTTGCCGACGATGGTTTCCGTATCGCCCGGCTCGCTGCCGTAGCGATTGGCGGTGTCGAAGAAGTTGATCTCCGCTTCGTGGGCGGCGTCCATGATGGCATGCGCGTCTTCCTCAGAGGTCCTGGACCCGAAGTTCATCGTGCCCAGACAAAGTCGGGAGACTTGAAGGCCGGTACGGCCGAGGGAGGTGAAGTCCATTCAGGCAGCCTTTCACCTTCGCGCAGCGGGGCCATGGATGTAGCTCGGGGTGGCGCCGTCACGTGCGGCGCCGGAATGGGGAGGTCTGCTCGTCGAATGGCGGATTGGGGTGTGCAGCGCTAGCGCTGCACACCAGTTCATCCCCGGATGCACGCCAAACGATAGGCTGCCGCGGTGCTTCTCGCCCCCGCGACCAAGATGGGCTGGTAGCAACGGTCGGTCTGCCGGTGGGCCTGGATGACACCGTCCTCAGCGGCGGACCGATCGGGGTTGGACGCGCTGTCCTCGCCGGGCAGTCAGTGCTGGATGGGGTTGTCCCGCCGTTCGGTGTTCTGGCAACGGACGGCACCAGGTTCGCCGCGCAGCAGGACTGGTTCGGCATGGCCTCCATTTATGTCTACCGCTCCCACGGCGTCATCGCTTTCTCGAATCGGCCGATCCTGTTGCCCTACGTCTTCGGTGACCCAATCCACCCCGACGCCGAGGGCTTCGCCCGGTACGCAGCCTGCGACGCCTTCGTCGGCAGCGTCTCGCCGGTGATGGGGGTCAAGCCGCTCGGGCCGGGGGAAGCCTTTATCGGCAGGCGCAATCCCGACAACACGTGGAAGATCAGCGTGAGCCAAAGCAGCTGCCTGGACGATGCTGCACTAGCTGGGGCCAGGCTCGACTCCGGCGCCGATCTGGAGGCGCTCACAGTCGCCAGCTTCTCCCGGGCCACCTCCAGCCTGGCCCGCTTGTGGCCGGCCACCGACCTGCTGCGCTGCGGGCTCTCCGGTGGCCGCGACTCGCGGCTGCTTGCCGCCAATCTGCTGGCCGAGGGCATCTTGCCGCAGTTTTACACGAACACAGAAACCCCGAGGAAGGTGTAGTCGCGAGCCGGCTGGTCGAGCTCGCCCGCGGTGCCGGCCGCTCAGGCATCATCCACGACCTCGTCCCCCCTCGCAGCGGCAGCACGGGTGGAACGACCGGCGTTGGGCAGCGGCTGACCGACCTGTTTTGGCACTACGACTTCTCCTACCGTCGCCAGTTCGTGCTGCGCGGCTCGCGCATCCCGGACGAGTGCATCCCACCGGCGACGATCAACGGCGCGATTGGCGGCATTGCCTGGGGCGCCTGGGTGCCGGAGACCTGGAGCCAGTCAAGCAGCAACCCGGCCGAGGAGATGGGCCTCCGCTGCGCCGCGGCCTCATCAGCAAGGCCGGTGGGCCGCTCGCGGGCCGGCGGGCCGCTCGCGGGCCGGCGGGCTTCAAAGAAGCTTGCTGTTAGCGAGTCTTTGTGTGGTCGCGGAATCGATCGGCGACCCGGTCCATGACTTGTACAAAGTCGGCGGAGAGGTGGTTCCAGTCGTAGTCGCGTTGTGTGACTTTATGCCCGTTACCACCGCGCTGGGACCGCAGCTCCGGTTCGGCCCGCAATTTCAAGATCGCCTCAACCACAGCGCCCGAAATAATCACGGCGTCCACCAACCGAACCACAGGCCCCCGAACCTCCATCTCACAACGCCCTAGTCGTCTACGACGAAACCAGACACTCCCACCACATTCGGCAAAGCACCGCAAGCACTCACGGTGAAGATCAGGTAAACGATCCATGCAAATGTGCTCACCCCAACGACCGCAGCACTCCCCGCGCCACCCCATCCAAACCACCCGGACCGAGGACGGCTTGCGGGGCGCCGCAGGATCCCGGACCCGGCCCACCCCATCGCCGGAATACGTCGTCTTCTACCGACGCTGGACGCTAGGTGACGGTGCACGCGCGATGAAATTCGCGATCTTGTACAACACGGCGGCCTACGGGACCCACCCGGAAGCTGTGATCCGAGTCGCGCAACATGCCGAGGCGTGTGGCTTCGAGTCCTTCCTCGTTCCGGAGCATCTCGTGCTCTACCCCGGAGCGACGCTCGGGACCTTCGAGGTGCCGCCGACGATGGCTGTTGCGGACCCGCTCGAACTCCTGGCGTTCGTCGCGGGCGTCACCGATCGCATTGTGTTGGGTACTGCGGTGCTGTTGCTGCCTTACCGGCATCCGGTTGTACTGGCCAAACAGTTGGCCACGATCGACATCCTGTCGCGGGGACGTCTGCAGATGATCACCGTCGGGCTGGGAACGCTAGAGGGCGAAGCCGCCGCGGTCGGCGTCGACTTCGCCACTCGTGGTCGGCGCGCGGACGAGGCCATCGATGTACTGCGGAAGCTCTGGTCCGGCGGCGCTGACGGTGTCTCGCATAGCGGCGAGTTCTTCGCGTTCGACGACGTCTGTATCTTCCCCAAGCCCTGTTCGGCTGTACTGCCGATCCACATCGGGGGATCCTCGCATGCAGCGGCTCGCCGCGCCGGCAGGTTGGGCGACGGGTATTTTCCGGGGGGCATGCTCACGTCGGCTGAACGCGCCGCCCAACTGGACATCATGCGGTCCTACGCCGTACGCGCCGGTCGAGATCCGGCGTCGCTGCAGTACACCCGCTGGGGATCGCTCAATCTGACCTCAGCACGGCTTGACGCTTTCGAACGGGAGGGAGTCGACCGGCTCGTGGTCTCACCTCCGATCGACCGCGTGCAGGTGCAGCTGGACGACCTGTCTGCCTTCGCAGAGAAACACCTATCGGCGTGAGCAGGACGACGCACCGGGTCTCCTGTGTTGCCGAACCATGCACTAACGAAACGACTGACCGGCCGCCTGGTCTTCGCCGGAGCCCATGCCACCTGCCACCGGGGAGGCGTTCCAGAAGCTCCTCTGTCAAGGGCAACGTGGTTAGGGCAGCTTTGGGTGTTGGATGCTCACGTTGGGTGAGCCCACCACGTGTCGGATTACGGGTCGGCCAAGCGATACGCAGCATGGGTTCAGGTCAGCGACATCACTTCGAGACGGCGCGCACGATCCGGTCGGCGAGTCCGCAGAGGTAGCTCGACAGCTCGGGCGGTCCGCAGACTTCGAACTCGCAGCCAAGGTGCAGGATTTGTGAGGCGAGCCATGGCACGGTGTCGGCGTGCGTACGCCACCTCGTGCGGCCGTACGCCCAGGACTCGATGCGACCGTCGCCCAGGCTGTCGCGGAGCCGGGTCTCGGCGTCGGCGAGGCTTAGGTTAAGGATGACGTCCCCGCGTACGACCGGCGCCATGGCGGCCCGGGCCTCGGCCAGATAGGTGTGGACATCGCCGCCGGGGAGCTCGCGATGTGCGGCGCGGCTGCCGGTGGCGTGAGGTTCGGCGATGCGGTCGGCCCTGAATGTCCGCCAGTCTGTGCGGTCGAGATCGAAGGCCACGAGATACCAGCGCCTGCTGAGCGCCACGAGCCTCACTGGCTCGACATGCCGTGTGGTCGTCCGACCTTGCCAGTCGGCATAGCCGAACCGGACGCGCTGGCCGTTGGCTGCCGCCGAGGCGAGCGCCGTCAGGGTCTCGGGGTCGATCATGCCATCAAGAGGCGTGGCGGAGATTGTCGCAGTAGCGACCCCTTTGGCCCGATGCCGGAGGCGAGGCGGCATCACCTGTAGCAGCTTGGTGAGCGCTCGGACGGCGGACTCCTCCAAGCCGGCGACCGGCTGGCCTGCCGTTAGCCGCAGCGCGATCGCCAGCGTGACCGCCTCGTCGTCCTCCAAGAGCAGCGGCGGCATGGCAGCGCCAGCCGCGAGCCGATACCCGCCATAGACCCCCATCGACGCCTCGACGGGGTACCCCAGGCCACGCAACCGCTCGACGTCCCGCCTTACAGTCCGGTCGGTCACCCCAAGCCGCTGGGCCAGCTCGCTGCTCGGCCACTCGCGAGGGGTCTGAAGCAGCGAGAGCAGGGCAAGCAAGCGAGCGGCGGGATCAGGCATGAGTGCAGTCTGGCACTGATCTAGGACCCGATCCGTCCTAGATAGCACCTACGATGCCTGCCATGACCAACTTCAAGCCCGAGGGCTACACGAGCGTCGCGCCGTGGGTGGTGACCGACGACACCGGCGCCTTTCTCGACTTCGTCACGAGCGTCTTCGGCGGCGTCGAGCTGGCCAGAGTCGTCGTCGAGGACGGCACCATCGGCCACGCCGAGATCCGGGTCGGCGATACCGTTGTACTCGCTTTCGACCGACGAACCGGATGGCCGTCGATGCCATCGCTGCTACGGGTGTTTGTTCCAGATGCTGACGCGGCCATGGCCAGAGCCGTTGAAGCCGGTGCGCGCGTTGTCACCAAGGCGGCGACCAACGCCTGGGGTGCGCGCGGCGGCCGCGTCCGTGACCCGCTCGGCAACATCTGGTGGGTGACCCAGCAAGTCGAGACCGTCTCCCCAGACGACTCCTGGGCCAGACTCAGTGAGCCCGGCTACGCTGCCGCGATGCGGGAAGCCCAAGAGACGCTGGACGTCGAGCTGAGCGGCCTTCCGACAGGGAGGGCCTCGGCTCCGGTCGCGCCAACCCAACCCAGTCCGGACCAGCCCTAGAACCCAGCGCGCCGAGAACCAGGCTCTCCCGGTTTCGAGGCACACACAGTCGCTGGGAGGACCACTTCCGGCACGCACGTTGCGGTTTTACCTCGACCAGTTGATTCGCAAAGCCGTCGGTCATCTGGTACCCATCGTCTAGTTAGCCGACCGTCCTACGGATGCTCGCATCGGGACCGTTGTCGAACGCTCTGCGGACGGCAGCGATACAGGGAGGATTCGCCGTGTCGCAGCCGCTTCAGCGAGGCTGGTACCCGCGGACGGCGTCGACGTGCGCGGTTTTGGGATAGTTGGCAGGATCGCGCTCGGCGGTGGCTGGAAACTCATACAGATCGATCATCAGCTGCAGCGGGTAGTCCAGGCTCTGCTCGACGGTGCGGACGAGCTGGTCGTCGACGAAGAAGTGCACGCGCTTCGTGTTCCATTCGGCGGCGTAGGTGTGCTCTTCCGTGGCATCGAACGGGAGCGTTACGTCGGTCATCTCGTCGTGCAGGCTGGGGTCGTCGTGGGCCTTAACCCCTAACCGCACCTGGGAGCGGTCAGGCGCAATGGCGTTGCCATAGAGCTCGGCGATGCAGATCTCCCCTGACTCCTGCGGGGACGCCTCCTCGAACCCGATGAGCCAGAAGGCAAGCATGCAGGTTGGGTCGCTGGTGGCGCGCGCCGCCACCTCGACCAGTCCGGCCGACGGTGTCCACAGCCGTCGTGCAGGCTGGGGGCTGCGGACCTCCAGGTCGGGCCGGTGGCGGTCCTGCCCTCGCGGCGAGCCCAGGGGGCCCGAGAAGGAGCCGGTCTGGAGGTTGGAGACCCGCAGCTCACCGTCCTCGAGCCGCCATGCTGGCTGATCGGCCTCGATGAGCAATTGCAGCCCGCGCCCGTTCAGGGCATAGCGGGCTGCGGAGCGCTCGGGTGTGGTCCACTGCGGCAGGTAATGATCGATCCAGCGACCGGTGTCCAGGGTGTCACCAGTGAAATCGTCGCCGAATACCAGCTCGAACTTCGAACGGTCCACCTCACCGGCCATCACCTGAAGGTAGCAGGCAGCACGTGCGCCCCAGAACGCTCATCGGCGCGGCCGTTGAGGTGTGTTCGCCCTTAGCCGACCCGCTTGCGGGCGTCACAGGCAGGGGCTGCTTTGACCTGTGCAGCCAACTGTGTCAGCACGGAGATGAACGAGCTACTGGTGGGATTCGCGCCTCGACGATCAGGAATGAAGGCTCTGGACCCCAGCCGATGTGGTTGCCGCGTGTAGCTCTCGAACCCGCGAAAAGTGTGCGGCGAATAGAAAGACCGCGAAGATTGCCAAGTTGAGTATCCACCGCGGGTCGTCCAGGTGCAGGTCTGCATAGAACTGCTGGCGTTCGGCCGCGGTCAGCGGTGTCGTTGACTTCTCCGTTTGAGCGAAATCCAGTCGATCGGACGCGAAAACCAGGTAGGTCCAGACGCGATGGACGAAATACAGTGCCGCCGCGACAACGATGAGGATCCGGCGCGTTCCCTCTCGCCACCCGAGGATCAGCAGGACGGGAACGACAAGTAGTTCCACCGGGACGTTTGCGATGATCGCTAACGGAATTGACGGTAGGAACATCAACACCAGGGTTTCTCCGGACAACGACGAGCTCTTCAGCGCGCTGCTCAGGAGCAAGATTCCTACCAAGCCACCGAAGGCGAAGAAGGCCATCGCAACGGCGCCGACGACAACGAGGGCGTCTTCGAGCCATGCGCTCAATGTCAGATTGTTCCTGATCCGGATCGCGATCATGACCGATCGCGATTCCCCACCCTGCTGCGGCGGGCAGCGCCAGCAAGACCGGCAGGAACTCCGATAGGCCCAGTGTTTGGATGGCGACGGTGAATGATACGGACAGACAGAACGGCAGGAGCCATTGTTTCCTGCCTTTACCTAGCGAGGTAAGTGTGCTTCTCGTCGTGCGCCTTTCCCGAGCGGGCGTGTCTGGTGGTTCGCCGGGAGTGATTGCGCGCTGTTGATCTGTGTGTTGGGTCACGGGTGGTTCCTCCAATGTTGGATTGGGTGTCGTGCCCGTGGGAGGAGAACCCGGTTACCCTTGCGGTTGGCGCCTCGTACGCCAGGTTCCCGTTCCCGCGGGATTCGGTGCGGGGCTTCCGACCTCGGTGCGGTGTTCGCGCACCACACCGAGGTCTCCTGGTGCGGTCAGTCTGTGGCGCTTCCCCCTTCTTCGGCCAACATTTCGGTGAACTCGGCCAGCACGCGACCGGTGTCGTGGAACTCGCGCCAGCCCACCAGGTCGGGAAAGTTGCCGTTGGTGATCTCCTCCAGCAGGCAGCGAACCCATTCCGCCTCGGCCCGACGCATCTCCAGCGCGTACTCAGCCTCGATCAGGAACCGTCGCCTTGTGCCCTCGCTGTGCGCCAGAGCATCCCGCCGGGCGGCAATGTCCTCGTCCAGCGCACGTACACGTTCCTGCAACGATGCTGCCGCCTCGTCCGGATGCAATGTGCTCAGCACCGACAGCGCCGCCTGGAATCTCGGATACTCCGACTCGGGCACCGCCACCAGCTCAAACAGCCAGTCGCGCAACTCGGCCCGGCCCGCATCCGTGATCACGTATTCGGTCCGCTCCGGGCGGCGGCCGGCACGATGGCTCCCGGTCGCCTCGATGAAGCCGTGTCGTTCGAGGTTACGCACCACCGTGTACAGCGAGCCGACCTTGATCGACATATCGCGCTCCTTTCCGGTGCGACGCAGCACGTTGGCGATCTGGTACGGATGCATCGGGTAACCCGGTCTAAGCAGGCTCAGCACCGCCAGAGCTAGGAGATTGGCCACCTTGCGTCGTTTCACCACAAGCCCTAGTCGTCGCCTAATAGTTGTCAGCGACTATACGCAGACAAGTATATCGATGCAACCAGCTTCTACGTCCGATAGCTGACGCCGGTGCCTCGCTGAGATCCTTCTCGGGCAGATGATCAAGGGACGGCCTTGCGGGTCGTCGACTGCATCTACGGTGTGGTCTGTGGACCACGCTGTGGTAGTGGGAGCTGGAATTGGCGGACTCGCGGCCAGCTTGGCACTTAGCCAGGTGGCGAGGCGGGTGACGCTTGTGGAGCGGGCGGAGCGGCCGTCTGAGGTGGGCGCCGCCTTGGCTTTGCAACCGAACGGGCTGGCGGTTTTGGACCGCCTCGGCCTGCTGTCCGCTGTGGAGGTTATGAGTGCGCGGATTGACAGGATGGACATTCGAAGCGTGACGGGCCGGAGGCTGTTGACTGCCGGGATGCCTGATTTCGGCGGCGGACTTGATCATGCGATCGCGGTCCGTCGAACCGATCTTCACCGGCTGTTGCTGCAGGCTGTCGCCGGCGTGGTTTCGATCGACAAGCGTTTTGGGTGGACTGCGATGAGCACCGACCCCAGTGGAGCCGTGAGCATCACCGGCACTGCGTTGAACGGCCGGGACTTAGGCTCGACCAGCCTACGGGCCGACCTCATTGTGGGCGCAGACGGAGTCAATTCGGCCGTGCGCAGTACGGGTGGCTTCGTGAGCCGGGTGTCATCGGGGAGCAGCTATGTACGCACGATTGTGAGTGGTCGGGCTAGCCCGTGGTTCGAGGAGTACTGGACTCCGCTGGGATCCTTCGGCCATGCACCGCTGGATGGCGACCAGATCTACTTTTGGGCTGCAGCCCATGTGGGCGCGGCCGCTGAGGCGGTGTCTCGACGCGACATCGGAGCCTTCCGCCAGGCGTGGCGACTGGTTCTGCCCGCCGCAGCAGACCTGTTGGATACGGTGTCGTCTTTCGATGACTTGCTGATCAATACCGTACGTCGGGTCGACTGTCGGCGCTGGTTCTCCGGCCGCCTGGTTCTGCTCGGCGACGCGGCTCATGCCATGGCCCCGAACCTCGGCCAGGGAGCCAATAGCGCTCTTGTCGACGGCGTGGTCCTGGCCGAGGAGCTCGCCAGCGCCCCATCGGTGAAGGATGCCCTGGTGGGGTACGACATGCGCCGGCGTCGACTCGCCCGGCGCCTGCAGAGGACGGCGGAGATGCTGCAACGCCTGTGTGGCATCGAGCGAGGCACGACTATGCGCGCACGGGACGCTCTGCTGGCGGGAGTAGCCCGGTTTCCGCGGCTCAGTGAGGAGGCCATCCGTCGTACCCTCGCCGCGGACGTCCGAGCTATCAGATCGGCATCCCGGCTCGGCGAGGCCGGCTGAGCCCACGACACGAGGTCGACGTCGGGTCGCCCCGTGGCCGACCCATGAGAACCAGGGACCGGCAGCCGCAACAGCCGTCTCGTGGCAACGCAGGGTCACAAGCGGAAGCCTCCGCGAGACAACTTCGGTACAGGGACCTGACGGCAGGAGCACTCAATTGCCGAGTTGAGCAGGGTCGTCCCTGGGCCGGCGAACCTGCTTCACCTCGCGGGCGATCGCCCAGGCGTCCGCCACGGGACCCATGTGCCCGAGCTTGTCGGGGTTAGCCACCGCGCGGATCGTCTGGATACGCCCGCCGAGCACGTCCAACGTCAACGTGCCGACGACCTTGCCGTCCCGATCGCGAATGATCGCGCCTGGGTGGCCGTTCAACTCGTGTGGCTCCACTCTCGCGTCGATCTTGACGAGCAACGGGAAGTTTGTGGCGAGCACGCGGGCCACGTTGTCGGCACCGAACACGCTCCTGGCAAACGCAGGCGCCTTGCCTCCCCCATCCGCGACAAGCTGGACGTCGGCGGCGAGGAGCTCCCTCAGTCCGTCGATGTCGCCATCCCGGAGCGCATCGAAGAAGCGCGCCGCCAGTTCCTCGCGTTCCCGGCGGTCCGCCTCGAACCGAGGGCGTCCGACATCCATGTGGCGTCGCGCCCGGACCGCGAGCTGGCGGCACGCCGCCTCCGAGCGCTCGACGGCAACTGCGACCTCTGGAAAGCCGAACCCGAACACCTCCCGCAGCACGAAGACCGCCCGTTCGAGCGGGGTCAGCCGCTCGAGCAACAAGAGGGCCGCCATCGACACCGAGTCCGCCAGCTCCGCCGACCGCGCCGGATCCTCATAGGGGTCGGTGAGCAATGGCTCGGGGAACCACTGCCCGACGTAGGTCTCCCGCCGGACGCGCGCCGAGCGCAGCGTGTCGATCGAGACCCGCGTGACTACGGCTGAGAGGAAGGCCTTCGCCGAAATTGGCTGTGTCGGGGAGGCCTCGTAGCGCACCCAGGTCTCCTGGACCGCGTCCTCGGCCTCGACCACGCTGCCGAGGATCCGGTAGGCGATCGCGAACAGCAGCGGCCGCAGTTCCTCGAATTCCTCGCTCCGGGTCATGCGAGTTCTACCTTGAAACCCTGCCGCCACGACGGATAGCGCAGCTCCCAGCCGAGCTCCCGCTTGGCCTTGGCGTTGGAGAAGGCGCGCCCCTCGGTCACCATCTTCACCATTTCCCCGGCCAGCAGCTGCGCCACCCACTTGGGAAGTCGCATCGGCCGCCTCACCCCTGCGCTCTCGGCGAGATACGGCAGCCACTCCCGGACCTGGGCAGGCTCGTCGTCGACGATGTTGAACACACCCTTCGCTTGCTGCTCCAGGGCCAGGACGGTTGCGCTCGCCGCGTCGTCGAGATGCACCCAATTGAAGTAGCCGGTACCGTCCCCGACGAGCGGGAACCGCCGCTTGCGCACGAGCTCGATCAGGTCGTCGTTGGCGCCCGGCCCGTAGAACGCACCGTATCGCAGGGCAGCGCCGCCTGCCTTGACGACCACTTCCTCAACGTAGCGGAGCGCCTCAGCCATCCCGCGCATCTTCGGCCCTACCTCCTCCGACGGCAGCGGGTCCTCCTCGCTCACCCGTCCACCACCGCGGATTTCGGTCCAGGTGGCGACACTCTGCGCGACGAGGTGCGAGACCCCGGTCGCCTCGGCGGCGGCCAGCAGGTGGTCCGTTCCCTCGGTGCGCAGCCGGTTGGTGGTGGCGGCCAACCGCTCGGGGTGCCTGAAGTTGGGCTTGCCGTTGTGCGCGACGGAAAGCGCCGTCATCTCGTGCACGATGGCGTCCGGCCGGGCCGCGGCCACCGCCTTGCCCACCGACGCCGCATCCAGCCCGTCCATCACGATGCCCTCGGCGCCCAGTTGCTCCAGCGGCCCCAACTTGCCCGCGCTCGTCGTCGTCGCGGTCACCTGATGGCCACGGGCCACCAGTTGCGGCACCAGACGACGCCCGATAACCCCGTTCCCGCCTGCCACGAACACTCGCACAACGTCACGCTCCTCATCCGGTACTGGCTCTCATCACCAAGACGAGACAGCCCGGCAGCCTGTGACATCGCAGACGGGGGCGCGCCGGGTTAGATCGGCTCACGCCGGACACCAAGTTGCGGGAGGCCCGCACACTCCTGCCGCAGTTCAGGTCAACTGACCGCCGCTCCGACACCAATCGGTACGTGGTCGCACCCATCAGGGGCCGTGTAATGGCGTTCCGGCGACTGGTCGAGCCACGCCAGGTACTCGGGTCCCTCGAGGCCCCAGTAGCCGGGCCAACCAACCGCTGAGGCGTAGGCGTCGAGCGAGGTGATGAAGTCCACCAGCAGTTCTGCCATCGGGTTTCCCTTTGCTCGTGCTCACTCCTCTTCACTGTGCACTGCGACGCTCAATAGCAATCATCTGATCGGCCTGAGCCTGTTGTCGGGGGCTGAGAGCGTCCCAGGCATCCACGCGAAACCCTGCAGACTACGAGCCGGGTCGGTCGAGGAGTAAATTCGGGGCGGAGGGACCTTCGCACCGAACGTGAACAGGGGTCTCTGTCGAGCGAGACCAGCATGGGACACGGAACAGACGTCGTCACGACGGGGTCGGTCGTGTCCGCTGACGGCACGAGGGTCGGCTTTCGGCGGTTGGGCCGGGGGCCGAGCGTGATCTTGTTGCATGGCGGCGCAAACGCGTCGCAGCACATGATGAAGCTTGGACGTGCGCTTGCCGACGCGTTCACGGTGTACCTGCCGGACCGGCGAGGTCGGGGGATGAGTGGCGCTTTCGGGCCCGCCTACGGCATCCAGCGCGAGGACGAGGATCTTGCCGCAATTGTCGAGCACACCGCGGCCGAGTGCGTCTTTGGACCGGCCAATGGTGGCCTGTTCGCCCTGCACGGAGCCATGCGGCTGGGGCCCGTCCGGAGGGTGGCCGCGTATGAGCCGCTGCTGCTGTGGGGTGGACCTGACGATGCCGCGATCCGGCGCACGTTCACCACGATGCAGCAGATGATTCGGGGCGGGCGCCTGGGCGAAGCAATCGTGTTCTCGATTCACCAGAGCGTGGATCGGGAGGTCCGCCGCGGGCACATGTCGAGCTGGGTCGGCACTGCTGTGCACGCGTTCCCGTCCCGTGTCGGAGCTGGCCTAATTGACCTGTTCCTCCGGCACGAACATCCCCGCTCCGGAAACGTCGCCTGGCGGGAGCTGATGGCCAGCCTGCCTACGGAGCTTGACCCGGTGCTGGACACCGCGGGAACCCTGGAGCAGTACCGGCAACTCGACGCTCAGGTGCTACTGATGTACGGCAGTGAGACGGACCCGATGTTCGTCGACTGCGCCGAGGCCCTGCACGCGGTACTTCCGCATTCGACGGTCCTGCGGCTGCCGGGGCTGAACCACGACTCAGCACAGACCTACGGCAAGCCGGAAACGATCGCTGCGACGCTGCGACTGTTCTTTGCGCAATGAACGACCTGACTGCAACTGGCCGCATCCCGGGAAGCAGCCACACAACATGACGTCGAGTGGAGATGCCACCCAGCGAAACGAACGGCGTGAGACGGGGGTTGTTCACTGGATACGGCGTACTGCTTTAGGGCTCCTCATGCTGCTTACCACGCTGGCCGTCACAGGCCTGGTATACCAAGCCGTTGCCACCCGGAACGACAGGCAGGAATTCCCGCCTCCCGGCCAGTTGGTCACCGTTGACGGTTACCAGCTGCATATCAATTGCACCGGCGAGGGAAGTCCAACCGTGATTCTGGACGCCGCGGGTGGCAACGCGTCGCCCAGTTGGGGTCTCGTGCAGCCGGAGATAGCGCAATCGACCCGTATCTGCGCCTATGACCGGGCGGGCATGGGTTGGAGCGAACGCGGGCTTAGACCGCGTGATATGAACCAGCACGTGGCCGAACTGCGCGCCTTGCTGGCAGGGGCCGGGATCGACGCGCCGTATGTGTTGGTTGGTCACTCATATGGAGGTCGCATCGCCCGGGTCTATGCCAAGGACTATCCCGCCGAGGTAGTCGGCATGGTGCTCATAGATCCCGGCACACTGGACGACGATCCGCGTTTTCCACCTGAGAGACAAGCCGAACTCGCCTCCGAAAAACGCACAATTACCCTGGCTCGATGGCTGGCGCCATTTGGCGCAGTAAGGCTGCTGCTGCCGCAGGCCGACTACGGTGACCTGCCGACGCAGCAGGGAGCGGCTCTGGACACGTTTGGGGTCACGACGAAATACTTTCAAGCCATCCTTGACCAATATCGCGCCACGCCGCAGACGTATCAGCAGGAACGAGAGGTCACGAGCCTCGGCTCAATCCCACTGATCGTTGTAAGCGCGACCACCCCAGACGATGAGACGCGGCGAGTCTGGACCGAGATCAACGGAGAACTCGCCGGGCTCTCGACGAACAGCATTCATCGCGTCATGCAAGGAGCAACCCATTCGGGCCTCCTCTGGAAGCGCGAACATGCCCAAGTGACAGTTGATGCGATCAAGCAAGTGATCGAGGCAGCGCGCACTGGGCAGCCGTTGGCAAGGTGATTTGTCTTCGAAATAGTTTGCGAAGAAGCATGCAAGCGACGAGAAATGCGATAAGAATCCGTGGCTCGTCGAACGCCCAATCGCCCGAAGGCTGCTATGGGCAACTCAGGTTGAACACGGCCGCACACTAGCCATGGTGGCTGGTGGTCATGCCTCCGCGGTCGTCCAGCGTGCTCGGCGCGGGGTTCTTCCGGGACAACCTGCGCCACACCCAGCTCGATGGAATGTGCTGATCGAACAGCACGTACGCTCCAGTCGAATTGACCACCAGGGTGCTCTCGAGTTCTCGCCTCTCGGAGCTGTGCCCGGCGAATAACAGCTCATCGTCGCGGGCTAGCACCGACTCGCCGTCGGGTGTGAGGACGGCTTCGCCGTCCCGGAGTAGCAGCAAGGGCACCACCTGGAGTCGCCGCTCCCGATCCTCAGGGCTCCGCAACAGGTCCCCCAGGACAACCCTGCCTTCCCCGAGCCAGCTGTCGAGAGCTGGTGCCTGCTCCCGGTCCAGCTTGACCTTCCAGAGGGCGGGGAGCTCGCGACCGCAGTTGTGGAGCAGCCGCTCGATGAGATCGGCCGCCCACTCGTCGCCCTGCGCAGGCATCTCCTGGATGAAGCGCCACAGCATCGGCGTGCTGACCTGGGCGTACACCTCGTGCGCAACCACCTCAGTCGGCACCAGGAGGGCGTCCACCCGCATGGCCTCGAACAGGGCTGAGCTGGTCGGCCGGTTTTGTCGCGCCGCGAGAAACAGGTGGGGGTTCAGCCGGCGCGCGGTGACAAGCATGGAGAGGTTGGTCGTGTCGTTGTCGGTGCCGGCCACGAGTCCGGCGGCGCTCGCGAGGTCGGCCCGGGCCAGCACCCTCGGTTCGGAGGCGTCTCCGACGACCACTCCTGGCTCAGGCTCACCCTGGTCGGCGGGTTCGATGATGGTGACCTCCAGGCCCGCTGCCCGCAGATCCGCGGTGACCTCCCGACCGAAGCGACCGTATCCGCACATCACCCATCGGCCGTCGGTGGGTGGATGGCCGCGCTCGGGTAGTTCCGCACCCGGTCCGGCCTCGAGCCAGGTGAGCAGCTGGTAGGACGCCGGCGCATTCAGCGCGAGCCGCAGATGATCGCCGAATCGGTCGAACGGGTTAACCACTGTCGGCGTTCCGAAAGCACGCATCCGCTCCGCGATCGAGGCCGAGACGGTCCGCGAGACGACAGGCACGTCGGGACGCACCAGCGCCACCGTCATCGTGACGGCGAGGTTCGTCTCATCGTCGTTGGTGAGCGCCAGCACGCCGACGCAGAAGGGATGGTCGAGACCGGCTGCGCTCAGGTGATGGGGATTGGCGGCGTCGGCCACCAGGCCAGGGATGTCGGTGTGATAGGACCCCAGATCGAGGGCGTCGACCCGGTCAGGCGACTCGTCGATCACCACGAGCTGCTGTCCGAGCGCGTCGAAGGCCTTGGCGAGCAGCTCGCCCGCGCGTCCATAGCCGGCCAGCAATAAAAACGGCTCACGCAGCCGCGCCACCTTCCGGGTGAACCGCCGCAGCGCCAGCGCCTGCCGGAACGACCGGTCCTGGACAAGCGTCAGCAAAGAGCCGATCGCGTAAGCCCAGCCGACCACTGAGAGGTAGATCGAGAAGGTGACCCAGAGCCGCTGCGCGGGTGTGAACGGCCACGGCAGCTCACCGAAGCCGATCGTGGTCGCCGTGTAGCTCATGAAGTAGAACGCTTCGAAGAGACTGATGCGCGCTGGCTGGCCATCCGGACCAATACCGGGGATCAGCGTGAGGCCGACCACGCTTACCGAGAAGATGACGATGAGGGTGATCAGCGGCGCCCGCATTCGCCGCATGACCAGGAAGATCGTCGAGGATGCCTGGCTCGACGACTCGATGTGCACGCGCGACGGGGCGCGGCTTATCGGCTCGCGGCGGCTGAACAGCTGTGCCCAGAAGACAAGCAGGGGGTTGCTCACTGTTGCACCAGTTTCAACCGCGGTGGAACGTGACGGTCTCCGTCACCAGCAGCACGACCGAGACCAGGTTGGCCAGCAGTGCGCCACCGGACAGCGAGACGACGCTAGCCGTATGTTCTGCAGTCATGCCCTGCGCCGAGATCTCTTTGGCCCAGATCCAGACGACGCTGGCCGCGACCAGCTGCAGATCCGCTACCAGACTGGTCGCCAGGTGCACCGCGCCGATCTGCGTGCGGTCGCCGAACTTCAGCACGGTGGCGATCAGGCTGACAGCAAGCGCAGCGAACAGCTCGTAGATGTTGTGCAGCTCCGGATTAGCGAT
Source organism: uncultured Actinomycetota bacterium (assembly GCA_963836855.1). Taxonomy (GTDB): domain Bacteria; phylum Actinomycetota; class Actinomycetes; order Propionibacteriales; family Propionibacteriaceae; genus Microlunatus. The sequence continues at coordinate 23,639 of CAWILN010000051.1, read as the reverse complement.
GTCGCCGATGAAGAACCCGAAGTTGAGCGTTGCCGCGAGCAGCACGAAGAAACCGAAGATGACCTTCTCGAGATTCATGCCCCTCCTTCCCTGCCGGGTTGCCGGTGCTTGGTCGCCGATGTTTGAGGTGACCAAACTGTCTCATGACAGGCTCGGATCGCGACCCCTGAGGACGAGCTGCTGTGGTCGCATTCCTTGCTTTCACCGCATACCCCCCCGTCGACGGCAGATTCATGACGGGTTCACCGTCCGCCGCCTTGCCTGGCGGAGAGCCAGGCAGGTTGAATCGCGGTCACCGATGGCTGAAGTCAAAACGTCCACGCGGCGGGTGTCCGAGGGTCTGCGTGGTAGCCCCAATAGCTACCGGTGCGGACGGTGCGGGCTGAGATGCTCGCCGAGCCGCGGATCGTGTTCACCGATCCGAGCCATGGTGCCGGCGCACAGCCGAGCTTCTCGGTCGGCGAATCTGGGTCCCTGGCCGTGACTGCTTACGATCGAACCGCGGTGCCGATCCCGGGCGTTATCGGTACACGGGATGTATTGCAAAATGGAGGTGCTCTGAGTGTGAAGGCCCTCGAGCGACCCGGTTCCCGAACCTGTGCCGGCGGCCATAAATCCGGTCGCCGCCGACACGTCGGAACGGCAGTCACTGCGCCAGTTCTCGTCGCTGGTGTCGTGGCCCTATGAGCCGGGACCGGAGTCAAGTGGGCCATTTCCGCTCGGCAACGGGCGAGCAGGCTTATGTAACGGCGTACCGAGAGGCGATGACCCTCCTGCCGACGCCACGTTCGACCTTGGATTTGGAGACGACCTTCGGACGTGTCCGGGTGTATGAGTTCGGCGCCGAGTCGGCGGACCGTGCCGCCATTCCGGTTGCCCTCTTACCCGGCCGGACCTCCGGTGTGCCCATGTGGGCGTACAACCTTCCCGACCTCGCCGCCGCCCGCACCACCTATGCCCTCGATGCCCTCGGCGACGCGGGCCTGAGCGTCCAGATCCGGCCGATCCGCGACGCCGCCGACCAGGCCGACTGGCTGGACCAGGTCCTTGCTCAATTGCCTGTTCGCAGCGTCCATCTCGTCGGGCACTCCTTCGGCGGCTGGCTGGCTGCCAACTACGCCGCCCGGCATCCCGCGCGGGTGCGCACGCTCACCCTGCTTGACCCGGTGTTCGTGTTCCAAGGGCTCCGCTGGCAGATCTACCTCATCTCCCTGCCCGCGTCGCTGCCGTTCCTCCCTCGCAGCTGGCGCACTCGCATGCTCAGCATCATCGGCGGCGGCCCGGTCGACCTGGACGACCCCATGGCCCGCATGATCTCTGAGGCCACCGAGCACTACGCGGTGAAACTCCCGCTGCCCGATCGCCTCACCGGCACTCAGCTCCGAGGACTGCGGATGCCCGTGTACGCCGGCCTTGCCGGCCACAGCGCCATGCATAACAGTGCCCATGCCGCAGACGTCGGGCGAGCCGAGATCCCAGACGCATCCATCGAACTTTGGCCCGACGCCACCCACTCCCTACCCATGGAACAAGCGGCGCCGCTCGACCGCACGATCCTCGCGTTCATTGCCGCACACGACAACTGACGCTGCAGATCAACGTCGAACCATTGCCCGCCCGCACCGGCGTCGGGCGCCGAGGCGCGATCACAAGCGCGGTAATGCGGAGGCAACGGCAATCGCCGCTGCCGCTGAGTTGTCGTCACAGGCGCTCAGTCCTAGTTCTGGGAGGCTCGTGAGCCGAGTACACCGCCGGTCGCAATCAGACTCTCCGTGCACGCCGAACCGAGCGGACCTCATGTTGATCCGGATCGGCCTCGATGCGTAGCTTGGCACCGACGTTGGGCAGTTCGACAAAGGTCTGCCCGGGCGCCATCTTGAGCGGACTGCCGTCCTTGAGGGTGAATTCGAACGGCTCTTGCACCCTCCCCTTGCGCCAGGTGCCGACCACGTAGCGGCCGCGGTTGAAGTAGTAGAACTTGCCTCGAGCGTTGATGATGTCGTGCAGCGGCTCGTCATGGCCACGACCGCGGAAGATCTTGCCGTAACGCTGCTTGGCCTTGATCACGAGGACATTGTTAGTCGACACTCGACTGCCATCGGCCAGCACATGCGGACCCCATGGCATGCTGCGCAGATAGCGCTTCGTCTTCTTGTCGTAGTCGTAGCCCATGAAGTAGCTGTCGCCCTTATAGGGAATCCTGATCGAGCGGCCGCGTTTGCCTTGTATGGCGCTGACCTCTTCGCGGGTCGAGGCGAAGGGGAAGTAGGGCTGCGGCGGCCCCGAACGGAACCGTTTAGTCTGCCGCGCGAGCATCGCTGGATGACAGACGACCGCCTTGTCGTAGTAGTTGTCACCGTTCAGGGTGTATACCCGCGACGCGTCAATGCCGTACGAGCCGGTGCGGCGGGTGTTCATATAGGACAGCAGGCCTTCGAGATGGGCGCGATAGCGCTCGACGTAGTTGACCACCCAAGGTGCGGCGCCGGTATTGCCGATCAGTGCATGGATTGGGCTCAACAGCGGGATATCCACCGGCCGAATTGAGCGCACTGGCCCGACGCTGTCGGCCATACGGGAGTGGAAGACTGGAACGAGCCGGGTCCCGCTGTGGCCCGACGCGTCCCGATAGCCCTCGAGTTCAACGAAGACAATGTCGGCCTTGTCGATGCCGCGCTGCGGGTGCTCTCGGCGATTGTCAGGCACCTTGACCGCAACTGCGGCGTGACGCGCCTTGTCCTCGTCCTTCAACAGCTTGCCGGTGAGCGGCCAGCGCGGCCTCGCGTCGACCGAGGGGGATGGGCTGGCGGTCGCACTGGGGATCGGGCTGGGAGTGGGCGGTTGTATCTGGGGAGCGCTCAGCTGAGCGGAGGGCTTCGAACAGGCGGCGAGCCCAACACCGACGACACCCACCAAGACCGCGCGGCGGCTGATCTGCGCCATGTCAAGTCCTCCGTCCGCGGCTGCGGCAGGCCGTGCGGGAAGGCAGCTTCATCGTAGGGGCCGCACTGGATGGCGGAGGGTGAATCTGGAAACCGACACGGCGACCAACTGGGTGATGTCCTTCAACCCGTCACATGTCGATGACAGGCCCGGCTGGTTGTCTGCCCGACGGACGACCCATACAGCTCACGACGGAGGTTCAGCTGCGCATCAATGTGCGAGCGTCGGCGGTTCGGAGTTCCACTGAAGGTCCACCTCGCACTTCGACGCGGCAATGCTGCCCCGGCCCGATCGGATGGATACCGGTGATGGCGCCCGTGGCGAAGACCATGCCCGCTCGGACCGGTCGACCTCGGCTGGCGAGGATATTCAGGGCAGTCGCCAGGCCATGATGAATTCCCCCGGGTAGGTTCTCTGCAGATCCTTCTCCCATGAGTTGCCCGTCGACGTAACAGGCAAGCTGGACTGGAGCTCCATTAGGCCGTTCCGTTAGGACCGAGCCGAGCACCAGGCCGTTGTTGTTCCCGAAGTCGGCGGCGATCACTGTCGGGCCGAGCGAGTTGATGTCAGGGATCGGGCTGCTGGCCACCTCGACGCCGACCAGCAGACGCTGCTCCAGGTCCGCCACCTCCTCGGCCGTCCAGTCAGCGTCATCGTGGGAGGGCAGATCATGACCCAGCCGAATGACCAGCTCTGCTTCCACGGCTGCGAACCCGGACGCGAAGATACCCACTTCGGCTGGGGATGCGCGGTCCTCGCTCAGGTGATATTGCTGACGCCAGATTGGGCCGACCAGCCGGTCGGGATCCCCGGCCGTGCGCCGGTCCGCCGAGATGTAGCCAATCTTCCAGCCGACCAGCGAGTCCTGCCATCGCGACATCGCCAGCTCCTGGATCTGGTAAGCCTCGGCCATGCTGGCGGGGACCAGACCGGGGAACCGGGTCAGGCTCCGCCCCTCTCTTCGGGCAGCGACCAGCGCGGCGGCGACTACGTCCTCAGCGGCCGGTGTGCTCATCTCGACCTTTCCGCTCTGCACTCACCTCGATGAAGCGCGTACCAACGCTAGACGATCCGAGAACGACCCGATCAACCACTGATCTACAGGCGCGACCCATCTGGGTGACGGAGCCGCGCCAACACCAAAGCCAAGAACGCGCCAGGGCTGGCAGCGGCGACCTTTGGTGACGCCGATATCAACCGCTTCCCGGCCAAGGCCTCACGGGAGCGCGAGGACGGTGGTCAGTATTTGGGCAAGGTTCGCGAGCTGACGAGGATGCGCGCCACTTCGTTGAGCTTGGTGTTGGTGTTCTGCGAGTGGCGGCGTAGTACCTCGAACGCGGCTTGGTCGTCAACGGCAAACCGTTCCATGAGGATGCCTTGGGCCCGGCCTATGAGCGTGCGTGCGTCGATGGCCTGCCGCAAGGACTCCTCCTGTCTCGCAGTGCACAACGCGATTGAGGCAAGCCGACCGAGGACTCCAGCAGCGGTGAGAGCGTCTGCGTCGAACCAGCGCGAGGAAGAGGCATACATGTTCAATGCGCCGAGCGTCAACTGGGAGGTCGACAGCTGGACCGCCAGCACACTTCCTACGTTGAGGTCTCGCATCCCGGCCGCCCAGCGCGGCCAGCGCATGTCCGCGGCTGTGTCATGTACCACGGTCGTACGCGCCTCGGCGACCGCGGCAATTCCGGGGCCTTCCTGCAATTCAAGCTGCAGCTTGTCGGCTTTCTCACCGGCCGGGTCGCTTGCCATGATCGCGACCAAGTGGTTGCCCTTGCTAGTCATGAGCAGCCCGGCGTAGTCACAACCCAGCACCGCTACGGCGGATTCGACGATTTTTTCGAGCGTCTTTTCCACATTGGGCTGGTCATACAGGTCGTGGGCGAGCCGGGCAAAGGCGTCGGCATCCATCCGCGACTCCCTCCACAGGGTTCCGCCGCTGGGCGGGAACGCTGGTCCCGACCTGGATGGTCGTCCTTTGAGCGTTCGTTGTCCTCTGTGGTCATCGGAAGCCCCACCTGCGTGACCCAGCGTTCCGACCAGCCACGGCAACGCGACTGAGTCATTCCGGGACGGAGGCGGTGAAGCGGATTCGTTCCAGCGGCTGCCCACCGTTTCGGTCACAACGACCTACGTCCAACTTCCACAGAAGAAATGTAGAACTAAATGTTGCTTGTGTGCAACTGTTGTGTAAATAATGTTAGGTTAAGATCAAAGTCAAATGAAAATGTCGCACGATTTAGGCTCATAAAAAGAGAATGGTCGCAGGGTTGGAGGCCAACGCGGACCGCACCGACGGCATTTACAGCATCGGAGCCGTAGCCCGGATGCTCGGCATACCGGCGCAAACCTTGCGCGCTTGGGAGGATCGCTATCAACAGATCGTGCCTGCTCGAAGCAGCGGCGGGCAGCGGCTCTACAGCCGCGACGAGGTGGATCAGCTCATCTTCATCCGCAATCAGATAGAGCAGGGCCTGCAACCGGCCGATGCGCATCGCCTGCTTGCTGAGCAGTATCACAGGGATGCGGCGCCCGTGTCGGTCGACCAGGGCCGCAGCTCAGGAGCAAGCATCGAGGCAGCGACGACGGTGCTGCTTGCCGAGCGCGACCCGTACGCCGCCGAGTTCGCCGAATACCTCCTACGCACCGAGGGCTATGCGGTTCGAATCGTGCTCGACCCCGCCGCGGCCGCTGAAGTCCTCCGCGACGAGCCGCCGAGCGTGCTTGTCGTTGATCTGCTGATCTCCGGTGGCGCAGGTGCGGCGCTGTGCCGCACTGCACAAGGCAACGGTTCGGTCCCAGTCCTCGCCATATCCGCGGTCGACCAACGTGAGCAGGCAATGGCCGCCGGGGCCGAGGCGTTCCTCCTCAAACCGCTTGATCCCTTGCAGTTCATGTCCACGGTCCGCGACCTTTTGGGGACCAGCGCCTTCTTGCGACAGAGGAGCTAACCGGCGATGACGGACCGGCTATCCAGCGGATCCGACCGACTGGATGCCGTCCTTGGCGGTGGTCTGCCACGGAACGGCATCGTCCTGATCGGGGGCAATCCGGGTTCGGGCAAGACGATCCTTGCCCAGCAGTACGTCTTCCACAACGCCAGCGCCGACCGGCCGGCGCTCTATCTGACCACCGTGTCCGAACCGCTGGAGAAGATCCTGCGCTACGGCCAGTCTCTCGACTTTTTCAACCCCTCTGCGCTCGGCCTAAGCGTGATTTATGAAGATCTCGGCCGGGCGCTGAACGAGGACGGATTGGCCAGCGCGTTGACGCGCATCACTGAGCTCCTCAAACAACATCGCCCCGGGCTGATCGTGATCGACAGTTTCAGGGCCCTCCAGACATACGCAGCCGACCGTGAGAGCTTCAGGCGGTTCCTGCACGAGCTAGCCGGGCGCCTCTCCGCGTTGCCGATCACCTCCTTCTGGGTCGGTGAGTACAACAGCACGGACACCAGCGATGCGCCCGAGTTCGCCGTCGCCGATGCGATCGTCTCTCTCAGTACCGACCGGGAAGCCGAACGCGACCGGCGGGTCCTCTCGGTCATCAAGCTCCGCGGTAGCGGCTCCCTGTCGGGCAAGCACGCCTACCGGCTCTCCTCCACAGGCATCCACGTGTTCCCGCGCATGGCCGACCCCGTCGATCTCGACCCCTACGCCGGCACGTACGAACGCTTGTCATCGGGCGTCCCAGCCTTGGATGCCATGCTGTTCGATGGCTACTACCGCGGTGCATCGACCCTGCTGGCCGGTCCCTCCGGGGTCGGCAAAACCTTGCTCGCGCTTCACTTCATCTTCGCCGGGACCCGTCATGGCGAAACCGGGCTGATCGCCACGTTCCAGGAGAACCCAACCCAGCTCAACCGGATCCTGAAAGGGTTCTCATGGTCGTTGGACGATCCGGGTGTCGAGCTCATGTACCGCAGCCCCGTCGATCTGTATCTTGACGAATGGGTCTACGACCTACTGGACAATGTGCACCGCATCGGCGCGACCAGGGTCGCCATCGACAGTCTCGGCGACCTTCGAGCCTCAGCCGGAGACGAACTCCGGTTCCGGGAGTACATCTACTCGCTACTGCAGCGCTGCGCACGCGCGAACATCAACGTCGTCATGACCCAAGAGGTCCCCGATCTGTTTGGGGTCTCCCGCTTGTCCGAATACGGCATCTCCCATTTGTCCGACAACGTGATCCTGCTCCAGTTCCTCCGAGGAGACTCCCAGCTCAAACGGGCACTAACCGTTCTCAAAGCTCGTGGCAGCGCGCATGACCCGTTCACGCGTCAGTACGAGATCACAACCGACGGCATCCTCCTCGGTGACCAATTCGACCGCAGCCAGGACTTGAGCTAGATCCCCGAGTGAGGCCGAGGTGGCCTCGTATCGATGGGGTGTCGATCTGATGGGGGTCAGCGTAAACATCGCTTTCGTACCCCTCTTGGCCGCGAATCCACTCCGCCATGCCACAAAAAGGGCCCGCTGACGCTCGGTCGAGGTGAGAACTTGACTGCGCTGGACACGTAGGTCTCATACTGCGCTGGCAGAGGCCGTCGCCGGGACTCGAGTCGACGTGTCCGTCGAGGTCGTCGAGGGCGACCGCAGAGGAACGAGGGAAGGCGCAGGGAAGGTGGCCCGTCTAGCGTCGCCGCTGTCATGGTCCACCAGTCGAACGGAGTTCCTTTCATGACCACAACAACGGCTCAGCGACCACCTCGCAACGGCGTCGACGTCCCAACGCTTTTCGCCACCCTCGACGCGGTCAAGGGTGCGCCGCAGATCGCCAAGTTCCAGTTCCGCGCGACCAACGAATGGATCAGCGGCACCCACAACCGCTCAACCATCCAAGGCTTCTACGGCGCCGGACAGGAGGACACGTCCCGGCCGGTCCCATTCACCTACGACGCCGATCACCCGGCAATCCTCGTGGGATCGAACCAAGCTCCCACGCCGGTCGAGTTCCTGCTGCATGCCCTCGCCGCTTGCATCACGTCAGGCCTGGCGAACATTGCTGCCGCCCGAGGCATCACCCTGCGGAGTGTCTCCTCGACCGTCGAGGGTGACATCGACCTGCTCGGCATCCTCGGCATCTCCGACGTCGTTCGCAACGGCTACCGGCAGATCCGTGTGCACTTCGACGTCGACGGGGACGCGTCGCCGGAACAGCTGAGCGCGCTCGTCGAGCAGTCCCGACGCCGTTCTGCTGTCTACGATGTGCTGGTCAACGGCACCGATGTGCAGATCGATGTCAGCACCCCTTGACGTCCGCCATGGCTGGGATGTGATCATCATCGGCGGCAGAGTAGCCGGCGCATCGACGGCCCTGCTGCTCGCTCGCGCCGGCCTGCGGGTGCTCGTCGTCGAGCGGGCGCGCCGCGGCTCGGACACCGTGTCAACGCATGCCCTCATGCGCGGCGGAGTCCTGCAGCTGCATCGCTGGGGCCTGCTGGATCGCGTAGTCGGCACCGGCGCGCCTCCGGTCCGCCGGGTCACCTTCCACTATGGCCATGACTCCATGCCCGTCACGCTGAAGCCGTACGCCGGGGTCGATGCCCTCTACGCTCCCCGGCGAACTGTCCTTGACGCTCTGCTGGTCGGCGCCGCCGAGGACGCTGGAGCAAGGTTCGGGTTCGGGCTGGCGATGACTGAGGTGGCTCGGGATCGCACGGGGCGGGTCGTCGGTGTTGTTGTGCGTGACCACATCGGGGCGGCGTGGACCGAACGCGCGGGGCTCGTCGTGGCGGCTGACGGGCGCAGCTCGCTGGTGGCCTCCCTGGTCGGCGCGCCCACCGTCGTCGCCGGCGTCCATGCCGCGGCGTACGTCTATGGGTATTGGCCCGCAGCGGGCCTGGACGGTTACCACTGGTACTACGGCGACGGGCTCTCCGCCGGCGTGATCCCGACCAACGACGGCCTGGCCTGTGTGTTCGCCGCCGGCCCGGCGGCGGTGCTCAGCGCGCGGATGCGCCACAGCCGCCCGCTGGATGCGGCCCGCGAGCTCCTGGCGAGGATTGACAGCCGGCTCACCGACCTCACTAGAGACGCGCCGCGAGGCCCGGTCCGATTCTTCCGCGGCCTCCCAGCCCGATTGCGACGGCTGCATGGACCGGGTTGGGCCCTGGTCGGAGATGCCGGGTGGTGGAAGGACCCGTTATCCACCTATGGAATCACCGACGCGTTCCGCGATGCCGAGTTGCTGGCCGAGGCCGTCGTCGCAGGTGCCGAGTCGGACCGCGCAACGCAGATCGCCCTCCGCCGCTACCAGGCCGAACGGGACCGGCTGGCGTTGTTGATGCATCCGATCGTCGACCGACTTGCTTCCCATCAATGGGACTTGGCCCAGGTGCAACAGCTGCTCCGCGAGCTCGCCTCTGTGATGGCCGACGACGTCGAGGGCATTCGGGCCTTCGGTCCCGCTCCTGAGGTGGACCCGATCCACCGGGTCTATTCGGATGTCGAAGCCGATATCAACCGCTTCGACGGCGTGCCCGCCTCCACGGCCTGATGCTGCCATGACGCAACGGAGTTACATTCACAGTGGAGCAACGATGAACGTGGAGATCGACCTGCTGGGCGGCTTCGCCGTCCGGGTCGACGGCCGGCCAATTCCCGCCAGGGAGTGGCGCCGCCGACACGCGATGTCGCTCGTCAAACTGCTCGCGCTGGCGCCCCGCCGCACGCTGCACCGCGAGCAAGTGATCGACGCGTTGTGGCCTGACACGCCGATCGACGACGCCGGCCCCCGGCTGCACAAGGCGGCGCACTTTGCCCGCCGTTCGCTGGGCGACCCGAGCGCGCTGGTCTTGTCGGGGGACACCGTCTCGCTGTTTCCCGACGCGCATGTGGTAGTAGACGCCGACGAGTTCGAGCGCAGTGCCAAGCAGGCTATCGCTGCTCTGGACCGCGATCCCGAGGGATGCGCAGCCGCGGGCGCAGCCTCTGACCGGTGGGTCGGCGAGCTTCTCCCTGACGACCCGTACGAGTCGTGGCTGGAAGTTCCACGCGACCGATTGCGGCAGCTTCATCAAGAACTGCTGCGGCGATCCGGTCGCTGGGGCGAGCTCGCCCTGGCCGACCCGGCCGACGAGGAGGCCAGCCTCGCCCGTGCCTGGCAGCTGGCTGTCAGCGGCAATCGGGGAGCCGCGCTCCGCCAGTTGGAACGGTTGGAGCGTGCGCTTCGCCGCGAACTGGGCGTCAGCCCTGGCCCTGCGGTGGCCTCGCTGCGGGCCGAGTTGCTCGCATCCGACGCTCCCCAGACTCAGCGTCGCCCGGCGAGCGTTCTCTTCGGACGGGACGCAGAGCTGCGCCGGATCGAGCGGTTGATCATGGCAGCGAGCGCGGGTCAGGGGCGGACGCTCTTTGTGTCCGGGCCGCCTGGCATCGGCAAGACTGCCGTGCTTCGGTGGCTCGACCGGCGCGCGGAGGAGCGTGGGCTGCGTGTGGGTGTGGGTGCGGCCGCCGCCCTCGAGGGGGCCTGGCCATACGCGCCGGTGCTCGAAGCTCTCGCGGATCTGTGCCGGCGCTACCCGGCGCTGCTCGACGGCCTGGCCGACGAATATCGAAGCGAAATCGAAGGCGCGCTGCGGGGCAGCTCACCTGAGTGGTCGGGAGAGAGCCGTCACCAGCGGCTGTTCGTCAGCGCCGCCGAACTGCTTCGGCTTGCCGCGTCCGGTGGGGGTGCGGTGCTCATCGTGGACGATGCCCATGATGCTGACGAAGGGAGCATGCGGCTGTTGCACTATCTGTCGCGCGCCGCGGTCGGCGAGCGGATTCTGATCGTTGTCGCGCACCGGCCATGGCCGCTACGACCCGCCATGGACGCGATGCGTCGAAGTCTGATCGGTCGTGGCACATCGGTGCCACTCGATCTCGATCAGCTCGCCGACGACGACATCCAGCGGCTGGCGAGCCGCGTCGTCGGCGAGGACCGGGTGCTTCTCGAACGCGTCGTGAAGCTTGCCGGGGGCAACCCATTCGCGGCCATCGAGCTTGCCCGTACGGCAGCGTCCGACCACGATCCAGGTGGTCCGACCGGTGCCCTCGTGCTGCGCGGTCTCGGCGATGCGGCTATCTCTGCCTTGACCAAGGTCGCGGTGTTGGGAGCCGAGTTTGACACCGACGAGTACGTCGCCGTAGCTGGCGTTGGCGAGGCGGAGGCTTACGCGCTCCTCGACGAGGCGCTCGCCGGGGGTGTAATCGAGCGAATGGCGGCTGGCTACCGCTTCCAGCACTCGCTCGTCCGGGACGCCCTGCTCGACGACCTGCCGCCGCACCAGCTGCTCCCGCTGCATCGTCGCGCGGCCGAGGCGCTGCGCGGCCTCCGCGCGTCCCCCGCGCGGATCGGCCACCAACTGCTGCAGGCAGGTGATGTCGGCGCCGCTGGACCGATCCTGCTGCAGGCTGCCCGAACCGAGGCGGCCATCGGCGCGTACCGCGACGCTTTGTCATTGATCGACGCTGTCCGCCAGGATGTCCGGGACCCGGAACGCGGGTCGCTGCTTGCGTTGCGTGCCGACATGCTGATGGCCACCGGTGATGCGGGCGCCGTCCGGGCGTACCGGGAGGCGTTGTCGGCCACCGACGATCCGGCTGAGCATCGACTGTTGCTGCCCCGGCTGGCGAGGGCCGCCACCTTCGCCGGCGATTACGCCACCGCGGCTGAAGCGCTGGCGGGATTGGAGCCGGACGGGTCCGCCGACGATGCCGCGCTCCTTCTGGCGCGCGGGAACCTCGCCTACTTCACAGGCGATCTTGTTGCTGCTGAGGCTGCCGCCGACGAGGCGCGACGCCGTCTTGCGTTTGCAGATCTGGCCGATTGGCGCCTATACGACCTCATCACGCTGCAGGGATTGATCGCCCATCTGCGTGGCGTGTGGTTTTCGCGGCTCGCTATGGAGCTCCGCGCAAGTGCTGAGCGGCCGGACATGGCGCGGGCGATGTTTGACAGCCACTTGTGCGTAGGAGAGTACCTGCTGTACGGGCCTACGCCGTACGAAGAGGTCCTCGCTCTCGCCGCCAAGCTGCGGGAGTCGGCGCGGCGATCAGGCGTGCTGCGGGCCGTCGCGTTCGCCACCGCCCTGCGCGGCGAGGCCGCGCTGCTTTCCGGTGACCTCACCCTTGCCGATGCGGAGCTGACCGAGGCCGCGGAGCTGCACCATGACATCGGATCCACCGCTGGCGAGGCGCACAGCCTGCAGCGGCTCGCCGAGGTGCGCCTCGCTCAGGGCGACCTTGCCGAAGCTCAGCAGATGCTCCGCCGGGCGCTGCCGCTCGCCCGCTGGTCGGCAACCGCTCTGCATCTGCTCCAACGCGTGTACGGGACCATGATCCGCGCCGCGCCGGACGTAGAAACAGCTCGCGCCGTCGTGGACCAGGCCATGTCCACTGTCGGTCAAGAAGACGCGTGTCCCTTCTGTTCGATCATGCTCGCCGTGCCAGCCGCGATCGCTTGTGCTGACGCTGGCGACTTAGACGATGCCCGTCACCATCTGGCGATCGCCGAGCGCTCCGCCGCACTGTGGAAGGGGTCCGCATGGCACGCATCGATAGCCGAAGCGCGCGCGCACCTGCACCGCGCAGAGGGTGATGGTGAAACCGCGCGCCGTCGGTTGCATGAGGCGGCGGAACTCTTCGCCGCCGCTGGTCAACCGCTGGACGTAGACCGCTGTCTCGCCTGACCTCGCCGATTCACTACCTTGATGGGTCTCGCCGCTCGGTCGCTGCTCACCGGCGAATACGCCGTCGGAGTCCCGGCGCTGATGCTGCGGCTAATCAGGGCCCGGCGGCGTGAGAAGTCCTGCTTCAGGGCGGAGAAGGTTCCCATAGCCCAAGCAGGTGGGGCCGACCGTGAGGTAGCCGATCGGCCCCAACGCCAGTGTTGGGTTCGTGAAGGTCAGGTGGTCCTGATCGCGGAGACCTCGAACTCGAGGGTGATCTTGTCGCTGACCAGGACGCCGCCGGTCTCGAGTGCGGCGTTCCAGGTGATGCCATAGTCCTTGCGGTTGATGACCGTGGAGCCCTCGAACCCGACCCGCAGGTTGCCGAACGGGTCGGTGGCCGCGCCCTCGAACTGGAACGGGATCGTGACCGAGTTGGTGACGCCCCTGATCGTCAGGTCACCAGTCAGCTCGAGGCTGGTCGGTCCGGCCTGGCGAACCTCGGTGGCGACGAAGGTGATCTGCGGGTACTCCTCCATGGCAAGGAAGTCGTTGCTGCGCAGGTGGGCATCGCGCTGCTCGTTGCGGGTGTCGATGCTGGCCGCCTGGATGGTCAGCTGACCTGTCGACTTGGTGAAGTCGGTGCCGTCGACGACCGCGCTGCCCTCGAACTGGTTGAACGCGCCGCGGACCTTGGTGACCATCGCGTGCCGGGCGACGAACCCGATGCGGGTGTGGGCCGGGTCGATGACGTAGTGGCCGGACAGGTCGGACAAGGTGGCGGGGATGGTGTTGCTAGTCATGGCTTGCTCCTAAATTCTTCGAATCAATCACGCCTGATTAGTGACGTGTCACCTACATTCAATCGCAACTTAGGTGACATGTCAACTATTCCGGCGTAGTATCGATGCTATGAGCTCTGATGTCCGGTGGCTGACCGCGGAGGAGGAACGCGTGTGGCGGCGATGGCTAACGCTGAACGCACGACTGTCAGCCACGTTGCACAAAGAGCTACAAGACGATGCCGGCCTATCGATTCCGGACTACGAGATCCTGGTCCACCTCACCGACAACCCGCAGGGGCGGATCCGGGTTACTGATCTGGCCCGGCTCCTGCAGTGGGAGCGCAGTCGAGTCTCCCACCACGCGACTCGCATGGAGCGGCGGCGGCTGGTGCAGCGCGTGGAGTGTGCCGAGGACGGGCGCGGTGCCTTCATCGTGATCACACCGCAGGGCCGCGCTGCCATCGAACAGGCAGCACCGGGGCACGTCAACACCGTTCGCCGCCTGGTCTTCGACGCATTGACCCCCGAAGAAGTCGATGCCCTCGCAACGATCATCGACAAGGCGCTGGCACAACTCGACGACCAGGCCGAAGGCCTCTCCTCATCCCTGAATACAAGCTGACTTAGCCAGGAGCTGGATCTGTCAACGGCAACTGAAAATTGACCCCCTGACGGCGAATCCGCACCCGATGGGGACCCACCGAACCGACAAGATCAAGCGTTCTCCTGATGATCCCGTCTGCAGACTTGATCTTGGTACGTCTGTCAGGAAAACGGTTGATCTGGTCTGGGGGTGAGGTCTGCCCGCCGGGTGGCGTCCATTACTTCGCCGACGAGTTCTTCAAGGATGTCTTCGAGGGCGATCACGGCTTGGGTTTGGCCGTTGTCGTCGATGAGGCGGGCGAGATGCGAGCCGCTGCGACGCAGGGTTGCGAGTGCGTTTTGCAGGGTGGCGGTGGCCCGGATCTCGCCGAGGGGGCGGATCCAGCGGTGGTCCAGCGGCAGGTTTCGGCGGGCTTGGTCGGTGTCCAAGACGTCGGCGATGTGGATGTAGCCGATCAGGTCCGCTCCGGTCGGTGCTCGGTCACCCGCTTGGACCGGGAAGCGGGAGTATCCGGTGGCGGCGACGAGCTGCTCGACACGCCCCGGGGTGACATCAGGGTCGACAGTGACCAGGGTGTGCAGTGGCAGTCCGACGGCTTCAGCCTTGGTTTCCTCGAACGCAAGGGCACCGGCGAGCAACTCTTGTTGGTTGGTTTCGAGGAGTCCTTCTTCGCTGGACTCCCCGATCAGCGCGGCGACGGAGTCGCGGTCGGTGACTTCGCCGATTTCGCTTGCGGGTGTGATGCGCATCAGCTTCAACACAGCTGTGGCGACTGCAGTCAGGCCGATGATGATCGGGCGGAATATCTGCACGAACAGCAGCAGGGGCGGGGCGAGCATCATCGCGGCCCGTTCCGGTCCGGTCAGGGCGAGATTCTTCGGCACCATTTCGCCGAGCAGCATGTGTAGGCAGGACACCAGGGTGAGCGCGATCGCGAGCGCGAGCGGATGGATGAGTTCATGCGGGACACGGAGGACTGCCAGCGGATCGGTCAGCAGGGAGGCGACGACGGGTTCCGCGAGCGCACCCAGCCCGAGTGAGGCGAGGGTGATGCCGAACTGGCAGGCTGAGATCATCAGGGGCAGCTGTTCGATGGCTCGCAATGCGGTCCGAGCCCGGCGGGAGCTGCGCAGCAGCGGTTCGAGCCGGGTGCGGCGGCTGGCGAGGACTGCGAACTCGGCACCGACAAAAAATCCATTTGCCGCGATGAGCCCGACCGCGAGCAACAGGAGCGCCGCCGTCATCAGAGGGCCCCTGCTCCGTCGGATCGGCTGTCGGCGGAGTCGTCGGCGGCGCTGCTGTCGGTGTTGTTGGGATGAATCCTGAGTTGTACCCGGTCGATGCGGCGGCCGTCGAGTCGGTCCACGGTGAGTGTGCCGCCGGGTATATCGACCTGGTCGCCAGGGTCCGGGATTCGGCGGAGCAGCTGCAGCATGAGCCCGGCCACCGTCTCGTAGCTGGCACGTCCAGCAGGCAGCTCGAGATCGATGGCGGCTTGGATCTCATCCGGCCGTAGCAGCCCGGACAGTAGCCAAGACCCGTCGGGTTGACGCCGGATGCCGGGTGCGGGCGAGTCGTGTTCGTCGACGACATCGCCGACAAGCTCCTCCACCAGGTCTTCGAAGGTGACGATCCCGGCCGTGCCGCCGTACTCGTCGACCACCACCGCCAGTTGCAGGCCTCTTTCTTGCAGCCGATCGAGTAGCGGGTCCAACGCCATGGAGGGCGGCACCAGGACCGGCACTGTCATCACCTCCCGGATGCGTGTCCTGGTGCGATCCGTCTCAGCGACGGCAACGGCGTGCTTGACGTGGATGACGCCGTGGATGTCGTCGACGCTGTCGCCGATCACCGGGAAACGGGAGTGGCCGGTATCGCGGGTGGCCTCGATCACCGTCGCCACCGGCGCGGACACCGACACAGCCCGCACGCGGGTGCGCGGGGTCATGAC
Source organism: uncultured Actinomycetota bacterium (assembly GCA_963836855.1). GTDB lineage: Bacteria > Actinomycetota > Actinomycetes > Propionibacteriales > Propionibacteriaceae > Microlunatus. The sequence goes on along the minus strand of CAWILN010000051.1, from coordinate 7,704 downwards.
ATCCGCAGCGGTCTTCGCGCCAAAGGTCAGCGAGCGTTCCATCAGCCCCGCTGTCTCCGAACCCAACGCCCCCTGCACACCAGCTCGCCGCACCACCGACGCCAACTCGCCCGGGGTACGGGCAGAGCGCAGCTCCTCCACCGGCTCCACCCCAACCAGGCGCAGCAGCTGGTTCGCCGAGCCGTTCAGCACCGCAATTAACGGACGCGTCACCTTGGTGAACACCAATAGCGGGATGACCACCCACACAACACTGCCGGCAGGGCGCGACAAAGCGATGTTCTTCGGCACCAGCTCGCCGAACACCATCTGCACCGCGGTGGCCAATAGCAACGCCAGAACTAGCGCTGCCACCTCGGTGACAGCAGCATCGAGCCCGAGCGACTCGAGCGGTCCCCGCAGCAACGTCGCGATCGACGGCTCCGCCACCAAGCCGATCGCCAAACTCGTGACCGTGATACCCAACTGAGCGCCCGACAGATACGTCGACAGCCGCTGCAGGGCTCCCCGCACCCGACCGAACCGCACGCTGCCCTCCCGGGCGCGCGACTCGACCAGATTACGATCCACCGTGACCAGCGCCGTCTCCGCGGCCACGAAGACCGCGTTCCCGACAATCAAAACCGCAGCCACACCCAGCAGAATCCAGGCCATGGTCATCGCCTGATCACCGACCGGGCTCGCTCAAAACGATGCGTGACGACATCCCTTCTGCTGGCCCATCATCACAGTGGCGTCGTTGTCGGTACAAGGGTTGTAAGGCCAGGCCGTGTCGGGGGCGACCATGAACGCTGGATGACTGTGGCGCCCCGGGTAGGCCCCAGCAGCAACCAACAACGCTCATCTATAGCGATTCGGGCCGCGAACCGTAAACGCGATGCCGATGAGGTGCCGAGGTTCGCCGCCTTGATCGTGCCGCCAGCCCGCAGGGGCGCGGAGCTGCCGTTGCTCGCACAGCCCGATCTTTGTTCGCTGAGGCCGTTCTGTGGCGCTTCGCGGTGCACCTGGCATCACACGTGCCCCGTAACCCAACCCCCGACCGGTCGTCCGCACGAGGAAGTTGTGAGAAGCTCCGACCAACCCGGTGGCAGGGTGGATGGAAGGTGCGGTGGCCGAGTGTGCTGAAGGCGCGCCAGCACTTGAATCTCACGCTGTTGGCGGGCCTCATTACCGGTCAGCTCGGTGTGTTGCCGAAAGGCCTTGACGGCGACCGAACGGCCGAGCCGCATGTCGGGTCGCCTCGTACACGTCTGCCATACCACCTCGCCCGAGCATCCGAACCAGTTGATACCGAGACGCGAGCTTGCTGCCAAGAACTAACTCCATGATCTGCTGGCCTTTCTACTGCACCGGTCCCCACCACGAGCCTCCGACACTACTTCGACCGGACTTGACCGCGAGGCTGCACAGGTAGGTGGCAATCTCCGCCGGCCGCGGACCCCTCTGGCCGTGGTCCGGGCGTCGTAAGCCGAGGTGAAGGCGCTATTGTGCGGTGCCGATGGTGAAGCTTCAGCGGCGGCCCTTCGGCGAGCCGGACGATGTCCGTGAGATCCCCTACGGCCGCCTCGAGACCTACGACATGGGCGAGATCCGTATCGGTCGCTCGGTCCTCCAGCCCGGCTGGCGCTGGAGCGAGTCGATCAAGCCGATCGCGCAAACCGAGTTGTGCGAGTACCACCACATCGGCCTATGCGTCTCCGGCAGCGCCCGGATCCGGATGCGTGAGGGTGCCGAGCTGCTGGTCGAGGCCGGTCAGTTCTATGAGGTTCCGCCCGGGCATGCAGCACCGCTCGACAAGTACCGCGACGCAGGGTTGGAGCAGCTGCTAACTGAAGACGTCGTCCGCTTCGCCATCATGAACAGCTCGCCGCCGCAGGCGTAGAACCGAGCCGGTTGGAAGCGGAGTGGCGGCGTCGCGGCATACCCGACGCTGTCGAGGACCACGGAGACCAACGCTGCCTGGCCCCAGCTTTAGCGAGGCGCCCAAGACATCGACTGGCACATGCCATTCGTTGCCGCGCCCCGCCGGCAGGAGTAGCGTGAAAAATTCGCTGACCGGACAGAATGTCCTCGCCCCCCGCCCTTCCAGAACGGAGATCGCCGTGAGTCCTGCCGCCCAGACCGCCACCGACGTACGTCCCTTCCAGGTCGAGATTCCCGAAGGGGAGCTCGCCGAGCTGCGACGCCGGATCGAGGCGACGCGCTGGCCTAGCAAGGAGCTCGTAGCAGACCGGTCCCAGGGCGTTCAGCTGGCGACGCTGCAGGCGCTCGCCCGCTATTGGGCGACCGACTACGACTGGCGCAAGGCCGAGGCGAAGCTCAACGCACTTCCGCAGTTCACCACCGAGATCGACGGGGTCGGGATCCACTTCATCCACGTGCGCTCCCAGCATGAAAACGCGTTGCCGCTGATCATGACGCACGGCTGGCCCGGCTCGGTCATCGAGCTGCTCGACACGGTCGGTCCGCTCACCGACCCGACCGCTCACGGCGGACGCGCCGAGGACGCGTTCGACCTAGTGCTGCCGTCATTGCCTGGTTACGGGTTCTCCAGTGAGCCGACCGAGCTCGGTTGGGACGCTGCCCGCACCGGACGCGCGTGGGCTGAGCTGATGCACCGTCTCGGCTACACCCGCTACGTCGCCCAGGGCGGCGACGTGGGTGCCCTCGTCACGGACCTGATGGGCCGCCAGGCGGTCGAGGGTTTGGCCGGCTACCACCTGAACTTGCTCACGGCGGTGCTCGCGGTCGGCGATCTGCTGCCCAAGGAATCCGAACAGGAACGCGCAGCGGCCGCCGCGACCGCGGCGTTCAGGCAAGACGGTTTCGGCTACTTCCTGGAGATGGCAACACGGCCACAGACGATCAGCTACGCCCTGCTGGATTCACCCGTCGCGCTGGCCGGCTGGCTGCTCGACCACGACACGGACAGCTACTACAAGATCTCCCGCGCGTTCGTCGACGGCGAGCCCGTGGGCAATCTCACCCGGGACACCATCGTCGACAACATCACGCTGTATTGGCTGACCGGCACCGCAGCGTCGGCGGCCCGGTCGTACTGGGAGGACGCACGAGCGCTGGCCGCAGCGCTTGCGAGCGGCCAGCCCCCTCCGGCGGTCACCGTGCCGGTCGGCTTCACGACGTTCCCCGGCGAGATCTGGGCCGCCCCGCGCAGCTGGGTCGAGGCGGTCTACCCCGACCTCGCCTACTTCAACGAGGCCGACAGGGGCGGCCACTTCGCCGCCTGGGAAGAGCCGGAGCTCTTCGCGACCGAGATGCGGGCGGCGTTCCGGTCGTTACGTGACGAGGGGACCACGTCATGAGCAGCACCGTCGAGACCGCCACCGACATCCGCCCCTTCCACGTCGACATCACGGACGAGGCACTGGGCGACCTCCGCCGACGCATCGCGGCCACGAACTGGCCCGAGAAGGAGACCGTCGCGGATCAATCCCAGGGTGTGCCGCTCGAAATGATGCAGAAACTCGCGAAGTACTGGGAGACGGAGTACGACTGGCGCAACTGCGAGGCGAAGCTGAACAAGGGTGGCTTCTTCAACGCGAAGGGCGTCTCCACCCCCGTTGCCGTGACCGTCTTTCCTGGCGAGCAGTATCAAGCGCCGCGCAGCTGGGCGGAGCAGGCCTACCCCAACCTCATCTACTTCAACGAGGTCGACAAGGGCGGTCACTTCGCCGCGTGGGAAGAGCCCGACCTCTTCACTGCCGAGATGCGGGCTGCTTCAGCTCACTGCGCTAATGACACCCCTCTTTGGCGCGCGGCGCCATCCGCGCACGGCCCCGTTGCCCGTCGAGGGTCACCTCCCTGGCTTCGAGGGGGCGACCGGCTGGCTGAATTCCTCGCCTCTCACTCCGGCGGAGCTGCGTGGGCGGGTCGTTCTCGTCGATTTCTGGACGTACACCTGCATCAACTGGCTCCGCACGCTGAGCCTACGTTCGCGCCTGGTCGGAGAAGTACCGCGATCGAGGCCTGGTCGTCATCGGCGTCCACACGCCGGAGTTTCCGTTCGAGCGCGAGGCCGAAAACGTCCGCCAGGCCGCGCAGGCCATGCGCGTCCAGTACCCGATCGCCCTCGACAGCGACTACGGGGTCTGGAGCGCCTTCGCCAACCGGTACTGGCCGGCCGTCTACCTCGCAGACGCGGAGGGCCGGATCCGGTACCACCACTTCGGCGAGGGCGACTACGACGACGGCGAGTGGATGATCCAGCACCTGCTGCGCGAGGCCCCAGAGAGCATCGACGAAGAGCTCGTCTCCGTCACCGCGGAGGGTTTGGAGGCGCAAGCCGACTGGACGAACCTGCGCTCGCCAGAGACCTACCTCGGCTACCAGCAGGGGCAGAACCTCGGCTCTCCCGGCGGTGTCGCCTACGACGAGCCTCGCAGCTACGTCGTGCCCGAGTCGTTGCAACTCAACACCTGGGCCCTAGGCGGAAGCTGGACGATCGAAGAGCGGGCCAGCGTGCTGAACGAAGCCGGCGGGCGAATCGCCTTCCGCTTCCATGCCCGCGACGTCCACCTTGTCCTGCGCTCGCGGGCGGGCACGGTCGTCTCGTTCCGCGTGCTGGTCGACGGCGAAGCGCCCGGCCCAGCCCACGGCGTGGACGTCAACGAGGAGGGCCGGGGAACGCTGACCCAGCCACGGCTCTATCAGCTGGTGCGCGAGCCCGGGTCGATCACCGACCGCACGTTCGAGATCGCATTTCTCGATGCCGGCGTCGAGGCGTACGTCTTCACCTTCGGCTAGCGACCGGCTCGGCCTTCAGCGGTGCCGGTACAGGATCTTTCCACGTCACGGTGTCGACCTCGGCGGATTCAGCCTCCCCGCTTGGGCACTAGCCCACAGCAAGTTGCTGCGAGATCGTCCATCTCGGGCACCGTACGCCGCCGCGGGCGCCAGGGCGTGGGGCCGCCTGGCCGGGCTCGTCGACATTCCTGGGGCCCCACGCTCAGCGGTCGAACCTCGAGCATGAGATCGGGCTTGAGCGGTCGCGTCGCCGCTACGGTTCGGCCGGCTCGATGCGGAGTCGCTCTCAGCGCGATCACCGCACCTGCGCAACGAGAAGTTGTCCTATGAGCACCGAAAGGAAGCAAGATGGCTGACGATGTCCAAGTAGTGAACCGCCGGCTCGACGCAAGCGAGAACGAGGCGCTGATCGGCATAGCCCGAATGGGGGCGGATGCGTTCGGGTACACGGCGAACTTGCGGATCGACCGCCACCTCGCCGAGCTCCTGCGCCTGCGAGTTTCGCAGCTCAACAACTGCACCTACTGCCTCAACCTGCACTACGAGGCGGCGCGCGAGGCGGGCATTCCCCGGGCGAAGATCGACACCCTGACGGCGTGGTGGGAGACCGAGCTTCATTCCGAGGCCGAGCAGGCGGCTCTGCGCTATGCCGAGGCGCTCACCCGTGCCGCCGACACCGACCGGGACGCGGCGTTCCAGCGCTTCCACGACGCGCTCGCCGAGAACTTCAGCCCAGAGGAGATGCTCGAGATCGTCGGCGTCGTGGTCAACATGAACGTCTGGACGCGTATCAAACTTGCCGAGGGCGCGATGCCGGGCGCCCGGCCGACCGCTGAACGACGCGGAGGAACCGGTGCTTGAGTCCATTCGGATGCGGAGCCGTGCCTTGCCGATGAGGTGGTCTGCCACGCGTTCAGCAACGGGTTCCATCCCGAGCACAGCCAGCGGCTCGCCACCATTCGGGAGAGGCACTCGGTGGCCCGACGAGGCAGTCCGGAACGTTTCGGAACCGACGCTTTGGCGAAAGGCGGTTTTGAGGTGTCACATGTCCTCGACCGCTCAGGCGCGGTCGTAATCGTCGTGGCGGCGGATGCAGGGCTGAAACCCAGGGCCCTCATCGCGGCCGTTCTGCCCACGGCCGAGGATCCGTAGTAGCCCATCAGGAACCAAACAGCTGCGAGACTGCTGTGAAACAAGAGTTACGCCCAGATCACGTCTAACGGTGGTTGCGCCATCCTCCCCAACCTCAAGGGGGTTGCCCTGACCGAGCCCACCCCGCGCCCAAGACCTTTCTCGGGCAGGACGGCGTGGTCTCGCAGCCTGTCTGCCCCGCTGCGCTCATTCCTCCGCACCGAATCCGGCAGCGCGGGCGTGCTGCTCCTCGCGACGCTGTCTGCGCTTGTCTGGGCCAACCTCGCTCCCGGCGCTTACGACTCGGCATGGGAAACCCCGCTGACGATCCGGCTCGGAGACGTTGGCCTCACCTTGACCCTGCGCGAGTGGGTCAACAGCGGCTTGATGACCTTCTTCTTTTTCGTGGTGGGCCTGGAGGCACGCCGGGAGTTCGATCTGGGCGAGCTGCGACAGCGACGTCGCGTCGCGCTTCCGGTGCTGGCGGGCCTGGGGGGCATGATCGTGCCGGTCGGGATCTTCCTGGCCCTGAACACCGGTCGGGACTCGGCCGCCGGCTGGGGGGTGACGATGTCCACTGACACCGCCTTCGCCATCGGGTTGCTGGCGCTTGTGGCGCGTGGACTCCCCGATCGGGTCCGGATCTTCCTGCTCACCGTGGTCGTGGTGGATGATCTCGTGGCCCTGCTGGTGATTGCGACTGTCTACAGCGGCCCGGTTGCGCTCCGTCCCCTGCTGCTTGCGCTGGGCTTCTTCGGCAGCATGTTGCTGCTGCGCCTGGTGCGGGTCCGGTTTGGGCTCCTCTACTTCCTGCTCGGCGTCGCAGCATGGGTCGCCCTGCAGTCGTCCGGGATCGAGCCGGTCGTGCTAGGTCTTGCGGTCGGGCTCCTCACCTCGGCGTACGCGCCCGCGCGCGGTGACCTGGAGCGCGCCACCGACCTGTTCCGGCTCTTCCGCGAGCAGCCCACCCCCGAGCTCGCCGAGTCGGCGCGGGTAGGGCTGGCCCAGTCGCTGTCGCCGAACGAGCGCCTGCAGCTGGCATACCACCCATGGACGAGCTACGTGATCGTTCCGATCTTCGCGCTGGCCAACGCCGGCATCGAGATCAGCGAAGAGTTCCTGGTCCGAGCCGCCACCTCGCCGATCACGCTCGGCATCGTTTCGGGCTACGTGCTCGGCAAGCCGATCGGTATCGTTGGTACCGCCTGGCTCGTCAGCCGGCTAACCCGGGGGCGACTGCGGATCCCGGTCGGCTGGGCGGCGCTCGCCGGGACCGGCGCAATCGCCGGCATCGGATTTACCGTCTCGCTGCTGATAGCCAGCCTCGCCTTCTCCGGACCGGAACTGCAGGAAGCCAAGCTCGGCATCCTCTCGGCGGCCGTGCTCGCCTCCCTGCTCGCCTGGATGATCTTCGGGCTTACCGCTCGACTCCCGCCGGCCCAACGGACCCGCGCACTGCTCGGCACGGCCGAGACGTTAATCGACCTCGCCGTTCCGGTTGAGGACGACCGCGACCACATCCGCGGCCCAGCGGATGCGAAGGTGACCTTAGTGGAGTATGGCGACTTCGAGTGCCCCTACTGCGGCCAGGCAGAGCCCGTCGTCCGCATGCTTCTCGACAAGATGGGCGACCTCCGATACGTCTGGCGACACCTGCCGCTGACCGACGTCCACCCCAACGCAGCGCTGAGTGCCGAGGCGGCCGAGGCCGCTGACCGGCAAGGCGCGTTCTGGCCCATGCACGACCTGCTGCTGCAGCATCAACAGGAGTTGCGGCCGGTTCACCTGGTGCGCTACGCCGCCGACCTC
>CAWILN010000050.1:0-160685 GCA_963836855.1 uncultured Actinomycetota bacterium | reverse complement strand
CAACGTGTCCACGGCCGCCCACCCACCCCGGTTGAGTCGTTGAAGCTGGCCCAGCAGGCCACCTTGGAGACCCGCGACGCCAAACACGAACCCCGCACCCTCACCGAACAAAGACGAGCCTGGCTGGCCCAAGCAAGCGAGGTCCTCGGCGGACCACAAGCGGTACAGCCTATGGTCCGCACCGCACTGCACCCCGACCCAGTCGCCGGGACGCCAGTGAACGCCCAGTGGGTCAAGGACGCGGCCGGCCGGGTCCTGGCGGCGATGGAGGAACGCCGCTCCACCTGGCAGACCTGGCATGTCCGGGCCGAGGCCCAGCGGCAAGTGAGAGCCGTCGAACTCCAAGCCGAGCAAAGTGAGCGGTTGGTCGATCTGCTGGTCGGCGACGTGCTTGGGAACCTGTCGGTGTCGCTGGCCCGACCGAATGACGGCATCACCGAACCGGCGGTGCTGCAGCGTTCCGACGGTGCCTCGGTCTACACCGTCGCCGGCTCCGAGCTGTTCACCTCGACCCGCATCCTGGACGCTGAGCAGCGGCTCGTCGCCACCGCCGGGCGCTACGACGGCCACACAATATCGCCAGCGGCGGTCGATGCGGCGTTGCTGCAGGCGACCGCCAACGGGGTCGCCCTGAACGCCGGGCAGGTCGCGCTGGTCCGCCAGATGGCCACCTCGGGGGCGCGGCTGCAGCTGGCGATCGCGCCCGCCGGCGCCGGCAAAACCACCGCGATGCAGACCCTCGCCGCCGCCTGGACCGAAGCCGGCGGCACCGTGATCGGGCTCGCGCCGTCAGCGGCCGCCGCCGCCCAGCTCCGCGACCAGATCAACGCCCACACCGACACCCTCGCCAAACTCACCTGGTCCGCCGGCCAGCACGACCTGCCCGACTGGGCCCGCAGGATTGGGCCGTCGACCCTGGTCGTGATTGACGAGGCCGGGATGGCCGACACCCTTACCCTTGACGCCGCCGTCACCTTCATCGTCGGACGCGGCGGCAGTGTTCGGCTGGTCGGTGACGACCAGCAGCTCGCCGCGATCGGCGCCGGCGGCGTGCTCCGCGACATCGCCCACACCCACGGAGCGGTCCGGCTCACCGAGCTGCACCGGTTCACCGACCCCGCCGAAGGCGCCGCATCCCTCGCCCTCCGCGACGGCCGACCCGAAGCGCTCGGCTTCTACCTCGACCAGCAACGCATCCATGTCGGCGACCTCACCGCGCTCACCGAGGAGGTCTTCTCGGCCTGGCAAACCGACCGGAGCAGCGGCCTGGATGCGATCATGCTCGCCCCCACCCGCGAACTGGTCAGCCAGCTCAACCAGCGCGCCCGCGCCCACCGGCTGACCACCCAACCAGACGAGAACCGGCCCGAAGCCTCGCCGGCTGGCGATGCTGGCCGACGGCAACCCGGCCAGCGTCGGCGAACAGGTGATCACCCGAACCAACAACCGAACCCTCCGCTTGACCGCCACCGATTGGGTGAAGAACGGCGACCGGTGGACCGTCCTCAAGGTCAACCGGGGCGGTGACCTGACGGTGCGGCACCACCGCAACGGCCGCACCGTTCGGCTGCCCGCCAGCTATGTCGCAGGAGTCGGTTGAGCTGGGCTACGCCACCACCGTGCACACCGCGCAAGGGGTCACCGCCGACACCATGCACGGCCTGGTCACCGGCGAGGAGTCCCGGCAGCAGCTGTACACCATGCTGACCCGGGGCCGGATCGCCAACCACCTCTACCTGCAGGTCGTCGGGGACGGCGACCCGCACAGCCTCATCCGGCCCGAGACGGTCCACCCGTCCACCGCGACCGAGCTGCTCGAGCAGATCCTGGCCCGCGACGGCGCACCGCGGTCCGCCACCACCCTGCAACGCGACCAGCACGACCCGGCCGTCCGGCTCGGAGACGCCGCCGCCCGCTACGTCGACGCCCTCCAGGTGGCCGCCGAAGACCTGGCCGGACGCGAGCTCGTCGAGGCGTTGGATGTCGCGGCCGAGCAGATTGTGCCCGGCCTGATCGACGAGCCGGCCTGGCCCACCCTCCGCGCCCATCTGCTGCTGCTCGCCGCGCACGGCACCGACCCGGTCGCCCAGCTCGCGGCAGTCGCCGGCAGCCGCGAACTCGACTCCGCCGACGACCGGGCCGCCGTCTTGGACTGGCGGCTCGACGACACCGGCCACCGCAACGCCGGCCAGGGCCCGCTGCCGTGGCTCCCCGGCATCCCGCAAGGGCTGCGCGACCACCCGGTGTGGGGGGACTATCTGGCCGCCCGATCCGACCTGGTCCGCACGCTGGCCGACCAGGTTAGAGCCACCGTCGCCGACACCGATCCGCCCGCATGGGTTACCCAGTGCGGCACCGTGCTGCCGAGCAGCGTCGTCGGGGATGTGCAGGTGTGGCGGGCCGCGATGCAGGTCAGCCCGGAGGACCGGCGTCCCACCGGCCCCGTGCAGCTGCAGAAAGCCGCCCGGACCTGGCAGCAGCACCTCGACCGCCAAGTGGCCGGCGACCGGTCACCGGCCCTGCAGGAATGGGGCTGGCTGCTCAACCAGCTCAGCCCCAACCTGACCCAGGATCCGTTCGCCCCAATGCTCGCCGACCGGCTGGCGGCGATCTCCCGCGCCGGCGTCGACGCGCGGCAGCTGCTCTGTTCGGCCATCACCACCGGTGGGCCGCTGCCCGATGATCATGCCGCCGCCGCGGTGTGGTGGCGGATCAGCCGGCATCTCACCCCAACGGTCGCCGCCCAGGCCGACACCGACCATACCTTCACCACGGCCTGGACCTCACGGCTGGCTGAGCTCATCGGCGCCGACCGGGCCGACACCCTCCAGTCCAGCCGGTGGTGGCCAGCGCTCGTTACTGCGGTCGACCACGCCCTGCAGCGCGGCTGGCGGCTCGACGACCTTCTCGGAGCCGCCGGCATGCCAGATGCCGGGTCTGTGGATGCAGCCCAGGCGCTGGTCTGGCGCATCTCGCTGCTGGCCGACCCGATGCCCACCGACGAGCCGGGCGAGCCGCCCTTTAGCGCCGCCCCATTGGAGCCCTGGAACAACGCCGAGCCGCCGTCCGTGGAGATCGCCTTCGGCGCCCGGGACGACATCACCACCAGACCCGCCGGTACGACCGACGCGGTGTTGAGCGGCCCGGCGGATCGGGACTGGGTGGAGCCGGACCTGGCGGTCGCGGCCCTGGTCCGTGGCGTCGCCGGGCCTCCGGAGCAGACCGACGCGGACGTCAACCGCATGTTCACCCGGGCGATGGCCTGGCAGGAATGTCCGATCAGCCGCGACCGGATGATCGAGATCAACCAGATGGCTTTGAGCTACTTCCGCAGCCAGTTCCCGTCGTCCTGGGGACAGGCCTACCTCGCCGACCGGTTCGGCCAGGACCTGACCGATGACGTGCGCTTCCGGCCCGGCCAAGCCCCGGCCGGCTGGACCGGACTGGTCAACCATCTCCGCAGCCGCGGAGTCACCGGCGAGGAGATGACCGCCGCCGGCGTGGCCACCGTCGCCAGCACCGGCCGTCTCATCGACCGGTTCCGCGACCGCGTCATGTTCCCGATCATCCACAACGGCGAGATCCTCGGCTTTGTCGGCCGCCGGCACCCCGATCTCACCGACACCGACCGCGGCGGACCGAAATACCTCAACACCGCCGACACTCCGCTGTTCCACAAGGGCGCCCAACTCTTCGGCGCCGACGAGGTCGATATTGCCGCCGGCGGCGTACCGGTGATCGTCGAAGGACCGATGGACGCCATCGCCGTCACCCTGGCCAGCGGCGGCCGCTACATCGGTGTCGCACCACTCGGTACCTCCCTGACCGATGAGCAGGCCAGCCAGCTCGCCCGCATCGGCAGGAACCCGATCGTGGCCACCGACGCCGACATCGCCGGCCGGGTCGCCGCCGAACGCGACTTCTGGATCCTCACCGCCTACCGCCTCGACCCCCGATACGCCCGGCTCCCTGAGGGCAGCGACCCGGCCGACCTGCTCGCCCTCCACGGCCCGGCAGCGCTCACTACCGTGCTGGACCAGGCGCGGCCGCTCGGCGAACGGCTCGTCGACGAACGGCTCACCAGCCTGCCACCCGATCAGGCCCGGCTCGAGGCGGCGCGGGTCGTCGCCGCCCGCCCCCCGGAATGCTGGGACCAAGGCAGCCGCACCATCAGCTCCCGCCTCAACGTGCCCCTGCCTGCGGTTCGGCAGACCCTGCTCGCCCACGTGAAGGACTGGAACACCGACCCGCGACGGGCCGCCACCAAGCCCCTGCAGGGCGTCAACGATGTCAAGAGACGGCTGACCGGGGCGGCCCAGATCCGACCGGAGCAGCGGTGGGCGGCCCTGGCCGGCCAGCTCGACCAACGACTCCTCCGACAGGGAGACTGGCCAGCGCTGGCGCAGCTCATGCAGAGAATCCACGATCAAGGACACGACGTCGCCGCGGTCACACGAGCCGTGACCACCGCACCGCTGAATGATCTCCCCGCCCAGGATCTGCGATACCGACTCGTCGCGCAGCTCGACCTCGGCGTCGACCCGCACCCCAACCCCGTCGACACCGCTTCAGCCAAGATCACCACACGTCCGGAATCGCGTCGTAAAGCCTTTGCTTCCTCCCAGGCAATGACCCGGACGCCCCCTCGGTGACCAACCGCGTCCCGTCAGCGCTAACAACCGCGGTCGGCACCACGACGATGATCAACACATGCCAGAAACGCTCGCCGAGGTGCAGTAGCTGCTGAGGCTCGCCGCCGCTCTTGGCGCTGCTGTCAGTGACGCCCTACGGCACGTGACCACCCTGGGCCATCAGCGCGAAGTAAGAACAGGCCCACCGGAACTGTGTCGACGACTGGCTGTCCGCCACCGCGCGGATGACCACCAGTCTGGTTGGCCTGGGCGATGGTCCGGTCCGGGCCCTTGCCTGCTTAAGTCAGCGCCACGTTCGCACCCAAGCGGTGGCCGGTGCTGGCCATCCTTCGGCACTCACGGTCAGGATCGTGATTGCGCACGGTGGCCTCGACATGCAGTGCTGCCGGGCAAGATCATCTTGCGATGATCACCGGTTATGATCACCGATCAGCCGGGGCGTGCTGGAGCTCGGCGAGGTCAAGATTGGCGCCCTGTGGTGGCATTCATGATCGCCGGAGGAATCAGGCGGGTCTTGTCGGAGACGACTGGCCGCGTCCGCGATCCGCAACCCCATCGCGGTCCGGAGCCCGGCAGGGACGATTCTGCACTCGGACCGCGGCAGCCAGTTGGGTTCCAAGAAGGTCCGCCGACTGCTCGACAACAACGATCTCGTCGGCTCCACGGGCGCGTCGGCGCGGCCTGCGACAACGCCGCCATGGAGTCCTTCCTCAGCCTGCTGCAGAAGAACGTCTTCCACTGCCCAGCAGCTGGCTCGGGCTGGCGCGGACGTGATCTTGCTCATCGAGAGTGCGCTGACCCATGGCGCGTCCGGCGTTCGCTGTCGTGGTTGAACTCAGCCGGTATGTGGAGGGAGCCTTACCATCGGCCCCGGATGGCCGCCCTTGATCGCTACCCCACTCTGTCGGCTCAACAGCCGGGCCTCCGCTGGCTGTGCCCCGCGGGTGGCTGGTCTGGTACGCCGCAGACCATGAATTGGCCGCCGCTAGAGCGGGCGGTACCTGACGAAGAGCCCTGACAGGATTGGGGCTTCTTGCTTGAACGTTGGCGTCCCCTCAGCGGATGCTGATCAATCAATCTTGTCATCGCAGATTCGTAGGCTGCTTCACCTCACATGATCAAGTACTGCCGACGTCGGCCTGAATCAACGCATTCATCCCGATCTAGCTGAACTGGGTCTCGCCACGACCGCCCAAACGCGCCGTTCTGGCCGCCCGACGGATCGTGGGCAAATAGGATCGCGGCCATGAGCGTTAGTCACCGTGAAGAACCCCGCGCGAGCGGAACTTCGGCAGACCGCGGAGCGCTGACCCTCAGCGGCGCACTACTGCTTGTGGGCTTCGTAGTGAACGCGATCCAGAGAATGATCTTGCACCCGACCGGAGCGGAAGACGATCACGAGGCGATCTTCACCGAGTACGCGGCGAGTGACGCCTGGGTCGCCACTCACTTTGCCGAGTTCGTACTCGTGCTCGTGGCCTTGGCCGGATTGCTCGTGCTCTGCCGCGCCCTGCGACGAGAGACGCCCTACCTCGCGCTGCTAGCCGCTGGCGCAATCATCGCGACCGGCGCGACCTGGGCCGTTCTCCAAGCAGTGGATGGCGTCACGCTCAAGCAGGCAGTAGACGCTTGGGTCGCCGCGTCGGGGCCCGAGAAGGCAACCCGCTATGCCGATGCCGAAACCGTTCGCTGGATCGAGTGGGGCCTCCAGAGCTACTTCCGGGTCCTGCTCGGCGTGGCCTTCCTGCTCGTGGGCGCTGCGGCTGTCGTGAGCCGCCTCGTCCCGAGCTGGCTCGGCGTGCTCCTGGTCGTCGGCGGTCTGCTCTCCCTCGCCATAGGGTTCTCCGTCGGCTACGAGGGTCTGGAGAGCGGCTTCCAGGACGCCGTAGGCATCGCCTTCCAGCTCGTCGTCCTCGTCTTCATCGTCGGCCTGCTCGTCGTCGGCCGCCGAGCCCGAGAGCCGGGCACCCGCGCGGCGAGCACCTAGTCCGCGCGCGCCACCGCTCCGTCGGTCTCGTGAGATACGCCGCGCCTAGACGACCAGGTTGCCAAGACATACACGAACCTGGCCAGTCGGCGTCAACGACATCCTGCGCACCAGATAGGTGCCTCCCACGATGATCTTCGGCCTCGCAACCGTGCCCCGGTCAGGATCGCCCCGACACGGCCGGCCCGGGTCAGGTCCGCCGTGTCGAGGTGGGCGCGGGGCACGTCGCCCATTGGAGGTCGGCCCCGGTCAGATCCGCCTCGTTGGGGATGGCCTCGAAAATTGTGTCAAAGTCAGGGCGGCAGCTACCGGAGCCTCGCCCACAGAACACGCTCGGTGGAGCGGGGGTCTTCCACGACCTTTGGAGTCGTGTCGAAGCACATTGTCGCCCTTCGTGAAAGCTCGAACGGTGGCCAGCCGGGATCCCCACGGCTGGCGAAGGCGACCCAGGCGGCGTGCATGGCCTCGGCGAGCGGCTGTGGGGGATGCGGTCCCACCAGTCCCCCCAAGCATTGCTTGTCCAGGTTGTCGAAGACGAAGGGAAGCTCGGCCATATGGCAGGCGCCCAGCTGTCCAGCGAACTGCGGCGACTTCCAGGCGAACTCGTACATGTAGGTGCGCCCGCTCCTAGGGGTGTGGGCCTCGGCCAAGCGGACGGCAGGGAGGCGGTAGATCCAGTCGGTAAGGACGGCCTCCAGTAATTCCCCCGGGCTAGCCGCAGGCCGAGTGGCGCGGTAGGTGGTCAGCGTTTCTGGGACTGGCAGTCCGCATGCGGCGATGGCTGCAGCTAGGAAGTCTTCGTTGATGAATTTGATCAGCCCGGTGGGGATCAAGAACAGCCGATACTCGTCGGCGTTGGTTCCGACGAGGACATCGACCTCGCCGCCCGCACCAGCAGCGATGCTCTCGATCGGGCGCCTGGGCAGGATTTGGCCGTCGACCACTGGCTCGAACGGCATGACATCGGCGGCCACCTCGTCCCAATGCAGCCGCTCAGGGGAGCCCCCAGCATCGGGGCCCACCTTCCCCTGGGCCTGCCTTGTTTCGCGCGATGCAACCACTTCGCTATAGCGGCGCGCCACGGCCCCGATGCTCCACTCCCGTTGGGCATGAACCAAGCGGTCGATGGGAACGGCGGTCATGGCCTTGAGGGTGGGCTCCACGCCCAGCTGCTGGGCCAGATACTGGCCGACCCGCCGCGCGGTCGCCGAGGAGTTGACATGATGGGCTGCTCCACTCTGGGCAATCGCCCGGCGGAACAGGCCCCGCGCACGAGGCATCGCGAGCAGGGTGGCGATGCTCATCGCTCCGGCCGACTGGCCAAATAGGGTGACGTTCTCTGGGTCGCCGCCGAAGGCCGCGATGTTCTCTCGCACCCATTGGAGGGCGGCTATCTGGTCAAGCAAACCGAGATTGGCAACACCGTCCCCCAGGAAGAGGAAGCCCTCGGCTCCCAGCCGATAGTTGAAGGTGACACAGACAACGCCATCGCGGGCGAAGCGCGTGCCATCATAAAGCGGATTGGATCCCGACCCGTTCGAAAAGGCGCCCCCATGAATCCAAACCATGACTGGCAGCCGCCCCTGTTGCAGATCCCGCGACCAGATATTGAGGTTGAGGCACTCCTGACCGGGCAGATCTGTCTCCGGAATCAGTGCGTCGAAGGGCGCAACAAGAGGCGCCTTAGGCACAGTCGGGCCATAGCTGAGCGCTTGGCGCACGCCCTCCCATGGCTCGGCTGGCTGAGGTGGCTCAAACCGATGGCGGCCGAACGGGGCGGCGGCGTAGGGGATTCCTTTGAAGGCGACGACGCCTTGGCCCATGTACCCCTGAACGACTCCCTGCCGGGTTCTGACAATCGCGTCCATGACATCTCTCCTTTGTGAGCCAGGAATAGGGCGAATCCGACGAGGCGCATCCCGTGGTCGGCGCCCGGCTGAAGCAGCTAGTACGCAGTGGTGCCTGGCTGGTAGTGATCGATCCGGGGCGTACCGAACTCACTGAGACTGCCGACGGACACTAGAGATCGCGATGCGCATCAAACTCTAGAGCGCGATATTCCAGCCGCTCATCCCCCAGCCCAGAACATCATCGCAGGCTCCGGTGCAAGGGATCGGGGTGCGGCGGTTCGACCCACTCCTGTGCGGTAGGCGTAGGTGTGCGGCGACTGTCGCGGTGATCGTCAGCCGCCTCCTCCTGACCGATAGAAGTACCGCGACTGTCGCGGTGATCGTCAGCCGCCTCCTCCTGACCGATAGAAGTACCGCGACTGTCGCGGTGATCATGGTTCGCCGTCACCCGTGCTGTTCTGCCGTGGCGGTGGCCCCTCATGAACAACATCATGACCGGGCAGGCCAGCAGCACCACCACAGACACGGCAGTCGCGCGGGGAATGCCAGCCAACAGGAGCACGCCCGCTACGAGGGCAAGGCCAGCGCCGCACGAGGCCCAGTGCAAACGCCTCATCATCACTCCTCAAATCTCCTCAGACGCATTCGTCGTAGCTTCACGGTGCCCCCGTCCGGCTCTTCACTTACAGGGCTGAAAGCCGTCTGTGGGCGGGACGAACGTCACCTCCTCCGCCCAACCGGCATGGGGGCGGTTGTGAAGCAATGAGACCTTAGGCCCTACCCGCCCGAGGCCCAAAGTGGCGGGCTCGCCGGTGGTGAGCGGGGTGCGTTGTGATGCGCGACCGTGAGGGGTGGCGGGCACTGCTGATGCCGGCGAACGTCGGCCACCCCGGAGTCGGCCGGGAGGGTGGTCGTCCGGGTGATCCGACGTAACACCCCGAGCTGACTGTCAGCTGTTGGCCGATCCGTCCGCTGCTGGCCCTGACCGTCCTGGCCCCTCGGCTCGCTGACACGTTGACCCGCTGGGCGGCGTGACGACGATTGCCCGGCAGGTCGCGGCGCTCCAGGGCCGCGCAAACCACCCAGTGCGGTCAGCCCAGGGACGGCAGCCCAGCATGGCCGGAGAGCAGCGCCGGCCGGCTTGCCGATCATGTGCACGACCGGGGTAGATGTCGCCCGCGGCAAGGCCGCGCCGCGTCGCAGCTCCCTCACCGGGTGGGCGGCTACGCTCTGCCTGGCACGACGTCCTTGGTCCCCCTCGGCACCGTGGGTCTTGGGCCGCACGTGCTGAACCAGATCGGGTTCCTCGCCAGTACTGCCCTCATCGCCGGTGCCGCGGGAGCCGAAGTCTTCGGCTGCTCGGCCTCGTCGCCGCCACTCCGTTGCTGCTGCGGCTGAGCCGCCGGTTCGGCTCCTGTGGGCACCCGCCATCGAGCTGGCCTGTTTCGCCGCGATGTTCATGGCGTCGGCGTTCCTGACATGGCTGTCGATCAGCCCCGGCAGCACGGTCGCATTGCCGTAGTCGAGCAGCTCACAATCGGACGGTGGCGCGTAACCGACCGGCTCAACTCCGACAAATGCCACCATCCTGGACCAGCACCGTGGCACCACCGGCCCGGAAATCCTCACCATCGAATGCGTGATTTGCACGGACCGCGAACACACTGCATGGCTACCCAACCGACCGGCCCTGTCACCCGCACATCCCATACAAGGAATCAGCATGAGGCGTCTGAGCCTCGCCTGTGCGACGAACTTTGCTCAGCCTGCAGGTCTTTCACGCTCGACCGTCTGGCCCATCCGTGCACGACACTTCTTGGCGCGGAACCTGTCCCGCTAGCCCGTCCGGTTACGCAACGACGCATCGTCCGTGACCGCGCGTATTCAGTCCATGCTTACGCATCCACAGCCACAGACCGAGTAGTGGGACTCCATCGTTGAGGCACCCGCTGGTCGAGCACCATTCCGATGAGCAGCGCGTTGTCGTCCTCGGAGAGCAAGGCATCGGCCTCGCGATCGCCGGTGAGCCAGAGGGTTTGGTTACTCATGCTGGCTATTCTGCCTGAGCCGTGGCTCGCCGCCGCCTGGACATTTGCCCGGCTTCTCGTACATTTATGAGCCGGCCGCCGTGTCGACGAACGTCGGTGAAGAACAACGTGAAACCGGCGTGCACGAACTTCGGCCTGGTCTGATCTTGCCGCTCGCGCATCGCGCGCGAGGTCCCACGTCGTCGTCGCTCTTCGCGAACAAAAGGCGCGTTCGCTCGTCGCTCCTCCGATCGTCGGGCGCGCGATTTGCCGACGCTCGCGGCACGCGGCGCTGGGGAACAGGCTCAGGAGGGGTGCTGCCCGAAGTCCGGGTGGTCGATCGAGCCCGGCCAGCGAACGCTCGCGCGGTCGATGAGTACTCCGTGCCCGGGTCCCAGGTATGGCCGATTCCGTGCCGGTTCAGGACGTACCCGATGGGATGGGTGCGGTACAGCACTCCCCCGGCTCCCCGGATCCTGTTCATCAGCGTGACGTCTACTGAGCGCCTCACCGGACGCCAGCCTCCGGCCGCCTCCAGGCCCCCGCGGCTGATGAGCAGAGTGCCGCCGGCCAGGTGCATGTTGTACATCTCGGGAGTGCTCGATCGCCGGATCGTCGTGTCGAGATCGTGCAGATAGACGAAGCCTCGCCGCCTTCCCAACGATGGTGTCGATGCCCGGGGCCAGCATCAACGACGCCCCTGAGTGGCGCAGCTCGTGCAGGTGCCAGTGGCGCAAGTGACCAGCATCCGCGTCCCGGCTGTCCCAGACACTCGTGCGCCAGTGGTCGAGATTGTGATCAAGTCGGTAGCCGCACAGACACAGCGGGCGGTTCCCGCTGCAGCCGGTTACAGGAAGATAACGGTTGCTTTTTAGGGAGTCGACACTTTGTCGGTATGAGCCTGGTGGCCGTCCTCGGGCTGTTACGTTGCTGCGGCCTCAAAGGCCAAGGGGTGGCCTTTGACACGGGGAACTTCTCGGGGGAATTCATGCATGTTGCTCTACTCGCACGCCGTACCGGCCTGGCGATAGCTCTCGCCGGAGGCTTGGCGCTCGCCGGCTTGGCAGCTCCAGCCTTCGCGGCCCCGCCGGGTAACAACGGTACGATCAAGATCGACGACGTGGCGTTCGATGACCACCCGAACAACGAGCCCCACGTCGGCTGCACGTTCCAGGTCGACTTTTACGGCTTCGACGAGGGCGACGATCTCTTTGCCGACGTGACCTTCAAGGCGCAGCCGCCCACCGGTGACCGCCAGGTCCTACTGACGGACAAGGTGTTCATTGGTGAGGACGATAACTCCGGCGGAGGCAGCCAAGCCGGGCTCGATGCCTCAGCGACCTACACGCTGAACTTCACAGGGATTGAACCGCACCCGCAGCAGGGCTTCCACGTGAAGCTCACGATCAACGCCGATGGATCGAAGGGAAACGACCGCAAGCACAAGGTGTTCTGGGTCCAGGGCTGCTCAACGCCCACGCCCACAGAGACGCCCACCAATACGCCGACGGCCAAACCAACACCGACAGAGACACCCACCAAGACGCCGACGGCCACACCGACGTCGACGGCCAAACCAACACCGACAGAGACGCCGACTAAGACCCCGGCTCCGGTGCCCACCGCGGTGCCCGCCGGTACGGATGCCACCGGCGGCGGGGGTTCGGCAGCCGGGCTCTTGGGTCTGGCAGTGGTGACCGGTGGTGCGGTAGCCGGAACCGCGGTACTTGCGCGCCGCCGCTTCCTGCATGACTCCTGATCTGACGACCCGCCCGGCTCGTCGGGCACTACGAGGGCCGGCCCGGTTCATTGTGGGTTTGGCCCTCGTGGCCGTCACAGCTGCCTGCAGCACCGGCGGCGACGATGTCACTCAAGTCGCGTCCACACCTACGCCAACACCGGCGCGAGCGATCGACGGCGTCACCGGACCTGACCGAGGGGTACCCCAAGCCGACAACGATTCAATCCGAGGCAACACCGAGTCAAGCTGGAGGCATCGAGGGCCCGTACACGTTGCACATCCCCCGAATCGGTGTGGACGCCCGAGTCGTACCCATCCAGAGCAACGCGGAGCGGATACTGGAGCCTCCACGAGACCCCAGCGTCGCCGGATGGTGGAGTGAGGGCGCTGCCCCTGGCGAACCGAAAGGATCGGCGGTGGTCGTCGGACACACCGTACGCAACAGACACGGAGGTGTTTTCGACGACGTCAGGGATTTGAGCGCGGGTGATGCCATCGGGGTCGAAGGATCGGACTCCACGTTGACCTACCGCGTGCAGTCCATCGAGGTGCTCTCGAAGAACGAAGTCGCTCGCGATGCCGAGGAGATTTTCGCCCAGACCGGGCCCGGCCGACTGGTCTTGATCACCTGCGATGATTGGGACGGCACGGCGTGGCGGTCCAACATCATTACCATCGCGGCGCCCGCTTGATGGGACGTAATACCGGCTCGGGTTCGCGTTCGACGAAGGCCACCGCTCCGCCGTGATCAAGAACCCGCGAGACCATCTGGCTTGGATCGCAGACCGCCGCAGAGGTCCTTCAAAGTGATCCCTGCCGGTCGTGTGCCCCGTACACGCCGCCTCGGACGTCGACCTCGATCCATGGCCCAATCAGGGTCCAATGCGACACCCAGATCTGGCTGCTTGAGCCATTCCTGCCAAGGGATCTTCACGCATCCCGCAGGCGCTGCGGACCAGGACGACCAATATGAGGGGCTGCGGCGTGCTGGATGATCGTCACAGGTCATCACCTCCCCCGCGTGTCAGCTGGCGACGGCGTCGTGCTGGAATTTGTCGTACCCAGGCACGACCACCTACCCAAGCGTCGTCCGCCAAGCTAACCTTCTGCGTCAGGAGGTTGGCGATGCGAATCTACGAATTGCTCCGCAGCAAAGGCTTCGATGTCATCACCGTCCGGCCGACGACACCAGTGTCCGAAGCCCTCGCGCTGCTCAAGGAGTACAACCTCGGGGCCGTTGTGGTATCCACCGACGGACAGCAAATTTCAGGCATCATGACCGAGCGTGATGTGGTGCGCCGGCTCTGTGATGGGCCCGATTTTCTCGACTCGCCGGTTTCGGACGTGATGACGAGTGAGGTGCTCACCTGTCAAGCGGGCGAATCCGTTCAGTCGTTGATGAACACCATGACGGAGCGGCGCATCCGTCACCTGCCGGTCGTCGATGACTTTGGACGATTGACGGGGTTGGTCAGCATCGGCGATGTCGTGAAGTCCCACATATCCCAGATCGAGTTCGAGCGCGACCAGCTGGAGGGCTACGTCTCGCACAGTTGAGGTGCTCGCCCACCCCGACGTCAGAGGTTGATCATGTGGCCGGAGACGCCGTGGGCCACTTCCTTGAGCGCCTCAGACAATGTCGGGTGCGCATGCACGTTGCGTGCGACCTCCTCGGCGGTCAGATCCCACAGCTGTGCCAGGGTCAGCTCGGGTAGCAGCTCGGTTACATCCGGCCCGATCATGTGCAGGCCGAGGATCTCGCCGTACTTAGCGTCCGCGACGATCTTGACAAAGCCGATTGCCTCCCCTAGTCCGTGTGCCTTGCCGTTGGCCGTAAACGGGAACTTGGCCGTCTTGACGTCGTAGCCCTTGTCCTTCGCTTGCTGCTCGGAGTAGCCAAACGAGCCGATCTGCGGCTGGCAGTAGGTGGCCCGCGGAATCATGTCGTAGTTGAGCGGCATGGTCTCCGCGCCTGCGATGGTCTCGGCCGCGATCACGCCCTGCGCCTCTGCGGTGTGCGCCAGCAGCAGCTTGCCGGTGCAGTCGCCGATAGCGTAGATATGCGGCACGTTGGTGCGCATGTAGTCATCGATCTGGATCGCACCCCGATCAGAGAGTGCTACGCCGGTGGCTTCCAGTCCGTAGCCCTCGGTACGCGGCGCGAACCCGATCGCTTGCAACACCATGTCGGTCTCAAGAATCGAGCTCTCGCCGCCTCCAGTCGGTGACACTGTGACCTTGACCTTGTCGCCCGAGTCGTCGATAGCCTCCACCTTCGTAGCGGCGAGCACCGTTACGCCGAGCTTCTTGTACGCCTTCGCAAGCTCCCTGGAAACCTCCGGCTCTTCCAGCGGCACCACACGATCCAAGAACTCAACCACGGTGACCTGAACGCCGTAGTTCGCCATCACGTACGCGAATTCCACCCCGATCGCACCGGCGCCGGCTATGACGATCGACTCCGGAAGGCTATCGGTCATGATCAGCTCTTCGTAAGTGACCACGCGTTCACTCAGTGAGGTTCCCGGAAGCAGCCGTGTCGTCGCGCCGGCGGCAATGATCACGTTGTCGAAGGTAACCGTCTCGATTCCCTTTGGTCCCTCCACGCTGAACGTATGGTCGCCGGTGAACGTGGCCCAGCCGTCAATCTCAGTGATCTTGTTCTTCTTCATCAAGAAGTGCACGCCCTTGGCCATCCGGTCAGCTGCGGTTCGACTGCGCTTCCAAGCCGCTCCGAAGTCGAACGTCACATCGCCACTGATCCCGAAAACGTCTGCCTCGTGGTTGAAGATGTGCGCGATCTCAGCGTTCCGCAGCAAGGACTTCGTCGGGATGCAACCGACGTTGTTGCAGACACCGCCCCAATACTTCAGCTCGATGATCCCGGTCTTCAGTCCCAGCTGGGCGGCACGGATCGCGGCCACGTAACCACCTGGGCCCGCGCCCAGCACGACGACCTCAAAGTGTGCGCTCATGGCCCAACTTTAGGGGTCCGCTCTTTGGCGCCGGCCAGCGGCCTGCTATGGTCGTGAACCGTCACCGAACGAGTATCTCGGGTGGACCTCTTGCCAACTTGGCGCCCAAATCGGCGAGTTGACCCAAAACTATCTCATATATGAGTTATCGTGCCTGAGTGACCAACATGACTGAGACGTACCTGGACCGGATCGGGGGCCTAATCCGGGATGCACGTAAGCATCGCGGTCTGACCCAGACCCAACTTGCCGATGTGCTCGGCACCAGCCAGAGTGCTGTGCATCGCATCGAGGCTGGGAACCAAAACCTCAGTCTGGAGATGGTGAGTCGCATCGCCGAGGCGCTCGACTCGCCGCTGATCTCGGTGGGTGGTACCGGACCGCAGCACTTGCGGGTCAAGGGCGGGACGAAACTGAACGGCACAATCGAGGTGCGGTCATCGAAAAATGCTGCAGTCGCATTGCTCTGTGCGAGCCTGCTGAATCGTGGCCGCACGATCATTCGTGGCATCGCCAAGATCGAAGAGGTCAACCGAATCCTCGAGGTACTGACGAGTATCGGTGTTCGCGCCACCTGGTCATCCGACGGAAATGATCTTGAGCTGGTACGGCCCCTTGAGCTGTCCCTGGACGAGATGGATCTCGAGGCCGCACGGCGCACCCGCTCGGTGATCATGTTTCTCGGTCCACTGCTGCACTCCTACACAGAGTTCAAGCTGCCGTACGCCGGAGGGTGCGATATCGGGAGGCGCACCATAGAGCCGCATCTGCAGGTGCTGGGGCGATTTGGGCTACACGTTCACCCGACTGACGGCTTCTACCACAGCACGGTGGACGAGTCAGTCGAACCAGCACGACCGATCACCCTGACCGAACGTGGCGACACGGTGACCGAGAACGCCCTCCTCGCCGCTGCACTGTCGCGAGGAGTGACAGTGCTGCGCAATGCCAGCCCTAACTACATGGTCCAGGACCTCTGTATCTTCTTGACCCACCTGGGGGTCGAGATCGACGGCATTGGTACGACGACGCTGCGGATCCATGGCGTCGATAGCATCAACACCGATGTGGAATTCGCCCCGTCAGAGGATCCCATCGAGGCGATGAGCCTGCTCACTGCCGCGATCGTCACCCAGTCAGACTTGACGATCAAGCGAGCACCGATCGAGTTCCTCGAGATCGAGCTCGCGATCTTGGAGGAAATGGGCCTCGATTTCTCTCTCAGTGAGGAGTATCTGGCCGTCAACGGCCACACCCGGCTGGTCGATCTGACCGTACGGCCGTCGGAGTTGCGCTCCCCTATCGACAAGATCCACCCGATGCCATTCCCCGGGCTAAACATCGACAACCTGCCGTTCTTCGCGGTGATCGCCGCGACTGCTCAGGGCAAAACGATCATCCACGACTGGGTGTATGAGAACCGGGCGATCTACCTGACCGAGCTCAACCGGCTCGGGGCACGCGTGCAGCTGCTCGACCCCCATCGAGTGATCGTCGAGGGCCCGACACGCTGGCGCGGTCAGCAGGTGGTCTGCCCCCCCGCGCTGCGGCCCGCTGTGTGCATCCTCCTTGGCATGCTCGCAGCTCGTGGCGAGTCGATGTTGCGGGATGTCTACGTGATCAATCGCGGTTATGAGGACCTTGCCAACAGACTGAATGCACTGGGCGCCAACATCGAGGTTTTCCGGGACTAGCTGAGAGGTGCGCTGAGCCTGTCGAGGCGCGCCTTAAGCAAGCCATGAGATGTGCGCGCAAGACAACCGCATTACCGGAGACGCACCGGTTCAAAGACGTGGCTGGGATGGACGAATTCCTCCTGGGCGGCGATCAAGGCAAGCTCGGCACGACCGGCGGCAGCTGTGACCTCGAGGAGTCCATAGATCACCGCCGCGGTATGCGCCATCGCTTGCGGCACGTCATAGCTGCCCAGAAGGCTGGCGAGAAAGGTCGCCGCCGTGACATCCCCACTCCCCGTGAAGCTTTGGGGCAGCCTTGGTGTAGTTACAAGCCACGCGCCGGCTGCGTTGACCGCAACCATGTCGATAGTCGCTGGCGGCCCGTCCCTGCGTACGACGCTGGTGACTAAGACCACGTCGGGTCCGATACTGCGGGCGGCGTCAGCGGCGCTCAGCAATTCCGCCATGGTTGAGACTGGCAGACCCGTCAGTGATGCCAATTCGAACTGGTTCGGAGTGATGATCTGGGCTGCCGGCAGGACCTGCTGCCGCATCAGCTCAGGGATGCCCGGACGGACGTACAAACCACCGTCCTCATCGCCCAGCACCGGGTCGCAGCAATAGATTGCGGCCGGATTGCGCTGCTTGACCAGAGCGACCGCATCCAAGATCATCGCGCCGATGTCCTCACCGCCCTGGTAACCCGACAGCACCGCGTCGACGTCGCCCAGTACGCCACGTTCGTCGATGCCCTGCACCACGTCGCGGAGATCGGCGGCGCTCAAGAGTGGTCCCCGCCAGGTCCCGTAGCCGGTGTGGTTGGAAAAGTGCACCGTGATCACCGGCCACACTTCCACACCCATCCGCATCAGAGGGAAGGTGACGGCGCTGTTGCCGACGTGCCCGTAAGCGACCGAGGACTGAATCGACAAGATCGTCGTCACGCGCGTCATTCTGGCAGTGTTCGATTGCCTCGCTCTGTACATTGCTCGCTCCGCTCGCTGAGGTTGGCGCTTCGTGGCCGCTGCCGTCCTCACTCGCGCGCAGATTAAAAGCGTGTCCGCTCACTCCTCCTCAGCACGGCGACGCGCGATCCAGGGCTTTGATTGCTTCGCGTTCCGGAGTCAGATTGCTTCGCTCGGGGATCAAGCGGTTGCCTGCCGTACCACTGCGTGGACCCGATGTGGGTACTCGCAACGTGTTTTGGCGCTCCGCCTTAGAGTGGTGGCCATGTCCCCCGGCGTCGAAGGCAACGGCTCCCGCGACGCTGAGTTTCATACTGCGACTCTGCCGCAGGCGAACAATACTTCGCAGGTGCGCGGACACCGCCAGCCCGAGCACCATCATCACGAGCATCACCACCACTTCCTCATCGAGCCTGAGGAAGACCGCTGGCGCTGGCGTCGCAAGATCAGGGAGGACAAGCGAAAGCTCGTTGTCTATCGCGTCGCCGTAGGCCTGCTGGGCCTGATCCTCGTCGCCCTCGGCTTCGTCAGCGGCCCCATTCCTGGGCCGGGCGGTATTCCACTGGTCTTGCTCGGTCTGGCCGTGTGGTCCAGCGAGTTCGAATGGGCTCACCAGCTGATGCAGCGGTTCAAGGCCCAACTGCATCGCTACCGCACCTGGTCCACAAGCAAGAAGACTCTGTTCTGGGTGGCATTCTTCGGCTGCTGTGGAGTCCTTGGATATTTCTATTTGTTCATACTCGGCACCCCGGCCTGGCTGCCGGAATCAGTCAACATGCTTCTGCAGCGGCTGCCAGGGCTCTGAGCGCCGGCCCGGCAAGACCGCCGGGCACAATGAGCGCATGAGGGCCGCTGACTATGCGTTCTTCGATGTGCCTTTCGCGGCCTTTGCTCATCGCGGCGGAGCAACCTATGAGCCAAACCGTTATCGCGAAAACAGCCTTCATGCCTTCAAGGAGGCGGTCGCCCTCGGCTACCGCTACCTGGAGACCGACGTGCATGCCACCCGCGACGGCGTGCTACTGGCCTTCCATGATCGAGTGCTCGACCGGGTTACCGACCGCACCGGCGCGATTGCACAGCTGACCTACGCAGAGATTGCCGAGGCCAGGATCCACGGTATGGATCCCATTCCGCGGCTCTCCGAGCTGCTCGCGGAGTTTCCCGACGCACGGTTCAACGTCGATGTGAAGTCACCTCCAGCGGTGGCGCTGCTGGCAGCCATGATCGCTGAGTATGAGGCCTACGACCGCGTCTGTGTGGCGTCGTTTGGAATCCGCCGTCTCTACGAGCTGCGACGGCTTCTCGGCTGGCGTGTCCCGTCTGCCGCGAGTGCCATGGGAATTGCCGCTAACCGGTTCGTGCCGTGGATGACATGGGCACTGAACACGCCAGCGCCGGTGCTGCAGATGCCCATTTCGCTCGACATGCTCGGCCGTCAGCTGCGCGTTCTCACCCCGGCACTGGTTGAGACTGCTCACCGAGCCGGCAAGAAAGTGCATATCTGGACCGTCGACGACTCCGAAATCATGGGAAGGCTCATCGACGCGGGTGTCGACGGTATCTTCACAGACCGCATCGACACGTTGAAGGACGTGCTCATGCACCGCGGTCTGTGGGCTGAGCCGTAGATCGAAGGAGCCATGACGGACAGCGACAGCGTGGAGGAGACAGCCGAGATTCGGCCGCCTCTGGCGGAAGCCGGGACGCGAATCAAGCGCCCGACGGTCCTCGCGTGGGGCCTGTGGGATTGGGGATCCTCGGCATACAGCGCCGTCATCACGTCGTTCGTATTCGGGCCCTACGTCGTGCGCGGAGTGGTCGGAGACGCCCAACCAGGCGGCCTTAGCGCCAACACCTGGCTGGGCATCTCAACCGCAGCAGCGGGCCTCCTGGTGGCGCTGATCGCCCCGATCACCGGGCAGCGGGCCGACGCGGGCGGCCATCGCAAGCGCAGCCTCGCTATCTGGAGCGCGCTCGTCATTGCCGTCATGTTGGGCATGTTCAGCGTGCGGAACGATCCCAGCTACCTCTGGATCGCCCTTGTCCTGCTGGCGGCCGGCGGAGTCTTTCAAGAGTTCGCCGTTGTGTCTTACAACGCGATGTTGCCGCAGGTCTCCACCCCGGACACGATCGGTCGAGTGTCGGGGTTCGGCTGGGCAATGGGCTACTTCGGCGGCATCTTCCTGCTACTGATCTGTTACGTCGGATTCATCGCCCCGGATGTCGGCTGGTTCGGAGTCACCGCAGCCGGTGGTCTCAACATCCGCGCCGTCGCCGTATTTTCTGCCATCTGGTTCGCGGTCTTCGCGATTCCGGTGCTGCTGGCTGTCCCCGAGTCGCCGCCCGGTCCTCGGCGTCGCCGAGTGAGCTTCTTTGCCTCGTACCGATTGCTAATCAACGACATCAAAGCTCTCTTCAGGCGCGACCGGAACGCCGTGCACTTCCTCGTCGCTTCGGCCCTGTATCGGGACGGCCTGGCGGCGATCTTCGCCTTTGGCGCCATTTTGGCGGTCAGCGTGTACGGCATGGCACAGTCGACGGTGCTGATCTTCGGCATCGTCGCCAACGTGGTCGCGGCGGTGGGAGCACTCAGCATGGGCGCGGTCGAGGACCGGATCGGCCCAAAGAAGGTGATCATGATCTCGCTTATCGGGCTTATCACCACCTCGATCATTCTGCTGTTCGCCCACGGCACCACGATGTTTTGGATCTTCGGCCTGATCTTGACGCTGTGGGTCGGTCCGGCACAGGCCAGCTCGCGCGCATTTATGGCACGACTTGCGCCGGTCGGACGCGAGGGTCAGATGTTCGGGCTGTACGCCACCACGGGCCGAGCCGCCTCCTTCTTGGCACCGGCACTTTTCGCCCTCTTCTCAGGGTTGTTCTCAGACCGCATCGGTATCGTGGGGATCGCTCTCGTGCTGCTCGCCGGCACAGTACTGCTAGCCAGGGTCAAGTCACCGCCAAGGCAACAGGTCCAGGTCTTCGAATAGCGTGCATCATGAACAGCAGGGTAAGGGAGCGGCGGAACATATTCGCCTGGCCGCGAGTTGAACCATTCGGGTGTAGGAAACGTCAGGATCTTAGACGGAGGTTGTGCTCATGGCTGATCGCTCACTGAAGGGCACCGGTCTCGGGGCCAAGAGCTTTGAGGACGAGGCAGGTGTTGAGTTCGCGGCTCGGCAGGAGGTCGGCTACGACTGCCCTCGAGACCACCACTTCAGCCTCGTATTCTCAGCAGAGGCGGACATTCCTTCGGTATGGGAATGCCCTCGCTGCGGCGCTGAGTCGTTGCGCTCCGACGGCGAGCGGCCCGAGCTAAAGGAAGAGAAGCCAGCGCGTACGCACTGGGACATGCTGCGTGAGCGGCGCTCCATCGCGGAGCTCGAGGACTTGCTGGCCGAACGGTTGAGCCAGCTACGGGCCGGCGAGTTGGGCTCAACCGCACTGTCTAGGAGCACACGGCCGAAAAAGACCGCGTAAGGTCGATCGGCTCGATAGACCTGGGCCGCCTTCTCGTCTGGTGCTGTTGTCCCCCGATCAGCGGCGCGGACTCGAGAGGGCGGCCCCTTTGATTGGGAGCTGCTCGCGCATCGCGCGCATCGTTCCGCCTCCTTCGTCGTCGCTCGCAGAGGAAAGAACGCCTCTGCTCCCTTCTCCTCAGCACGGCGGGCGCGCGATTACCGACGCTCGCAGCTGATTGGGAGCTGCTCGCGCATCGCGCGATTACCGACGCTCGCAGGTTGAGCCGGACTAGGAGCTGGGCTCCTCTGGGCGCCCTGATCGGGACGGCTCCTCGATCTCTCCCGCGATGACGATCGGGTCTTCCGGGCTATGCCGGGGAGCCGGAGGCGCCTCGACAGTCTCGCCCTCGATCAGATTGTCCCGATCGAGTCGCGCGCGCATCACCGGAATGCCTAGCCTGTTGATCCGTCGTGCCACGAAGAAGGCGATCATCTTCCGAGCGATCGGCCGAGTCCAGCGCAGCAGGAAAACGAAACCGATGATGTCGGTCAGAAAGCCGGGCAGCACCAGCAGAACACCGCCGACCAGGATCAGCGCAGCGTCCGCAAGCTCGCCGGTCGGCACCTTGCCCCTGGTAAAGGCATCGTTCAGCGCTTTCCAGGCGCGCGATCCCTCGTGGCGCATCAACAGCACACCTACGATCGCCACGACGAGCAGGATGAGTACGGTCGGCAGCAGTCCCAGCTGCTGGCCGACCTGAACCAGTAGCCAGACCTCGAGTATCGGGATTGCGACCAGCAGCACCGCCAAGAGGGCGAGTGGCCATCCATGACGAAGCCTCATGAAGTCAGAACTTTCCGCTTCGTTACAAGCTGGCGCAACTGTTTTGCGCGGTGTGATACCCCCCAGATCGTCGTTAAGGCAAGCGCCTCGATCACGATTCGTTTGCTCATCTTCGAGTCGCCGTACTCCCGTTCAATGAAGGTGATCGGCACCTCGATTACCCGAAATCCGGCCTTCAACGCCCGCCAGGCGAGATCAACTTGGAAGCAGTAGCCTGCCGAAGCGACATTGTCCAGGCCCAGCCCGAGCAGCGTCTTACGGCGGAAGGCCCGGAATCCGCCAGTTGCGTCGCGCAGCGGGATACCGAGCATGATTCGGGTCCAGAGGTTTCCACCGCGCGACAGCACCTCACGAGACTTCGGCCAGTTGACCACCTCGCCACCTTCGACCCAACGCGATCCGAGAACAAGATCAGCATCGGTGAGCGCGGTCAACAGCTTGGGGAGCTGCTCGGGCTGATGTGACCCATCGGCATCCATCTCGACCAAGACCTCGTAGCCCCTGTTGAGGCCCCACTCGAAACCAGCCAGGTACGCGGCGCCAAGGCCTTCCTTGCCGAGCCGGTGCATGACATGCACGTGGTCATCAGTGTTCGCGATCTCGTCGGCCAGCTCACCCGTGCCGTCGGGAGAATTGTCGTCGGCGATCAAGATGTGAGCGTCCGGAACTGCCTTACGCGTCCGGCTGCTGATGTGTGCGATGTTCTCCGACTCGTTGTAGGTCGGGATGATCACCAGAGTCGGTCTGAGTGCTGCGGAGATCGCGGCCTCCCCTTCCATCTCGTTCTCGGTCATTTTCGGAGGCGTCGGTTCGCTCAACAGGAGTCTCTTTCTCGGTAGTCTCCGGTTTTCTCGCTCCGCTCCGCTCAGCGCGGACGGCGCTCTGCTCCAGTCTTGCTCCACGGGATCGCTGGGTTGGACGCAACAGGGCGGCAAGGCAGGCCAGCAAGGCCGCGAGCGCCACGCCCCTTTCCAGCCAGGGGGCGACTCGGATGGCCGGCGTCAGGGCGCTCCGCAGAGGCATTTCGACGACCATGCTCTGTGCTGTGAACTCCTGGGTGCGCGTTGCGACCGATCCATCTCGAGTGATGAAACCAGAAATGCTGTTTGTCGTGGCTACCGCGATCTCCCTGCGGCTCTCCATCGCGCGCGCCCGGGTGATCGCGAACTGCTGCTCGATCTGGCCAGTGCCGCCGTAGGTAGCGTTGTTGCTCTGCACCATCGATACCTGCGCGCCACCGATCACGGACCGGTACATCGTCTGGTCATAGGCGAGCTCGAAGCAGATGGCATCGCCAATCTTGATCGGACGGCCACCCACCGTGACGTCGAGAACGCCCGGACGCGTCCCGGGCACTGACTGGGCACCAACTTGCTCCAACAACGGGATGAGTGGCAGCAGCTGGGCGCGGAACGGAATCCACTCACCGAACGGCACGAGGTTCTGCTTGTCGTACCGGGCGCCGGCACCGCGATCCGGGTCCCACCACAGGGCTGCGGTCTGGCGCTCGTCATCATCCGGTCCTCGCATCACAGCGCCAACCAGAATGGGCCGTGCAGCCACGTCCGCGGCGGCTTGCACAGTCAGCTTGGTGAGCGGGTCAGCGGTCGGGTCGATGTCGGTGGAGTTCTCCGGCCAGAGCAGGAAATCCGGGTCGGGCACCTCACCAAGCCGTACTTTGGTCATCAGGCGAATCGTCTCGGACAAGTGGTTGTTCGTGACCGACCGAGCACGACCCATGGCCTCAATTCCGCGCCCCGGGATGTTTCCCTGCACGATCCCGACCCGGACGCTGCCGGCTGGACTGACAGCGGGCTCGACCTGGTAGAGCCGCAAGGCTGACCCAAGGAGGACAAGGCTGACCGCCCCGACAGCGGCGATGACCAGGTGGCTTGTTCGCGCCGGCCTCCCCCGGCGCGCCGTCCACAACGTGAGGACGATCCAAGCAATGAGCTGGCCGAGCAGGGCTACAACGAAGGAGACACCCGCGACTCCGATGATCGGGAAGAAGCCGGCCAGCGGTGTGTCGACGGCCGCGTACCCGATCCGGGTCCAGCCGAAGCCCCCGAACGGTATCCGCGAATACGTGTATTCGATGAGCGCCCAGCAGCAGGCCGCTGCCAGCGGCCACCAACGCAGTCTGCTGATCAGCGTCAGGGCTAGTCCCAGGAGGCCGAAGTACAGCGCCATGAAAATGATCAGCAGCACGGCGATCCACGCTCCGAGAACATGCACCCAACTGATGGCAAGGGTCAGCATGGTCAGACCAAACAGATAGCCGAGCCCGCCGGCAACAAGCGGCCGCAACCCACGGACGGCGAGTGTGAATGCGGGGATGCCGAGCAGCAGGAGCGGCCACAGGTCGTATGGCTCCCAGCTCAGCCCGAGTGCGGCCCCAGCGACCACCACCACCGCGACTCGCAACGGCAGCGATACTTCCGCTGACTCAGCAGGGGGCGGTGAGGTTGGCGTCCCTGTGGCGAGCGAGCGCGTCAGTGACGCGGGGGGCCGGGACACGGACCGAGCCTACCCAACGGCAAGCGGCTCAAAATCAAATGACTCGGATCGATAGATGAGCCGGCCAGCGGAGGTCGTCGCCGCACAGGTGGGGAGCGGACCCTCGCGCAACGCAGGCAGCGCCGCCTCCCCTTCGAAAGCGCCTACCTCGACGTCCCATACCGCAAGGCTGGCGACATCTCCCGCCCGTATAGTGCCCGCGTTGTCCGCGAAAGCTGCCCAGTGCCCACCCCTGGTTGCCGCGTCGAAGGCCGAGGCGACACTCAGCCGCTCTCCGGGCTGCCAGTGCTGCACAGCGGCCCGCACGGTGGCCCAGCCGGCCAGTGGTGTCACCGGAGCGTCGGTACCAAACGCCAGCGGTATGCCGCAGCGCTCGAGAGTACCCAAACGGTTCATGGCCCGGGCGCGGTTGGGACCGAGACGTTGGTCGTACAGCTCCCCCGGCTTACCCCACACTGCGTCGAAGGCTGGCTGCATGCTGGCTACCACACCCAGCTCAGCCAGGGTTGCGATATCGGCCTCAGAGATCATCTCCACGTGCTCCAAGCGGTGCCGGGCTGCGCGAATACCTCGGATCCCAAGCGTTCTCGCCGCTTGGCGGAGGCCGGAGACCGCGGCTGCCACCGCGTCGTCGCCGATGCAGTGAAAGCCAGCCTGCAGTCCAGCTCGAGTACAGGCGATCACGTGATCGGCGATCTGCAACTCGGACAAGTAACGAGCGCCGCAGGTGTCGGCATCGGCGTAAGGCTCACGCAGCGATGCGGTTCGCGAGCCTATGGCGCCGTCGACACAAAGATCACCCGCAAGCCCCGCCACCCCAGCTCGCCGTGCCCATTCGAGGGTCGGTTCCGTGGCAAGCTCGCCCCAATAGCTAGCGACGCCCACACCAAGCTCTGTCGCCACCTCCCGGACTCGAGTGAGATCCTCGATCGGGCCCAGATGTGGGCCACCCAGTTCGTGCACAGTAGCCACACCCTGCGCCGCCGCCGCCCGGAGCGCCGCACGGGCAGCCGATCGACGCTGCTGATCAGTGAAGAGTCCGCTCAGGCTGCCGCGGCACAGATGGTGAGCCTCGCGAGTAAGCAGCCCGTCCGGTCGATACCCGCTCGCCTTCGCGACACCGGGGAGTCGATCAAGAAGTTTGGATGAGACCACTGCCGAGTGCACGTCGACACGCGCCAGATAGACAGCGACGCCGCCAGCCGCTCGATCGAGCTCGGTTCGGGTTGGCGGCATCGGCTCCGGCCATGCTCGTTCGTCCCAGCCGTGGCCGATGATCACCTGTGCATCGGGATGATGTCTGGCGTAGGCCGCGACCCGCTGCACGGCGTCGTCCCTGCTCCGTGCATCGTGCAGGCCTAGACCTGCCATGACCTGGCCAGTCTGGATGAGGTGCACATGGGCATCCACGAAAGCGGGTGTGAGCAGCCGACCGCGAAGATCAATTACGGCTTGCTCCGGTGCTAAGCGGCAGGCCGCTTCATCACTGCCGACAAAGCTGATCAAGCCCTCGTTGATCACGACTGCAGTCGCTCCTGGGTGGCCAGGAGCGTACACGTGCCCCCCGACAAAGATCACGAGCCAGTCCGCGATGAGTGTTTGATCAGATCTGAGGGCGGTCCTCGAAGGGAATCGACAGGACCGTCGTGGTGTCCGTTGACACTTTAGCCTCTGATCGGATGCGACCCAGCGTGGATTCGAGGTGCTGCATCGTGGGAGCTTGAACCTTCAGCAGATAATTTGCTTCCCCCGCAACGGAATAGCAGGAAACGATCTCTGCGATGTGTTGCAAACGCTCCGGCGCGTCATCTGGCTGGCTCGGATCAAAGGGCTTGATCGCGACGAAAGCAGTGACCATCAGACCTAACTCATCAGCATCGAGAATGGCCGTATAACCCTTGATCACGCCCCGCTGCTCGAGGCGCCGAACCCGTTGCTGCGCAGCGGAAGTGGACAGTCCCGTCTCCTTGCCGATGTCTGTATAGGACATTCGGCCGTCGCGCGCGAGCAGCGAGAGAATACGACGGTCGAGCTTCTCCATGGGGGCTATCGTGCCAGGATTCGGATGTGCGCTCACGCAAAATTATGCTTTTGGACACGGCTTCGTTGTACTTTCGTGCTTTTTACGGCGTGCCCGATTCATTTCGTGGCCCAGATGGTACGCCGGTGAACGCGGTCCGTGGACTACTGGATTTCATCAGCCGGCTGCTGGACACGTACACGCCCTCCCATCTGGCGTGCTGCTGGGACAATGACTGGCGGCCACGGTGGCGGGTAGATCTGATTCCCTCGTACAAGGCACATCGGGTTGCTAAGTCGGGTGACGCCGTTGTGTCCGAGATGGCGAGCTCGGCAAACACGGCAGCGGAGGGTGTGCCTGAAGGGCTCGCAGTGCAGGTTCCACTCATCCTCGCCGTCCTCGACGCCCTGGGCATCGCCGTCGTCGGCAAAGACGGCTATGAGGCTGACGACGTCATTGGGACGCTCGCCAGCACAGCGCCGATGCCAGTCGACGTCGTCACCGGAGACCGCGACCTCTTCCAGGTGGTCGATGACGAGCGTCAGGTCCGCGTGCTCTACATTGCCCGAGGGGTCGGCAAGCATGAGGTGGTGGACAACGCATGGGTGCGGGCGAAGTATGGGATACCGGCTGCGGCGTACGTCGACTACGCCACGATGCGCGGCGATGCCTCTGATGGGCTCCCCGGTGTTTCTGGGATTGGAGACAAGACGGCAGCCACACTGATCAGCTCATATCGCAATATTGAGGGAATACTCGCAGCGGCAAGCGGCCCGAAACCCAAGATCAGCGGCTCGGTGTCAGCCAAGCTGAGAGCGGCGATCGACTATCTCGCCGTCGCCCCCACAGTGGTCGCCGTGGTACGCGATCTTGATCTTGGCAGCACCTTCGATGATCTTCTCTGTCCTGCCGCTCCCGCCAAACCCGAGATGTTTGCGGAACTGAGCGAGTTGTTGGCGTTGGGTGGCAGCGCTGAGCGGGTCCGGGCCAGCCTGGCCAGGGATCCCTAGGACGCCAGTGCCCAAATCCCCGCAGCTAGGCACGATGGCAGCGCGCCCATATCGTGTGGCGCTTGGCTCGAGCGCGCCTCCGGCCGCGGTTATCGCCCAACTTCGCGAGCAGGATCGTCCGGGTGCTCTATGGGGCAACTGGTTCGGCGGAGGGGTGTTGATCTTTCAGCGGCCCTTGCGGGTTGAGGAGCCCATCGATGCCTCTAAGGGGTTCGGATGCTTGGACGAGCAGCCAAGACTGGCGGACTCCGAAGCTGACGTGGGGTCCGGCACCGTCGGAGGTGGCTGGCTGGCCTGCTTCGGATATGACCCCAAGACCACGACATTGGCTTTCTATGACTCGCTGCTGCGATGGCAGCGGGACAGTGGGTGGTCCTTCGAGTCCCTGGGCCTCGCCGGGCGTGAACCGGAAAACGCGACGGCACTGCAGCACTGGACAGCGCTGCTGGAAGCTGTGCCGGCTGCACCGACTCAGTCGCCGCACGTTGGACCCTTCGGTGTCGCGACGAATACCGAGTCGGCGCGAGATGGCTATCTCGTTGCCGTGGAGGACGTGATCAGCCGGATAGCCCATGGCCGCTTCTACCAGCTGAATCTCTGTATCCGGCTGCATGCTGAGCTCGGCAGCAGTGCACCGGTGGTCTTTGGCCAGTTGGGCGAGCAGTTGCAGCCGGCCTTTGGTGGTTTGATCACTGGCCCGCTGAGCCACGGCTCGGCACGCATGATCACCAGCTTCAGCCCCGAGCTCTTCTTGCGGATCAGGGACCGCACGGTACTGACCGCTCCGATCAAGGGAACGGCACCTCGAGGGGCGAATGACGGGGCGGCGACGTTGCGGGCCTCCGCGAAAGACGCAGCCGAGAACATCATGATCGTCGATCTGATGCGGAACGACCTGTCCCGCGTCTGCCGGCCGGGCACGGTTGCGGTCCAGGAGTTGCTGACCATCCAGCCCCATCCTGGGGTCTGGCATCTCGTGTCGGCCATTCGTGGCGAACTGAACCCGCACACGACAACGGCCGAGGTGCTTGCCGCTGCCTTCCCGCCCGGATCGGTGACCGGCGCTCCCAAGATCTCCGCCCAGCAAGGAATCGCGGATCTCGAAGTCGAGCCGCGCGGCGCGTACACAGGCAGCATGGGCTTGGTCAGTCCAGTTGCTGGCGCGGACTTCAACGTGATCATCCGGACCTTCGAACTCCACGGCGGCCACCTCGAGCTGGGTGTCGGCGGTGGCATCACCGTCGACAGCGTGCCAATACGGGAGTGGTATGAGTGCCTGCACAAGGCTGCACCGCTGGTTGCCGCCGCAGGATCCGTGCTCGATCGCGAGCTCGTCAACGAGCCGCCGACTCCTGATCCGGCTCTGTTGGCGAATGGCATATTCGAATCGATCTTGGTGATCCGGGGGAAGACCATCCGACTGGCAGCTCATCTCGCCCGGCTGGACAGGTCCTGTCGCGAGCTGTACGGGCACGGCGTACCAGATGATCTTGTCAGCGCGGCGCACCAGCTCGCAGGCGTCCATGCCGACCAGCACCGACTCGCGATCCGCGTTCTTGCCCGACCCCACGAAGGCAAGCTCGACCTCAGCCTCCGGGCCAGCCCACTTGGCCGGCGACCAGCGCGCTCAACGCTTCGTCACTGTTCGCGACCCGACCACTCGTGGCGACATAAGTGGGCGGAGCGTTCCGCACTGACCGAGGCGGAAGCGGCAGTGCGGCCGGCCTTGCCGTTCTTCACCTCGCCTGCTCGACCGTACGAGGTCACTGAGACGACTCGGGGGAACTTGTTCATGCAAGATCGAAATGGTGTCTGGTGTACGCCGCCGCTGGACGAGCACGTGCTGCCGGGCGTGACGCGGCGTGAGGTCCTGGACCTACTGGATGACCAGCGGACGCCAGCGCGTATCCGGCGTTGTTCGGTGCAAGAGTTGCGGCAGTCACGCGGAGCCTTTTGGACGAGCAGCCTCAGCGGAGCGGTTCCGATCACTGCCATCGATGGCGCTGAACTGCCTGATATCTCTGAGTTCACTGAGGAGCTCAATGTCCGGCTCGGTGCGAGCTGACGACAGAGGCGGCCATCCCTGCGATGGTGATCCTGTACCGGTGCGCGGCCCGTCAAGATCCTTCCGCTGTGGGGCCTGCCTGCGCTGGACCTGCTGATTCACAGGCAGACCCAGGGGCGCGCGAAGCTGAGCCATTGCGCGCGGGACCCACTTCCTCTTTTGGGCTATTCGCGCTCGTTGCTGTCCGCCGTAAGCTGCAGATCGTCTCGTTTGGTTGACCACGCCACCAGCCGCCGCGGCAGTTCTGGGCGGTACAGAAGCGCCGCACCGCCTAGCAGCGCCGCGACTCCGAGCAGCAGCAACGCGACCCCCACGGGGATCCATCCGGCCAGCAAGGCCGCAACGCCGCCCAGCAGGGCTGCGACTCCGAACATCAGGAATGGGACCCCTATCAGCGTCCATCCAGCCAGCAAGGCCGCAACACCGCCCAATAGGAGCGCGCATCCGAACAGCAGGAACGCGACCCCCATCAACGTCCATCCAGCCAGCAAGGCCGCAATACCGCTCAGCGGGGCTGCTACCGCCCCCAGCAGGAACGGAACGCCAGCGAGTGCCCATCTGTCCAGCAGCAATGCGACCCCGAGCAGCAGCGCCGTGACTGGGCCCAGCAGCAGCGCGACCCCCACCAGGGTCCATCCGTCCAGCAAGGCCGCGACACCGCCCAGCAGGGCGGCGACCCCGAAAAGCAGCAATGGCACCCCCACCAGCGGCCATCTGTCCAGCAGGAACTCGACCCCGAGCAGCAGCGCCGCGACGCCGAGCAGCAGGAACGCGACCCTGACCACCAAACCCGCGATCATGTCAAACGTCCATGCATCCGGCGGGTTCGCGATCGCGAGCAGCAAGAACGCCGGACCCACGAGCAAACAGGTTGTCCCCAGGGCGACATGGTCGAGGTCCGCGCGACTCCGGAGGGTCGACCACATGAGCATCAGCCCAGCCTCCCAGAGGTACGCCAGGGACAAGATCATCACGGTAAGGGGCCACTCAGTCACCGATCCCCACACCGTGACCACCAGATAGCCGGTCAGTGCGAGCACCGTCATGCCCTGAGCCCGCGCGGTGCCATAACGCTCCCGCCGCAGAAGACCAGAACTCAGCACGGCGACCAACAGCGCCGTACCAAAGACAGCGGGCGGAAGCCAGGCCCACTTCTGCGACACAACCAAACTGCTGAGCAGATTGACTCCCACTGCAATCACAACGACCCCGATGAACCACTTGATCAAACGATCTGAGTCGCGGGCGGGCACACCCCCAGAATTCTGCTCAGCCACACAGCCCAGTTTGGGGCAACCGACACGTCGAGAGGGGACTCCCAACCGGCGCGTCAAGAATCCGACTACGGCGGGTTGTCTTAGGTAACTCCTTCCTGCTGGGGCCCGCGGATTTCACAGCCATCCGTGCCGCTGAGTGGATTGCGCCCTAGGCGTTGATCTGGACGGTTCCTAGCGGCGCGCCAGGTGGCTAGAGTGCAGCTACAAACTGGCGATACTGTGGCGGTCGTCTGCCGCGTGCTGAGCAATGCCTCGACGGGGCTGCCACTTTGTCCACGCCGCCAAGACAGAGCTTTGATCAACTACTGACCGACTCAGG
The DNA here is from genome assembly GCA_963836855.1 of uncultured Actinomycetota bacterium. GTDB lineage: Bacteria > Actinomycetota > Actinomycetes > Propionibacteriales > Propionibacteriaceae > Microlunatus. The sequence goes on along the minus strand of CAWILN010000050.1, from coordinate 129,293 downwards.
TGATCAACAACACAATAAGAGTCCGCGGACCGCATAGCCCGAGTCGGCACACCCTTCCCTAATCATGATCACAGGAGAATCGATCATGAAGTTCGTGATCTTCGTCCATTGCGACAGCGACGGCAATCACATTCTGCACAACCGAGGCTGGCCGCATTGGCTGGGCAACGATCAGGTCCTGATCCGCTGTGACCTTTGCCACCTCGAATGGCGGCAGTCTCAAGCACACTGGCTCGAAGTCGTGGAGGCCATGGAGTCGATCGGGCAAACCGACCTGGCGCTTGATCAGCTTCCAGCATCGCGGGGCGGGTGAATTCTGCAGGCCAATTTCGTCGGCCTCGAGCGTGCCTCTTCGGCAGTTCTTTGATGTTGGTCCAGCGCCTCGGGAACTGTTAGCCCACCGAGGGCACCAGCAGGCGTGCGCGTGCTATCCCGAAGTACCAGGTAAAGGAAAATGTGGTCATGGCTAGGCCAGGTCGCAAGTCTCATCGCCACTGCAAGCCTCATCCCGAGAAGTGCGTACCCTCCTGCAAGTCTGGTTGAGGTGGCGGCGGTGTTGGATCGGTTCCGACGTATGGCCTGTCCGACCGAGACTGACCTCGAACGTGATAACACCCCGGTCGTCCGTTGATCTCAAACGGCCGCCCCTCGATGCCGTACGTCATTCGCCATTCGTGGCGGCCGATTACGCAGAGCAGATTTCTCATGGATCACCTAGCTCAACAAGCGTATGGATGGCGCTGACGTTACACGGCTCTGGCCGTCCCCCTCCCCTAGTGTGCTGGCGTGCCTGCGTGTACTAGCACGAAGTACCCGGTTTTGCTGAGCGGGGGGCAGCGATAACCCCCGCTCAGGACTAGTTCAAGCTCAAAGCCCTGGGTTTCCCGAACGACCCCCGCCGTGCCTGTCCGCGTTCCTGTCGTTCGCCCGGTGAGCCGCACTCATACGGCCCGACACTGCACCGGCTCGCCGCCAACTCTCGCGGGCCTTTTGTAGCCATCGTCTCAACAGACCAGGCTGCCGCTTGGCTTCGGCTGCCATCGCAGACCCCCTAAGGAAGGATGCGTCGACACTACGCCCGCGCCCAGCGTTCTGCCACTACCGGTGTGTGTACTACCCCGAAGTACCAGGTAAAGGAAATGTGATCGTGGACTAGGCCAAGTAAGTCACTGATACAAGATCAGTCTTGGATGCCACGATGTTCCTCACCGGCTCGGGGCATCGCCCTCGTAGCCGGGCGGGAGGCCGGGCGGTTCCTTTGTCGGAATCCCGGGTCACCAGGGAACGTCGACCGGTTGGCTCCGCACCGAACACATTCCTGCTCCGTGCCCTGAGTCTCGTAGTTCTCCTCGATGTGCCACTGATGACCACGGAACAAACACAAGAGCCGACGCATCGCATTCCTCCCAATCTGTGGACTGAAGATACGCCAAGCGCCTGGTGTGCTGGCATGCCTGCGTTTACCAGCGCGAAGTACTCGGTACGCGATCCGACTCCCTGAGCACTTCACTCATGGATTGAGCCACAACCACAGCACATAGAGCGCGATCGGGAGGATCACAAAGATCAGAAAGGCCCTAACTCCACTCACCGTGCCACGCCCCCGGTCGGTCTCTTGAGGTCAGGTCGCACAGCTGTCAAGTATCAGGCAGGTTTTCGCCTTGTTCTGCTTGCTCTCCGACGTGCGGTCATTCGTGCCCCCGGTTTGGCCATCTTGCCTCTGGTGGGTCCGCGGACGGTTGCGCGTGCTTCAGGACGCCTCTACCGGGGCACGCCGCCCCGCGTCAATCACCCCACGTGCTGCATCGAGGAATCCATCCGCATATTTCTCGTCAGGGAAGTCGCCGAGGTAGTAGATCTTGGTCTCGTTCCGCACGTCCGCGAGCGGGTCAGCACTGAGTAGGTCGTCGCATACGTCAGCGAGGTTCGACAGATCGTCGCGAATCACGTACGCGGCCCTGGCAGCCGGCGCGTCGATCAACAGCTGCTCGGGCGTACGCCCAACCGACACCATCGCGAATGGCTTGCCTGAATGCAGATAGTCGGAGACGACCGCAGACACGTCGCTGACCATCGCATCGGAGGCGTTGAAGCAATCCTCCACGCTCATCTGGAGTTCGGCCGCAGCGCCCCACAGGTGTTCACGGCCGCTCACTTCCCGATCAGCATCCAGAACAGCGCCAATGTCGGCGATCATCTTCTCGGCGTCGGGATAGCGATAGTTGAACGGGTGGGCTCGGAAGATCACCCGAGCGTCGTGGGCGAGCAGCTGTTCGACGATCTGCCGCCCGACCGGCAGCGAGTAGACCCTGCTGTCGGCAAACGGTCCCTGCCAGGTCGGGGCGTACAGCACGGTTGTCTGCCGAATCGTGTCGATCGGTGCCCGGGCCGGGCTGATCAACTCCACCTGGGGCCGCCCAACGATCTTGAACTTCTCGGCGGGGATGTGCACTCCATGGCGGGCATACCGATCGATCCCGGCCTGTCCCGCGGCGAAGATCAAGTCATAGATCGCGTGCACTGGGTTGAAACATGCCGGCTTCTCGGAGTCTCCGTGATTGAGCCAAATGTGAGTCAGCTCGCGTCGCTCCACGAGGTGGGTGTTGCGAGCGGCGTTGTTGACATAGAACGCCGTCGTCATCGAGTCGACAATGATCTCCTCAATGCTGCGCAGAGTCTTGCGGTAGATCAGCGGCACCTTGACACCCAGCTCGTTACAGAGCTCACTGATTTGGGTCAGCATCGGGGCTGTCCGGGTAACGATGATGAACGGGCGGCCGATCCGGACGAAGTACGGCAGCCACATGCCCACCTGGTAATTGGCCCCGACCGTCGAGGCGAAGTAGACAACGAACTCTGGACGGTATCCCGCGAGAGCGGCCTGGAGCCGCAACTCGCCGCGCTCGATCTCGGTTTGCCGTGCCAGCGCTCGTACAGTGACCTGAAGAGCACCGACAAGGACCAGCACAGCCAGGCTCAAGAAGATCACCGGAGGAGCGTCGACCAAGATCAACAGAAAGCTGCTGATGATCACTAGTGCGACCATGATCGGCAAGAGACCCCGTGGAATGACATCATCGACCTCGCGCACCGCATCGGGCACATTGCGGCCCAATGGCGCAGTGCCCCAAGCAGTCCGGATCGTTCGCTCGACGACCGTAGCGATCAACAGCATTCCGCATGCTGCAATGCCCGGCCAGGAGAGCTGGCCCGCATGGTGCGCGGTCACTGCCAGTGTCACCAATAAGACGGTGCGCGTCGCATCCCCTTCAGTGAGCAGGCGCGGCCACCGATCACGTGCAATGACGCTACTCGATACTGACTGAAACGCCGCCCACAGCGACAGAGCCGCCAGCAGCGTGATCAGCCAGCCAGGACCACCGGCCAGTGCGACAGCGAGCGCGAGCAGAGCAATCGCTGTTCCGCCGAGATCAAGTCCTGCCCGCGCCGCGATCTGCGCGTACTTAGACCAGCTACGCCCAGGCAGCGCACCCGCACCGGCGTCCTCCTCCGCTGATCCGTCGTCCTCATCGCGGCCAGCCTGCTCCGCCGCGGCATCGTCCTGATCATCTTCCATGTCTTCCATGGACTTGCGGGACACGTTGTGAACCGCAGCGACAAAGGCCGCGGCATAGTTATCGGCCGGAAAGTCACCGAGGTAGTCGGCCCGGATGTCAGCTCGTTGACGAGCCAAGGGATCCTCACCGAGCAGCTTCTCCAGTTGAGCGTCCAGATCAGCCAGATCTCCCCGGATGACGTACGACGCCTGAGCTATTGGATATTCCGCGACGAAGGCCTCAGGCTCGGCGGGTACCGCAATCATCGCGAACGGCTTGCTCGAGAACAGGTAGTCCGAGACAACGCTCGAAACGTCAGACACCATGGCGTCGGAGTCATTGATGCAGTCGAGGATGCTGCGGTCCTTCTCGGCCGCTGCACCCCACAGATGTTGCCGTCCTGTCTTACGACGATCGGCATCGAGCAGCGCCTTGATCCGAGTGATGGCTGCGGCGTCCTCCGGGAAGTCGTAGCTGAAGGGATGTGGTCGGAATATCACTGTCGCACCGCGTGCCAGCAGCGTAGACACGATCCGCTCCCCCACCGGCAGCGAATACAGCATGGTCTCCTCGACGTGACCTCGCCAGGTCGGCGCGTACAGCACCGTCGGCTCCGGGGCGTCTGAGATCCGAGTCGTGCTCTGCTTGACGTTCTCGACCTGCGGCCTGCCCACGATCGTGAACTTCTCGCTCGGGATCCGCACCCCGTGTGCGGCGTAGCGGCGGGTTGCCGCTGGACCGGCGGCAAAGATCTGGTCGTACATCGCATGCGTCGGGTTGTACGAGGGCGGCTTGTCGGAGTCGCCGTGTCCTAGATAGATGTGGGTCAGGTGCTGAAAGCGAACCAACGCTCCATTGCCGGATGAGGCGTTGACATAGAAGGCGGCTTTCAGTGACGGAACAACGAGAGCATCAAGATCGGCGATACCGCGGGCCTCGACGACGGGGACGTCGGTCAGCTCCGCAAGCGCCGCAGCCGGGACCGCGTGACGCGCGATGATGATGAAACGCAGCCCAGCGCGTTGCAGGTACGGCAGCCACATCATCACCTGGTACGACGCGTCGTCCGGACGTGAGGTATAGACCACAAAGTCCGGGGCGTAGGCTGCAACGGCTCGCGGAACCAGCTTCCGCAATCGGCGCGCCAGGACGATCTTGCTGCGACCATCGACAGCGAGCACGGCGACTGGCGCAACCGCGAGCACGCTGATCGACCCCCACCACCACGACGATGCACCGACGGTAGCAAGCAGCAGGCCGGCCACCGTCGCTACTGCGCTGGCGGCGACTACTAGCGGACCAAGATCACGAAGAGGGCGCCGTGACGGCAGGTTCGGCAGCCGCACGGCGATGGGCACTCGGAATCGGGTGGCCCGAGCGACGAATGGCTCAACAACGATCGCTCCGACCAGGATTGCGGCGCCCAGGGCAGCGCCCAGAGCCTGCTGCAAACCTGGAACCGATGTCACCAGGCAGACGGCTGTCGCCGCCGTCGCGCAAGCCCGCAGAGGCAGCGACCGACCAAACGGGCTCCAATCCTCGGGGCGGTCGCGTGCCGTTTGGAGAAGATGGCCAGCCATCCCCAGCACTGAAAACAGCACCCACAGTGGTGCCCATCGCGAGCCGGCGAGCGCCAGCACCACACCGGCGAACGCCAACAGCATGATCAAACAATCGAGGACGACATCAGCGACCCGCTTCCCCGCTGAGCTAGAAGAACGCATTGATAACCCGTTCGGTTGCATGTCCATCATGGAGCCTGTTGAACTGCTTGTTGAACAGTTCCCGGGCGGCAGCGTACTCGGCAGCGACCCCGCCGAGGTCAAGTAGCGCCTCCGCTACTTCAGCGGTGCTCTCGAGCAGTGGGCCCGGTGTTGTCGACTCATAGTCGAACAAAACACCGCGCGAGCTCAGGTAGTCCACGAGATCTGGCACGAAAAACAGCACTGGCTTGCCCGTGACGAGCCAGTCGAACCGAATTGAGGAATAGTCGAGGACTGCCACGTCAGCGGCAAGCATGAGGTCATTGATCTCTGGATAGGCGGAAACGTCCCACACGTGCCCCGTGATCGGCGTCAGACCTTCCCGAAGGTTGTAGTTGTGTCCGCGCAGCAGAACGGCGTAGCCGTTCCCAAGCTGCTTGGCCAGCACCTCGAGGTCGAGCCGGTCGAACAGCGTTGCAGTCCATGGACTGGTGGCCACCGTGTCCCGCCAGGTGGGGGCATACAGCACGATGATCCGATTCGACCCAATGCCAAGCTGCTCGAGGACCCGGGAACGAACTACGGCCACATCCTCGCGCAGCAGAGCGTCATTCCGCGGGTAGCCGGTGAGCAGTGCCTCACCACTGAATCTGTATTCGCGCCGATACTGATCGACACATGATGATTCAGGCACCACGATGGCATCCCAGGCATCGCTGCGGCGGGCGCACTCGCTGGCTATCACCGATTCAGGCCGCCCCTGAGCGCGCCACAATGACGCTCCCATCGACTTGAACGGGTACCCGTGAAAGGTCTGCAGGTAGCGCTGATAGGGCCTCTTCCGGAAGTACCGTTCGAACTCGATGTTCTGACACAGGTAGCGGCTGCTGCCCAGGGCGGCGTACCACTCCCGGCTTTCGATCAGCAGGGGACGTCCACCATCAGGCACGGCGACGGACAGGTCTTTGATGCCCCACAGCAGCTCAAGGTCGGGTCGCTGAGTGCGCAACTGAGAATGGAGCGCCAGCTGACTGTCTGTGGCGAACTCACCGCGGTAGCTCTGGAAGAGCACACTTTCGGTCGGCGTGAAGCTGGACTCCTGGTACCACAGACTCAGGCGATTCCGGGCGACCCGGCTGCGCTCCTCATCGGTCAGCGGCGCCGCAAGGCTTATCACGAGTTCGGCCGAACCGCTCCGGCCAAGTCGGTAACCGTGAAATGTAGCCAAGCCTTCCTCGGGTAAGAGGCTGACCAACTCCTCAGAACAGAGAACCTGTTTCCCTGATGTCAGCAGGATCCGGTAGTCACCGCTCGGGAGAGGAAGCTCGGGTCCGCCCCAGCGGGCGGCGCGCAGGGGGAACACCAGCCGTACGCCGTCGTCCACCGGTTCCACGTCCCGCACGGGAACATTAGCGAGACCGCCGGACAGGCACGCATTGGCGCAATCGGAGGCTCCGAGGCCCGTGAGTCGCAGGTCGACGCTGAGCTCCTCACCACAAATGGTCACGTGCTCGGCGTGGGCCACCGCCCAGTCGGTTGTCAGGTTGCAGTACCCGGTGGTGGATCGTCTCCAGCATGCGTCACCCAGACCGCCGCCGATCTGACGGCCGCACTCAGCCTCAACCGGCCAACAGACGCGGTGCTCGTGGTGATGCACGTCGACAGCCCGGAATTCCCAGTCAACCGCCGCGTGCGCGCTCACCGGCAGGTTCAGCTCAAAGTGCTGCAGGCCATCTGCGCCAACTTCGCTGAGCTCGCCGGTCACGCAACCCGCTGGATTGGCGGCTGTCACTGACACCAGTCCGCCGAGCCGCAAATCCATGAGCCGAAGCGCACCTACTGCCTTGCCAGCACCATCGGTTGCGAGCCGGCGAGCCTGGATCCGCTCCGGACGAACGTGGATCCCGAAGCCAAGTTCAGAATCGAGCTTCGGGACGACCCGGTTTTGGTCATCGGCCCGCTGCATGTTGCGTGCCGAGATCAAGCGCCGGAGACCGCCCGGTGCAACTGCATGGACGGGTCCAGCTCGCTCCAGCCCACCTGCTCGGATTGTCAGGCGCAGCTGCCAGCGACCCGGGGTGCGGGCGATATTCCGCGTGTCGATGCGGACGGAGAATCCGCCAGGCGCTATGTCTTGGTACCGAAGCATCGACCACTGGTTGGCTGCCAACTTGTGGACTTGCGCGATCTCGCATGGGTGCGAGAAGCCCGTCACCGGCTCAGTGAGCCAGGCAGTTAACTGGGGCGGATGAGTTGCGAGATCGACGCCCCGAATGAATGCCCAGCCATTGACCTCGAGATGATCACCATTCCAGGCAACGTGCTCGATGCAGCCTGAAAATGCGGTTTGGCTCTCCGCCAGCTCTAGGTATTCCAGGGGAACCTCGGCGACACCCGGGAGCTGCTCCGCGGCGGCGTACACACGGCCCTCGCGTATCTCAGTTTTCGGCATCGACCCGTAGATCGCGAAGCGGTGCGTGAGTACCTCGAGCTCGGTCCACCGCCCTTTCGCAACGAGCCAAAGGCCGATTTTGCGTTCCACGCGAACATGGGGCCACACGGTGTCGTCGGCCATCGCGAGCCACTCCTGCGCGACGTCTCGAAGCCGTGCCCGATACAAAGCATCGGCTCGGTGAGCCTCGGCCCCGAAGTCTCCGAGATCGCCATCGATCAGCCTTCCGAGGAAGTGACCCGAGATCCGCGGATCGACTGCGTCGCGCACCAAGCGCCAGGTCGTACGGTGCCAGTTGAGGCGGGAGTGAAGTTCGCTTGCAGATGTTGGAGTAGGCAGCAACGTTCCGGGGACGAGCCGAGTGTGCTGCATGCAGCTGACTGTCTGGAGGAAGTCGAACTTCGTTGCCTGCAGCGTTCCAGTGACGATCGCGAACACTTCTCCATCCGCCGAATGCGGAAAGCCTCCGACGTCGGTGTTCCAGAAGCTCCTGCGAAAGACGCGGTTGGTGGCGCTGGTGTCCTGCAACGCGAGCGGGAACTCAGCGAGGGTCTGGGTCGGCCTGTCGAGGTCATGGGTGACGGCGGCCCAAGGTGGGCGGTGGATCCGGCCTCGAATGACGGTTCGCACGCTGCCGGCGGCGAAATCCGAACCGGTGCGTCGCAGCGATCCAACCAGGTCGGCGTACGCATGACGTGGCACGGTATCGGTCGCATTGAGAAAGGCGAGGAACCTGCCACGCGCCAGCCGTGCTCCAGCATTGCGAGAGGCGCCCGGACCCAGGCGCGGCCGGGTAAGGACTCGGAAGCGCGGGTCCTCGGCCGCTACCTCGTGGGCGACTCGCGCTGTGCCATCAGTCGAGCCATCGTCGACCACAAGCACTTCAAGCCTCTGCAGACTCTGCGACTTCAGACTGGCCAGACATTCCCTGAGGTAGGACTCGGCGTTGCTTGCGACGACGACCACACTCAGTAGCGGTGCCAGCGCCGACTGATCACCAGTGACTGGCTTCGACGCGGGTCGCCGCAGCTGCCGCAATGCCGACGTAATCGGAGCTGGGAGGCGGTCGGCAACGCGGTGGACCAGGGCGTTGAGTCGTCGCTTCCTGTCGTTCATAGATCGATTCGTCAGAGCGCGCTACTAGCGATTGAGCAGCCGGTGGAGTTTACGAACTGCCCGGCGGGCGAACGGTTGCTTCCGTGCTGACTTCGGCTGGGCACGAAGCTTGGGATGGTTGATCAGACCTACATCAAGAGAGAGGCCTGAGGTCCGCCGTGTGAAGTAGGCGGCCATCGTCGGTAGCCCATTCTTGACCAGCTCCGGAAGAACAGGGCCGGGCCGTCGCTCGGGCGTCAGAGTGGTGCGACGGCGCACCGCCACCCCGAGAACGCCGAAGTGGAGGTAGAGGTCCCACAGGCCATCTGCAAGCCTCGCGCCCGCCGCGAGGCTATTCGGATCGATTTCAGCCGAGAACGACGCGGTAAGCCCCATGCGATGGACCACCGCTGGTACCGGCCAGGTCTCGCCTGTGGCGCGATCGGTGAGGTCCAACCGCAGCGTCGAGTTCGCCATGCCGAGCCACAGCGTTTCCGGCGCTAACTGGCCCAGCAGTGCTGCGAAGCGCTTCTCTGCCAACGGCTCGTCAGGCATCTCAGCGAAGATCGACTCTGCCTCGTCGACGAGGTCGAGCTCGCCGGGAGCCAATTCGCCCGGAGGTTTCACATCACTCAGCCGAACGGTTCCGCTGATCTGAAGCTTGTTGTCGACCCAGCAGGTCTGCAAGATGCTCGGGTACGTCACCCATGTCGCGCTGTCCTCTGCCACGCGGCGCACCTCCGTCGCGTCGCCGGCGATGATGGCGCGGCCCACCCGTTGTGAGAGCGGCTGCAGCAGCTCAATGACACCTTCGTCGAAGTAGCGCGCAGCGATTCGATGTGCGTTGTCAAAGATCGCAGCGGCCTCCTCGTCTGCCAGGCTTGCACGCCGGCGACGGGTGAGCCGTTGCACCATTTCGACCTGAAGCCAGCGCCGCATGATGCGGTCGCGCTCTTCCCCGGGCTCGGTGTAGGCCACAACGACGTCGATAGCGTCCGCAAGGTTGTCGAAGTAGCCCCGCCAATCAGGCGTTCGAAGGCCGGCGTTGGCCGCGTCGACGCGCCTGATGTGGAAGTAGCAGGTGTAGTCGGCGTAAATGCTGACAACCTTGGCCAGCAGGTAGCTGGTCACCACGAAGTGATGATCTTCGAGTCGGCGCTTCCCTTCGGGAAATCGGATGTGGTGTTCGTTCAGGAAGTCCCTGCGGAACAACTTGTGCGGCGTCAGACTGTCCATGATCGAGGAATCGCTGATGCTGCACCGGCGGATCGTTTCTCGGAAAACGACGCGCGGGAAACGACGCTGCAACCCAGCCATCTTCGGCAGCACGACGTCCGAGCCGCAACTGGTTGCGAAGTCATACAGCCGCTCGAGAGCCTCGGCCCCAAGCCAGTCGTCGTGGTCGCAAAAGAAGACGTACTCGCCACCAGCGGTGTCCAAGCCGACGTTGCGCGGCTGGCCTGGCCAGCCTGAGTTCGGCTGGTGGATCACTCGAATGTTCGGGTGCGTCGCTGCGAGGTCATCGAGCCGATCCGGCGTGTCGTCTGTGGAACCGTCGTCGACACAGATGATCTCGAATTCGTCCTGCGGAAGGCTTTGTGAGGTCAGCGACTCGATGCACGGCGTGAAGTACTCCCCGGGGTTGTACACCGGGATCACGACGCTCACCTTGAGCATGCGGTTGACTCTTTCATAAGCAGGGGCTTCGATCATTCAGCCCACTCCGACTACGGGAAATCCCAGGCTCCAGCCTGCATCGCGACCTTACGCACACCAACAAACGTCCCTGCGAGGGTCGCCGCGACAGTCAAATACGGATCGCGCGCCGCCGTGCTGAGCCAGGCTGGCGCGCCGCTGTCCTGGACGAATGAGCGAGCAGGCACGCTTTTCGCCTGCGAGCGAGTGAGGAAGGCAGCGGCTAACAAGCGCCAGCCTCAGCGAGCGGAGCGAGCAATGTGCACGGAGCAAGGGAACACGTTTTCGTTCCGGAGTGACGACGAAGTCGGCGGCTTGAAAGCGCGATCCGCAGCGAGCGGAGCGAGCAAGCAAACACGGTAGGGTCAGCCGGTGACCAGATTGCGCAATGTTGCCGTGGTACTTGCAGGCGGCACTGGCACCCGCATCGGCCTGAACATTCCGAAGCAGCTGATCAAGATTGCTGGCAAGCCGATCATCGAGCACACCATCGCGGCGATGCAGCAGTCTCCACTGGTTGACGAGATCGTGGTCATGATGGCGCCTGGTCATCTGGACGAGGTTCGCGCCATTGTGAAGAAGGGCGACTACTCCAAGGTCACGCAGATATTGGAAGGTGCCGAGACTCGTAATGAGACCACGGCGGCCGCGCTCGCCGCCCTCGGTGATGAGGAATGCAATGTCTTGCTTCACGACGCGGTACGTCCACTCGTCTCCCAGACGATCATCGCCGCCAACGTAGAGGCGCTGCAGAGATATGAGGCGGTCGACACCGCAATCCCGTCGGCTGACACCGTGATCCAGGTCACCCCTGACAACGGCAACCTCGTCGACGTGCTGCCCCGGCACCTGCTGCGTCGCGGTCAGACGCCACAATCGTTTCGCCTTTCGACGATCAAGGCCGCATACGCGAAGGCTGCCATGGATTCCGGCTTCACTGCCACCGATGACTGCACGGTGGTGCTCCGCTATCTGCCCGAGGTCTCGATCGCAGTCGTCGCCGGTCACGAACGCAACATGAAGGTCACCGAGCCGATTGATGTCTACATCGCGGACAAGCTGTTCCAGCTGACTTCCGCCGACCGTCCCACCCCGCTGACCAACGAGCAGTACCACGCCAGGCTCGACGGCCGGACTGTTGTGGTCTTTGGCGGCTCGTACGGGATAGGTGGCGATATCGCCGACCTCGCCCGGGCGTATGGAGCAAATGTGAAGACCTTTTCGCGCTCGACCACCGGCACTTACGTCGAGAAGCGAGCCGACGTCGCCAAGGTCGCGCAGCAGGTGCTCGCTGAGACAGGCCGCATCGACTTCGTGGTCAACACCGCCGGGGTGCTGGTACGCGGTGAGTTGGCGGAGACCTCAGAGGAGACGATCTACTCCTCGACCGACGTCAACTATCTGGCGCCGATCTTCGTCTCACAGGAGTTCTATCCGCATCTGGCTGCTTCCTGCGGCTCTCTGTTGCTCTTTACCTCTTCGTCGTACACCCGCGGACGATCGGGCTATTCGCTGTACTCCTCGGCAAAGGCGGCGATCGTGAATCTGACGCAGGCGCTGGCCGACGAGTGGGCCTCCTCGGGTGTCCGGGTGAACTGTGTCAACCCGGAACGCACAGGTACGCCGATGCGTACCAAGGCCTTTGGTGAGGAGCCGCCGGGCACGCTGCTGTCCTCAGAGGAGGTCGCCCGTCAGTCGCTGGACGTGCTGCTCTCTCACCTGACTGGCCACATCATCGACATTCGTCGCGAGGAGGGTCCAGCAGCCCTCGGCAACGGCTGAGCGAGAAAAGATTCGTCGTAAGCCGAGGTGCATGCGCCCTGAGCCGAGGTTCATGCGCCCTCGGCCTGTCGAAGGGCAACTCTGCGCTTCGACAAGCTCAGCGCTCAGAACACGACGTCGCTGACGACGAGGTTGTGATCCGAGGGCCGACTTGAGTCGACGCGCTTCATGACGTTCTCGTACCTGACCGCGCGCTTGATGCCCTTGACCATCACATAATCCAGCCGGATTCGCTTGGCTGACACCGTGGTCTTGAAGTGATTGATCGTCGGGTACTTGGCGTTGATCCGCGTGTCTGCGTCAACGGTGTCGTAGAAGCCTTGGCGCACCAGATACTCATGCGGCGCATCACCAGCACGGTTGGTCTGCCAGGAGTTGAAGTCGCCAGCGTAGATGATCTTCTCGCCGGCGTTGCGAAGGCCATTGACCCTCAGATAGGCGGCCCTGGCCTGTGTTCCGCGCAGCGCGTTGTAGCTCCTCTCCGTGCTGAGCGAGCTGCTGTGACGATCGTCCAGATGCACCGACACCACCCAGAATCGGGTTCCGGTCTTGCGGTCCTGGAACTTTGCGTACGCGGCGCTGCGTCGCAGCGACTCGCTGTCAGACTTCCGTAGCGGCAGGTTCATGCTGCAGGACGGGTTGTAGTTCTTCGACCCGGTTTTCTCCGGGCAGTTGCTCAATAGCTTGAACCTCTTGGTGTCGTAGAGGATGCGAGTGCCCTGTGTGCCGTGGTTGGTGCCTGGCTTGACGTACGGCGTCGTCCGGACCAGCTGATAGCGGTCATCGCCGACGACCCTTCTCATTGACCGCTCCAAACTGACTGTCTGCCGCAGATGCCCCGTTGTGGTTCCTGTGGAACCGTCCGCTCGTCCGGGGCCAAGTTCCTGAATTGCCAGGACACCGGGATTACGGCTTGCGATCTCACGTGCCACGTCAGAGGCGCGCTGCAACCAAGTCCGGCCATCGTTGGCGCGCGCAGTGCGGACATTGAAGGTGCCGACGCGCAACGTGAGAGAACTCTGCTTTTCGCTCACGCTGAACGCCTCGCGCGTGCGGAGCTTGCTCGATTGGGTGGCCACGGCCTTACGGAGGCTGGTGCGGTTGGCCTCGACCTTGGAGTCGGTGCGGTGCGATCCGTCCTTTTTTCCGATGCCGCTTACTTGGCTGACACCGGGACTCGGCACCGCCTTCACGTTGCTGACCGAGCCAAACGTTGAGGCGGAGCCAGCCACGATGCCCGCAGCGCCGCAGACAGTGACAAGACCAACGACTACGGCGGCAGCAGCCACACGCTGAGCACGCACGAATGCTCCTTGAGGAACAGCGTGAATCGGCGGTGGCCCCCGAGCGGCACCCCCGACGCAGACTTCCCCAGATGCGGGCAGACTCCGCTATCTGGGCCGGACTAAGGAAGACCATAGAAGTCGGCGCGCCATCGGCGCCACCGTTATCGACCCGTTATGGATGTGACAAGCATCACATTTTGGGAGGTCACGTCGCCGTCTCGGTCTGGCAGAGCAATCAGAACGGGATCATCGGAGGTGCTGTGGGATTCCACACCGCGTGTGCACCCAGGTCACCGACCCGGACAACCCAGACCAGGGCAACGCCCGCCACGGCCACCAGGAGAATCGGCAGCACGATGCGCACGATGGCGGGCTGCTTTGCCGCGCCTTCTCCGTCGACTGAAGCGCTCCTCGAGACGAGGAACACATTAAGCAGGGCGACAACGGAGAAGCCGATCATGACGTAGAACAGCTGGTTGGCAAGCAGGGAGTGCTTCAAGATCAAATCGCCAACTGGGTTGCCCGGCTTGATCCCCAACGCAGCCTCGAGTGCCAGCCCGCTCTCCCTGGCGACATAGGCGACGGCGGTGGCTCCGACGACGACGATGGCCAACGGCCAGCGGGCCCAATGGCGCGTCTTGGGAAATGCAAACAGAAACGCCAACAGGGCGGCTAGCGGAATGCCGACCACCGCGGCGTGGACCACAAGCGGATGGAGCGGAAGGTTTCCGAGATTCTCGAACACAGCCTCTCCTCATGCTGATAACCGATGGCCAGACGCCCGCCTACACCGTTAGACGACTATGTCAGGGAAATGGTTCGAACGCCGGAAAGGACTCACCCACTGCTCTCGACGGCGGCTGCCCGCGCGGCACGCAGGTCGGCGACGAGCCCCGCGAACGCCGCGCTCCGATCCTCCCCCGTGGTCCGTAACACTGCTGACGGATGCACGGTCGCCAGCACGCGCCTGATGCCAATCGGAGTTTCGAGTTCCAAGACCTGACCACGTTGCTGGGTGACCCGAAAAGTCGTCCCCAAGAGCGACCTGGCGGCGACCGCGCCCAGACACACAATCAGTGCCGGGTCGACGACGGTCAGCTCCGCCTCGAGCCAGGGACGGCATGCTTTGATGTGGCCGACCTGAGGTGTCGCGTGAATGCGCCGCTTGCCTCGCTCGGTGAATCGAAAGTGCTTGACCGCGTTAGTGACATAGACATCTCTCTTGGCCACCCCGGCTTCGTCCAGCGCATCCTGAAGCAGCCGTCCGGCTGGACCGACAAAGGGAACGCCCATGCGGTCTTCCACATCACCGGGTTGTTCTCCGACGAGAGCGAGCGGTGCCCGCGGGTTCCCAGCTGAGAAGACCACCTGGGTTGCAGGTTTCCACAGCTCACAGCCCCGGCAGTTCTCCGCCGCCCGTTTGAGCTGGTCGATATCGGCGCGCTTGGGCACCCACGCCGACGCGGTTTGCGTCAACCCGTTACGGTCCCTCGCCTATCGAGCCGGCCCAGGTGCCAGGTTCATGGTCATGCCGCCGCCCTTCGAGCTTGATCACGTGGATTACCGCGTTGATCAACGCCAGATGGGTGAAGGCCTGCGGGAAATTGCCGAGATGCTGACCGGTATGCGCGTCGATCTCCTCACCGTAAAGATCAAGCGCCCCGGCGAAGGACAGCAGCTTGGCACAGAGCTTGCGGGCGCGCTCATACTCACCGATCTCGCAGAGCGCCGAGACCAACCAGAAGGAGCAGATCGTAAAGCTGCCCTCCTCGCCGCTGAACCCGTCGTCGGTCTCCTCGACCTTGTAGCGCAGCACCAGATCGTAGATGGTGAGCTCGTCGGCAATGGCCAGCACCGTCGCCTTCATGATCGGATGGTCAGCTGGCAGGAAGCGCACCAACGGTGCAAGCAGCAACGACGCGTCGAGGGCCTTGCTGCCGTAGTACTGGGTCAGCACGCCACGCTCGTCCACGCCATTGGTCAAGATGTCGTCCTTGATCTCTTGTGCCGCAAGCTCCCATTCGGCGGCCTTGCCTTCCTCCCCTGTTATCCGAGCGATCTTGGCGCCGCGGTCGACGGCGACCCAGCACATGATCTTGGAGGAGGTGAAATGCTGCAGCTGCCCGCGCACTTCCCAGATTCCGGCGTCCGGCTCACGCCAGTACTTCAACGCTTGGCCGACCTGCTTATCCAAGATCGTCCAGATTCGGTTGTCGAGTCGATTGGCTGCCTTGAAGTGAAGGTAGACCGAGTCGAGCAGCGCACCCCAGACATCGTGCTGCTTCTGCGCGTACGCAGCGTTTCCGATCCGCACTGGGCGGGAGTTGGCATATCCCGGCAAGTGGTCGATTTCCTTCTCGATGAGCTCTCTTTCGCCGCCGATGCCGTACATGATTTGGATGTCGTCTTCACCCTCCACGAGGTCGGCGATGAACGAGAAGAAGTCCACTGCCTCCCAGTCGAAGCCCAATGTGTACAGGCCCCACAGGGCGAACGTGGCGTCTCGGATCCATGTGAACCGGTAGTCGTAGTTGCGGTTTCCTCCAGGAGTCTCAGGAAGTGACGTCGTACCGGCCGCTGAAATCGCCCCGGTCGGGGCATAGGTCAGGCCCTTTAGAGTGAGCGCACTTCGCTGTAGGAAACCGCGCCAGGGGTGATCGGGGAACTGACCGCGAGCCAGCCAGTGCTGCCAGTGGTGGGCGGTCCAGACCTGGCGATTGTAGGCGTCGGCGAAGTCCATGGGCGGTGGCGCTCCACCCCACGACAGCGCGACATACCGCACATCCCCCTCTTTGAGCAGCGTTCGGGCATTGGCTTGGCCGCCCTCGAACCCCAGCCGCAAGTCGGTGGTCAGCGTCAGTTTCAGATCGACACCCTCGGCTGAGCAGACACCTTGGTAGTAGCTGTTGTCGGTGTATTCCCAGCGCACGTGGGCCTTGCCGTACTCGAGCACTGGCTCACAGTCCACTGTCGTCTGCACCTCACCCGAGGCACAGCGGATGGTCCGCAGGAAGATGTGCTCCGCCTCGTAGTCATTGGGCGTGCGACGGTAGGTCCTGGAACGGTCAGTCGGATGGTGCCAGGGACCGATCAAGAGACAATCGCGGACAATAATCCACCCGGTCGGAGTGCCCCAACTTGTCTCCAGGATCACCGTGCCTGGCAGGTAGCGGACGTCGGCGGGTACGTCGACGTCGACCGGCGAGATGCGGAACACGCCCGCGTTTCGACCAAGTATCCGTCCGAACACGCTTGGAGAGTCAAAGCGCGGAACGCACATCCATTCCACCGCACCGTTGGGCGAAACGAGGGCAGACACCTCTCCATCGCTTAGAAACCCATAGTCGCCGATCGGTGTTGATCGGAGATGTGTTTGAGGAGCACTTACTTGCGCCTGGGGCTTGCTCTTCGTGTTCGCCATGGGGAAAGCATTGTCTGGTCAGCACGTCCTGGCAAGCATCAAGAGGATGGCTCAATGGTCTCGTCAATGACCCACCGCACGTAATCAGGATTTCCGGCCGCAACCGGGATGGCGAGAATGCAGGGCACGTCGTACGGGTGTGCCTGGCGGGTGCGGTCGATCACGGCTTGCACAAGGCTGCTGCGGGTATGCAGCGCTACACGAGTCTCGTGATCATCATGGATCGTGCCTTCCCAGCGATAGACGGATCTGATCGGTGCGATGTGCTGTCCGCAGGCGACGAGCCGGTCCTCGACAAGGGATCGAGTGAACGTGATCAGCCAGTCCTCATTGTCAGCGGTAATGATCACTTCACAGATCGGCTCGGTCATCGTCGTCCTCCGTCAGATCTGTTGAGGGCGGCAGGGCACTCAGTGACCGGGGCTGATAACGATCTTCATCCGCTCCGACTCGTGGGCTCCGCCCTTCTTGGCCAGAGTGTCGCAGGCCTCCTCGATGTCACTCGCGAGCGTGTCAACGTGCTCCCGACTCAAGGTCTCCTTGACCAGAGCGCGCATGATCGTGACGTCCTGGGCGTTCGGGGGAAGCGTGTACGCCGGCACCATCCAGCCACGCTCGGCCGACAGCTGCCAGGCGATATCGAACTCGTTGTAGTTGTTGTCGCCAGCCAGTTTGAAGGCAACGAGCGGGAGTTGCTCCTCGTCAGGACCGATCAACTCGAACCGGCCCATCGACTCCAGCTTTTCGGCGAGTACTCTCGCGTTCTGCTGCATGTTTTTCATGATGTAGCCGTAGCCAGCGCGGCCATAGCGGACGATGTTGTAATACTGCGCCAGCACCATCGCGGAGCCCGTCGAGAAGTTCAGCGTGAAGGTGGCGTCTGTCTTGCCGAGGTAGTTCTCCTCAAACACCAGATCTTGAGCGAGGTCAGATTTCTCCCGGAAGATCAGCCAGCCGATGCCCGGGTACACGAGCCCGAACTTGTGGCCGGAGACGTTGATCGAATGCACCTGCTCAAGGCGGAAATCCCATTCCGAGTGGGGGTAGAGGAATGGCCAGACGAAGCCGCCGCTGGCACCGTCCACGTGCAACGGGACGTTGAGACCGCGCTCCGTCTTGATCTGCACCAGCAGGTCATTGATGCCGACGACGTCGTCCTTGTGCCCGGTGAACGTCGTTCCGAGTACCGCAGCTACTCCAATGGTGTTCTCGTCGATGTGAGGGCTGACGTCCTCTGGGCCAATCGTGTACTTGCCCGGTTGAAGCGGCACGATCCGTGGCTCGACGTCGAAGTAACGGCAAAACTTCTCCCACACCACATGCACGTCGCCGCCGAAGACCAGGTTCGGGTTCGTTGTTGATCTTCCTGCTGTCTCCTGACGCTTCCGCCAATTCCACTTGAGCGACAGACCGCCGAGCATGATCGCCTCGGACGAGCCCTGAGTCCGCGCGCCAGTCGTCTCTCCCGGAGCGTGGAACAGGTCAGCGAGCATCCGGATGCAACGCTGCTCGATCTCGGCCGTACGCGGATACTCGGCGTGATCGATGAAGTTGCGATGCAGGTTCATTGCGATGAGCCTTTGTGCCTCCGGTTCCATCCAAGTGGTGACGAAGGTGGCCAGGTTGCGCGCCGGATCACCCTCGAGGGCGAGGTCCTCCCCAACCAGCCGCATGGCATCTACGGCGGTCATGCCCGTCTCAGGGAATTCGCGGCTCGGCACCTCTTGTGTGGCGAAGCGATTGCCGAAGAGCATTGCGTCGGGCATTGGCTCGGATGGGACGGTCATTGGCTGCTCCTTTGATGTTGTGGGTCTTCTGGTCGCGGTGAGCTTGCTGCTCGAATGGCATGTCTCCAGGCCGGGAGCATCAGGCCCGCTCCGATCAGGAAGCACGCTGCGCCCAGCAGCGTGCCTATGATCGAAATTTGAGTGTTGATCAACTCGTCAGTACTGGGAAGGACGTAGCCCGCCAACGCGGAGGCCATGAACAAAATTGATCCGATCATGTTCAGCCAGGCAATCCACCATGGAAACGAGCGCGGGCGAAAGCTGAGCAAGCGCCCCACCGCCAGAATGGCGAAGAGGCTCGAGATCAGGAATAGCGTCGATCCGTAGAAGTCAGGCCGCCAGACCCGCCGGTCCTCCTGCTGCGCCGTGGCGTTATGCAGAAGGGCCGCGAAGGTGGTCACGTTGAAGAACAGCGTGCCGGGAAACTGTGTGATGGCAGCAAGCCAATTGCGATCATGTGGAAGCCAGGCCCCGAACCGGACGGGCACACGCGTGTACTGCGAGTCTGCGTCAACGTCGGTCATTGCCGGTGTTTGGGCCTGCAGGAGTTGGGAGAACGATGCTGCTGTGAAGAAGATCGAGCCAGCAAAGTAGGTGACGCTATCGGCAGTCTCTCCGACGGCGTTCAGGTACGCCGGCACGGAACCCAGCACAAATAACGCGGAGCCGACCATGAACAGCCAGGCGATCGCTGCGTTCAGACCGACCGGCCTCACCGCCATAGCGCTCCCCTCGCGGAACCAGCGTGGTTCATAGGCACCGTATGACTCCACCTGTACCGAAATGGAGCCGTCGGCGCATCACCCGCGAAGGATGAGCCTGTCTGACGTCGGGCGTCGGTCGGAGCTGCTCAAGGCACAGAATCAGACGACCATCGACTGGCCGCACGGCATATTCGCGATCTAGCTATGTGATCACTTAGGAGAGATCATCGTGGGCCGCTTGAGATCGAAGAACTCAGTCTCGCCGAGGGAAAGCTTGTTCATCTCCTCCATCTGGGCCTGCAGCTCGGGAGGCGGCTCTTTGCGCTCGCCTTCCCGCGCCTCAGCCTCGGAGGTGAAGTACATGACCATGGTGTAGCCGCCGTCGTCATGGCCTATTACGACGCTACCCACAACGTCGGGACGGAACTCGGTCCACTTGTCGGAGTCCTGGTCCATGAGCTCTCGGGCCCGTTGCGGATCGCTGCTGCGGCCCTGCATGACCTGGACAAAGCCCGCCTGGTCGGGATCGCCCTGAACGTCGACAGTGACGTCATTGCTGTCTTTGAAGGTCGCCTCGCCGTCGAAGAGCTTGGCCGTCTCGGACCACCACTGGCCCTGTTCGGGGCGATCGCTGTTGCGGCGGGCATCCTCTTCGGATTCGAAGCGGACAACTGCGATGGCACGGCCGTCTTCAGTGACTCCACTTGTGCTGCCAAGCCACCCAGTCGCACCCGGCGCAAGATCCTGAACCCACTGGTTGACGGCGGCATCCAACGCCTGCGGGTTGGACGTCTTGCCCTGGATAACTTGAGCGAACACGGCGAAGCCTCCGATCGATGACGGCGAGATTTGAAATGTTTTCCTCTTCGGACGTTACGACCGCAGCATGTCTCCGTCAATACGCAAAAATGCTGAACCATTGATCGTTTCGGGATGCTTTCTGCGAACCCTTGTCGATCGAGATCAATGCACTAGGGTACGCGATGTCCACGGCCAGGTAATCAGCGCCCAGAAAGCCGCCAGCAGTGCGAAGACCGCAACCAGATACCAGGGCCACCCGCCCATGAGGTCCAGTAACGAGGCGCCGCCCGGCTTGCCGTTGAGGTAGCCGTAGTTAGTACCGAGACCACGGTTGATGACGAAGACGATCGCGGCCCAAGCCAATGTGACCGCCAGGGCCAGCCGGTAGCTGCGCCATGTCGGGTGTAGTCCCAGGCCCCAGGTCAGATAGACCGCGGCCCACATCACGAGCACGTGCTGTATCCAATACGAGGCGAATTCGAGCGTGGGTGCAATGTCTAGTTGCAGGTCGGGGGTGAGGATCGCCTGCGGATTGAAGGTCAGGCCCCAGTAGTAGGTCAGCGCAAACGCCCAGGGCCGCCGGCTCCACAAGGCGTAGGCCGTCACCAGCCGCAAAATGTCCGAGAGGTGTAGCGGAAGGGACTGCTGCAGATCGAATAGCGGCGGAACCAGCCAGACGATCATGAAACCGAGCGTGACCGTCAGCTGAAGGATGGCGAAGATCCGCGTGAAGGTCTCGCCCGCCGGTGTGTTCCGGTGGCGGCGACCGAGTCGTGCCAGCAGCACGGCTCCCACGATGGTCAGGACGACGATGAACCAATGGGCAAGGCCGTACGGCCTGAACGCGAGGGCAGCCGCCGGAAGGTCCACGGCATCAACGCTAGAGGTCCTTGGGAGGCGCCGTTTCGCCTTCAAATCCCACTTAGGTTGCAGTGGATCTAGCGTCCGCGGCTCTGTGGCAGCGTCACCCGCCTAGTGGCTGGCGCGGAGGGCGGAGGGACCACCGGGCCGATGTCCCCATCGGGTGCTTCGTCCAGGTCCACAATCACTGGGGCGTGGTCGCTTGGACCCGAACCCTTGCGCGCCTGCCGGTCCACCCACGCTGCTCTCACCCGCTCTGCGACCGGTGTGGTTGCCAGCACGAGGTCGATACGCATCCCCAGGTCTTGGTGGAACATGCCGGCGCGATAGTCCCAGTACGTGAATACCCGCTTGCCCGGCCAGCGATCCCGCAGAACATCACGTAGGCCAAGCGACTGCAGCTGCGCCAGCGCCTCCCGCTCCGGTGCGGTGACGTGGGTCTGGCCGATGTAGGCCTCCGGATCGAACACATCCTCGTCGGTCGGCGCGATGTTCATATCGCCACACACCACGGCATCCTCCGGGCCACTGCCAAGCTGCAGGGCGAGGGCGGCCAACCAATCCAGCTTGTACTGGTAGTGGTCCGAACCCGGCACCCGCCCGTTCGGCACATACACCGAGTGCACGCGAACGCCGCCGCACGTCGCTGACACTGCACGCGCCTCTGGATGCGGAAACCCGGGTGCACCAGCCACCCCTAGCACGACGTCGTTCAATCCGACCCTCGACAGGATCGCGACGCCGTTCCACTGCACCTCGCCGTGCGCGGCGAACTCGTAACCACGGCTGACGAACTGCTCACCTAGCAGCTCGGATAAGGCCTCGTCGGCGAGTTTGGTCTCCTGCAGACAGACGATGTCGGGCTGCCGCTGGTCCAGCCACGGCAACAACCGCGGCACCCGCTGCTTAATCGAATTCACGTTCCAGGTGGCCAACCGCACGGAACCCACGCTAGCCGTGACCACCGACGCTCATGAGGAGTCCACCAGTCATAACCTCCCAGCCCGACATGCGTAGGTCGCGATTGGAGGCTAGCGCCGTACACTGACCTGTCGATGGTTCATACCTCCGGCCGTACCGATCACCACAGTCGCGACAGGCTCATTCACTGGGCGCGTGTCTACGACCTGTGGGCCGGGCTGCTCGGGCGACGCGGGAACCGTTGGCGCGCCACGGTGGCTGACGATCTTCACTTGCAGTCCGGAGATCAGGTGCTCGACGTGGGCTGCGGCACTGGCCGCCTAGCGGTCGTCTTCTCTGAACGCGTAGGAGCCACGGGCTCAGTCAACGGCATCGACCCAGCGACAGAGATGATCAAACGTTCCACCAGCCGGGCGCGCAAGCGCGGAGCAGCGGCGACCTTCCAGGTCGCGTTCGCGCAACACCTCCCGTTCGCAGATGGCACCTTCGACGCGGTTGCATGCACCCTGGCTCTGCACCACGTGGCCGAAGATGATCAACAGACCGCCGTCCAAGAGATGTACCGGGTCCTCAAGCCGAGCGGACGACTGCTGATCGCCGAGTTTCACCAGGAACAAGGGCGTCGACCGCGGGGCCCACTATGGCTTCGGCATTCTGAAGAGGACATGCTGGACAAGGCGCTCCGGCTGATCAGCGCGTCCGGGTTCACTGATGTCGCCACTGGAAGCACGAACGTCGGTTGGCTGGGCAAGATCACAGCCCGCAAACCGGAAATCCCTGTTACCACAGCTGATCGTGGGCCGTCGAGCTAGGCCTGAACGCCGCCCACCTGAGCACCTCGGGGCTGGGAACCAACCCAGGTGCCGTCCGGGCCCAGGCGACACACATTTCTGGACATTTTCGAATCTTTGTTCGATACTGACGTATGTCCACGGAAGATCGGATCTTGTCGTCCACTCTCCACGGCGAAGCATTACTCACAGCCAGGCGGCCAGAACTGCAGCCGCTAATCGATCATCTCCGCGAGGTCGCTCAGGGCCGCGACGATATCCGCACAGAGTGCGCCGGGGTGATCGCCGGCTGGTGGTTCGCCGGCACTGCCCGGCAAGGCCACGAACTGATCGCCGCCGGGTTGTTGATGCTTGGCGGATTCGTTGATCTTGACGAGCTGGACGACTGGGTCCGCGTCGGATGGGAGCGGCGCCGGGGCTCGACGACGCCGTACGGCCCGAGCGGTCTTACCTGAGTGGAGGCCCGACGCTTGTGTGTACACGCTCCAGCATGGCGACGCTTCAACATTAGTTGCACCAGATTCGCCGGGTCGTCGGCCGGTGGGTCAAGCACCGCTCTTGCCGCCGCCTCATGATCATCCCCACCGGCGTGGAGATCTGACCCGGCCGGTCAGGGGTGCAGCAACATCATGGCGACCAGCACGGCTAGCACCACAAAGGCGATCACGAAGAGCAGGACGAGGTGCCGTCCGTGGCCGGCCGGCTCCACAGGCCGCGCCGGCCCCTTGGGCAGCTTCGGCAGGTCGGCTGTCAGGGTGGCGAGTTCGTCCAGGGTCACCGCGGCGAGGGCCGCGGTGCTGCGCTGGTCGAACTCGTCCAGGCTGAGTCGGCCCACGGCGGTGTGCTGCTCCAGGGCACGCAGAACGGTGTCGCGGTCGTCATCCGACGCCCGCAGTACTGGCTCGGGCATGGCGCGAGCGTACTCGACGACGTAATTCTTTCGATCGGTTACTGCGTATACGTAATGCCGGTAAGTTCCCTGCCAGCCGATCGAAGGGAACGGGGGAACCATGGCTTCAGGCAAACAACTCATCATCGAGCGCATCCTGCGTGACCGCGCGGGGATCTGGGACCAGATCATCAACGAGCGTGATCTGCCCAAACTGATCCTGCGGATGCTGCTCTGCTCCGGGATCAGCCTGGCGGCGTACGGCGCCGTGCTCGGCGCCTCGAACGGCTGGCTCCAGGCGCTCGTCTCGACGGTCAAGCTCCCGCTGCTCTTCCTGGCAACACTGGCGATCTGCCTGCCCACGCTGTACCTGTTCAACCTGGTCTTCGGCGCGCGGCTGTCGGTCCTGCAGGCCTGCGCGCTGATCATGGTGGCCATCACGGTGACCGCCGTGCTGACCTTCGCGTTCGCTCCCATCAGCTTGTTCTTCCTGATCACGGCCCGCAGCTACGCGTTCTTCAAGCTGCTCAATGTCGCGATCCTCGTCCTGACCGCCCTCATCGGGCTGCGGTTCCTGACCTCCGGGATGCGCGCGCTCAACGAGCACGTCGTCCACGAGTCGATGCTCTCCAATGACGTCGTCGTGCCGGCGGCGCTGCAGGAGCGGGAACTGGTCTCAGCGACGGTCGGCGGCGCTGCCGACTCCGTGACCAAGCCCCGCAAAAACGGCGATGCGCCGACCGCCCCGCAGAAACACAATCCAAACCCGAGGGGCGCCGCGAACGTGAGGGCACCCCAACCCGCAGCTGGCGATCGGCCGGCAAGCATGCTCCTGCTATACATCTGGATCCTGCTGTTCGGTTTCGTCGGGACCCAGCTCGCCTGGACCCTGCGCCCGTTCTTCGGCAGCCCCGGCAAGCCGTTTGAGCTGTTCCGCGACATCGACGGCACCTTCTACAGCGACATCCTGCAAACGGTGGGTAGTCTGCTCGGCTGACGCCGGCCCTCCTCGGACGGACATTGGGTGCCCGTCCGCTATTAAAGGTCAGCGGACAGAAGCCCAGTAGAACGCACAACGACTAACCGACACGCGGAGCGTAACAACGGCCCGTTGCCACTGACGCCCTATAACATTTGGTCGTCGGTGAGTCGGACGGGGGCCGTTGAAGTGGAGCTGATGCTCGTCGCACTGCAGCTCAACCCTAACGAGGCCCTTGTCGTGACCATCTTGATCATCGCCCTTCTCATCTGGGCTTTCTCGTAGCTCGGTATGCCCCACGCCCGACGTGGGCCTGTCATGTTTCGGTCAGTCGCACCCACCGGCCCAACGGATCTCCGGCGGGCCGTTGTCGGTGGAGATTGAGGCCGCCGTTTTCGATGTTCTCGACCTGGGCCGACCTCACTCGGTGAAGGGTTCCCTGGTTCTCGCCAGATAAGGTCACCACAAACCGACTTGGAATCCGGCGTCCCGTCATAACGCGTCGTCAGTACCGGACGGTATGCCCGAAGCTGTCGAGCACCTCCCGGTTGTACTCGGTGAAGCGTGCAAGCTGCGCCCGAATTACGGTCAACATTGCTACGGCCAGCACTGCAAGCGTTGGGAACACCGCCGCTGGCAGCGACAGCGTGGCAGCGACAAAGCCCAGTACCAGAAACGCGCAAATCGCCACCCCTGCCCACCCGT
The DNA here is from genome assembly GCA_963836855.1 of uncultured Actinomycetota bacterium. GTDB lineage: Bacteria > Actinomycetota > Actinomycetes > Propionibacteriales > Propionibacteriaceae > Microlunatus. The sequence goes on along the minus strand of CAWILN010000050.1, from coordinate 103,864 downwards.
ACGGCCAGAGCGGAGGCTCAACCGACGGTTCGGGGACTCTTGGCAGATTCCGGGCTTGCAGTTGCAGTAGGTCAACGTCTTCTAGGGCGGCGCAAAACCACCACAGCCCAGCAAGGACGACAAGCAAGCCAGCAACGACTACGAACGGCAAGCGCGGGGAGTTCGCCAGGTACCAGCAGGCAACTCCAGCGCTCAGCATGGTGGCGGCGCTCAACCGAACCCGGAAGGTTCCCAGCATGCGCATGCGGATGCTGAGTGCGAGCAACGCCAGCTGCTGCGCGAGTCCGATAGCCAATCCGGCAGCGCAAGCGAGTCGCAGCCAGAGGACATCCCCGGCCCAGACAGATGTGATACCGGCGACCAACGCCAGAGCGGACCACGCTCGCGAGCGCAACAGCCGAGACATAGTGTGACCTCCCCCGAGATGCCGGCCTAGACCCTATCCCTTTTTTCGCACCGACGCCGCAATAAGTGCTTCGCTGGGTCCACTTCCTAATGCTCGTCGACAGTTCGGTCATGAACCTCGCGATTGCGGCGGCGCCAGAGATATGGGAACCAGCATTACGGGAATCCAACGGCGATCACTATGGACACGCTGGTCGTGGCGACGAGTACGCCGGCAGTCCGGCCGTGCCGAACGCTACCGGCCGCGCAAACCGATCGGGTTGCCGTCGGCGTCGGCGAGCACGCACACCCGCGCTTCTGGTGCGACTTTCCGGGGGGCGGTGCGCTCGGTCGCACCTGCCGAGAGCAGGGTTGCGCGGGTCGCGTCGAGATCCTCGACGTCGGCGTAGGCCACCGGTCCGCCGGCCACCTCGCCTGGAGCCAGGCTGACCTCGAAGCCGTCGACGTTGTACCCGACGTAGTAGGGCTGGTCAGTATGTGGCGTGCCGAGCAGCGCGGTGTAGATGGCCTTGGCGGCGTCCAGGTCGGACACCGGAATAACCAGGCTGCTGATCGTGGGACTCATGCTTGTCTCCTCAGGGGTATGGCGGTCACGTCGGCGACGAGCCTCGTCGACGACGACTCTCATTCTCAGGAAATTGACGTCGCAGCGCTTCTTGAAAACTGATCGATAGTCACGTGCGCTGTGCCTGAGGATGACCCCTGGCCCTCGCACCACCGTCAATTATCGGGTCGACTTTCCGAGCAGCCGGTCCAGTATCGACTACGCAGCCACCCGGTCGGGTCGGTCATCATGAGATTCCCAAGGAGTCAGCTGCCATTCCACTTCCCGCCCGTCAAGGCAGACCCCGCAGAACAGGTCGTAACCGGCGAGGTGCAGCAGATGCAGGTACTCCTCGACGGTCAAAGTTACGGTTCCGTCTGGCCCGGTAATGGCGGCCACCGGGATTTTGATGCCGCAGTCGTCACACCGCAAAGAGTCCTCGCGAGTAAACATGGTTCCTCGTCCCCCGTCGTTCGTAGAGTGGGTCCGGTCCGCTTGCCTCGCACTCTGGCTCGCTGTCAACGCCACCCTGCCGAGATTCACGGACGGCCCAGTAACGGTGCTTGCATATCCGGCGGACCAGCAGCCGAAACAGTCTCCACGAGCGGCCTATCCGCGTCGATGGTCTCTCTGACGATTCTCTTCCAGCTTCGTTTTACCGCACGCACTCTGAGTGGACCATCGAGCATCATCGCTTCGAGGGCCAGAACGGCGGGTGCTGGAACCATCGACGACGACCTCATCGTCATCCCTGAGAGCTGACGGCCAAAGTCTGAGACTTATGCCGGTCGCTTGTTTAGGCCATGGCGGTGAGCCGGGTGGCGCAGTACTTGCAGCGGGTGGCGTCCACGGGCAGATCGGACGCCTTGCATTCCGGGCAGGTCTTGGTGGGTTGCGGCTCGCCGAACACGGTCGTGCCCCGCCGTCGCATATAGGCCCGGTAGGGCACCACGATCACAAAGTAGATGACGGCCACGAAGATGATGAAGTAGATGATTGCGGAGATGAACGCGCCGAGGTCGATCCGCTGCCCGTTGATGGTCCAGCCGAGGCCCTCCCCGGCCGCGCCGCCTCCGACTGCGTTTACCAGTGGGGTGATGATGCTATCGGTGAAGGCTTTGATCAAGGTACTGAAGGCGAGGGCCACCACCAGGCCGACGGCGATGATGATCAAGTCGCCCTGCATCAGAAAGTTCTTGAAGCCCCTCAGCATGCTGGTCTCCCTTCCTGGAGGTACCGCATCCGCTCTCCCGGCTGCGGCTGGCGCACGTTCGGCGTCTCGGGCCGCGACCGCCGGCGCTCTCCCGGCCGCGGGTGCCGCACGTTCAGCGTCTCGGGCCCCAACCACCGCCAGTCGGCCCAGCGCGAGGGCGGCAAAGAACACAATGACGAGACCCAGCCCGGTGAAGAGACCGATCAACCCGACTACGCGCCCGACCGTGCCGCCAACCGGAGAACCGATCTGCGGGAGCCCCGACGAGACCCACAGCCTGCTCACCGTCGGGCCGATGACGAACCACGCCCCCGCCAGCGCTGCTAACCAGGCACCAAACGCGGCGAAGGCGCGGTTGGCGCTGCCGAGCAAGATCAGGCCACCAGCTGCAGCCGCGACGCCGGGAACAATCTCCAGCCACAGCCAGGCAGGGGTGTACGCCCAGGGCCCGATGAACGGGATAAGAGCCCCGCATGCGCCGAGCACCACCAACACGACGCCACTGAGCGCGCCGCGACTTCGCGGAACACGCAGCAAGCCAGCCATGGTGAGCTTCCTTTGTCATAGATCGGCCCGGTGCGTATTGCCCGGTTGCACTACTTGGATACCCCGTCACGGCGCGGAATCACGTCAGGTTGACCCTCAGCGATTGGTTTGGTGGAAGCGAGCCGCGCCAACAGGGACTGACCCACCATCGACCGCAAGATTTTGCGATAACGTCGCCCTCGAGGCGGCCATAAGCTCCTCGGTCGGTCTTAGTCGCCAGCTGACCAGTCCGCTGCATTCCAAGTCGCTGACGGCAACGTCAAAGCTCACCCCCGCCCTCGTCCGGCCTCCGGCGCAGTTCATCCTCCGATTCGCATCGACGGGTCCGGCCATTACCTGCGAGGTCGAATGCCGAATACCGATCAGTACTATGCGAGGGGCGATGAGGATGGTTCTCGAGTCATGACCAGTGTTGGGGTTATCGGCGCAGGCCGCGTTGGCGCGTCGTGTGCGCGCGCAATCGTCCGTGATGGACTCGTCACGCGATTGACGATCTATGACCGAACCGAGGGTTACGCCCAGGGTGAGGCTCTAGATCTGAGTCATGCGTTACCGATGCTCGAGCCGTGCGAGATTCGCGGGCGCCCCTTGACGGCCATTGAACCCGAGGATGTGCTCGTTATGGCGTTTGGTGGTCATACCGTTTCCGGTCAAACCCGCCTCGACCTGGCACGCGCGAATCTCGCTATCTGCGAGGAGGTCGCGGGGCATGTCGAAGTGGGTGGACTTCCTCGCGTGTGTCTCGTGGCGACGAGTCCGCTCGATGTTCTCACTGAGTACCTCACGCGGCGCTGGGCGGGACGCGCGGTCGATGTAATCGGCTCCGGCACATCGCTCGACACCTGGCGGCTACGCGGGGAGCTTTCCTCGGTCTGCCGCGTACATCCGGGCACGGTGCACGCATGGGTCGTGGGCGAGCATGGCGACTCCGCTGTGCTGCTGTTCAGTTCGGCAACCATCTCGGGCCTCACACTGGAAGAGTTCGCTCGGCAGACGGGTGTCGACCTGTCCGTCGAGCGGCTCGCAGCGATTGCCGAGACGGTGCGAACGGCGGCTTACCGAGTGCGCGAACTCAAGGGCTCGACGTGGGATGCGATCGGACTTGCGGTCGCGGCTCTGGTGCGCAGCATCGTCCGAGACCACGGCCGAATCGTTCCGGTTTCGGTCCGCGTTGCCGATCGGCTCTGCGCCAGCTTGCCATGCGTGCTCGGTCCCGAGGGTGCGGGCAAGCCACTCTTCCCGAGGATGGACGAGCAGGAGGCCGATGCTTGGGAACGAAGCCTCGAGGTACTACGTCAGGCTTTGACAGTGCTCCCGTGATGTCAGCCGGTGTCCGACGGCATTCGACGCTGTCACGCTGCCGGTGAGGCCAGTGGCAGCACTTGCTGCGTTTGCAACGCCGCCGACGATCGGCGTCCCGGTCAAGATCATCGACGAATCACCGCGGCAGCGCCACTACCGTTGCGCCGGCTGAGGACCGGGCGACACAATTGCAACGCGCCCGAGCGCGACGCCACCTGCGAGATCGCTCGACAATGGAAGCGGTGTGGGAGTGGGCCACGGCCATACAGTGTGGGCGGAAGTCTTAACCGAGCATTGGGTCCCGCAAGGACGTTATGGCTGGCGGAAGGAGCATAAGCGATGGTTGCTGACCAGGCGGCGGCTGCAGGCGCAGCTGATAGGACACCGCCGCCCTACGCCTGCGATGCGGTTGCCGTCGTTGGGGCGGCCGGCTCAAATCCCGACGCGGGCTTAACTCAGGCGGAGGCCGCCAGCCGGCTGTCGAGATATGGGATGAACGAGATCGTCAGCGAGAAGCCGCCCTCCGTGTGGGCTGTGGCGCTGCTGCAGCTGCGCGACCCGATGAACATCATGCTGGTGGCCGTCACTGTTGTCAGCATTCTCATCGGACAGGTGTCGACCGGGATCGTCGTAGCGTCGCTGATCCTTCTCAACGTGGCCCTCGGCACGCAGCAGGAGCTCAAGGCGAGGGCAAGCGTCGATGCGCTGTCGAAGATGCAGGTGCCACAGGCGAGGGTCATACGCGACGGCGAAGTCCGCTTGGTGCCGGCATCCGAAGTGGTTCCAGGCGACATCGTGTACGTCGAGGCCGGCGATATCGTGCCCGCCGACGGCCGCATCGTACGGTCCGCGACCTTGGAGTCCCAGGAGGCCGCACTGACCGGCGAGAGCGCGCCAATCGGAAAGGATGCGTCCGCGCTGGCCTCCGCCGACGTCGCGCTGGGCGACCGCACCAACATGCTCTTCCAAAACACCTCCGTCACCCGAGGCACCGGCTCAATGGTCGTGACGGCAACCGGCATGCAGACCCAAATGGGCCAGATCGCAACCATGCTTACGGGCGTCACCCGAACGCGTTCACCGCTACAACAAGAGCTCGACTCGCTCACCAAGGTGCTTGGCATCATCGCGTGGGGTGCAGTGGCCGTCATTGTGGTGGTCGGCTTCATCCGCGGCACGCCGATCCAGGATCTGCTACTGCTCGGCACGGCCATGGCGATCTCGGCGATCCCGACCGGTTTGCCGGCGTTCGTGTCAGGACTTTTATCGATTGGAGCGAAACAACTCGCCGAGGCCAAGGCAGTGGTCAAGAACCTCACCGACGTTGAGACGCTCGGGGCTACGAGCGCTATCAACACCGATAAGACCGGCACACTGACGATGAACCAAATGATGGTGTCGACCCTGTATGCCAGCGGCTCTTGGTTCAGCGTGGAAGGCGAGGGCTACCGCAAGTCCGGCGCCATCACATCGGTCGCCGGTGTCCCCGTCCCAGACTTCACCAGGCTGGCATACGGACTGTCACTCGACAGCGACGCTGTCGTCCATGACGACGGCTCAGTTATCGGTGACCCGACCGAGGCGGCCCTGGTCGTCCTCGCGGCCAAGTTAGGCGTCGACGCCGAGGAGACCCGCCGAACATACCCGCGGCTGGCGGAGGTCCCCTTCGACTCCGAGTACAAGTTCATGGCCACGTTCCACCGCGTCCCAGTCGACGGCGTCGAGTACGTGATCGAACTGGTGAAGGGCGCACCCGACGTAGTACTGGCACGTTGCACGCATGAGGGCGGACCGTTGAGCGGCTCACAGGTCCCCATCGAACAGGCGCGCACCAGCATTGACGCCGCGAATGAGCGGATGGGCGAAAAAGGTCTACGGGTGCTGGCGTTCGCAGTGCGGCTCATCGAGAGCGATGAGATGCAAATCATGAGGGACGATCCGATGTCGTTGACACGGGAGCTTGCCTTCGTCGGGATGGCGGGAATCATCGACCCGCTGCGAGCGGAAGCCAAGGGTGCGGTCGGTACCGCTCTGGCGGCTGGGATCGATGTTCGGATGATCACCGGGGACCACGCGGTGACTGCTCGTGCTATCGGAGAGTCGCTCGGTCTGGGTCCCGGCGCGATCAGTGGCGCCGAAATGCGGACACTCTCCGATGATGAGCTGCGGCAGCGCCTTCCCGAGCTGCATGTATTCGGGCGCGTGGCGCCGGAGGACAAGTTGCGCCTCGCGCGAATTATGCAGGAAGAGGGATTGATCGTCGCGATGACTGGCGACGCCGTGAACGACGCCGCGGCGCTCAAGCAGGCAGATATCGGGGTCGCGATGGGAAGCGGCAGTGAGGTGACCAAGCAGGCGGCACGGATGATCCTGACCGACGACAACTTCGGGACACTGGTGCACGCCGTCGAGATAGGCAGGCGGGTCTACGACAAAGTCGTGGCGTACGTGCGCTACCAAATGACTCAGCTGCTGTCCTTGATCATGTTGTTTCTCGCTGCGACGATCTTCAATGTCAACCAGGGTGTGGCGCTAACGCCATCTATGGTTCTGTACCTGCTCTTCTTCGCCACCGCAATCGGCGTCGTGATCATCGCAGTCGATCCGGGCGACCCAGATGTCATGCATCGTCCACCGCGAGACCCCAAAGTGCCGATCACCAACCGCACGGCGATCCTGCACTGGGTCATCTACGCCTTCGTCCTCTTCCTGGCAGCATTCATACCTCTGGTTGCGGGGCCCGACGAGCCGAGCATCGACCACGCCAGCGTTTCAATGACGATGACATTTGCCGTGATGGGCCTGGGTACTGCCTTCAACGCGCTGGTGAACAGGCGTGACCCAGCAACTGGGCTGACGCCACCCATTCTCAAGTCGGTAGGCATCGGTTTCATCACGGTCACGCTCCTTTTTCTCGCGACCCAGTTGCCTACTCTCCAGAAGGGACTCCTTACGACCACGCTCACCCCGCTCGAGTGGCTCATCTCCGCCGGGCTTGCCGCTTTACTCCCGCTCGTCGTCGAGTTGAGCAAGCTGGTCCGTCGCCGACGCGCCCCCGCGCCGGTGCTGGTCGGAGCAGAGCACGTCGTAGCCCCATCCCGCGCTCTGAGTGAGAACGCCGCATGAAGGACGGCATCGCGCAGATGTAGAGCGGCAGGGGGCCCAGGAAGGACTTAACAATCGCCTCCGCTAGTGCCGACCGAAGCCACAACGAGCCAGGCGTAGCGTCTGGTCATGGCGACGGATAGCGAGCGGGTGGCGCTGGCCGCTTTCGTCGCGCAGGCGGTGTTGGCGGGCGGCAACGCAGTCGGTATCCGATTCAGCAATCGTGAACTTGCACCGCTGTGGGGTGCTGGTCTTCGGTTCGCTCTCGCCGCGGCATTGCTCCTGACCGTTATGGCGGTGTTGCGACTGGCCTTCCCTCGGGGCCGCGCGTTGACTGGATCGCTGCTCTACGGTCTGTTCAACTTCGGCGCGTCGTTTGCCCTCATCTATTACGGGCTCGTCCACGTCCAGGCCGGGCTGGGTCAGACGTTGCTTGCGCTGGTACCTCTCGCCACGCTGCTCCTGGCCGTGCTCTGGCGCCAGGAGCGCCTGCGGCCCGCTGCGGTTGCGGGCACCCTGCTGGCCCTCGCTGGCGTCGCCTGGATGTCTCGTGCGCCATTGAGTGGAGCGGTGCCACCGCTGTCACTCCTAGCCCTAGTGGGCGGCGCGGTCTGCTTCGCGCAGGCACTCGTCCTGGTCCGCCGGTTCCCTCGAGTGCATCCAGTGACCATGAACGCGGTAGGCATGACCACTGGTGCGGTGGTCTTGCTCGTCGGCTCCTTCGCAATGGGCGAGCCCTGGGCGCTTCCGCAGCGCGGCGAGACCTGGGCCGCGCTCGTCTACCTTGCCGTCGTCGGCTCAATCCTGGTGTTTCTGCTTTACGTGGTTGTACTCCGGTACTGGGCCGCGTCTCGTGCTGCGTACGGGTTCGTGCTCATCCCCATTGTCACCGTCATGCTTTCTGCCTGGCTTGACAGCGAGTCGATCACAACCGGGCTGGTGTTTGGCGGGTTGCTCATCCTTAGCGGGGTCTATGTCGGCGCTCTCCGCCCCGGCCGAGCGGCCGAAAGCCCGCAAATCGATAAGGCCAGCCAGACATAGGACACCTGCTTTGGCGACGCTCGGCGTCAGCGAGATCAAGACTCAATTTCAGGAGGCTTTCACACAGAGGCTTGGATAACGATCCAGCCACGATGCGCTGGGAATCCCTACGCGAACAACTGCACTGCGCAAATCTGCAACTCGTGACTCAGGGCAACCTTGATCAACGGGAACTTTACTGGGATCTTCTACCCGACGCTGAGTATCACCGCGCGGTCAGCGGGCTGCGCGCCGCCTTGCAGCTCTGCTTGAGCGCATATCGCGACCTTATTCCCAATCAAGAACTGGCGGCAGCCGCGATTGGCGACTTCGTGAACTGGGCGTGCGCGCTGGACGAACGGCTGGAGAACAACGATGGGACCTACGCCGCGCGCCGCGATGCCGACGATGACGGCCGCGTGCTGCCCGCGCTGCGCTTCGTCCTGAACGGACATATCGACCAGATGGCCATCACGTCATCGCTGGTGTTCCTCATCGAGCGGTCCGATGTGAACCCGAAGCCAGCCATCACCCGGACACGGATCTATTGGCGACCGCTGGACGCCATAACAGGACCTGCCGACGGCCATGAGACGAGACGCAGCTACCTCACGCTCCGAGCCTGCTACGAGGATCAGATGGAGGGCCGGGAGCCACCCTTGGCAATGGGCGCTGCCCTCCGTTTCCTCAGCCAAGAGGTCGACGCTCTAGGCATCGAGGTCTCAAACCATTGGGCATGGGAAAAGGCAAACGACAACGAATGAGGCGTCTGCCCCTCCGAGCAGCAGGAACGCGGCGCGGGCGGCGAGGGTGGTGAAGAGCAGTATGGCGACTGGCTGGCGGCCAAGGCTCGGCGCCACGGCTTCCCGGTGCTCGACCCGTTACCGTTCCTGGGCGTTCGGGGTGGTTGGGTCGCCGTGGCTCATGCAGCCCAAGGCAAGGCGGCTGATCTTGAGTCCGGTGCTGCCGAGCGGACGTACTCCATGACGATGTTCTGCTGTCGACCCATGGGCTGGTCAGGTCCACCTGCCGGTCTGGACCTCGGTACGGTCGTTGGCGGGTGCCGGAGTCGCCGACGTTGCGGCAATCCGCTCGTACAGCTCAGGTGTCATGTCGACGTCGAGAGCGGCGAGGGAGTCGTCGAGCTGGTCGAGGTTGCGGGCGCCGATGATGGGTGCGGTGACGGCGGGGTGTGCCATCGCCCACGCGACGGCGAGGCTGGCGGGCCGGTGGCCGGTTTCGTCGGCGATGGTGGTGAATTTCTCGGCGGTCACGTAGTCGGAGTCCTGGCCGTACCGGTCGGCGTAACGGGCATTCTCGACCAGGCGTCCGGTGGCGGGTTGGGTGCGTGCGGCGTACTTGCCGCTGAGCAGGCCTCCGCCAAGTGGGCTGTAGGTGATCACGCCCAGCCGCTCGGCCTGTGCGAGGGGCAGGATCTCGACCTCCGCTTGTCGGCGCACCAGGTTGTACATCGGCTGGACCAGCTCGAAGCGGGACAGGGCTTCTCGGGCTTGGATCCCGATGGCGGTCGCGATCTGCCACGCCGCCCAGTTGCTGACCGCGGGATAAATGATCTTGCCCTGCCGAACGAGGTCGTCGAGCGCACGGAGGGTCTGCTCGATCGGGGTTTGGTCGTCGAAGGCGTGGACGAAGTAGAAGTCGAGGCGGTCCGTGCCGAGGCGGCGCAGGCTGGCTTCGGCCGCCCTCATGATGTGACGGCGGGACAGCCCGGCATCGTTGGGTCCGTCGCCAGTCGGGAAGAAGACCTTTGACGTAACGACTACGTCGTCGCGGCAGTCCGCGACCAACCCGCCCAGGATCTCTTCCGATGCTCCGCCGCCGTAGACGTCAGCGGTGTCGAAGAAGTTGATGCCCTTCTCACGGACCCGGTGGAACATCGCGGCCGAGGTGGTCTCGTCCGCCTCGGAGCCGAACGACATGGTGCCGAAGCACAGGGGTGAGACCTGTACTCCGGTGGATCCGACCGTGACGTAGCGCATGAGCTGGTTCTCTCCTGGCGGTTGCTGCCGTTGTGCTCGGGGTTCGGCGGACGCCGTTGCGACGGGGTTCGGGCGACGAGACGATGCGACCCCTGCCCGACAGCCTTGCACACCTCGTCAGCTACGACGGTAGACGGCGGCTACCGTCTGAGGTACTCACTGTCCGATGAACGAACTCCCTGGGCGTCGCCTGGCTGGTCAGCTGTCTTGGCGTGCCACTCGCCCAGGCGCCGGATCGACGGGCTGCTCGTTGGTGGCGGCCCAGCTGGCCAGCAGCGCGAGCGCGTCGGCGGCCGCGGAGGCGGGCTCGGCGGTGTAGATGAGCAGCTTCCAGCCCGGGTCGGCGGCGAGGTCGGCACTCTCGAACAGCAGGTCGAGCCGGCCGACGACAGGATGGTTGAAGTGCTTCTCGCCGGTCGCGTGACGGCGGACGTCGTGAGCACCCCACTTCGCACGAAACTCCTTGCTGAGGGTGGACAGCACCCCGATCAGGTCCTGCAGATCCTTGTCGTAGGGGTCACGGCCGGCCTCGGCGCGCAGGATCGCGACGATGGCATCGGCGGCGTTGTCCCAGTCGGGGTAGAACTGCTCGGCGCTGTCACGGTCGAGGAAGCAGTGCCGGGCCAGGTTCACCGGCCGCCGCGGGTTCGCGTACGCGGCGACGTGCAGGGCCCGCCCTAGCGTGTTGGTGGCGATGATGTCGAGACGGCCGTTGCGAATCAACGCCGGTCCGCCGGTGATCGCGTCGAGGGTGTACTGCAAGCCGGGCCGCACCGTGGTGCCGCGGGTGCTGTGGCGTTGCCGCCTCACCGGTGACGTGCTAGCGGTGCGGGCCAGGTCGAACAGGTGGTCCCGTTCGGCGTCATCGAGCTGCAGCGCACGGGCGATTGCGTCCAGGACCGACTCGGAGACGCCGTTGAGGTTGCCACGTTCCAGTCGGGCGTAGTACTCAACGCTGACACCGGCCAGCATCGCAACCTCGGCCCGGCGCAAACCGGGCACCCGGCGGTTGCCTCCAGTCGGCAGCTCGATCTGGTCCGGACGGACCTTCGCCCGGCGCGTGATGAGGAAGTCGCGGACCTCGTCGCGGTTCGGTACCGTCATGCACACACCCTAGAAGCGGCCTGCCGACCGTGGGGTGCCTCGCCAGTACACCTTTCAGCAGGGACTCCCGCCGGCGCCCGCAAGGCGGTTCCATAAGTGCCTGCCCACCGCCGCTGACCAAGGAATCATGGCCGAGACCAACACCGAGCCCTCAACCCACACCGCGCTCGATCGCGACCACACTGCGCTCGATCGAGATCCAACAGGCGCCCAGCGGACGGTGTTGCTGGCCTCGGCCGGGTTCTTCCTGATCACGCTGGACATCTTGATCGTCAACGTCGCGCTCACCCAGATCGAACGTGAGCTGGGCGGCGGCACGGTGGGGCAGCAGTGGGTAGTCGACGGCTATACCCTGCTGTTCGCGTCGTTGCTGCTGTTCGCCGGGAACCTGGCCGACCGCATCGGCGCGAAACGCGCCTTCGGCGTGGGAGTCGGCCTCTTCGGTCTCACCTCGATCGTTTGCGCGCTCGCCCCTACCATCGGCGCACTGATCGCCGCCCGGGCCGGTCAGGGTGCCGCCGCCGCGATCATGCTGCCCGCGTCCATGGCCCTGATCCGGGAGGCCTTCCCCGAACCGGGCCGTCGGGCCCGCGCCCTCGGCGTCTGGGCCGCGGGCGGAGCCATCGCCGCCGCGCTTGGCCCGCTGCTCGGCGGGGTGCTGGCAACCTTCGACTGGCGGTGGGTGTTCGGGATCAACATCCCGGTCTGCGCGGCAATGCTGGCACTGCTAGCCAACGTGGTAGCGTCACCGACCCGGCCCGCCCCGTTCGACTGGACCGGCCAGATCCTCGGGGTGCTTGCCCTGGCCGGGCTGACGTCCGGGCTGATCGAGGGCGGCGCGCATGGCTTCGGCTCCCTACTGGTGATCGTCACACTGGTGATCGCGGTGGCGAGCCTGGTCGGGTTCGTGCTCGTCGAAGGCCGGGTTGCGCATCCGATGATGCCGCTGCAGCTGTTCGGCTCTTCCGGGATGCGGATCGCGTTGGCGATCGGGTTCGCGTTCATGGTCGGCTGGTACGGCACCGTGTTCGTCGGCAGCCTCTACCTTCAGCAGCAGCTCGGGCTGCCACCGCTTCTCGCCGGACTTGCCTTCCTGCCCTCAGCGCTGTTCGCGGTCGTCGGCAACCTGGTCAGCGGACCAGTCACCAACAGGTACGGCGCCCGCGTCCCGATTGTTGCGGGCCTGTCTTCGATGGTGGTTGGACTCCTCGGGATGGTGGTCACCGCGCCGCTGGGATCGCCGCTACTCACCACACTGTTGATCATCCCGATCGGCGCCGGCGGCTCGCTCGCCATGCCTCCGACGACCGGCCTAGTATTGGCCAGCGTGGTGCCCGAGCGGGCCGGCACCGCTAGCGCAGTTTTCAACACCTTCCGCCAGGTCGGCGGCGCTGTCGCTATCGCGATCTTCGGCGCCCTGATCGCGGATCGCACCGACTTCATCGCCGGCCTGCAGACCAGCCTGACGATAGCCGCAATCCTGCTGCTGGCCACCGTCGCGATCAGCGTCCGCATCCGGCCGACCGATCACGAGCGACGATTGTCACCGAACCAACCGAAGGAGCAGCACTGATGAAGAATCGCACTCTCGGCAGCGGTCTGGAGGTCTCAGCCATCGGCCTCGGCTGCATGACTATGACCGGCGGCTACAGCGGCATGCCGGACCGGCAGGACATGATCAGCCTGCTCCGCCGTGCCGTGGAACTCGGTGTCACGTTCTTCGACACCGCAGAGATCTACGGGCCGCACGCCAACGAGGAGCTCGTCGGTGAGGCGCTCGCCCCATACGCCGAGCAGGTCGTCATCGCTACCAAGTTCGCCCAGGACATCGACCCCGTCGAACGCAAGCCCCGCGGGTCGGATGCTCCGCCCCGAGGACATCGCCGGCGCCGTCGACGGGTCCCTGCAGCGGCTCGGGCTGGACGTGATTGACCTCTACTACCAGCACCGGGTCAACCCGGACGTGCCGATCGAGGAGATCGCTGGCGCGGTCAAAGATCTGATCTCCGCGGGCAAGGTCAAGCACTTCGGCATGTCCGAGGCTGCCGGGGACACCATCCGCCGCGCCCACGCCGTGCAACCGGTGACCGCGATCCAAAGCGAGTACAACCTGTGGTGGCGACGCCCCGAACAGGGTGTCCTCGCCGCGTGCGCCGAGCTCGGCATCGGGTTCGTCCCGTTCAGCCCGCTCGGCAAAGGTTTCCTCACCGGCACCGTCGACACCTCCACCACCTTCGCCGCCAACGACCTTCGCGCGCAGATCCCACGATTCTCCGGCGAAGCGCTCGAGCACAACCTCGCTCTCGTCGAAGAAGTCAGGACCATCGCTGCCGCCAAGGGCGTCACGCCCGGACAGGTCGCCCTGGCCTGGCTGCTCGCCCAGCAGGCGTGGATCGTGCCTATCCCCGGCACAACCAAGCTCCACCGGCTCGAGGAGAACCTCGCGGCCGCCGACGTCACCCTCAGCGAGGCCGAGCTCGTCCAGCTCGACGATCTGTCGTCGCGTATCGAGATCCAGGGAGGCCGTTACCCCGACTCCCTAGAAGCCCAGACCAACCTCTGACGTACACCCACATTCACGAACGAGCGGGCCAGCGGCAAAGCCCCGCACACGCCGAACTGGCCAGGGCGAGGACCTCGTCGACGACGCCGCGTCGTTTGACTCTGCAGAGACCGAGGGCGGGGTATGGCGTCACTGTCGACTGGCAGCGTGACCGCAGGCGCTGATTGGGGGGCTCGTGCAGCACCGCGTTCGCCGGGATGCGGTGAAACGGTATCGTCCCAGCCATGCGACGTCAAGCCCGAGCCCCCAAGACCCAACCGTTCGGCACCGAAGCCTTCGAGGCGGGCGACGGGACCGTTTTGCGGTGGCTGGGCATGGCCGGGTTCTTGATCAACAGCCGCGGCACCACACTGATGGTCGATCCCCTGCTGGGCGACTTCGACATGCCGGTGATGATTGAGTTTCCGATCGCCGCCGCCGAGGTGCCGAGGCTGGACGCCGTGCTAGTCACGCACAGCGACAACGACCACTACAGCGTCCCCACCTGTCGTGATCTTGCCGGGGTGACCCGTGAGTACCACTCGACGCAGTACGTGGCTTCGCTGATGAAACGGGAAGGCTTCCCGGCGTACGGTCACGACATCGGCGAGCATTTCGCGATTGGACGGGTCAGCGTGGACGTCACTCCGGCCGACCACGCCTGGCAGAACGCATCCCCGGGCGCCAGCGACCGCATCTTCGAGCCGGAGGACGCCTGCGGGTTCTGGATCGACACCCCGGACGGCACCATCTGGGCGCCCGGCGACTCACGGCTCATCCCCGACCATCACCTGCGCATGCCGACCGCCGATGCCATGTTGTTCGACTTCTCCGACAGCGAATGGCACTTCGGGCTCGATGGTGCGATCGCGATGGCGAACGCCTACCCCCACACCCCACTGCTGCTATACCACTGGGGCTGCGTCGATGCTCCCGATTTCGCGCCGTTCAACGCCGACCCGGACTCATTGCCAGACCGGGTGGAGAACCCGGAACGCATCCAGCTGCTGGCGCCCGGCGCGCCCTTCGTACTGGACCGACTGACAAGCTGATCACTGTGTCGGGACTCAGGCGGCGAAGACCTCTTTCGCGACCATGATCGCCGACATGGCTCGCGGCCAGCCGGCGTAGAAGGCGAGGTGGATGATCACCTCTTTCAGCTCGGCTTCTGTCACGCCGTTGGTCTTGGCGATGCCCAGGTGAGCACGCAGCTGCTCAGTGCTGCCGTTGGTGATCAACGCTGCGCAGGTGATCAGACTGCGATCCTTCGGGGCCAGCTCGGGTCGGGCCCAGACGTCGCCGAACAAGACGTCGTCGGTGAGCTCGACCAGCTTCGGGGCGAAGTCACCGATGAGCCTCTGTGCACCCGAGGGCTCCTCGTTCGGCGTACTGCCCTGCGCTGTGGTCATGATCGGTTCCTTTTCGGATCGGGTCCGCGTTGCGTGCGGCGGGGATGAGGACCGTGGTCAGGACGAGGTGAGGTAGATCTCCTCGCGCGGAATACCCGAGTCGCGCACCGCCCGTCCGACCGACGCCTCGTTGTAGTAGTAGCCCGGGCCGTGTCGATGTGGCGGTAGCCCAGTCGCGCAAGGCGTCAAGCGACGGCGTTGTAGCACTCGTCGTCCTCTTTGAGCAGCCAGGTGCCGAACCCGATCTTAGGAATCTGGTCTCCGTTGCTGAGGGTGTAGGTCTCGATCAGCACGCTCACCGGTACTCCTACTCGTGCAGGGATTCACTCGGCAGCCTAGACACGACACGAGCGGACGTGGAACGGGGGCCGTACAGCGTGGCTCCTTCCGGCATGCCGTGAGAACACCGATTCCCACGATCTGTTGAGGCGCGTGAGTGATTCGTGCGCAAGCGCGGGCCGCTAAGCCGGCGAGTCGTACGGGAGGGCGCCGGGTCTCAAACCGGGCGACGTCAGCGGCTAGGTCGAGTGGGTTGCGGTGTCGATGTCTTGGGTGACTGTCCCGGATGCGAGGAGGGCAAGGGCGTGTTCGGTCGGTGAACCTGGTTCGGCGGCATAGATAGTCATGGTGAGTCCGGGTTCGGAGATCATGTCTACGCTTTCGTAGGCCAGCTCTAGATTGCCCACGACATGGTGGGCGACTGAGATCGTCGCAGAGCGCGGCGACGAGGGGGTCGCCAAGATCAAGGAACTCACCAACGGGTTGGGCGCCCACTCGGTGATCGAGGCCGTGGGCACCCAGGAGTCGATGATGCAGGCTATCCGCTCCGCTCGCGAGGGCGGGCACGTCGGTTTTGTCGGCGTCGCTCATGATGTGCAGCTACCCGGTGAGGAGATGTTCTTCTCCCACGTGCACGTGCACGGCGGACCCGCTCCGGTGCGCCGCTTCCTGCCCCAGCTGATCGACCTGGTCTGGAACCGCGAGATCAGCCCGGGCAAGGTCTTCGACCTCGAATTGCCTCTCGAGCAGGCCGCCCAGGGCTACCGGGCGATGGATGAGCGGCGGGCGATCAAGGTCCTCCTTCGCCCGTGACCCAAGCTCGACCACAACCCTGAGATGATCAATGAAGAGGAACAGATGATGGCTGCCACGAACCAAGTTGCAAGCTTTGCGGGCAAGGTTGCATTCGTGACCGGCGCGGGCAGCGGCATCGGCCGGACTACGGCGCTTGCGTTCGCGCGCGAGGGGGTGAGCCTTGTGGTCGCCGATGTGTCCGAAGGGGGCAACCAGGAAACGGCCCGCATGATCGAGGAGCTCTGCAGACGCTCGCCGTCAGATGTGACGTGACGCGTACCGAGGACGTACGGTCGGCGCTGGATCAGGCGGTCGAGGCGTTCGGGCGCCTCGACATCGCCTTCAACAACGCCGGTCCCGAACAGCAGGTCAACGCGGTGGCCGATATCACCGAGGAGGAATGGGACCGGATCATCGCGATCAACCTCAGGGCGTGTTCGTGTGCATGAAGTATGAGATCCCGCTGATGCTCCAGCACGTGAGCGGCGCCATCGTGAACACCTCCTCGGGTGCCGGAATCAGGAGGTTCGGAGGCGGAGCCGCGTACACCGCGCGAAGCACGGCGTGGTTGGCCTGACCAAAGACGCCGCCGTCGACTACGCGTCGTCAAACATCCGGGTCAACGCCGTCTGCCCAGGAATTATCGACACCGAAATGATGCAACGGTTCACCGGCGGCACCGCCGAGGGCCGCGACAGGGTGATCGCACAAGAGCCGATCGGGCGTGTGTGGGGACGCCCGAAGAGATCGCCGCCGCCGTCCTCTGGCTGTGCTCCGACGCCGCCTCCTTCGTCACCGGGCGGGCCATGGCCGTCGACGGCGGCCAAACGGTGTAGTCGCCTCAGGCGTCACGCCAACGCCAACCCCATGACGACAACTGCTACGTCCAAGGAGAAACCCGCCGTGCCGATCCGACTTGCCGTCGGCGGCCACCGCGCGACCGCCACACTCAACGACACCCCGACTGCCCGCGACTTCGCCTCCCTGCTTCCGCTGACTCTGAACATGCAGGACCTGTTCGGCCGGGAGAAGCCCGGACAGCTCCCCCGTCCGATCAACCCCGGTGAGGGCCAAGCCACCTACCAGGTCGGCGATTTGGGCTACTGGGCACCCTCACACGACCTGGCGATCTTCTACGCCGACGACGGCCAGACAATCCCAAGCCCGGGCATTGTGATCATCGGACGGATCGACTCTGGCCTAGACGTCATCGCCGAGGCCGGCGGCTCGTTTCAGCTCACCATCGAATGCCTCGACTGACCACCCAACCCCCGTCGAAAAGGGCCATGACGATGGAATCCTCGCTATGACTTCACCGGCCAGGTCGCTCTGGTCACCGGCGGCAGCTCCGGAATGGGCCTGGCCACCGGCCAGGCCTTCGCCGAGGCCGGCGCCGCCGTGGTCCTGGCCGACGTCAACAACGACACCCTCCGCGCCGCCACCGAGGAGCTGACCGGCGCGGGCCGCCAAGCACTCGGTGTGCTGTGCGACGTCTCCTCCGAAGACCAGGCCGCCGTGATGGTCCACCGCACGGTCGCCACGTTCGGGCGGCTGGACATGGCTTTCAACAACGCCGGGATCCAAGCCCCACCCACCGACGCCGCCGACGAGCCGATTGAAACCTTTGACCGCGTAAATGCGATCAACCTCCGCGGCGTGTGGGCGTGCATGAAACACGAGCTACGCCAGATGCGCATCCAAGGCAGCGGCGCCATCGTCAACTGCTCCTCACTCGGAGGACTCGTCGGACTGCCCGGACGCGCCGCCTACCACGCCTCCAAGCACGGAGTTATCGGCCTCACTCCAGCGCGGCACTCGAATACGCCCCACGCGGGATCCGCATCAACGCCGTCTGTCCCGGAACCATCGAGACGCCGATGGTGACCGAGATGATCGCCAAGGGCGAGCTCAGCGTGCCCGAAGCCGCGGCGAACCAGCCGACCGGCCGCCTCGGCCGGGCCGATGAGATCGCCGCCGCCGTGCTATGGCTCAACAGCCCCGCAGCCAGCCTCGTCGTCGGCGTCGCCTCCCCGTCGACGGCGGATACACCGCCCGTTAACCAGGCCCTAATTCGCTCAGGGGTGCCAGTCAACTAGCACGGCCCGTCAAGTGGCCAGATCGGTCCTCGCAACGGAACCGAGATCAGCCGACGACCGGATCTCTCGACGTTTGAGGATCTCAAGCGCTGTCATCCCGTGGTCCGCTGCCGGCTATCTGCCGAGGCGGCGGCGCCGTCCCGAGCTGCGCCGTAGCATCTCGATGCATGAGGACTGTCGGTGGCCGGCTTGTGCTCGGTTGGCTTGCGGTGATGGGCCCCGTCGCCTTCACCATCGCGTGGATTGTTGCGGAGGTTCTGCAGGATGGGTACAGCCTCCGGCGGGACTACATCAGCGAGCTGGCCGCGCTGGACGCGCGGCACGCGTGGATCATGATCGCTGGTTTTCTGCTGCTCGGCGCTGGCACGGTTGCGCTCGGAATCGGACTGGCCGGCGCGCTGGAGGGCAGGCTCGCGAGGATCGGCTCGATTCTGGTTGCACTCGCGGGTGTCGGCGCCATCGTGGCAGGTCTGGCCCGCAACGACTGCCGCAGCCGGCTGGCCGCCTGCGCTGCACGGATCGACGCCGGCGAGGTCTCCTGGCACTCCGCCACTCACGAGGTGGCCAGTTCCGTGATATTTCTGGCGCTCGTCGCTGCGCCGCTGGTGCTTGCCCGCGCCTTCAGCGGCGACGAGTCGTGGCGTGACCTACGTGCCTACTCGATTACCACCGGTGTGGTGGGGCTGGTGCTGCTGGTTCTTGTCTTTACCGGTGTTGCCGGACCGTCGTGGACCGGAGTCGTGCAGCGGGTGTTCGTGACGGTGCTGCTGCTATGGATCGCGATTCTCGGCGCGCGGCTGATCCGACTCTCCCGGGTCCGGCCACGCGAGCCCGCGCTCTGAATCCCAGGGGGTCGCGGTCACGTTCGTGTCACGCGCGGCGGGTCACACCATCAGCCCATCGGCGTTGGGGAGCGTCCCAGGCCGGCCAATCGCCCGGCCGGCCTGGGTCAACGATGGCGATCCGCTCGTCCCAGAACTGACGTTGACGAGAACTCTTACCTCTTCTTGTTGATCAACGTCTGGTTGTCACCGTCGCAGGTTGTCGACACGTGCTGACACCTTTCGAGCCTGGTCGTCAACCGAATAACGATCTGGGCACGATGCACCGGTGTGCTCACACGGCCAGCTGGGCTGCGCCACTCTGGGCCAATCCGACCCCGGAGAAGTCGATGAGCGAGATCGAGCAGCCGCAGAAGCTCAGCACGATGCTGGAATGCAGTCTGGCTGTCCTGGTGGCTACCTTGCTGATCTTGGCGCTGGCTGGCTGCTCGGCCGGCGGCGACCCATCGCAGCAGCCAGAGGGCGAGGTGATTGTCAGCACTCCCCCCGATGCGTCCTCCACCCCAGCATCTGCGGGAGACTTCGCCACGGCCGTCAAGTTCACCAAGCTGATCCACGAGGACGAGACCAAGAAGGCCGGCCTGCTGGTCGCACCGGAGTCTGCTGCCGCAAGGTACGTCGTGCACCGGCAGCTGATGACCAAGGCGGAGAAGATCACCGGCTACGCGTCGGAGCCACGGACTCCGAAGATCGACCCAGATCCCGCCACCGGCGCCATCAAGATCAAGTACGACAACGAGCCCAAGACCAAGGACACCTGGAAGGACTTCACGTTCGACCAGGGCAAGATCAGCGGCTGGACGGGCAAGACCGGACCCGTGAAGTCCATGCTGTCGTCGCGCACCACCAGCGATCAATCCCGTGGGCGAAAGGCAGAGCTGAAGTCCGCGTACCTGACGAACAGCAAGGCGCTGTACGCCATCGTGGAGCTGTCTTCCAGCAAAGCCACCAGCTGGGGCAACGCCGAGTACACCGGCAAAGGCGACTATCAGCAGGCGGCGTTTGACGAGAGCGCTGGTGAACTTGCCGCTGGCGAGAAGACGCTCGCGTACTTCGCCTTCGAGAACGCCAAGATCGGCGGCATCGTGCACATCCCGTACTACGACGAGGACGGGACCAGCCAGGGCAGATGGAAGCTGGAGCTACCGATCAAGTAGCCCCTCGGCTCCGCGCCGCTCAAAGGTGACCATCTGGGCCGGGCGACCAGCGACGAGTGACAACGACAAGTTATGGTCGTGAACCGCCCGGGGGTCGAAGATCAACAGCTTTATGATCGAACTTCTTGCGTCGATCCGGTAATAGCCATTAAGCATGACCTAATGGTTCTTCGAAGTGGAGAGGATTTGCGATGCCAAAGCTGTTCGGCCTGCACGAAATTGAGCTGCAGCCAGGAGTGGAGCCCGACGACTATGAGCGGTTTTTCGCCGAAGAGGTCGCACCGACCGTCGAGCTCCCGGGCTGGAAAACCCATCTCCTAAAAGGTGACCGTGGCGAACGTGCCGGAAAGTATCTCGTGCTCTTGGAAATCGAGAGTCTGGAGGCACGTGATCGGTACTTCCCCAGGCCAGGCGAGGAGTCGGAGGAGTTCTCTCAGTTCTTCGAACAGCACCCAGAAGCGGCCGCAGCATTCGATAAATGGCAGAAAATGGGCCCATTCGGATCGAAGACCGACATTTCCACCGATTACGTCGTCGTCGCTGAGTAGCACCTCAAACATTCTGCTGCGCCTCGGGCGTGTAGTCGCACTCGAACGGGCGCCCCTCCAACTGATCGCAGCCCAGGCCGAGGGCGTAGACGAGCCGGGTCGCCGACGGCAGTAGCGACACGATGCGCCGGGTCGTCCTCAGCCCGCGTCGTACTGCACCACGGCCCGGTCGGCCCGGATCGGCGCGATGAAGTCGGTGATCACGCGCTTGTGCTCAGGATGGTCGCGATAGATGGTCTGGTCGTCGATCGAGTCGAACTCGGCGACCACCGCGAAATCCCAGTTCCCCGCGTTGTCGCCCACGTCGGGCCCGCAACTGAACGAGTGGATCTCGGGGATCAGCCCTGGGAGCTCACGCAGCGCGACGGCCACCTCATCCACCTGTTCGGGCGTCGTGCCCTCGTGCCACCGGAAGCAGACCACATGCCGGACCATGGGCGGCACGGTACCAGCGCGGCGCGCGACGCCCCACCGATGGGTCCAGCCCTGCCCGAAGCAGCCGAACCACCCCGCGACCTGACAGGATGAGCGCTCCTATGAGCTTTCCCGAACCCCGTCCGACGGTCACGGTACGGATGCCCGGCCGCAGTTCGCCCGCGGAGCGCGAGGTCGTCCGCGGTCGGCTAGGCCGACGCGGCCACTGACGCCTGATTTCCGGGGCTACCGGGCGGCCCCGGCGCCCCGGATGTCGGAGGCTTACTTCTTGACCCGGTAGCGCAGGTGCGTGACGCCGGTGCCTTCGACCACCGCGACGGGCCCCTCAAACTGCGCCGGCGTGGCGCCGAGCTCGGGGAACAGCGGCGTACCCCCGCCCAACACGACCGGCACCAGCTCGACGCCGACCTCGTCGAGCAGCCCGGCCTCCAGGCACAGCCGGGCCATCTGCCCGCCGTTGACAGCGACGTTCTTGTCCCCGGCCAGCTCTTTCGCCTTTGCCACCGCCGCCTCAATGCCATCGGTGACGAAGACGAAGTTCTCGTCGTCCTCAGGACGGTCGTCGGGGCGCCGGTGGGTGAGCACGACCGTGGTCACGTTCATGGGGTGGCGCCCGCCCCAGGCACTCGTCATGTCGTAGAGGTGCCGGCCGACGACCAGCGCGCCCGTGTTCTCCCACTCCGGCTTGATCAGCTCCGCGCTCGCCGCTGAGATGCGGGGCGGCGGCACGTCGGGACTGGCCGAGGGGATCTCGACGTCGCCGTTGCCGTACCACTGGAACAGCAGATCGAAGCCGCTTTCTTCTGGTCCGGCGATGTAGCCGTCGAGCGACATCGTGCCGCCGGTGGTGACCCTGCCCATCTCATCTCTCCTCCGCTGGTGGCTGCGTCGTCTACGCGTGGTACGGCGGCCGTCCCTTTCGACATCCGGCTTCAAGATTCTTTCAGCCGACGGCCCGGCGCTGACGGCTGGGTCGCCGGCCTGGCCACGGCGCGCTGAGGACGCCGACGTCGATCTCGACCAAGTCGACGGTGGCAGCTCTCGCTGACTGCGAAGTGATGGCGAACCGTCGGCGGTGAGCGTTCTACGCATCTCGCGGGACCGCGACCGTGGCCTGAACGTGACCGGCCGGGCCTGGCAGAAGGACCCACCCGGTCGGAGAGATCGACTGGGCGCTGGGGCGCCGGTAGGCCTAGGAGCCTGACGCGTTCTGCCTCGGCGGCATGGCCCAATCGTCCCGCTCGCATGGCGAGGTTGCCTTGGCGCCAGAATGTCGACGTGACGAACCTGCAGCTAAAACCTGGATGCTCGTGGACAGAGACCTACGCCCGATGCGTGTCGGTGGCACCGGAGGCATTCGAGTCCGACCGCATCCGCAACCTGTTGCACGGCGAGTGGCAGCGCGTGGGAGTGCCCGGCCACCATGTCACCCCGGTCGACTTGTCGCCGATCCATGGCCCGCCACGTGTGGAGCGCGACATCGCTGCTAGCGCCGTCGAGCATGCCCGCGATCAGCATGCGACGTGGTCGAAGGTCGGCTTGGCTGAACGCCGCGAACGGGTGACAGCCGCGATCGACACGATGGTTCTCCACCGGGACCTGCTCGCCCTCCTGTTGGTCTGGGAAATCGGCAAGCCATGGCGGCTGGCCGTGGCCGACGTGGATCGCTGTCTGGACGGGGTCCGCTGGTACGTCGACGAGATAGAACGCCAGCTGGCGATCGGAACTGATGCCGAGCGGCGGTCCCTGCCTGGCCCAGTGTCGAACATTGCGAGTTGGAACTACCCGATGAGCGTGCAGGTGCACGCCGAGCTGGTTCAGGTGCTGGCCGGCAATGCCGTGGTGGCAAAGACGCCGAGCCAGGGCGGCTTCCACTGCCTGACGCTCGCCCACGCCTTCATGGCCCGCGCCGGTCTTCCGGTCACACTGCTCAGCGGGATCGGCGGCAAGCTGGGCGACGCCCTGATCAGCAATCCCCGCATAGGGGCACTCGCGTTCGTCGGAGGCCGATCCAACGGACGGGCAGCCGCCACTTCCCTGGCCGACCGCCGCCGCCGCCACTTTCTCGAGCAGGAAGGGCTGAACGCGTGGGGGATATGGGACTTCACCGAGTGGGAGCTGCTCGCCCAGCATCTGCGCAAGGGGTTCGAATACGCCAAGCAGCGGTGCACTGCGTACCCGAGGTATGTCGTCCAGCGACGCTTGTTGCCCGCGTTCCTCGATACTTACTTGCCGGTCGTCGAAGGCTTGCGCTTCGGCCACCCGCTGGCTGTCGAGCGTCCGGATGATCCCCTGCCGGAGCTGGACTTCGGGCCGGTGATCGGGGCCCGGAAGGCCGCGGAACTGGGAGAGCAGTTCGAGGAGGCAATGCGGGGCCGTGGGCTTCCCCTCCACCGCGGCTCGGTGGGTTCGGGGCGCTTCCTTGATGGGCAGGACACCTCGGCATACGTCGCACCGGCCTGCGTCCTCGAGCCACCGGCCCACTGGTCGCTGCACCACGCCGAGCCGTTCGGCCCCATCGACTCCGTCGTCTGTGTGGACACCGAGGCCGAGCTGCTCGCGGCCATGAATGCCAGCAACGGGTGCCTCGTGGCTAGCCTGGCGACCGACGACATGGACTTCGCGTCGCGCGTCGCCGAGCAGCTGCAGGCTTTCAAGGTAGGCATCAATCGACCGCGCAGCAGGGGTGACCGGGAGGAGGTGTTCGGCGGCATGGGTGAGTCGTGGAAAGGTGCCTTCGTCGGCGGAGACCTGCTCGTGCAGGCGGTCACGTACGGCCCGGACGGCGAGGACGAGCGGCTGTTCGGCAATTTCCCGGACTACTCGCAGTTCCCCAGCCGGTGACCCGCGCCGCCACTGAGCGGGCCTTCAGCCCAAGCAAGGCCCGAGGTTACGCAGGGCACTCGGCTGACCGGGCCCCCAGCCCGGCCGATAGGCGGTCATCGGAGTGCTGCTCCTCGCCAGGAGTCGCCCGGTCTAGCTGGTCAGGAAGCTGACTAGTGCCTCGATCTTGCCCGTGCTGATCACGTGCCCGATGTTTGGCATCACGGCGAGCTGGCCATGGCCGAGGTTCCTGAATGCCACCGCAGCCTCCTCGACCGAGCAGAAGTGGTCGCGATCGCCGACCAGGATCAGGGTCGGCACGCTGATCTTGGCGAGATCGGCGTAGCCGTAGCCGGGCCAGTGCGACCAGCGCTCGAGGGTGCGCCCGATATACGTTCGCCAGTAGCCCTCGCCGCGCGCGTTGTCCTGGTCGGCCCTCATCAGCGCGAAGACCTCGGCCATCTCCGGGTCCTGCCCAAACGACTGCTCGACGACGTCGGGATCAACATGAGGCAGCCCACCAAGCAGGGCGGGCAGCATCGCAAAGGCCGGTGCGTCCGGATTGAGCAAGTCATAACCGGCGTCGCAGACCAGAGCCCGAATGGAGTCAGGGTGCCGTATGCCGAGCAGCAAGGCCGTTAGTCCGCCCTCACTGAATCCGGCAACGGCCGGACGGTCGAGCCCGAGTGCGTCGATCAGTGCAGCGACATCGTCGGCCAGCACAGACATCGACACAGGCCCACCGGAGTGGGTAGTCATCGCGGACCCTCTCGCGTCCGGAGCAATGATGTGGAACTCCTCTGCGAGCCGCTCGCAGGTGAGACGCATAGCTGATGGGTGTGGGAGCCCAGATCTCGCTGGTGCTCACCAGGCCGCCGTGCAGCAGCACTAGCGTTGGCGCGTCGGTGGTTCCGGCATCGATGTAGTGAATGTCGATGTCGTTGGCCCGGACGAAGTCCTTGGTGATGGTGGTCATGAACCGAACGCTAGATGCCGGTCGCGTGGGGTTCATCGGGCAAACACCCGATCATTGCTATTCGATCATGAGGCCGTGCCGCATCGCGAAAAGGCTCGCGCCAGCACGATTCCGGACGCCTGTCTTGGTGTAGATGTGTTCGATGTGGCTGCCTGCGGTCTTGCGAGAGATTGTCAGCTTTTCCGCAATGTCTCGGTTGGAGAGTCCGCGTGTGAGCAGCCGTAACACCTCGACCTCTCGCGCGGTCAGCCCAGCGGGGAGCTCGCGGCGCCTCCGGGTGCGATGGCCGGCCGCCTCCAACACCGCCTGCACGGCGTCAGCGTCGAGGCGTCCCTCGCGAACGTGGATCCGAAGCGCGGCAGCAGCCTCGTCCGGTGCCAGCTGCGCTCGGTGTGGCCGTGGCTCCGTTGACGCCGCATAGCAATCGGCTGCTCCCAACACCCTCCCTGCGACAGTGATGGATGCGTAGTTGAGTCCCCGCGGATAACCTGATCCGTCCATCCGCTCGTGATGCTCAACCGCGATCGCGGCGAGCGGAGCGAGCGCGTGCGCCGAGGACAGCATCCGCTCGGACAGATACGGATGCAGGCGTACCCGTTCCATCTCCGACCTGGTCAACGGTCCGTGCTTGTCCCAGATCGAGTTGGGCACACCAAGCCGACCGAGGTCGTGCACCAGGCCAGCCCGTCGAACCGCAACACAGTCCTCATCGGGCAACCCCAACACGCGCGCGGCCGCACCGGACATGTCGGCCACAGACCGGGAGTGGCCGAGTGTGTACGGCGACTTGAGGTCGATAAAGTCCGCTATCGCCTCGAGCGCTGCGTCGAACTCGGGATCGGTCATCACCCGTGCAAGCGTCGGCTCGGCATCGATAACCTGCGCCCACTGACTCGGCCCGTCGAGACCTGAGAGAACGCCGGCCGCGTTGGCGCAGAAGAGCTCGACGAGCGCAGGGTCGAACTGCGTGCCTGATCGCTGCCACGCCACCTGGACGGCAGCCCTCTCACCACCCTGTTCGTAATAGGCCGTGACCACGTCGGCGAGGCAGACCACGCGCGAGGTCAGCCTGATCTCCTCGCCTCTCGAACCGCCGAATCCCCTGCCGTCCCAACGCTCAAAGCTTTCCTTGAGACTGCGCCGCACCTGTTCGCCGAGGCCGAGGCGGCTGGCCAGCTCGTCCGCGGCCAGCCAATGGTTGCGAAGGTCCACGATCGCGTTTCGGCGCACCGCCAGCGGGAGCTCCAGCCAGGTCTTGAGTCTCTCCAGCGGTGGGCGTCCCCGTCCCACTGTGTGCCACGCGAAGTTGAGCACATCGACGGGTCGTCCCATGTCGTAGTGGTACCCGTCCCGCTTCAGCGCGATGTCATCTCCGAACCACTTTGCCTGTTCATATGCATCCGTGTGGCAGCCCACCCAGGCCAGCAGCCCCGAGAAGTAGGCGACTTCGCGCTCAGCCTCATCGAATGCGAGGAGCTCGGCCATCCGCAGCGAGACGAGAGTCTGCCGCAAGATGTGCTCCATCGACTGCCCGAGCCCGAGGTCCGTGCCGAGCGAGATCGTGGCAACGAGTTCGGCGAGGCGGACTCCCGAAGAAGCGGCAGCGCGCATGGTCCGAGCCTAAAACAAGGGATCCCGCGGGCTCCCTAACACGCGACTGTGCACGGCCACGCGAGCCTCACCGCTGGTCAGCGCCGGCCGTTGACGAGAGCGGGTTAATGGTGAACTGTGAGCTGCGGGTCCGCGGCTTCGGCGGAGGCTTGCTGCGGCTGCCCGCACGAGACTTGGGCAGTTGGCGCGCCTATGGCGGACAACGACGGTCGGCGACCACCATCAGCGCGAAGGTCGGCAGGCTGCTCTCATGACGGAGCAAGGGTTAGCGCGAGCAGTTGAGGCGTTGCATCGGTCAGCTGTCCCGCTGCGCGGTCTTTCGCCCCGATTGGGTTTTGATGATCTTCGTCCGCTGGCGGCCATCATCGGTGAGGCTAGGGTCGTCGGCCTCGGAGAGGCTGCACATGGGGCGTGCACCCGACCCGGTCAGGGCCCTCCGCGCCAGTGTTCGATGCGGTGATGGTCGGGTGTGAAGCCGTGGCGGACGCCCCACAGAACCGCCTGGGTGCGGCTGGTCACGGCGATTTTGCGATAGATCGTTCGGATGTAGGACTTCACCGTGTTCGGACTGAGGTGGGTGAGCGTTGCCACCTCGGCGTTGCTATGGCCTTGGGTGATCAGCGCCAAGATCTCCGATTCGCGGTCTGTAAGTCCCTCGCTACGGCCTGGCCAGTTCAGTCCACCGATACTGCGTGTCCGAAAGGGTGGGTCGCTGATCACGATGTCGCCGGCGTGGATCGCTTCGAGGGCGGCGACAAGGTCGCGCGCAGGTAAAGCTTTTGACAAGTACCCGTTGACGCCCTGCGCTGCGGGCGCTGTCGATCATGTCGGGGTGGAAGTTCCAGGTGTAGACCGCAACTCGGCGGGCGCGCGGATTTCGGATCAGCACGCTGATCTCATCATGGTCAGATTCCGGCTGCGCGAAACAGTCGTACAAGACGATGTCAACCATGTCGGAAACGGCGACGTTGGTGTCGAGCTCGGCAATCACCACGCGGTCTCGGTACTGCTGGAGAATGTGCGCGATGCCCATCACCACGATGTCGTAGTCGTTAACCAGCGCGATGGTGACCGGTGTCCTCACCGGGGTTTCCATAAGCTGACTTTAACCTCCTTAAGGGTGTAATGCATCCGCCCTTGGGGTGGTTAAGTTGTGGACGGAGCGAATCGAGGCCAACGTACGGCACTCACTTCGCGCCAGAACCATCGACCACTTTCGAGGAGGAAGCAGTGGAGATCATCGGTGTCATCGTCGCCGGTATCATCATCGGCTTGTTGGGCAAGTTCGTCGCCCCTGGCAACCGGGACAACATCCCGATCTGGCTGACCATCATCTGCGGCATCGGTGGGGTCTTGATCGGCTGGTTCATCTACACCGCGTTCGGAGGCAACGGCAGCCCGGGCATCGACTGGGTGCGGTGGATCATCGCCATTGCTGTAGCCGCCGTCCTGGTCATGATCGCCTCCGGGCTGACTGGCAGATCGCGCTCACGGGTCCTGTGATTCTCCGGCTCTTTGAGACCCCGGACATGGGACCGATCCACAGATGCCGCCGACCGCCTCACCGTGTGATCTGGCCTACACGACAGCTCTAGTCGCTGCCTGCCAGCGGATTTGGGCTGCACCAGACCTCGCGGCATTCTGGCCAACAGTCGTCGACGAAGCCCTGGCACTGATCGCCGCCGACGGGGTGGCGGTCGTCACCTACACCGGGCGCTGCTGGCAAACCCTCGCCGCACGCCCAAGCGACGCGGCGCCCGATGATTCGGCGGCAGCTGCGGTGATAGAGATGCTCTTCCGGCAGGGTCTACTGCAGCAGCCGATTTCGATCGACGATCCGGCGGAAGGCGCCTCGTGGGATGGGGTGGGCAGACGCGCGCTACTCGTGGTGTCTATTGAGGGCGCTCCGCGGCAGCCGGTCCGGCTGGTCTGGTATGCCACGGGCCCGGGCACCCTGTCGCCGCACATAGACGTAGCCGAGGCATTCGCCCATCACGCCAGTCTGGCCTTGGGAGCCGCTATGGAGCGTGACAACTTGAATCGAGCGGTGGCCGCACGGCATCGGGTGGGACTGGCCCAAGGAATCCTGATGACCCGCCGTCAGCTGACGGCCGGCCAGGCGTTCGCTCTGCTGAAACGCGAGTCGCAGAACACCCACGTGAAGCTACGAACGATCGCTCAGAGGGTCATTCAGACCGGAGATCTGCCGGTTGGTACGGAGAGTGAGGCCCGATGACCCTTCGGCAACAATCAGTCGACCCCGGCGAGACCCGCAGGCACCTTCTTTCCGTTTCGTGCCACCGGCACAATCCGCTACGTGGCCGACGGCTTGGCCCACACCGGGATTCCGCTAGGGCTTGTACCGGCCGGCACCGGCAAGCTCCGGCGCGAAGAGCGGAGCTTCCGCTCGAGAAGTAGACGCTATCGAGCGAGCCCTTGCCCGCATGTGCCGGTTGCCGTTGGCCTGCGGAGCTTCGCCTAGCTTGAGTGATTGCCTGGTGACTGGACGTGGGTGGTTGTCGACTCTGGATTGTCGAGGACGTGGACGGCGATGGGTGCGTAGCCGGACTGCCGGATCACGGTCATAGCGGTCAGGAGTGAGGTCCACACGTCAGGTCCGGGGACGGTGAGATGCAATTCCAGCTGCCCCTTGGTATTGATGGTCAGCTGGGGCTGGAACTCAAGGAGGCGGTGACTTGTGTTTCCGGCGAGGTCGGCGACGAAGTCGTCGCGAATGACAAGGTGGTCGAACTCGGCCCGCACCTCATATCCACACGCCGGCGGCATGCCTGGGCTCAGCGGGTGCGGGCCATCCGATGCGGTCATGGCCGTTTATTTCCAGGGGGCGTGTGTGTCATACCGTCACGCCCGGCTGGGCGCGGTGGGCTGTGTGGACCATGGCTTTCAGGGAGTTGCGGTCTGTTTGGCTGATCGTTAGGGCACGTTCGGTGTCTTCGAGGGTGAAGCGGTGGGTGATGACGTCGGTGACGTTGACCGCGCCGTTGCTGATCAGCTGCAGGGCCCGCGGATAGGTGTTGGCGTAGCGGAACACGCCGGTCACGGAGATTTCTCGTCCCTGTACGAGGGCGACATCCAACGTCACGGTGTCGGCGCCCATCCCCACCAAAGCGACCCGGCCAGCCGGGGCGAGCGCTCGCATCCCGCCGGTGAGAGCAGCGGGCGCGCCGGAGCATTCCAGGAGCACGTCAAACTCCTCCTCGAGCGGAGTTCCAGCCTGCGCGGTGCGCAAGCCAAGGTCGCGTGCCCGGGCGAGCCGGAAGTCGCTGACGTCGGTGATCACCGGGGTATCGGCGCCCAGCGCGCGCGCAACCTGGCCTGCGAGGAGGCCGATCGGGCCGGCGCCGGTGATCAGAACCCGGTCGCCTCCGGTTACGGCGCTCTTGCCGGCAGCCCAGATCCCAACCGACACCGGTTCGGCCATCGCCGCCTGCTCAGCTGTCAGCCCCGACGGGGCGGAATGGGCGAAGGCGGCGTCAATGGCCACGTAGCGGCTGATCGAGCCGTCCACAGGCGGAGTGGCGAAGAAAACGACGCGCGGGCATAAGTTGTAGCGGCCCCGCAGGCATTGCGTGCAGGTTCGGCACGGGACGCCCGGCTCAAGCGCAACCAGCTCGCCGACCCTGTTTCGGTCGACGCCGTCGCCGATGTTGACTACCGTCCCGGCGGACTCGTGACCGATGATCATCGGATCGCGCACCACATAGTCGCCGATACGACCGTGCTCGTAATAGTGGACATCGGAACCGCAGATCCCGACCGCAGCAATCTCGACCAAAACCTGACCGGGCGCCGGTTCCGGGACCGGCCGGTCCTCGATCCGCACATCGTGCGGCCCGTACAGCACAGCACTGGGGTTTAACATCGGCGTCTCCTTCGACATGTAGAGGAAGACGGCGCCTCGGCACTGATAAGGCCAAAGCCAACAAGGCGCCGCTGGTCCGCAACCTTAGGTGCCGTTCCGGACCTCCTCTAGCGCCTGTGAAGGCAACTACTGATACTTTCTTGCATAATCTGCCCACTCCTGTTCCACTTGGCCTCGTAGGAAGATCAGAATGGTGCGTATGCGGAAATCAGTCGTTCAAGCCCGTCGACTGGTCGGAAAAACGGCGGCCCGAGAGCTGGTGCCGACGATGCCCGGCACATCGGCCCGCTGGCACATGCACGACTACCCCGGCCCATATTGCCGCTGGCACTACCATCCTGAGTTCGAGATCCACTTGATCCAGCACGGGACCGGCCGCTCCATCGTCGGAAACCACATCGGCCGCTTCACCGCCGGACAGCTCGTCCTGGTCGGTTCTAACCTGCCACACGACTGGATCAGCGATGTCGGCGACGGCGAGCACATCACCAACCGGGACGTCGTCTTCCAGTTCCATCCGCAGTGGATCGGTGATTGCCAGGAACTATTGCCTGAACTGCGCGCCGTCGACCCCCTTCTTGCCGATGCCGCCCGCGGCATCGAGTTCACCGGACCAACAGCTGCGGCTGCCGCCCCGCAGTTGCTCGCGATCGGCGACAGCGCTGGAATCGACCGCCTCCACCACATTCTGGCGCTGCTCGACATCCTCAGTGCCGCCCCACCCGGGGAAGCCCAACTCTTGGCCAGCCCCTGGGTACCACCGCAGGACAAAGGCGGCACCGACGACCTCATCGACGACGCGCTCAAGTACCTCTTCACCAACAGCGCACGCGAGATCAGACTCGCCGACGTCGCCGCCCGAGCCGCGATGTCTGAATCCAGCTTCTCCCGCTACTTCCGCCGATCAGCTGGCCAGAGCTTCAGCGACACCGTCCGCAAACTGCGGCTCGCGCACGCCTGCCAGCTGCTGGAGAACACCGACGAACCCATCTCCACAATCTGCCACCGAACCGGCTATCAGAACCTCTCCAACTTCAATCGCCAGTTCCGCCGGGAATATGGCATCACCCCCGGCCAGTACCGCCGAATACACCAACACCCTGAACTCGTCCTCGCTGGTTCAAACCCGGCCCAACCCGAACCCTGAACTCGCTCAAACGACGACATCATCACCGCAGATGCACCAGCAGCAGGCTCGCCCATCAGACGGAGTTGTCGAGTCGGACACGTCGTGGCGGCCGATCCGCATCACCCGCAGGTCGGCAACCTCCAGATCAGCGCCAACCGAAGACTTTCCAGCAGGTGACCCGTCAGCATGAACGGCATCGTAAACACGTCAGACCGCCTCCCCGGGTATGGCGAGAAGGTCAGCTTCAATTGGCCCTTCCGGTTGCGGTACCGGTCGAGTGTCAATGACCACTCTGTTACCGCGCGTGCTCCACGGCCCAGGCCAGAGCGTCGTCGGCGATCTCCTCCCAGCCCTTCTGGGCGGGCAGTAGGTGGGCATAGCCGGGGTATTCCTTGACCTCGGTCACGGTGTTGGACTTGTAATGCTTGGCGTTGGAGCGCTGGACACTGGGGGGCATGAGGTGGTCCTCGCCGCCGGAGATGAACAGCAGCGGCGCCCGGTTGTCGTTGTCGTAGTTGACGAAGGTGTCCTGGTGGCCAGGCTCCAGGGTGGCCAGTGCACTGCCCCACAGCACCCGCACCGACGCCGGGATGTGGTAGCGCTCGTACAGCGCCTTGGACTCCTCCTCGGTGAAAGTGTTGGTGAACGCGTAGCGCCACTGCTCGAGGGTGAAGCCGGCAGCCTTCTTGCGCCCGACCGTTCGCAGCACCGGGAAGGTGGACTTGAGTTGCGACAGCGGCACTACGGGCACGCCCTCAGTGGGCGCCGAGTTCATCGCCACGCCCACTGCGCCGTAGCCGCGATCCAGCATGAGCTGAGTGAAAACCCCGCCGGCGGAGTGGCCCATCAGGATCGGCGGCCGCTCCAGCCCGCCGATCACGTCGGTGAGGTGGTCGACGACGGCGGGCACGCTCAGGTTCTCGATCGGGGTCGGGTCGGCGTTGAGGGCCTCGACCTCGACCTCGAAGCCTGGGTAGCCCGGAGTGAGCACGCGGTAGCCCTGCTGCTCGTAGTAGGCCTTCCAGTGCTCCCAGCTGCGCGGGGTCACCCAGAAGCCGTGGATCAGGACAATGGTGTCGGGGTTCATCGGTTTCTCCGTGCTGCTCGAGTAAGGCGAGCAGGTCGGCGCCGAGCTGCTCTAGTGTGTTTCGGTGATGCCGTGCGGCGCGCTGGTCGCTTGGCTTCCGGCCCGCATGTCGACGCGACCTTCCAGCCGTCCGCCGCGGGGTGCACAAAGGTTACTCGCCGGACCTGGGCGAGGGGAACGGCCTGCGTCCTACGGCCGTCAGCTTGCGGGTATCGCCTTGGAGGAAGCGCCGGCAACTGCCGCAACGTCTGCCAAGATCGCCACCGGAGCCCCGTGTTGTGGTAGAGCCCGCGGACTTCGCCCGCGCCCTGGACGCCGATCCGGTCGCCCGCACCGCCTACGACCGCCTGTCCTACAGCCGCAAGCGGGAGCAGGTACTCGCTATCGAGAGCGCGAAGAAGGCCAAGACGCGCATACGGCTGATCGAGAAGGCCCTGGCCACGCTACGGGACCAGGAGTCGGCAGGGGGCCGTGCCGTAACGGCGTCAACCCCTGGCGAGTCGTAGATTGCACGATCCGCATGGTTCGGCACGGGGGTGGACTGCGGCGATCCCGCCTGATGACTGTCGTGCAGTTGTGCTGCGCCTGCGCCGCCCGGCTCAAGCGACGGGGCCACGCGAACCCGCGCGGGTCCGTAGAGGGCCCGGCATCGCTGCCATTCATGGGCGGGTGGGATTGCCAGATCGGTCGCGACGTCGGAGCGCGGGCGAAGACTGGGACTTTCTAGGGAGGCTGCATGACAGAGCCGGTGAGCATTGCGATAGTCGGGGCGGGTAACCGCGGCCAGACGTACGCTGACTTGGCCGCGGCCGACGGTCGAGCCCGGGTCGTAGCTGTCGCCGACCCCGATTGCGCCCGCCGTGAGGAGCTGGCCGATCGGCACGCCGTTTCCGCCGACCGGCGCTTCGACGGCTGGGAAGCGCTGGTCGGTGGCCCGCGGATCGCCGACATGGTCGTCGTCGCCACCCAAGACCGCTTCCACTACAAACCAGCCGTCGCATTGCTCGACCGCGGCTACCACCTCCTGCTCGAGAAGCCCATAGCCACGACGCCCGAGCAGTGCGACGAGATCGTCGAGGCGGCCGAGCGGGTCGGCGCGACCTTCGCCGTCTGCCACGTGATGCGATATGCGCCGTACAGCCTGACGTTGCAGCGCTTGCTCGACTCGGGTGCGATCGGGGAGTTGGTCTCGGTCGAGCATCTCGAGCCGATCGGCTGGTGGCACTTCGCACACTCGTTCGTCCGCGGCAACTGGCGGCGTGAGGACGAGTCCTCGTTCATGCTGCTGGCCAAGTGCGTGCACGACATCGACTGGCTCAGTCATGTGATCGGGCGCCCGGCGCGTCGGGTGTCGTCCTTCGGCGGGCTGTATCAGTTTCGTGCCGATCGGCGTCCGGAAGAGGCCGCCGACCGTTGCGTGGACTGTGTGCTCCAGCAAAGCTGTCCGTACTCCGCGCCGGAGATCTATTTGTCCTGTCTCGGCGACCCAGCCTGGGAACGCTGGCCGCTGCGGGCCGTCACGTCCGACCGCACTGTCGAAGGTGTCCTCGCGGCCTTGCGGGACGGCCCGTACGGCCGCTGCGTCTATGCCTGCGACAACGACGTCGTCGATCACCAGGTCGTGTCCATCGAATACGAGGGTGGCGTCACGGCGAGCTTCACCGCTACGGCTTTCACCGGCTATCAGTTCCGCAAGACGAAGTTATTCGGCACCCACGGGTGCATCGAGGGCGACGGCAAGGTACTCGACCTGCTCGACTTCCGCACTCGTAGACGCGAATGGGTCCCGATCCCGACAGTCGACGTGCCCAAGGGATTGGAGGGTCACGGTGGCGGCGACGCTGGACTTATCCGCGCCTTCTTGGATGCCCTGGTCTCCGGTGATCCGGCCGCTCACCTTCCGGATCCGCGTCAAGCACTGGCTGCGCACCACCTCACCTGGGCCGCCGAACAAGCCCGGCTCACCGCCTCGGTCGTCGACCTAGTTGGCGCCCGTCGTCCCTGAGAACGGATCACCACCATGGCGGAAACGTTCCGCGTCCGCGCCACGGAACCCTCAGCCGAGGCGGAGGGCTAGCACCGGCACTGGCTTTCCGGCTCGCACCGGCACTGGCCCCTACCGGGAGGCCGCCCAGGTGAACGAGCTAACCGGAAAGCTCCGGCCCTCGTCGCGTCCGATACGTCGATCGAGGCTGGGTTGGAGCCGGTGAAAGCTCTTCGATTGCTTTGGCCAATGAGACCGCAACGTCAGCAGCATCGAAACTGGTCGCTACTTGCCGCGCATGTGCGGCGCAGTCCGGGCCCAGCCAAGTCGGAGGGTGTCGAGGGCTTGGTGGATTAGCCGGTCGAATTCACTTGGCACGGATCTCGGAATCTGTTGGAAGGCGGCGAGTCTGGCGATTCCGTAGACGGTGCCCCAGGTGGCCGCGCACGCCCGCAATGTATCGGCCTCACTGGTGCCACGTGGTTGGCAGTCGGCGACCGCGTCGTGCAGCAGGTTCCAGTAGGCAATCGCCGCCAGCTGCAGTCGAGGGTGGTCGGCTTTGGCCACCAGCGGTCCGTAGGCGAGGTCGTGGACATGCGGCCTGTTACGGATGAACGCGATGTACGAATCCGCGAGGGCGTGCAGCCGGTCACCGGGGTCCGATTCAGCGGCGGCCATGGCGTTTGCGGCCTGATCGGCCGCCTCCTGCAGCCCCAGGCCCGCGACCGCGGCCAGGAACCGTCGCTTGTCGCCAAAGTGGACGTATGGGGCCTGGTGACTCACCCCGACGGTTTGTGCCACCCGGCGCAGGCTGAGGCGTTCCGCGGGTTCGTGCGCCAACGCGTCGAGGGCGGCGTGGAGAAGTTCGTTGTCCAGACCGGAGCCGGCTCCGGCCTCGCCGGCGACTGGCCCGAGCGTCCTACTTGCTCGCTTGACAGTGTCAACCACCCGGAGGAGCATAGCGGTTGACACTGTCAACGTCAACCAAGGTGGGGAACGAGATGAACGAGCCGCAAATCGTCGATACCCGCCTGGGAGCATTGGCGGTGCGGGTACGAGGAGAGGGCCCCGTCGCTGTGCTGTGGCACAGCCTGTTCGTCGACGACAGGACCTGGCACAGGGTCGAGGACGACCTCGCGCGTCTGCGACGTCTTGTGATCATCACCGGTCCCGGACATGGGGCCAGCGCCGACCCAGGGCGCCGGTACAACATGGACGAGTGTGCCGAGGCGGCCGCCGACGTGCTGGCGTTCCTCGGTGTTGTCGAACCTGTGGACTGGGTCGGCAACGCCTGGGGTGGGCACGTCGGTGTTGTCTTCGCGGCCAGGTGGCCGGAGCGGTGCAGAACCCTGGTCACGCTCGGCACACCCATCCACTCCTACACCAAGTTCGACCGTCTACCGATCTGGATTGTGCTCCCGGTCGTACGTTTGTTTGGGCCAGTGGGCTTCATAGGCACCGGCATTCGAGATGCGCTGCTGTCCTCGACAACCCGCGCACAGGACCCCGAGGCGGGGGCGCTCGTCGTCGAATGCCTGCGCACCATGAACCGATCGGCGCTGGTCAACGCCGTCGTCTCCATCTCCTTGCGAAGACCAGACTTGACCTCACGGCTGGATCAGATCCGCTGCCCAACGCTGTTCGTCACCGGCAGCGACCACACGGACTGGACTCCGGAGCAAGCGGGCGTGGCCGGCCGGCTGCTTGCTGAAGGTGCAACCGAGGTCATCCCGGACGTGGCCTATCTCATCCCACTCGAAGCCCCAGACCGAACCGTCCAACTCGTCCGCGATCAGTGGGCACAGCCCCTTCAACGACTGGGTTCGGACAACGACCAGCAGGACAAAACGCAAAAGCCGTAACGCGGCAAGTTGCCGTCTGAGGTGTTGTCAGTGGAGTAACACGAGCGATGAACCTCGCATGGGGTTCGGTGTGGCGTGGGCGGCCAGTGGGCGCCGGTTCACGCCCGCGGATGTGCGAAATGTGCGAATGGCCGGTCCAGTTCCGTGGCTTGGGTCCGCTCGATGGTCAGGTAAATCGTGGAGCCCGACGCCGAAGAGTCCGGCGGGTTCGGCTGGTGAGGCCGTGATCCCGCGGACGCGGCAGCTATGGTCGTCGCATGGCGAACCGCTACCAGTACAAGGTGGTCGAGCTCCGCGAGGGCATGATCGGCGGCAAGATGTCCGGCGACAAGCTCGAGAATGTGCTCAACGATCATGCTGCTCAGGGCT
Organism: uncultured Actinomycetota bacterium; assembly: GCA_963836855.1. Taxonomy (GTDB): domain Bacteria; phylum Actinomycetota; class Actinomycetes; order Propionibacteriales; family Propionibacteriaceae; genus Microlunatus. The sequence continues at coordinate 66,798 of CAWILN010000050.1, read as the reverse complement.
GGCAACTCCGGGCGATCACCTCCGTCGAAGTCAAGGGCCGCGTCGGGCCGGGCGGGGTCGAAGGTATCCTCGTCACCTTTGAACGGCCGGTCGTCTGAGCTCACGAACACGGCACGGGCACGGTCGTCGTCCGTGGCAAGCTGCAGGAGGCGTAGTCGGGTGTCGCTCGCGTCGCGGCATCGCTAACCGGGTTGGCAATTGTGCTGCTCTCTGGTGGTTCCCGATTCGGGGAAGTTCGTGACCTCCGCACCGGCAGAAGTCCGCTGAGTGGTGGGGCTTTGAGGTCGATCCTCGGCGCCTATCTGCCGTTGTCGAGGGCGGCGCGCCTCCGAGCTGCAGTTCAACGGCAAATGCTGGGTACGGGGTTGATCGCATTTGTTGAGCACGTCACGCCGACCCACCCGACACGAACGCTCTTCAAGCCGTCGCGCGCCGCGTGGCCCCGGATCGTCGGTTGTCTGAGTCGCGAGTATCTCACGCTTCATGCTTAGCGTGAGCCGCTTTCCGCGCGCGAGCATCGCAGCCAGGCGGCCTTGCACCAACGGCGGTCCTGAGGGAATCAGGAATCGTGGGGTCTTGACCTCTGCATGATACAACCATATGGTTGTATCAAATGCAGATCGCCCCTCCAGACTTCGACCGCATGTTCGGCGCGCTGGCGGACCACACCCGCCGCGACATTGTGCGCCGCGCGATCGACGGCGAGGAGGGCGTCGCCGAGCTGGCCAGCCACTACCCGATGAGCTTCGCCGCAGTGCAGAAACACATCGCACTCCTGGAGCGAGCCGGCTTGGTCACCAAGCAGCGCATCGGGCGGCGAAAGGTCGTCCGCACCAACCGCGAGGGTTTGCGCGTCGCGCGTCGTCTGCTCGACGAGTACGAGGAGCTGTGGCGCGGCCGCATCGATCGCATGACTGAGCTCGTCAACGAGTAGACCAGGGAGAGAGACCGATGACCGTGACCGCCGTCCGCAAGGACCCGCAGGCGCTGAGCTTGACTCTTGACGCAGAGTTCGACGCCTCACCCGAGCGCGTCTGGCAGCTGTGGGCCGATCCGCGCCAGCTCGAGCGCTGGTGGGGCCCGCCCACCTACCCCGCCACCGTCACGAAGCATGAGCTGAGGCCCGGCGGCCGCGTGGAGTACCACATGACCGGGCCGGACGGCGATCAGCCACATGCCTTCTGGAACGTCGAGGAGGTGGATCCCCCGCGCTCCCTCCTTGTCAGCGACGGTTTCGCCAACGAGGATGGCTCGCCGAACACCGACATACCGATGAACCAGTTCCGCGTCACGATCGCAGAGATCGAGGACGGCCGCACCCGGATGTCGATCGTCAGCACCTTCCCCAGCACCGAGGCGATGGAGCAGCTCATGGCTTTCGGCATGGAGGAGGGTTTGACGCAGGCCGCGGGCCAGATCGACGCGATCCTCGCCGAGGACGCCGTCGCCCCAGCCGCGGCGAGGACCTGACCGATGGCGGAGCCGCCGCGCGAGCGCCTCGTCGGCACTTGGGAGTTCGAGTCGTCCGTCGAGGCCGGCCGGTGGGAGTCCTCACCCGACGGGACCGCCCGGGAGCTCGACTTCCAGATTACCTACCGAAAGACCAGCTGATCACCATCAAGGAGAGAACCGTGACCGCAACCGCAACCGTGCCAACGACCGAAACGCTCGAGGTCCCCGGCGCGAGATTAAGCTACGACCTCCGGCGCAACGACGAGAGCACCGAGCCGATCCTGTTTTTGATCGCATCACCCATGGCCGCGGCCGGCTTCGGCACCCTGGCCAGTCACTTCACCGACCGGACCGTGGTGACATATGACCCCCGCGGAAGCGAGCGCAGCGAGCTGACCGAGCCGACGATCCCGCCGACGCCCGAGGAGCACGCTGCCGACCTGCATCGGATCATCCAGGAGCTCGGGGGCGGACCGGTTGATCTGTTCGCGAGCAGCGGCGGTGCGGTGAACGCGCTGGCGCTCGTCGCCGAGCACCCCGATGAGGTGCGGACGCTGATCGCGCACGAGCCACCGCTCCCGACCGTCCTCCCCGACCGTGAGGCCGCACTGGCGGCCGCCCGCGCGGTCCACGAGACGTACGAGCAGCGCGGATGGGGCGCCGGAATGGCCCACTTCATCACCCTCGTCAGCCATCGCGGCGAGTTCCCGGCCGATTTCGCGCAGCAGCCCGGGCCGGATCCAGCGATGTTCGGCATTCCGGGCGAGGACGACGGCTCGCGGACCGACCCGCTCCTGGGACTCGCCCTCGTGGGGTCCATCGAGTACCAGCCCGACTTCGACGCCCTGCACGCCGCGTCGACCCGAATCGTGATGGCCGCCGGTGCGGAGTCGGAAGGAGAGCTAGCGAACCGGGGTGCTCTCGCCGTCGCTGAGCGGCTCGGCACCGAGCCGGTGATCCTCCCCAGCAACCACGGCGGCTTCCTCGGCGGCGAGTACGGACAGACTGGGGATCCGGATGCCTTCGCGGCCAAGCTGCGGGACGTCGTGGCGGAGGGCTAACCGATGGCGAGGCTGATCAACACCACCACCATGACCGTCGACGGCGTCATCGACGTCGGAGATTGGTTCGTCGACGCTGGCGACCACGACGACGCGGCCCGCTCCCTGTTCGAGACCGAAGATGCGGCGATGTTGGTGGGGCGCAAGAGCTTCGAGGGCTTTGCCGCCTATTGGCCGTCGGCGACGGGGCCATGGGCCGATGTCCTGAACCCGATGCCGAAGTACGTCGCATCTCGCGGCGGGCTAGGCCTGCTCGATTGGAGCGCGACCGCCATCGAGGGCGACGCCGTGGAGGGAGTCCGAAAGCTCAAGGCCGAGTACGCCGGCGATCTCGTGATGTCCGGCTGCGGAGAGCTGGCCCGCGAACTTATCCAAGCGGGTCTGGTCGACGAACTCTACTTCTGGGTCCACCCCCGCATCCAGGGATCAGGCGGCCGCCCGTACGAGGCGGCGACGGTCCCGGTGCGGCTCATCGAGGCGAGGCAGTTCGACTCCGGCGTCATCCTGCTCCGCTACAGACCCCTTCAGACCCGATGAGCTCCATCGCCTGACCGAGTCGGACCCAGGCGAGAAGCCAGGACAGCCGCGCGGGTGGGACATGCGGCGTCGCGGTCAGTCTGGGGCGATCACAGCACGGCCATCACGGTCGCGCCAGGACACGCTCGCGCAGGTGCACTTGTGGAGATCGACGCAGTAGCGATCATCCCCGAATAGGACGAGGACGAGCCACACTCGAAGCGACGAGGGTTGCGGTGGGTGTCCCGGCTCGGTGAGGAAGCTCAGTGCCCGCTGTGTCGTTCAGCCCGGTAGAGGGTGCGCTTACCGAGGGATACCTTGGCCTATGGCCGTCCGGCGATTTGTGTGGCGAGCATGTTACGAGGCCTTGGCGAAACGTGTGCCGACCTCGGACTGGGCGTTCATGAACTATGGCTATTCTCCCGCGACGGTCGATGCCAGCACGCCGCCGTTGAGGCCCTCTGACGAACGGGATCGGCTGTGCATCCAGCTTTATCTGCATGCGATCGACAACTTTGATTTGCGAGACAGGAATGTCTTGGAAGTGGGCTCCGGACGAGGTGGCGGCGCCTCCTACATCAGCCGCTATCTGCAGCCACGCTCGATGACGGCGATGGACTTCTCCCAGCAAGCAGTGGACTTGTGCAACCGGCACCGTCTTGCCCCCGGCTTGGCATTTGTGTGTGGCGACGCCCAATCAATGCCATTCCCGGCCTCGTGTTTCGACGCCGTCGTCAACATCGAGTCCTCACACTGCTATGAGTCCATGGACACATTTCTCTCCGAGGTGTGCCGGGTGCTGCGACCTGGTGGGCGGTTGTTCTTCGCCGATCTGCGCAATGTGGACGGCGTTGACACTCTCCGGGAACAGTTCAGCGCCTGCGGCCTGACACTGGAGAAGGAGACCGACATCACAACCAATGTCCTGGCCGCACTGCGGCTGGACAATGCACGGAAGCTAGAGCTCATCGACGCCTTGATCCCGCGCGTGTTTCACTGGCCGTTTCGTGTGTTCGCCGGCATCGCGGGAACGAGGAACTTCGCCGGGCTCGAGCAAGGGAAGTTGCGCTACCTCAGCGCGCAACTGGCAAAAGGCAGTCCGGACGATGCCTAATTTGGTCACGAACCCAACGTCCGGCGCCGCAGGACGGTCGGCTGACAAGACAGTGGATCAGGATTTTAAGTAGGGATTTCCGTCGGGTTCCAATGGACCCGTGCAGTGGCTGTCGGCGGCTGCGCTTGGCGTGTCGGCGTGTCGAATGGCCTGAGCCATGTGTGGACGTGGGATCCTTCCAGGCTTGTCTATTGGCGATATCCAAGGAGGTTGCTCGTGCCGTACACCCTGCTTCGGGGCCAGTTCGTTATCCGTTACGACGACATTCCCCGTCAGGGTCCCGAACCCGACGGAGACACGATCAAGTTCATGCCGGACACCCCGGGACTTGTCGAGATGCTGCCGCGCAGGTCAGGCAGCCCGCCGGCACTTAACGCGCGAGGCATCTCCGTCCGTTTGGAGGCAATCGACGCGCTGGAAACTCACTTCGAGGAAACACATCAGGAGCTGAGCGGCGCGAACGCTGCCCGGGCCGCGTTGCTGGATGGGCTCGGATTCACCAATATCAAGTATTACGACGATCTTCCAAACAAGGTGGAGAGTGTCGACCAGAGCCGGCTGCCAGGCTATGTGCTGAGTAATGGAATCGACGCGAATGGGCGAATTATCGGTTTTGTCTATTCCGGTGTGCCGCCGACCGCCGATGGGGCCAGCGTCTTTCTCGACAACGCGGGCGTCGATGGGTCCGAGAACGCCAAGCTGCTCGCCTCGGGTCTGGTGTATCCGGCGTTTTACGCCACCCTGCCGGCGTCATTGCGGGAGCATCTGGCGGATTCGTCGCGGCGGGCGCGGGCAGCGAAGGCTGGGATCTGGGCGCGCTCGACGGCGGACCCAAACGGTAAGGCCACGATTGTCGACCTTGCCGCGCTGGAAGAGCTCGTGGTCTGGCCGAAACTGTTTCGCCGGATAGTCCCGTATCTGGCCGCTGGAAACATGACGTTCGACGGTTTCGACGCCTGGTTGCGGGCCGATCCCGTTCACCGTGACGACCGTCTGCTGTTCTCTAATCCGATCGAATCTGGGAACATGCACGATGTTGTGGCGGCCGCCGGGAACCAGATCCAGCTGACGCGTTGGCCGGAGGACTTCGTCATCGAGCCAGACCCGCCCGCACCCGGCACCACAACGGGACTTCGGCGCTATACGGCGGGCGATATCGTGATCGTGGCCGCCGTTCCCGATCCGGTCGGTGCCGATCTCGATCACGAGTCGGCGTCGTTGTTGAACGTAACGCCGGCCGAGATTGATCTGCAGGGCTGGAATCTTACCGATCGCGCCGGGCACCAGGAGACTCTTGGCGGGGTGATCGCTGGCGGTGACATCCGTCGGATCACGATCGCCGATGGCCTAGCTCTCGGTAACAGCGGCGGGTCGTTAACGTTGACAGACGGGTCCGGAAACACCATCGACCATGTCAGCTACACCGAGCCGGAGGTCAAACCGGGTCGCACTTTGGTGTTCGCACGCACCTGATCGACCGACTTTGATCTCTATGGACATGCCAGGAGCAGGCTAAAGAGCAGGCCCGGGTGCAGTTTGCCTGCATCCCGTGGCCCTCGGCGCTAGGCCCGTGACGGGCTTTACACCAGGCAGTCGGGATCTTGCATCAGATCTTCGATGCCAGCAACAACAGCGGCGGCCTGGGTCGATTCCTTATTGGATGGCGCCGATGCGGGCAACATGACCCAGCTTGCCGCTGTCGTGCTGACAGTACTGGTCGCCGCATGGCGGCTGTGGCGACGTCCCGGCGCATTCGCCAAACGTCATCTAACGCTTCCGGATTCGCCTCGTGACGTTGGGTAATGATGGCAGGCGCGGTTATCGCGGAGGACGCCGGCCGGCTGCCCGTCTGTTCAGATGGTGCCGGATGGCGCTGATTTCTGCTGGTGTATCGATGGTGGTCGCGACCCTGCTGCATCCCAGTCGTGAGACCGTCACGACGATTGTTGCCAGCGAGGCGAGGCTGGTCGCAGCGCATCTGGTTTACACGCTGGCTGGGTTGCTGGTGCTGGTCGGCCTTCCCGGACTGAGCCAACCCATCGGATTGTCGGCGGAAAGTGTCTCAATGAACCTTCGACCAACGCCGACTTGATCGCGCGCCCCCAGCGCCATGAGCGCCAACTCGGCAAGCGCTAGCGAGCGCTCTGGTCAACCTCTCTCGGTGCTCGCCAGGTACGCTGCCAGCTGGCTGGTTCGCCAGGCCAGGAGCCGGCGCGCCACCCAGATGCCGAGGGCGGCCGCGGCAACGGCGGTGGTGCAGGCGATGGCGGCCGAGATGCCGAATTGTAAGGGGGTCAGTCGCTGTCCCGGCACCTTCATCGAACGAGCGACCTGCACACCCGGGCTCAGAATGGCGACACCGATCAGGGGCACATAGATGAAGGGCGCGAACACCAGCACTGCCCACCGGAGGTGGGTGCGCCAGGCTCGACGGTGCTGCCAGCGCCAGCGGAACGAACGCGGGTGGTAGGGAAACAGGATGCCGAGCCAGGCGGCAACGGGAAGGACGCCGATTGGCAGGAGCGCCACGAGGGCGCAGGCCCACGCGATCTCGCTCCAGGGATAGTTGCCGAGGCCGACGTACAGCACACCGACGGCGCACGCCCCTCCGATCAAGGACCCGATCACTATGCATCGAGCGGCCAGCCATCGCCAATACGCTGTCCGATTCTCCAGCACCGACAGCGCCCGGGCTGGGTTTGAGCCCATGGCGTTGGTGGCTGGAGTGTCGGCCAGCATCCAGGAAGCCAGAATGACTGGGAACGCGAGTGGTCCGTTCAGGCTGAACAAGAACGCGTGGGCGCGAGGGGGCAAGAGGAACCACGCTGCAACCATCAACGCACCGTTCGTCACGAGGACGGTCGGAATTTCCCAAGGCGGTCTCACGACGCGGCGATACTCGTCCGCTACGGCTTGGCGCAACCCCGGCACGGCGTCCATGAGCACATCATCGCGAAGTGCACGGGGTCGTAGGGACCCCGGTGATCTGTTTGCGCCAAACAGAGCGCTGGAGGATCCGCTGCGGGCGCCCGCTGGAACCACCTGCTGACATCGCTGATGTCGATCCAGATGGGGTCTGGCCCTGACGTCTTGGCTCAGGCCAGCGGCCGGCCGCTTGAGCCCATCGACAATGAGTTGGAGAATCTGGTCGCCCCGCCCGGGCTGGCATCGGGCTTAATGCGCCAGAGAACGCTGAGTTGCAGGAGGGCGTACTCGGGGTCGAGGCCCGGTTTGACGAGGCCGCATCGCTCGGCAGATCTCGAGGTGGAACGGCTAGCGGCCACGTCGAAGCTGCAGCAAGCCAGATCCGTTCCGACAACCAGAGCCAGGGGACGACCAGCCTCGGCGACCCCCGAATCCGGCGCGCGCGGTTCTCGCGGTCATGGCCGCCCGTATGTCTGCACAAGCTCGGCACCGAGTCTCCTGGCTGGAGGACGCTGTCTTGGCTCAGCTTGGATTTGTGGCAGGCCGAACGATGACTGCCTCGTCGCAGTCACCGCCCACGAACTCATCACAGAGCGCCTGTGATGCCTCGAAGCCTCCCTCAAACGCAGGACTCGCCTTCCACGCATCGCGTGCCCCAGCAGTCTCCCATTCAGATATGGAAGTGAACTGTTGCGGACTGTTCAGCGAACGAAGCAGTCTCGCGTGGTGAAAACCCGGGACATTCTCACTACTTCGGGAGAGCCATTCCTTCCATTGCTGGATGAACTCGTCGGCTTTGCCCTCCTTGACCTGCCAATGACCCGCCGCCCAGAAGCGCTCGCTCATTGTGGTTACTCCTTTCATTCCCTATGTGGTCACGCGATCATTGAAACAGCTCAGCGAGGAAGGCTGAGATGGAGGCACTCAATTCGGCAACGGTGCTTGGATCCTCGGTCTACCTGATTTTGTGATTGCCATCCACCCCTTCCTGGGCGTGATGGTCGAAGTGATTTTCTGGCATGCCGGGAACGACGTGCTGGAATCACGTCTAGGCCTGCTGCACCTTCCGCTTCGCCCGATCTACGGCATCGGTGGCGTCGCGTGCACGCGTTTACCCACCGCTTCACCCAGGAGCCAATTTTGATCTTCTTACGTGCTGATCGGCAGTGTGGTCGAGTACGTCGCCACATGGAGCCCGTGAGGGAATCCCAACACGATCTGTAACCTTCCGGGCCTGGAAGAGCAGGCCACGGTGCTGGCACCCGACGGTCTAGGTCAGGCCGCGCGCCGCGAGCTGCGCCTCGATCGCGTCGAGCCAGGCGGTGTAGTAAGCATTCGCTGCTGACTCGCCAGGCAGCGGCTCGTGGGCAGCGATCGCCGCCACAAGATGGTCACGGAATTCGCTCCATGGCGCGCCTGTGCGCTCGAGTACGACGACGCCCAGGCCGAGCGCGCGGCCCTGCCACACCTCCTCGAAGACCAGCTCGCCGTTCGAGCGCGGCAGCGACGCGGCTACGCCAAGCGCGTCGTCGACATCGGCCAGAGCCGTGGCGGCTGTACTCACGCTGGCGTTTGCTCGGCGACCGGCACTGCTACGCCGATCATCGCGTCGCGTGTCACGATCGCGGCCAGCGCCACCTCGTCCCAACCCTCGGTCCCGGAGGGGCGCTCGGGGAGCACGAGGTAGCGCACTTCGGCAGTCGAGTCCCAGACCCGGATCGTGGTCTCGGCGGGCAGCTCGAGGCCGAACTCGCGCAGCACCGCGCGCGGCTCGGAGACCATCCGGGCACGGTATGGCGCGCTCTTGTACCAGCTCGGCGGCAGCCCGAGCACAGGCCACGGATAGCACGAGCAGAGCGTGCAGACGACTGCGTTGTGTACGCCGGGCCCATTCGGGACGACGACCATTGTGTTGCCTTCCGCGCCGCCGAAGCCGAGTTCCGCGATGGCGGCCGCGCCGTCGGCTAGGAGGCGCTCGCGGTAGGCAGGGTCAACCCAAGCGCGGGCCACGACCTTCGCGCCGTTCTGCGGCCCGACGTCGTTCTCGTATAGCTCGATCACCGCGTCGATCGCATCAGTTGAAACGAGACCCCTCTCGACGAGCAAGGCCTCAAGTGCGCGGGCGCGAAGCTCGATCGGCGATGCGAGGCGCTCGTGGTGGCCGCCGTCGTTGTCGTGCGCGTCACTCATGCGGGCTCCAGGTAGGTGTCGAACAAATCGAGGAGCACCGTCCAGGGCGGTTCGTCGCTCTCGCCCCACAGGTCCTGGGAGGTGAACGCGACGGCATACACCGGCTCGGGCTCGGTCGGCAGTCCGTACGCCGCTCTGTCCGGGAGCTGGTCGGTGCCCTGGACCCGCTCGACGACGCCGACCGCCCCGCGTGCGTAGCGCGGGCAACGCGTATGCCCGTCCGGGTGCATGCGTCGCACGCGCACTGAGTCGCCGGCCGCAAAGCGCGGGCTAGCAGCGATGCCCATCGCCGGCGACCCCTCGCGTAGCTGTGCAACCGCCTCGGCAGCCAGCTCGGGATCGGCGGCCGTCGGTGGCGCCTCGCTCATCGCCAGCCGTGCCATCATCGCACCCACCTCACCGGGCGCGATCGTGCCCTTGGCCTCCAACTGGCGCTCCATGCTCCACAGCCAGCGCTCGTAGTAGGACGCCTCCAGGTAGTGCGCCGCGTGCATTGACTCCTGTACCGCACGCCCGCCTGGTCCGCCGACAAGACCGCACACATTGCTGAGATGGGAGAGCGCGAACACGCGCGGCTCCCAAGCCTCGTGGAAGATCTCATCGCCGCCCTCGACGACGACTGGGCCGAAGCCGTGCATGCCGCCCATGTCGTGCACGCCGTCCATTCCGGCAGGGTACTGGATCGTGCCATCGCGCCCCGCCGCCCAGGGTGGCAATCGGCACCCTCCCCCATCGCTAGTGACCGGCGTATGCCGAAGGGAAGTGCCCCCGCAACCGAGCGAGTGAGCCTAGAGCTTCCGGTTCTTGAGCTGTAACGACGACGGCTCCCCCGGTCTCTAAAAGCGCCCTGAGGGTCGCCGAGACACCCGAGGCTAGTCGTGGAGGATCAGCGTCGGGTGTCCCAGGAGTCACACCAGACGTTGTCGTTATACGTGCCGGTGAACGCGCTGCGTCCGACGAGTTTGGCCACGAGCGCTCGAACCGTTTCTTTCGTCGGGGTGTGGGCGTTGATGGCCGTCCTCACCATCGGTACGTCGATCAGGTGGTTGGGCATGTTGAGCGAGACGAAGACGGTAGGAACCTCAGCCGCGTACCACGGCATCTCCGGCCCCATCGGCATCGACCACTTGATCCGCAGCGCGCCCTGCTGGGCGAAGTCGGACACATTGGCCAAGATCAAGGCGGCGTCGTACTTCTCGGTGTAGCCCTCGGTCTCGGCGGTAATGAACGTCTGCATGTCAGGTCGCTGCCCTTCGGCAGCCAGCTCCTGCACCGTCTTGTACACACTCACCTCGAACCCGGCAGCGGTCAGCTCCTCAATCGCGACACGTTTGAACTCTGGTGTTACCCCGGTGAAGTCGGGGGCGCTTTCCAGGCAGTAGAGACGGAGCCGCCGGTGCCGGGTCGGATCTAGCGGCAACGTCCCCGCGGTGTCCTTGAGCAGCGCAATGGTCCGGTCCGCAATCCCAGCTGCAATCTCGTGGTGCTCCGCGCAGCCGATCACCTCCAGCTCATCCACGGGCGGTACAAGATCGTCCCTGTCGCGCTGGTGCAGACCGAGCTTGGCCTTCAGGCCGAGGATGCGAGTGAGCGCGTCGTCAAGCCGTTCCGCGGTGATCTCGCCTGATTGGACGGCTTCTCGTACGAAGCCGAAGTCCTCATCGTGGTTGCGGAAGAAAAGAATCATGTCGCAGCCGGCCGTGACGGCTTGCACCACTTGGCGCTTGCGAGGCAAGGCTGAGGTAAGTCCCACCATGATTGAGGCGTCTGTGAGGATGACGCCGTTGAAGCCTAGGTCGTTTCGGAGCAGATCGGTCAGCAGTTCAGGTGACACCGTCGCCGGCAGGATGTCGGCGTCTTTGATACCCGGGCGAAGCTTGCGAGAGTATTCCGGCAACATGATGTGGCCGACCATGATCGACTCGATACCGGCACCGATTCCCCACTCCCAGATCTTCCGATAGCTGGCGTCCCACTCCTCCACCGAACAGTCGTTGTAGGAAGTGACGACATGCTGGTCGCGTTCATCGCGGCCATCACCAGGGAAGTGCTTCATGCACAGCGCCATCGGGCGGTCGCCGGCGCCCTCGCGGACACCATCGCAATATGCCTGAGCGTAGGCGATCACCGTCTGGTGATCGTTGCCGAAGGCCCGGGTGGCGACCACCGTATTGCGCCAGTTCGAGTGGATGTCCACTATCGGTGTGAATGCCCAGTTGCAGCCCAAAGCCCGCGACTCCCGAGCGCCGACCAGGCCCATCTGCCGGGCGGCGTCGGTGTCGGGGGTGGAGGCGGTCTGTAGCGGAGTTGCGACGTGCGTGCCATCACTGCAGGCGCCGTTGCCGCCAGCCTCAATGTTCGATGCGACCAATAGGGGTATCTTCGATCGGCTTTGAGCGTGCCGGATATGGGCCTGGACGCTGGCCGAGTCGGTGTGGTTGTAGCGCATACCTCCGGGGTGATAGCTGTCGACGATCTGGTTCACGAAGTCGTCGTCGAAACGGTTGTTCAGGTTGATGAATAGCTGCCCGATCCTCTCGTCTTCAGTCATCGAGTCGATGGTCCCCCGTACCCAGCTGATCGCTTCGGCATCCAACCCGTAGGGAGCGGCGCTTAGGTCCGGCTTGCTCTCGCTGGCCATTGTCACAGCTTGAAGGCCTTTCTTGGGTTGGTGACGACGAGGGCATGCATGACGTCGAGAGCCTCGTCTTCACTGAGCCGGTGTTCGGTTACGAGTTGCGCGACAAGGCCTGCATCAAGCCGGCGCGACATGTCGTGCCGAGCCGGAATTGAGCAGAAGGCGCGGGTGTCGTCGATGAAGCCGGAGGTCTTGGCGAAGCCCGCGGACTCTGTGATCGCGGCACGGTAGCGGCGGATCGCCTCTGGCGCGTCGATAAACCACCAGGGGACGCCGGCAAAGACAGAGGGGTAAAAGCCAGCGAGCGGGCCGATCTCCCTGGAGAACACGGTCTCGTCGAGAGTGAAGATCACCAGCTGGAAATTGGGATTGGTGCCGTAGCGAATCAACATTGGCCGCAGGGCATCGGTGAACTCCATCTGCACCGGAATGTCGGTCCCGACATCGGTACCGTATTTCTCAAAGGTGGGAAGGTGGTGGTTCCGCCGAACGCCCGGGTGCAGCGTCATCACCAGACCATCGTCACAGGCCATCCGTGCCATCTCGGAGACGAGATGGCGACGCAGCGCGGTGGCCTCCTCCTCTGAAGCTTCACTTTTGCGCGCGGACGCGTAAATGCGCTGTGCCTCAGCCACCTCGAGCATGTCGGTACGAGCGTCGAAGTGGCTGTGGTCGGACGAGACGGCCCCGTTGTCCTTGAAGTATTGGCGACGGTTCTCCATGGCGGCGATATAGCCGTCGTAGTCACCGGTATCGATCCCGGATACGTCAGCCAGCCGGTCAACGTCGGCGTTCCAGGTCGGCTGGGCGGGCTCGAGATACTTGTCGGGACGGAAGGTCGGGATGACACGACCCTGCCAGGCCTCCTCATCGCGAAGGAACTGGTGGGCGGCCAGGTCGTCGCACGGGTCATCGGTGGTGGCCAGCAGCTCAATCTTGAACTTCTTATACAGTGCCCGCGGCTTGAACTCCGGCGAGGCGAGACAGCTGGAGATCTGGTCATAAATCTGGTCGGCGGTTTCGGCACTCGGCCGCACCTTGACTCCGAAGATCTCACCAAACTGGGAGTCGAGCCAGAGCCGCACCGGAGTCCCGTGATAGACGCTCCAGTGTGAACACAAGATGCGGAACGCATCCCGGGATTGCTGTTCCGTCATGGTCGCTTGAGCCACACCAAGCGTGGATAGCTCGACACCGTGGGCATGCAACATCCGGTTGACGTAGTGATCCGGGGTGATCAGCAACGAAGTCGGGTCACCGAAGGGTATGTCCTCCGATAACCACTGCGGCGGCACGTGGCCGTGCGGGGAAATGATCGGCAGATCCTTGACACTCTCATACAGCTGGCGGGCGGTCGAACGGATCCCCGGCTCGGACGGCAGCAGCCGATCCGGATGAAGGCTGAGCGGAGAAGGTGCGGACATATCAGAGTTCCTTGCGCCAGCGCCGGCGGAGCGCATAAGCAGCAGCCTTCGGCTGCCGGTCACGCGTGAAGACGCCCTTCTTGTTGCCGCCGACCCGCATGATTCCCGAGGTGGTAGTGAAGTCGGCGAAGTTCCACACCTGCTCACCGACCACGGCATCGATGCGGTCGAAGACTCGATGGTTCATGTCCAGGTAGTGCACCTGGTACTCCTCCGTCCACGGGCTCGCATCGAGGGAGTGCAGTCCGGGGTAGGTGTCTGCACCGTATTCGGTGATGATGATCGGCTTGCCGTCACTTGCCCATGCTTTGAGCTCCTCCTCCCAGGCCAATTCCGCTGCTGGAAGATCGCCGGTATTGACATACCAGCCGTAGTAGCGGTTCAACATCAAAACGTCGCCGAACTGGGAGACCCGGCATTTCCCGTGGGGTGCCAGCATCACGTTGACGAAGCCGACGGGCCGGGTCGGATCGGCCTGGCGAGTCACGTCGAACAGCGGCCGGAAGTACTTCTCCGCTTGCTCGGTGTCGGACTCCGGCTCGTTCGCGATGCTCCACAACACGACACTTGGATGATTCTTGTCCCGGGCAATCAGTTCACGGATGGCCTGTGCGTGGACTTCCCGGGTGGCATCGTTAGCGGTCTCTGGCGAGAAGGTCTGATAGCCCTGGGTGCCGAAGATTCCGCCGCCCAGTCCCATGTTCAGGCCAACGGCAGCGGTCTCGTCGATGATCACGATGCCCTGCCGGTCGGCGTAGTCCAGAACATCTTCGGAGTAGGGATAGTGCGATGTCCGGAACGAGTTGGCGCCGATCCATTTCAGCAGCTCGAAATCATGCACCAGGTAGGCATCGTTGTGACCCTTGCCGATCACCGGTACATCCTCGTGCTTGCCGAAGCCGGTGAAATAGAACGGCTCGCCGTTGATCAAGAACTGGATCCCGTCCACCTTGACTGTGCGTACGCCGACGCTTTGGTGGTAGCTGTCCACGACGGCATCCCCGCGTACGAGCTGAATCTCCAGGTCGTAGAGGTAGCCGTCTCCGGGGGCCCATTTGTGCACGTTTGGCACTCTCAACGTGCCGCTAGGTCCGGTACCGGTTGTGACCTCCGTTCCCTCGGCATCCCGCAAGATCAATCGCGTCTCGACATCATCGGGTCCCTCCGCTTCAACCGTGTACCCGACCAGACCGGTTTCGCCATCGAGGTCTGTGGTGATCGTGACGTCGGTGATATGAGTTGGATCGGTTGCGTACAGCCAGACCATCCGGTGGATTCCGGCGTAATTGAAGAAGTCGTGCCAGTAGCGCTGACGCTTACCGGCCGGGGTTTCTTCGATGACCCCCGGCGGGATCGACTGCCAATGCAGCGTGTTGTTGACCAACGCCGTGACGCGCACCTGCTGACCGGCCGCAACATGGTCGGTGATATCGGCCTCGAACGGGGTGTAGCCGCCCTCATGCGACACCACCTCGACGTCGTTAACCCAGACCGTGGCCCGGTGGGTTGCCGACTCGAAGTGCAACACGATGCGTCGTCCCTGCCAGCCCCTTGGCACCCAGACACTGGTTTGGTACCAGATGTCGCCGAAATAGTCACGGACCGCCGCGTCGGCTGCGATGTCGTTGAAGCTGGCCGGCACGGCCATCTGTCGAGAATCCGGCAACGACCGGCTGAACCAGCGGGCCGAGCGGCCCTCGCCTTCGGGGTCCATTCTGAACTGCCACAGATTATTCAGGCTCTTCCGCTCGCGGGTACTGCTGTCTTGAGGTCGCAGCATGGAAGCTCCTTCGCCTTGGCCGCTGACGTGCTATACCCATTCAATCGGGATCGGAGAAGATCCCTCCAGTAGTTCCCCGTTGTTGCCTTCCGTTGCTGACATCGCAGTCAGCATCCGGCTCTCAAATAACAGTCGCACCTAGCCGCATCCCGGTTCAGTGTCGAGATGAGGCTCTTCGGTTGCCTTCTGGGTCTGGGACGGGATGTCGAGATCAAGCGCCTGCAGGGCCCGGGCGACGATGGCCGCCGGTGTCCCGTGGATATCAACGCTGACTCCGTCTTCGTCAGGGGTCAGTGGTTCGAGGGCGTCGAGTTGGGAGGCGAGCAGGCTGGACGGCATGAAGTGATCAGTGCGGGCGCCCAGCCGAGAGCTGAGGAGGGCCCGGCTGCCGCTGAGTTGCAGGAACCTGACTCGCGCATTAGCGGTCCGTAAGATGTCGCGATAGCTGCGGCGCAGGGCCGAGCAGGTGATCACCTGGTGGCCTTCGGTCTCGTCGATGCGCTGGGAGATCCCGCGCAGCCACGGTTCGCGGTCCGCGTCGGATAGCGGTGTTCCAGCGGCCATCTTGGCCACGTTCTCCGGAGGGTGGAGATCATCGCCTTCGATGCGCGTCCAGCCGAGCTGTTGAGCTAGCAATTGCGCAACGGTGCTCTTGCCCGAACCGGCGACGCCCATCACCACAATGACGGTTTTGCCCAATTCGCGGGGCGGTTCAGGCATGGTCATCCGTCCAGCCAGGCTGTCCGCACGGCTTTGTTCTCTGGTTCTCCGATCGAGCGGTTGCTCACTTCCACGATGGAGCCCATGAGCTCAGCTTGCCTCCCCCAGATGCACGCCACAAGGACGTGCCGTCCCTGACCATGGCGTTCGCGGATCGTGGAACGTCATGTCGGCGGGCGCGGCTGCTCGTCAACCTGCTCTGGCTCACGACTCCCGAAGCGGGGCTGCGGTGTCGACCTCTACGGCCGCCTCGCTACGGTCGTCTTTGATGCCGTGGCGGGCGTGGAGCTCCCTAACGATCTCGCGGAAGCGAGTGTCGGTTAAGGGGTACGCCAGGAAGATGAGCGCACCAAGGAGTGCAAAGATTGCCGGGCCGAGACCCACCAGCCCCCGGATCGTGAGGAGGGCGGAGTCAGGTTGTTCCGGCGCCTTGGCGACGAAACCGCCGAATGCGAGTGCGTAGCCGGCGACTGCCCCGGCGACGGCCTGGGAGACCTTGCGGAAGAAGGAGTAGATCGCGTAGGTGGCGCCCTCGGTCCGTTTGCCGGTCTTGTACTCGCCGTACTCGACCGCGTCGGCCTCAAAGGCGAAAAGCAACGACATCGACAGATTCTGGAAAAGGCCGAAGACGAAGAATGACACAACCACGATCGGCAGGCCCGCCGGCATGAGGAAAATCCAGGTGCCCATCACGACAAGACCGAGCGCCCCGATGAGAAACGTCTTCTTTTTGCCGATCCGGGCGACGAACCTGGGCACAATCGGCACTGCTACGAAAGTGGACAGCGACGTGGCCAGGACCATCCAGATCAGCTGGCTCGAGTTGCCGAGGATGTAGGCCGCGTAGTAGGCCTGGGACGCCTGGAGTCCGAAGACCCCGGTGAGAAAAACCAGGTTGGAAACACACAAGATAAGTAGCGGCCGGTTTTGCCTGACAGTATCAATGGTTTCCTTGATCGTCACCGGTTTTGACTCGTGGACTACCTGCTCCTTGGTGTTGAAAAAGCAGAACAGGTAGAGGGCATATCCGATGACGGCGAAGATGAGGGTCACTATTGTCAGGAAGGTTTGAAGCTGATCGGGCTGGGTTTTGTACCGGGTGATTTGAGGAGCGATCACTACGACGAGAACCAAAATGCCGAGGATCGGTCCCACACTGCGCCAGATCCCCAGGCGCGAGCGTTCCACCGGATCCTGCGTCATTGCGGTCGCCAGTGAACCGTACGGGATGTTGGTCAGGGAGTACAGGAAGCCCAGCAGAGCGTAAGTGACATAGGCATAGACGTACTTGGCGGTCGTACTGTCGAAGTTTGGGACACTGAACAAGGCCACACTTGACAACAGCAGCGGAAGCGAAGCAAACAGCAGGTACGGCCTGAACTTCCCCCACCGCGATCTGGTGAGGTCGACCAGGCGCCCAGCCGCAAGATCAGCGAAAGCGTCCCAAATTCGTACGACAAGAAACATCGTCGCAATCGCGGCTGGATTCAGCCCAACGACGTTCGTGTAGTAGATGAGCAGGAACAGCGCTTGCAGCGCGAAGGCCAGGTTGTTGGCCAAGTCACCGGCGGCGTAGCCAAGATAATTGCGTAGCGTCAGCCTCTTCATTGAAGCTCCTTAGCTGGCGGGAAATGTGGCTATTCCAATCGTTCAGCAAATGGCGGTCATACGGTGGGTTGAATAGACCGCGCTGCCTTGGCCTGGTACGCGGCAACGATGACATCGACAGCTGTATTGAGGTCGAGCATGCCCGTATTGATGACGAGGTCATAGCGATCGATGCTCATGGGATTCCAGTAGTAAAACCTGTCCGACATCTCGGCTCGTGCCCAATCCTCGTTGCGCTGCCGCCGCGCCGCGTGCGCCAAATCGAGTCCTTCCTCCTGAGCAGCGCGGGCGATACGGACCTCAACCGGAGCGTCCACTTGCACGTGGAGCGCGGTCGGGATATCGCCGAGAATGAGGGCGCCATTGCGACCGAGAATCACCACGCCTCGGGCGCCGGCTTCCTTCACGATTCGGGTGTTCTCCTCAACCATTTCCGCGTCCTGAGCTTGAGCCAAAGGAATGCTCGCGTCGTCCAGAACAGTTGCACCGGGCGCAAAGCGACCTAGAAACCGCGCCAAGCCGGCTCCTTGGTCGTTGGCCCTCCCGGCACCCGGATATTTAGCGCTTTCAATGTCGGCGGAGGAGAACGCCTGATCCATCCACTCAACCCCAAGCGCCTTGGCAACCCTCGGGCCGATGTATCGGGCGCCAGCACCGTACTTTTCGAACAGTGTGACGACGGGTGGAGTCATATGGCCCCCTTATTGTGGGCACGCGGGAAAAGGTGATCTTGACAGTCAAGCAGCCGATGTCCTCACGGCGCAATAACCCCAGCGCCTTCCTGCGGAACGCCACTATGTGCTCACTTAGCCGGTGCCGGAGGGGCTTGTCGACGACGAAGTCTGGTGCTCTACGGCGGCCAGGTCATAGTTTGGCGAATACCGCGACGCCCACTAAGGAGATCGACCTTGTCCGAAACTACGTTTGCCTGGCAGGACACCTCCCTATCACCACAGGAACGGGCCAAGAACCTTGTCGAGGCCATGACGATGGAGCAGAAGATCGCCCAGTTGCACGGCGACATGGAAACCATCGACATCTACGCCATCACCGCGCAGGCTGCGGAATCCGGAGCCGACATGGACCAGCTTGCGGCCCAGATCCGGGTCGAGCGGCACGTGGCGGCGATCGAGGAGTTGGGCATCCCCCGTTTCCGGATCACCAACGGTCCGGTGGGTGTCGGCATGGGTGACGGTACGCCGAGCCCGCCAGCCACCTCTCTGCCCATGACTATCGGCCTCGCGGCGGGTTTCGACGCCGACCTCGCGCACGCCTACGGTGACATCATCGGTTCGGAAACCGCGACGCTGGGCCAGCATGTGCTCGAGGGCCCTGGCGTGTGCCTACATCGGACCACCATCGCCGGTCGGAATTTCGAGTACTTCTCCGAAGACCCATACCTTTCCGGCGTGATGGGAGTTGCAGTGACCAAGGCGATTCAGGCTCACGATGTGATCGCCATGGCCAAGCACTACGTAGTCAATGATCAAGAGTACGAACGATTCCGGGCCAGCGTCGAGGTGGACGAGCAGGTGCTCCACGAGCTGTACCTGTTGCCGTTCGAGATGCTGGTCAAGGACGCGGAGATAGCCGCAGTCATGAGCTCCTATAACCGCATTCGGGGTGTCTACGCCACTGAATACCGGTACACGTTGACCGACATCTTGCGTACAGAGTGGGGCTTCGGAGGTTATGTCCAGTCAGATTTTTGGTCGTGCCGCTCCTGTGCCCCGTCACTCAATGCCGGCATGGACCACGAGATGCCGGACGCCAAGTGGCTGAACGAGACAAATGTCAAGGCCGGGCTCTCCGACACCAGCCTCGAGATCGAGACTGTCGACCGCGCATTGGTGCGCCGCTACACCCAGATGTTCCGGTTCGGACAATTCGAACGCCCTTACGATCCCGGCGAGATCGATGCGCAGGCCCACGGCGCTATCTCCCGAACCATCGGCTCGCAGATCGCCGTGCTGCTCAAGAACGACGGCGAGGTGCTGCCGCTTGATCCGAACGTCAGCTCCATCGTGATCATCGGCCAGTCCAGGTTTGTTGACGAAGCCTGCCTCGGCGGCGGTGGCTCGTCCAAGGTGATCCCCTTGTACACCGTGCCGCCACTGGACGGCATGCAGGACGTGCTGCGGAACCTCGGCTCGTCGGCGACCGTAACCAAAGTGACCGTCGCGGACGATCTGTCCAACCTGGACGAGGCCAAGAATGTGATCAATGAAGCCGACGTCGTGGTGATCATGGCAGGCCTGGTGGCGACCGAGGGCGCTGATCAGCCGGACGCCAACATGCTCAATGACCAGAACCGGATGCTGGACGAGCTGCTGGGCGTTAACCCGACCACGGTTGTGGTGCTGAAGGACAGCAACCCTGTGCTGATGCCCTGGATCGATAAGGCTCCGGCGGTCCTCGAGGCGTGGAACCAGGGCGCCGAGGACGGACACGTTGTCGCGGACTTACTGTTCGGTGTGGTTAACCCCTCCGGCAAGGTGCCGACGTCGTACCCCAGGTCGGAAAACGACACTCTGTATGCCGGCAAGCCAGAGCGGTATCCGGGCACGGACGAGGGCGACGGCTACCCAGTGATCTGTTATTCCGAAGGGTTGGAGATGGGGTACCGCTGGTTCCAGGCGCAAGGCATCGAGCCGCTGTTCGGATTCGGCTTTGGCCTGTCTTACACCACCTTCGATATTTCCGACGTGTCCGTGAACGCGCCGGACGGTGCGAATGCGCCGGTGATCGTGACCGCATCGGTGACAAATATCGGACCCGTGGCTGGGGCCGAAGTGGTGCAGGTCTATCTCGGGCTGCCTGTCGATGGACAACCCCCCAAACGACTTGTCGGCTTCCAGAAAGTGTTCCTGGAGCCGGGAAAGTCGAAGCCGGTGACGATCACCATCGACCCGGCGGCGTCCAACCACCCCTTCAGCGTGTGGGACTACTGCGCGCAGGGTTTCGTGATCAAGCCGGGGGGGTACAGCATCTATGTGGGCAACTCCGCCGACAACACTCAGCACACGTCGACGCTCGCCGCTGGATGAGGTTATGACTGGTCGCCACAGTGGGAAATCGTCGACGCTGAGCGTTCGCAGAGGCAGCGCTCGGCTCTAGATGATCACTCGACCGGTTGGGATGCGCTGGTCACTGAGCTCGGGCAACCGGGCTCGGTTTGCCACGCCTTGCGGCACACCCCTTGATATGGATGGCCGACGCCGGGGTCGATCTGCACATCTTGCATCGGGTCGCCGAACATCGAGATCCGGCGGTCACGGCTCGCTACCTGCATCCCAAACCTCACTCGGAACCATCTGCACGTCCCATCCGCCGCCTGTGATCGGCCACTAGACCTGTCAACGTCTCAGACCTATGCTTCGGCATCACTAGCGACCCAGCGTAGAACTGGGGCATGGAAACCTGGGACACCATACGGGCGCGTCGTAATGTGCGCCATTACACCGGCCGATCGATAGCCGGTGCGGACCTCGAGCGCATCCTCGACGCGGGACGGCGAGCGCCGTCAGCGAGCAACTGGCAGCCGTGGAACTTCGTGGTCGTTACCGACCACGCGCAGTTAACCGAGCTGGCAAAGGTGTGGCAGGGCGCAGGTCATATAGCCCGGTCGGCGGCAACGGTCGCCCTGGTAGCCCGGGAGCCTGACGACACAAGACACCGCGGCCTGCTGATGTACGACCTCGGCCAGGCGACCGCGATCATGATGTTGGCGGCGGCCGACCTCGGCATCGGCTCCGGGCACGCGAGTGCGAGAGACCAGGAGCAGGCGCGGCGCGTGCTGGGGTTTCCTGATGGCTTCCTCTGCGCGTACTTGATCGGATTTGGCTACCCGGCAGACCGGCCGCTTCGGCCGCTCGTCAGACCGGACCGTCGGCCCTTCGAGGAGGTTGTGCATTGGAGCCGCTGGTGAGAACGTCCGGCACTGCCAGCTACTTCGACACCTGTCGCCTGCCCAATCGGCACGACGGATGGGCCTGCGTTAGTCCCGCGGATCGCAACGGTCGGTATCGGGTGAGGTGATGTGCGCCTGTTGCGGAGTGGCCCGACTGGTGGCCCGGATCGAGCCGGTCGAGAACAGGCGCGCCGGGACCAGGGCTGTGGACGGCGACCGGCTTCACGCCTCACACCCGTACTCCTCACAGCAGGGACTCCCACCCTTTATGTGGAGCGGGTTGGGTGGGTGGTGCGGCTGGCTGCGCCAGCCCTGACGACAGCAGAGGAGACGAACCTGATGAGCGGATGGAGCGACAGCGAGCTAGCGACGATCGGAACGGCGGACGAGATTCCACATTGCCCCTGACCGCGCTGACCACACGCCCGGACCGGCCGTGCCGATCTGGGTGGTCCGAGTCGGTGACGATCTGTATGTCAGGTCCTACCGCGGTCCCTCCGGCAGCTGGTATCGCCGCGCCCGGCGCAACGGCAGGGGACGGATAAGTGTCGGCGGCGTGGACCATGCGGTCCGCTTCACTGCGGCCGATCCAACCGTCCGGACGCAGGTCGACGAGGCCTACCGCGCCAAGTATGGCCGGTACCTCAGCCTCGTCCAGCCGATGATCTCCGACACCGTCGCCGAGACCACCCTCCAGCTGCAACCCAGCATTTCTTGAAAGGACACATTTCCGATGAAGGCTCCAAGCAGGGATTGAGCTCGCTATTCCTTGAACCCGGGATGTTCGAACTCGTTGCAGCGGACTACGTACGGTTTGTTCGCTGCGCGCTAGCGTTCGGGCGTGGATTCCTCCGAAGCTGAGCCAATCCCTGCCACGGCAGCCGACGGTGTTGAGCTGGTGCCGTTCAACGAGTCGCGTTGGCCTCCCGCCGCTGCGGTGTTTATGTTCATGATCCTCAACATCGCAATGCGGATCTGGTTGCCCAGGGAGCCGCTCATTGCCGTTCCGTGGCTGCTTCCGGCGCTTGAAGCCGTCGTTCTCGGGGTCCTGGTGTTCGGCGACTCGGCCGACGTGGCCAGGCACCGACGCTGGCTGCACCCCACCGCTGTCGCGCTGGCAAGCCTGATGGTTGCTGCAGCACTCTGGGCGACGGTGCGCCTGATCGACGACCTGATCCACGGATCGGCGGTGACCAACGACCCCGCACGCCTGCTCGCCACCGGCGCCTTGGTGTGGCTCGGCAACAACCTGTCCTTCTCACTGGTGTATTGGCTGATCGACAGCGGCGGCCCGATCATGCGTGCCCGGCAGCCGTTGCCGGCCGACTTCGCGTTCACCCAGCACATGAGCCCCAAGCTTGCGCCGCAAGGCTGGCGGCCTGTGTTCCTCGATTATCTACACCTGGGTTTCACGAACGCGACCGCATTCAGCCCAACTGACGTCATGCCGCTGACCCACCGCGCCAAATACACAATGCTTGTCCAATCGACGATTGCCCTCGCGTTATTCGGCCTCATCGTGGCCCGAGCCGTAAACGCCTTCACCTAACGGTGATGTCACCCTTGGACGTACGTACCTCACGGCCGTTCTGCGGTCTCTGTGTTGAGTTGGTCGGCCTTCTCCAACTCTGGATTCTTTATCCGGGCATATACGCCTGCCCAGGTGGCGCAGATGGATTGTTGAGTAGGTCGGTCTTCAGCCATTCACGGAAGGGCTTGTCGGTACGATTATAGTTTCGCTCATGACTGCCTCTCCTCAGGTGGTAGCCATGGTGCCTCACGAAATCAGTCGGTGATGGCGAAGTCGGTGAAGTCGAACCGTTCCGGGTTGCCGTTCGTGTCGACAATCTCTACGCCGTAATCAACCTGCCAGGTAGTAGTGACATTCCAGCCGCGGTTCTGAACATCCTTGAAGAACTCCGACAGAGGCATGTCACCGGACAGCTGTGGGGTGGTTGAGAGGTAGGTGAACACGCCACCGTCGCCGGAACCGGACCGCCATACCTGATACTGATGGCCGCCGATAGTGACGGTATCGACTATGTTTCCGATAGGCCGCTGGCCCCAGTTATCGGTCCAAATCATCAGCTCATGGCTGAACCCAGACCCCAGCCAGACGTCGAAAGCGATGTTATAGACACATCCAGTGCAACGCGGCCCAGTGGCCGCGAAGCGGGCCGATGTGATCCTAGACAGCGGCACATTGTTGTAGTCGCGATGGACGTTCGGATACGTCTGTACCGACATATCCGAATGGTTCGGAGTGTCAGAGATGAGATACCAGTTGTCGTAATTACAGGCGGTGATGACCGTGTTGCCGCCAGCATCATCGTTCCAGTTGTTGTTGTGAATCAGGTACTTGCCGCCATCAGCTTCGAAATATGACGCTGATACACCCTCTTCGATGGTTTCCCGGTTGGTGCAGGTCTTAGATGGTGTAGCCGTAGCCGTGGGAGCCGATGTGGTCGGAGGCGCAGTGGTCGTCGGTGGCGGCGCTGGCGCAGTGGTCGTCGGTGGCGGCGCTGGCGCAGTGGTCGTGGCTGCCGGGGCCGGCGCAGTGGTCGTGGCTGTCGGCGCCGGCGCAGTGGTCGTGGTTGCCGTCGGCGCGGTAGTGGGTGTGCTCGTTCCGCCCTTGTTGGCGACCGTGAAGTCTCCACGACGGCTGGAGGTGGTGCCGTTAGCCCACCTCAGTACAACCCGGATGCGGTGCGATCCCTCGGCGAGCCTTGTGGTGTCGTACGGAAGCGCGGTGCCGTCGGCGGCGGTCCCCGCGAGGTCGAAAGGTGCGGCCCTGTCGGTTCGAACGGGCGTCCTCGTCCGCCACGAGCTGTCCAGGTAGAAGTCGACCTTACGGAGGTTCCTCGAGTCCCTCACAAAAACGTAGATCTGTCCCTTCACCGTCGAGCCATCGAGTCTCGCCGCACTCGACCTATCCGGCTTCAAGCTCACGGCGAGCCTCGACCTTGTCGAAGCCGAGGCGGACTCAATGCCGAGGCCGCTCAGTGCTAGGGCGATGCTGACCGCGAGGACGACAGCTACCTTGCGATGGCGGCGCATTGCCAACCGAGGCCTACTTGGGAACATGTCCATCCTCCAGCGGTCAGGAATCTATGGGAAGGGGTGTTTCGGAATCCTCAACTACTGGGCGGTACCGCTGTTGCCGTAGACAGAGACGTGCACGTGGTCCATGTGATTGGCGGTCGGTGAACGACGCTCGACATGGGGCGCAAGGCCCGACGAGCTCCGATTAGCAGGGCCGCGAAAAAGCGCCATTCGTGCTACCCGCACCGCAGGAAGCGGCTGCATCGCCGGACGCGGACAGGGTCGAGCCACGTGTAATCACTCCCCCGAGCATTTGTGACCAAAACGTTATCTGCGGCAGCAGTATAAAACAGATTGGTAACGAACAGTCAACCCTGCTTATCGAGAAAGTCGCAGGCCGCGCGCCCGACCCTGCTCCGCGATCGGGAGAACCCACTGTGACAATGTGCGGCGGGCGGCCGCTGACCCTGGGAATCTCAGCCCATACGAATGCCCGATGGCAGCGAACCGTGGAACCACGAGAACGGCTCTCAGGCCGCCGATTCGGGCGGATGGGCCACCATCGGGTCAACAAGCCAAGAAGCACGAGAGCCGGGAGTGCCTCCCACCAGCACTCCCGGAGGCCTCGTCCGTCGGCGGGGCGGGCCCGAACCCTGGCATGACCAGCATGTGCTGTAGATACGGGGGTCGACATACACCCCGGGCAGCAGCAGATCACGGTTGGTTGTGCGCCCGAACGATCTGGCCGCAATCCTCCAATCTCCTCAGCACCCCAGGCAGATCATCGGCGGATCGAGTTCTCGGCGATCTGCTTCGACACGCTGCTTCACGTGGGCGTCGCTGAGGCTTGCCGCACTGAGGTGATCTCTCGTCCGGTCGGCTCATGTCGGCGGCAACTGAATACTGATCAGGGTGCGGCAAGGTGGTTTCTATCGACGGTCGCAACACTTCCTAGATCCTGGAGGTTGTGTTGTCGTCGTCTCGTCGTGTGAAGAAGGGGCCGGGGCGGCGTCCGCAGTCGGCCAAGCGTCAGCGGTTCGTGGAGTTGCGCGAACGAGGGTGGAGCATTCTCGCCGCCGCTCGTGAGGTCGGCGTTTCCCGGACCACGGGAAACAACTGGTCGCGTGGTTACAAGACCTACCGCCACGGTCAGATCGTCGGGTTTGTACCTGCGCTGGAGCGGCTGGCTGTGCGTCAGATCAGCCCGAGGTTCCTGTCGCAGGACGAGCGGATCGAGATCGCCGATCTGCGCCACGCGGGCTTGAGCATCCGGCAGATCGCGCATCGGCTGCGGTCGGGCACCCTCGACGGTGTCGCGCGAGTTGCGCCGCAACGCGACCAAGAGTCGGGGTTACCGTCCCTTCGATGCCCACCGTCGCGCGACCGCGCGTCGCGCCCGCAACCATCGGCGACGCATCGAGAGCAACGGCGAACTGAGGCAGTTGGTCGCAGAGCTTCTGACCCAACGGTGGAGCCCACAGCAGATCAGTCGTCACTTGCGCTTGAAGTTCCCCGAGCAGTCGGGGATGTGGCTGTGTCACGAGAGCATCTACCAGGCCGTCTATCAGCCGGGATGGGGACTGCTGCGGCCATCTCGGCTGGCTCCGCACCATCGCTCCCCGCTGCGCACCGGGCGAGATCACCGGCGCGCTCATCAGCGCACCGAACGGCGACGGCCGAGGTTTGAGCAGCCGATGCTCACCATCCACCAGCGGCCCTTCCCGCCCGAGGACCGCTCCCAGCCGGGGCACTGGGAAGGCGATCTCATCATCGGCAAGGACCAGGGCTCGGCGATCGGCACGCTCGTCGAACGGCAGACCAGGATGGTCCGACTGCTGCATCTTCCTCAGCGCGACGGCGACACCCTGCACGACGCACTGAAGGCGCGGATGGCCGACCTGCCCGCGGCGTTGCTGCGGTCGATCACCTGGGACCAGGGAACCGAAATGGCCCGTCACCTCACGATCGCCCAATCGCTCGGCGCGCCGGTCTACTTCTGCGACTCCCGCTCACCCTGGCAGCGCGGCTCGAACGAAAACACCAATGGGCTCCTGCGTGACTACTTCCCCAAGGGCACAGACCTGAGCACCCACTCCATGCAGCACCTCCTGGCCGTCGAGAACGAGCTCAACAAACGGCCCAGGATCGTCCTCAACGACCGCGCGCCGGCCGAGCTCTTCGGGGCGCTGCTAGCCTCCAAGAACCGTCCGCGTTGCGACGTTGACTAGAACCCGCCTTGCCGACAACCTGATCAGTTTTCAGTTGCCGTTGACAGCTCACCACTCGAAGGCTACCGGGCGGTCACAGCCCTCCACGCTCCTTTTCGAAGGCCCTGCAGTCTCTCCGTCCCTGTAACGAGGCATATAAAACCCCGTCGGCCAATTTGACTGTTCCTCAGGGCAAGATGATGAGGTGACTGACGGGGCGAGAGGGACGCTACTACATAGCCAAGCAATGCAACCTTTGAACGTCAGGAGTTTATGAAAACGTGAGAAAGAGCTGATCTAAGCCTTCCCTTGGGGTGACCGCAGCCCCCGCTCATAACCCACGCGCGTCCACCGCCCCAACTCGTCATAGGCGAGGAAGCTGCGACCGTCTCCTGCGAGGATGAGCATTCCGGCGCCCATCAGCTCAAAGCCGACATGAGTGGCCGGGCCGGCGTACCAGGACCCGCCAGTGATGCCGGCGGCCTCGGCAAGGATGCGGTGCGGCCATTGGCCATCTGGCACAGCTCCTGGAGGCACGAAAGGCGCGTTGCTGCCTGGGCGGCGTCGCGCCAGCCAGATGCCCCGAACTGTGCCAGTTAAACGTGAATGACGCGGCATCCATGATGAGACGGCGATAGCCACTCACGCTGAGTGAGCGACCATCGCGTGGAGCGAGAGGGTCTACACCCAGATGTACTCCTCGGCGATCGCTCCGTCACGCCATTTCGCGACCGTCACCATGCGGCTCCCATCCGCGAACTCGCCGATAACACAGGTCCAATCACCAGATCCGAAGGCGATGGGGTGTGAGGAGAGCTGGGGCGGGGTGCCCCCAACGGAATCGACGAAAGCCTTACATGCGCGAATGTGCTCCGCGAGGCCATGCGTGGGTTCCTGTCCCCTCCAGTCCACAAGAACATCATCAGTGTGGTGATGGGCGAAGACGCCGTCCCAGTCGGCCTTGTTCCAACCGTCGAAGTCGAGGTCGTCCATTCCCTTGAGGTGGCGATCAACCTTCTGGTCTTGCATGAGTTGCTCCCTTCTCCAAGTGCGTTGACACCAGCGGTGCCTCGTCGCGCAAACCGCGCCAAACCTGAACCGGATTCGACCAGCGTAGTTCCGCGGATTCGGGAGGACATCCAGCGGTCGTGGACCTCCACTTCGCCGGTCCCGATGGCCGCGCGGAGTCGCACCTCTGCCCGTCACGCGCCTCACAGCGCTCACGGGGACCCGCCCCTACGCACGCCGCTGACGCCGGCCTCGCGAAGCTGCTCGCTCACCGTGGTGGCGGCCGTGAGGCCCACCTCGGCACCGATCTGTCGCAGAGTCCAACCCTGGCCGTACAAGTCGGCTGCACGCTTAACGTCCACCGCGCCACCGTAACGACTCTCAGCCGGATTCGGCTTCCCACCGAATCAAGATGTTGGGCAAGGGTATAGAACGGAACTGGCGCGCTAGAAGTCAGTTCGGTGCCGGGGTGGCTTCGGCGGTATTGGTGGCTCTCGGCGTCGGTGCGGGTGTGGTTTCCGTTGGCGAAGAGGTCGGCCGTGTCGTGGGCGCCGCCGGTGGATAGGCCCGGATTCTACGATCCTTCACCACCAACCGAGCTGGCCAGCTTCCGACTACATGGCCGTCTCCACCTGGATCGGCGTATCGACCTCTCGGCGATCTGCCTTGGCATCCCACTCCACCTCGTCGTTGGTGAGATCCATGACTGATTAGAACATGCCTACGATTCTGGTGGAAGAGAGCCACGCCATGAGCGACGTGCGACGAGCATCCGTGGTCACAAACGCTCTTTCAGACTCGTCAGGTAAAGGACTCATGTTTACCTGCCGTTCATCGAGGAGGCGTAAAACCAGCCCCGGAGATTGGTTGAGGAGGTGGTGACATGGCGAACCACCTGCAAGCTGATAAGACCAGCGAAGTCGACGAAGGGCCTCAAACGCCGCAGACGGTGGCCCGTGCGGCCGACCTGACCTGGTATCTCCTCTACTCCGATCCTGACCGCCTTGCACACAGCCAAGCGGTCGCTCGACGGGCCGAATCCCTGGTCCTCGCGGTTGACCAAGAATCTGCACCGCTGCTAGTCGCCGCTGCCTGGCTACACGACATCGGTTACGCGCCAGCGCTGCGCGACACCGGCTTCCATCCCATCGACGGCGCCCGGCACTTGCAGAGCATCGGCTGGCCTCCGGCAATCTGCAATCAAGTCGCCAACCACTCCGGGGCGCGCTTCGTCGCCACAGTTTTGCAGCTCGACCAGCAACTGGACCGTATCCGTTCTCACAGGATGCCCTCTCCGACGCCCTGACCGCCGCCGACCAAACCATAGGTCCCCACGGAGAAGCCATGACCGTGGAAGATCGGATGAGTGACATGCTCAGACGCCACGGGCCAAATTCGCCCAACGCCTCAGCGCATCCCCTGCGGGGAAGCAACATCCGCGCTGCAGCCACCAGAGTGGCTGAGAGTCTCGAAAGCCGCGGTGTAGACCGCACTCACGAGCGGATCATCATCGGCTGAACGAGAATAACGTTCGTGACATCCGCCGACCGCTCGAAGGAGAAGAAGGGCGAACCGGCACGCTAGTTACGACGGCGCCGTCCCTGTATTTGACGCCGGTGGCCATGCTCGCGGACGAACTCCAGACCATGCCTCGGCGGAATGATATGAGCACGTCGACCGATTCCATGAGCCTGCTCCTCGACGGCGAAGCGCCAAGCGTGCCATGGGCGGACAATGGTGGACTATCAAGGCTACAAAAAGCAAAGACAGATCCTCGAGCTGGCTTCAAAGGACAAACAGCAACCCTGTCTGACCGGCGGCTTTGCTGAGGATGCAGTTTTGTACCACAGACCAACGCGGCAGCATTTTGACATCGACTGGTTTATGCTCCGCGGCGATCTCGAATATTACAAGATGTTGGCTGAAAGACTTGGGCTTAGAACGATCAACACTTATGGAAAGGGTGCGAGCGGTCAGCCATTCTACATGTCATGCACGTCTGACGAGACTTTATGGATTGATTTTGCTATTGCTGACAGAGACCTCATGGAAACACATATGTCGAAATAGCTGAACTTCTCTTCGATACTACTAGTGTGTCGCGTCAGGAATTCGCTGGATAAGTCGTAGAATGGGGCATGCCACGAACGGGACGCCCGAAGGCCGACCTGACCTTGACAGAGGCGGAACGCGAGCAACTGCTGGGGTGGTCGCGGCGGTCGAAGTCGGCGCAGTCGCTGGCTTTGCGGTCCAAGATCATCTTGAGGTGTGCCGACGGTTCGGACAACCAGACCGTGGCCGCCCAGCTGGGGTGCTCGACCGCGACGGTGGGCAAATGGCGGCGCCGGTTCGTGGAGAAACGGTTGGACGGATTGACCGATGAGCCGCGTCCGGGCGGTCCCCGCTCGGTCAGGGACGATGTGATCGAGCAGGTCGTGGTGGAAACCCTTGAGCGGACGCCGCGGGATGCGACGCACTGGTCGCGGTCGTCGATGGCGGCCGAATCGGGCCTATCCGCCTCGACGGTCGGGCGGATCTGGCGGGCGTTCGGGTTGAAGCCTCACTTGGTCGACACCTTCAAACTCAGCAATGATCCGCTGTTCATCGAGAAGGTCCGCGACGTCGTCGGGCTTTATCTGAACCCGCCCGAGCGGGCCGTGGTTCTTTGTGTGGACGAGAAATCCGGGATCCAGGCGCTGAACCGTTCAGCGCCGTTGCTGCCGATGATGCCTGGGGTCGCTGAACGCCGCAGCTTCGACTACGCCCGGGCCGGCACCACCGACTTGTTCGCCGCCCTCGACGTGGCCACCGGCTTGGTGATCCACTCAATCCAACGGCGACACCGAGCCAGCGAGTTCAAGAAATTCCTCAACCAGATCAACCAAACTGTGCCAGTCGACTTCGACGTCCACCTGATCTGCGACAACCTCGCCACCCACAAGACCCCTGCGATCGGCGCCTGGCTGGCCGCCCACCCACGGTTCCATCTGCACTTCACCCCGACCAGCTCATCGTGGCTGAACCAGGTCGAACGCTGGTTCGGACTGCTCACCGACCGCCAACTCCGCCGCGGCGTGCACGACAACGTGACCACCCTCGAACGCGACATTCGCTCCTGGATCGAACACTGGAACGCCGACCCGAAACCCTTCGTCTGGACCAAGACCGCCGACGAAATCCTCGAACGACTGGCCCGATATCTACAACGAATTCCTGGCGGGGGACACTAGGCTGCCACCGCTTAAGCCTATCCGGATCTATTTCGATACGGACATCTTTAACTATCCTGTCACTGAATTTGATGGCCTTGGACTTCAAACTATATCACCCTTAGGACTTTATCAATTGCATGCTGGCCTCAACGTTTACGAGACGTTGGAGCGCTGAGGAGCAAGGACGTTAAGTCTATGACTGATCTCAAATCTAAATTCTTTGCGGATAAAGAGGATCCAGATTTAATGCCGCGGGTAGAGCCTTTGTGATCAAAATGAGGTTCTACCTTCTCTAATTAGCTTGAACCTACCCGCTGTGTGTAAAGCCTTCTCCGCGGAGCATGACTGCGTTCTTCTCGGCGGAGGCCTCAGTGATGCCGTCGTTAATGGCCTTGCTGGCGGAACCGATGAGGGCCACCCAACCGAGGATGCCGGTCAGCACGAACGCCAAAATGATCACCAGCACGATCGGCCAAGTACGTCGTTTCTGGGGCGGCCCGGAATCGGGCAGAGAATCCAGGAAGGAAGGCTCCGGCCTGTGTGGCTCAGACCTGGCAAGTGGCGTAGTCACAGCGACTCCCCTTCTGTTGGGCTGCTTCAGTCTGTTTGAGGCCGTTTCCTCGAAAATGGACCGCCAGCCGAAGCGAAATCTAAGCATGCCGACACGTCGAAGGAGACGACTAGCCAAAACTCGCCGATTCACCCACCGACCGCCCTTGGCATAACACCAGAGCCAGACTCACCCCAACCCACTCGGGAGCCGCCCCCACGGTTCCGGTGAAGCCATCCACGTCGTGCCACGTTCTGCTTCGCCGAGGACCGACCAATACCTCGGGTGCTCTCGAGCAGCGTCAGGGCCGGACTGAGATCGGTCGCTGTATCGGTGACGCCATCACGGGCCAACCGACCCCCGGAATAGCCGCTCACTGTCATAAAACACGTCTGCCGAGCTGCCGCAACACAGCACGATCCGAGCCCGCTGCGCCAAAACCCGCCCGCAGCGATGGCGACCGCAGCCAGCCCTCCAGCTCAGCCCGATCGTTCGGCGGAACCTCCACACCCACAGTCAACGACATGCATCATGATCCCACCCAAGTACTTACCTAGCACGACACCCGCGAGTGGGTACCGCGAACAACCGGTCAGGCACGAAGCGTGACGGTACTATGCAGCGCTGCTTGGTTGTCCGCGACGGGCTGCTCGCCTACCCGATGACGCGGTAGTCGACGAGCAGATAGCCAGTCGGTGAGGTCGTGCTTCGGATCGACTCGAGCCGAATCGCCGGCAAGCCGTCGAGGAGCCTCCGCCCGCTGCCCGCGATCGTCGGTGCGATCACCAGCCTGAGCTCGTCGACGACGCCCGCGGCAAGCAGTGCCTGGGCGACCGAGATGCTTGCATGCACGCCGATGTCGGCTCCGGGTTGGTTCCTCAGATCCCGCACGAACTCGACCAGTTCGCCGTCGACCACAGTCGTATTGGCCCACTTCCGATCGAGCGGCGTGGAGGTGGCGACGTACTTCGCGACCCCGTTGATGAACGTCGCGAACGGCTCGATGTCGCTGCCCGGCCAGAACTCGGCCCACTCCTCGTAGCTGCGCCGGCCGAGGATGACCGAGTCCTGCGCCGCGATGACGGCGCCGAGGTTGGCCTCCATCGCGTCGTCCCAGTCGGCGAAGAACCCATCGGGCTTCTCCGCGACGCCGTCGAGGGACAACAGCTCGTACACGACGACCTTGCGCACGTTCAACACCTCCGATTGACGTGGACCCTGCTGCGTAGACGGCTCGCGCGACCAAAACTCATCGCGACGATCATCATGCGTCGCCTGTCAGACAGCCTCGGGATAGCTCGCCATTGGGTGGTTGGCACGCCGCCAGCCGCGTCTCACCGTGAGAGGCTGCCTCATGCCGCAGAGTGCCGCCGTTCGCGCTGCTGCCAGGGCCGCGCTCGGGTACGGCCTGCTCCGGCGGCACGGAGTAGAGCTGCGGCGGCCGGTGCTCTTCACTTCCCGGGTCACGTCCTTGGCGTCGATGCCCAGCACCAGGGCGTGGTACGGGCCGCAGTTCTCGGGCGCGCTGACGTACGTCACCGCTTCCCTCAGCGAGACGTCTTCCAAGATGACAATCCCGTTCTCGCCCATCACGTCGTACGTCGTCTTGGCTGCGGACGCTGGTGCAGCGGTAGGAAGATCAGGAGGGTGGCAGCGGTGAGGACCGCTCGAATGAGGCGGGTCATCATCGTGCCCCCATCATGTGCCACAAGATCACGTCATGGACGTGCTTCGCCTTCTGCTCACCGCGGAAATCGACCAAGTACTGTCGGCCTCCAGCACTGACGCTTATCGAAGAGGTTGACGCGAAGCCCCACATCGATTTGTCCGACACGAACGACACCGCGTTGACCTCGCACCAATCGACATGCCCCACGCCGCCGGTAGCCACCTTTGCTGCAAGATCGACCGGATGTCGTGCACGATCGAGTCGCCCACGCCGTCGACATGCTCAATCTCGCCCAAACACAACAGGCCAGGCACGGGATACATGACCGCAGCGAACCGGCGCACCATCCCCAATGCCGGGGATCACACCCCCAATTGCGGATGATCGAGCCGCGGTCGACGAGCAGCGGGATTCCCATCTCCAAACTGAGGAACTGGTCGAACGCCTCAGCCGCCCAGGAAGTACCGCTATTCTGGCTCGGCTCGAATACCGTCGCGCTGTACGTGTTATTGGCGGAGGTTAGAGCAAGATCAATTGACTGTGACCCCAGCAGAGCAGTAAGTCTGCAGGGGCTTGCAAAAATTCGAAACGCGCAGAACGTGCCTCTCCCCGGATTTGCTGCGCGTCCTGCCACCCCGCGGTCGGGTCACGGCCAGGCCGCATGCGGTATCACTGAGGTTTGCACGCTCATACTGATGTGCGGATGTGGCAGGCGTCATGACGGCAGCGAGGGTCGAACGCCAACTTGGCCACGATGGCAGTCGCTGGATGGTGTTCGGAGGAGAGAGCCGCAGGTGTCGATGCATGTCATCGTTGGCGCGGGCCCGGTCGGGGCCGCGACGGCTATGCTCCTGGCCGAGCGGGGCGAGCACGTTCGGATTGTCAGCCGCCGTGGCATCGGACCGGTGCACCCGGAGATCGAGCGAGTCGCGGCCGATGCCGCCGATGCGGACCGGCTTTCGTCTCTGACGGCCGGAGCCGCCGCGCTGTATAACTGCGCCAACCCGCCTTATCACCGCTGGCTGAGCGATTGGCCACCGTTGGCCTCGGCTCTACTCGCGGCGTCGGAACGCACCGAGGCTTTGCTGGCCACCGCCAGCAACCTGTACGGCTACGGCCCGGTGGATGCACCGATCACCGCGGCGACCCCGCTGGCCGCGACCCATCCCAAGTTGAGGCTCCGTGCAGATATGTGGCGCGCTGCCCTCGCCGCGCATCAGGCCGGCCGGATCCGCACCACCGAGATCCGCTCGAGCGACTACATCGAGGCGAACTCGATCTTGACCGTTGTCCTCACCAAGCCACTGCAGTCCGGCGCGCGAGCCTACGTGCCGGCGGCTCTGGACCAACCCCACAGCTGGACCTCGATCGTCGATGTCGCCACAACGCTGGTCACCGTTGCCACCGATGACCGCGCCTGGGGTCAGGCCTGGCTCACCCCGACCAACCCGCCGCTAACCGTAGGGGAGATCGCCACCCGGTTCACCGAGGTTGTCGGCGCGCCCAAACCGAAACTGGCCGCGCTGCCGTATCCGGTGCTGTGGATCGCGGGGCTGTTCTCTCCTCTCATCCGGGAGTTGCGGACAACCCGCTACCAGTTTGTCCGCCCATTTGTGCTGGACTCCTCGCTGACCGAGCGCACATTCGCCCTGACCCCGATCGATCTCAACACAGCCCTGGCCTCCCTCCGCCCCTGAAGATTGCGGCTGGCAGCCACCGGCGAGCGCGACTACTGAAGGAACGGCGGGAATTGTGGGGGTCACGTACGGGGTCCGAACCGTCGGCAAGTGTGGATCAAGGGCGCCGACCCTTCGTCCCATTCAAAGGCAGCGGGTAGCCGCCAAGGCCCTCGCCCAAAGTAGTGACCCCCACACGTCTCTAGGCGAGTACTCGACCCCGACCCATCCCCCGCATTCGATTACCGCGCGGAGAGTAGTGGTGCGTCAAGGGTCCAAGTGCCGAGGCGGCATGAGATCCTCAGGGTCGGCGGTCGGGGATTACGCACACCCTGAGGGTGGGATAGTAATGCGCTTCCAAGGATATTCGCGTCAAGGCGACGCGCCACGATCGGGCGAGCCGACTGACGAAGGAGTCGAGACGCGTGTCCAAAGTAGCCGCGAGCTGGCCTCCGGGCAGCTCAACGGCACCGCATCTATGACCATCGAGCTGATCGAGGCCGACGAAACACCAGGCCGTGATCATCATCCGGTGGCCCGCCAAAGCGTCCGTAACGGCACCCGCGACTGTTCCCGCCGCTGCTGACACCACCGCCCGCATCTTCGCTGCTGCCGTCGTACAGCTGGCCCAGATCCGAGGGGGCCGGAAGCTGTGAACCCAACCTTCACGGTGGTGAAAGGGGTTGAGTCGCCGGGCCTGCCGGTCCAGATGTTCGGAAGGCTACAGAGCTACTCGCTTATCGACGCGAAGCTAACTAGCCAGAGACTCAAAGAAGATGAGGATCGAGCGAAGTACCACAGCAAGGCCATAAAATACGGTACGGACGGCGTTCGCGGCAGCCTCAGGGTAGGCAATCAAATAGAAGAGTGCGAAGCCGACGACCAAGAAGACGATGAACCGCTTGACCCACTTCATCTCGGACTGCTCATTCTTCCGGTCCTTCACCGCAGATTATTCGCACGGGGCAAACGGAGGACCGGCATCCGCCAACGGCTCCTAGCTGTGATGTGTCACTTGAGGCTCAGGGCCCAGCTGACCAGCACCCGTCGACGTGGGTCTGGAGGACGACCGAGCAAAAGGTGATCGCGTTCGATCATGACTAGCTGATCGAGGACCGCTGTGCTCTCGATAACCACCACCGCGTGCCCCTCGCGGACCACTGCCAGGTCCGCTCGCCTCCACTCACGCGCGACTAGATGGTGCGATCCTCAAGTCTTCGGTGGAGCTCCCAGGCGAAGCGGTCGCGAACGGGGAACTCCACCTTGCTGGTGACAGCAAGGTAAGCGAGTTCCCCTCGTTCGAACGATGTTCCAGCGTCCGCCAGCCCTTGCAGCAGCACGTCCTTTGTGGGCCCCGGTGCACAGTCTCATGGTGGTCCAAGAAACGAGCGGGACGCAAAAAGGCGCTTCTTGTTGGGCATGATCCCTCTGTGATGCACGAGTGACCGAAGATCAACAAGTGCGGGGGACAGGGTCGGATCTCAGAAGACCACATGCCGGAGCTACCGGACCGGGACTGAATGCCTACCGGCGCGGCAGGGGCGCCCCGTCAGCCGAGTGCCCTCTCGTAGTCTTGGGCCTTGCTTGGGCTGAGGTTGCCCGTGACCCGCACCAGGACAGGTCCGTGTATGTAGTCGTACTCTGCGCCTAACCCGCTGTTCTTAAGGACGCCCTGGATGTACTCGGCGCGGCCCTTCGCCAGGTCCGCGTCTGGAAACACCTCGATCGAACCGCCCCGTTCGATGGCGTCCTTCTGCGTCCCGTCGGTATCAGCCTTCGAGATCCGAGAGTCCGCAAAGGCAATTTTCGATGTGTAGCCGTTGGGCCGACCTAGCAGCCGGTTGGGGTCGTCGTCCTCGGTGTAGACCTTGACGAGGCTGGCGGTCGGAACTTGAGCTGCGATCCGGTTGAAGACTTCCTCGGCGGTTTCCGATCCGACGGCGGATGAATCGGGTGAGCGCGATAACGACGATGCAGAACCAGCTTGTTGGGGATTTGGCTGAGGTCCGTTGGGCGGCGGCGAACTTGCACATGAGGTGAGGAGCAGACCGCTGAGCACGAGTGTCGCCGGGACGAGCCGCAGCCTTCTGATCATTGATAAGACTCCTGGTGGTGGTCACAGTTCCGAGGTTGGCCGACATTACTCAACCAGCACGGGTGTGTCCGCCCCGCCTATCGAAGACATCGCAATCCAACGACGCGGCATCCGGCTTCCCCACCTGAATCAACAGTTAGCTACATAGATATGCGGCCGATTGGACCGTAGCAGCGCATTGCTGCGATTCGGTTATTCACTCAACCGGCGTGTGGCCCTCGAGGTGGGGGATTGCCGACACCGGTTCGCGGAGCTCCTCTTCGGTGGGGATTTCGGCCTCGACGTCGGAGGCGTGCAACGCGCGCGCCATGGCCCAGGCGATCCAGCTGCCGAGTACGAACAGGACCGCACTCACCGCAATCCAGGCCGCCGCGCCGGGGAGCTGGGTGAGCTGGTACATCAGCCAACCGATGGTGACCGTGGAGGGGATGGTGATGACCCAGGCTGCCACCATCTCCATCACGACCCGTAGGTTGACCCCTTGGCCGGAGGCCACGCCGGAGCCGGTGACTGAGGAAGCCGCGGCGTGGGTGGTCGAGATCGGAATCCCCATTCCGGTGGCGCCGAAGATCGCGGTCACTGCGCCGATGTTGGCCGCCAGCCCGGAGCTGGCGCGCAGCGAGGTGATGCGAAGACCCATCGTCTCGATGATCTTCCAGCCTCCCCAGACGGTGCCGATCGCGATGGCGCTGTAGGCGAGGAAGGGGATCCACCAGTCAATGCGCAGATTCCCGTCGGGTTGCAGGGTGATGTACCCGCCGGCCAACAAGACCGCGGCGATGATCCCCATGGTCTTCTGGGCATCGTTGGCGCCGTGCCCGAACGAGACCCCGGCTGCCGACAGCAGCTGCAGGCCTTTGAACGCCTTGGCGTCGTCGGGGATCCTCTTCCGTCGCTGGAGTCGGGACAGCCCGAGCATCGCCAAGAATGCCACCGTGAACGCCACCATGGGCGAGACGACGATCGCGATCAGCGCGGTCTGGACGACGCCCCAGTTGATGGCCGAGAGACCGCCAGCGGCGAGTCCGGCGCCGACCAAGCCACCGATGATCGCGTGGCTGGAGGAGGACGGCATGCCGATGTACCAGGTGAGGTAGTTCCACGTGATCGCCGCGATAAGGGCGGCGAACACGACCGCGACACCCTCGGCATCGTGTTTGACCACCTTCGCCACCGTGTTGGCGACGGCGGTGCCGACCACGAAGAACGCGCTGAAGTTGAACGCTGCGGAGAACCAGGGCGCCCAGCGCGCCGGCAGGGCCCGTGTCGCGACGACGGTAGCCACCGAGTTGGCGGCGTCGTGGAAGCCGTTGGTGAAGTCGAAGACCAGCGCCAACACGATCACACCGACGACGCCGATCAGTAACCAGTCCATGGAGTGCCATTTCTCAAGGTAGGTTGCCGCTTGGGAGCCGTAGCCGTCGAGGCTGGAAAGATGTCGAAGGTGTAGGTAGCGGTCATGCTGCGGCGAACATGACGGCGACACCTTCGGCATCGTGTGATACACGCGGACCCGTCCCCAGGATTTCTTTCGTGTGCGCTGCGCCGCCGACTAGGCCCAGCAGCCGCACGAATTGCCGGGTTACTGCTTTTCTAAGGGGATTGTGCATACATTCACACCTAGCGCTGTGTGAAGACTGTGGGGTTGCTGTCCGGCGGCTGTCACTTAGCGCGACGGCGTGTGAGTTCGCCGGACCCCGATACGCACGCGGGCGGTCCCGCCTCAAGGCGAACTGGCTCCCCTCCGCACCCGGCCCCTTGGACCTGACCATGCGCCTCTACCTGCCGAGGCCCGAGGCAGTCAACGGGCAGTGGAGCCCCCCACCAGTGCGTCGAGCTAGGTAGCGCGAGTCAAAGCAGCAAGCCTCGCGATCCTTTAGTGATGCTGTGAGCCTCTCGCGGACGAAGATCAACAGCTCTGATCCACCGTTGGCAGCCGTCTGCACCGCGTACCCGACCGAGCCATTCCCGCCGATCCTTCACCCACTGTCGTCGAAATCGACAAGGCCGGGCTTGGGAGCAAGAGATCCGATTCCGGATCCTGTCTTCCGACGCGAGCGCAACCCCGCTATTTTGCAAATCACTGGGTTTGATAATGGAGGGTCGGATGTCAGCAGGTTTACGTGCCATTCAGCGCCATCCGATCGTCACTTCTTCGTCCTGACCTACGTGATCACCTGAGGCTTTGTGCCGTTCGGGTTGTTGGGGCGTTTGGGCCGCTCATCGCCGCTCTGATCGTTGCTCCACTCACCCGAGGCCGAGCTGGACTCAAGGAACTCGGCCTTCGAATCATCCGCTGGCGCGTGCGATGGTACTGGTACGTGGTGGCCATCGGACTTCCGCTGGCGATCCACTGGCTCACTGTGCTGCTCAATCTGGCGGCGGGCGTTGATATCCCACGCCAGGGTTTCACCTCGATAGCGGGCTGGCTGTTGATCTTCGGCGTACGCCTGATCAATCCCCATGATGGCCCAATTGGCGAGGAGCCTGGATGGCGCGGATTCGCTCTCCCGGGCTTGCAGGCAACCCGCTCGCCGTTGGTCTCCACAGCGATCCTCGCTGTATTGGTCACCATCTGGCACCTGCCACTTTTCTATCTCGTCTATCTCGAGGAAGGCAGCTTCCCGCCCTCGACCATTGTCGGTGGCGTCGTTGGGCCGTTTGCTTTCACGTTTATGGCTACGTGGCTCTTTCAACCACACGAGCGGCAGCGTGCTGATGACGATTCTGTTGCATGCCTCGGAAGGAAGTGTCCAGGCCGAGGGATGGGTGTACACGGGGCTATTTGTGATCGTCGCGATAGGTTTGGTGATCTTCGACTGGAAGTCGTGGCGTAGTCCTGCGCCTGCGTCGGCGATAACACCGCAACCGGACCAGCCGCAAGAGTCGTCGCCGGAAGTTACGGCTTGAGTGTGCGAAAAGCGGAAGAGTGCTGAATAACCGCAATGTCTGAGCGCAAGAACGTGCAATTGTCGCCCAGCTCGGCACCGACCTGCCGCAGGGTCCAGCCCTGGGCGTACAGGTCGGCTGCACGCTTAACGTCCACCGCGACACGTAACGAGTCTCAGAGAGATCCGCTTTCCACCAGCTCGGGATGGTTCGCCGCCGGCAGGTCCAGAACCCCTCCGTCCGGGAGCGCCTGCACAAGCACGACGACCATCACCTATTCCTCTGGAGGCAACACAAGAGGCAGTTGCACACTTCTGGTCAAGTGCTTCATTGGCAGGTTCGACGATGCCGTCCAGCATGGGTGCCGGCGACCAAGGTCGTCGGCTGTGTTGAAGTTTCCAAATGGAGGCACGGCCATGAATCGCGAGTCACCGCACCCTGATGCGAGTCGGGATGGCCCGGCGGGATCGACGCCGGTCTCCTCGCCGTCTTTCATTCATCGGGTCCTGGATGCGATCCCGCCCGCATCGGGAGCGATCGTCATGGCCTCCGGCATCGTCTCGATCAATCTCCATTCAGATGATCACAGGATTCTCTCTGCATCACGCCCTGGTTCGCCGTGGCCGTCTGGCTGGTGCTGGCCGTCCTGTTGGGCATGCGCCTGGTGCACCAGCGCGATCGCCTCGAGCACGAGGCCAGATCACCCGCCGCGCTCAACAGGCGTCGCCGGCACCGCCGTACTCGGCACCCGGTTGGCGATCGAGGATTACGACACGGCCGCCGTGGCGGATCGAGTCACCGCTTGGAGTGCTTCGGCCGCTGAGCACTGTTGCGACAGCAGTGCCGCCTTGGCAAGTTCGAAGGCCCATTGCGGCCAGCGGCGGGAAAACCCACCGTTCTGGTCGTTGAACTCCACTGGGTAGTCGCCGCTGGAGTGCTTTCTGGCGAAGGCGATGGTGCCCGTGCTGGCTTCGAAGCCGGCTTGGGCAATGGCGTCCGCAAGTTGTTCCGGCACGCCGGTAAGGTCGCCGCTCGGAATCTTGAGATCTGCAACGAGCTGTTCGAACCTGCTTGTCTCGTCGACAGCCGTCTGTGCTGACATGCTGTGCCCCTCTTTTCTGTCCAGCCGTGCGTAAGGTCCGACCGGATTGGCTGGTCCGTCAACGACTAGATGCAGACACGCACCCAGCTGATACACCGTGTTTTCGAATCCGAGACTTGCCGACTCGGTTCAGCCCGGACCGCATGGACCGGAGCCAACTGCAGAGAATCGGGAGGCCAAGCTATGTATCAGCGTGCAGCACTCGCGCGTCTGTTCATGGTGAAGGGAAAGTCATAAGACTGCCCTGCGAGAACTCACAATGTGCCTTTGGCACTCGTCCATTAGGAGGTGCACTATGGCTCGGAATCGCCATGTGTCTCGGGCGGTGGCTTTGTCTGCGGCGGCCGCGCTAGCGGTCTTTCTCTCAGCCTGCAGCTCCACCGCTGAAGCGAGCCGAGCGGGAACGTTCTATGGCTCCGAACTGGCTCTCGGAAACGGAAAGGTGAAGACCTACGCGGTCACGGGCGA
This sequence comes from uncultured Actinomycetota bacterium, assembly GCA_963836855.1. Taxonomy (GTDB): domain Bacteria; phylum Actinomycetota; class Actinomycetes; order Propionibacteriales; family Propionibacteriaceae; genus Microlunatus. The sequence goes on along the minus strand of CAWILN010000050.1, from coordinate 25,542 downwards.
CGACGGTAAGCCGACCGAGCTTGGATTCGCTTTCGACGCCGCATCGCTTCAAGGTCTGCCCGAACCGCCGCATGACGCCGAAGCTGGGCCGCCACTGCCAAGCCAGCCGCTGTACTTTCCGGATGAGGCCAAAGGTGTAGCCGTAGATCATGCCACCTTCGATTTCGTGCCAGGCGGCCACCCGCCACCAGGAGTTTTCGACCTGCCGCACTTCGACGTTCACTTCTTTTACCTGACTCAGGAGGATGTTGAGGAGATCAATCCAAAGAGCGCGGCTTTCGCCGCGAGGGGAATGAAGCTCCCGGATGAAAAGTTCGTTCCGGAGGGTTTCGGCGCGATCCCGAACACTCCACCTCAAGAGGCGGTTGTTCCCGGGATGGGACAACACCTCGTGGACATGGCCGTGCCGCTCGTCCCCGGTGAGTACAAGTTCACCGAGATCATCATCAACGGCTCGTGGGATGGCAAGTACGCTTTCGTCGAGCCGATGGTCACGCTCGATTACTTGCACAGCAAGCCGAACATGATGAATGATCTGAAGCTGCCGCAGGAGTATCAGAAGACGGGCCTGTACCCAACGAAGTACTCGATCACATACGATGCGGCGTCCGACACATACATGATCAGTCTGAGTGGGCTGGTGGAGCGCACAGCGAGTTGAGTGTGGAATCTGTCAGCGAAGTGTTGGGGACCCAGTGCAGGGTCCCCAATGCCTGTGCGTCCGCAATGTCGAGCGGAGTCCACGGCTTTGTCACGCCCTAATGGAGGCCTTATTACCGCTCCGGGTCTTTGGCGGAACGAAGATCAACAGCTCTGATCCAGCGTTGCCGGCCGTCTGCACCCCGTACGCGACCTAACTATTCCTGCCGTTCTTTCACCCACCAATCGAGTTGGCCAGCTTTCGACCACATAGCCGTCTCGACCTGGATCGGCGGATCGACTTCTCGGCGATCTGTGTCGGCACGCCGCTGCATCTCGGCGTCGCTCAGATCCATGATCTGATCAGAACATGTCTACGATTCTGATGGAACAGAGCCACGCCAGGATCACATCCGAACCTCCGGGCATCAGCACGGCCAGGATGTCTCAATCCGCAATCGTCAGTTGCCGCTTGTGATGGTTGAAGTGCTGGGTGCCGTAGTGGTAAACGTCGAGCACGCTCATGGTGGGTTGGAAGTAGGGATCCCAGGCCGGCGGGAAATGCATGATCAGGTTCAGACTGTTGTCGGTTTCGACGGCGAACTTGCGCTGTAGGGCCCCGAGGGTCCGGTCCATGAGGCGGGCCATCGCCTCCGGAGTGAGGAGCTGACCGCCGCCCACAGAGCCCAGGTAGTTGATCAGGTGGAACGGTTGCCGAAGGCTATTGAGTACGGCGGCGAACCGACGACTCCAGCCCAGCCGGCCGAGAGTGTGAACCAGCGGCATCAGGCTGCGAACAATCAGGTAGCCGAACACCATGTGAAACAGCAGTTGCCGGTTGGTCCACCGCGTGCCGATGGTCCGACGACGCAGGTCCTCGGCCGAGGCACGCTTGACCAGTTCGTGGAAGTCCAGGCGGGCTTGTTCCATCTCCTGCTGAATTCCAGCCTGGTGCATGGCCACTGCCTCCTGCTCCGGACCCTAGCGGCAAGTCATCGACCTACCCGTCGTCTCCCCAAATGGTCGATCCAGGTCTCTACCCCAAGCCAATCCCACCCGGCGGAATGGGCGATCCGGTCAGTCAGAACGGACTGCAAGGCCACGACCGACTTCTTGTAGGTCATCCAGGCGGCGGGCGGCCAAGTAGTCAGGTCGCCTGCGCCACGGCGCTGGCGATCACCTCGGCGGTTTGCTGCGGAGCCTCGTCCGGTAGGAAGAACACCGCACCAGGGATCTTCACCAGGGTCACGTTGGGAGCGGCCTCGAGTGTGGCGCGCTCGGCGTCGGTGAGGCCACCGTCTCCCTTCTCGGCGTGGACCAGCCACGCCGGGTTGCCCGATGCGTTTGGCGGCATCAGTATTTTTCGGCTGGCTGACGGGAGGATCGCCGAGCATTGGGAGCAGCAGGATCGGCTGGCCTTGATGCGGCAGCTCGGCAAACAGACAACAACAACGCCCGCCCCACACGGCAAACTGTCAGAATCGCAGCAAGCCTACAGGATCTACACAGGAGGTTCAGAAGACTATGAACGGGCCCAAATATTACTGTTGATTGCCGTACAGTACAAGCAAATTCTGGTAGTCAATTGGATCCGGATCAAAAACATCATCGTAGGTGTTGCCATTCATAAGTACGTATTCTGTCTCCCGGTGTGCAAGGCCGACAGCATGTCCCATTTCGTGAATGGCAACGTTTGTCTTGGCACCGCCCCTAAGTGAGCTGGAATAGTCTATATGGCCTCCAACGGTAAAGCCTCCCGACTCAACTGCATCGAAGTTACCATCTGCTCCCACACTACTTTCAGGAGCAACACTTACCGTTATGCAGTTGCTGTTTGGTTGGCAGGTCTGGACAAGCTTGGTATCCAGACAAGGGCTGCGGTTCCAGACTGCAACTCCTTTTTGCATTTCGGCGACCCAATCAGGGGTTACATTCTTGGTCTCAAAGGTAATGGCGACCTTGGCAGCCCCATTTCGTTTCCATGGCACCTGATGATCACTCCGATCCTGGTCCTGTAACGCAACTCCTGCCGGTGCAACACAGGCATCAGCAGTCGCACCTGATGGCTGGGGCACTGAAGAACCCAGGCGTTGCTCCGGGGGCTTCGCGGGCGAGCACGACGCCAGAATCACCAGCGTCACCACAAGAACGAGGGCCACCCGCCACGCCCGCCAGATCATGGGCTGACCCTACGCGAGCAGGATTCAGCCTGAGACCTCATCCGGGGAAAGGCTCAAAGGAGAACTCCCTGACTCAGGCGTCGGCGACGCTGCAACGGCCAATATGTGGTTGTCGACAGTGCCGGAGTTGAGTGGCGCGCCTGCCAGCGCCCGCACGAGGCTCGCCCTGATCCGGATCCTTCTGAGGAGGAAGATTAATCAAGGAAGCACCGATGCCGCGACACATTGATCATGATCAGCACGACCGATTCCCGACCGATCCGTCGGGGCTGCCCGAGGCTGGCGGGCCGGAGCTGTTGGAGCTGGCCGCCGGCGACACCTTGGAGCTTAGGGTCGAGCCGGTGGCAAAGCGGCTGGGCGAGACGACGGTGCGGATGCTGGGCTATAACGGCTCGATCCCGGTCCCACCCTCCAGGTCTACCAAGGCAGCGAGATCATCGTCCGCGTCACCAATCACGGCGACCTGGACACCACCGTTCATTGGCACGGGCTTCGGCTGGAGAACCGTTACGACGGTGTGCCCCACGAAACCCAGGCGCCTGTGCCGGTCGGCGGCAGCTTCACCTACCGCATCCAGTTTCCGGACCCAGGACTGTATTGGTACCACCCGCACATCCGGGAGGACTACACCCAGGAGCTGGGGCTGTACGGCAACATCTTGGTTGTCCCGTCTGAGCCGGACTATTGGCCGCCAGCCAACTGCGACGTGATTTTGACTCTCGATGACGGCTGCCGTAAGCGCCACGGCTGATGCGAGTGACCGTTGAGCGGGTGTGGACCTTGACGCCGTGGCGATCGAGTTCGGCATGCACCAAGGCGCCGAGTTCAGGATCGACGGTCGGCAACACCTCGGGGAGCATCTCGACATGGGTGACGGCAATGCCTCGGATGGTCAACCCTTCGGCCATCTCGAGCCCGACGTAGCCAGCGCCGACGATGAGGGCGGTCTTGGGTCTGATCCGGTCGATGATGGCATGCAACCCAAACGAGCGCCGGAGATTCTTTTTGCCTGCGTTCACAACGCTGGCCATTCGCAAATGGCGGCTGAGGTCAGCCACGCCATGAAAGAAGTGGGCATCAGCCTCGACGAAGAGTTCCCCATGCCACTCACCGACGAAGTCGTCGCCGCCGCCGACGTTCACCATGGGCTGCGGCGACACCTGTCCATACATCCCCGGCCGCCGGTACGAGGACTGGCCTATCGCTGATCCCGCCGAAACCGACGCAGATGGTCGAAGCCATCCGGGACGACATCGACGCTCGAGTGCGGCACCTCGCCGCGACCAACGTCGACCCGCTGCCGTGGATTCGTGCGGCTCTCGACCACGGCCTCGAATGGCAGATGCTGCCCCTCGTCCAGAAGACGCTGGAGGCGGACGAAATTCCCGACGACCTGCTAGCCCGTCTGCTAAAGAGTTCGCAGGCACGCCCCGGCGGCATACGCCTCGCGATGGAGTACGGAGCGGGCCGCGGACTGGAGTCGGTCGTCGCGGCGATGACCCCGTCGGACTTCGATCGCCATATGTGGACTGCGTTCGTCCGCGTAACTCCGCAAGCGCTCAAATTGCTCAAGAGTCATCCCGATCGGTTGGTCGCCGCACTCGCCATCACCTGCTGGGCCGGTTGGTACGACTACCCCAACCGACACAACGAGGAAGAGACCGACCAGACCGATGCTCAACTCGCAGTACTGACCGGTTGGACGGAGGCGATGCTCGATCTCGAGGTCCCGAACCAGCTTGGGGAGTACGCACTCGAACGTGGGCTCGTCTCGCTTGCCCGAACCTCTCCCGACAACTTCACGCAGCTGTTCATTCGGCACGTGAATAAGGAGAAGTACCCGATCAACGACTTCGACGAATGGGCGTCGGCTGCTCAAACCCTAGACCACGATCACAAGACCGCCACGTGGCGCCAACTCAAGGGCCATCCGTGCAAGCGAGAAGTGTTCTGGGTGCTCGCTGGCAAGGACACCAGGTGGATAGGCGACCGTCTCGACGACGGGTCGGTGGCCGACCCGAGCGAGCTGCTCGGACACGTCGGATTCCGTCCGACCGACAGGCCGCCCATCGAGGAGATCGCGGCTCTGTTCGCAAACCGGGCCGGACCCGAGCTCATCCTCGCGTCGCTTCCCGCCACGTTGTCCGGCGACGATGTCGAGGTCGCCCAGTACAGGCTCGGTGAAAGCCAGAAGCTTCCGAGTCCGACAACGCCGACGTGCGGGCCGTCGGCGAGGCCGGTGTCCACCTCTACACGTCGGTCCTCGAGGCCGCGAAGAAGAAGGCTCGCGAACACGAACTCCGCGGCGAGATCCGGTACGAGTGGGACCGAAGCAAACCCTCATCAATCGCGCAGTGAATGGTCCCGCCGCCTTATCCGGCTGGCAAGGACCAGTCCGTCAGATCGATGCCAGCGTCGGCCATCCAAGTCAGCGCGGTGTGCCGTAGGCCGTGGCGGACCAGGCCCGGCTGCCCAAGCTCGGTGACTAGCCGCCGGCCATCAGGATCCGGCGGTCACGGCTCGCTGCCTGCATCCGGATGTGCAGGCCATGCTGGACGCTGGGACAGCGTTTTCGGCATGGTGGTCCGGAGAGGCCGCAGTTCGGCCTCATTGAGGGCGGCAAGAATGTCGGTTGAATGCGGGTCCGACTAGGTCGGATGGAGTGGATCGTTTAGTCGGGCTGGCGAGATTTGAACTCGCGACCCCTTGGCCCCCAGACGGCGCGGGTCTCGGTTTGTGCTCAGCGCCGAGTGCCGAGGATCTGTGAGCAGCGCCTCCGTGTGCATGGCGTGCACGGCGTTGGGGACAAAGTGGGGACAAGCGCTGGCTTCGTCCCGAACGGTTCAGGGTCTCTTGCACGTCGCAGCGATGAGTTTCGGCGGCTTGATCAGTCAACTAGGAGCATCCCCGAATGATCGCCACGCAGGATGCGGTCATCCTCGGCCGTTGCAGCTACGACGAGTGGGTGGGATTCTGGCCCGGCAGCGAGATCGAGCCGTTCGCGACGTTTATCAACGGGGTCGCGAAACACGTCGCGACCTCCGCGCCGCTGGTGCCGCAGTGGACGAACGCGCACGTGATCGACGGCGATCTGGTCGAGTTCACGCGGCGCCTGAAGGACGGTCCTGGAGGCGACATTGGCGTGCGCGGCAGCATGTCGGTTGCCCAGGCGCTGCTGGCCGGCGGCATTGTCGACGAGCTCCGGCTCGTGATCGCTCCGAGCATCGCGGGCGGCGGACGACGACTCTTCGACGGGCCGCCGCCGATCCGGTTGGAATTGATCCGAAGCGAGACCTCGCCGACTGGCTATCTGCTCGTCGACTATCGCGTTATTCGTTATAGCCGGATTCCGCAGCACCGCCCCTTGTCTGCCTGATGCGTGGCCCGTGGGCGACGAGCCGACCTGGGGATTATGAGGGCGAGCACGTCGGCTAGGCGTCAGTCCGCCAGCCGTGCGTGAAAGCGACCGCTGGCCACCGGGGCCACCGGACCGCCGACCCAGTAGTGGCCGTCGCCGGGTTCACGCCTGACCTCGATCGTGCTGGGCCGACCCGTGAAGCGGCCTTGGGCGAGACGCAGCGGCACACCCGCTGGATGCACACGATGCTCGATGAGGTAGGCGGCCGCTGGGCCGGCCGCGCTTCCGGTGGCAACGTCCTCGATCCGACCGGTGTTGTCCCAGGTCCGCCCTTCGGGAGTGGCGGGATCGAGCACATAGACGAACTTGGCGCCACTCGCAGCGAGGATCGCTTCGAAGTCCGGAGTCGCGATGTGCGCAGTCGCAAGACCCTGGGCGCGTACCGGGACGATCAGGTACGGCAAGCCGGTGCTGACGACCTGCATGGGCAGATCAGCGCGCACAGCTGCGAGCGGCAGCCCGAGGGCTCGCCGATAGTGGTCGGTGAGCTCGCCCGTCACATTCATCCCGAACCGTGCGGGTCCCTGATCCATCGAGGCCTCGATCCAGCCGTCACCTCCTCGCGTAAGCACGCTGACGATGCGCGGGCTCAGCTCCAACGCCCAGGTCTCTTCGGCAGCCGCTGCTGACAGCTCGGAGTGCAGCACCGCGCCGACGCCCAGCACCGGATGACCGGCGAAGCCGAGTTCCTCGTCCTCGGTGAAGATCCTGAGTCGGGCAGTCCGACCGAGTAGATCGACACCACTGATGAACACTGTCTCGAACTGGCGGACCTCACGGGTCAGCTGCTGCTGGACCGCGGTCGAAAGCCCGACATCGTCCCGAACAACGACCAAACCGTTGCCCTGGAAGGCGTAACGGCTGAACACGTCCACATGCCAGTACTCCACATCCACCATCGATCCACGGTAGAGGCACAGCAAGGCACTAAGCACAAAAGGCGAACGGCGGCACCACGATGTCATCAGCGTTTTGCCCGCGCGCTGGCTGCTGTGAGGCCATGGTGGCGAGCGGCACGAATCAGCCCTGCCGTGCCAGCGAGGCCGCCAGCCGCCTAACACCTACCGGATCAAGCCCAAGTATGTCGGGACACAGGGGCTGAATTGATCTTGATCATCCTCCTCCTTGCCGGACCGCATCGGTCTTGATCTTGAAGTGACGACCAATTATGTCCAGTCGGTCTTTGGCAGCGGTTCGACTGCGCCACCGTAACGAGTAGGCGCTGGAACCGCCACCCACTACTGCGGACCTTCGCCCCCCTCCGCAAAAACAGCGCCAGATTATCGGCCGACTGCCGCGTGTGGGGGTGGTCCTCCCCCATGACCCGGCGTCTCCGGGCCAGAGTGTCCTCGCCGAGCGTGCGGGCCTGCTCGTACTCACCCAACCACAGGTCGTGGGCGAGGTTGTCCGCTGAGTTGAGGGCGTAGAGGTGGTCCTCGCCCAAGACGCGGCGATTCCGGGCAAGGGTGTCCTCGTCGAGAGTGCGGGCCTGCTGGTACTCACCCAACCTGTACAGGTCGTCGGCGAGCCCATGGGCCGAGGTGAGGGTGTCGGGGTGGTCCTCGCCCAAGACCCGGCGTCTCCGGGCCAGGGTGTCCCCGTGGAGGGCCCGGGCCTGCTGGTACTCACCCAACGCGGACAAGACGTGGGCGAGGTTGTCGGCCGAGTTGAGGGTGTCGGGGTGATCCTCGCCCAAGACCCGGCGGGAGCGGGCAGGGTGTCCTCGTCGAGGGTACGGGCGTGTTGATAATCACCGAAGCATCTGCGGTGTCAGGTTGCCGGGGCAGGTGTCTTGAGCTTGGGAGCGTTGCGGAACCACAGCCACATCAGCGGTGACTTGTTGCCGGTTGGCTCCTTCGGGGACAGACCGTCCTTGGTTGGGGTACGGAAATGCCACCATACGAATCCGACGCCGAGAATGAGCATGCCCGCCGCTCCGAGCCAGCCGAACTCACCGAGCAGATATCGGCTCCCGGTGAAAGCCCGGTCCTCCACGGCACCGGATGAGGAGAAGTACGTCGCGACCAGCGCGTTCCAGGAGCCGTGGGCCAGCACGCTCGGCCAGATCGACCGCGACCGTTCGGTGAGCACGCCGATGAACAACACGAAACCGAGCAGCCCGACCGTGAACGCCGAGATGCCACCGATGAATCCGTACCATCCAGCGAAGGTGAGCCCGGCGTGGTAGATCCACCAGACCCCGGCCATGATCGCGGTGCTCGCGAGAAAGGTCAGACGCCGCCGCATCAGTGGCCAAAGGAACCCGCGCCAGCCAATCTCCTCACCGAGCGCAAAGATGCAACCCACCAGGCTTTGCGGCACAGCCAGCAGCAGCAACGCCCCCACCTGAGTGGGGTGAAATGTGACCGCATCGGAAACCGGCGCGGCGACCATGGTGATCAAGAAGACCAGCGCCGCCGGCAAGAACGCAGCGAGCAGCCACCATGACGGCAGGCCGAACCGGATCAAACCGGGACCGAAGACGCACGCCAATATGGCACCGACTGTCGGCGCCAGCATGACGCCGATCACGAACTTGTTGAGCTCGGCCTCGCCGCCATTGAGGACGGGCCGCGTGATGAGGAGAACCCCGACGTAGAACAGGATGAGCCCGGCGAAGAACAGGATGAGTCTGCGCCTATCGAGTGCTGGGTCGATCCGTCTATTGATCATCGGACCAGTAGCGCTGTTCGCCGTATTGACCATCGCCGCCTCTCAGCATCGCGTGAGGTCAAACACCCAACTAACCAATTAACCTAACTAATTAACTTTAGACCTCTCCGTAGGTGAAGTCCTTGGTTGGATTACAGATGTACTTCGATCGGTGGGCGCATGTCACCTATTGCAGTCATGGCGGTGAGCCGCTCGCGGGACGAAGATCAACGGCTCTGATCCACCGTTGACGGCCGTCCGCACCGCGTACCCGACCCAACCATTCCTGCCGTTCCTTCACCCACCAATCGAGCTGGCCAGCTTTCAACCACGCGGCCGTGTCCACCTGGATCGGCGGATCGACCTCTCGGCGATCCCCTTCGCTGTATTGGCTCGGATCGAGATCCATACATCATTAGAACATAAGTTCGATTCTGGTGGAAGGCGTAAGCCCACGGTGTCGGTCAGCTACGACCTCTTGCGGCCGTCCGCATCCTGCGCGGGTCGCGTTGACCTGTATTAAGGCTTTCGTCGATAGTGGAAGGGCGAGGGTTGTATCTGCCGCCGCATTTAAGGAGGGCACCATGAGCTCTACTGCTTACCCACCTTCGGTCGTGTACCCACTTTCCGTGCGGGGCTTTTTCGATCAGCCCAGCCGGGCGCTGTGGCTGGTCAAGTGGTTACTGCTGATCCCGCACTACATCATTCTGTTTTTCCTGTGGATTGCGTTCTGGATCGTCACCGTGATCGCCTTCTTCGCGATCTTGTTCACGACCAGGTATCCGAAGGGCTTGTTCGACTTCAACGTCGGTGTGATTCGGTGGACGTGGCGGGTGACCTTTTACGGCTATACGGCGCTGGCTACTGACCGGTACCCGCCGTTCACTCTCGCCGATGTCCCCGACTACCCGGCCCGATTTGAGATCGACTACCCGCAGCAGCTGAACCGTTGGCTGCCGCTGGTCAAGTGGCTGCTCGCCTTCCCGCAGTACATCCTCGTCGGCGCACTTGTCGGCTCCGGTTATGTCGTGTCCATAAGCGTGCAGGAAAATAGCGTCATTAGCTATTCCACTCCCAGCCTGATCGGCGCGTGTGTGCTGATCGCGGCTATCGCCATGCTGTTCACGACCCGTTATCCCCCTGGCCTCTTTGATTTTGCAGTTGGAATCAATCGGTGGGGCTACCGGCTGCTGGTTTATGTGGCGCTGATGACCGACCGGTACCCGCCATTCCGGCTCGACCAGGGCAGCATCGACATCGAGGGTCCGGCGCGACCTCCGGAGCCCAGCCAGCCGAGCCAGTAGACGACCTCAGCAAGCGTCAAGGCGAGCGGGGCGCAGATATCTCGGGGATAGCTCGAGTTTCAACTAAGGGAGAACGGACGTTCTCCCCGAGGACTATCCTCGGACGTCCTCAGACCAGAACGCCACAGCAACGAGCAGGAGGGCGAGCCTAAACGCCGGCGCTGGCTCCACGTCGCCGGGGCTGACCCTGGGACCGCTGTCGACCAGCCACCCGTTCTCCACGGCCTGCGATGACCTGGTCCACGCTGATCCTCCGGGACAACCCGCTGAGCATCCTCGGGATCTCGAAGCGGTTGAGGGACCCCACAGCGTGAAGCTTCCGAGCGAGGTCGATCTGGCGCAGGGTCCAGCCCTGGGCGTACAAGTCGGCTGCACGCTTAACGTCCACGGCGGCTAAGGTAACGGCTCTCGCCCAGGCTGTGCGTTGCTGCCGGGAATCTTCCTGATCTTGAGCACTTGCTGGTTCGGCCACCTTGGGGACACACCAGTGTTGCGCCCCAGAGTTCGGCCTTTCTACTGGGCGGGATGCCATGGTTACTTGTGTTACGAGGCTGGAGGAATGGGAGATCATGTCTCGCTTCAATCTGGTGGAACGCAAGGTGACCAAGTTCCTAAGAACACCGTTGTCGGTGCGCAGTGCGATGGCCGTCATCGTGACTGCAACGTTTGCGAGCGTCATAGCCGGCGGTGTGCTGATCCGGTTTCTCGACCCGGCGGAGTTTCCCAATGTTGGCATTCCGGAGGGAGCGTTTAAGGTTCCGAGCCTTTGGGCGTGGTTGTGGGGGCTCTTTCGACCGGCAGCGCGCGTGCGATCGATGGCCACGCGACCCATGGGCCCGTGGTCATGTGAAATGGGCCCAACCGTTCGATGAGGAGGCGAAGCCATGGACTTCAAGCTCGAACTCGTGCTGATTCCGGTCACCGACGTGGACCGCGCCAAGGCGTTCTACGTCGAGAAATGCGGCTTCACGCTGGATGTCGACCACCAGCCGAACGACGAGTTCCGCGTCGTGCAGATGACGCCGCCGGGATCGGCATGCTCGATCACCATTGGCAAGGGCGTCACCGACGCCTCGCCAGGCTCCTACCGGGCGACCCATCTCGTCGTGACCGACATCGAGGCTGCGCGCGCAGAGCTCCACGGGCGCGGCGTGGAGGTCAGCGACATCCGGCACATGACGCCGGATGGATGGAAGCCCGGCACGGATCCGCAGCACAGCGACTACAACTCGTTCGCCGACTTCAGCGACCCCGACGGCAACACCTGGGTCCTGCAAGAGGTCAGGCGTGGCGAGCCCGGTGATTGACCCTGCTCGCGCACTCTTGGAGCCAAGCCTTGGTCACGCAGCTCCAGGATTTGTGTTGTGGAGGCGGGATGTGGGGACCGCCGCGACGCATGATGACGCCGGCAGAGCGAAGTTGATGACCCACGGCGGTCCAGGGGACGCCTCGTTCGGCAGCGATCTGGCGCAGGCTCCGACCTTGGGCGTACAAGTCGGCTGCACGCTTAACGTCCACGGCGCCACCGTAACGAGTCTCAGTCCGACCCCTCGTTTGAGGCCACCGAAGATTTAAAACATACGGAACACCGAGAAAATCGCGCCGAATCAAAGCGAAACGTCGGGCGCCAGCTGAGAGAACAAGCTAGTGGCGCGTTAGCGAGTTCTTTTTGCGTTTGATCTTCTCGAGGACTTGGTCGGCGGGCTTGGTCCAGATGAAGGGATGGCAGCTGTCGTTCCAGCCGTTGACGAAGGCGCGGATCTTGATCATGAGGTCACGGACGGACGGGAAGCTGCCGCGGTGGATGGCTTGGCGTTCGATGATGGAGAACCAGACCTCGACCAGGTTCAGCCAGGATCCGGAGGTCGGGGTGAAGTGGACGTGGATTCTGGGGTTCGCCGCTAGCCAGGATGTTGTGTACCTGATTTCCGAGCAGCCGAAGGTCCGGACGACGCACGGGCGGATCGGGCAGATGATCGATCCGGCCTTAGGACTTAACGCCGGGCAGTCGAGCACAACACGCGATCAGTTGTGCTGGCTGTTCGAGCGGCGAAACGAGGCGGTCCACCCTTACACCGAATTGGAACCTCCTCGCGTTCATCCCGCTGGTCTGAACAGCTCCGCCGAGACGGCAAAGTTCAACGCCGTGGACAGCAGTCGCGCCGTCGATATCGCCATGGCCATGCTAGAACTCGCGGCAGCACCGCCGTACCCGCACGGGCGTTGGGTGACCCGGTGGGTCGCCGAGCGCGAGCCTTATCACTCGACTGTGATCGCGCCGCTCCACGAGTGCCGGGCCACCGGCCGACCGACGCAGGTTCAGACAACCGACACAGATTAAACTGCGCCTCGCCGGATGGGCAGCGACGTGGCTACCTCGATCTGCCGCGCCCCAAGGTCGAATGACCGCTGTGAGTGATCACAGGAAGCCATCCTGCAGGTCGTCGGACTCGTCTTGAGGGGGGCATGGCACCCGTCACTCGCGGGTTCTCGGCGCCTCGCGCACTGTCCTTCGGACGAGGCTAGCGCCTGTCGCGCGTTCAGCCAGCCATGCTGCCGCACAGCTGCGTCAGTCGGTATCCTGCTGGCTGTCGACGGAGGGCAGCCGGTGGACGACCACGAGGACAGCCTGCACCGGGCAAGGCAGGCGTACGCAGCACAGGACTGGCGCGGCGCCGCTGACTCATTTGACGCGGTCGCGCCGCATCGACTCACCGCCGATGACCTCGCGGCCTACGCCGACGCGGTGTGGTGGCTCGGGCGGGTCGAGGATGCCCTAAGACTCCACGCAGCGGCATGCGACGCCCTCGTGGCCGAATCCCGTCCGGCCGACGCCGCCGGGGTTGCCTTCCGTCTCGGGGTCTTCCACGTTTCGAGAGGCGACGCGCCGCAGGGCATGGGTTGGTTGAGCCGTTCCAGGCATCTGCTTGAGGGTGTCCGGGAGTGCCGGGTGCATGGGCTCCTGCTGGCGTTGACGGGCGTGGACGCCAACCTCGTGGCCGGCCAACCTGCCGCGGCGGTGGATGCAGCCCGGCAGATCCGTGACCTCGGCCGACGGCTGAACGAGCCGGACCTGGTGGCTATGGGCCTGAATAGCGAAGGGCGCGCGCTCATCAAGTCGGGCGCGGTCGCAGACGGGCTAGCGCTGCTCGACGAGGCGATGGTGACTGTCCTGGAGGGCAGGCTGGATCCGTTCATGACGGGTGTCCTCTACTGCCACACCATCGCGGCCTGTCATGAGGTCGGTGACGTTCTTCGGATGACTCGGTGGACGGACCTGGCCGAAAGGTGGCTGACTACTGTGCCCGCGGAGGTGACGTTCGGCGCCATGTGCGCGGTGCACCGAGCGCAGCTTCAGCTGCTGCGCGGGGCGTGGGACCAGGCTGAGTTGGGAGCGCTGCATGTGGTTGCGAGCCTCGACGTCAATCGGCTCGACTATGCCGCACAGGCCTGGTACGTCGTTGCCGAGGTTCGCCGGTTGCGCGGTGAGGCAGGCGCTGCCGAAGCGTACGGCGAGGCGCACGCCCGCGGATACGACCCGCAGCCGGGGCGGGCGTTGCTTCGGCTTGCCGATGGTGACGCCGAGGGTGCGTTGGCGTCGGTGCTCTCGGCCGTGGCCGCGGCCGGTCCCGATCCCCTGCGCCGCGCCCCGCTGTGTGCAGCGTTGGTCGAGATCGCGATCGCCGCAGGACATCCGCAGAACGCGGCGGCTGCTGCGTCCGAGCTCGCGCAGACGGCATCCACCTTCGCCACATCAGGACTGGAGGCGATGGCGGCAACCGCGCGCGGTGCGGTGTTGCTGGCTGAGGGCAACGTCGCGGAGGCTCTGCCAGTGCTGCGCGACGCCTGTCGACGCTGGTACGAACTCGGGTCTGCCTACGATGCCGCCGGCACCTGCGTCCGGCTCGCCGAGGCCTACCGGGCGTTCGGCGACGCGGCCTCCGCCGACGCGGAGCTGGCGCGGGCGGAGGCAAGCTATGAGCGGTTGGGTGCGCGCCGGCCGATGCGCGAGTTGCCCAATCGCCTGACCCCGCGTGAGTACGAAGTGCTCACGCTCGTGGCCGACGGACGCTCCAACCGCGAGATCGGTGCGGCGCTGTTTATCAGCGACCGGACGGTTGCCCGGCACCTGACGAACATCTACAACAAGATCGATGTCACCTCGCGCACCCAGGCTGCCCGCTACGCCATCGACCATCAGATGACAGTGGCTCGCTGACGCCTCAGTGGCTACGCATAACCGCGTAGTTGCGCAGAGACAAAGTTGGTCAATCGAACCGATGCCCGATCGCAGCCGCGCTACCTAGCTTCTCGGTAGATGCGCCGAACACCGGCGCCCGACTCGAGGAGTGACGATGGCTGGACGGGTTCAGGTAGCCATTTCGGCCGACGGCACCGAGATCGTCGGACGAGTCCGCGGACAGGGGCCGCCCCTAGTTCTGGTCCACGGAGCATTGGGCGACGGCGAGGTTGCCTACGAGGCGCTGGTGCCCCACCTCGCCGACCGGTTCACCTGCTACACGCCGAGCACACGCGGCCGAGGCCTGTCCGGCGACAACCCGGACCACTCACCCCCGCGCCTGCAGGAGGACGTCACCGCGTTCGTCGACAGCATCGGCGAACCGGTCTGCCTGGTGGGCTGGTCAGGCAGCGGCGCGTGGGTGCTGGGTGCGGCCGCCCACAGTGACTCCGTGGCCGCCGTTGCCATCTACGAGCCCGGCGTGATCGGGGTGGGGGGAGAAGACGACATCGCCCATTTCGGGGCCGCGATGCAGCAGGTGGGCGCGGCGGCTGCCGACGGACGGATCCTCGATGCGGTTCACGCTTTCCTCCCTGGGTTCGGCACCGACAACGAGATCGCCGCCCTGGAGGAGACACCCTTCTACGAGCAATGGACAGGCGGCATCCCCGCGCTGCTCCGATTCCTCCAGCAAGACATGTCCTACGAGGGGCCTCGGTCGACTGACCCGGAAGCGCTCGGGCAGGTTGCCGCGCCGGTTCTGCTGCTGCAGGGCGAGCAGACGCTGCTCGGCACCTTCTTCGCCGACGTGGAACGCTACGTGGCCCAGCACGTCGTCGACGCGCACGTGCGAGAACTGCCGGGCGTCGGTCACTTTGCCCCGCTACTCGAACCCGAACCTATCGCCAAGGAACTGATCTCCTTCTTCGAGTCGGCCCGGAAGGTGCAGCGCGCTCGAGCCGTAGTGCCGCCCCACGCCAAGGCGGCTCGGGGCTGACTCCGCGCCTATAGTCCTCGTCCAGCCGACGGCCCAGGTTGGCCATGGACTCCGATCGGGCGGACCGCGTCGGCCATCGAATCGCCGAGATCGTGCATGTCGACCCAGATCGTGACCCTGGTGCGCCCTTCGCCGACCGGCTCGAAGATCGTCACTGGCGTGCCGCCTCGGCGAAGCGGGCGGCACGCTCACCCTCGCCCGCACCACGAAGAGGGACCTTCACCTGAAGGTAAGGCCCGCTTCCTCGTGTCGGATTCTGATCAAGGGTCGTGGCGACATGTCAGAACCGGCGGTCCGTTTGCCGTTTCTGAGACGGGCCGCCGTTTCTGAGCCGGTTTGTGAGCAGGTAGTCGACCCGCACGTCGTGATAGTCGATGTCCTTCGAGACCCGATCGGGAAGATTCCTGCGCCTGTTCACCGTGGAGGACTCATGGTCTGGTGTACCGCTGAAGTGGATCTCGGTCCTCGGCACCTCTCGGAATCGAAGATTTTCGGCCTCAACTGTGGCGGCGAACTCGATGTCTGGGGCGTCTTGGTGGGCACCCGCCGACGCCGGCCTTCAGGGAGGCGCCTCCTCGGTGTTGGGCTCCTGCGTGCGTCTGCGCCGCAAGCCCCGCGGCGGCCCTTCATCGGCGGCCTCGGCCTTATGCTGCGGTTCCGGGCCAGCCGGTTTCTCCGGTATGGCGCCGCTCTCGTCGGGTTCTCCGATCGTCTCCGCAACGGAACGGTCGAGGTCAGGGGCTGCGCTCCCCACAGCGCCGGCGACTTCGTCGACGGAACGTCCTACAGTGCCTTCCAGCTCGCCGGCCGCAGCGCCGAGTGGGCCGACGATCTGGTCGACGATCTCCGGGTTGCGGTCAATCGTCGCCAGCACCCTGTTGATGATCTCGGCCACCTTGTCCAGCCGCACCTTCAGCAGCGCTTGGGCCTCCACGCCCTTGATCTCTAGGTGAACACCGCCCAGCTGTACGTCCGCGCCGACGCTGAGCCTGAGCAGGTTGAGCACGTCGGCCTGGACCGAGACATGTGCGCGCAGTTCCTCGACTTCGAGGATGATCTCCTCGACCTGCAGCTGCGGTACGTCGAGAAGGACATCCGGCTCTGCCGACGGCTCACCCCCGCGGCCATGCCTGCCGCTGTAGCCCTGTCGCTCCGCCAACTCGGCGGTGTTCAAGGTTTCATCTTCCATGCTTCCCCCTCTGGGTTAGACCGCTCCCAGCGTGCTGGCCGGCTGAGAGCAGGGCGGCGGCTGTGAGTGAGCTCAATCATTGGGCCAATCCGACCATTGGCCCGACTGGCGAAGTCGACCGGTCGGGCGAGGCCAAGGACGACACCGTGGCATTGCAATAAGACGCACCGGTAGCTTGTCGCGAGGAGCCGATAGTCACTGGCCGGGGGCCCGCAGTGACGAACCGACGACTCGCATCTTGGTCACGGTGAGTGTGCTAAGCGTTGGCAGCTTTCCGAGGCGCGGGTGCCTTCCTGGGGCTGCGCGGTCGCTGCATGCGCGGCTTCAGGTCTGCGACCTCGGACTCGTCCTCACCGTCGGTGTCCTCTGCTGGTTCCTCCTCAACGGCGGTCTCCTCAGCCGGCTCACCGGGCACCTCTTCCTGCACGTCGGATTCCTCAGACTCCGGTTCCTCAACTTCTGGGTTGAGGGTTAGCTGAGCGGTGCGAATGAGTAGCTCTCGGCCGCTCTTGGTGGTCGTGAGAAGCAGCACTGCGGCGCCTCCGACCAGCACGCCCGCGCCGGCGAGGTAGGCCTCGGGCGGTGCCGATTTGACGCTTTTGATGCCTTTCTTGACGCGCTTCTTGACGCGCTTCTTGACCCGCATCCTGGACTCCTTAACCCTAGGTTTAGCCAAGCCAGACAGCCGGGCTCCGAAGCAATGAACTCAGGCCGGACACCGACAGCGCCGGCTGATGTCCACTGCTCACGCTCACCTCCATACCCTTCCGTTTCACAATCAGACGACCGAACCATTGATCACGAACCAATTGGTGAGGAGGGCGCCGTTCTAGAACAGGGTGTCGGTGACCGCGGGACCGGACGCCGCCCGCGAGCCGAATTGCTCGGGATCTAGCAACAAGACGTCCCGACCAAACCAGCGCGTCCGTGGAAAAAAGCAATCGAACGCGCTAACCGACCTGACAGCGGGCGGGCAGGTAGTTGCCCCCCGGGAAGCAGTCACGACTAGCTTGGTAGAGGCGCCCACGACTAGCTTGGTAGGAGGCGCCGCACTGGCCTGAAGCCGCGCAATCAGCGACCGCGTAGCGCTAGGAAGGCGCCGGCGCTGCGGAAGGCTGCCAACGCCAGCGCTCCCCGGTCGCAAAGGGGCCTAACCGAGATGGTCTTTCTGACCTTCCCCTTCCTGTTCCCTTACCGAACGCAGTCTGAGTGGACCATCGAGCGTCATCACTTCCAGGCCTAGTACGGAGAGTCGCTGAAAGCCATCGACGACGACCTCGTCGTCATCCATGGGAGCCTCGCCGATCTCTTTGCTGCGGTCGGGAGGTGGACGATCTGCGTCTTTGTTCGAGTGTCCTTTAGTGGATGGCGCCACTGCATTCCCTCCCTCCTACGTGGAGTTGTTGCGGTCTCGAGCCGGAGGGGTGCTCCCTCTTTGGTACGTCACCGAACGCCAGTAAACCTCACCTCCTGCGGTGGTCAAGGGGATGAGAGAGACCGCCATTGACCGCGGACAACAATCGGGATCGGAAGGAGTCCCGATCATGAACCGCTGGCCAGACCGCAAGGACAGTCGATCAAGGCTGCGACGTCGCGAGGACGGCCCAATGCATAGACCGGATGAAGGCTGCGCCGTAACGGTGGTTGCGGCGGGGTCGGATATGGCGTGCGACCGGTGAACACGCGGTCCTAGCATGCCGCTCCGCGGGTGCCGCGCTGGCTGCGGTCCGTCTTGCATCGTGCAGTCCTCGACGTGTCAGCCTGAGACGTTTGCCGGTTGCTCGTTTAGGCGATGGCGGTGAGCCGGGTGGCGCAGTACTTGCACAGGGTGGCTGCGACGGGCAGATCGGACGCCTGGCATTCCGGGCAGGTCTTGGTGGGTTCCGGCTCGCCGAACACGGTCGTCCCCCGCCGCCGCATGTAGGCCCGGTAGGGCACCACGAGCACGAAGTAGATGACGGCCACGAAAATAATGAAATAGATGATCGCCCCGATGAACGCGCCAAGGTCGATCCGCTGCCCGTTGATGGTCCAGCCGAGACCCTCCCCGGCCGCGCGCCACCGACTGCGTTGACCAACGGGGTGATGATGTTGTCGACGAAGGCCTGGATCAACGCGGCGAAGGCAAGGGCGACCACCAAGCCGACGGCGATGATGATCAAATCGCCTTGCATCAGAAAGTTCTTGAAACCCCTCAACATGCCAGTCTCCCTTCCTGGACGTGCCGCATCCGCTCTCCCGGACGCGGCTGCCGCAAGCTCGGCGTTTCGGGCCGGAATCACGCCCGCGCCGCTGCCGGCGGTGGCTGCCGCAAGCTCGGCGTCTCGGGTCGCAACCACCGCCAGTCGGCCCAGCGCGAGGGCGGCAAAGAACACAATGACGACACCCAACCCGGCGAAGTAACTGATCTCCACGACCGTCCGCCGGAGAGTGCCGCCGAGCGGAGAACCGATCTGTGAGACACCCGACGATGCCCACAGCCTGCTCACCGTCGGGCCGAGGACGAACCACGCTCCCGCCAGCGCGGCTAGCCAGGCACCAAACGCGGCCAAGGCGCGGTTGGCGCTGCTGAGCAAGATCAGGCCACCGACCGCAGTCGCGACGCCGGGAACAACCTCCAACCACAGCCGGGCAGGGGTGTACACCCACACAGTGCCGGGCGTGTAGGCGAACTTGAAATAGGGCCCAATGAACGGGATAAGTCCCCCCAGGCGCCGAGCACCACCAGCACGACACCGCTGAACGCGCCGCGGCTTCGCGGAACACGCAACACGCCAGCCATGCTGAGCCCCTTTGCTACAGAACGCACCTGTGCCAAATGCCCGGCACTATTACTGAGATCAATACCCCGCCAAGGCGCGGAATCACGGCAGGGTGTTCACACCCGACTGCGAGGGCTCTGCGATTGGCGGAAGCGATGGCAGCGGTCGCAACAACCCGCACAACACGCGCAGACCGTACGGAACTAGAGACGGTCTTTTAGGACTGCAGCCATCGGTGCCCAGCTAATCCCAAGCCGAGGCACTCGATCACAGCTCAGCTGCCGACTTGGTGGGCTCCCTCACCGAGGCCCTCGCGTCGGATCCACCGGCTTGAGCGCAGCCTCAGTCGACCCATGCGACCCGATCAGTGACATCGGGAGGCGCGCAGTATCAGCAAACAACGCCGACTCTCTA
Source organism: uncultured Actinomycetota bacterium (assembly GCA_963836855.1). Classification (GTDB taxonomy): domain Bacteria; phylum Actinomycetota; class Actinomycetes; order Propionibacteriales; family Propionibacteriaceae; genus Microlunatus. The sequence goes on along the minus strand of CAWILN010000050.1, from coordinate 5,747 downwards.
CTTGATCAAACTACCGGGGATCTGGTATGCGATTATTCTGGTGCACCTGCCGATTTCGATCGACTCTCAAGATCGGCGCGCGGATCGCCAAGATGCTCGGCTGGGAGGCGCCGGTCAAGGCTGAGGTGACTGTGAATGAGGAGGCTCGGGCCGCAGCGAGACGCAGACGGATACCTTGCTTGCCACGATGTCGGGGTCGATGCGTCTGAACCAAGCGGCAGGACCAAAGCTGATCGATCAAGATCAGCGAGCAGATTGCCGAGGCGCTGACCCGTCACCCGCAACGACGGGACCACATCCCGGATTACACAATCGCATGCAGACGTGGCTGTCTCACCGCCGATATCGCCTACAACGACCGATTAGCGAGCTCCGTATGCCGACCGCCTACCGGGCACCTCCGGCGACGACAGCGACCTCGACCCAATTGCGTCTCCGGAGCATCCGACATTGCGGTTTTCCTTCCCGCGGTCGGCAATCATATCCGTCACCTTGGGTCGCATGCCATCATGCCGTACCCCTTCGACGCTGTCCGTGGGCCCGGCCCGCGAGCTCGACGATGTCTCCGCCGAGTCTCAGGTCATGAAGCGGGCCGGTAGGACACGATCACAACCCCGGAACGAAGTGCGCGGGCGGTAAGCCGACCGTGCTGCCGAATCGGTCGAGTCATCTCACGGGAGCCTCGCCTTTCCGAGGAAGTCGTCGTAAGTTGGTCCGGCTTACGATGTGGGTGATGCCCTGGCGGACATCGTGGTGCTGCTGTTTTGGTTGTGGATCACGTCCTAGGCGATCTTGCTCGGGGCCGAGTTCAACGCAGAATCCGAGCAGCAGACGATCAAGGAGGGCACCAAGGGTCCGGAGCGGCTTCGGACAACGTGGTGCGGTGAATGCCGACTCGGTCCCTGAGGAGGAGTCCAACAAGGCAAAAAAAGAAGTCAGCACGATGAAGGGATGATCATGTCACAGGTCGAAGATCCCACCGGCCCGGTTCCCGTCGGCGACCCGGGGAACCAGTCGATCGCCGAGTTGATCAAGCAAGTCTCGGAGGAGTCCAGCCGGCTGTTGCGCGGCGAACTCAAGCTGGCGCAGGCCGAGATGACCCAGAAGGCCAAGACTGCCGGGGTTGGCGTCGGGGCCTTCGGGGCGGCCGCCGTGCTGGGCTGGTTCGCACTGGGCTGTTTCCTGGCCACCGCTATCTTGGCGTTGGCTCTGGTGCTGCCGGCCTGGTTGGCCGCGCTGATCGTCGCCGTCGTGGTTGCCATCGCGGCTGGCATCGCGGCGCTGGTGGGCAAGAAGAAGGTGGCTGAGGCTGGTCCGCCGGTGCCGACCGACACGGTGGAGAGTGTCAAGAAGGATGTCGAGGAGATCAAGGAGAGTGCCCGCCGATGAGTTCCACCACCCCCGCAGAGCCCCAAGACCTGCCGCCCGACGCCACGCCGGAAGAGATCGAGGCTGACATTGAGGCGGCTCGTGAGCGGCTGGCCTCCTCGGTTGACGCCCTGACCGCCAAGCTGGACGTCAAGGCGCAGGCCAAGCAGAAGGCCCAGGAGACCTCAGCGCAGGCCAGACAGAAGGCCCAGGAGGCCTCAGCGCAGGCCAGACAGAAGGCCCAGGAGGCATCAGCGCAGGCCAAGCAGAAGGCCCAGGAGACCTCGGAGCGCGTTGGGGCTGGCGCTCAGCAGGCCTACCAGTGGGTGCGCACCACCTCGCCAGCGGTGTTGCTCGCGATAGCCGCCGGTGTTGTCGGGCTGGTGGTACTGCTCGTCGTGCTGCGGCGGCGCTCTTCTCACCAAAGCTGAGTGCTGTGGGGCCACCTCGGCACCCTTTCTGTGACCGACTGCCAAGTGGCGCCGCGTGGGCTGGCTGAGGGTAGTCAGTCGGTGCGCGAGGCGGTCGAGTGTTGCCGGAGCGGCCCACGCTGGACGCAAAGCGTGCGGCTGCAACGCCCCCAGCATGACCCGCTCTTGTGGCTAGAGCGAATGGCCGGGGCGGCGAATGCGTCGCCGGCTCATCAGCCGTTTGCCGCCCGACGGGTCCTCGGAAAGTTGGCGTGGCCGGGGTGGCCTCCGTCATGGCCTGCAGCGTCTGCTCAGCGTCCCGGACTAGAGCATCGCGTTCAGCAAGGGCCGTCAGCACGCTGACCGCCAGACCTTTGAGTCTGCGTTCCCGGTCGGCACGACCTTCTGCGCAGTACCGCCTGGGCGTCCAAAGCCGAGCGCCGCACCGCTTGCCTCACGGGCTACTGACTCATTAGATCTCCTTTATCGACGCCAGCCCTAACAGTCAGCCGTAAGCGACTGCCGAGGAGTCGAGCGGTGATCACGACGACTCGACCTGTACCCCCAGCCGATTTCAAAATCCGATGTGCCATACACCTGATGCACTCTGAGATGCTCGGCTTGCTCTTGCGATGTGCGGGAGCCCGCGACGTCATCGGGAAGGCTCAACCTGATGCTGCCCGCCAGCTGTGGTGAGGCTCTGAACAGTGGCTGCCTCCCGGTGGCGGTGATGGTCGGCGACGACGCCCGATAGAGGCTTGGGGCAAAGCGCGACAGCAAGTATGGCCGCCCCAGAGTGCTTGCGCGTCGCCGGCCCAGCGGTCATACCGAACAGGAGGTGACCCTCGTGATCGCCGGAATAGACACCCACAAAGATACCCTCGCCGTCGCGGTCGTTGACGAGGCCGGCCGGCTTGTTGCCGGCGGCGACGTGCCCAACACCGAGCGTGGTTTCGCCCAGCTCGTCGACATGTTCAACACCCACCGCGTCCAGCGAGTGGGGATCGAAGGCTCAGGCAGTTTCGGCCGCGCGGTCGCGGTGCACCTGGTTGTGTGCTGGCAGCCCGACCGGCCGGCGACCGTGGTTGAGGTGCCCACGTTGATGACCTCACGCGAGCGCCGCGGCCAGCTCGGCAAAGGCAAAACCGACCCGGTCGACGCGTTAGCGATCGCCCGGATCACCGCCCGCGAGCAGCAGCTGCCACCGGTCCGGCTCACCGCCGGTGCCGCGGCAGATCTGCGCGCCCTGCTCGACTACCGCGAGGACCTGGTTCGTGAACGCGGCGCCCTGGTCAACCGCGCCCACGCCGAGCTGGGCGGTCTGCGACCCGGCTACCAGCACCAGATCCCGATCATGACCACCCGCGCCCGGGTCCGGGCCGCGCTCGAACTCATCGGCGACGACACCAACATCCGCGCCACCTTGTGCCGACGCCGCCTCGAACGCGTCATCGCCATCGACGCCGAGGCCGCTGACCTGAAGCGCCAGATCACCAGGCTGGTCGCCGCCGCCGACACCACGTTGACCGACCTGTACGGCGTCGGCCCGCTGGTCGCGGCCCGCTTCATCGCCGAAGTCGTCGACATCCGCCGCTACCCGAACCGGAACGCGTTCGCTGCCGCGAACGGCACCGCGCCGCTGTCGGCCTCGTCCGGCCGCACCGTCCGGCACCGGTTCAACCCCGGCGGGAACCGGCAGCTCAACCGGTCCCTTTACACGATCGCGCTCACCCAGATCCGCGGCGACACCGAAGGCCGCGCCTACTACGAACGCAAACGGGCCGCCGGCAAGACGAAACGAGAAGCCCTGCGCTGCTTGAAACGGCGATTGTCCGACATTGTGTTCGCCACCATGCGCCACGACGCCACGGGCGCCGCCGCCGCACCCGACCGGCATACTTGGCCAGCCTGGTCGATCCCGGCGGGAGTGGGTGCGGTCGACGCAAATGAGGCACGACTGACTGCCTGAAGGCAAGCTGCGTGGCAAAGCTTCCAGCCTCGAACTCTGCTCTTCGCTGCGGCGTTCGACCACACCCACCTCTCAGCAACGTACCCCCACTCGTACCCCCAAGCACCTCACACATCTGGGATACGTCCCCCACAGGGCTTGCAACATAGAGGCCCACCGCCGGAAGTAACTCGGGTCGGCCTGACCGCTCCAGCGGTATGTACCCCTTCGGGTGGGTGTGACGATGAGCATGCACAAGCTCACCGCCGGGATCAGGTTATGACTATCTGACCCGGCAGGTCGCTGCCTTGGACGCGACCGAGAAAGGTCATACCGGGCTGGCGTCCTACTACACCGAACGGGGTGAGACGCCGGGGGTGTGGATCGGGTCCGGTTTGGACGGGATCGATGGCCTGAGCGCTCGGCGACCCGGTGACCGCGGAGCAGATGCGAGCGTTGTTCGGTTGCGGTCTGCATCCGTTGGCCGAGCTGCGGCAGCAGCAGCTGGAAGGACCCGACCTCTCTGCACGCGACTTCCAGAATGTTGTCCGGCTTGGAGCTCCGTTCAAGATCGTTGATGGCGATGTCAGCGCGTTCCGGGTCGAGGTGGCCAAGCGCATCGCGGCGATCAACAGCGGCGATCGGCCTGCCGGCCGACGCGCCGCTGCGCGGCGGCTGACCGGGCCCGGGTGCGGACCGAGGTGGCCCGGGAGTTCTTCCTGGCCGAGCATGGCCGGGAGCCGATCGATGCTCGGGAGCTGGCGGGGCAGATCGCGAAAGACTCCCGGCCACGAACGCAGACGGTTGCTGGTTATGACCTGACGTTCTCGCCGGTGAAGTCGGTCTCGACCTTGTGGGCGGTCGCCGAACCGGCGGTGGCGGCGGTGATCGAACGGGCCCATCAGGCCGCAGTCAAGGACGCTTTGGCGTTCATCGAGAAGCATGCCCTGTTCACCCGGACCGGGCCGCAAGGGATCCGGCAGGTCAACGTCCGTGGCCTGGTCGCGGCCGCGTTCACCCACCGCGACAGCCGGGCCGGCGACCCGGACCTGCACACCCACGTCGCGGTGGCGAACAAGGTGCAGACCCTCGACGGACGGTGGCTGTCGATCGACGGCCGGGTGCTGTTCAAGGCCAACGTTGCCGCGTCGGAGACCTACAACACCGCCCTGGAGCAGCACCTCCGCGACACGCTTGGGGGTGCGGTTTGCCGAACGGCCCGGCACCGACCCGGCGAAGCGGCCGATCCGGGAGATCGTCGGTGTCGACCCCCGACTGAACCAGCGGTGGTCGACCCGCCGTGCCCACATCAACACCCGCCGCAGCGAACTCGCCATCCAATTCCAAGAAGATCATGGCCGACCGCCGACCCCGGTCGAAGCGTTGCATCTGGCCCAGCAGGCGACCTTGGAGACCCGCGACGCCAAACACGAACCCCGATCGCTGACCGAGCAGCGCGCGACCTGGCTGAACGAAGCGGCAGCAGTGCTGGGCGGACGCGGCGCCGTCGCGGCGATTGTGCAGACAGCGCTCACCCCGCCGCCGAGACCACCACGATGGCCGACGCCCGCTGGGTCGCACAGACGGCCGATCACATCCTGACCGTTATGGAGGCAGACCGCTCGACCTGGCAGATGTGGCATGTCCGCGCCGAGGCACAACGGCAGGTCCGCACGGTCGACCTGCCCGTTGAGCGGGCAGGTGTGCTGGTGGATCTGCTGGTCGATGAGGTGCTGGATCGCCGCTCTGTCGCCCTTGTCGCACCGCGTGACGGCATCGAGGAACCGGATGTGTTGCGGCGTACGACGGCTCCTCGGTCTACACCGTCGCCGGCGCCGACCTCTACACCTCGCAACGGATCCTCGATGCCGAGCAGCGGCTCGTTGCCGCCGCCGGACGCGCGACGGCCCGTGGTCGACGAGTCGGCGGTGGATCTGGCTTTGCTGGAGATGGCCGCGAACGGCACGGCCCTGGATGCCGGGCAGGCTTGGCCTGGTCCGCCAGATGTGCACCTCGGGTGC
>CAWILN010000049.1:0-16433 GCA_963836855.1 uncultured Actinomycetota bacterium | reverse complement strand
CGGCGTACGCAGCGTGCTGCCACTCATGATGTGCTTCATCCCTTCGTTCCTCTTGCTCGGACTCGTTCCTGCCGTCGTTTCAGCTGTCTTCAACGCGCTCCCATAAACAGCGGCTGACGCCGAGATGTCCACAGCTCGCCGGGCGCTCGAAGCCCTGTCAACAGATTCTCGCCGGACCGCACGATGAGGTTCTTGATCAGGAGACTCCAGACGCATTAAATCGATGCCGCACCTGGAAATCGTGCGGGAGACCCAAGGAGGAACTAATGAATAAGGACATCTCCGTAGCGACAGACGCTCCAATCGAGTCCGCCCCACGCTGTCGTGATCAACGGGGCATGGTCAGTGCTGAGTGGGCGGTGGGCATCATTGCAGCCGTCGCCATCGCCGGCGTGCTGCTGGGAATCGTGACGAGCGGACCAGTCCACGATGTCCTGCTCAGATTCATCTTGCTGGTGATCCGTTCGTTCTCCGGCTTCATACCGTGAGGCACCGGCGAGCAGAAGTGAGTTGGAGATCGTGACGTTGCGAATGATCAAGGCGCGCGACGCGCGGGGCATGGTGACGGCCGAACTGGCCGTCACGACCCTGGCCGCGTTCGCAGTTTTGATCATGATGTGCTGGGGGATCTACCTGGTGGTCACACAACTCCGCTGCGTCGATGCTGCGGCCGCGATTGCACGCCAGGCAGCTCGCGGGGACACCGTCGGGGTCGGCAAGGCCAAGGCCGTTGCCCCCTCTGGCGCCACGATTGTCATCGATGAGCGTCCGAGTCTGGTCACAGTGACGGTGCGAGTCAAGGCTCGACCGCTCGGTCGTTGGCTGGTCGCCGTGCCTCTCGACGCCCGTGCGCAGGTGATACCGGAACCGGCAGCTGGTGGGGGTCCATGACCATGAGCAGAACCGTGCGTTCGGAGCGCGGAAGCGCAACCACGCTGATGGTCGGCATCATGGGCGTCGTCGTAGCGCTCGGCAGTGCCGCCTTGGTGATCGCGGGATACGCCGTTGGCTACCACCGCGCCCGCGCTGCGGCTGACCTCAGCGCGTTGAGCGGAGCGGCGGCGTTCCAGCAAGGCAGCGAGCCGTGCGCCCAGGCGGCGCTGACCGCGAAGCAAAACGGCGCGCGAGTGGTCCGCTGTAGCCAAGTAGGCGATGCGGTCGACTTCGTGGTGACGGTGCGGGTCTCCGTCGTCGCGGGTACGCGGATCCCCCGCATGCCGAGCACGGTGGCCGCAGAGGCTCATGCCGGTCCGGTGCACGATGGGTTGTAGGCCCGTCGAACTGGCCGCCCAAGCCAAAGTAGGGAGATGCAATGGCTGATCTCGCGCAGGAGCTGATTGATGCCGAGCGGGAGGGCTGGGAGGCGTTGGCGTCTGGCCGCGGTGGCGAGCACTGTCAGACGCACCTGGCACCGAATGCGGTGATGGCTTTCCCGTTCGGGGTCATGTCAAGGCAGGAAGCGATCGACGCAATGGAGGCCGCGCCGCCGTGGTCGAGCTTCGATCTTGTCAACGCTCAAGTTGTTGAGTTGTCCGCCGACAGCGGCATTGTGGTCTATCGGGTGAGCGCGCGACGGGCCGGAGAGGAGCCTTACGCGGCGATCGTCAGCAGCGCGTTTGTCCGTGGCGACGGCAGGTGGCTGCTGGCGTTCCATTCGCCTGACTCGAGACAGCGACCGTAGCGTGATGAGGCTCATTTCTGAGGCTCGTCGCGAGTTATCGCTTCAGCCTCATCGACCATCGCTTGCCGTTCAGCCGCTGTCGTCGAGGATTCACCCTCGTGCACCAGGCTCGACTTCTCATTGGGGGTACTCGTGGGTTCAGTCGGTGCGGAGTCACTGGCCGTCGAGGTCTGCGACGTATCGGAGGTGGTTGAGTCTGCTTCTGGGCTGGCCGCGGCCTTGTCGCTCGATGCCTGCAGAGCCTTGATCTCCTTGCGCCGTGCCCGACCGCGCCGGATACCGATGCGCAGCAGCAGGACCGCAACGATCGTGAGTGCCATGGCGATTGCGCCGGTAAGGAAGATGCCTGCGCTGCTCACATGGATTACGGCTCCGAAGATGGACAAGTCGTAGATGTCTGGATTGCTGACGACAATCCCGAGAGTGAGAACCGCAACAAGCACAAGCAGTATCAAAGCGACCGCGACCATAGCGTCATTATTCCTCTGGGCGTACGCTCATTTCAGCGAAGCGACGAGGCGTTTTCCCAATCGTCGCCCGCGAGTCCTGGAGGATCGATCCGAGGTCGGATATGGCCGCCCGGCTCGTCGCGATGTAACCGCGTTGACGCCTCGATGACGAAACCAGTGGCACTTGTGGTTAGACTTCGCGAGCGGCTTAGGGCAGGAGCCGCGAGTGCCGAACGTCTCAGGAGGACGATTTATGTCCCTACTTCCAGTTCCCTTGGAAGTGACTTCTATTAACTTGTCGGGAGTCAACCTGACGTTCGTCGCAGTGGTCGGCGTCATCGCGTTGATCGCCCTTGTGATGGCCATGATCTTCCGCCGGGAGGTGCTGGCGGCCAACGACGGCACCCCCAAGATGCAGGCCATCGCGCTTGCTGTGCAGGAGGGAGCCAGCGCCTATCTCGCCCGCCAGTTCCGCACCCTGAGTGTGTTCGCGGTCGCAGCGTTCTTCCTCCTGCTGCTGTTGCCAGTGCACGAAAGCGCTGACTTCAGCAGCCTGACCCTGCGTATCTGCCGCTCCGTCGCCTTCCTAGCCGGGGCGGTCTTTTCTGCCCTGATCGGTTACCTAGGGATGTGGCTGGCGGTGCGGGCCAACGTACGCATGGCCTCGGCCGCCCGCAGTGAGGGTCGCGATCCAGCCCTGAGGATCGCCTTCCGTACCGGAGCGCATGTCGGTATGGTCACCGTCGGGCTGGGCCTATTTGGTGCCTCTTTGGTGGTCTTCATCTTCCGCGGTGATGCTCCGACCATCCTGGAAGGGTTTGGCTTCGGGGCCGCCATGCTGGCCATGTTCATGCGTGTCGGCGGCGGGATCTTCACCAAGGCCGCCGATGTCGGCGCCGACCTGGTGGGCAAGGTCGAACAGAACATCCCCGAAGACGACCCGCGTAACGCCGCGACTATTGCGGACAATGTCGGCGACAACGTCGGCGACTGCGCGGGCATGGCCGCCGATCTTTTCGAGTCCTACGCCGTCACCTTGGTGGCGTCACTAATCCTTGGCATGGCAGCTTTCGGTGAATTCGGCCTGGTCTTCCCGCTGATTGTGCCGGCCATCGGCGTCATCACCGCCATCATCGGCGTCTTCCTGACACGGCCGCGGGCGGGTGAGAACGGCCTCCGGACCATCAACCGCTCGTTCTATATCTCCGCAGCCATCTCTGCGGTGCTGTGTGCGATTGCCGCCTTCGCGTACCTGCCCTCCTCCTTCGCCGCCCTCAACGTGCCCGGCGTGCAGCCCGGAGCAATAGACGATCCACGAATCGTCGCCGTCGGCGCAGTGGTCATCGGCATCGTGCTCGCAGTTCTCATCCTCAGCCTCACCGGCTACTACACCGGTACGGAGGACCGGCCGGTCAACAACGTGGGCAAGACCTCCCTAACAGGGCCGGCAACCGTCGTACTCGCCGGCATTGCAGTCGGGCTGGAGTCGGCTGTCTACACCGCCATTGTCATCGCCGCAGCGGTCTATGGCGCCTTCCTGCTCGGTGGCTCCAGTGTGGTCGGGCTGTTCGCCATTGCTCTCGCCGGGTGCGGGCTGCTCACCACGGTCGGTGTGATCGTGGCGATGGACACGTTCGGACCAGTCTCCGACAATGCCCAGGGCATTGCCGAGATGTCGGGCGACGTCCATGGCGACGGCGCCCAGACGCTTACTGAGCTGGACGCGGTCGGTAACACCACCAAGGCCATCACCAAAGGGATCGCGATTGCGACTGCCGTGCTTGCCGCGACCGCTCTCTTCGGCTCCTACACCGACTCCATCCGCACCGTGTTGGCCGAGAACTACGGCAAGTTCATCGAACAGGCCGTCGTCTTTGCGCCGCAAACTCTGGTCGGCATGGTGCTCGGCGCCGCTGTCGTCTTCCTGTTCTCCGGATTGGCGATCAGCGCAGTGGGTCGTGCTGCTGGCGCGGTGGTCTTCGAGGTACGCCGTCAGTTCCGAGAGATTCCTGGGATCATGGAGGGCACCGGCAAGCCGGAGTACGGCAGGGTCGTCGATATCTGCACCAAGGACTCCCTGCGCGAGCTTGCAACGCCAGGACTGCTGGCACTCTGCGCTCCGATCGCCGTCGGATTCGGCCTCGGTGCAGCGGCGCTGGCCGGCTACCTCGGAGGCGCCATTGCGACAGGCACTTTGATGGCGGTATTCCTGGCCAATTCGGGCGGCGCCTGGGACAACGCCAAGAAGCTGGTTGAGGACGGCCAGCACGGCGGTAAGGGTTCCGACGCCCATGCGGCCACAGTGATTGGCGACACCGTTGGAGACCCCTTCAAGGACACCGCGGGCCCAGCGATCAACCCGCTGATCAAGGTAATGAACCTGGTGTCGCTGCTGATCGCCCCCGCAGTGGTTGCCATGTCGCCGCTCAGCACCACACCAAGCGCCGTGCGCTACATCGTCGCGGGCGCCGCGGTGGTCATCATCGTCGTCATGGTGACCATCAGCACCCGCCGCGAGGTGGCAATTGCCAGCCCGCCAGACGATGAAGAGCCACCCCCGCAACTCGAGGCTCCGGACGCGGTCGAGGTCCCGATTGAGCAAACTGAGCCAAAGGTTGACAAACTAGCTAAATGACAGACGCCGGTCGCGGATGCCTGCCAGATCCCGCGCGCAAGGCACACTGGATTGCGATGAGCAGCGATTCGTACGGCGACGGGTCCACACGCGGCTTCGACAAACCGCCGCCCGATCGGTACCAACCTGATCCAGCCTTGGCTGGGTTTCCGCCACCGCCAACACTTCCGTCCACGGGTCCAAACGGCTACGGCCAGGCAGGGCCGGGTCAGCCATACGGGCAGATCGGCCCTTATGGATCGCCTGCGTATCCACCTCCATTGCCAGGCAAGATCAGCGCACTGCCCGACGGCCCGCGGGCCTACCAGCAGATGCTCCGCGGTCCGCGCTATCGCTGGTGGAAACCGCTGCTTTGCCTGGTTCTGTTTTTGCCAATGGCCCTCATCCTGATCGGCCTCGCTATCGTGCCGGTGCTCATCGCCGGGTTGCTTAGCGGAGCGACTGACCTCGGCGAGTATGCAGTAGAGGCAACGACTAACCTCACCAACCTGGGCCCGATCGGGTTCGCCTACGTGAATCTCAGCCTCATCATGCTGATCCCGGCCAGTGGCCTATCGATCTGGATCGTCCACGGGATCCGACCAGGGTTTTTGTCATCAGTCGCTGGCCGAATCCGGTGGCGGTGGTTGCTGCGCTGCGTCGCGGTCATTCTGCCCCTGTGGGCGATCTACGTCGGCCTGGCTGCGGTCGTAACCCCATTCACCTCTCCCCGTCCGGATCATTGGGTGGCGTTGCTGCTCCTCGTGCTGCTCATGACGCCCCTGCAGGCAGCAGGGGAGGAGTACTTCTTCCGCGGCTGGATTATGCAGAACGTTGGTGCTTGGTTCGCCCGGCCCCTGGTCGGCCTGGTCGTCTCGATCGCCGTGTCAGCGGTCGTCTTCTCCACCTTGCATCTCAGCCCGGACCCGTGGGTGCTGAGCAGCATCGCCTGCCTTGCGGTGGCTTCCGGCATCGCGGCATGGCGCACCGGTGGACTGGAGGCCGGCATTGCGATGCACGCTGTCAACAACATGCTGGCATTGAGCATCCTGGTGATCTTCGGAGGTTGGTCGCAGGCATTCATTCGCACGGACACGACCGGCACACCGGAGATGCTGTTCCTTGCGGTAGCGGTGAACGGCACTGCGCTCGGCTTAATCCTCTGGCAGGCCAAACGTGCTGGCCTACAGCCGCACTACCAGCCGGCTGGTCGGCGAGTGAGTCCGACGGACGTCCCGCCGGCACCGACATACCCGGTCAGCCGGTACCCAGGGCCGTAGCGGGAATTCATTGCGAAACGGTGACGTTCACGGCCGTAGTTGATTGTGGGCCGTAGAGTATGCGCGCCGGGGGGCGGCAACTTGATGCGCTGGATCGTGGATAGACGATCTGTCGTGGGCGCGCATGTGATCAGACAAAGAAAGTGAGTGATCGGTGGCAGTGAAGGCAGGGGGCAGGCGACTTGTGATCGTCGAGTCCCCGACCAAGGCGACCAAGATCGCGAGCTTCCTCGGCGATGGTTACGTTGTCGAGTCCAGCCGCGGTCACGTTCGCGACCTCCCGACTGGTGCCGCCGAAGTCCCAGCGAGATACAAGGGTGAGAAATGGGCTCGCACCGGCGTGAACGTGGACAACGGTTTTGAGGCCCTTTATGTCGTCAATCCCGAGAAGCGGGCGACGATCCGTTCGCTCAAAGAGGCACTGGTCGGTGCCGACGAGCTATTGCTCGCCACTGACGGCGACCGTGAGGGCGAGGCGATCGCCTGGCATCTTCTGCAGGAGCTAAAGCCCAAAGTTCCGGCGAAACGCATGGTCTTCCATGAGATCACTCAATCAGCCATTGCCGAGGCAGTCGCCAACCCGCGTGATCTTGACGAAGATTTGGTCGACGCCCAGGAAACGCGGCGGATCCTTGATCGCCTCTACGGCTACGAGGTCTCGCCGGTGCTGTGGAAGAAGGTCATGCCGCGGTTGTCGGCCGGGCGCGTGCAGTCAGTCGCAACGCGGCTGATCGTAGATCGGGAGCGGGAACGCATTGCCTTCCGCAGCGCCTCGTACTGGGACCTGGATGCGATCTTGGACGCCGGCCCGGATGCCGAACCGCCACTCTTCCGGGCCCGGCTCACCCGAATTGGGGATCGACGGGTCGCCCAGGGCCGCGATTTTGACAGCCGGGGTTCCTTGATCACCAAGGGCCATGATCAGCTCGTGCTGCTGCACGAAGGTGAGGCGCAGGCGCTGGCAGACTCGCTACGCTCCGCCAGCTTTGATGTGGACAGCGTCGAGTCCAAGCCCTACAGCCGTCGCCCGTACGCGCCTTTCCGCACCACGACGATGCAGCAAGAGGCTGGCCGAAAACTCGGATTCACCGCCCAGCGGACTATGTCGGTCGCGCAAGATCTCTACGAGGCCGGGTTCATCACCTATATGAGGACCGACTCGATCACGCTCTCCGGTAGTGCGATCGCCGCGGCCAGGCACCAGGTCCGTCAACTCTTCGGCCCGGATTACCTTCCGGACCAGCCGCGTATCTACACGTCCAGGGTCAAGAACGCACAGGAGGCACACGAGGCGATCCGACCTGCGGGCGAGGCCTTCCTTACACCGGCCCAAACTGGGCTGACCGGCGATCAGTTCCGGCTCTATGAGCTGATCTGGATGCGCACGATCGCCTCACAGATGAAGGACGCCGAGGGTCTCTCGATTACGGTCAAGATCAACGCCCAGCCCAGTGATGGCCAGCTGTGCACTTTCGTTGCCTCCGGTCGGACGATCACGTTCTACGGCTTCCTCAAGGCCTACGTGGAATCGGTCGATGACACCGACGGCCACACCGACGACGAGCAGACCCGACTTCCGCGCCTGGTTGCCGGGCAGCCATTGCGGCCCGAGTCTGTCACCGCGTCAGGACATGAGACGCGCCCTCCGGCCCGCTACACCGAGCCGTCCCTGGTGGCAAGGCTGGAGGAGCTGGAAATTGGCCGGCCTTCGACGTACGCGACGATCATCCGCACGATTACCGCGCGGGATTACGTGTTCAAGAAAGGTACGTCCCTCGTGCCGACCTGGTTGGCTTTTGCGGTTACGCGGTTGCTCGAGGAGCACTTCCCCAAGCTCGTGGACTATGCCTTCACGGCTGAGATGGAGGAGGTCCTGGACCAGATCGCCGATGGGCATGCCGAGCGGCTCAGAGTCTTGACCGACTTCTACTTCGGTAGTGACGACCGTGAAGGGCTCCATCGGTTGGTGTCGGAGCTGGGGGAGATCGACGCTCGCAAGCTTTCGATGTTCGAGATCACCGATCCTGATTCCCTATCGACAGGCGCCCCGAAGATCGTGGTTCGAGTCGGTCGCTACGGCACCTATGTCGAAGATGAGGAGGGTCGGCGGGCCAGTGTCGCTGATGATCTTCCGCCGGACGAGCTCACCGTTGATCTTGCTCGGGAGTTGCTGGCAAAGCCGGTGGGGGAGGAGCGAGAGCTAGGCCTGGATCCGGAGACCTCGCGAATGATCGTCGCCAAGAACGGGCGGTTCGGCCCGTACGTGACCGAGATCTTCGACGAGGACACACCGAAAGGCGTCAAGCCGCGCACCGGATCGCTGTTCGCTTCGATGAGCATCGACACGGTCAATCTCGAGCAGGCGCTTCAGTTGATGAGTCTGCCCAGAGTGGTGGGCACCGATGTTGACGGAGTAGAGATCACCGCGCAGAACGGCCGGTACGGGCCGTACCTGAAGAAGGGCTCGGACTCGCGCTCCTTGGAGACCGAAGATCAGATCTTCTCGATCTCCCTCGACGAAGCCCAGGCGATCTACGCCCAACCAAAACAACGCCGCCGGGAGGCGGCGAAGCCGCCACTCAAGGATCTCGGCGCCGACCCTGCCTCCGGGCGCGCCATGATCATCAAGGAAGGCCGCTTCGGTGCTTACGTCACCGATGGAGAGATCAACGCAACGTTGCGGCGTGGCGACGATATCGAAACGATCACCAGCGAGCGTGCGGCCGAGCTGCTGGCCGAGAAGCGCGCCAAAGGACCAACACCCAAGAAGCGCCCCGCCAGGCGCAGACAAGCGACGGCCGCCGCGACCAACTCGTCTTCGAAACAAGCCGCAAAGAAAGCGACTGCGAAGACGGTACGCGCCAAAGCCGGCTGACGGTCGCCAAAGCGACCACCGCTGCCAGCAAGACACCACTAGTGTTCGACCATGGGTAAGAAGAAGCGCCGCAAGGCGAAGGAGCGCAACCACCTCACGCCCGTGGTTGCCCAGCCTGTGGCGCTTCCTGAGCGGTCCAGTACCAGTCTTCCTGGCCAGCGGTACTACGAAATGCCTTACAGCGCAGCGACCCCGCGGTTGATCAATCCTGATCTTGGCCTGCACCACCTGGTGGCGCGGGCCGGCCACAACGCCGCGTACGAAATCTCAGTCACGTTGCTGGATGCGCCTGATCACCGGCTGATCCGATCTGGTGTCCTGCTTGCCCATCGAGTGCTGGACGGCCGCGGCGAGTGGTACATCACCGCCCCGGACTGGGAGCCGCTGTTGCCGGTGGACCGGATCGAGCTCATGGGTCATGCCGATCTTCCAGAAGAGCTGGCCGATATGATCCGACCGCTGCGGCGCCGCGCGACGTTGGGCCCCGTGGCCGCGCTCACCTGCGATAGGCGGGAATTCGCGCTCCGCGACAACGAAGAATCCACGTTGGCATTGCTGCGCGACGACAGGGTGACCGTACGCCGCGGCGGCTTGACGACCGCGCGCTATCGCGAGGTGTTGATCACCCCGATCGGGCCTGGACTGAACGATGAGCAGGCAGCGTGGCTGGACCGGTCCCTGCTGCAGGTTGGCGCTACTCAGGTACCGCGTTTTCCGCGGCTGATTTCTCGGCTGGGCGCTCCGGCGACCGGGCCGACCGACATACCTGTCCCCGGCCCATTCGACGCGGCCGCCCCTTTCAAGAAGTTCGTTTCACAGCTGGTCGCGCTCCGGTTGCGACAGATTGTGAAGGCCGATCTTGCCATCCGTGCCGGCGATCTCACTGCCGTCGACGGGTTGGCTGATCAGGCGGCGCGACTGCGGGAGGAACTCAAGGGACTCTCGGTCGTGCTTGATCCTGATTGGATCGAGGATCTCTACGACGAGCTTGGCTGGATCAGCCTGGAAGCAAGCTCGCCCAATGCGGAGGAGCACGACCGGCTGACTACTCGGTTACGCAGCGAGCGCTATCTCACCGTGCTGGAACGGCTCGTTGCAGCCGTCCGCTCACCGAAGCTGGCTGATCAGCGCTCAGATCCTGCCGACGAAGTGCTCGCCGGCCTGGTCTCGATGGCTGTCACGCGCATGCGGCGCGCTGCGGACCACCTGAACGCCGACTCCCTGGACGAGGAGTGGGAGGAGGCTTGGCAGGAGATGGGACGCCTCGAGTGGGTGGTTGGGGTGGCGGCCCAGGTGCTCCCGGAGGAGGCGGCGGCCATCCGGCAGCATCTCCTCAAGCCTCGGCAGCTGTTGTCGGAGATCCATAACGATCGTCATCGCGAGCTGGCAACGTATGAGCGGGTCGCCAGTCTCCTTCCCGAGCAGGCCTTTGCCGCCGGTCGCGACTTTGAACGTGAGACGCGGAGGTCCCGCCACGCTCGCCGCGAGTTCGCTGAGGTATGGGCCAAGACCAAAAAGAAGCTTGGCGCGTGAGCAGAGCTGGCGGGGCCTTCGTTGTTTTCGAAGGCGGTGACGGTGTTGGCAAGACGACTCAGGTCGACCGGCTCTGCGCATGGCTGGCCAACGAAGGACATGAAGTACTGAAGACGTTCGAGCCCGGCGACACGACCGTCGGAGCAATGATCAGGCATATTGTTTTGGACCCGGCAACCGGCGAGATGTCCCCTCGTGCGGAAGCCTTGCTGTATGCGGCCGACAAGGCACAACACATCTTTTCGGTAGTGAGGCCTGCACTGCAGCGTGGGGCTGTGGTGGTCTGCGATCGATATGTCGACTCGATGCTTGCATACCAGGGCGCTGGCCGTGTTCTGGAGCTCGCAGAGATCGAGCGGATCGCGCGTTGGGCCACCGAGGACCTGCGACCCGACCTCACCATAGTGCTGGACGCTGAGCTCAGCCTGACGGTCAATGCCAAGGCCCAGAAGGACCGGTTGGAGTCCGCGGGCGAGGTCTTTCACGAGCGGACCCGGCAGTTCTTCCTCGGGCTGGCGCGGCGCGATCCCGAGCACTATCTGGTTCTGGACGCGCGTGCCTCACGAGACGAGATTGCCGCCCAGGTGGCCGCTCGGGTCGAGCAGCTGGTCGCGCCAGCGCGCGGCCGATGACGTCAGTTGCGAGTGGCAAAGTGGTCGGCATGACTGCAAGCGTCGAGGCCACCGTCGCGGATCGAGACCTCGGTGTCTGGGCCGAGCTGGTCGGTCAGGCTGTGGCTGTTGCAACGCTGCAGCGTGCCGTGGCAGGCGAGCCCCACGCCATGAGTCACGCTTGGCTTTTCACCGGTCCTCCGGGTTCGGGGCGATCGAACGCGGCCCGGGCGTTCGCTGCGGCGTTGGAATGTGACGCGGGAGGCTGCGGTAAGTGCAGCGCATGTCGTACGTCACTGTCTGGTGCGCATCCCGACGTCACGCTGGTGCGAACCGAGCTGCTCTCGATCGGCGTCGACGAAGTGCGCGAGCTGGTTCGCCGTTCCGCCATGAGCCCGACCCTGGGACGGTGGCAGGTCATTGCGATCGAGGACGCCGATCGGATCACCGAACGAGGCGCCGATGCACTGCTGAAGAGCATCGAGGAGCCTGCTCCCCGTACGGTGTGGATCCTGTGTGCTCCGACAGTTGACGATGTCGTGGCGACTGTTCGATCGCGGTGCCGACTGTTGACGCTGCAGACGCCGAGCATCCCGGCAGTGGCGCGATTGCTCGAGACACGTGATGGCATCCCACCGGAGCTGGCGGCGTACGCAGCGCGAGTTTCGCAAGGACACATCGGGCGGGCGCGCGTGTTGGCCCGTGACGAGGGTGCTCGTCAGCGGCGTCAACAGGTCCTCCAGATCCCCTTCCAGCTGCATGGATTGGGCCCCTGCCTGGCTGCGGCGGCCCAGGTGATCGAGTCGTCGACTGTGGAGGCGGCAGAGGCGACCAGTGAAATGGACGTCCGGGAACGAGCCGCACTGGAAGAGGCGTTGGGATTCGGCACGAAGGGCGCGAAGCCGCGTCAAGCGCAGGCTGCGATCAAGGAGCTGGAAGAACAGCACCGTGCCCGAACCAAGCGCTTCCAACGGGACGCGATTGATCGAACACTAACCGAGCTGACCGGCTTCTACCGCGACGTGCTGAGCATCCAGACCAGATCAGGCGCACCGCTGATCAATGAGGACTTGAAGCCTCAGATCATTGCGCTGGCACGAAAGTCGACATCCGAATCGACGCTGCATCGGATCGACGCGCTGCTCGGCTGCCGTACAGCGCTGGAGGGGAACGTTGCACCGCTGCTCGCGGTTGAGGCCGCCTTCATCGGTCTGGTCGAAGGGTGATCGCGTTATGACCGGTTCAGACAGCCTCGCCTGAGGACGATGCGCCCTGAGCCTGCCGAGGGCGCGTTTCGACAGGCTCAGCGCTCATCTCCGCACGCATGGCGGAACGCAGCGGCGGAGTGTACCCCGGTTGATTCCAAAATGTGCGGGGTTCATTTTCTGCGAGTTCTTTAGTAATGTGGGCGACACAGGTTGCCGGAGGGGACGAACCCCCGAGCGTCCTCTCCGACAACCTTCAAGGCCTGGCTCTCAAAGTCAGGCCTTTCTTGGTTTCTGGCGGGTTGGCTGCTGACTCGAGGTCGAACTGCTCCAAGGTCACAAATTGGTATCGCAAAGTGTTGCGCTCTCAAGACGGTTCCCTTTACGGTGGAAAGCGGCTCGTTTCCGTTTCGTTATCAAACGGGCGGGGGCGGTAGGCCAGGGGGAAGGACTCACAGGCATCCAATGTGTCTGCTGAGATCGCGCGTCCGTCTGCCGAACTCTGCTGGATGGCGCCTTGCCGGGAACGTCCCGGGCGAAGCGGAGGTGGATGTACTAGCGGATCTCTCTCACGCCAGGGGATGAGAGAGAGTCCCGGGGGGTGAAGCGCTCACAGCGGTGTATCTCTCGCACCGCGTGAGCGCCGGCCCGAGGCGGCCCGAACCAGGTGTCCACAGGCGCACTCGGGGAAGGATTCGATTCCTACGTCGACATCCACCATCATCACGCGCGCCGCCGGGGTAAGCGCTGCGCTTGCTCTCTCCTCTGGGATAGGGCCTGCGGGTGCTGCGCCTGCCGAGGCCGCGGCGACGACCGTATGGGACCGCGTCGCCAAGTGCGAGAGCGGTGGCAACTGGAGGATCAACACCGGCAACGGTTACTACGGTGGCGTGCAGTTCGCTGCGGGCACCTGGAAGGCGCACGGCGGGAGAACGTACGCCAACCAGGCCGACCAGGCAACCAAGGCTGAACAGATCGCGATCGCACGTCGGGTGCTAGCAGGCCAAGGCCCGGGTGCCTGGCCGACCTGCGGCCGACGAGCGGGACTGACCAAGTCGAACGGCAAAGCGGACAGGAACGCGACGCCGGTGACCAATCCTGGAGCGTCCAAAACCACTAAGGTGAGCGACTCGAAGAAGAAGATCGCCAAGAAGGCGGCTCCAAAGAAGTACAGTGCTAATGCCAGCAGCAAGACCATTCACGTGAAGCGTGGCGATACACTTCGCAAGATCGCTAAGCGCTACCACGTGAAGGGCGGCTGGAAAGCCTTGTGGAAGCTCAACAAAAAGACGATCAAGAACTCGAACTTGATCTATATCGGCCAGCCGATCAAGATCAAATAGATCTGACTGGCGCGGGTGGGACCCTGCCCCCCAGTATGCCCACCCGTGGAAGCCCGGCGGACCCGCATCTGCCGGGCTTCCGCTTTGTATCGGCACACGAGTATCAGCTCAGGGTGCAATAGGCCCGGCTCGGCTTAGGCTTTGTCCATGGGGAAGGTCATGGCTGTGTCCTTCGAACGGTACGGCCGGTTGTACTACCTCGATCCAGGCGACGCTGATTACACCGTCGGCGATCGGGTTCTGGTGCCGACCGAGTCCGGCCCCGAAGTCGCGGAGTGTGTGTGGGCGCCAGAGTGGGTCGAGGATGACGATTTCGAAGGGCTGCCGGTGTGTGCTGGCCTAGCCACTCCTGAGCAGCTGGAGCGGGATGCTGCGAACCGGCGGCGCCGCGCCGAGGCCAAGCTGGTCGCCAAGAGGTTGATCAAGCGAAACGAGCTCCCGATGAAGATCGTCGCGGTCGACTTCATCGATTCGGGCACCGACTTCGATCAGCTTGTGGTCATCTACTTCACTGCGCCGCATCGGGTTGATTTCCGGACCCTGGTGAGCGAGCTGGCCCGAACCCTTCAGGCGCGCATCGACCTGCGGCAGATCGGGTCGCGAGACGCCGCGCGGCTCGTTGGCGGCCTCGGCAATTGCGGACGCGACCTCTGCTGTGCGACGTTTCTGAAGGACTTCGAGCCCGTTAGCCTACGCATGGCAAAGGTGCAAGATCTCCCACCGAACCCCTTGAAGATCTCAGGCGCCTGCGGTCGGCTGATGTGTTGCCTGAAGTACGAGCATCCGCTGTATACCGAGTTCGCGCGGACCGCGCCGGCTATGGGGCAGCAGGTTGCCCTGGAGGACGGGGATGGGGTGGTGGTCGGGCATCAGGTGCCCGCCGATTCGGTTGTCATTCGGATGAGCGCCAGCGGTGCCACGAGGACATGTTCGCTCGCCTCTGCCTGCGGTGCTCGTCAGCTCTATGTTTCGCGCGAGACTCCGGCGCAGGTCCCGGCTCCACCGCGCAAGGCACGGATGCGGCGCCGCCGCTCCGATGATGATGCAGACTGACATCCTCACAGCGGCTCAGCCTGTTCCGTCAGTGATCTTCAGATAGAGCTCGCCGGACGGTGCCGCGTACGCTTCTTCACATGTTCGCCCGCCGCCTGCGCAGCTTGGGCGTCCTTTTGGCGGTGCTTGGCGTGCTGGCGGCGTGTTCCAACGGCCCACAGACTCCGCCAGATCAGCAGTCGTCGGTGGCCTCGCCGTCCGCGACTGCGACATCAACGCCACATCTGCCGAAGGATGGGCGGCCGCTCCAGCCTATCCCGCAGGTGAGGCCGGAGGGCTTCACGGAACCACCGCCGGGCGCCGCGCTGGCACGCTATGAGAGCCAGCGGCTCGATTGGAAGCCGTGTGGCCATGGGCTCTCCTGCAGCACCATGCTCGCGCCGCTGGACTACGCCGACCCTGACGGAACGGCCATTACGCTTGCGGTTGCGAAGCGGCCGACTACCAGCAGCAAGCGGCTCGGCAGCCTGATCATCAATCCTGGCGGTCCCGGGGGCTCGGGGGTGGGTTACGTCGGCTACTTCAACGCGGAAGGGCTTGAGGGCTACGACATCGTCGGCTGGGACCCACGAGGGGTCGGACGCTCGACGCCAGTGGCCTGCTATGGCGCCGCTGATCTTGATCGCTACTTCTCGATGGACAGCTCGCCCGATGATCCGGCGGAATTGCAAGCCAGGATCGACGAACAGATCAAGTTCGGCCAATCGTGCCTGGGTAAGTCTGGGGCCCTGCTGGAACACATCTCGACCACTGAGACCGTACGCGATCTTGATCTGCTGCGCCAGCTCGTGGGTGACTCCAAGATCAACTACTTCGGGTCGTCGTACGGGACCAGGATCGGAGCGCATTATGCAGAACTGTTCCCGCAGCGAGTTGGCCGGATGGTTCTCGATGGTGCCGTCAATGTCAATTCCAAGTCAAAGATCAGTCAAGTGGATGGCTTTGAGCGGGCACTCCACCATTTCGCGGCGTGGTGTGCCGATGAGGGATGTCGGCTTGGCGCTCAGCGAGATGAGGTGCTGTCCAAGATCAAGGAATTTCTTGATCAGCTCGATCAGCAACCGCTGGCAGTCGACGGCGGGCGTACCCTCAGCCAACAGCAGGGCGTCGAGGCGGTCTTCTACGCCATGTATGGCGGGAGGACTAGCTGGCCAGAGTTGCGAGATGCGCTCACCGCAGCAATCTTCGACAATGACGGCGCTGGGTTGCTGCAGCTGGCCGACGCCTCGGATCGGCGCGATCGCGATGGCACCTATGGGCAGCTCATATATTCGTTTCCGGCCATTCGCTGCCTCGACAGCCGGGGCGATAGCGTGCGTGCCGCAGAGAAGAGGCTTGCCGAGGAGTCCCGGCGTGCACCAATCTTGGGCCGACTGAACGGTCCCGATCTGACTTGTCCGCTATGGCCGGTCAAGCCCGGGCCCAAACAGCCCGCCGTGGACGCGAACGGAGCTCCACCGATCCTGGTCATTGGTACGACCGGCGATCCTGCGACGCCCTACGAGTACGCGGTGGCCATGGCCGCCGAGCTGAGTTCGGGCGTGCTGGTGACATTCGACGGCGAAGGCCACCTGGCGTACGGGCAAAGCAGTTGCGTCAAGTCGCTGGTAGATGCATACCTGGTCCGTAACCAAGTGCCGCGCGATGGAACTCGCTGCTAATCGTCGGAATCTCATATAGTTGGCGATCGTGCCGAGCGGACCGGCACGAAAACCAGCCGCCTTAGCTCAGCCGGCAGAGCGACGCACTCGTAATGCGTAGGTCAGGGGTTCGATTCCCCAAGGCGGCT
>CAWILN010000048.1:0-179124 GCA_963836855.1 uncultured Actinomycetota bacterium | reverse complement strand
TGTAACCGGTTGGACCGGCAGGGCGCCAGTCTGGTGAGCTCCTCGGCGATGTCGCGCAGCTTGCGGTTGGGCGTGTGACTGGCCCGGGCGAGCAGCCGGAAGCTTGGTCGACGCTTAACCGATACCGTTCCATCGAGATTGCGGCGGATGCGCCGCTCACATCCTGACTGGTCAAGGATCCCCCTCCTCCTCTTTGCCTGCTCGATCCACGACAGTTTGGTGCCGTAAACTGTCCTCCACCAAGATCGAATCTCACGCTAAACGCCGGGGCTTGGGGGTGCGAGGTCACGAGCCCGGCGAGCGCGTCCCGGCAGCGACCGCTTGGGAGCAGGGTCGCCACTGTTCGGCAGCCGAACGACTCGATGGAATGTCCAATCCACGCCAAGAGCAAGACGAAATTCAGCAAGGCCTACTTGTTCGGTCTAGTGACCGGCCTTCCTTATATTGGTCATGGAGCCCACAGTTCGTCTTCGAAATGATCAACGCGCGCAACGACCTCGCGCAGCAAAGGGAGCCATTCGCCTGGTCCCGACTTCTTCCCGCAATTCTTTTCCTCCACCTTCGAGAACTGGCAGTCAAAAATTTGCAACTCCTCTGGCAAGCGGCGGGGGTTGGCAATGTTCCATTTTTGGGGTCGCTCTCTCTCTCCAGGGAGAGCGACGACCGACTTGAAGCCAAGATCGACCGCCTGCTGTCCGAACACGGGATCGACCCAGCCCCGTTCGACTATCAGGAGGAAGAAGAAGCCCAGGGCTGAGGCCTCACAGGCATACCAACGCTCAGCGCCTCACCGCGCAGCTTTGCCGCCAGGTGGTCACGCCTACCCCCGAAGACCACCAGCCTCTTCGGGACACATGCTTGCGCCTGCATAATGCGACAACACACACAGCACAGCAAGAAAAGGAGCACAAAGGGCCGGTATTCGGAATAAGCCGGGTATTAATCAGTTGTAATCCCCGTGACGCGCCCGAAGCGTCCGACCAATTTAGATTGGAATCCCCGGAACGCGTGGATGTGTCCGAGCCAATTTTGAATCCCCGGGACGCGTGGATGTGTCCGAGCCGATTTAGATTGGAATCCTCGGGACGCGCGGATAGTGAGCGTCCCAGCCAAAGACAACCTCCATAAGGAGAAGTATGACCACCAGCACCACCGACCATAGTCCCGTCACCAGCAACAGCCGCGCTGTCGAATCCCGAGATAGTGAACGCCGTCTCACCAGGGAGACCAAGCCCTCGTTCAAAACCACCGAACTGATCGTCTACGTACTGTCGGTCCTCGGTGTTCTGATCGCCTCTTGGTGGTCGACGTCAACGAGGACGGTCAAGGGTTCAGCGCCTACCAGGGCTGGTTCCTGGTCACCTTGTTGACGATCGGTTACCTGATCAGCCGTGGCCTGGCCAAGTCCGGCAGCCACAACGACACCCGCTAGACCGGCTCTTCGGAGTTTTCGGGGTGTGAGGGCGTCGCGGTGGGCAGGGTTCGTGTCGTTTGGGGTGAGGTAGGTCGAGGTCCTTCAGGATCGGAAGCGACCAAGCAACCGTGACTGAAAGACCTCGACGATGGCTGAGCCTACGTCGTGCTGTGTGGAGCCTGGTGGCTACTGCGCGCGCGTCGACACCATGTTCAACATGCCCAGCGTGCACGTGTTGGACGCCGCCTGGCGAGACCGCAGCAGCAAGGTGGGGGCTGGGCTTTGTTTGACGGTGGAATCGCACCCGGCCGAGACCGGCTGCCCGAGCTGCGGGGTGATCGCGGTCGGGCATGGCCGGCGGCTGCGGCGGCTGCATGACATTCCGGCGTTCGGTGCTCCGGTGGAGCTGGTGTGGCGGCAGCGCCGCTACCGCTGCATCGAGCCGGCGTGCCCGCTGGGCGGGTTCAGCGAGGACCATCCGCTGGCACCGGCTCAGGCGAAGCTGACCAGCCGCGCGGCGTGGTGGGCGATCAGCTGCATCCAGCGCGACAACGCCTCGGTCGCCTCGATCGCCCGCCGGCTCGGGGTGGACTGGCACACCGTCTGGGACGCGATCCGACCCTTGCTCGCCGAGTTGGCCGACGACCCAGCACGGCTAGCCGAGGTGGAGGTCCTGGGCGTCGATGAGCACCTGTGGCACCACACCCCCAAGGCCGGGAAGGGGCCGAAGGAGTTGACCGGCATGGTGGATTTGACCAGGCACGATGGTCGACCGCAGGCACGGCTCTTGGACCTGGTGCCGGGCCGCTCCGGCAAGGCCTACGCCGACTGGTTGTCTAGCCGCGGCGCGAGGTTCACCGCCGGGGTGAAGACGGCGACGCTGGATCCGTTCCGCGGCTACTCCAACGCGATCCGCGACGAACTCCAGGACGCCACCGCCGTTCTGGACGCCTTTCATGTGGTCCGGCTCGGACTCAAGGCGATGGAAGAGACCCGCCGCCGGGTCCAGCAAGAACAGCTCGGTCACCGCGGCCGCAAGCACGACCCGCTGTATCGGATCCGCAACGCGCTGCGCGCCGGCGCCGACAAGCTGACCGCCCGCCAGATCGAGCGAATCGAAGCCGGGCTCCAAGCCGGCGACCCGCACTTCGAGGTCACCGTCGCCTGGCGCTGCTACCAGCAGCTGCGGTCGGCGTTCACCGCCACCAGCCTCGCCGAGGGCCGCGCCATCGCCACGAAGGTGCTCGAGTCGTTCCCCACCTGCCCGGTCGCCGAGATCGCACGGCTCGGCCGGACCCTGCGCGCCTGGCGCGATCAGTTCCTGGCCTACTTCACCACCGGCCGAGCCAGCAACGGCGGCACCGAAGCGATCAACGGCATCATCGAACTCCACCGCCGCGATCGCCCGCGGCTTCCGCAACCCACGCAACTACCGGCTACGGATGATCTTGGCCGCCGGACGACTCACCCACCCAAATCTCCGATGAGCCGCTAAACCGTAGCGTTGCCAGGTACCTGCTCAATCATCACCCTCCATGACTAAGTGGCGCTCATTCCTTAAAGCCTGACGCCGCAACCCAGTGCGCCCCTCGCGGAATCCGCAAGGGGCGCACTGCTGTCACCGGGCGCTAGGCGGGACTATGTCGCGGCTCCCCAGCCACAGTCCCGTCCCGCGGCAGCGCGCCCGAACTTTACGGCTGGTCGCGCCGGCCGAAACAAGTTGCGCCCGACGCTAACGGTGTTGCGTCGACGTTGCGTACGCTGCGCATGCCCGTGATGACCGTGGAGACCCGGGGGCGGCCGAAGGTAGCGCAACGCGCACTTGGGAAGCTCCTTCGGCCGCTACAATTTTGGCCGACAGGGATCCCCCGCGCCGGGCTTGGGCGTGTGTCACTGCTGTGCGGGTTGGCTGGGCGACAGTGAATAGGTTGCCGCTCTGAGCCGTTCTAAGCGCAGCTACGGATGAGATGGCGAGTCGCACCACAGGCCGGCTTCCGGCCAAGTGCTGGACCCGACGACGAAGTCGAAGAGCGATCGGGGATAACGGCCCGTGAACAGGATCGCGAACCAGGCGATCACTACGCAGAAGAACGCGGCGATGAACAGGAAGAAGAGCAGGATGTAGTGCGGCAGCGGCGGTGGGAGTGCGAGAGCAAAGCGCCGGCTATCTGTAGAAGCCGATCGTTCGTGACCGAGGACCCGGGTTCAACTCCCGGCGCTCCACTCGCCCGGACTCCCTTGCCGACCAAACCGCTTCGGTAGAGTCGATTGAGATCACCGGGACCGAGAGGAGTTCGGCATGGCGTCAATTTCCGAGCGGGAGAACCGGGAGATCGAGGCGGCAAACGCCTCCGGCACACCCGTCGTCTTCATCCATGGCCTGTGGCTGTTGCCGAGCAGCTGGGACCGCTGGGGGCAGCTCTTCAGCGAGGCTGGCTATGCACCGCTCACCCCGGACTGGCCGGACGATCCTGAGACCGTCGAGGAGGCCCGCGCGAATCCGGACGTCCTCGCCAAGAAGACGCTGAAGCACGTCGCCGACCACACCACCGAGATCATCAATGCCTTGGACAAGAAACCAGCGGTAATCGGGCATTCGACCGGCGGCTTGCTGGCGCAGATGCTCGCGGGCCGGGGCCTCTCGGCGGCCACTGTGGCGATCGACCCCGGGATCTTCCGCGGCGTTCTGCCTCTACCGGCCTCCGCGCTCAGGGCGGCGGGCCCGTTCCTGGTCAACCCGCTCACGCGCGGCCGCGCGATCACGCTCACGTTCGACCAGTTCAAGTACGGCTGGGCGAACGCGCTGGACGAGAAGGAGGCGAAGGAGCTCTACGACACGTTCCACGTCGCCGGCTCCGGGATCAATCTCATGCAGATGGGCAACGCGAACCTCAACCCGTGGACGGAGGCGAAGGTGAACACGAAGAACCCCGACCGCGGTCCTCTGCTGATCATCGAGGGCGAGAAGGACCACACGGTGCCGTGGGCGATCGCGAACGCCGCCTACAAGCGGCAGAGGCACAACCCGGGGGTGACGGAGATCGTGCAGATCCCGAACCGCGGCCACGCGCTCATCCTCGACCACGGCTGGCAGGAGGTCGCGCAGACCGCACTCGATTTCGTCAAGCGCTTCGTCCCGGCCAAGCCGAGCTAGGCGGCACGACGCCCGGAAACAGGCCTCCCGGGGTGGACCTCGACCTGCAGCTCGGCTGGGATCGTTTCGAGAAGCTGATCCTTGCCGTCGCGCGCAGGGCGCTCGGGCTGCGCGGGATCAAGTTCCGGCGGTACGGCGTTCAAGGCCAGGCGCAGCATGGCATCGACCTGGCAGGGCGCGAGCCGGACGGCCAGACACCCTTATTCAGTGCAAGGAATGCCTTCCCGTAGTCGTCGAGCTGCAGCGCATCGCGTCCGAGCCGACGTCCTCAAGCCACAGGTCATGCTGGCCGCCGTGCTCGGCATAACCAAAGCACCGCGGCGCCCGGCGGCAGGTCCTCGAGCAGACCGCGTTCGTGGGCGAGCGCCTCGCGCGCCGGATAGTTCCACTTGGTCGGCGACGCCGGAGTTCCCGGCAGCACCTTCAAGATCAGTGACCACACTCGCGGCGCACGGCCGACGCGCGCCGAGCCCGAGACACGGAACCCCCGACCGGCTGATGGGATAAGGGATAGTGAACGCGAAATGCCCCACCCTGCAGGTAGCACGAGCGGCTCAATGAGCGCGTACAAGTCCCGCGCGCGGACAGGCATAGAGGCGTACCGCGCCTGGGCATCCGGCGCGTCCGATTGGAAGCCGAAATCCGCCGGCGCGCCAAGACGGAGGACTACTAAATCCAAGCTCCCAAATTGGCCTCCGTTCTCAGTTTCGGGGGCTGCGCCAAGCTCAACGCCACGGTCGGACCACGGCGGCTATGTCCCGCCGAGCACCCCACTGATCGAGTATCAACTTCCGTTGCGGCCCGGTATTCGCGCGCACATCACACTGCCAGCCGGACCTGACTGAGAAGGAAGCCATGCGGGTGGCGAGGTTCGTCCAGAGTTTGGCGTTCTCATCAGATCAACCAGCAATCACAGCTGGAGAGGTGCCGACCGAGTAGTCCGTCTACACGGCTCGGGGAAACAGTGAGAGGCACGACGTGAGCACGGCGATATTGGTCACTTCCAGGATCGTGCTAGTAGTCGTGATCATTTTGATTTTCGTCGGGTTCAAGTGGGTCAAGCCAGAGAGCCTCAGGTTGAAGGTATGGAACTGGCTGGAGTTCGAGATGCGTGGCCAGGACGAGCCGGAGCCGCCCAAACGCGCTATCAAACGCTCGTGATCTGGATACCCTGACTCTGGCCGGCTGAAGTCGGGCTGGGCACTGCATGTGCCAGTCTTCCTTGCCACTGCTGATCACCGGACCTCGCCCAGGCAGTGAACGTCCCACGCAGCGTGGGATGAGAAGTAGCCGGGTACAGCTTCAAGAACTTGTCCACAGATTGGTCTTTGGGAGGTTACGCGGGGACGGCCGGATCAGTCAGCCTGGAGGCCTCAGTTAGAGGCGTCCCGAGAGCTTGTCGATGGGCAAGACGAGGGCGCTGCGGCAAGCTCAGCAGGAACTGTTCCAGGAGGCTCCATGCCAACAACCACAACATCGTCGCGTACGTCCTACGTCCAGTGGCTGATCGAGAGCCGGCCGCCCAGCCTAACCTGGTCGCGGCCCGCGCCCTTGCCACCCAACCAGCCACCACTGGACTTGACCGATCATGAACCAGACGTTGCCGAGGCGACAGGCCCGGACCACCGAGGCATCCGGGTGAGCATGGTGAAGGCACGCTGGGCAGCCAAACAGCGACCCGGACTACCCGATGCCCGCGAGTGGAGTACCACCCTCGCCTTGGCACTGACTCAGTCCCTGGTGGGCCTGCGTCCGGTCGCTCAACTCAACCGGTGGGTAGCTGAAGAGGTGCTGGTAGACATCAGCATCCATCAGCGCCGCAGTCTCTCGCAGCATGGGCGAATCGCCGTCCCGACTGCACTGCGCTCGGTCCGGGTTCAGCACCCTGATCCGGAGGTGGCCGAGGTATCGGCGCACCTGGTCATCGGAAAGCGGTCGGCTGCCATGGCGTTCCGTTTGGAGGCTTGGGGCGACCGCTGGTTGTGCACCGCCTTGGAGCTGGGCACTCGGATGGAGCGGGGCCGTGCGCGCCCGCACAGCCGCGTAGAGGACTCCGGCTAGCCCACGACCGAAGACTGGATTGAGTAGTGCGCCGCGTGGTATGTGTGGCGACCAAATTCGACGAACTGCCCAACATCGTCGTATGCGAGGCGGTCGACGGTGAGGCATGCCGCCGGTGTCTCCACATCCAGAAGCTCCGCCTCTTCCTCGGTCATCAGCCGTGCCGTGATCTGCTGATGGGCGATCTTGAGGTTGACACCCAGAGCCCGCAGGCAGGCGTAGAGGCTCTTGCTCTGCATGTCAGTCTCGGTGATCTCGAAACGAGCCGGCAGGTAGTTGGTGAGGATCGCGAGCGGCACATCATCGGCCAGCCGCAGCCTTCTTATCTGGATGAATTCCGTGTCGGTAACGCCCGCGGCCTCGATGGCGTCCCGGATGTCCTGATTGAGAGCACCGATAGAGAATTCGAGCAGCCGCGTACTCGGAACTTGGCCGGCCTTGGCTATGTCCTCATTGAGGCTACTGAGCGCTTCGTTACGCCGGAATCGCGATCGTACGACTTGCGTGCCGACACCGCGTTTCCGCACCAGCAAGCCCTTCCTGACCAGCTCCTGAATAGCCTGACGAGCAGTAGGTCGAGAAAGACCTAATCGGCTCGTAAGCGATAACTCGTTCTCCAGGCGATCACCAGGCCCGAGGGCACCAGTGTTGATGGCGTGCTCGATGGATTGCGCCAGCTGGTAGTAGAGGGGGACCGGGGAGTTGCGTTCCAGCGTGATGTCGAGCTCGCGCACCGGCGGCGCTTCTGCCATGGACGAAGCATAGAGGCAAACGACTCCAGGTCTATAGAGCCTAACGATATTTTGTTAGTACAAATTCAGAGTGCGACCGTAACCCAGCGGCGGCTTCGTACCGACTCAGCCATTGCCTCGATGATCTCGGCAGCTGTCAGTGCATCCTCCACGGTTGCTCCGTGTGGCTTGCCGCTCGCTATGGATTGGACAAGACGATAGGCCTCAACGACCTTGAGATCGTCGTATCCCATGGCGATACCTGATGCGGGCTGGAAGCGCGCGAACTCGCCGTCACCAGGTGCCACGTATCGGGTCACGAAGCCGGCGTTCTGGTAGTCCTGGTCAAGGCACAGCTGCAGCTCGCCCATGCGCCTGAAGTCCCACGACAGGGCCCCTCGATCACCGTGAACTTCGATTCCATAGGTGCACTGCTCGCCGACTGAGGCGCGGCTGGATTCGAGCATTCCGCGGGCGCCCCCGCGAAAATGCAGCAGTGCGGCGATGTAGTCCTCGTTCTCAACTCCTCCTCTTGGACCGTCCGTCCCGCGCGAGAAGTGAGACACCGCCATGCTCGCTTCTGGTCGTTGCGTGACGAAGGTGGCATCGTCACAGACCAGTTCGGTGATCTCGCCGATGAGGTAGCGGCCCAGGTCGACACCATGGCTGGCCAGATCACCAAGCACCCCTGAACCGGCCCACTCGGTTTTGAAGCGCCAGGTCAGCGCACCGTCCGGGTGTGCTGCGTAATCCGCAAGCAGGCGGATCAGGACATGGTTGATTCGGCCCAGTCGGCCCTCGCTGATGAGCTCGCGGGCCAGCTCGACCGCCGGGGCATTGCGATAGTTGAATCCGGCCGCGGAATGCACCCCGCTGGCGCGTACGGCATCGCAGATCGCCCGCGTCTCGGCCGCGTTGCGGCCGGCCGGCTTCTCTACCCACAGATGTTTCCCGGTCTGCGCGGCGGCCACGGCAACCTCACGATGTACGAAGTTGGGGCCGGTTACACTGACCGCATCGATGTCGTCGCGGGCAACGAGATCACGCCAGTCGGAGTACAGATCTCGGAAGCCGAAAGCGTCGACTGCGGTGGTCAGTCTGTTGTCCGTCGCGTTGTCGGCAACAGCAACCAGACTCGGCTGCATCGGGGCGTCAGGGTAGTGCTGGCGAAGCCTCGCGTACGCGCGTGCGTGTACCTGACCCATCCAGCCCCAGCCCACGATGCCGATCCTGAGGGCCGGGCGCGTAATCGCATCCTCCGACATGGCCACCTCCCTCCGCACTGGTCAGAAACTTGACCGTGAATCCTGATCTGCGAGTAGAACTCCGCATCGGTCGGAAACTCTCTTTGGGTGCCACGGATCCTACGGGGAGAACAACAGCAGCAGGCCGGCGCAGGTGTAACCAACCATGACCAGCAACAGCGGCAACTGACCACGGACAGCGCGATTCGGCGGCAGCAGCGCGACCGCCTTCTCGTGAGCACAGACGATGCCGAACACGTGTCCTCCGACAATGGCACATACCTGGACTAGGGCGACCGCGGTCGGATGGTTGTAGATCGCCGAGTTCACTCCCATCTCGGCCGATCCGAAGACATTCCAGCCGCGGCCGAGTGGGTCCGAGAAGTTGATCGCCGTCCGCTGTCCTTCGACGATGAGCAGTGTCGCGTAGTGGGCTACCACGTAACCCAGCACGATCGGCAGCAGAGAGCTCACCATCAGCCGCGGATAGTCCCGGGCCGGCCGATCCCCGTAGCGGCCCATCCAGGCTGCCCCGAGACTGAAGCTGACGAAGACGATGATGATCATCGCCATCAAGCCGGCGGTGCCCCATCCGGCGCCGGGGAGATTGGAGTTCTGCACGCTTCTGATCCACAAGCTGGTATTGGTGAAGCTGTCGAATGCGGTACTGCCGAGCAGTGCAGCGACGACGGCGGTCGCTCCCGGGGGAGCATGCCAGGCGTTCAGGCCAGCCAGCGGGTTGACCAGCCGTACCAGATCACCAACCCGCCGCCAGATCGACATCTGGGCGAGCGTGCTGGCGTATGCCTCGAAGGGATCCGCGGCGCCGATCCAGCGCTGCCCGAATACGATGGCGCCGAGCACCAAGATCACCAACCAGGCCAGCGCCCACAACCGCAGCACAGTGAGTGTGGTCCGGTCGGGCTGCACGAGCTCGAGCCAACCGAATCCGAACAGACCGACAGCGGCAGGCCACACCCCAACCCAGGTTGGCAGGGTTGCAAGACCTTGCTCGGGGTCGACGCGGGCCAAAGCGCAGAGCCCGCGATGGATGCTCCGCAGCGGGTTGGTTGCTCGCCAGAATTGACCGAGCAGCAGCGAGATCGGAACCAGGCCGACCCACATCCACACATAGACGAAGCCGAAGATCGGATTGGTGAGCAGGTCCTGGCCCGCCATCATCGCCAGCCCAGCCCACGCGTACGTTGCAAGGACCAGCACCCTGGCCACCAGCCTGACGATCGGGTGGTCGACAACGGCCGTCAGCCCTGGCATCGGGTGCCCACCGACCCCTTCGAAGCGTGGCCGGCGCCAGGCGAAGATCAAGATGACGAAGGAAATCGTCAATGCCAGGACGGCACCGACCACGACAAAGGAGAACGGCAGTGGAAGATCGTGCCGTGACGCGATCCCATGCAGCGGTACAAGCATGAAATGGCGGCGCTGGACTAGCGGGCGTTCAAGATCACGATGATCTTCTCGAGATGGTGAGATTCCACTTCAAAGCTGCCCGGGCTTCCGATCGTGAACGATCCCCTGGCCGGCGTGCCAGCCTGCACTGGCAACTCGTAGCCCTCCCCGCCTATGTGCGCATGGATCTCGTCGTCGGTATCGCTGGTTACGTTCAAGATCACTTTCTGGCCCACCCGTACGTTGATCTTCTCCCCGCTAGGGACAGTCTTGCCACGCGCGATCGTGATGTTGATGGTCAGCGTGTAGTCAGCGTTGAGCGACGGGGAGCTGGCAGGAGGCGAGGGTGGTGAGGTCGTCGCAGGAGAAGACGGAGTGGTGAGCGGTGCCGGTGAACTCGCGGATGCCTCTGGTTCGGCGCTGCTCGTGCACCCCCCCAGGTACAGGGCCAATGTCATGGTGGCGCACATCAGTGCAGTATTCGCAACCCTTGCGCTCATCTTCTTCTGACAGCCTCTCTCCGTGCATCTGACCCCAGTAATTCGGGAACACGTTGATGTCGGGGGCCACGATTCCATCAATCCTGTACGAAGCTGCTTGCAGCTGGGTTCCCAGCCGCCTCGACAGTTGCCGTGATTGGTCAGCGATCCGAGTTCTCCACGGTAGTACCGTGATGGCTCCAGGGATTCGCACAATCAGGGAGGGCTCCCATGCCGCCGCGGCTCACACCGCTCGAGGTTTCGTTGCTGGCCCTGGACACGGCGCACACGCCCGGTCATGTGGGCACGGTCGACATTTTCGACTCCGGTCCTGAGGGCTTCGAGTATGAGCGCCTGATCGGGCTCATCCGCGAGCGGATCCCATTCGTGCCGCGGTATCGACAACGAGTTCGCGGGATTCCGGCTCGGCTGGCCCCGCCGGTCTGGGTCGATGATGCGAACTTCGATCTGACTTTCCACGTACGACGCTCGGCCTTGCCACGGCCGGGCAATCTAATACAACTCCGAGAGTTCGTCGGTCGTGTAATGGCGCGACGGCTCGATTGGTCGCGGCCGCTATGGGAGATGTATCTGGTGGAGGGTCTGGAGGACGACCGGTTCGCGCTGGTGGCCAAGTCCCATTTGTGCCTCGTCGACGGAATCGACACTGTGGACATCGGCCAAGTACTGCTCGACTCAACCTCACACCCACACGCAGTTCCAGGTGCTGGAGCCTATGAGGACTCCTGGCATCCACTGCCTGAGCCGTCGTCACTGGAGTTGATCGCGGCGGCGCTCTTGGAGAGCGTGCAAGATCCGGCAATAGCTGTCGAGAACCTGCGTGGTGCACTGACCAGCGCGCTCGGCGTCGCGGTTGCGGTCGGCGAAGCAGTGGGAGGTATCGGCGGCGCGCTCGGCGAACTGGCGGCTGACGCGCTGCGTGGGCAGCGTCCGTCGGCGCACTCGCCGCTGGCCGGGCTGGTGTCCGAGCAGCGCCGATTCGCCACAGTCGTCGCGCCTCTCAGCGATCTCAAGGCAGTCCGCGAGGAGCATCACCAAACGATCAACGACGTGGTACTGGCCATGATCTCCGGGGGCCTGCGCTCCTGGTTGCTGACCCGCGGCGAGTCGATCAGCGCGGGAAGCACGTTGACGGCGCTGGTGCCAATGAGTGTGACCGAGGATGACGGCGAGCCGACGTCTCTGGGCAGTCAGGTCGCGCCACGTCTGCAGCGTTTGCCGATCGGTGAGCCCAACCCGCTGATGCGACTGCATCAGGTGGCCTATGACACCCAGGCACACAAGGACTCGGGCCGGGCGGTGGGCGCACGCTCGCTCGTCGACATCGCCGGCTTTGCACCAGCCACTCTGCACGCGCTTGGCGTACGTACCTCCACCGAGGTGGTGCGCAAACAGCACGATTTGGTGATCACCAACGTGCCGGGCCCCCAGGTGCCGTTGTTCGCGGCGGGTGCACAGCTCGTTGCAAGCTATCCCGTTCTTCCCCTCTCGGCGGGCCACGTGCTTGCCATTGGAGTTACCTCCTACGACAGTGAGGTCTTCTTCGGTCTCACCGCAGACCGGGATGCCATCAGCGACCTCGATGTCTTTGCTCAATGCCTGCTCGACGCCCTGGAAGAGCTCCTGGACACAACCGTCCGGGCGAGGAATGGGCGTCAGCCCACTCGCAAGGCTTCTGCGGCGTCGCGTCGCGCTGCAGCAAAGAAGACTGCAGCCCGACACGAAGCGGCGCGTAAAGCAGCAGCACAAAGACGTGCCGCCGTACGCAATCTGGTGTCCCGAGCTGCCGAGCTGGGAACCGGTGCCGCACCGCCCCCCATCTCGACGGGCCCGTCGCCCGAGCCACGCATGCGCGCATCCCAAAAGGGCGCGGTCAGGAATTCGCCTCCGCAGGAGGCGGGTGCCGAGGAGACTCCTGCTCAAGAGCCGCCGTACAGTTCACCCGCCACCGAGCATTGATGCCTGACGTGGCCTTTGTTCCGATGACCTGGGATGAGGCGGTTGCTCTGCGATCGGGTACTGCGGCGGACTGCTATCAGGCATGCGCGGCTACGCCGAAACTGGCGCTTTCGATGGAGGCTGACAGTGTCATCGAGGAGGCCGAGTACGCCGCTCTCAGCTACGCCGGCGTGCTATCGCTGGTGCTCAAGCCAGACTTGCCACGGTTGGTCGTGGCGACGGAGGTGGAGGCGAAACAGCTCACCGATCTGGGCGGGCCGCTGGGCGAGGTCGAGATTCGAGGGCTGACCTGGGATCAGGTGCGCGCGCTATTCGGCGACGAATCGGCCGCGGCAGAGGCCACCAGGCTGGCAAGGGATGTGGTAGCGGGGGAGAGCCTGGCAGCTGCACTCGCCGCACCTGAGGTCGGCGCAGTGCTCGATGAGTACGACCTGTTGTGGTTCGCACCCGAGGAACTCGATCAGCTCCAGCATTGAATCAAGCCAGCTCGTGACTGTTCGCGCAATGTGCACTATGACGGGTGCACTATGACGGGCGGCCCGCTTCGCCGATGGCAGGAGCTCGCGCCTGCGGTGACACGCAGGGTGGCAACAGCGTAGGAGGGAACTCTCAAGCGGATCAGGCAGACTAGGACCATGCCTCGCTCAATCTGGAAGGGCGCAATCTCCTTCGGACTGGTCACGATTCCTGTGAAGCTCTTCTCGGCGACCGAGGAGAAGGACATCAGTTTTCGCCAGGTCCACCCAGAAGATGGCGGCCGGATCAAGTACAAGCGCGTCTGCGAGATAGATGGGAAGGAAATCCCCTACACCGAGATTGCCAAAGGCTATGAGATGCCCGACGGCCGGATGGTGATCTTGGAAGCGGAGGACTTCGAGTCGCTCCCGCTGGCGACCACAAAGGCAGTCGAGGTCGTGCAGTTCGTGGCTGAGGAAGATGTCGATCCCACCTACTTCAACAAGACCTACTTCCTTCAGGCCGACGGCCCGGGCGTCAAACCGTATGTGCTGCTCCGTGATGCCTTGATCAAGAGTGGCCAAAGTGCTGTGGTCAAGGTCGCCCTTCGGTCCCGTGAAGCGTTGGCGCTGATCCGTCCTAAGGATGGCGTCCTGCTGATGCACACGATGCTGTGGCCGGACGAGCTTCGCGATGGTTCCTTCGCTGCGCCACCCGAGGACGTCACGGTGTCGGACGCGGAAGTCACGATGGCACAGTCCTTCATCGACGCGCTGGCGGGCGACTTCAATCCGGAGGACTTTACCGACTCCTATCGGGAGGCGCTCGAAGCCTTGGTGCAGAGCAAGGCTGAAGGCGTGCCGCTGCCCGCGGAGCCCGAAGCACCGAAGGAGGCCGAGGTCGTCGACCTGGTGGCCGCGCTGCGAGCTTCAGTCGAGGCCGCGAAGAAGCGGCGAGAAGAGGCCGAGAGCGCCAAAGCCATGTGAGCTCCAGCCCGGAGCACTTCCGCGATAGCCAGGTTCGAGGCAGTCTGCCCGAGCAGCAGCTGAACAGACGCGGGTAGCGTGGATTTGTGGATGCCAGGGTAGATGTGCCAGAGCCGGTCAATGAATCTGTGCTCGGATACGCTCCGGCTTCGAGGGAGCGGGCAGGGATCGAGTCAGTGCTCGCTGAGTTGTCCAACTCTGATCCCATCGAGCTGACCGCAACCATTGACGGAGTGAGCAAGCCGGCCTCAGGAGAGGCCTTCGATGTCACGATGCCATCCGACCACGCCCACATCCTCGGACGGGCGGCCAATGCGACCCAGACTGACACGACGGAAGCCATCGATGCCGCGCTGGCAGCCGCCCCCGGATGGGCAGAGCTGGGCTTCCAGCAGCGGGCAGCAGTATTCCTGCGAGCCGCCGACTTGCTCGCCGGACCGTGGCGGGACACCGCGAACGCCGCCACAATGCTTGGCCAAGGTAAGACCGTGCAGCAGTCGGAAATCGACGCGGCCTGTGAGCTGATCGACTTCTGGCGGTTCAATGTCGCTTTCGCCCGTCGCATCGCCGAAGATCAACCGATCTCGTCGCCCGGGATCTGGAACAGGGCGGACTACCGCCCGCTCGAGGGCTTTATCTACGCCGTTACACCGTTCAACTTCACCTCGATTGCGGCCAATCTGCCGACCGCACCGGCGTTGCTCGGGAACGTGGTGATCTGGAAACCCAGCCCGACCCAGCAATTTTCCGCGCACTTCACCATGCAGCTTCTTCAGGCGGCCGGCCTGCCGCCCGGCGTGATCAACATGCTGCCGGGTGACGGGATCGACGTCTCCGATGTCGCACTGGTTCACCCCGATTTGGCCGGTATCCACTTCACCGGCTCGACCAGGACTTTCCAACACCTGTGGCAGACAGTCGGTGCCAACATCGGCCGCTATCGGACATATCCACGGCTGGTGGGGGAGACCGGCGGCAAGGACTTCGTGGTTGCGCACTCGAGCGCGAATCCAGACGTGCTGCGTACGGCCCTGGTCAGAGGAGCGTTTGAGTACTCGGGTCAAAAATGCTCGGCAGCATCGCGCGCGTACATTGCTCGCAGTGTGTGGGATCAGATGGGCGACGAACTTGTCGACGCGACTGAGTCCTTGAAGGTCGGCGACGTACGCGACCTGTCCAACTTCACCTCGGCGGTGATCGACAGACGCGCTTTCACCAAGCACGTCGATGCCATTGAGCGAGCTCGTGACTCTGCGGATGCCAAGATCATTGCCGGCGGTGTGACCGATGATCGGGAAGGCTGGTACATCCGGCCGACCCTGATCATCTCCGACAACCCCAAGAACGACATCTTCACGACTGAGTATTTCGGACCGATACTCGGCATCCACGTCTTCGACGACGCAGACTTCGAGCCCACCCTCGATGAAGTTGATCACGCGGCTCCGTACGCCCTCACCGGCGCAATCATCGCCGACGATCGGGCAGTCCTTGAACTCGCCAGCCGACGGCTGCGGCACGCGGCTGGAAACTTCTATCTCAATGACAAGCCCACCGGCGCTGTCGTCGGCCAGCAGCCATTTGGTGGCTCCCGAGCTTCGGGCACCAACGACAAGGCGGGCTCGATGTGGAACCTGATCCGTTGGACGAGTCCGCGTTCGATCAAGGAGACATTCGTTCCGCCGACCGACCACACCTACCCCCACATGGCCTAACCGAGCGAGCGGCAGGAGGCCGGCGATCGCTGGCTCGTGCTGCCAACAAGGCTGAGGTGGCTCGGCTGCGGGCGTCCAGGGCTAAGACGTTTGAATCCTGACCATAGCGGCACCGGCGGCTTGCCGCTCAGCTATGCCATCACCCCTGGGCGGCCGGCCGTAGCCGAGCCACCTCAGCCGCGTGTCGTGTTAGCTCGCGAGCCAGCGATCGCCGACCTCCTGCTGCGTCCGATATCCCGCCATCACGGCCGGCGCCGCTGATTCCTCCAGCTTCCTTCCCAGCAGCGGGATCGCCACCTTCAACTCGCCGCTGACATCGACGACGCTTCCCCGACCTCCGGCCGCGAGCTGCTGGTTGCCCTTGAAAGTGACCGGCTGGCCGAGCACGGTCATCGACACGGTGGCGCTCCGTGAGCCGTCAGATGAGGCGTCGGCCCAGACGATCTCATCGTTGACCGTCAGCTGGGGTCCGGTGAACCGCGCCGCCGAATCCGGGGCCGGCAACGTCCGGGAGGTTTTGGTAGTCGAGCCGTCCACGGAGACGTGGTAACTGAGCGATCCACTGGCGACGCAGACTTCCTCCAGGTACTTCTGGTCGGTCATCATGGCGTAGACGTCAGCGGGTTGGGCAGCAAATTCGAAGCGGCTCGAGATTTTCATGGCGCTCATGATGTCATCGACCCGCTGTCGCGCAACTTTGGTCCTCCGCCCGCCAAAGCAGCACATGATCATGGCATGCGGACGCATCATCGGCTGTCGGTCGGACTAATGTCGGAGATAGCCACACAGCGGGGTGCGGCGGCAATGATCGGATGGTAGAAGTGACGACTTTCGAGGTCGAGTTGGAGCAGGAGAAGACAGAGAAAATCGCTCAGGTAGCCGCCCGGGCAGCGAAGATAGCCGCCGAGCTGGGTCAGGACCCGAACGCCGTGGAGCCGTTTCTCCAACATTACTTCCGACACGTCGATGCAGTCGATGTCGACGAGCGCAGCGTCAGTAACCTCCTTGGACTCGTTGAAAGCCACTACCGCGCAGCGATGCATCGGCCCGTCGCTCGGCCCATGATCAGCTTCCTTACTCCGAACCAGGGCGAGGATGGCTGGACTGCCGGTGGTGCGACTGTCGTGCAGATTGTCACCGACGACCGACCCTTCCTCGTTGACTCGGTCACGATGGAGGTTCTGCGCCAGGGGTGGAGCATCCGCGAGGTCTTCCATCCCCAGTTCCTGGTCCGGCGCGATCTCGACGGAACGTTGCGTGGCATCGTGCCCGCGAAAGAGGCTGACCGGGATCCAACCGTCGATGCCCGAGTCATGGATGCATCTGGAGATCCTCCCGCCACCACGACCCGACGGACGCGACTCGTTGGTGCCCAATCTGCAACAGGGGCTGCTGGAGGTCCTGCGACTAGTTGAGGAGGCAGTCGAGGACTGGCAGAAGATGATCACGAGGTCCGAAGAAACGATCGAGCTGCTGAAGGAACCCCGCGTTCATCGGGGGTCATGAGAATCAAGCCGACCGGGCATGCGAGCTGCTCAGCTGGCTGAACACCAACCACTTCACCTTCCTCGGCTACCGCGAGTACGACGTACTGAGCGACCAATCCGATTTTCGTTTCAAAATTCGTCCCAGCACCGGGCTCGGCATCCTGCGGGCTGACCAAGATCCTCCCGGCACCTTCCACGCGGCGCCGTTGCCTGATGTCGAACCTGAGTTGATGATCATCACCAAGGACAACCAAAAGGCCCGCGTACACAGACCCGCCTACCTCGACTACGTCGCCTTTCGCATCTTCGACGCCGATCATCAAGTGATCGGTGAACGGCGCTTCCTCGGGTTGTTCTCCTCCTCGGCCTACTCAGAAAGCGTGGCACGGGTACCGCTGCTCCGGCAGAAGGCGGCCGCCGTGAT
The DNA here is from genome assembly GCA_963836855.1 of uncultured Actinomycetota bacterium. Classification (GTDB taxonomy): domain Bacteria; phylum Actinomycetota; class Actinomycetes; order Propionibacteriales; family Propionibacteriaceae; genus Microlunatus. The sequence goes on along the minus strand of CAWILN010000048.1, from coordinate 161,583 downwards.
TGCCCGCTCCGGCTATAGCGAGGGCAGCCACGGTGGCAAGGCGATCATGGACGTGCTGGAAAGCTATCCACGCGACGAACTGTTCCAGACCCCGGTAGCCGAGCTGGCATCCGTCGTGGAAAAGGTTGCCCACCTCAAGGAGCGCCGCCAGGTCCGGATGTTCGTTCGACGAGACCCGTACGGACGCTTTCTCTCCTGCCTGGTCTTTCTGCCGAGGGACCGCTACACCACCTCAGTACGCACTCGGATGGAGGACATCCTGCTGCGTGCTCTCGGGGGATCCTCGATCGAGTACTCGGCACGCGTCACTGAATCGGTGCTCGCCAGGCTTCACTTCGTCGTCCGGATGCCAGCCGGCCGAGCCCTGGGTGAAGTCGACGTACGTTCCCTGGAGCGCGAGCTGACGTTGGCCACCCGCTCCTGGGACGACGACTTCGCGGAGCAGATGGCTGGTTCGCAGGACGCAGACCGGCTCACCACGGTGGTTGGCGCGCTGCCCGAGGGCTACAAGGAGGATTACACCCCACGCCAGGCGGTCAAAGATCTCACCGCGCTGCTGGCGCTGGACGATGTCCACGACATGTCGCTGGCGATGTATAAGCCAGACCGCCCGGATGACGAGGCCGAGCTGCGACTGAAGATCTTCCGACGGGAGGCTTCGCTGTCGCTATCGAAGATACTGCCGCACCTCTCCCTCCTTGGCGTCGACGTGATAGACGAGCGGCCGTACGAGCTTGCCGTGGGTGACGGCCAGCGTGGGTTCATCTACGACTTCGGAATAAAGGTGTCGGGTGGTCTTGAGGCCGTCCGGAGCCGCTGGACACTCGAGGCAAGGCGACGGTTCATGGACGCCTTCGCAGCCTCTTATGTCGGCGATAGTGAGTCCGACGGCTTCAATGCGCTGGTGATGGGCGCTGATCTGAACTGGCGTGATGTCAGCGTGCTGCGGTCTATCGGCCGCTACCTCCGGCAGGTTGGCATCACCTACAGCCAGAGCTATTTCGCCCAGGCGCTGAGCAGCAATGTCGACATTACCCGGCATCTCCTGCTGCTCTTCAAGACTCGGTTCGATCCCAAGACTGGTCTCGACATCAAGGCTCGGACAGTGGCGACGACCGAGATTGTCGACAAGATCAAGAGGGCACTCAACGACGTCGCCAGCCTCGATCATGATCGAATCTTGAGGTCCTTCCTCATGGTGATCCAGGCGGTGATTCGAACCAACTTCTACGTTTCTGATCGCCAGGCGATCGCCCTCAAGCTGCTGCCACGCCAGATACCCGATCTGCCTGAGCCTCGCCCGGAGTTCGAGATCTTCGTCTACTCGCCGCGGATGGAAGGCGTTCATCTGCGCTACGGCCGTGTCGCACGTGGCGGAGTGCGTTGGTCGGACCGTGCCGAGGACTTCCGTACCGAGGTGCTTGGCTTGGTCAAAGCCCAGATGGTGAAGAACACCGTGATCGTCCCGGTAGGGGCAAAGGGCGGCTTCTACTGCAAGCGGCTGCCGGATCCACGAGAGCGCGAAGCCTGGCTCGCTGAGGGGCTGGCGTGCTACCGGCTCTTCGTTTCCAGTCTGCTTGATGTGACCGACAACATCGTCGGCGGCGTGGTCGTGCCGCCAGACGATGTTGTCCGATACGACGCTGACGACCCCTACCTGGTCGTAGCAGCGGACAAAGGGACCGCCACCTTCTCCGACACAGCCAACAAGATCTCGGTCGACGCCGGGTTCTGGCTGGGCGACGCCTTTGCCTCTGGCGGCTCGTCCGGCTATGACCACAAAGCCATGGGCATCACCGCTCGCGGCGCCTGGGAGTCGGTGCGTCGGCATTTCCGCGAGATGGGCGTCGACCCCCAGAGTTCTGACTTCACCTGCGTTGGCGTCGGCGACATGAGCGGTGACGTCTTCGGCAATGGGATGCTGTTGAGCAAGCACATAAAGCTTGTCGCGGCGTTCGACCATCGGCACGTTTTCATCGATCCGCAGCCCGACCCAGCGCGCAGCTGGGAGGAGCGCGCCCGGCTCTTCGCGCTGCCCCGCTCGAGTTGGGCGGATTACGACGCCAGCTTGATATCCGAGGGCGGCGGAGTGTTTCCACGTACCCTGAAGTCGGTCGTGATCACCGAGCAGATGCATAGTGCTCTTGGGCTCGACAAGGCGGTCGAGGAATTGACACCTGCAGATTTGATCAAGGGCTGTCTCAGGGCTCCTGTGGATCTGCTCTGGAACGGTGGCATCGGAACGTATGTGAAGGCAATCACCGAGACCAATGACGACGTGGGTGACAAAACCAATGACGAGCTGCGTGTGGACGGTTGCGAGCTACGCGCCAAGTGCGTCGCCGAGGGTGGGAACCTCGGCCTGACCCAGCTCGGCCGGGTCGAGTACGCCGAGAGGGGCGGTCGCATCAACACTGACTTCATCGACAACTCCGCCGGAGTCGATACATCCGATCATGAGGTCAACATCAAGATCCTCTTGATCGGAGAGATGGCTGCCGGTCGGCTGTCACTGGAAGCCCGTGACGAGCTGTTGGCGTCGATGACTGACGAGGTCGCTGAGCTGGTGCTCAAGGACGACTACGATCAAAACCTCGCGTTGGCCAATGCGGTCTACCACTCGGCATCCATGGCTGGCGTTCATGAAGACTGGATGGAGCGCCTGGAGAGCCAGGGGCTGCTCGATCGTGAGATCGAGTTCTTGCCGTCCACCGAGGCAATGGAGATCCGGCGCAGTAACCACAAGGGGTTGACCTCACCAGAGCTTGCGACGCTACTCGCATACACCAAGATCGTTCTCGAGGACGACATCTTGGCCTCGGATCTGCCAGATGACCCGTACCTGTTGGACCGGTTGATCACCTATTTCCCTAGTGCGATGCGCGAGCGCTACGCGGACCAGATGCCGAGGCATCGGCTGTACCGGGAGATCATCGCCACGGTTGAGGTCAACGAGTTCGTGAATGAATCAGGCATCACATGCTTCCACCGATTGTCGAGTGAGACAGGTGCCCGAGCCTCAGATGTAATCCGGGCGCAGATCGCCGCTCGCGTGATCTTTGGCGCTACTGAGCTTGACAAGGCCATTGCTGCACTTGATCACCGGATCAATGCGCAGATGCAAACGGCACTGCGTATGGAAGTACGCACCCTGGTGGAGCGGGCGACCCGCTGGTTGATCAATAACCGGCGCCACCCAATCGACATTGGCGCCGCTGTTAGGCAGTTCTCTGAAGGAGTGCAAGTGGTTGAGCGGGCACTGCCGGACATCTTGACCGGGCGCGACAAGGAGGCACTTGAGCAACGGCTCAAGAGCTACCAGGCGGCGGGTGTACCTGATGAGGTAGCCACGGCAATCGCCGGACTGCACCCGTCGTACGCGGCACTGACCATCGAGCAGACCGCGTCACAATCGGGAATTGACGCCCTGAAAGTGGCCGAGTTGCATTTCACGATTGGTCAGCGGCTCGGTCTAGACCGGCTCCTCGCACGAATCGTCGAGTTGCCGCGCGACGACCGGTGGCAGACGATGGCGCGGGCAGCTCTGCGCGACGACCTGCATGCGGTGCACGCCGAGTTGACGGCCGAGGTCCTCAGTTGGAACGGAGCAGCGACCAAGAGTGCCCGTGACGTGGTCCTCGGCTGGGAGAAGTCAAACCCTGCCGTTCCCGAGTCGGTGAGGACACTTCGCTCCATCACAAGCAGTCGCTCCGACCTCGCGCGGACATCGGTCGGTCTCCGGGTGGTGCGTCGTCTGCTTTCCCGACTTTAGGATTTCGCTCCCGACTCGCCGGGCTTAGGAAGAGCCTGACGTCGGTAATCCAGCTGGGATTTCCGCCAGCGTGATAGGTCTGAGGCATGCGGATCGACCTGCACACCCACTCCTCGGTATCCGACGGGACAGACACGCCGGCCGAGCTGGTGCGTAAAGCCCGTGTAGTCGGGCTGGACGTCGTTGCACTTACTGATCACGACACCTTCGACGGCCTCGATGAAGCAGCCGCGGAGGGGGAACGACTGGGGATCCGTGTCGTACGCGGTATGGAACTCTCCTGTTCACGTCGGGGCAACAGCGTGCATGTCCTGGCGTATGGCGCCGATCCGGCGAGTCCCGGGCTGGCCGCTGAGATGGCCCGGGTACGCGATGGCCGGCTAGGCCGACTGGCTGGCGTTCTAGCGAAGCTGGCGGAGCTTGGTGTGCCGGTGAGCGAGGCAGAAGTGATGGCGCAGGTCGGTGACAGTCCCTCGGTGGGTCGGCCTCATATCGCTGACGCGCTGATCGAAGCAGGTCATGTTCGTGATCGTCAGGAAGCGTTCGACCGCTTCCTGGCCGATGGTGGTCCAGCGCATGTTCACCGTTACACGATCGAGGTGGATCGCGGCATCGACCTTGTGCACGAGGCGGGCGGTCTGGCAGTGATCGCTCACCCGTGGGGCCGGGGTCGGGAGTACGTGCTCCCCTCGAGTGTGCTGCAGGCGCTGGCCCGTGATCACGGGTTGGATGGCATCGAAGTGGACCATCAAGATCATGATTTCGAGACTCGCCAGCGACTGCGCACTGTGGCGGCCAGTGCAGGGCTGCTCGCCACCGGGGCCAGTGACTACCACGGCGTCGGGAAGCTTGATCATGAACTTGGGTGCAACACGACTGACCCGGAGGTTTTCAACGAGATGCAGCGGCGCTTGGAAGGCTGATAGCGAGCACGAACGCACCGGTCGCGGCTCAAGGTGCGGAGGCTTTGATCCCGTTTGAGGCGTGAGCCGTCGAACGGCCGGCCAGCTCGGCATAGAGCTGGTCGAGCTGAACCGCCGGAGCCCCAAGCCCGTCCAGCGCGTCCAGCTGGCGAGCAATCCTCTCTGACCGCCATTCACAAGCAAGCAAGTCCATTGCGACCCAAACCGCCAAAGCGTGGTGGTGCAGGATCGCGTCCAATCGGCGGCGGCATTCCTCGTCGGCGGGGTCGTCGCATGCTCGGGGAAGCGATTCTCGGAGGCTGAAGAAGCGGCGGACCAACGGGCCGCCGCGTGGTGCCAAGAACCCGAGACCGACGCGATCTCGTGCGCCGCGAACGACCGCCTCGGCCTCGTCCTGCAGGATTACCGCCTCGGCGGCGATCCGGCGCATGGCCGCACGCTGGTCACGTGGCCGACCGGTGTGCTCGGCCGGGGTCTGTCCCGTCACTCCGAGCTGCTCGGCTGCCGTGGCCGGCGCCGACTTGCGGCGTCGAAAGCCGCGCATGTGCCGACCTTACCCGCCAACCAGATGTCGTTACGTCTGCGACCTCATCGGTATCTGCGAAGGCAGTCTTGTCATTTTCGTGGGAGCTGGCGCATGCGGGACTACGGATGGGGCGCCACCATTACCAGAAGTGCGGTCGTTGACAAGATCACGAATGCGATACTGAGCTCTGCTCCCATCGCGACGGCCAGCGCCGAGATGCCACCGCTTCTCGCGGGTGCATCCGGCGGCTGATGCAGCTGTCGGAACGCCGCACGGATTGCATCTCTGCGACCGTGGTTGCCCATCAGCAGGCATCAATCCGAAGATCGAGACCTTGATCAGCAGGACCAGACCGTACCGTGAGCCTGCGAGCTCTGAGAACCCGCCGGCGACCACTAGTGCGTGAACAATCCCGGTCACGATGAGCGTGACCACACTCAGCTGGGCGACCCTGGAGAATCTCGGAATGAGCTGGTCGAGTTCCAGAATTTAGTCTCCAGGAATCAAGACGGCTGCCAAGGCGACTAGCCCACCGAGCCAGGCGCACGTCGCCAACACGTGCAGCCCCGTCGCAGCGATCTTGGCTATCTCCCAGTGGCCGCCGATGGCGTCCGACTGGGCCACCATGGTGCCGGCGATGACGACCACGAGAGCGAGTGCGAAAGCTCGACGCCAGCCGACCACGGAACCATTGATGATGTCGGGCAGGAAGAAGACAACGGCAACGAGCGCGGCGAGCCTGGCCAGCTGGGCGGCACCCCCGAGCGGAGTGACGACATCGCCGAGCAGCTTGTCTCCGAAGATCAGCTGAACGGCAGGTCCAGCTACTGTCCCGATGATCATTGCTGCGGTTCCGGCCACTGTGAGCACGACAAGGCGGCGATTCCTGCGACCGTCCGGCCACACGACGCTCCAGAAAGTCAAGGTTCCGGCGAGGAGGACGTATCCGGCATAGGTCAGCACCCGATTTGCCCCAAGAGCAAGGGCCAAAAGATCTTGGTTCACAGTTCATTGCGGTCTCGGGAGGTCGAACTGGACGACGATCACTGCGCCGCTCCATGGCAGCTTTTGCCCGACACGGAGGTTAGGCGGTTGGCCGGTGGAGCAAGCCTGCTCACGCAGACGCAGGATGGGGCACTCGATATTGAGCACGGTGCTGCCGTTTACCAGCATTGCAACGGGGAAACTCTGGGGACGCCTTCCACCAGGGGACTGATAGCGGTGAGCGCCCGGCCGGCCCGCGACGGGACGCTGCGCACGATGATCCCGCCCAGGTGGTAGCGCAACTCGATACGTTTCGCCGGGGCGCTGAGAGCCAGGTCGAGGCGCTGCTTTACCCGACCACCAGGCACCAAGACCGGCTGGTCACCAGCGCTCACCTGTACCTGAGAGGCAACTGGCTTCGCCCGGGAGAAGCGACTGCCGGTGTGCGCCAGCCTCGGTGGTCCGACCCGAAGTGAGGAGGTTGGAGTGCTGAGCAGCACGATCTCGGCGACATCGAAGCTGCCGTCAGGAAGCGGGCTGGCCATGAGCAAGATGCCGGGTTGGGTCGTGCCGGGGCCGTTCGGCAGCTTTGCCTTGGTGGAGGTGGTGGTGCGAGCTGCCGTTGGCGACGTCGTGGGCGACGGTGAGGCCGAAGGCGCCTGGGCGGGTGGCGCCGGGCTAGTCAGCGATGGTGGTCCGCCGGCATTTGCCGGAGCAGATCGCGGAAGCTCCGGAGCGTCCCTATAGAAGGTGACAGCTGAGACACACAGTGCCGCTACCACTACGGCACCCAGCGCGCGGCGTACTCCAGCCGCTCGTGGGTGATGTACCACGGTCAACTTGCCCAAGGCCGCACCCCCGTGGCAATCGGCCTACGCTTATCTTGGATGCCCGACGGGCAGCGTTCCGGGGCAACCTGTTACGCCTTGGGTCGAGAATCTTTTTTTCGTGGGGAAGAACCACAAGCAAAGGCGGGGTGGGTGGAAGGGTGACATCGAAGCGCGGATCGCGATGGTCAAAACTGGCCTTGGTAGCCGCAGGGGTTTTGGCCCTGGCAGGGCTGACGATCAGTCCCAGCTATGCCGCCAATGACACCGAGATCTACATCGTGCAAGGTCTGCCGGGCAAGAACCTCGACATCGAGATTGACGGAGAGTCCATCGCCGAGGGCGTCAAGACTGCGACTGTCGCCGGTCCGTTCAAGGTCAAGCCAGGTAGCCGAATGGTGACCTTCAGCGAGAATGGTACGACGGTCCTCGAGAACACCTTCTCGATCAAGGAAGGCTCAAAGGCGGACGTCGTCGCGCATTTGCCGGCCTCCTCGTCCGGTGATCCCCTGGTGACGGTCTACAAGTACGACGCGGTGAAGGTGCCCAACGGCAAGGCTTTACTCGTGGTTTCGCACGTCGCAGCCGTGCCGCCTGCCGACATCCGGGTCAACGATCAGGTGCTCTTCGCAAATATCGCCAACGGCGAGTCACTTCAGCTGACGGTGCCGGTTGCCACGTACAAGGTGTCGATCGTGCCGACCGGTGAGAAAGAACCAGTCTTCTTCGGTCCGGTCAGCCTGACGGTCAAGGGCGGGGCGATCAACCGTGTCTACGCTGTAGGCGACCCGGAGAAGAAGACCATGAACGTCGCAGTGCACGTCCTTACCGCCAGCACGACCGGCTCTGGAAAGCCGTCTGAGGTGAACACTGGAACCGGCGGTCAGGCCGTTGGCGACGGTCCGTCGCTGGCGGTGAAATTGGTGCGTTGAGAATACGAGCCCCAAAAGCACAGTCCCGGTCACGCCGCCGCCTCCGGCGGCACCGACCGGGACTGCGTCGCTCTATCGTGAGCGTGGTCTGCCTGGTGACCTGTGTCTCCGGCTGCGCCGCACAGGCAGCACCTGGCACCTCGACCAGCGGGGGCGCCCCACCTGGTCAGTCGTCTGTAGCCCCGGCACGCCAGGGTCGGCCTGCCGAGAGTCAGCGCATCCAGTTCATCCCGGACCACCTCAAGCTCCCCGGACACGCGACTGCGGCGGTATTTCCGGCAGCCACGGTCGACGGCGTGCTTCGAGTGCCGGAGGACGTTCAGCACGTGGGCTGGTGGGATGGGAGCGCCCGTGCGGGCGAGCCGTTCGGCTCGACAGTGATTGCCGGACACGTCGACTCGGCAACAGCGGGCATCGGATTCTTCGCTCGGCTGCTGAAGATCAAGAAGGGCGACACGGTCACGCTGCGCGCGGATTCACATCGCCTCAAGTATCGAGTTACCTCTGTCAGGAAGGTGGCCCGGAAGGCGCTAGCCACGGACAGCCAGGCGTTCAAGCAGACCGGCCCACATCGGCTGGTATTGATCACCTGCACTGGTAACTTCCACCGGGACCGGGGCGGCTACGACAGCAATCTCATAGTGGTCGGTAAACCTCTGGGACTGGCCCGCTAGTTCGCCAAGGCGCTGTCGCTACGCGGTCGTGCGTGTTCAGTCGCCGGAAGACTTTTGAGCATCTGATCGCGTGATGGACCTCTTCTGCTGGACAGGGACACCGTTGCGTAGCCGTCGCCGGGTCCGGGTTGATGCCCTGCGGGGTCGACTGCGTACCGCCTTCGAGGCGCTCGACTCATCCGGCCGATCGGGGCTCGGGGTGCTCCGCCGGGCGATTCTGCCCGTAGCTGCAGGATCGATCCCCAGATCATGGTAGAGGTGGGGTGAGGTGGAGTAGGTCTCCTCAGGCGACTCGAACGGCAGGCCCAAAGCGTTGTTGATCATTTTCCAACGGGCCAGGTCCGCCCAATCAACGAAAGTGATCGCGATTCCGGATGCACCCGCCCGCCCAGTGCGGCCGATCCGATGCAGGTAGTCACTCTCGTCGTCGGGGCACTCATGGTTGATCACGTGGCTGACACCTTCGACGTCGATCCCTCGCGCGGCAACGTCAGTCGCCACCAAGACTGCGATGTGGCCTTCCCGGAAGCGCCGGAGAGCCTTCTCCCGCGCGAACTGGTTGAGGTCACCATGGATCGACGCTGCTGCAAAACCACGGTCAACAAGATCATCGGATAATCGCTGCGCCGACCTCTTGGTTCGGCAGAAGATCATCACGCGGGTGCAGTTTTCGGCTTGCAGGATGCGAGCCACGATCTCAGTCTTGTCCAGGTCATGAGCTTGATAGACGAACTGAGCCGTGGCCGGCACTGTGCTGGGGTCACCAGGGGATTCAGCACGAATGTTGACCGGATGACGCATGTGGCGGCGAGCGAGGGAGACGATCTCCGCTGGCATGGTGGCTGAGAAGAGCATCGTCTGACGCAGCTCAGGGGTACCAGCCAAGATTCGCTCCACATCGGGCAGGAACCCCAGATCCAGCATCTTGTCGGCTTCATCGAGTACCAGCACCTTGATATGACCAAGATCAAGTGCGCCACGGTCGACAAGATCAAGCAGTCGGCCTGGCGTACCCACCACCACGTCGACGCCCCGGCTCAACGTGGTGAGCTGGTGGTCGTAGCCGACGCCACCGTAGACCGTGAGCACCCTGGCGTGCCTGCGAGTCGACGCCGCCGCCAGGTCGGACGCTACCTGGCTTGCCAACTCCCGGGTCGGTGTCACTACCAGCGCTTGCGGGGCGCCCGGCATGGCCAGCTGCGAGTAATCCCGTTCGCCTGGTACGACAATCCGCTGCAGCAGTGGGATGCCGAACGCCAGGGTCTTTCCGGTACCGGTACGTGCCTGCCCGATCATGTCGGTGCCCGTCAGCGCAATGGGAATCGCCATGGCCTGAATAGGGAACGGTGTCGTGATGCCGACTTGATCAAGGGCCTGCACGATGGGGTCTATCACCCCGAGATTGGCGAAGCTGGTTGGTGGGAGTTGGATCATGGGAGCAATCGGCCTCGGTCGGGCTTCATGTGTGACTGTACTCAGAATCTGCCTTAATGCTCATTGAAATTCGATGGGTCGCGCGGCGGGCGCGTCGTACGCGCACGGTGGTCAGGAGCCGACCACTATCGCTCGAACTCAAGCAGTCTACTGGCAAGTGCCTAAAACCCCTGATTGCTTGGCCAGCACAGTGCGGACAGCGGCACACTGTCGCCGTCAAACTTCGACGGCGACATGGCGTACTGCACTGGCATGACGAGTGGCGCGTCGACGAATGCCTGACTAGCGCCGGTCGATCTCGGGGTGTTGTCTTTCCTTATGCCGACCACCTCAGAGCCGCTGTCTTGGCCACGTTCACATCGGGATCCGACCGATCCGATCAACCCGGCGCCCGCACTGGCGCGGCTCCGCGCCGAGCAACCGGTGTTCGGGATGCAACTGCCGCATCCGACGGGCGGGTCCATCACCATGTGGCTGATCACCAAGTACACCGACGCCCGCGAGCTGCTGTCCAACCGGGACACGACCAACTCGCTCGGGCATTCGGAATCGGCCGCCGCCCAGCCCGGCTTTCTGTTGTCGCTCGATCCGCCCGATCACACTCGAATCCGCCGGATGCTGACCGGTCAGTTCTCTATGCGGCGGCTGACCGCCATGCGTCCACACATCGAAGAGATCGCGACGAGGTTTCTGGACAAGATGGAGGCCGATGGGCCACCGGCCGAGTTGATGAAGGCATTCGCGTTGCCGCTGCCTTCGCTGGTGATCTGTGAGCTCCTGGGCGTGCCGTTCGAGGACCAGGCCGAGTTCCAACGGCGCAGCGACACCATGCTGGACGTCTCTGTCACGCCGGAGCAGCAGGCGCAGAACACCCGCGATATGAACGCGTACATGGGGTCGCTCGTGCTGCGGCACAGACAGCAGCCGGGCGAGGACATCCTTGGCATGTTGATTCGGGAACACGCGAACGATCTGACTGACGAAGAGCTGGTTGGGATTGGAAACATCCTGCTGGTTGCCGGTCATGAGACGACCGCGAACACCATCGGGTTGGGCACCTTACTGCTGCTTCGGCATCGGGAGCAGCTTGCCCTGGTTCGTGACGACCCCGAGGTGACCGGAAGTGCAGTGGAAGAGATCGTGCGTTACTTGACAATTGTGGACACTGGAAATCCGCGGATCATCCTGAAGGACATGACGATCGGCGGACAGCCTATGCGGGCAGGCGACGTAGTGATGGTGTCGCTGCCATCCACCAACCGTGATCCGGACTTCATGGCTGACGCGGATGTGTTGGACGTGACCCGACAGCCGCAGGCTCACCTGGCGTTCGGCCACGGGATCCATCAATGCCTTGGTCAGCAGCTCGCCCGGCTCGAGATGTCAGTGGCGTTGCCGGCGCTGCTGCAGCGGTTTCCCACCTTGTCCTTGGCGGCGTCAGAAGCCGACCTGACATTCCGAGCGGACGGTCCAGTCAACGGCATCCGTGCCCTGCCGGTCCGCTGGTAGCACAAGACGAGCAGACAACCAGCATTATCCTGCCGCCATGAGCGATGCGCCGCAGTCATCCGACACAGCACCTCGTGCTGCGGCTGAGCCGTGGGTTTCCGATCCCGAATATCGGCGCGGGGCCGTCGACTTGCTCGGCATCTTGGCGTACGGGGCCTTGGCGGCCTTCGACCGGCTAGCAGAGGACGCGCGCCACGCGCCCACTCTTCCCGACAAGGTGCATATGGCTTCGATGGCGGCGGTGCAGATCAAACATTTCGAGACCGTTCGGGCGCGACTGGCGGAGTTCGACGCAGACGTCATGGTGGCGATGAAGCCGTTCTATGAGCCCTTCAATGAATTCCACGCGCATACCAAGCCGAAGGATTGGCTGGAGGGTCTGGTCTCGGCCTATGTCGGGAATGGCTTCGCCGCCGATTTCTACCGTGAGGTTGCGGCGTTCGTCGACGCGGACACACGCGCGCTGGTATATGAGGTGTTGGCCGACGAGGGGCACGCCGACTTCGTGATCGAAAAGGTACGCGCGGCCATCGCCGCCGATCCGCGGGTGGCGGGTCGGTTGGCGCTTTGGGGACGTCGTCTGGTAGGCGAAGCGCTCAGCCAGGCTCAGCGCGTAGCTGCGGACCGAGACGCCCTGACCCACCTCTTGACGGGGACCGTCGACCGTCCCGGCATGGATCTCGCTGCCATGAGCCGAATGTTCTCCAGACTGGTGGAGAACCACACCCGCCGCATGGCCAAGCTCGGCCTCCAGCCTTGAGGAAGTCAGCACGAGGGTTCGCGAGCGTCGGAAAATCGCGCGGCCCAAACTGGTCGCTAGCGTCGGAAAATCGCGCGCCCCTGTCTGGACGAGTGAGCGAGCAGACATGCTTTTCGTCTGCGAGCGAGCGAGGAAGACAGGGGATCACGGCGCGCGATTGCGCGAGCGAACAGCCCAAACTGGTCGCTAGCGTCGGAAAATCGCGCGCCCCTGTCTGGACGAGTGAGCGAGCGGACATGCTTTTCGTCTGCGAGCGAGCGAGGAAGACAGGGGATCACGGCGCGCGATTGCGCGAGCGAACAGACCCGACTAGACAGCTCCGAAGCCGACGTGGCGAGGATCCTCCTCACCCAGGTCGACGTACGCGATCTTCGACACGGGGATCAGAACTTTACGGCCGCGCTCGTCGCTAAGGGTAAAGACTCCGTCGCCACCGACCGCAATCGAACTCATCAGTTCCTTCTCAACGTCGCTGGCCGACTCGGCGCTCTCCACCACGATTTCCCGATTGACATGCTGAATGCCGACCTTGACCTCCACTGTTCCTCCTGGTGAGAGCTGACTGCTCGCGGGTGACACTGAAGCAACGGTGCCACACTTCGGACCCGAACCCTCGCAGTGTTCGCGCAGAGCGTGGCACTGACGGGTGTGCGACCACTAAGACAGACTTGCCTTCTCGTCCTCCGTCGCCTGCCGGATCACAATACGGGTCCAGGCACCGACATAGATGCGATCATCAGCGGCGAGCTCATGCTTGACACCGACTGGAATCGGGTCGGATGGGATCGGGCCGGTCGCCGGTGCCACGAACGTCCCGTTGGCGGAGTCCAGATCCTCGACCCACCAGCGCCTGCCATCAGTTGTCAGCTGGGTCTGGCGGCGGCTGACGCTCGAATCGGACTCGCAATCGATCTGAGGATGAATGTTCCGGCTCGTGGAGGTACGACCTATCAAGATCGACTTCGACTGCAGCGGGACAACGACCGGCAGTCCAGGGGAGGGCATCGGATCCGGGCTTTGCTGGGCGTCGTACCACCCGGGGTCAATCCAGACCTCGGCCACCCAGTCGAATGTCCCGGGGAAGGTGGTGCTGCCGTTGCCCATGGTCGGCGCAGGAATGGACGGTGCCGGTTGCACGTGATCCACGCGGGTCACAGCTGGCGACTCCGAGGTAACGAGGGATCGTGGCATGGTTCCTGTGGTGAAGTCATAGCCGCAGTTCTCACAGAACAGCGCGTCGACGGAGTTGTCGGCCCCGCAATTCGGACAGGATTGGCGACCTGGCTGGCTGCTGGCAGCGCTAGGCGGTGACGCGGTCGCTTGCGGTGCTGCAGTCGAGTCGATAGGCAGCCCGCACACATCGCAGTAGTCCTGCGCCAAAGATGCGTGGCCGACCGGACAGATGGCGATCATCGGCGAGGGCCACAGGTCGAGCTCACGGCCGATTCGGACATTGAGATCACAGGTCGCGCCTTCCGCTCGAGGGGAGCGATTATCCCCTGATCCTTGTTGTCTTCGTTGAGGCGGTGTCCAAGGCCATCTCATCGACCTTGTCCACTGCGCGCTTCAGACGCACCGTACCCGTTTCGGAATCTTCAATGTCGACCACCTTGCGCAGTCGAGTCGTCGCTTCCTCATTGCCGGTTTCAGCGGCGAGCTGCACCGCACGGCCCAGCTTCTTCGTGGCGGTCTCCTCGTCCCCGCCAGCCTTGGCGGCCAGGCCCTCTTGAATGGCCTCCGCAAGCTCGGTTTGGCCGGTGTAATGGGCAACCTCGGGATTGATCCGGGTAGTCAGGCCCTCGTCGTCGGACCACCTCGCCTTGACCAAGCTCTGGGCGACCATCTGATCGTTGACGGCAAGTTGCACGCGAGCCGCGAGTTGCTCCTGTCCAATTGCCTTTGCGGCCAGCCTCACGCTGACGTGATAGTCGCGGGACTCGTCTCCCCACGACCCTGTCGGATATCCGCCAGTCAGCGGGTTGACTTCGACACGGCGTGATGTCAGATCCTCCACCGTTGGCGAGACCTGGCGGACGAAGATCACCTGTGCTCCCTGTGGCGCCCATACCCGCAACTGCGCATCAGCCACACCGCGACTCATCGACTGTTGCATAAGGTCGGCGAAGACCTGACTCATCTGGTCCGGCTCGGGAATGATGTCGACGCTTCCCAGCAGGGCCTGAGCGATCCGGCGCACCTCGGCAACTTGCCAGTCCACCCCAACGCCTCGGCAATCGCATTGGAACTTTCCCGTCACACCGCGAATCGCGTTCGTCAGCTGGTCCGGCGTCTCGTTGTGGTTTTCACCGTCGGTCAGCAAGATCGCGTGTCGCTGGGCCAGCATCGGCACCGAGTCGAAAAGCCGACCAGCAAGCGTAAGCCAGGTGCCCATAGCCGTTCCGCCATCGGAGCGGAACTGGCTGATCGCCTGATGCGCCGCGTACCTCGCGTTGCTATCCATCTGCACCATGCCCCGACCCGACCGGACGAGCGGGAAGGCCAGGTAGGCCTGATGAGTCCCAGCGACCACTGCAAACCAGGTCCCGTCAAGGATCTGATCGACGGCTGTTGCCGCGGCCACCTTCGCCGCCTCGAGCTTCGCCCGACCCATGGAACCCGAGGTGTCGACGATGATGATCTCCCCGGCATCACCGGACCCCGTCTGACCGGCTGATCCCGCTCCGCTGCAGGTCATGGTGACTATGGCGTTGACGTCGGTTCCGCCTTCTGGCAGGAACTCATTCTGGTACACCTCTGCGGTGAAATCGGCCATGATCGACGTTCCTTTCTTTTGAGCTGCTCGCGCATGGCGCGCTGGGAATCCGACGACGCGCGATTACCGACGCTCGCAGCTTGTCCTTTCGCGTCCTGGCTGGTCGGTTCAGTATGCCTGGGGATCCCAGGCCGCCCTCCGAAAGGTCACAGACGTGCGAGGGCTACGGAGACGTTGTCCTTCCCGCCCTTGCCGTTGGCCCAGTCCACGAGGGCCACCGCCAATGTGAGCGGATCAGAGTCCGGAGTGCCGAGTTCGGCGACGAGCGTCTGGAGCCTTGTGGCTTCCGACGCGTAATTCCACAAGCCGTCGGAACACACCAGAACCCAGCCGGGTGACCTGACGACGATGGATCCGGTACGCGGCGTGAAGTCGGGGCTGTCCCGGCCCAGCCACTTGGTGATGGCATGAGCTTGCGGGCCGTTCTCGGCCTCCGCGCGTGGAGTGCCCATGGCAATTCGTGCCTGGGCGACCGAGTCGTCGACGCTGAGCTCTGCGGGATCGCTGTTCGAACCATGATCAGGAATCCAGTAGATTCGGCTGTCGCCAACGTTGCCGAACACCACGAGGTCAGATTCGATGACAGCCGCGGCGAAGGTGCACGATGCGGCGTTTTCAGTGGCTGGCGCGGTGTTGTCGATCACCGCAGTGTTTGCTGCGGCGGCTGCTTTGACAACCGCGCCTGCGACAGCCGCGGCACGACTGGCCGGGGTGCCGAGACCTGCGGGCCGGTGCGCCACCAGGACGTCGCGGGCCGTACGAGCAGCCGCGAGGCTGGCGATGTCGGAGTCCAGAGATGTGGACACTCCGTCGCAGACGACGAGTACTGCGCGGGAACTGGGTGTCGGCTCGGCTGCGACAGCTGTGGCGTCCTCGTTACGGTGATGTCTTACGCCGCGGTCGCAGCAGGCGGCAACCCATGATGCTGGCTGCTCGGTGTAGTGGTCCCGCTCCGTCGGCGCCTTGGTACCGCAGGTCTCGCAGTAGCCGTCTGCTCCGATCACACCGCCGCAGTTGGCGCAAGGGCGGGCAACCACAACCGTGTCCTCGTCGCCTTCGGTCTGGATGGAGCGCGTGATCTCAATGGGTGCGGCCAACGCGTCGGGTTGCTCGACTGGACCAGCAGCAGTTGGAGTGAGGGCGCCACCGCAGGCTTCGCAAAACGCCTCCTGAGCTGCAACCTCGGCACCACAGTGCGGGCAGCGCAGCCCCCCGTCGGCCTGCGGGACGGCAGTAGGTTGCGCGGACTGCGTCAGGTGGTCGGTCATCGTAGGGTCCACCTTCGCACGGCGTTGGCTTTGTCGACGAGCGCATAGCGACGTTGCTCGTCGGTCTCGATACCCGCCAGCTGTCGATAGGTCGCCTCCAATCCATCGCGCAGCGTCTCGTCGCTCGCCTCGTAGGGGCCGATCTTGATGTTGCCCTTGGATCCGTTCTTATCGACCTCGGTGAGGGCCCGCTCCAGGATCTGAGCCGTCAGCTCAGACTGCTCACGCGGATCCAGCCGAACTCCGCTGATGCTGTCCATCGCCTGGGCCAAAGCCGGAAGCCCATCGCCTGACTCGTAGAGCTGTGTCGCCCGCAGACGCCGGGCTTCGGGGTAGCTCCGGCTTGTTGAGGGCACAAGGTCCAATGCCTCGACAGCGCCAGGTACGTCGCCCCGGGCGCCGCGAATCCGCGTCATCCCAAATGCGGCAGCCGCCACATAGTTGGCGTCGGTGCCGGCGCAGGTCCGGTATAGCCCCTCAGCGATGTCTCCTTCGCCGCCATGCTCGCAGGCGAGGGCGAGCGCAAGTTTCGGAGCCAGCTCGCCGGGCACCTGACCGTAGACAGCGTTGAAAGAAGACTGCGCCGACGCGAAATCGCCGGCGTCCAGTGCCGAAAGGCCAGCAACCCAGACGGCACGCCATTCCCAGGGATCCTCGACCAACATCTCGTTGACGATCTGCTCCACCAGGTCCCGACGCCGCAGCTCCAGCGCGGCATGGGCCTGCGCCAGCCGAACCTCAGCGGTGACAACCGGCGCCTCGCGAAGCTTGTCGAGGCGCCGAGCAGGGTCGTCGACGGAGATGTTGCTGAGCCAGGCGTACTGCGGGTCGCTGGTGTCGACGCGCAGCGCCGGTAGCTCATTCCACTCCAGTGCTTCACTGGTGATGGCCGGCGCTTCGAAGAGTACTGACGCAGCCGAGGTGAGCGCGGTGCCAGGGGTTCTCTGGGCGACCACCTCTCGAAGCACGCCGAGCAGCTGCACCCGGAACTCATCGACGGAAGCGAACCGGTCCGCCGGGTCGGTTGCACATGCCTTCGAGAGCAGCCTGTATAGAGAGTCGTGGGTTGCGAACAGCGGCGTCTCTTCGACAGGCGGCAGGCTGGCAACGTACTTGGTCTGGTATCCCCGGAACTCCGTCATCAGCACGATGCAGGTGCGACCGATGGTGTAGATGTCCGATGCCACGGTCGGTCCGACCTGGGCTACCTCGGGGGCCTGGTAGCCGACCGTGCCATAAATTGCCGACTCTTCGTCGTCGGCTCGCCGCACCCCACCGAGGTCGATGAGCTTCACCGCATCGCCGACCTGAATCAGGTTGTCCGGCTTGAAGTCGCAATAGATCAGACCAAGATCATGTAAGTAGCTGAAGGCCGGCAGGATCTCCAGGATGTAGGCCAGCGCCTGGTCGACGGGCAGCGGATCGAACTTTCCCTTGTTCGCCCGCATCCGGTCTTTCAGGATCTGCTTGAGGGAGATCCCGCCGACGTACTCCATCACGATGTAACCGGCGTCTTCGTGGGTGACGAAGTTGTAGATCTCGACGATCAAGGGGTGCTCGACCTGGGCGAGGTACTGCTTCTCCACGATGGCCACGGCCAACGCGTCCTTGTCGCCGGTATTGAGCAGACCCTTCAGCACCACCCAGCGATCAGACACATTGTGGTCTTTCGCGAGGTAGATCCAGCCGAGCCCGCCGTGCGCCAGGCAGCCCGCCACCTCGTATTGGTTGGCCACAAGATCGCCGGGCTTCAGCTTTGGCGTGAACGAGAACGCGTTGCCGCACTTCGGGCAGAAGCCTTCAGTCCGTCCCGGCTGTCCATCGCGCGACCGACCGACTGGCGACCCGCAGTTCGGACAGTTCCGTTTCTCTTCGGGAACTTGCGGGTTCTTCATGATCGCCTGGGCGGCATCGATCACAGGTGCCGGCGGAACCCGGGTGAGCCCGGCGCCGAGCCGGGCCGACCGGAGTCGTTGGGAACCCGAACGTATCCGTTTGGTGATCTTGGAACCATTCCCGGAGACTCGCTGCGAGCCGAGCGCAGTCGCCTGCAGCCGGCTGGAGCCTCCCGTCATCGCCGACAACCCGCCGCCGGCGGACATTGGGGTCTGATCATCGGCCGCAGGCCCGTTGGCGGACCCGGGGCTGCCACAGACATCGCAGTAGCCGTCGACGATGGTGCCGGTGCAGCCGGGTTGTGTGCAGCGTGCACCGGAGTCGGGCGTCGTCGGCACCTCGGCGCCGCTCTCAGGAACAGCTGGGGTGGCGCTGTCGGGCCCGGGGCTGCCGCAAACATCGCAGTAGCCATCGACGATCGTGCCGGTGCAGCCCGGCTGAGTGCATCGTGTCATTCAAACGCCGCCCTGTTCATTTCCTGTCTGACGATGTAGCTGGATGCACCGTATGCGGCGCGGGGATGGATTGCAGGTAGGTCTGGTAAACGGTGACGAGCTGCTCGGCAAGGACCATCCGGGTCGGTCGCTGATCCAGTGCGTTGTGGGCGAGCTCATATGCCTGGGCGATGTCCGGAACCTCCGCCTGGCCGGTCGCCATCGCCTTGGCGTGGTACGCCTCGAGCCGGCTTGCGAGTTCGTCGTGATCTTGCAGCGCCTTCGCGTAGGCCGTCTGTGCAATGGTCATCGCCCGAGACACCTGGTCGAGGCGGCGCAGATAGCTCTCCAGCTCGTCGCGCGTGTTGGGCACTGGGCCGAGGGCGGCAGTGTCGGGCACGGCATAGCGGGGCGCGGGGTCGACGCGGCGTATGCACTCCTCGACGATGCTGTGCAGCGCCGCCTCACGGGCCTCCAGGTCGGCGCGTTGTTCCCTGGCTCGCTTCACGAGAGCTGCGGCGTCGCGTCGCCTTGCCCCATTGACGATCAGATCGCGCTCGAAGGTGGCTGCATCGATTTCCAAGGGCCCGAGTAGTCCCCCCACGTCGCCGCCGCGGCTGGCCTTTTCCGCGAGCTCTTTCAGCCTGCGCGCCAGGCGTGACTGCTCGAGTGCGGCTTGCTGCTGTGGGGCACCGGCAGGCTCCAGGTCGATTTGCTCCCGGATGCGCTCCATCTGGGCGCGGAGCTGCCGGACACGTTCGGTGATCTCCGCACCCGACGGATCAAGGCCTAGCTTGACGCGGAGCTGCGACAGCAGAGCGTCAGACAGCCGGCATGCCTCCGGCAGCGACACCGAGAGCCCTGATGCGGTGCCGGCATCCAGCCGCCCCCAGATCAAGGTTGAGATGCGCATCAGTTCAGTGGCTCCGGCGCGGCCGGAGTTCCACGTAGCGAGCAGCAACTCGTAGCGATCTGATACTGCCTTCCACAACGCCATCGACAGCAGAATGTCGCCGGTCGCGGCGGAGCCGGTGGGCGAGCGCAACGCAGCATTGTCGAGTTCGTCCAGTTCTCGACGTCGCCCATCCCGCCACTTGCCAAGCTGGTCCAGATAAAGCTGCGCCGCCTGGGCCTGGACGGCTGAGCCCATCTGCCCCGGCGCGACCGGAGCAGTCACGTGTCCAGCAGGCGCCGCCACGCTCATCACGTCCTGCCGTAAACCGGTTTCGGCGGATCAGGTGCTGCTCCGAGAGAGTCCCTGAGCCAGCGGTCATAGAGCGTTTTCCACTCACCATTGGTCCGCATCTCGTCCAGGCGAGCATTGACGAAGCGGACGAAGTCCACATCTTTTTCGTTGAAGCCGAGTCCATACGGCTCGGAGGTGAACGCCTGCTGCTTCGGCACCACCGCATACGGGTCCTGCGCGGCGAGGCCCGCCAGTACCGTGTCGTCTCCCGTGATAGCGGCAACCTCACCCTGCTGGAAGAGGACCAAACAGCCCGTGTGGGTGTCCGCGCCGACCGGAACTGCCTTGGGCGCTGCTTTGATCAAGTTGTCCATGCTGGACGTGCCTATCGGTGCACAGACCTTCTGTCCCGCGAGATCACTGATCGAGTTGGCCTTCGACCCCTTGCGGACCAAGATCTTCTGGCCCGACCGGTAGTACTCGCCGGAGAAGGCGATCTGCTTCCAGCGATCACAGTTGATCGTCATGTTGCGGGCCACGATGTCGACATCGCCCTTCTCCAGCGCAGGAATACGCTGTGCCGCGGTGATCACTTTCAGTTGATAGCTGTTCTCGTTGCCAAAGATCGCTTCGGCGACCTCCCTGACCATGTCAATGTCAAAGCCCTCGATCTCGCCTGTGAACGGGTTCCGCGACCCCAGCAGGTAGGTGTCGGCCGATACCCCGGCCACCAACCGGCCACGCTTTTTGATCTTGGCCATGGTAGATCCAGCGGGCAGAGTATTTGGCGTCGGCAGCGGGTTGCTGGGCTGATAGGACGCGAGCGGATTGCCGCACCGGGTTGGTTTCGACGCCGGGGCGCTCGTCGTCGGCTGCGGTGCAGGAGGCTCCGGTGGCAGCGGTGTCGGGGTGTCGCCGAACAACGTGCACGCCGAAAGCACACTAACCGAGACAACACTCGCCACGGCCAGCATCGGCGTACGCCACCGGTGTCTCATCGGTATTCCTTAAGTCGAGCGGCGATGCCCCAACGTCCCAGGAGCGCAACCGCTATCCCGCTGAGAAGGGTGAGGATGGCGAAAACGACCATTACTGGCTGGATGCCCGCCAGCGAGTCCGAGGTTTCCTGGCTCACGTCGTCGAGATAGCCAGCCAGATTGCTGTCGAATGTGCCGAAAACCGTATTCGACGACTCTGGTCCAGATCCGGTGGCCCGGGACACTGCCCGGTCCCACCTGCCGCCGTCGTCGAGGGCACGGATCTCGCTGTGAACGGTTGTATACGCCTGCCACTGGTTCACCAGCTCCGGCCGATCGCTGAGGCGCTGGAGGTTGCTGGCAACAGAGTCAGCCGAGGACTTCCACGCCGTCTCGAATGCCTGCCCGGATCCGCGTGCGATCAGCGTCAGGCTTTCGTTCGACTTCGCGTTGTTGGCATCGATCCGGGCATCCGCGGCCGTGTTGACAGCGGCGAAGCTGCCGTTGGTGATCGAGTTGAGCGTGCTGCTCACCTGGATCGCTGCGATCAGACTGGCGAGCGCGATGACCAGCAGAACGGCTGCGCTTGCGAGCATCCCGACGTTGATAGTGCGCTTGAACCGACGAGCCAGCCAGACCTGACCGATGATGAAGCCGGCCAAAGCGAGTAGGGCGATGATCAGAAAGATGTATCCACTGCGCGCGTCCATTTTGTCGGCCGCTCGCGCCGCATTCGAGCTGACCAGGTTGTCCAGAATCGGCAATGCAGTGCTCCGCAGGTCAGCGCTCGCGTTGCGAAGGTACTGCGCACCGACCGGGAGTCCTTGGCGGTTGTTCGCGCGCGCTTGCTCGATCGTGGCCGCGTAAGTGACGACTTCCTGATTGAGAGCCGACAGGGCTTCGGCATCAGCCGGTTGCGCTTGGGAGGCTTCGACGATGAGCGAACTGGTGCTGCTCAGCGCTTGGTCGTACACCGCACGCTGTGCCGGTGCTTCCAGTCCTCCAACTAGGAAGGCGTTGGTGGCGATCGCGTCCGCGCCCAGCAGGTTGGACTGGATTTTCTGAACCCGGATGAGCTGCTCGGTGTCGGCTTTGGCACGGCTCAGCGAGACCGCCAGGTAGGAGAAGATCAGGACGCCCACCAACGCGACAAGAACGCCGGCAGCCACTACGCCCAGGCTGAGCAATCGGAGCCGCTGTGGCGTGTCCATGGTCCTGCCTGCCGTGGACGGAGCGGCGGCAGTCGCTGTTGCCGGGGCCGGTGTCGCGGGCGTCGTAGCCGGAGTCGCGATAGGCGGCGCAGTTGTTGTTGGGGCGGGAACGGGGGGTGGGGCCACCCCGGTTGCACCCCCCTGATGACTGGCCTGGCTCACTGCTGTGCTCCTTGGGTCTCGGGATGGTCCTCGGCTGGCTGCTCTGTGTCTCCCTGGCTCGAGGATGGTGAGCTGGCCTGCTGCTCTGGCATGGCAGGTGACGGCTCGTCCTCCCCAGCCGTCTCCTCGAAGTCCTCGGGGATCAGCCTTCGTAGCTGTTCGAGGGTCGGCTCAGCGACATCGCGCAGCCGCCAAGCATGCCTGCCGATTGCTGCCTCTAACATATTGCGTGCGAATCGCCCGTTGCCGAACATCGGACCACGCGGGGTCGTCGCAAGGATTGCGGAAAAGCGTTCCACGCATGCATCGTCGAGGTCGTAGTCCGCGGCTTTGGCCATCTCTTTAAGGATGCGCACAAGTTCCTCGTCGGTGTAGTCGGCGAATTCGATCGTGGTACGAAAACGGCTCGCCAGACCTGGGTTCTGCGCAATGAAGATCGCCATCGGACCGGGATAGCCGGCAACGATCAATACCAGGTCGTCGCGACGGTCCTCCATCTCTTTGACCAGCGTGTCAACCGACTCCTGGCCGTACTGATCACCGGCGAGGCTGTATGCCTCGTCGATGAAGAGAACTCCGCCGGCCGCGGAGGCCACGACCTCGGCCGTCTTGATTGCCGTCTGGCCCAGATAGCCGGCGACCAGTTCGGAGCGGTCGACTTCGACCAGCTGACCTTTCGACAGCAGCCCGAGTGCTCGGTAGATCCCGCCGACCAGCCGGGCCACGGTTGTCTTGCCGGTACCCGGATTGCCAACGAACACCAGGTGCCGGGTGATTGTCGGAGATCTCAAGCCCGCTTTGCTTCGCAAGGTTTCGACTCGTAGAACGGCGACTTGCCGGTGGATCTCGGCTTTGACCTCGGTGAGGCCAATAAGTGCATCAAGTTCGGCGAGCAGTTCCTCGAGCGTCTTGGGTTCGGGTTCTGCCTTGGTCTCCGAGCTCTCTGCTTTCTTGTCGGAGGCTTCCCCGCTGGGCACCGCGCCCTCAGTAATGTGCACTGAGCCCGTGCCAGGCGGTTGCCCTTCGACAAGCTCAGGGCGCAACTTGGCATCCTCAGCCGAATCGAACCCGGGGAAGCCGCCCGGTATGTTCATCGACCTCAAGTCGAGCGAGCTCTCCTCGAGGACACGAAGCATGTCCATAACCTCGGGCCGCGTCGTGGTACGGATTTGGGGTGCGTTCAGCGCGCCTAACTGAGCGGCGGCCGCCACAGCGGCATTGCCAGCGGTCCTTGGGTTTGGCAGCCCCAATGTCTCCGCGGTGCGACAGAGCTCGGCCAGAGCTTCGGCATAGCTGGCGGCCTCTGGCGACCGGTTCAGGACCAGCTGTCCGAGGAGTGCGGTGGGGGCGGCACGCCACCGACGCCCACGATGCGCCGCGTCGAAGAACGCCTGGACATCTCGATGGCCGGTCTGCTCACACCAATCGCGATAGGCCTGCTCTGCGGACTCGGCGACCGCGGCAGCCAGGGCCTCGCCCTCGCGGACTGCCGCTTCAGGTTCCAGGCGGGCTGCGGCGGCTATCCTGCGGAGCTCGTCCAAGGCTGCGGCAAGGGTGCGGGTCGATGGCTCTGTCACGGCAGGTCCAAGGTGCTGCGGGGTGCCTCGGGCGTGGGCTGATCGCCGATGTTCAACGCTCCTCCGGCAGAGGCATGGCCGAACTTTTCCTGCAGGAAGCGGCCGTGCACGATCAGTGCATCTGCGTCCACGCGGACCACTGCGTCAAAGATCTTGTCCATCGTGGCGCTCAGTAAGTCGAGCTGATCGATCAGCAGCATCAGTGAGGTCTTGCCGTTCTCGATCGGCCGCGAATCGGCCCACTGCCGTGGCAGCCGGGTGTACGCACCGATCGCTTCGGGCAGGTAGTCAGTTGCCGTTGCCATGACCGAGTACGCGTCCGGGCTGCCGAGTCCGAGGTTGCGGAGTCGGGGCATGGTTTCGCGTACTGTCTGCGCAACCCGGCGGACCCTGGACTGAACGGCCGCGGGCACTACGCCGCCCTCGACCATGTTCTCAACGCGATCTAGTGCGAGCATGATGTCTGATTCGGTCGGTGCCGCCGGTGATGGAAGCGGTTCTGGGGTTGGTTGCGGACGCCGCCCGGTGATGGCTGCGATCCATTCCTTGAACCCCATGAGATGAAATCGACAATCGTGAAGTCGGGACTCAGATCAGCGCAGCCCGCTGGGGGTGGCGCCACCCTCGAGATCCAGGGCGCCTGAGGCCAGCTGGTCATCCTGGCGGCGTACCCGGTCGAGATATTCGCGGGACTTGGCGACCTCCGTCTCCAAGGTGCCGATCGTGGCTGCCATGCTGTCCAGCGCTTGGAGCTTGAAATTGTCGATGGAATCCATGGTGGCGTAGATGTTCTGGAATGCCGCCTGCAGCTGGGGAAGTCCGATCGTTGCCGAAGCAGCCTGCTGCTGAATTTGTGCGGAGTTGTCACGCATCATTTCCGAGGTGCGCTGGATGAGATCAGAGGTGGTGGTGTTCAAGGCCGTGATCTGGTTAAGAACCAACCTCTGGTTTCCAAGTGCCTGAGCCACGATCACAGCGGTGCGGAGGGCCGAAATCGTCGTGGTCGACGCCCGATCGACACCTTTGATCAGCTCGATGTTGTTCTTGATGATGATGTCAATGGCGAGATAGCTCTGGATCGAGACCGCGAGCTGGGTCAGCAGATCTTGATGCTTTTGACGGACGTAGAACAACACATCCTGGCTCAGCGCCTTCGCGCGCTCAGGGTCGGATATCTCCAGCTGTGCGATGGTGGCGGAAAGCCGGGCGTCGAGCCGCTCGGCGACATAGATGTAGGCGTTCAGGCGCCCCATCGTTCCCCAGAGGTTCTGCTTTTCCAGGTTGAGCGCGACGTTGTCCTTGGTCAACTCGTCTTGGCCGTTCCGGAGGGCGTGCAGGATCCCGTTCAAGTGGCCTTGCGCGGACTCGTAGCGCCGGAAGTAATCAGTCACCTTGTCGCCGAACGGGATCACACCGAGGAACTTGCGTACTCCGGTCGCGCGGCTCGGGTCCAAATCTTCGACCGTACGCCTAAGTTCGAGCAGCGTGTTGCCGACCTTCGACCCTTCGGCGATTCCGCCCTCCTTTAGCGCTCGCACCGGGGTCTGCAGCAGGCGGTTCGAGGTCTCGGCAGATCGACGGATGTCGGCGTCTCCCATCGCCCGAACGTTGGCTGCTTGCTGGGCGAACTCAGGCGAACGTGTCTGAGCATTCATCAGAGCGCTCATGAAACTGTCCACCTTGGTGTCGAGCTGCGGGATGGTGGCCGGATCCACCTGCGGAGCCATGGCAGGAGCCTGAGTGGCCACGACTGGCGGCGGGGGAGCCGGCGCGGTCAGGGTCAGTGGGGCACCCTCGGGCGGGGTGAGCGGCGCCGCGGCGGCGGACGACGTTGGTTCGGTCATCGACTTCCTCTCTGGCGCAGGCTTTGGGCGTTGCGTTTCTATCGGCAAACTCGTCGCGATTTGGGCTCTGACGAGCCTACTCGACGGCCGTTGCCGCGACTCGGGCTCAGACAAACGATCACGATTTGTGATCCTCCTCAGGCCCGGGAAATGTGCGTTGTGACGCCTGTGATGGGTAGCTCACGCCTTGAGTCGCGCCCCAGTGGTCGTTTCGACGGCTGTGATGGAAGAGGTGCGCCTGAGAGCTAACGCCGGCTGGTGTGCAGTCCGTTTGGTATCGGCGCACCGGCCACCAGACCTGCGGCTAGCGCGGTAGCCATGGCTTGCTCGAGCACGGTGATAGGAGAGAGGTCCTGCTCATCCGCAGCCCGCTCAAGATCATCGAACTCGGGCGTGACTTGCCAGATCGTCCCGTGTCGATGTGCGATCTTCATTGATATGCAGCTGCCAGCGACGATCAAATCGACCCATCCTCGTGGTAAGGCCGTCTTGCGCACACGGGTCTCCCGCACACCGATGGTGCTCGTCAGGGTCAAGAGCAGGTAGCGAAGATCGGCTGCCTGATCTGGCCGCGCCAGAACGCTGACCGTATGCGCGGGTCGGCCTTTCTTCATGATGATCGGAACGAGCCATGCGTCGGCGGCTCCGGCCCTGATCAAGCTGGTGAGTACCCCAGGCCAGAGTCGAGGGTCCAGATCGTCGACATTGGCCTCGATCAGTACATCTGCCTCCGACAGATCGTCATCGGGATGCTTGACTCGTTCGCCGATGAGTACGCGCGTGAGGTTCGGCCGACCGGGCGTATCTCGGCTGCCGGCGCCAGCCCCGGAAGCCTGCAGGGTGAGCAGCGGCAGATTTTCGCAGCGCCCGGCCAGGGCCGACACCAATGCCATGCCGGTTGGCGTCGTGAGTTCGCCTGAGCCGCCGGCGAAGAGCTTCCATCCTGAAGCCAGCTCGACGACTGCCGGCACCGGGACCCCGATGTCCCCATGGGCGCCTCGGCTCCGTCCGGATCCGACCGCTATGGCACTTGCGCTGATGCTGTCGATCTCGAGGGAGTGCAGGGCGGCTGCGACTCCCACGATGTCTGCAATGGAGTCGAGTGCGCCGACCTCGTGAAAATGCACATCCGCTGCAGGCTGGTGGTGGATTCGGCCCTCGGCCTCGGCAAGTCGGCCGAAGGTCGCCGAGCGCACCGCTCCCGGATTGGCGCTGCGAGATCTGCCGTGGCAATGAGGTCCTTTATCGCTCGCCACTCCCGCACCGGAACGTCGTGGGTGATCACCTCTACCGAAATCCGGCTCGCGTGTTGTCCGGCTCGGGTCACCGGCGTCGATACCAGCCT
The DNA here is from genome assembly GCA_963836855.1 of uncultured Actinomycetota bacterium. Classification (GTDB taxonomy): domain Bacteria; phylum Actinomycetota; class Actinomycetes; order Propionibacteriales; family Propionibacteriaceae; genus Microlunatus. Next base: position 134,569 of record CAWILN010000048.1, on the reverse strand, counting down.
CACAGAGTCAGCGATCACGGCGTCGACGGCCTGCTGCACAACCGCCAGATTCGCACCGGCGTCGATCAGCGCGCCCAGTAACATGTCGCCTGCGACTCCAGCGGAGGCATCGATCCAGGCGTGGCGTGAGCCGCTCATGGTGTCGCGATCTGCGCTGCCAGATGACCGGCGCCATAGCCGTTGTCGATGTTCACCACCGCGACGCCGGGTGCACAGGCGTTGAGCATCGCCAACAGAGCCGCTAGCCCTTCAAAGGCCGCGCCGTATCCAACTGAGGTGGGCAACGCCACCACTGGCGCTTCGATGAGGCCCGCCACAACGCTGGAAAGAGCGCCATCCATCCCGGCAGCTACGACGACGACCCGTGCCCCCCGCAGCAGGTCGAGCCGGCCCAGGATCCGATGCAGGCCCGCGACGCCGACGTCGACAACTAGTTCGGTGGGCCGTCCCAGGTAGCGGGCCGTGATCTGCGCCTCCTTGGCTACGGGCAGATCTGAAGTTCCTGCGGCGAGCACGACAACAAGCCCACCACTCGCGGCCGGCGGATCGGCCGGCCAGGCCAGCAGGCCCGCCTCCTGGTCATGAAAGACGCCCGGAAGCTCCGACAGGATGGCTGCAGCATGCTGCTTGCCAGCTCGAGTGAACAGAGTCACGTGCTGTTGATCACGAACAGCCGCGGCGATCATGCCGACCTGTTCAGGCGTCTTGCCTTCGCAGTAGATCGCCTCCGGATAGCCGCGTCGCTTGGTCCGGTCGTGATCGAGGTTGGCGAAAGCCTCGACGGATGCCCAGGTGCTTGCGGATTCACTCATGATCAGGACTGACGAGCGGCAGAGTGAAGGCGCCGGACTGAATCCCGCCAACATCCACCGCGACAAATCTGAAGCCGGCACCCCGTACAGCATCCAGCACCTTCGTACGAAGCGGATCGCTGACCGCTCGTATCAGATCTGGGGGTGGTAGCTCGATCCGCGCAATGTCGTCGTGGTGCCGAACTCTCAGCTCCGCGAATCCGAGCTGCCGCAAAGCCGACTCGGCGCGGTCGATCTGGCTGAGCTTGGTCGGCGTGACCACATGGTGGTGCGGAATCCGCGACGCAAGGCATGGCGCGGCAGGCTTGTCAGCCACCCGCAGACCCAGTGACCGGGCAACCATACGCACTGCCAACTTGGTCATGCCAGCGTCGGCGAGGGGCCGGAGGACATTGTGGTTGCCGGCGGCACGCGCACCTGGTCGGTCTGGTCGCAGGGCATCGTCGGCATTCTCTCCGTAAGCAATCGCATCCAGCCCGTACTGTTCGGCCACCCCATCGTCGATCCGGCTGAAGAGTTCGTCCTTGCAGTAGAAGCACCGATCAGGCCCGTTGGCCTGATACTCCGGGCGATCACCTTCGTGCGTCATCACCTCGACCAGCCGTACGCCGACCTCTCGCGCGACGTCGTGGGCACCACTGCGTTCCTCCGCTGCGAGACTGGGTGATACCCCGAGCAGGGCGATCACTCTGTCGATGCCAAGGATTTGAGTCGCGAGCGCGAGTAATAGGGACGAGTCGACACCGCCGGAGAAGGCGACTCCGAGCCGCTGGACTCCCTTGAGGCTGGCTGAGACGGCCGTGACCGCGCGCTCCACCGTCCAGTCTTCGTGTGTGCTGATCGGGATCATCTCAGAGATCGTCATGGCCGAATCCCCTTTCTGCTACCCGGTTCAGTCGACACTAGTGCGTGCATTTTGAGCAGCTGCTCGCGCATCGCGCTGTATTTGATTGCTCGCTCCGCTCGCTCCGATGTTCGCTGGCTGCCGCCATCTTCGTCGGAGCTGCCGGAACGGAAAAGCGTTGTTCCGCCATCTCCTCCTGCAGATCGGCGGCGCGAACATCCAGAATCCGCCGCCGCCGTCGTCGTCGCTCGCGGAGGAAACAACGCCTCCGCTCCCTCCATATCTATTGCTCGCTGCCGCTCGCTGAGGCTGGCGCTTGTTAGCCGCTGCCTTCCTCGCTCGCTCGCAGACGAAAGACGTGTCTGCTCCCTCGCTCATCCAGGACAGCGGCGCGCCAGCCTGGCTCCGTGCGGCGGGCGCGCGATTTCCGTGTCTGATGGCTCGCTTCGCTCGCTGCGTTTCGCGCTTGGCAGCCGCCTTGTTCGTCGTCGCTCGCGGACGGAAGAGCGTGTCCGCTCGCTCCTCCTCACCACGGCGACGCGCGAAACGAACGCTCGCAGCTGTTATCTGTCGGACGGTGGGATCTCCCCAGAGCCTCGGGCGATCAGCTGGGCCGGTACCACGACTGTCTGTACGGAGGACGTGTCGCCGTCTAGTCGAGCAAAGATGCGCTCGGCTGCGATGGTGCCAAGCCGGCTGGGATCTGGTGCCATAACTGTGATTGCCGGACTCACCAGGTCCGCCAGGACGAGCTCATCGAAGCCTACGAGGGCGACTCGCCGCTCTAACTGGAGATCATGAAGTGTGCGGATGGCGCCGAGGGTCACCAGGTAGTGCGAGGTGAACAACGCGGTAGGTGGTGTATCGAGCTGCATAAGGCCACGTACGGCGGCCTCGGTCTCCTGTTCAGAGCGCAGTCCGCCTAGCTGCAGCGAGCTCTCGGCCAGTCCCGCTTCGGTCATTGCCTTGGTGAAGCCGTACTGCCGGGCTGTCGATGCCGCAGACTCGTTACCAAGATGAGCGATCTGGCGGTGCCCATGATTGATCAGATGTCGCGCCGCCTCGATTGTTGCTTCGTAGTTGTTGGTGATGACGGCATCGGCTAGCAGCCCGGTCGGTGGCCGATCGACAAACACCAGGGGCGTACCCTGCTCGCGTTCAACATTAAGGTAACCCTGATCTTCGGTAATCGGGCTCAAGATCAGTCCGTCGACCCGGCGGCGGGTGAACGCGTCGACCATGATCCGTTCGCGATCAGGATCGTTATCGGAGCTCGCGGCCAGAACCGCCGTATCACGGCGATAAGCCACGGTCTCGACAGCTCGGTTAATCAGAGCTGAGAATGGGTTGTCCACTGCGTCAACGAGGAGGCCCAGGGTGAGTGTCTTGCGATCGCCGCGGCGCAATGCGCCAGCCCCTTGGTTCGGCTTGAAATTCAGTGCCGACACGGCGCGTTGGACCCGCTCTCGGGTCTGGGGCGATACGTTGGCCTCGTCGTTAATAACGCGCGACACGGTCTTGGTTCCGACGCCTGCCAATGCCGCAACGTCACGGATGGTCGCCCGCATTCTCGGGGCCGATCCGGTAGTCGGTGTTGACATCGATGTCCCCTTTCCGAGAAGCAGCGTAACAATATATGAATTCGTTAATCTACTGGTGTTGACATCAAACCTGAGAAGGACTTAAGAATGAGCTTGACACCGTTGTCATGATCGGCGGTGCATTCGATCGAAAGGATCTTTCTATGAGGTACCTACCGCCGAACCGCAGAGGCACACGCCTCGGTGCGGCCCTGGCGTTGACTGCGGCGGCATCGCTGATGTTCGCTGCCTGTGGTGGTGGCGGCGAGACCGGCAGCCCGGGAGCTGAGGCTTCTGAAAGTGGTGGTGGCGGTGGCGAGGCCGTTCCGGTCACCCTGATTACCAAGGACAACAACAACCCGTTCTGGATCTCCATGCAAAAGGGCGCCGAGGAGGCTGCCGCACAAAACAACGTGACCCTCACCAAGGCTGCCGGTGCCAAGGACGGCGACGAGGACGGTCAGGTGAAGGCGATCGAAGCTGCGGTAGCACGAGGTGACAAGGGCATTTTGATTGCGCCGAACGGGAATGGCGTGAACGATGCTGTCGAGAACGCCAGGAGCCAAGGTATCTACGTCATCGCTCTGGACACACTCTTGGTTCCTACCGACACTGCCGACCTCAGCATCGCCACAGACAATTTCAAGGCTGGTGAGCTGATCGGCAAATGGACAGCAGGCACACTGAACGGCAAGAAGGCGACGATCGCGATGCTCGATGCGTTCAACGACAAGGTCGTTTCGACCGACGTCAATCGCGACCAGGGATTCCTCACTGGGATGGGCATCGACACGAAAGACAAAGGAAAGAACGCCGACGAGGCTCCGACAGGCAAGTACACCGGCGGCAAAGGCGGCGATTACCAGATCGTCTGCCACGAGCCAAGCCAAGGTGCTCAGGATGAGGGCAAGACAGGGATGGAGAGCTGCCTGTCCAAGAGCAAGGACATCAATACTGTCTATACGATCAACGAGCCCACCGCCGCGGGTGCAGTCGAGGCGCTGCAGGCAGCGGGCATAAAGGACGCATTGGTCGTTTCCGTAGACGGCGGCTGCAGCCCTGGTATCGCAATGGTCAAGGAGGGCACCATTGGGGCCACCTCCCAGCAGTATCCGGTGAACATGGCGCAAAAGGGCATAGAGGCGGTCAAGAAGATGGTCGACACCGATGGCGCTGAGAAACCGCAAAACTCGCCAGGGCTGGACTTCGTCGACGCCGGAATTGCGCTGGTCACTGACAAGCCGGTTGAAGGCGTGGACAGCATCACGTCCGCCGAAGCGGAGAAGGTCTGCTGGGGTTAGTAGCTCATGAGGTAATCACTGCTGGCTCCACCCCTGTGGTGGGGCCAGCCCACCCACTGGGGGAAGATCGCCTCCGCGGGTAACCGGAGTTTCTCCTACCGCAAGGAAGCCCACGTGACATCTACAGTCGAACCGCAGGCACCACATACCGCCGCTGAGCAATTCGCCCTGCGGCAGCAGTCGCCGCTGCAGCGAATCCAGCACGTTCTCCATGGTCACCCATCGATCAGCCCATTGTTGGTGTTGGTTATTTCGGTGATCGCTTTCGCTATCATCAATCCGCGTTTCATCCAGCCCGCCACCGTCGGCATCATCTTGCAGCAGGTGTCGGTGATCGCGGCTCTCGCGATCGGGCAGACGCTGGTCATCTTGACGGCGGGTATTGACCTGTCGGTCGGTGCGATCGCCATTCTGTCGTCGCTGCTCATGGCCAGCCTTGCGGCAAAGAACGGCGTGCCGGGCGTTTTGGCGATACTGATCGGCATTGCGGCAGGAGTGCTTGCCGGGGCTATTAACGGCGCACTGGTCACTCGGCTCAAGCTGCCACCGTTCATCGTCACGTTGGGCACGCTGAGCATCTTCACTGCGATCGCGCTGCTCTACTCGGGCGGCCAGCAAGTTGGTCGGCGGCAGATGCCACCCATCATGCTGTGGGCGGGAAACCCAATCTTCATCGGCCCTCTCCGGATCACCACGGGTGTGATCATCGTCGCGATCATGGCCGTGATCGTGGCGTTCATTCTGAGCCAGACCTCGTGGGGTCGGCACGTTTATGCCGTAGGCGACGACGCCGAAGCGTCTCGCTTGGTGGGTATCCGGGTCGATCGCGTGCTGTTCAGCGTCTACACGGTGGCGGGCCTGATCTACGGCATCACCGGGTGGGTGCAGATCGGGCGGTCGGGTACTGCGAGTCCCAACGCTATCGTCGACGCCAACCTGGATAGCATCACCGCCGTGGTGATCGGCGGTACCAGCCTGTTCGGGGGCCGCGGCACCATCGTCGGTACGATCCTTGGTGCATTGATCGTCGGAGTGTTCAGGATCGGTCTGAGCCTGGCCGGAGTTGATGACCAGTGGCGTCTTTTCGCCACCGGTGTGCTCGTCATTATTGCCGTCTCTATCGATCAGTGGATTAGGAAGGTGAAGGCATGACCACCACCCCTGAGAGCAGCAAACTGACCGAGGAAGAAAAAGACACTGTCGGTCTCGGTAACCCACCGGTTCTGGCCGACCCGAAGGACACGGTGCTGTCGGGTCGTGGCCTGATCAAGACCTTCGGCCGGGTCGTCGGCATCGATGGTGTCGACGTCGACCTGTTCCCGGGCGAGATCCTCTCGGTGATCGGCGACAATGGCGCCGGCAAGTCGACGCTGATCAAAGCTCTCACCGGAGCGTTGATCCCTGACTCCGGCCACGTATACCTGGACGGCAACGAGGTGCACTTCAAGACACCGCAGGATGCACGGGGTTCCGGCATCGAGACCGTCTATCAGACACTCGCGGTTGCGCCTGCGCTGGATATCTCGGCCAACATGTTCCTGGGTCGGGAACGACGCCGCTCCGGCCCGCTCGGCTCGGTGCTGCGCATGCTCGACAAGAAGGGCATGAAGGAGGCCGCGGGCACGTCGATGGCCAACCTCGGCATCGCGACGGTGCAGAACATGGGGCAGGCCGTGGAGACACTGTCCGGCGGTCAGCGGCAGGCCGTGGCAGTTGCCAGGGCGGCGACCTTCGCCAGCAAGTTCGTCGTATTGGACGAGCCCACAGCGGCATTGGGGGTTAAGGAGACCGGCCAGGTGCTCAACCTCATCCAGCAGATCAAGGAAAGGGGTCTACCGGTGATCTTGATCAGTCACAACATGCCGAACGTGTTCGAGGTGTCGGACAGGATCCACATCGCGAGGCTCGGTGGATGCGCGGGTGTGATCACGCCGAAGTCCCATACTCCGACTGAGGCAGTGGCGATCATGACCGGAGCCACCACGCTGCAGAAGGGCTAGTTAAGTTAGTTCAGCCTGACCTGCGGAGCCGAATTCACGCAGCCGCTCACGGACGATCTCGGTCATAGCGACCATCGCGGCAGCGATCGCCGAACTGGGCTCGACCTCGGCGGGACGTTCGGTGAGTTCGGTCCGCAGCGCCGCGGTCCAAGCGAGATGTGAATCCGTGCCCTGATTGATCTTGCGGATTCCCTGCGCAATTCCTGCCTGCTTCTGCGTTGCGTCGATGCCGTAAGAGGGCGTGACTGAGCCGCCCTGCTTGTTGATGGCCTCTACCGCGCCAACCGGGATGGAAGAGCTGCCGTGCAGCACTAGAGCGGTGTCCGGGAGACGTTTCTTGATCTCGGCAATCAAATTGATCCTGAGGCGCTGACCACCAGACTCGTCGATGAACTTGACTGAACCGTGGCTCGTGCCGACGGCGACGGCGAGGGCGTCGACTCCGGTCCGCACCACGAACTCCTCGGCCTGGGAGGGATCGGCATAGACGATTTCTTCTACGACGCCCGTAATGCCTGCCTCAGCACCGCCAATCGTGCCGAGCTCGCCTTCGACACTGACACCACGTGCGTGAGCGACGTCGACAACCGATTTGGTGATCGCCACATTCGACTCGAAGTCGTTGGGCTCGTCGTCCTCGGTCGAGCGGCTCGCGTCAATCATCACGCTGGTGAACCCGTGATCCATTGCACGGATGCAATCTTCCAGCGTGCGACCGTGGTCCAGGTGCAGAGTCGCGGGTACGTCGGTGTAGCTCTCTACGACCGTCCGTAGCATGTGCCACCACCAGCTTTCGTCGCCGTACGCGCTCGTCCCCGCGATGGCCTGGATGATCACGGGCGATCTCTCGGCACGGGCGGCGTCGAGGACCGCAATGGATTGGTTGAGGTCGGATACGTTGAACGCGCCGACGGCATAGCCGCCCCGCTCAGCGGCGGCGAGTGTCGTGGCGAGCGTCTGGAGAGGCATAACTGGACTGTCCTTTCGTGGTTTCCGAGAGATTCTCGCGCCCTCTGTCGGGTGCGCGGCGGACTTCGAATCGCAGGTTGAAGGGTTTGAGGACGCGGTAGAGGTCGCGGTAAGTCTGTCGCTGCTGCGCGTACCAGTCGACGGTGTTGGCGTCAGGGTGGACGGGAGCACCGAGGATGATCGACGGAAGGTCGTCGACCTCAAAGAGACCAATGCCAACGCCCGCAAGCAGCGCCACTCCCCGAGCGGACGCGTTGCCGAGGGCCGGAGTGAGGGCCACGCCGGCGGCGGAGGCTCGGATGCCAAGAGTGATCGGATTGCTGGCGCCGGTGCCGACTGCACGGATTTGACCTACCGGTACGCCGATTGCCGTGAATGCGGCGACGATGCTGCCGAGCTCGTAGCCGGCGGCTTCCAAGAACGCTCGGGTGAGTTGAGCTCTGCTGAGGTCGAGGGTGAGTCCGATGACGGCGCCACGTCCACTGGGGTCGTTGTCGAGAGTTCCAGATCCAGCGAGGTACGGCAGCACGATGACGGGCGGTGGCTCTGGAGCTGACTCAGCCAGCAACGCATCGGCATCCCCGACGCCGGTCAGCGCGACGTACCAGTCGAGCGTCCAGCCGCCAGCAGCGGTTCCAGCAAGGGTGAGCCAGCGCGCGGGGCGCCAGGGATAGGTGGCGAAACCGGTTCCAGCGATGCCAATTGGCCGCTGCGGAGTCTCGACAGTGAGGCAGTCACTGGAGCCCAGCGCGAATGTCGAAACCGATCCTGCCTTGCCACCGGCCCCGATGAAGGAGGCAGCTTGATCGTGTGCGCCGGCCACCAGTGCTGTCCCGCTTGGAACTCCAAGTCGCTTGGCTGCCTTGGCTGAGACTGTGCCGATTGGGGTGCCGGAAGGTACGCACTCAGAGAACGGGACTTCGGTCAACCAGGGAGCATCCACGGCAGCTGCTGTCACCATCTCGGCGGACCAGGTCGCGGCGGCGACGTCAAAGAGGCCGGTACGCGCGGCCAGAGTCCAGTCGAGCGCCGGAGCGGCGCCCCAACGGGCGGTAACGAAGTCGCTCAGAGCGCGGTAGGCCTTGGCGGCGGGCGGACGCCAGGCGGCGTCCCCAGCTGCAAATTTGTAGACAGAGAACATCCGGTTGAGCGGTTGGCCGGTGATCTGCTGCACTCGCTCCGCACCGAATCGCTCGCTCATCGCCTGGGCCGCCCGCTCGCCACGTGCGTCCATGCTTACCGGTGCCAGGCTGAGCGCCTGGCCCTGACGGTCGACCGGGACGACGACCTCTCCTTGACTGCTCAGGGCGATTGCTCGTACCTGATCGCCCCGGCCGACGGCCTCTCCGGCGACGGCGGCCAGAAGTGACTCGGCGGATCGCAGCACAGCCTCAGCGTCGAGCACGACCCAGCCCTCCCTTGGCCGCTTGAGGCTCGTCTTCTCAGCCGCGGTGGCGATCTGCTGTCCCTCGTCGTTGTATGCGACGGCCCGGACGCCGCTCGTGCCGAGATCGATACCAACCGTGCTCACGAGGTGGTCCCGGCGAGCCCGATAGTCAGGTAGCACTCAATGACCATGGCAAGCTATGAGTCCGGAGTTAGGGCATCGACGACCGCGCAGTACCGCGCGTAGCGATCATTCAGAAGTTCGACGTCGGCGAGGCCAGATTCGTTTATCGGATCTTTCAGGGCGGGCACGGATTGCCAGTTCGGCCACCATCCCTGCGAGACTCCAGCAGTCATTGCCGCGCCGTAGGCCGCGTCGCGATGAGTCGTCCGGTAGGGAATCCCGAATACGCCGCTGACGATCTGGCACCACAGCTGGTTTTGTGCGCCGCCTCCTTTCAGCGTTAGCACATCGGTCGGCAGCGGAGTTCCCCTTTTCTGCTGCAGGCGGCGAAGTTCGAAAGCGACTCCCTCGAGAACTGCGCGAACGAGATCATCACGTCCGTGCTCGGTTGTGAGTCCCACAAAGGCGCCCGGCGCGCCGCCGCCTCGGGCGCCGCGTTCTCCCATCAGAAAAGGAAGAAAGAGAAGATCGTGGGCGCCCGACGGGGACGACATGGCTGCCGAAGTAAACGAAGCCAGACTCTCTCCTGGCGCCAACATGTCGCGGAGCCATTGCAGGCTCTTGCCACCAGCGTGAAGTGAGTCCAGCCGCAGCCACAGATCGGACTGAGCGTGGCAGAAAGAGCCAGGAACGGGACGGTCGGATACGCCCAGGACGACCGCCGACGTGCCCAGGATGATCGCCATATCGCCGGCATGGGTGAGGCCTGCAGCCAAAGCTTCGGCGAACTGATCGCCCACACCAACAGCCGTTCCAGCTGCTTGCAGCGCTGGGCTGGCATTTCGCCCGACAGCACCGCCGTCGGCAAGTGGATCCGCCACCGGCGGCAGAAGCCCAAGATCGAGTTCCAGCGCGGACAGTATCGTGGTGGACCATTCGCGTGTCGCCGAGTCCAACATCCCGGTTCCGGAAGCGTCGGTCCAATCGGTCACGACGCGTCCGGTGTAGCGCCATCGAAGGTAATCCTTTGGCAGCAACACGTTTGACGTGCGGCTCAGAACGTCGGGCTCGTGGCGTCGAACCCATAGCAGCTGTGGCAGCGTAAACGCTGGCAGAGGTGGATTGCCGGTGATGGCGGCGACGTCGGGCACCTGGTTTTCGATCATGCTGCACTCGGCCGTAGCTCGCCGATCGGCCCAGAGAATGGCGGGCCGTGCCGGGTTGCCATCGGCATCCAGCAGCACCAGGCTGTGCATTTGTCCGGTGATCGACAACGCCACATGATCATGCGAGCCGGCCTCCACGCTGTCCAGTGCCCGCTGCACAGTGGTATCGACAGCTTCGCCCCAGGCATGCGGATCTTGTTCAGCCCATTCACGATGGGGTGCAGAAATCGGGTAAGGCGGCGATGAGATGGTGCTGACGGTCAGATCGCTGGCAACAACGGTTACCTTGCAGGCAGTCGTTCCAAGATCGACTCCGAGTAGTAGATCCATCGTGTCCTCACTTCGTTCGTCTCATCGGCGCATGATCATCCGCCAGAGTGTGAGATCACGCGTCGAGCCGGTGCGTTTTGGTCAAGTAGCCTCTGAACCGACCGCGTGACGATTCAGTCTGATGTGACCAATGCGGCGTTGATCGAGCTCGCTGCGATGTCGGGAGCGCATAGGGTATGTGCTCACGCTGTGACTTTAGCCGTGGGTCCCTTACTACGCATTTGGTCGCGACATGATCGCCAGGCGTCACGCTGAGCAGGCTGCTGATAACTCTGACAGACAGGAAACCCTCGACATGGGACTCGGCACTCAGGTCCGGCTACGCCGGTTGTTCTCTCATCCATCCGGGCGGCTGTTCGGCATCGCTGTTGATCACTTCATCGGATACGGCGACGTTCGTGCCGGAGGGCTGCACAATCTTCCGCAAGCACTTGACCGCGTCATGACAGCTCGACCGGATTCGGTAACGATGCTGCCCGGTGCGGCCAAGCAGTTGTGGGGAAAGTTTGCTGGGCAGTCGAGTTTGATCATTCAGGCCGGTATGTTCACCGCAGATGATCGAGTTCGTGAGCTGATTGCGACGCCGGAGGATGCAGCCCGTCTTGGTGCTGACGCGCTTGCTGTTGCCATTGGAGTAAGGGGTCCATATGAGGGCAGCTATCTTCGCTGGCTGACCGACAGCGTGGCGGCGGCCGCGAAGGTGGAGATGCCGGTAGTCGCGCATATCTATCCGAGGGACTACTCCAGCGAGGTGCCCGTCATCCGCTTCGTGCCCGAGGAGATCGCCTGGGCCGTTCGCTGCGGGGTGGAGACCGGCGTGGACGTCATCAAGGTCGGCTATCCGGGCGACCTAGCCGCGTTCGCCGAAATCGTCGCCGCAGCACCGGTTCCGGTGGTAGTGGCCGGCGGCCCCCGAACCGAAACTATCCAAGACGGGTTGGCCTTCACGGTGGAAGCCATGAAGGCCGGAGCAGTGGGTGCGGTAGTCGGTCGCAATATCTGGGGGACCGACGACATCGAAAGCGTGGCGGCTGCCTATCGGGCAGTCATTCATGACGACGCAACCGCAGAACAAGCCCTTGCCGCAGTCCAACGAGGCCGCGGCACCTGAGGTGCACCAGTTCGATGTGGTTGGGGTCGGCTGCGTTTCGATCGATGACTTCTTGTACGTGGATGCCGTCCACACCGACGATAAGGGCCGCATCCAGGCGCGCGAGCGGCAGCCCGGAGGAAACATCGCAACGGCGCTGGTGGCTGCAGCAAGACTTGGGGCGAGGGTTGCATTCGTTGGCCGGCTCAGTGATCAGGAGGACGGGGCGCTAGTCCGGGCCGACCTCGCGGCGTACGGGGTGGATTTGCAATTCGCCTTGCCTGACTTAGAAGCACGACCGATCCGCGCCACTATCGTGGTCTTTCAGCATGGTGATCGCTTCATCGCCTACGACGACGCGACGCGGATTGGTTTGCTCCCCGGCGACGACGTGACACCACTACTGCAGTCCCGAACTGTGCTGCTTGACACGTACGCCCTGGCTCCCACCATCGCTGCGCTCGGCGCCGACATGAGCGAGGTACCCATCGTCGCCGACGTCGAGGCAGAGGTTGAGTCCAACTCGCTGGAACGAGTGCAACATCTGGTGCTGCCGATGGCTTTTGCGCGCCGCCTCGCAGCTGAGTCGGAACCGGCCGCTATCGTGAATGCGCTCTGGAATGATCGGCGATCAACCGTGGTCATTACCGACGGTGCGGATGGCGTGTGGTTTCGCGATGCAGGGAGCGCCGACTGTCGGCACCAGCCGAGCTTTGAGGTCCCTGTCGTCGACACCACCGGTTGCGGAGATGTCTTTCACGGGGCTTATGCCGTCGCCCTCGCCCGCGGGTTCGACGCCTCCGAACGCGTCCGTTTCGCAGCAGCGGCAGGAGCAATCTGCGCAACCGGCCGTGGCGGCCGCGGACGGTTACCGACCGAAGACGACATCGTCGAGCTGCTCTCCACTGGGCGGGTCTGACGATCCACGAACGCAGCCGGGCATGACAATGCGAGCCCGCGACCTCGTATCGGTCAGGACGAAGGCTGAGGGATCCGGCGCTCGTGTTCGGTAAGGGGGAAGCCACTGATACCGCGCCAGGCCAGGCTGCTGACCAGCTGCTTGGCTTCGTCGAGTGTGACGGTGGAGGTACTCCCTGAGATCCAATAGCGTGCGCTCACCTGAGCGATGCCGACGAGCGAGACCGCAAGCAACTTGGCTTGCTGGGCAGGCAGGGAGGTGTCTTCGGCAATGACTTCCGCGATCGCGTCGGAGATCTCATCATTAACGGCGGAAAGGCGCTGCTGCACTGCCCGATCACCGGTCAGATCGGATTCGAAGACGAAGCGAAATTCACCGCTGTCTGAGGAGACGAACTCATAAAACGCTGCGACCGTGGCGTCCACCCGATCCGAATTCTCCTCGGTTGAGGCCAATGCCTCTTCGACGATCAAGACGAGCCGATCGCAGCTCTGATCCAGGAGCGCCAGATAAAGGTCCAGCTTTGAAGGAAAGTGCTGATACAGCACGGGCTTGGAGACCCTCGCTGCATCTGCGATGTCGTCCATAGCTGCCGCGTGGTACCCCTTGGAGGTGAAGACCTCATTGGCGGCGTCGAGAAGCTGGGCGCGCCGCTGATCTCGGGGCAGTCGGGTTCCGCGGCTGCCCATCGGCTCCTTCCCGAGCTTGGCGGTCACGAGTTCACCCTAGCCGTGCGAATCAGGGAGTCGAGCCGGTCAGGTCGGAGTTCAGTGCAGCTACACAGCACGGCCAAGACATGGTTCAGACCTCGTCGGGCAATCGCGGCGCGTCTGAGGTGAGCAGGTCGCGGGCCAGGTCTCCATGTTCGGCGACTCTCGCTACGACCTCATCCGGAGCGAACCGAAGATCATCGGGCCCTCGTACGCTGCCCAATTCCTCCCAGGTCACCGGCGTGGCTACGGCTGGGCGTTCCCGACCCCGCATCGAGTAAGGCGCGATGGTGTTGCGTGCGGCCAAGTTCTGGTTGTAGTCCACATAGATTCGGCGAGCGCGTTGTTGGATCGACATGGTCGAGACGAAGAAGTCTGGCTGGGCCTTGTGTAGGGAAGCGTTGAGCCGCTTGACGTAGCTCCAGGCGGTCTTGCTGCGCGTCGGAGCAATCGCGGCGTAGACCTGTATCCCTTTGCTACCGGAGGTTTGTGCGATCGGCATCATGCCGTCCTCGGCCATCTTGGCAGCCACGATCAGTGCCGCTCGCGCGCTCTCGACGATGGTCATGCCAGCTCCAGGATCCAAGTCGACCACGACGCGGTTGGCCAACGGCTCCCCAGGCCGCGGTTCCAAGTCTGGGAGGCTGATGATGTTGTCCACAGGCGTGGCGCTGCCCACTGTCCACTGCGGGACGTGCATCTCGAGCGCAGCAAGATTTGCGAGCCATACGATCGTTGCCTCATCGTCGGCGACGACGTAATCGATGATTCCGTCGCTGGTGCTGACATTGACGCGGCGTACCCAATCGGGCGTTCCCATGGGCGCGTTCTTTTCATAGAAGGAGAAACTGTCCGCGCCTACCCCGTCGGGAAACCGCAGTCTCGTCATCGCCCGGTCGCGGATGTGGAGGAGCATCACAGGAGCGATTCGGACGTAGTAGTCGATCACCTCCGCCTTGGTGAACCCGACGCTGGGGTAGAGCACCTTGTCGAGATTGGTCAGCGTAAGTGTGCGGTCATCCACTCGAGTGACGATGTCAGCCAAGGGGGACGACCTCCTTGAACCCCCGCGGAGTGCGCATAGACACACGGGAGCACGTCCAGAAGTCCCCGGCAGGTGCCATGTACCCCATCCCATCATCCGGAATAGCAGCCTCTAGAGCCGCGTTACTCTCAAGATCGAGAGAGCCTGTTCCCGCGGTACAGAGCCGCGTCCTTGAAGTGGAGGAGAACCGTGGCTTTGCAGCCGCTGGTAGAGCCCGCCGATGAGCTGAGCATCGACGAGGTACGCCGTTACAGCCGTCACTTGATCATTCCCGATGTGGGGATGGACGGCCAGAAGCGGCTGAAGAATGCACGCGTCCTGGTGATCGGCGCCGGAGGTCTTGGCAGCCCGGCGCTGCTGTATCTCGCCGCGGCAGGCGTCGGCACCCTAGGCATCGTGGATTTCGACAGAGTTGACGAGTCCAATCTGCAGCGCCAGATCATCCACGGCCAGTCCGATATCGGAAAGTCCAAGGCCCAGTCGGCCAAGGAGTCCATTGCCGAGACGAATCCGTATGTCAAGGTCGTGGTGCACGATGTTCGACTGGACAACGACAATGTCATGGAGATCTTCGGCCAGTACGACCTGATCATCGACGGCACCGACAACTTCGCGACCCGCTATATGGTCAACGATGCCGCAGTGCTCCTCGGCAAGCCGTATGTCTGGGGCTCGATCTACCGATTCGACGGCCAGGTGAGCGTCTTCTGGGCTGAGCATGGTCCGTGCTATCGCTGCCTGTACCCAGAACCTCCGCCGCCGGGCATGGTGCCGAGCTGCGCTGAGGGTGGCGTTCTTGGGGTGCTCTGTGCGTCCATTGGGGCAACGCAGGTGACTGAGGCAATCAAGCTGTTAGCGGGTATTGGCGAGCCTCTGATCGGACGGCTGCAGATCTATGACGCGCTCGAGATGAGCTGGCGCCAGCTGAGTGTTCGCAAGGACCCGCAATGCGCGGTTTGCGGTGAGAACCCAACAGTCACCGAGTTGATCGACTATGACGAATTCTGCGGAGCGATCACCGATGAAGCGGCCGAGGCCGTTGCAGGTCACACTGTCGGTGTCCAGCAGCTGGAGGAGTGGCTCACTGAGCGTGAATCGGGAGGAAAGGACTTCCTCCTGATCGACGTACGCGAGAAGGTCGAGCGGGATATCAACCGGATTCCTGGATCCATTCTTGTTCCCAAGGGTGACTTCCAGACCGGTGCTGCGCTCGCCGATCTGCCTCAGGATAGGCAGGTGGTGCTTTATTGCAAGACAGGCGTGCGGTCCGCAGAAGTGTTGGCCCTGGTCCACGGAGCGGGGCTCGCCGATGCGGTACACGTCGGTGGCGGCGTTAGCGCCTGGGTGCGCCAGATCGATCCGACGCAGCCGGCGTACTGATCTCGCCTTTCGTCGGGCAAGGTCAACATCTGTTCAGTCAACATCCCATGTTGCGTGGATGTTGACGCTGCGCATGGCGAGCACGCCGTGTGCAGCGCAGCGACACAAAGCCTCGGCACCGATCGGTACCGAGGCCTGTTTGTCGTGGCGAACTTAGATCGCGTGGACCTGATCGGCCTGCGGGCCTTTTGGTCCCTGCGTTGTTTGGAACTCCACACGCTGGCCCTCGTCGAGCGTCCGGAATCCGGTCGACTCGATCGCACTGTAATGGACGAAAACGTCCGGACCGCCGCCGTCTACGGCGATGAAGCCGTAGCCCTTTTCGGCATTGAACCACTTGACGGTTCCCTGCGCCATGAACCTCTCCTAGCATCTGCATTCGAAACCGCACCTCACGGTCCCGACTGCTGTTGGACGCCAGGCCTTTCCTCACGCCCACGCAAAGTTCTGGGGCGTAGCTGACCACACAGACCACTTGCAACAGCGGTCCCTAGCCTGTCATAGATCAGCGCGCAATGTGAACCCTGCACAATGTCGTGTCGCGTTGTGATCAGGGCGCCTCACCGAGCCGAATCTCGGCTGCTGCGCCATCCACTCGGAAACGGGCCCGAGCCAAATCAACGCGGTCACCCTTGAGCGGAGTCTTGTCGGCTCTGAGCAGTCTCAAGCCATGCTCCTCGTGGGTCCGGGCTGGCTTACCGTCTGCGCGTACGACGCGCCACCACGGCACGCCGTCGCCGAACAGTGCCAACACGTGGCCGACCTGACGGGGTCCTCCGCGCCCTACAATTTGGGCGATGTCTCCGTAGGTTGCGACCTGCCCAGGCGGTATTTGCTCGACGACTGTGAGCACGAGCTCGGTGTAATCGTCATGCATCGACCTCACCAGCCCTCCGTTCCTACCCCACCCTTGAAGGGGCCCGCCACCGTCGAGGTGATCCAGCCGCCGTAATAGCCACCCGGCTGCGGCACTACCCGCTCGCCATCGACCAGGCATTCGTCCATCGCACCGGCATATATCCCAACATGATCATGAATCGCCACGTAGCCGGCATTCGGGTGTGGGTAGTACCACGCCCCGCGAGCAGCGATCTTGCTGCCGCCGATCACATCAAGGTAGGCAGCCCGGCCCTTCCACTCACAGAACGAGGTCCCGCGCGCTGGCCGCAATGAACCTTCGATGAAGACCGCACGAGGTAGGTAGTAGGTCGGTGCATGCCCGGTTTCCAGCATGCGCAGACTGGTTCGGGTCTCACAGATTTCGACCCCACCCAAGATCACGATGATCTCCTCGTCGCTGACTCGAAGGACGGGGGGTCGCGGGTAGTCCCAGACCGATTCCTGACCGGGGGCGATGGGTTCAGGGATGGGACCAGTCGGCATGACGCGAGCGTACGCCGAAGCCCACCCACCAGATGCTTCACTGGGCCGCGATACTGAACCAGTGAGCACGTCGAGGATCACTGTCCCGCACATCGAGCTGCGTCGGGCGCGGCAGCGTTTCCTTACCCGGACTGATGGGACCGAGACCTACCACAGCTTCTCCTTCGGTGATCACTACGATCCGACGAACGTCTCCTTCGGTCGTCTCATGGTCAACAATGACGACCTGGTACGCGTCGGTGGCGGTTACCCCGACCACGCCCATCGCGACGCCGAAATTGTCACCTGGGTACTCTCCGGATCACTCGTCCACGAAGACTCGTACGGCAACTCTGGGCTGATCTATCCCGGACTGGCGCAGCGGATGAGCGCAGGTGCGGGCATCGTGCACGCCGAACGAAACGATGCGTACCGCATCGATCCGACACGTCCAGCCGAGCCGGTGCACTTCATCCAGATGTGGATCAGACCCGACGAGTACGGCGCCCGGCCGAGCTATCAGCAACACGAGTTGGTGCTTGGTGATCTTGTCGGCGACTGGGTGCCGATTGCATCCGGCCATCACCCAGATTCGGTGGTGAGCCTCTGCAGCGCTGGCTCAACGCTCTGGGCGAGCGTCCTTCAGCCTGGCACTTTGCGCAGGCTGCCTCACGGTGATCAGCTGCACGTCTACCTGGTGAGTGGAGTCGTGGAAGTAGAGACGATCGGGCGGATGGAACAGGGGGACTCGCTTCGGCTGTCAGGCTTGGCCCAGCTGAGTCTTACTACACGCGAGGAGGCTGAAATGTTGGTCTGGGAGATGGCTCTCGACGTTGGAGATGCAAGATGAGCATGTTGCGGGTTGCCGTGGCCCAAATCCTCAGCGGTTCGGATCCGCAGGAGAACCTGGAGCTGGTGGCGACACAGACGGCCGAAGCTGCCGAGGGTGGCGCACAGCTGGTCGTGTTTCCCGAAGCCACGATGCGCCGCTTCGGACTGCCCCTGGCCGAGATAGCCGAGGCTGTGGACGGACCTTGGGCGAAGCAGTTGCGCGAGATCGCAGAGCAACACCAGCTCGTGGTGGCGGCCGGCATGTTCAGTCCGAGCGCGGACGGCCGGGTCAACAACACGCTGCGCGCTGTAGGGCCCGGTGTCGATGCGCACTACCACAAGATCCATCTCTTCGATGCTTTCGGCTTTCGTGAATCCGAAACAGTGGCGCCTGGTGCCGAGCCTGTGGTGATCACAGTAGGAGACGCGAAGATCGGGCTCACTTTGTGCTATGACGTCAGGTTTCCTGGCTTGTACACCCGACTCGCCGAGCTGGGAGCGCAGGTGATCTGTGTTGCGGCATCCTGGGGTGCCGGCCCGGGCAAGGTCGAACAGTGGCAGTTGCTGACCCGAGCTCGTGCGCTGGACTGCACGTCGTACGTGGTGGCGGCTGCCCAGGCGGACCCAGCGCTCGATGTCGGAGCGCCAACCGGGGTTGGCTATAGCGCGGTTATCTCGCCCCGCGGCGAGGTGCTGCAATCCTTGGGATCGGAGCCTGGCCTGCTAGTCGCTGATCTTGATCTTGATGTGGTGGACGAGGCCCGGAGCGCGATTCCCGTGCTCGCCAACCGTCGAATCTGACCCAGCAAGGCATTAGATACTGTCTCGCATGCCTACCGGATCGCGCGCCGCCGCACGGAGGAGGAGCGAGCGGAGGCGTTTTTCCTTTGGGAGCGACGACGACGACGGCGGGTTCCGAGCGCGATCCGCAGCGAGCGGAGCGAGCAATTGAATACTGCCGACGATCAACCCTGGTCGCCGTTCCCGGTGCAGGACTGGTCGACTCTGCCACCGGATCCGCTGGGCAGCGTAGCGGTGAATCCGACCTGGCCAGCACCTGAGCCGCCGCAACGATCATGGTGGCGACCACTGGTCGTTTTCGGGCTGGTCGCTGCCCTTATCGCCAGCGCTGCATTCGTGGCCAGTACGGTCGGCGTCGCTGCCCGCGTCAGCACAGCCGCCCGCTATCTGCCATCCGATGGTGCAGTGTCCTATGAGAGAACCGACACGACACGCGAGCTCAAGACCACCATCGGGCTAGCTGTTACTGAATCGGCCCGGCTCTCAGGCGTGGCCGGCCTGCTCAGCACCGACAGCGCGTTCGCCACCAAGATGCTCGATGAGGCCTACGCCGATCGTGACACGATTCAGATCTTGCGAACCACGACGACCGCGATCAATGATCCGGCAGCCACGGCCCAGACCGTCCGTTTCTACCGGGTCAATACCGGCGTGGAACTGATAGGTGTCTCTACGCCCTCAGAGGGCTACGTGTTCAGTCCCGCCCTGGTGCTGTTGCCGGCGGACGTCAGGGCAGGGAGCCAGTGGAGCAGTGCCGGATCCGCGAGCGAAACCCTCGACTATCGCAGCGAACTGCGTGCCGAGGCCGGCAGCGCTGACTGCCTCAATGTGACTGGAGAGGTCCGCTATCTGTCGAAGGAGGGCCAACTCGGTCGGGTGGTAACCGTCGGTCAGACATGGTGTCAGCGCGAAGGGGTCGTCGCCGAGAGCCAAAGTTTCGCCGACGTACGCACCGCCACATCCCGCATCGATCCACCTTTGCCAAGCATCCAGACCACTACCGATAACCCAATCCGATGGTCGGCGCCGCAACGCTGGACAACCAGATCCATGAGCACGATCTCGATCAACCCCACCTTCGGGCAGGGTCCCATGGTGGGCTCACCGTCCACCGTCACCCCACCTGTACGAACCGAGTCGGGCTTGGTGATCCGGGCCACCAACGGGCCGGGTGACCTGCTCGCCACGACTCCCAAGACGCTCACTGAGTGGACCTCGATCTGGCGCGCACATCCGGGTGGCACCGTACTGAGCCTGAGCGCCTTCGGCAACGTGATCATCGCGACGACCAGCAACCGCCAGATGGTTGCCTACTCTGATGTCGGCGTGCGCTTGTGGCAACTGTCCCTTGATGATCTTGCCCCAACCCCACCGGTCAGGATCGATGATGGCGAAGCAGTCCTGGTTGATCTCAGTGGCGAGATGCGAGGATTTGATCTTTCCACTGGCGCCGTGCTGTGGCAGCACAACGTGGGCTCAGACGTCAATGTCTCACCTGCCGTGGGTGCGGGGCTGGTTGTGATCATGGACCGCGGAGGTACCACAGCTGCCTTCGAGGAGGGCAACGGTAAGCATCGCTGGGATCGGGAAATGCAGGGCGCTGCTGCCACGGTCCTCGGCGACAGTGTCGTTGTGATTCAAGATCAGACAGCCCACGCGTTGTGGACCACTACCGGAGCCCACCGTTGGGTGAGGTCGATCTTCGGGACGCTGACAGACATGGCGACTTTCGCAGGTCAGGTTGTTGTGGCGACCAAGAGCCAATCGGTCATCTTGAGCGGTGACGGTGCCGTTCTGCAGCGGCTGGGGCCAGTCCTCACGCTGACGCCGACCCAAGATCATCTCGCGGTCTGGGGTCCAGTGGAGGCGAGAGTGATCGCAAGGAATGGAGCAATCATCAGCCGTTGGGAGTTGCCAGCGCTGACCCTGTCGCAGCAGGACCGACCTGCGGTCGCTCTCACGCAAGGCGTGTTGTTGTTCAGCAACGACTGGACATTCCAGGCTCGCGAAGATGTCAGCTAATCTCGACGGCGGCGGCTCCGGGATGCTGGCCAGCCCAGGCCCTTCGACAGGCTCAGGGCGCAGTTCGGCAACTGCACGCGCAGGCGCTCCGACAGAGCCAGGCCCTTGGGCGGGCCCTGGGCCGACAACTGGCCGGAGCTCTACACGACTGGTCCGCTTTGCAACCGGACTCTACCGGCAGACATTGGTCGATCCGATCGAACAGGGGCGGCTCCGTGACCTGCAGTGGCCGTACGGGCTTCGCTCGATCGTGCTCGTCGGCTACCTCGTCTTTGTCATCGCCGGCCTGTTGGTGATCTTCTCTGGACTGATCCGCGAGCACAGCACCCTGATCGTTTCCGGCACGAGTCTCGGGCTTCCCGAACAGCTGGTCTGGCCACTGGTCCTGCTGCTCTCCTTCGGTGTTGCCGCGCTCATGGCGGCTGCCCAGCATGGGCCCTGGTGGCTCAAGGTGCTCGGCCTGCTGTTCACGCTCATGGTGATGGGAACCTGGTCGTTGCGCAGTCCGTCGCTCGCCGGCTGGGCGGGTTGGCCAGTGATCGCTGCCTGTCTCATGACAGCGTTGCTGACACTGGTGATCATTCGATGGCGTCGTGGGTTCGTCTGGTGGGAGTTCGCCGCGATATGGGCATTGATCGGTTTGGCGATGGCGGTCGGCGTCGCCGAGACCCGGGAAGCCAAGATCTACGGGTCGGACCTCAATCCCCTCAACCTGCAGCAGACAGCAGCCGTTCTCGGCTATCTCGCGTTGCCGGCCGCGACGCTGGCCGGTGCCTCGGTTGCGGAGGTCACGGTACGAGCGACAGCGGCGGCCACCCAGAACGCGCAGCGCTACGCCAAGCAGGGGTGGCCGTACTTGATCTTGGTAGTAGTCCTCTGCATCCGATTGCTCCAGTGCGTCTGGCTGATTGCACAACGAGATCCAGTGGTCGATGGCATGACCTCGCTGCTGTGGGCGTGCGCCCTGGTGACCGCGTTTGCTTTGGTCGGCCTGGTGCTACTGCGGCTAGCCCGGCGGCGAGAGTCGACTGCTGTGGTGTCGGAACTGGGCGATGAACTCGGCCGGGTCGGCTTCGCCATCGCAGCTGCGTTGATCGCCGTCACGCTTCCGGTTCAGGTCTTCTTGTCCGTCCTGCAGGTGCTTGCTTCGCTCGAGCCTGGAGGTGCTGCGGCGCGGATGTCATTCGACGTCACACCGCTCGTCACCCGTGTCGTTGACCCGAGCCGAGTGCTCGTCGGCATCGTCTTGCTCGTCCTCGCGGTGCGTGCGGCGCGACGAGGACAGGCGAGCCGGGCATTGGTCCTGGGCGGGATCGGCGTGATGCTGGTCGCCCTCGCGCGTCAGCTGCTGTTTGGCGATCGGACGCCAGCGCCGATCAACCCCGACGCACTCAATCTGGTGGCCTCGGTGGTGGTGGTCCTCACCGTAGTGATCTTGTTGTTGCGCCGAATGCTGACGTCGCAGCGTGCGCTGGCACTTGCTGGGATGTTGATCTTGTCCGCTCTGTTCTCCTATCGCGACTTCATTTCTGATCCCCTCGGGGCAGTGCTCGGCTTCTCCGGGGCGGCGCTGGTGCTGTTCGGTCTGACCTGGGATCTCTTTACCGGCTCCGGTTGGGCGAACCGGGACAGCCGCCGTTTTCCGCGTCACACCCGCGTGCTGCTGGTGTTGACCAACTATGTGCTGAGCATGACAGTTCTGGCGTACGCGGCACTGATCAGGGACGGCAGCACCACAATCTACTTCGATACGTTCGCTCAACTCGGTGATCTGATCTTCGGCACCGGGCTGATCGCTGCCGCAGCAGTGGCGATCTTCGACTCGGCATGGCGTGATCGACCCGTTTCTTGATCGGCGCTTCTGGCGCTCGAAGCACGGGTTTGCCGGTGTCTGACTCCGCTCGCTGCGACGTCGTGATTGAGCCGATAGCGCGCGATCCAGGATTTCGTCAGCCATCTCTGGTCCAATACCTGCGTACAAGCTGATCTCAACTAGACCAGGACCAACCGCGATGTACCGCTTGACTCGGGGGGCGGAGAAGCCGCTCATTCCTCCAGTGCTGGACGCCTCGCAACGCGCCGTTGTCGATCATCCGGCGGGACCGCTGCTGGTGTTGGCTGGGCCGGGTACCGGCAAGACGACAACTCTGGTCGAGTGCGTGGTGGATCGGATTGAGCGTCGCGGCGACACGCCCGACAGCATCCTGGTTCTGACATTCTCCCGAAAAGCTGCGGCCGACCTACGCGCTCGGATTGCAGGACGGTTGGGGCGTACCACAGTCACCCCGATGGCCATGACCTTCCACGCGTTTTGCTACGCGCTGGTGCGACGATTCGGCGACGAGGCCGATGCTGAATCGAACGGTTTCGGTGCTCCGCCGCGGTTGCTGACCGGACCCGAGCAGGAATTCCGGCTTCGGGAGACACTTCACGGGAGCCTGGAAACTCAGCGCGCCCAGTGGCCGGAGTCGCTCGCCCGCGCGTTTCCTACCCGGGCGTTTGCAAGTGAGGTGCGTGCGGTGCTGGCCAAGGCACGACAGCTGGGCATGGATCCAGATGACGTTGTCGCGGCAGGACACGCCACCGGCCGAGCGGAGTGGGTGAGCCTCGGAGCCTTCTTCGACGAGTACCTCGACGTGCTGGATGCCGAAGGCGTGCTCGACTACGCCGAGCTGGTGCACCGCTGCCGCATTCTCTTGACCCGGCCCGAGATCGTCGCAACGCTACGCGGCGAGATTGGGTGTGTCTTCGTCGACGAGTATCAAGACACAGATCCCGCCCAGGTGAGGCTGTTGCAGGTAATCGCGGGTAACGGCGGAGATGTCATCGTCGTGGGGGATCCCGACCAGTCGATCTACGCCTTTCGCGGCGCAGAGGCGCGCGGAATCTTGGACTTCCCGGAGCTGTTCCGTACCCGGGATGGAGCGCCCGCGCCGGTGCTCGCCCTGAGCCGGACTCGGCGCTTCGGCGGCGGGCTGCTTACCGCCAGCCGCAGTGTGGCTAGCCGGTTGGGTATGCCACGCACGCTGCCGGCGGAAGTGTTCCAGGCCTTCCGTTATCCAACCTCGGATCCCCAACTTCCCAAGGGAAAAGTCGAGATCTTCACCTGTAGCAGCGGCGGCGCGGAGGCGGAGCATATCGCGGAGATTTTGCGCAGCGCACATCTCCGCGACAATCTCGCCTGGACCGACATGGCTGTACTGGTCCGTGCTGGGCGGACCATGATCCCCGGGTTGACCCGGGCACTGGTTGCTGCGGGCGTACCGGTCGAGGTGGCCGCCGACGAGATCCCTTTGGCCGCCGACCCTGCGGTACGCCCACTCCTCTTGGCTCTTCAGGTCGCGGCTCGAGGTTGCGCGCCCACCGGTGAGGAGGCACAACTCTTGCTCACTTCACCACTCGGTGGCATGGACAGTATGTCCACACGCCGTCTGGGACGCGCCCTTCGGGAGGCCGAGCGTGCTGAGCTGGCCGGCACGGCATTACCACGCCCCTCTGTCGAGCTGACCGGCCTCGCCCTGCATCACCACGAGCTCTTGGACGACTGCCCACCCAGTCCGGAAGTCGACGCTGCTCACGCCTTGGCGCAGCTGTTGCGACGCTGCGAGCGCGCGATCCGTTCCGGAAGCACGGCAGAGGAAGCGCTGTGGCTGCTCTGGTCGCAGACGCCTTGGCCCGAAAGGCTTCGACAACAGGCCGGGCTGGGCGGTGAGAAGGGCCGTCGCGCTAACCGAGATCTGGACGCCATTTGCGCCCTCTTCGAAATCGCGGCGCGCTCCGAAGAGGTGTCAGGGCTCCGCGGCGTGACTGGTTTCTTGGCTGAAGTCGAGGGCCAGCAGATCCCTGCGGACCCCTTGCGCGAGTCCGAGCTACGCGGGTCTGCGGTCCGCGTGCTAACGGCCCATCGCGCCAAGGGGCTGGAGTGGGATCTGGTCGTCGTCGCGGGCGTGCAAGAGGGCAAGTGGCCGGACGTACGGCGTCGCGGATCGCTGTTGGAGCCTGACCAGCTAGGACGCCGTGAGGTGATGGCACCCGTTCCCACCGCGACCCGCATCGCCGAGGAACGCCGGCTCTTCTACGTCGCGTGCACCCGGGCTAGGTGTCGGCTCGTGGTCACAGCCGTGGCGGGTACCGAGGGGGAGGCCGACCAGCCATCCCGGTTCCTCGGCGAGCTCGGCGTGCCCGTGCGGGAGCTTCCGGGACGGCCGCAACGTCCGCTGTCGCTGCCGGCTCTGGTTGGCGAGCTCCGGAGCATGACCGTCGACCCGGAAGCCTCACCCCGCCTTCGGGAGGAGGCCGCTGTCCGGCTCGCTCGGCTGGCTGATGCGACTGATCGCGACGGCCGTCCCGTGGTCCCGGCCGCCCGACCAGAGCACTGGTGGGGCATGCGTCCGCTCACTCGAGCGGATCGACCGCTAGTGGCACCCGAGGAGCCGGTCCACCTTTCCGGCAGTCAGCTGGCAAGCGTGCTGTCCTGCCCGCGGCAATGGTTTCTGGCGCGCAAGGCCCGCGGCGAGTCGGTGCGTACGACTGCCGCGACCTTCGGCTCGGTCGTTCATGTGCTTGCCGAATACGGTGCGTACCACGAAGTTGATCATGAGGAGATTTCCAGCCGCTTGGAGTCGGTCTGGAATCAGCTGGACTTCGACGCGCACTGGCTGTCTGCTGTGGAGCGGGTGGAGGCTGAGTCGGCGCTCGAGCGCTTTGTGACCTGGCAAGAGGCGAGGCCGCATCTCACTCTGCTCGGAACCGAGGTTGAATTCGCGTGTGATGTTGATCTTGGGAGCGACAGGGTCCATCTCACCGGCACTGCTGACCGGGTCGAGCGCGATCCCGACGGCCGGATCCGGATCGTGGACTTCAAGACAGCCAAGGCAGCACCGACCGCAGCCGATGTGGCGTCGCACGACCAGCTCGGGGTCTATCAGCTGGCGGTGCAACAAGGTGCCTTTGCTCGCGTAGCTGGGGATGGCGCGCGACCGGGCGGCGCCGAACTCGTCTACCTTCGGCTTCCCGACGGCGACAGCGGCCATCCGAAGACTTTTCAGCAAGCCTCGCTGGATGATGCGCCTTTCCCACTGACGTCGCGTAGCACCAAACAGGACGCGCTCGGAGAACAGCCGAGCTGGGTGCATCGGCGACTGGCCGACGCTGCGCACATCATTCGTAGCGAACATCACGACGCTCGTATCGGCCTAGCCTGTCGGTACTGTCCATTCCGCGCCAGCTGTCCTGCGCAGCCGGCCGGCCAACAGGTGGTGCGGTGACCGTCTACACCCTCAACCCGCCGCCGGCAAGGACTCGGCTTGGCAGCGCCGCCGATCTCATGGATGCGCTGGGTATCTCCTTCTCCACCGAACAGCTGGATGCCATTACCGCGCCTCTTGAGCCTGGTGTCATCATTGCCGGCGCTGGATCGGGCAAAACCACGGTGATGGCCGCTCGGGTGGTCTGGCTGGTCGGTACGGGTGTCGTACGGCCTGAGGAGGTGCTGGGCCTGACGTTTACCCGGAAGGCAGCTGCGGAGCTCTCGAACCGAGTGCGCAGCGCGCTGCTGCGAGCGGGTCTGATTGCCGATCGCGGCGTCGACGAATCCGGTGAACAGTTGATCATGACCTACGACGCCTTCGCCGCGCGCCTGGTCGCCGAGCATGGGCTGCGGCTCGGCTACGAGGCTGATCCGACCATGATCAGCGGCGCCACTCGATACCGGCTCGCATCGCGGGTGGTGAAGGCTGCGGCCGGGCCGTTCGACTACATCTCACGGCTGCGGCCGGCAACTGTTACCGAACGGGTGCTGCGGCTTGATGCGGACCTCCAGCAACATCTCGTCGACGTGGATGATCTGGATGGGCACGCCCGCGACCTGCTCCTCGGCCTGGCGGCGGCACCGCTCAACAATCGCGGCAACGTATACGTCGACGTCAAGAAGGCGACCATCGCCTGCCAGGAGCGCCTGGAACTCGCCAGCTTGGTGCGTGACTATCAAGACTTGAAGCGACGACTTGGGTTGGTCGAATTTGCCGATCAGATGGCCATTGCGGCCCGGCTGGCCATCGAGGTGCCGCAAGTGTCGAGTGCGATGCGGTCTGCCTTCCGAGTGGTGTTGCTCGATGAGTACCAAGACACCTCAGCAGCCCAGGCGATCATGCTCCGTGGGCTGTTCTCCGGTCTGACCGCCAAGGACGGTCGCGGGCATCCGGTAACCGCTGTTGGCGACCCATTTCAGGCGATCTACGGTTGGCGAGGGGCGGCGGCGAGCAACATCCTGACCTTCGCCGCGGACTTTCCTCGTTTGGATGGGCGGCCCGCTCGTCGATTTGGGCTCAATGTCAACCGGCGCAGCGGGCGAGCGATCCTCGACGTCGCAAACGTGCTCAGCCGGCCGCTCCGAACCGAAACCGGCCATGTGATAGCCGCCCATACGGCCCATGCCGACCCCAGCGATGCGGGGCTAGGGCTGCTCCGTGCTCCCGACAGAACGCCGTCAGGACAGGTCCGCGCGGCAACCTTCGAGACATGGCCGGAAGAGATCAGCTGGATCGCTGACCAGATCGCCGGGCTGCGGGCAGGTGGTGACGTGTCGCATTGGGCCGACGTGGCAGTGCTGACCCGGCGCAACGCCGACATCGCACCGCTTTATGCCGAGCTGACTGCACGGAATGTGCCGGTGGAGATCGTTGGCCTGGGTGGCCTGCTGCATCTGCCTGAGATCACCGACATCACCGCGACGCTGCGGCTGATCGACGATGTCACCGCAAATCCCGACTTGATCAGGCTCCTGACCGGACCTCGGTGGCAGGTGGGACCGCGCGACCTCGCCTTGTTGGGGCGGCGCGCCAGCGAGCTGGCCCGTGCTGTCCGCGATTCATCCGACGATGCCGAAGACGAGCTCGGCCCCACAACAGTCCTTACCTCATTGGAACGGGCTGTCGCGGAGGTTGACCCGACCGAGGTCGTGAGTCTCCTCGACGCTCTGGAGAATCCGGGTGAGGCGGCCTATTCATCGCAGGCTCGAGAGCGGTTCGCGCGGCTCTCGGCCGAACTGGCATGGTTGCGGCGGCACTCCGACGAGCCGGTCCTCGACCTGACCCGCCGGGTGATCAGCACGATCGGCTTGGATGTCGAAGTGATGGCGACGCCGGAGTTCGCTCGAAACTCTCGCCGCGACCAGCTCGGCGCGTTTTTGGACGCTGTCGCCGCTTATGTCGATGTCGACGGCGATGCCTCGCTATCCGGCCTGCTTGGCTATCTGCAGGCGGAGAGCGAGCAGGGCGCAGGCCTGGAGCAGGCCGTGCCATCGGATCGCGAAGCGGTGAAACTGCTCACGGTGCACAAGGCCAAGGGTTTGGAGTGGGAGGCTGTCTTTCTGCCGGCGCTTATGAAGGGCGTATTTCCCAGTGATCGGGTCACCGACAACTGGGTCACGAATCCCGCGGTGCTACCAGCCGACTTGCGCGGCGATGCGGGGTCGATCCCACAACTCGCCGAGACGACCTACGCGGGAATGGTCGACTACAAGCAGCAGCTCAGCCGCCAGCAGCTATTGGCTGAAGACAGGCTGGGGTACGTCGCCGTAACTCGCGCCAAGCGGCTGCTGGTCGGTACGGGCCACTCCTGGCGATCCGATCTCAGCAATGCGCGAGCAGCGTCTAGCTACCTGCGGGCGATCATCGAGGAGGCGACCCGGCACAATCAGCTGCTCGCCGAGGCTGCGCCACCAGGATCGGACAATCCCTTGGTCGCTGAGGTGCCTCCGCAACTCTGGCCAATGCCCTTGGACCCGGATGCGCAGGCGAGACGGCACGATGCCGCGCTCGACGTGCAACGGGCGCGGAAGCGATTCGCTGATCTGGGCAGCTATGACGATCCCGAAAGCGAGCCGATGTTGCTCGATGATCATGAAGTAGTCGCTGGCTGGGACGCCGACATCGACCGCTTGATTGCAGAGGCGATAGCGGCCCGGTCAGGCGACCAGCTGGTCGAGCTACCCATTCAGCTGTCGACCACTGCGGTACTCCGGCTGAATGCGGACCCGAACGGCTTCGCTGCGGAACTAGCGCGGCCGATGCCCCGCCAGCCTTCGCGTAGCGCTCGCTTCGGGACTCGGTTCCATCATTGGCTCGAGCGCTATTTCGACGCGCGACTGCCGACGGGGGGCCTGGGCCAGCAACAGCTACTTGATATTGACGACCTGCCCGACCGGGCTGACTCCGGTACCCACGACGAGCAGGAGCTACGCGAACTCTGTGAAGCCTTCGCGGCCGGACAGTTCGGCAGCACGATGCCGTACGCCATCGAGGCACCGTTCAGTATCTGGATCGCGGGTCGTCTGATCCGGGGCCGAATTGATGCGGTCTACCAGCAGCCCATGCCGGATGCTGTGGGAGGAGCCCGCTTCCAAGTCGTGGACTGGAAGACCGGTCGGACCGACACAGCTGATCCGCTGCAGCTGGCCATTTACCGGCTGGCCTGGGCCGAGGCGTACGGGCTCCCAGTGGATGAAATCGACGCGGTCTTCTATCACGTTCGGACCAACGAGGTCGTCCGCCCAGCGGCGCTGCCGGATCGTCGCTCTATCGAATCCATCCTGAGCGCATAGGTTGAGCAGTTACGCTGATCTCATGATCAATTGGGCGATGGCGAGTGACCTCGACCGCGTCGATCATCACCGCGGTTCTGCCGAGTGGGTAGCCGAGCTATGGCGCTCCGAGGACGCGAAACTGCTCCAGCTCGACGCCCACTCCCAGTTCACGACCAATGCTGGCGGCAGCAAGCTTCGGATGACCAAGCCGTTCCTGGCCTACGACAGTCAGCGGCATCGGTTGCTCGGCCTGCTCAATGGCTCGCCCATCTTCGCGGTGGAGACGCTAACCGAGGGCGAGGTGCACGATTTTCGCGAGGTTGGTTTCCAGCTCACCGACAACGAGCGCGACATTGCAGCCACGGCCGCAGCCTTGACGCACTGGCACCGTATGGAGCCGCAGTGCCCTCGGTGCGGTGGGGCGACTGTGGTGATCAACGGCGGGTTCGCGCGACACTGCGCAGTATGCGGCCAAGACCACTTCCCCCGTACCGATCCTGCTGTCATCGTCGCTGTCGTCGATGCTGATGATCGCTTGCTGCTCGGCGGCCAACCCACCTGGGGCAATCGGGTGTCGGTATTGGCCGGCTTTGTGGAGAGCGGCGAGTCGCTTGAACAGGCGATCCACCGCGAAATCGGCGAAGAGGTTGATGTCGGCCTGTCTGACTTGCATTACTTCGGCAGCCAGCCATGGCCCTTCCCACGTTCGCTCATGGTCGCGTTCTTCGGGCGGGCAACGACGACCAACATCAACATCGACCCGCGCGAGATTGCCCATGCCGAGTGGTACACCCGCGACAAGCTCAGCGCGAAGTTGGATGCTGGCGAACTCGGACTGCCAGGGCACAGCTCCATCGCGCTACGCATGATCGAGGCCTGGCGGGAGGGCGAAGCGCCCCTTTAAGTCTCTGCTCGCGCGGCGCCCCGGGAAGCTGGTGCCGTCGTCACTCTTCGCGAAACGAGAAGCATGTTTCGCTCATCGCTCCTCCGACTACCAGCGGGCGCCTATCGACGCTCGCAGAGAGTTAAAGTCTCTGCTCGCGCGGCGCCCCGGGAAGCTGGTGCCGTCGTCACTCTTCGCGAAACGAGAAGCATGTTTCGCTCATCGCTCCTCCGACTACCAGCGGGCGCCTATCGACGCTCGCAGAGAGTTAAAGTCTCTGCTCGCGCGGCGCACAGTGTCTGATTACTCGCTTCGCTCGTGCGATGTTCGCTCGGTTGCCGCCGTCTTCGTCGGATCTGGCGGAACGGGAAAGCGTTGTTCCGCCATCTCCTCCTGCAGATCGGTGGCGCGAACATCGGGAAGCTGGTGCCGTCGTCACTCTTCGCGAAACGAGAAGCATGTTTCGCTCATCGCTCCTCTGACTACCAGCGGGCGCCTATCGACGCTCGCAGAGAGTTAAAGTCTCTGCTCGCGCGGCGCAGGTGCCTATCGAGGCTTTGAGATAGTGCCGAAGTCCTCGTCGCGCGGCGGCGCGGTAAGCCGGCGTACGGGCTGACCCTCACATGCCGATCGACGGGCAGGGGGCTGGCCTCGATGTAGCGCATACGGCGGGCGGGTGACAGTGGGCGCAGAATCGTCCTAGGAGGCATCATGCTTCGAAGTAACATGTCCCGCCGGCCGTCCCTCCCTGTTGCCCGGTTACACGAGCTGCCTGGCAGGGTTCACGCCGTCGCGGTGGCCGCGGTTGTAACGTGCGTTCTCCTCGCTGGGTGCGGTGGTGCTGCGGACAGCGCTGGCGCCTCGACCGCAGGTCCGTCCACACCCGCGGGATCGGAAGACCTGGACCGCGTCGTCAGCATCGAGGGCAATCGCGGACTGTACGTGAGGTGCACCGGGAGCGGCTCGCCGACCGTCATCATGGAGGGAGGCGACGAAGACACGAGCAATTCGTACGCGTTTGCCGAGCCGAGCATCGCGAAGGTGACGCGTACGTGCGTCTACGACCGGGCCAACCTCGGTCAGAGCGGTCCCGATCCCGGCCCGCGGGGTCTGGAGGAGCTCGTCGGCGACCTCGGCCGGCTGCTCGATGCCGCGCAGATCCCCGGGCCATACGTTCTCGTGGGGACATCAGGCGGTGGGTACATCACGGCGGGCTACGCCGTCGCCCATCCAAAGCAGGTCGCGGGCATGGTCTTCGTCGACACCGGCGCGCCGTTCCGGAATCCGCCTCGCGAGATCGTCGAGGAGACGGATCCGAGCAACCCCGAAAACGTCGAGCGTCGTGACTACTTGCAGGTGGAGAAGGACGGGTGGGCAGCCCGCCGGCAGGTCGGTGACATCCCTGTGGCGATCATGACGGTCGAGTACTCCGATGCCGCCGTCCGTGAGTCGCCGTTCCCGTCGGAGCGAGCGGGAATGCGACGCAACGTTAAGGACCAGAAGGGTTGGCTTGTCCTCAGCCCACAGGCGAAGCAGATTGTCGTGCACACCGGTCACGCTGTGGAGGAAGACGATCCGGATCTGGTGATCGACGTGATCCTCGACGTCGTAAGGGCAGCCCAATGAGAGGCTCGGGGGCGCGGCTCCGCCATTCCTTTGCGACTCTGGGTGCAGTGGCCGCGGCACTTTGTCTTGTCACGAGTGGCTGCAGCGGCTCGGTGGACAAGGCGGGTGGAGCTGTACCTGAGCCCACACGCACGCTGAAGTTGCTCAATCCGAGGTTCGCCGTTGAGCTGGAGCCATTCGTCGACGAGGTATCCAAGCTCTCCGCCGGCGCCCTGGTTTTGGAACAAGGTGAGCAGTTCGAACGCGGATCCGCAGACAGTGAAGTGGAGGCAATCAAGGCCGTGCAGGCTGGTCGTACAGATCTTGCCGTCGTACCAGTTCGCGCCTTCGGCCTGGTCGGCGTGCGGAGCTTTGACGCTCTGATCGCACCCATGGAGGTCGACAGCATGTCGTTGCAGCAGCAAGTACTGAGCAGTGATGTGGCGAGTGACATGGTGTCCGGAGTGGAAGGCCTAGGCCTAAAAGGGATCGGGATACTCCCTGGACCAATGCGGTTTCCGGCAGGAATCACCAGACCGCTGCGCACGCCGAATGACTTCAATGCAGCTCGGATCGCCTTTAACGCGTCAGCAGTAGGTGAGCGAAGCCTCCGAGCGCTTAACGCGATCCCGGTGAAAAGCGGGTTCGAAGGAACCGATATGACTGGCGATGACGGTCTCGAGCAGCAAATTGGCAGCATTGCGGGCAACCGATACGACGATGATGTTAAGTGGATTACGGGGAATGCCCAGCTGTGGCCCCGACCTCTTGCCGTCGTCGCCAACGCGGACAGTTTCGACTCCTTGAGTGACGCTCAGCGCGGCTGGCTGACGGAAGCCGTCCAGAACGCGATCCCATCCATGGCGGCCCTGCAGAGGGAAGATGAGGGGCTCGGTGTTCTCTGCCGGCGCGGAAAGGCTCAGATCATTCAGGCGTCATCGGCTCAGATCAAGCAACTGCGCGACGGATTTGCGCCGGTCTATCAGTGGCTTCGCGGTGACGGATCGACTGCTCGCTACCTCGACCAGATCGATGCTCTCAAGGCTGGCGGCGTCACGGCCGATCCGAATGACGTTCCGGACTGCTCTCAGCTGAGCCAATCGTCGGCCGGGACGCCATCTGCCTCACCACCCGAGGCGGTTTCCCCCATTGACGGGAATTACCTGGCCAAGATCACCAAGTCAGATCTGATCAACGCCGGCGTACCGCACGGCGACGTCGAAGTCGAGAACTACGGCGAGTTCCGGATTGTGTTCGATCGCGGCCGCTTTGCTTTTACACAGCATGAGTCACCGGCGTGCACTTGGGGCTATGGCACCTTCAGTGTGACTGGCGACAAGCTTCAACTGTCCTTCGTCGAGGCCGGCGGGAAATCGCCCAACGATGCGCTCAACCAGCCCGGTGAGCTCTTCGACTACGCGTGGAGCTCCTACAAAGGCGCAATGAAGTGGTCGCCTGTTCCCGACTCCGTTTCGCCGCCCGCGTGGACCTACAAGCCCTGGCTCCGGCAAGGCTCAGCACCGGCCAGCAAGTTCCTGGGCACGGAGTGTCCTCCGCCGGCCGCGACGTTTCAGCGCTAGGAGGGGCCTGAGATGAGTGCACAACCGGCGGCTCTGTACGGGCCGCCGGTTGGCGGACAGGATGAGACCGTGGTTGGGCCGACAAGAGTCTTGCTGATGCAGGCGGCCCTCGTGTTGGCCGGACTTCTTGCGGGTGCGGAGGCGGCAGCCGTTGCCAGCCGAACACGTGGATACTCCATGGCCTCGTCATCGGTATGGGCGATTGTCTTGATGGTGGTCGCAGGTTGGGCGCTCGTGGCCGCGGGAGTCGTTCTGCTCCGCAAGGCTCAGAATCGTGCGGCCGGAGCCCTCCTGTCACTTGCTGGTCTGACTTGGTTCGTTGCCCAATGGGACGGCGCAGGCGCTCGCTCGGCATGGGTCTTCGGTGTGGGCCTCGTCCTGGCCACGGTATGCCCCGTGCTCGTCGCCCATGCCGTACTCAGGATTGAAGCCGGGCTCGGAAAGTTCGAAGCGCCAGCAGTGGTCCTCGCCTACGTCTGCACTGTGGCCGTCGGAGGGCTCGCCAAGGTCTTGTTCTTCGACCCGGGAACGGCCGGATGTAGCGACTGCCCAGCGAATCCCTGGCTGGTCGTCGGCTCACCGGTGATCGTCGCCGGGATCGACGCCTTCACGAGAACTCTCGAAGTCATCTGGTCTGGCTGTCTTGTCGCTGTGCTTGTTCTTCGGTCGATTTCCTACACGCCGGCACAACGAAGGATTCTGCTCCCGGTCACGGCGATCGCGATCGGCTACCTAATGGTTGTCCTGGGGTCGTACGCGCTGAAACTCAGCCGAGGGGTCCCGGCTCAGGGCGCGGTCGATGACTGGCTGTGGCTGGCCCAGGCGGTGCTCCTTGTGGCGATTGCTGGTGCAACGGCTTGGCCGGCCATAGCCCTACGGCTGACACGCTTTCGACTCGTACGCCTCCTGGTTCAGGGAACTCGTGTCCCACCTATCGGCGGATTGAGTACCACATTGGCTGCCGTGTTGCACGATCCGTCCGCTCGGCTGCTCTATCCGCTCCCCGATGGACAGCTCGTCGACGCTGCAGGCGCCGCTCGTCACATGCCGGCTGACGAAACCGCCGCCACAAGCCTGGTGCGCGGTGAGAAGACTGTTGCCTATCTCGTTCATCGACCAGGAGCTCTGGACGACGGGACGATTGGTGAGGTCGTTCGGGCGGCGCGTCTCGGCTTGGAGAATGAGCGACTCCACGCCGAGCGAGAGGCTCAACTCCGGGAGCTACGCGAGTCTCGACGGCGGATCGTGGCAACCGCCGATCGAGAGCGGCGAGCGTTGGAGCGTGACTTGCACGATGGTGCGCAGCAAAAGGTCGTAGCGCTTGCTCTGGCCCTTCGACTGGCCCGCCTGAAGTCATCCCCGGAGGATCTATCGAGCGCTCAACTGCTCGAGGCCGAGCACGAGGTAGGTGCCGCTCTGGCCGAACTGCGAACGGTTGCCAGAGGACTCTTCCCGACCGAATTGGCGGACGAGGGCTTGGAGGCGGCACTGGAATCGTTCGCCGAATCCAGCTCGATTTCGATGACGACCGACGTGTTCTTGCCGCGGCGCCTGCCGTCCGCGGTCGAGTCAGCGGCGTTCTTCGCGGTCGTCCATCTAGCAGATGCCTCACGCTCGGGAGGTCGGATTTTTGTCCGCGTCGGAGAGGACGGCATGACACTTCGAGTCGAGATCACCACCTCCCAGCCCGTCCAAGACTTGACTGCGGTCGAGGATCGAGTCGGAGCACTTGGCGGCACGGTCGGGGCCACGTCCGCCCAGCAGATCCGAGTTGAGCTGCCATGCGAGTCGTGATCGCCGATGACGAGGTGCTGCTGCGGGAGGGTCTCGCTCGACTGCTCGAAGAGCTAGGCATCGACGTGGTCGGGCTAGCGGGAGATGGGTCGTCCTTGCTGCGCACTGTTGCGCTGGATCGGCCGGACGTGGCGATCGTCGATATCAGGATGCCGCCCGGTCACAAAGACGAGGGACTCGTTGCCGCCTCGGAGATCCGTCGGCGTCACCCAGCCGTCGGTGTGCTCGTGCTATCTCACTATCTCGACTCCCGCTATGCCATGCAGTTGCTAGAGCAGCATTCGAGCGGTGTCGGCTACCTGTTGAAGGACCGAGTCTCGCACGTGCATGTCCTGCTTGACGCTATGCAGCGGGTCGGGGACGGCGAATGCGTCGTGGATCCGACCATCGTCGCTCGGCTGGTTGCGCGCCCGCGAAATCGCGGCTTACTGGACGAGCTAACCGATCGGGAGCGAGAGGTCCTCGCCCTTATGGCAGAGGGACAGGCGAATCAGCGCATCGCGACCAATCTCAAGATCAGCTCCAAAACTGTGGAGCGTCACGTCGGTCACATCTTCGCAAAGCTTGGGCTGGCCGAGTCCGAAGATCAGCATCGTCGAGTCCTCGCGGTGATCGCTTGGTTGCGTGGGAAGTGAATCTGGGGGATGGCCCTCATCCGCAAACGTCTGAGGGCGCTGACACTGCCAGTATGGGCGGACGCGTGCTCATCGTGGACGACAACGCCGAATTTCGAGGACTAGCGCGGGAACTGCTGGAGCATGTCGGTTACACGGTTGTGGGGGAAGTACCGGACGGAACAACCGCTCTGGCCGCATTCCATGCACTCCGACCAGCGATTGTTCTGTTGGACATTCAACTTCCCGACATTGACGGGTTTCAGGTAGCAGACCTGCTGGCATCAGAAGCCGCAGCACCGATGATCGTGTTGATCTCCAGCCGGGACCGTGCCTCGTATCGCCGGCAGTTGGCAGCGACTAGTGCGAATGCCTTTATCGAGAAGGGCGAGTTGTCTGCCGACACCTTCGCGCAAGCGCTGAGCTGAGCAAGTGGCATGGTCGTACTGGATGTGCTCGTCGGCATCGCTTTCCTGATAGCTGCCCTCGTCTTTCGACGTACGCCGCGTTTGGCATTGCTGGCGGCAGCTACGGGTGTGCTGTGGTTCCTCGGCGATGTGGTCGGGTTTCTCGTTTTTGCCCACCGCGGCCCGTTGACTCATCTGCTCCTGGTCTATCCGGCAGTCAGGATCCACGGCCGGATCCGTCGCATGATCGTCTTCACGAGCTATCTCCTTTCAATTGCGTATCCCGTCGCGCGGCTTGAAATCACAACGATCTTGTTGTCTGTCGCTGTTGTCGCCGCGAGCCTATGGCGGCCTTCGAAGAAGACCACGCCCGAGTGGATTGCAGCCACCGGGGCAGTTGCGATGTGGTGCGTCCTGGGGCTCGGCGCACTTCTGCGAGCTGCGAATGTCGCCATCGACTCCCAGTTGCTGCTGGCTTACCAGCTAGTGCTTCTCGCAATAGCCGCGACGTTGGTGATCGATTATCGCTACCGCACATCACGGGTAGCCACCGTCAGCACCCTGGCCGTCGATCTCGGACAGGCTGAATCCCGCTCGCTCCAGGATGTGCTGGCCGCAACCCTGGGTGATCCTTCGTTGGTTCTAGCCTTGGCCGCGAACGACGGTGAAGGATTCACCGACGAGGTTGGCCGACCCGTTCGAGTAGGTGCGCGCGCCGACAGGACACTCACCGAGCTGCGAGATGGAGACCGCCGGATCGCCGTGCTCGAGCATGACCCGGCGTTGCTGCGCGATCCCGCCTTGCTCGATTCGATCACTTCATTAGTTGGAGTTGCTATTGCCAACACCAATTTGCAGCAGGAAGTCGCAAGGCGGCTCACTGATGTGGAGTCTTCCCGACGCCGGCTGCTGACTGTGGCCGACGCTGAACGTGACCGACTCGAAGCAGATCTTCATGGGCGAGTGCAAGCACGGCTTGAGCGCGTTGCAGCTCTGGTCAAGCAGACTGCCCACGATGGTGACTTGCCTGGCCGGGTGGCTGAGACACGCGAAGCAGTGTCGTCATTCGCGCGCGGGGTGCATCCACGGCGTCTGGACGAGGAGGGCCTGTCCGCCGCCGTTGCTGATCTCACCGGGGTTCTTCCAGGACCCGTTGAGCTTGATGTCGTACCCGGCCGCTTCGCACGGGAAGTCGAGGCAGCTGCTTACTTCGTTTGCGCGGAGGCGTTGACTAATGCTGCCAAGTACGCGAAGGCCTCGCGGGTTTGGGTGTCGATAGGCATTGCAGCCGACGCCCTCACGGTGGAAGTCACCGACGACGGCATTGGTGGCGCGATACCGGCGCCAGACAGCGGCCTGGTGGGATTACGGGACAGGCTTGACGTTCTCGGCGGCACCCTCTCCGTCGTGAGTCTTCCGCAACACGGCACAACGGTCCTGGCCACACTTCCGCGGGCTCACCGCGAGCTGGCGGCAGGCATTGATCATGGCGATGAAACAAGCTGAGAGGGTTCAGCCGCCAAGCGGTGCCGTAGTCCGCTAGCACGGTTTGCTGGACGCTGGATGGCCCGGCGTACCGCCTCCTCGGTGCCGATGATCAGAACATGTTGCCGCGCCCTCGTGACCGCGGTATAGAGCAGCTCGCGAGTGAGCAGTGGAGAGTCCGGCGGTGGCACAACGAATGACACCGTGTCGAACTGACTGCCCTGCGCACGGTGCACGGTCATTGCGTGCACGGTCTGGATCGCGTCCAACCGGACCGGTGGATGGAGAACAGGAGCAGCACCCCGGGCGAAGGCAGCGCGTACGCCAGCGGGTGTTACCACGATGACGCCTGTATCACCGTTGTAGAGCGACATCTCGTAGTCGTTGGCGGTAACCAGCAAGGGTCGCCCCACGTACCATTCGCCGTCCTCGGCGTATCCAGGGATCGCCTCGGTGAGCCAGCGCTCCACCTCCATGCCCCAGCGGAGCACACCGTACGGCCCGCGTCGGTGGGCGCAGAGCAGCCGGTGCCGATCAAGAGCGGCCAGCGCCTCCGTCACCTCTCCGGATCTGGCCGCCTTGAGCATGTCGACACCCGCCTCGCGAACCCGTGTTGCCATGCCACCGAGCGCCCGTGCCGAGGCCTCGCTCCGTGCCGATTCAAGATCGATCTCGCTGAACTGCACATCACCTTCCCCCGAGCGAAGCACGGCAATGGCAGCGTCGGCGTCAGCGGCCCGGATCGCTTTGGCGAGTGCGTCGATGGCACCGCCGAATCGCCAGGTGTGAGTCAGTTGCACGACGCCGTAAATTGGTGCCTCCTCCTGGTCGGCGATCAGCCCGAGCTCGGCCAGGCGTCGTCCCAGGTCGGGGTCGGGGGTGCCGGGCGCTCGCGCAATATCGGCAAGAACAGCGCCGGCCTCGACCGACGACAACTGATCGGGGTCACCGACCAGCACTAGGCGTGCGCTTGGGCGTACGGCCTCGAGCAGCCGCGCCATCATCGTGAGCGAGACCATCGACATCTCATCCACGATCACGACATCGTGTGGTAGCTGATTCGCCGCGTCGTGACGGAACCGGCTTCGGTTCGAGGGCAGCCAGCCCAGCAGCCGATGCAACGTCGATGCCGTAAGGTCGCCCAGGCGGCGCTGATCCTCCGGATCGAGCTGAGCGGTGGCGGCGCGTACCGCCTCCTCGAGACGGGCCGCCGCTTTGCCCGTCGGCGCAACCAGTGCGATGCGCGGAGCGGGTCCCGGCTGATCCCGGAGGAGGGCCAAGAGCCGGGCAACGGTCGTCGTCTTCCCGGTCCCCGGTCCACCTGCGAGCACGCTTACCCTGCCAAGCGCGCTGACAGCTGCCGCCAATTGCTGGAGGTCTGCTTCGCCCGGCGCCAGGCCCTTGTGATCGAACAGTCTTGACATCGCAGTAGGCAGCCTGGACTGATCGATCTCAGGCGGTGGAGCGGCGAAGCGTCGCTGCAGCTCTATGCGAACCAGTTCCTCCTGCTGCCAATACCGCTCCAGATAGAGCAGACCGCCGGCCAGCCGCAGCGGGCGACCACCGGGCTGATCAGCGCCATCGGCAACGAGCGGGCTCGCTTTGCAAGCTGCGATCCACCGGTCCGGCTCAGGCCATGGCAGGTCGATGACGTCGCTTGCGGCCTCCACCTCCTCAAACGCCGTGGTGTGTACCAGGCGAAGATCGATGCAGACCGAGCCACTGCGCAGTGCCCGGACGGTGAGCGCCAATGCGAGCCGGACTCGCTCGTCGGCTTCCTGTCCTACCCGACCCACTACATTCGCGGTGTGTACATCAGCCGGATTGAGAACACCGGCCTGGTTGAAGACTGCGAGCAGACCGGATGCACGCTGGACGAGCAAGCCGCGGTCGGCGACTCCTACAGGGAGCCCCGACGACGTGCCCGCTGAGCGTGTGGGAGCGTAAGGGCGCACTTCGACGGGCGCCGTCCTGATCTTGTCGAAGGCCTCAAGGCGCACGTGGGCTGGTTCAGTGCGCACGTCGATGGGTTCAGGAGGTGAGTCCACGACCTCAGGCCGTGGGCGGTTGGTCATGGCGACACTCCATCCAGGAGCTCAGAGAGGTCGATGACAAGCGCGGGCGACGGACGCCAGCCAAATACACCGCAAGGCGTTCCATTCACTCGTGGGGTGTCCGGACCGGCCATTCCGCGTACGAAGAGGTACAAAACTCCGCCCAGATGGACTGCCGGATCGTAACCACGCTGTCGCCAACGCAGCAGCCGGTGCATGGCAACTGTGTAGAGCAGTGCTTGGAGCGGGTAGTGCGCGCTCATCATGGCCTCTGCCATTCGCGCAGGCACGTAGTCACCAAGCTTCAAGACAGCGCCGTCGAAGCCGCCCAGCCAGTTCGTCTTGTAATCGACAACCAGGTAACAAGGGGGCCGGTCGTCGCGACGGATGCGGAGCACGGCATCGATGCTTCCGGTTAGATAGCCGCGCAGCGCCTGCGTGTTCAAGGCCGGATCGTCAAGCAAATCGGGATAGCCGACCAGTGGGTCCGACGGAGGAAGGTGGCGGCGCAGCAACGGACCCACCATGCTCAAGGTGACGTCGGCGGTATTCGTGTCACCGCCGGTCAGCGGGTACTCGAAGTTGAGCTCGGCCAGCCGGTCACTGCGCGGAATATCACAGAGC
Source organism: uncultured Actinomycetota bacterium (assembly GCA_963836855.1). Taxonomy (GTDB): domain Bacteria; phylum Actinomycetota; class Actinomycetes; order Propionibacteriales; family Propionibacteriaceae; genus Microlunatus. The sequence goes on along the minus strand of CAWILN010000048.1, from coordinate 94,267 downwards.
CGCAATTCGTGGGCGAGGGGTCCGAGCGGCGTACGGAATGCTGGCAGCATGGCGCTGGCCAGCTCGTCGACGGTCATCTCTGCGGCTGGACCCTGCGCAAGCGTGACCCCGCACGCCTGACGGAGGGCAGCTGGTAGGTCAGGTGCTGTCGGGTCGATACGTTCGAACACCGCATGTACAGCTGTTCCGAACTCGACGCCGGACGGCAGATCGTGCATCGGTGACGGCTGATCAAGTCCGCTCACTGTTTGGTCGGCTCCGACCCCGGTCTGCAGCGTGGTCGAGGTGGCGGGACCAGACTCGTCGTCCTCCCGTTTGAGGTCAGGCTCACTGCCAACAGCCGGTAATGGTGCCTCGGCCCCATGCGCAGCGGCGGTGAGCGCGGAGTAGGAGGTCCGGCGCCAGGCCAGGTCGAGCCCGCGGTCAAAGGTTCGTACTCGCAACACCGGCGGAGGCTCTGGGATCTGCTGCCAGCGTGTTGGTTCCCGCGGGGCCATTTCCTCAATGCTGAATCCAGCACCGAGATCCCTGGTGCTAAAAGGATCGCCCTTCAGCGGGTAGGAAGCTCTGGGTATTGCGGCATCGCCTGGGTCGCGCGAGGCCAGGCGTTGCAGTGACGAACCGGGTGTGTTGAACGAGGGCGCCCACCAAGTCACCACCTGGCACTTGGCTCGGGTTAGCGCCACATACAACAGTCGCAGGTCCTCCCCAGACTCTTCGTCCTGGCTGCGTGATAAACGTTCGGGTCTGCCTGGGCCATAGCGACCTCCGACATCCAGCACGCATTCACCGCTGCTCGTCGCCGTCGGCTCGTGCAACCTGAGGATCCGGCCGTCGTCAGAACCGTTGACATGGCGATCCCACGCTTCCGGCAGATAAGCGATCGGGAACTCCAAACCCTTGCTGCGGTGCACGGTCAAGATCGTCACCGCCTCTGCATCGGTATCCAGCCGCCGGGTGGTCTCGGAGATGCCAGTCTCGCGGGCATCAGAGATCCGCGCCCGGAGCCACTCGACGAGGGCACCGACGCCGAGCTGGGCGGATGTCATGGCCGCATGCAGGCTCTGGCCGAGATGGCGCAGATCGGTCAGCATCCGTTCTCCGCCGCGCAGGTTCAGCAGCCGTTCGGGGATTCGTTCATCGGTTGTCGCAGTCTCCAAAAGGGCGGCAACCCCGCGAGTCTGGAGCACTTTTCCCCACCAACGGACCGTCTGAGTGAGCTCAATCAGCGATTCCTCGCTGGCGGCCGCAAGATCGGCAAAGGTCCAGCCGAAGAAGCTGGTCAGTGCCGCCTGCCGCACTGAATGCTGCCGGGTCTGTTCGAGGGCCAGCAACAGAGTCAGCCAGTCCTGAGCCATGGACGAGGCGAACACCGAGCTGGCGCCGTACATCACGGCGGGGACACCGGCATCGATCAGCCGATCGCGGATCGCTTCGCCACGTTCGTTCTTACGCACCAGAACGGCGATGTCCGACGGCTGCACCGGACGAAAGGAGCCTCGTTCGAGCAGCTGAGCGCCCGAGCCTAGCAGCGCCGTGATATCAGCGACCAGGTCATCGGCGATGCGAGGCCGAATTGTTCCAACACTGGGCACCCTCTCGACATCAGGCTCGTGCGGCATGACACGCACTCGGATGGGAGCGACTACCTCCTGGTTGCCGGCAGCCGCGCTGAGCCGCCGCTGCTGATGTTCGGCTGTGACCGGGCGTACCACGATTCGCTCGTCACCTAGAGCGGCGTCACCGAGCAACACATCAAGCGCAGCGACCAAAGCCTGGTCACTGCGTCGATTGACGGCCAGACTCATCACCTGGTCGGCCTGCTGAACGGCGTCGAGGTAGCTGAAGACGTCTGCACCTCGAAAGGCGTAGATCGCCTGCTTGGGGTCACCTATCAAGATCAACGTGGTGTGTCGGTGGAACGCGCGGCGCAGGATTTCCCACTGGATGGGATCAGTGTCTTGGAACTCATCCACCATGACGATGCGGTAGCGCTGCCGGAGACGCTCGGCAGCCGCCGTCCCATGCTCCGGGTCAGCCAAGGCATCACGGAGCCGCGTCAGCATGTCGTCGTAAGTGAAGAGCTTGCCCACCCGCTTGCGGCGCTCCACCTCCCGCCTCACGGCTGTCGCAAACGCCACTCGCGCGCCACCGCCAGACGGGTCGTCGAGAGCGGCCGCTGCTGGCACCAGCCGCGCATGAACTGCGCCGACGGCCTGATTGGCGATCTCCAATGCTTCGTCGTAGCTCATGGGCGGTGAGCCGCTGGTGGAGTAGCGGCGTAAATAAAGATCGGTGGTCACTTCGCGCGTGAGGTCGGTCAGGTTCTCTACGAGTCGGGCGTGAGGCTCGCGGTCGCCGAGCACCCCAAGGCCATCAAGCATCTCGAGGCAGAACTCGTGTGTTGTGGCAATGGTGGCGGCGTCGAACTCGGCAAGGGCCCGGGACACTCGCAGGCGTCTGCGTGCCACCTCCTCTGGGTGACCGGTTGAGAGCATGGCCTCGACCGGGCTGGGCGGCTTGGCGGGCATGCGCTCTGCGACGGTATCGGCAAGGCAGGCCTCGACGGAGACCAGGCGTTCGCGAACTCGCAGTCGAAGTTCGTTGGTCGCCATCCGCCCGAAAGTGACCAGGAGCAGTTGACTTAGCTCAACTGCCCCCTCAGCGATGGCGCGAGCAGTGAGGGCGGCAATCGTGTAGGTCTTACCGGTGCCAGCGCTGGCCTCTAACACGGTGGTGCCTGAGGGCAGCTCGTCGCAGAGATCGAATGGCGGGTGATCGCTGATCATCGCAGTTCCTCGACTGAGAGCAGAGGCTGGAAGACCCGTCGTGCCAGCGTGCCGAACCGGCTCGGCTCAGCCAGGTTGCCCCGTTCTTCGCATGGGATTGACGGCTCTGCCAGCACGGTGTCGAGGCTGGCTCCGAAGAATCGCTTGTACGCCTCGTCACGGTCCTGAGCCCAAAGCTTGTCGAGCTGGCGTCGGCAGAGCGCGGGCTGTCGGTCCCGGTAGCGCAAGGCCGCGTACTCGGCTGAGGTCTTGGGACTGAACGGGATCGGTTCCCGCAGTCCAGTTGTCCGCAGATCGATCAGGTCGGCCAGTACCTTGCTGGCCCAAGTGGCGTCAATCGCTCCTAGCTGAGACCAGCCGCCGCGGCCGATCGCGACGGCCTGCCAAGGTCGGCTCGGATCGGTCGCGGTAAGTGCCAGTAGCTCGAGCCAGGCCTGTAGTCGGTGCTTGGCTGCCAGCTTGGAATAGCTGACATGGACCACCGAATCACCGACGACGCCACTCACCGTGCCGGTCAACCGGACGTCTCCAAGATCAGCGAGGACTTCGTGCGGAGCTGGTTGGTCGGTCATGAACGGTTGCGCGGTCTGCACGAGTTCCTCGACCTCTTGGCTGATGCTCTCGATGAACCTCTGGCCCAGCGCACGTGGGGGGAGGTAGCCGCGCCGCCACTCCGCAGCGGTCAGTAGTTCGAGCTCGTGGCCCGACAGCCGCAGCCTCAAGAGCCGCTCCCCGATGCTCCAGGCATCCAGCCCGCTGAGGAAGACCGGGATCTGCTCGTCCGGCGTCTCATCGGGTTTGGTGATCCACAGTCCGGCACGCTCAGAGATCAGTGCTCGGACCGGATGGTTGTAGAAGCGTACGAGGTCGCTGAGCGTGACAAGGTCATCGCGATCTCGATCGGGTAAGGGCTTGGAGCCGAAAACTGGTATGGCGGCGGTGCGCTCCCGCGAGGCGGCGCGTACGGCCCGAAGGCCGGCGCGATCAAAGCTGAATCCGGTCCGCGAGCCGAGCTCTCCGGGAATGAAATTGGACGCGTCGAACGGTTGCAACGGATGCCGCGTAGTGATCTTGCTCCGGATGGTGCGCCCGTCCTGGGTACGGGCCGTGGTGTCAAGCGCATCGAGCAGCTCACCGATCGGCACGGCAAGGGGAATCTCGGCTCCGGAGCGGGGATCGGACCCAGAAAAGATCACGACCAGTCGTTCCCGAGCCGCCATGACGGCGTCCAGCAGCAGTTGGCGATCTTCGCTGCGTACGTCGTGGTCGCCGATCCACCCCTCGGCGCTGATGATGTTGTCGCCGTCTGGCGGTGGCTTTCGAGGGAAGACTCCATCGTCCACTCCGAGCAGGCAGACGACCCGATGTGGCACCGACCGCATCGGGAGCATGGTGCAGACTGTCAAGGTGCCGGTGCGGAAGTTGGCTCTGCTGGCACGGCCGCGGAATGCGTCGCTGATCAGCGCGGACACCTCAGCAAGATTCAGCGGGACATCGGCGGCCTGGTCGGTCGCCAGGGCCAACTCAGCCAACTCGTGATGGGCATGGCTGAGTTGCCAGCTTTCGGTGGGCGGAACCGCAGCCAGCAACTCGATCGCTTGCTTGAAGAGTTCAACCCAGGCGCCGAGGGGCTGGGTGGCGTCACAGCCCTCGATCAGCAGGCTCACCCGTGCCACCAACTCGGCGAGTCGCCCCACAAGATCAACATCGCCGGCATCGACGTCGTCGAGCGGCAGAGTGGTGCCGATGAAGTGCTGGTCTGTCTCATCCATCGTTACTCCGAGTAGCAGCCGCTCCAGGCCGGCGGCCCAGGTGTTCTGACGAAACTCGGCCATCTGAAACCGACGGCGGTGATCAGCGTCGAAGCCCCAACGAACGCCCGCTCGGGGCACGAGGTCGTGCAATCGCTCCAGGTCGTCTTGACTGAAGCGGAACTTCCGAGCCACGGGAGTCGCGGCGCACAGGTCCAGCAAAGCGCTGGCTTCGACGCGTGACTCGGCTAGCGCGACCAGTCGGCTCACGAGTGCAAGCAGCGGGTTGAGCTGCCGCAGCGAGCGGTCCGCAAGCCTCACCCGAAGCCGATGGCCGGGATGCTCAGCTCGGGCCTCAGGAGTATCAAGTCCGAACGAGGCGGCGATCAGCGGAGCGAAGTTCTCGATCTCCGGGCACATGACGACGATGTCGCGCGGTTCGAGTGTCGCGTCGTCAGCCAGCAGGCCGACGAGCACCTCTCGCAGCACCTCTACCTGACGATCTGGCCCGTGGCAGGCGTGGAACTGCACGCTCTGGTCGTCGCCTGCGATGACTGGTCGCGCTTCTTCCGGACACGGTGCCCGGTTGCCAGCAATGTCAGATTGCAACCAACGCAGCAGGGATGCCCGCTGCGTGGATTCAGGCGCTTGGTGATGCTGATCTGTGGCATCGGGGCTGATCGTGCTGAGAGCGAGCTGAAGCTCGCGTACGTCGCGGCCGAGATAGGCGAGGAGCCGGTGTTGAACCAACGCTTCACTGGAGTCGTCGGCGCGTCGTGAAACTGGCGGCGGGCTGAGTCCGTTGCGCTCGGTGGCGGCTTTCAGGCTCGCCCAGAGGGCGGGGGAGGGGTGAGCCAGCCAGAGATGGACGTCGCGATGGTCGGCGAGTGCTGAGAGTACGAGCAGGTGGTCGGGATCCAGCCGAGTGGCGCCGAAGACCGACAGCCGTTCTGGGAGATCGCTGCTCTCCGGCACGACGCGGAGCCTGGCCACCCCGGCTTGCACGCGCTCGGCCGGGCTCGGCGCACCGAGCTCGCTGCGAAGCCGCCGCCAGAGTTCGGCCTGCCAAGCACGATCGGCTGGGAGTGCCGCCCCCGAGGCGTCCAGATCGCGGCCTCGAGACCAGTTGTCGATCATGGTCGGCCGCGTTGCCGCGTACCTGGCGAAGAGGCCGGCGAGATGTCGCGCGGTTGACCACCGGCGTCCGGCGCGCAGCGGATCCAATTCGGCGGAGCCTCCGCTGGCGCCCAGGTAGTGCGAAAGCAATGCCGCCCAAGGTTCCCCGCGGCAGCCGTCGATCACGCGGAGTAACGGCCAGACGGCGCGGTGTGGCTGCCAGGGGTCGATGTCCTCCCCATCCGCAGTGCCTGCAAGGGCGCGCGCCACGAGCCGCCGAGGTGAAGGAAAGTCCACGCCGGCGCACACTCCGTCGCTGCGACCGGCCCCAGCCCCCAGCCGCTGCGCCAGGCCCTGGGAGAGCCAGCGTTCCACGCCAGGGGTAGGCACGCTGATGATCTCCGTGGCAAACGGATCAGGCAGCGGAATACTGAGTAGATCCCCGAGAGCAGTGACCAACCGGTCGGTCCGCTCTGCGCGATGCAGGTAGAGCGTCATGGTCGCGGTCAACACTAAGGCGAGTGGCTGACACCGCGTGGCCTTTCCTCACACGGCCACCGAATTCCGAGAGTTAGCGCCTAGCGACCTTGTCGCTCACTTGGGCGATTGACGGATTAGAGAGGGTACTTCCGTCAGCGAATAGGAGGGTCGGCACCGTCAGATCCCCATCGTTGGCCTTCGCGACAAGGGCAGCGGCCTCGGTATCGGACTCGATGTCCACCTCGACGTAGTCAATACCCGCTCGCTCGAGCTGGGACTTGAGCCGAACGCAATAACCGCACCAGGTCGTGGTGAACAGGGTCACTTTGCCAGTCGCCGCCACGCTGGCCACAACCCGATCCATAGCTCGACTATTCCTACAGAGTGTGTGTGGACACACGATAAGTCATTGCGAGCAGAGGAAGGTCGGCGAACCGAAGGCGGAGACGTGCCCGCGGGAACGTCTCCAATATCGACGTTAGCGCAACCCTCGTACGCGTCAAACTCCTCGACGAAGATCAATCTTTTCCTAGCCGCGGGGCAGAAATAGTCACGACCGACATGGCCGCCGGCCGGATCGGTCTCCCTGCGGACCACTTTCGACAGGAAGCGCCTGCCCTGCAGTCATCATGAGGACATGACCTTCATAATCAGGCGCGCCGAGCCGTCCGACTGGGAGGTCTATCGCTCCATCCGCCTGCGCTCGCTGTCGGAAGAGCCAGACGCGTACGAGGCGGAGTACGAGGCCGAAGCGCGTTTCGAGCCCGACCGGTGGAAGGCGCGACTCGCTACTGCCACCAGCTTTCTGGCCTTCGATGATGATCAAGCTTTGATTGGCACCGCAACCGGTCTCTGGACCGGCGACGGTGAAACCGTTGTTGTTGTTGGGATGTATGTCGCACCAGAGGCACGCGGTCGTGGCTGCGCTCACCAGTTGCTCGACGCGATTGCCGACCTTTCGAGCCGTCGCCACGGCAGGCGATTAACACTCGAAGTGGCTGATTCCAACAGTCGTGCCGCTCATTCGTATCGCTCGTATGGATTTGTGGAGACCGGTCGTCGACGCCCGCTGGATCGCGACTCCAGTGTCACTGAGATTGAGTTCGCGTATCCGCTTCCTACCTGAGCAAGCAACCAAAGATAGTCGGTGAAGGCCCTTATGGTGTCCCTGTGCCTGCAGCCCCGACGCGACCCCTTTCGCCCGACGCGCTGCTCAACGGTCTCGACCCCGAGCAGCGAGAGGTCGCGACCGCGCTCAGCGGACCGGTTGCAGTCATCGCCGGAGCCGGTACCGGCAAGACTCGAGCGATCACCTACCGGATCGCCTACGGCGTAGCCACCGGCGCTTATAACCCGACATCCGTGCTTGCCGTGACATTCACTACTCGCGCTGCGGGTGAACTACGCGGCCGGCTGCAGCGTTTGGGCGCACAGGGCGTTCAGGCCCGAACCTTCCACTCAGCCGCGCTACGGCAGGCCCAGTACTTCTGGCCGCAGGTCTACGGCGGTGAGCTGCCACAAGTGCTGGACAACAGAATGCCGCTGGTTGCCGAGGCGGCTAGCCGCCTGCGGGTCAAGATCGACACGCCCGGCTTGCGCGACTTGGTCGCTGAAATCTCGTGGGCCAAGGTGAGCAATGTCAACGCCGAGGACTACCCCAGGCTGGCCGTCGAGCACAACCGGCGCATTGCCTCCTATGACCCGGAGACTGTCTCCCGCATCTTCGCGTCGTACGAAAAGGCCAAGCGCGAGCGTAGCCGGATCGACTTCGAAGACATCCTGCTTTGTGCTGCCGCGCTGATGTCAGACCATCCAGAGATCGCTGAGACCATCCGCCGGACGTACCGGCATTTGGTCGTCGATGAGTACCAGGACGTGAGCCCGCTTCAGGAGGCACTGCTGAACCTATGGCGAGGCGAGCGGGCTGAGCTGTGCGTGGTTGGTGACCCGGCGCAGACCATTCATTCCTTTGCCGGAGCTCGGGCCAGCTTCCTGACAGGATTCGGCCAACGTTTTCCCGATGCAACGGTGATCCGCCTAGTACGCGACTACCGCTCTACTCCTCAGGTTGTTCGATGCGCCAACTCGATCATGGCGGCTGCGGCGAGCGAGTCAACGCGACGCGGCTTTCAGCCGGTCACCCTGCAGGCGCAACAACCCTCGGGACCGGAGGTGGAATTCGTCGAGTCGCAAGACGAATCGGTTGAAGCTGCCGGGATCGGCGACTGGCTCGCCGATCAAGCCAAGTCGGGCGTGGACTTCCGCGAAATGGCCGTACTCTTCCGCATCAACGCACAGTCGCCTTCCATTGAGCAGGCGCTGGCCGACCGCAACATTCCCTACCTGGTACGCGGGGGCGAACGTTTCTACGAGCGCCCGGAGGTGCGCCAAACTCTGGTGGCCTTGCGGGCGGCGGCTCGTACCGGGACCGGCGCGGAGCAGGGGAGTGCCGCCGAGCAGATGAAGGCGATACTCCTCGCCTTGGGCTGGACTCAGCAGCCCCCCGAAGGTGGCGGGGCACTGCGTGAACGTTGGGAGTCGCTAGCCGCCTTGCTTAGCGTGGCCGAGGATCTAGAGGCCGAAGCGAACGCCGGTCGGGAAGGCTCTCCGCGGCCGGAGAACGGTCAGCAACCGCTCACACTTCAGGCCGTTTCGGCCGAGCTGGATCGTCGCGCCGAGGCGCAACATGTGCCAGCAGCGCAAGGCGTCACGGTTTCCACACTGCATTCTGCAAAAGGACTGGAATGGGATGCGGTGGCGTTGCTCGGCATTCACGAGGGATCACTTCCCTTCATCCTGGCCACCTCGCCGGAGCAGATCAGTGAGGAACGACGGCTCCTCTACGTCGGCGTGACACGTGCCCGGCGACTGCTGCGGATTTCCTGGTCCAGAACTCGAAACGGCAATGGGCATCAGCGGAAGCCCTCGCACTTCCTGGAGCCAGTACTGCCGGACGCTCTGCGGGCACCAGCCAGCCCACCTCGCCCCCGGCGGATCAGCCAGAAATCTGTGCTCTCGTTGCACTGCCGGTCCTGCGGTCGAGCGCTCACTGATGCCGCCGAGCGCAAGATCGGCCGACACCGCGGCTGCCCGGCGACCTTCGACGAGCGCACAATGGCGCTACTTCGAGAGTGGCGCCGACAGGAGGCGGCCGACCAAAAGCTGCCCGCTTACTGCGTATTCACCGACGCCACGCTGATCGCCATCGCCGAGGCGCGGCCGCGCACGAGGGGAGAGCTGGTCAAGGTGCAGGGCCTTGGTCCGACGAAGGCTGACAAGTACGGCGAGCATCTACTGGCGATCATCGCCGCCGAGGCCGACCGTACAAGATCTTCGTGAGATCTCCCGGCTGCGAGCGTCGGAAATCGCACGCCGCCGTGATGAGCCAGGCTGGCGCGCCGCTGTCCTGGACGAGCGAGGGAGCAGACACGTCTTTCGTCTGCGAGCGAGTGAGGAAGGCAGTGGCTCACCAGCGCCAGCCTCAGCGAGCGGAGCGAGCAATGTCAATGGAGCGACGGAGACGTTGTTCCTCCGCGAGCGACGACGAACTAGGCGGGTTCTCGATGTTCGCGCGGCCGATCTGCAGGAGGAGATGGCGGAACAACGCTTGATCGTTTCGCCAGATCCGACGAACGTGGCGGCAAACCCCAGCGAACATCGCAGCGAGCGGAGCGAGCAATAGATACAGCGCGATGCGCGAGCAGCCGCTGGAAAAAATGTGTTTGCATCGATTTGCGATACTCCCCTAGGGTTTGACGAGGACCTTTTGCTCAGCCGGAGTACAAGGTCGCCCATCGCCACCGGATTGCGAGAGGAGGGGTGGTGGATACATTGCTGAGCAGCAGCGCAGATTCCGCGCGACTGAGCGTGCCCGAACCCCATCTGTCCTCGCGCATGCTCGCGCCGGCCGTTGCGCAGATCGCCACCGGGGGCATGCGACTTGTCCATCTCCACCAGCCGATCAAAGGCCGGAACTGGCGCCCGATGGGAGAAGTCTGCTCTCAGCGCATCGGTGTGACAGCCGAAATACAAGGCGCACGTGTCGCCGGATTTGGCGATTACGACGTCACCGACACCAAGTTCTCGAACCGTTTGGGACCACCATCCTGTAGTCCGCCGGTGTGACCCACACCGCCGCCTCCAGGGCCGTGACTCCCAGACATCCGGGACTCACGGCCTTCGTGTTTCCCGGCCAGATTTGAGGAGCTCGCAAGAAGGGCACCTCATGATCAGAAAAGTAGGCCGACATGTATGACACAGGAGGTGGCGCGATGGTCGTTCCTCGCGGCGTCGCCGAGCTGCCCTGTCGATTGGTCGATCCGGATCTGTTCTTCGCTGAGACACCTGCCGATGTCGAGGAGGCAAAGGCGCTGTGCTTGGACTGCCCGGTTCGGGCGGCATGCCTGGCTGGCGCGCTGAAGCGGCGGGAGCCGTGGGGCGTCTGGGGCGGAGAATTGTTTATTGCAGGCGTGATCGTGGCCCGTAAGCGGCCGAGGGGCCGTCCCCGGAAGTATCCGGTCGCCGACCCATTTGCTCCGGCGGCCAAGGACGAGGCAGCTGCATGACTCACGACGCCATGCGCAGAATCAACAAAAATTGCGGCGATTCTCCCGTATGGCGCGGCAGTGTGCCGATAACATCATCGCTGTTGAAAGCTGCCTGCGCATGCCGACGCTGGCAGCTAAGGAAGCGGCTTGCATCATCAACACGCGGCACAGCCTTGAGGCTCCCCTTCGGGTCGACAGTGGAGTCCTGGCCTCCCCAGCCAAGTGCGTGCCCACGACCTAGCCCCACGCTGTGCCGCGCGTTGATGATGCAAGCTGCGAGCAGCGGATCGCGATTACTGCCGCTCGGCGTAGCCCGGAAGAAACTCTGTGAGAACCTCGCCGAACGCTGCTCGCGCGTTCAGTTGAGATAGGACAGCCAGCCCGCCCAGCCAAACGCGATGGATCAGCAGATAGCTCGGAGGCAGGTTAAGCTTCATGGCCACTCCGCCTGATGCATGTGGGTCACGTACCCGGAGGAACTGCTCCCGCATCCAGTCGCGATTGAACTGGAACTCCGGCACGGCGGCGGGCTCTACGAACGGGCTCAGGTAATCGAGCAAATCCTCCGCGTCAATGTCTGAGGCGATGAAGCCTTCCTCGTAGAGTCCCTCGGCAACCTGGTGAGCGTCGCCCTGCTGGGCAATCCTCAGAATCCGGCCCATGGCTGGGGGTAGTCCGTCAGGCAGGCGCGCCACCAGCCCGAAGTCGACCACGCCCAGCCGGCCATCCTTCATGAGCTTGAAGTTTCCAGGGTGGGGATCAGCATGCAGCAGGCCGGCCAGGCTCGGCCCCGCAAAAAGGAATCGCACGTACTTCAAGGCAGCCGCGTTGCGCTTCTGATCCGGAAGACGTGCAGCTGAGGAAAGCGGCGCACCTTCGACCCATTCACTGACCATCACCTTCGGCGTACTCGCCAGCACTGGCGGTACATAGAACTCATTGCTGCCGGCGAATCCGACGGCGGCCTGCTGCTGGGAGCCTGCCTCGAGCGTGTAGTCGAGTTCCTCGGTCACACGGGCGGTGAGCTCATCGACTAGCGCACTCACATCCATCCCACCAGCCAGCGGCGCGAAGACCTTCGACAACCGTCCGATCTGCCGCAGATCGGAACGCAATGCTTCATCCGCTCCGGGGTACTGGACCTTGACCGCGACCGTACGTCCATCAGCCCAGGTGGCCTGGTGCACCTGACCGATGGATGCGGCCGCCGCCGGCAGCGGGTCGAATTCGGCGAAGGATTGGCGCCACCGCGGGCCGAACTCCCGCGCCAACACGGCATGCACGCGTGATGTCGGCATCGGCGGTGCCGCGTCTTGCAGCCGGGCCAGATGTGCCCGGTAGGGCGCGGCCACGTCCTCTGGGAGCACTGACTCAAAAAGGCTCAGCGCCTGGCCGAACTTCATGGCACCGCCCTTGAGTTCTCCCAATACTCGGAAGAGCTGCTCGGCGCCACGCTGCTGCAGCTGCTCACTCACCTCCTCGGCAGGTGCCCCGCCCAATCGCCGCCCGAGCCCGAGCGTTGCACGACCGGCAACGCCGAGCGGTAGGGAAGCCAGTTTTGCGCCGCGACGGAATGCAGAGCGAGCCAGCGAGTTGCCATCGATGTCACTCGCCAGATGCCGCTCCGCGCCGTTGGTGGGCTTGCCGGGCTGGTCCTCCATGGCCCCTATTCTGTATGGCCGAGCCAACCGCAACCGCAGCTGGGATGAGCTGGCCAACGACGCAGTCGCGTGACGTAGTCCGGCCAACTCAGCTCAAGTGTTGCACCGGCAGACTCCGGCAGTTCTCCATGGAGGAATGTCAGGGCCTGCGCCGCGGCAACGGATGCGGCCCAGGCGAGCAGGGCTGGGGGCGACTCGAGACGCAGTCGGGACAGTTGGCTGAGTACGACTGGCCACTGAGGATCGGCGTCGCTGCGAGCCAGGTCGGCGCAGCGCAGGCATGAGGTCTGGCCGGCAAGTACCAGCGGCCCGACGCTCACTCCGTTCCCCCAGCAGCGCACCATCAGATGGGGCTGGTCGATACGAAGAAGATGATCGGTGATCACTCGATCAAGTTCCGGGCTGTCACAGGCCACGATGGTGAGATCGAGCGGCGCCGCCTCGGGTTTAGACCAATGACTCAGGCTGGAGATGGTCGAGCCGGCCTCCGCGAGGGATGAGCGGAGGGCCTCCGCACGGGAGGTCAACACTCCAGCAGATGGGTAGAGCGCCAGGTCGGGCGGCTCGTTGTCGTAGACGTACAGCGTTCCGAGTCCGCTGGCCACGAGCAGACGAGCAATCTGAGAGCCCACAGGTCCCGCACCGACGAGCCGCACTTGCAACGGGTCAAGAGCCTTGGTGTACGCCGCTGCACCCCGTTCGAGCAGCAGCCCTGCCGCATCCAACGCGTCCAATGCCGACCTCACCTGCTGCTTGGTAAGTCCGGCGGCTCGAGCCGCTCGCCGTACCGTGCTGAGATGCTGGGAGCCGTTGAGGAGAGTGAGCAACGTGCCAAAGCCCTCGCCACGGAAGACGAGAGCCGCGTGGGGATCGACACCAACCTGGACTTCGTCGTGAGTGCGCCGAATGACTGGCGCGTACGGCACCAGCTGTGGATGCTCAAGCGGCGGATGTGGGATGGTTCGAGATCTCGTTGCGCTCACCTGGCCAGTCTCCGGCCGGCAGCGTGCGACAAGCGCGCTATCCACAGCCGAGTAAATCTAGCGCTGCACTGCGTAGCGCAGCAGCACGTTATTGGAACCATGCGGCCTCGTACGGCCTGGCTGCGGCCTGGCCGTTGATCATCAGCTCACCGCGCGGAAGATTCGCATCAGTTCAGGTGACGATCACTCGTCTTCGTCGAAGCATTGGGTATGCGAACCCCATCGGCTGACGTAGGTCAGCAACTCGTCATAGGGAAGGTCGGCCACTTCCTGGAACAACCTCTCAAGTTTGACGCAGTCCTTGGCCATGCCCGCTGTATCGATCTCTTCCTGAAGGTATGGGCGGTACTTCTCCCAGGCGATCGGAGATGGGTAGGCCAACTACCTGCTTGCTCTGGACTCCACGTCTTGCTTGGCGCCGGTATCGGAGTCGAGGTCGGAGGTGTGTACCGGAATGCGAAGAGCAGCAGGCAGACGCCCATAGCGATCGCGACTGTCTCGATTGCTACTAGGACGATTAGCCTCTTGGTATTCATGTTGCGTCTCCTTTACCGGTCCAAGATCGAGAAGACGTTTAAGAAGGCGAGATACCCGAGGCCCACACCGAGGCTGATCGACACCACCTGGAGCAGCGCGCCAATGATCAGCTGCCTTGGCATGCTCGCTACTCGTGCTCGACCTGCTGCCGGTGATCTTGAAGGTCTGCCGCGTCAGTGGCACGCTCAGACCGTACCGATTCGTCGGACTCAGGTGAGTCAAACAGTCGATTTCACTGATGGAAGATCGACGCCGCGAAGAACACCCGGGTACTTCCAGCCACCGCAGAACCCCATGATCAACACTTCGAGAGATCACCACCGTCAATCAGAGCGCCTCTCAGAGGCCCTCAGCGAGGCCCGTACCGGAGTACGACCCTAGCCGCCGGACCTAGGAACCCCAACCCCACTTCCGAAGCAACTCGTCTATGTGCCCCGAACAGCTCGTATAAACGTCGGGGTTCTCGGGAGGCCCCCACCAGGGCCGGCGATCTAGACAGAGGTACTCGCCATTGACGAGGGCCAACCAACCGATGATGCCGATCAGCAGGAGGGCCAAAATGATCATGAGGACGATCAGTCCAGTGGGTCGCTTCTTGGGCGGCGCGGAAGGCTGCAGAGGACTGACGACAGTGGGGTCCGGGGCGGATGGCCCAGACGTGGCCGGCGGTGTAGTCACGGTTACTCCTTCAGCTTGAGGCCGTCCGTCGTAGTCACAAGGCCAGCGTGAAAGCCGCGGTCAGCAACCACGTGCGCTTTTCACTTACGCTCAGACCGTACCGATTCGTCGGAACTCAGGTGAGTCAACAGCCGATTTCACTGATGAAAGACCAACGCCGCGAAGAACACCCCGGTAATTCCAGGCGCGGCATTCTCCCGAAACCGGCCGCCACTCTCGCGTCCCTGGGCCGCTCCCTGGCGCTCAGTCCCCGGGCCACGCCCAATACCCGGGACCGGGGTTGACGCGTCAGAACAGCACAGAGGGCCGCTCCTCTGTCTAGCGCTATCGATACCGACCGTGATCAATCCGTGCAGCTTCGGGGACGCCGCATCCGCGATCGTGAAGCTGTTCTCCACCGCCCACGTCACGCTGGCCCGCATCAATCCCGGCGGCACCGGCGAGCGCCCCTGACGGCTCACAGCCTCCCACCACCCGCGGAGGCTGCTTCCGGGGTGCCTCCGCCTTTTTTTTGGCTGATTGGCCAACACCAACACCACGAAAGGACGCAACACCATGACCATCAACCAACTCCAGCCCCAGCCACCTCAACCGGCGCCGGTCAAGAAGAAGCGCGGCCCAGTCTTCTGGGTCCTGCTGATCGTTGGCTCACTGGTCGCCCTTGGTGCTCTTTGGTAGCCGCGTAGCTGCGCTCAGCGGCGGCAGCTCGACCACCGAGGGCGCCCCGGCCACCTCGGCCCCGCCGGAGCCTAAGACGTCGGACCCGAAGGAGTCGGCGAAACCCGACGCCAAGATCGGCGAACGGGTGACAGACGGAGAGCTACGTTTCGTGGTCAGCAGTGTGAAGTGCGGGGCCACCCGGGTCGGTGACCAGTACCTCGGCGCCAAGGCGCAGGGCCAGTTTTGCATGGTCAAGATCAAGGTCAAGAACATCAGCGACGCGCCCACCACGTTCGACGGGGACAACCAGACGTTGATCAACACCAAGGGTCAGGAGTCCTCCGCCGACACCGAGGCCATGCTCTAGCCAACGATGAGGAACCAAACGTTCCTGGAGGAGATCAACCCGGGCAATCAGGTCGCTGGCACGCTCGTTTCGACATCCCCAAGAAGAGCAAGCCCGCCAAGCTGCTGCTCAAAGCCGGTGTGCTCGGGTTCTCCGAGGGCGTGATCGTTGACGTGAGCGGCTAGCCGTGACCACGTCCCAACCACCCAGCAGTCCCCAACCACCAAGACCACGAGTCGCAGCATCAGCTTGGATTCAGGCGATCTCGCTCGCGCTCATCGCGCTCATGATGGCCGCAGTTTTCGCCTACGTGATCTATCTGCGGTACGCGATCGAGAACCAGATCAACGAGGCGTTCAGCGGCGGCGAGGCGACCGCGGAGCCGTCCGCCAGCTGCTACCCCTACTGCTGATCAGCAGTTCGACCCAACCGGGGCCGCGCCTTCACACGAGGGCCAGGCCCTGGTTCACGTTTGGAGAGGTTTAGCGCGGCCGCCACCGCTGGGCCGGGTCTCCCACCCCTGGCCCGCATTGTCCAGCACCACAACCGAGTTGATCTCGCACCGGACACCCTCCAGCAGATCGAGCTGCACGGCGCGCTCGGGCGCGGTGTGGGCCAGATTGGTCTCAACGGCGGTCCCGTTGTTGTCCCAGGTCTCCTGGGGTCGCACTTGGAGGTCATAGAGATGGTAGGGACCCCCGGGCTCACCGTCGACCGGCTCCCAGGCTCCATCGCTCGTTGGCACCAGCCACCTGGTGCGAATGGTGTACTCCAGGTGCTTCACCTCCACGGGAAGCTCGCTGCCATTCCGCACGTACACCTGGATTTTGGCCTGCTCAACCCGAGGTCTGCCAGGTGACCGGCGCTCGTAAGTCAGCTCTGCCGACGCACCTACAAGGTCGACCTGTGCGCGCTCGGCGTTTCTGTGATCTCGGAGAAGGATCACCAGACCAAATCACGAGCGCGCCGGCGGTGCCCAGAGCGCCGAACGACTCCGCAAAGGCAGTCACCCAATCCGCAAGATTCGCCGGTTGCGGGTGCGCGGGAAGCACCCGGGGGACGCTACCACCGGCTCGCGCTGCTGACAGGCGGTCGACGGGGCGAGCCAAGGTCCGGGCCATGAAATGAAGCCGGACTTCGGGCTCCTGCGGCCTCAGTGCGGCCTGGCACCGTGTGAACCCTCGAGCTGCAGCGGTCGTCGATAGGCGTTTGCCATAGTCAGCGAGGCAATTGAATGGGTAGCCCTGACGGGATTCGACCGCTCACGATCGCCTTCGGGAGACCGTTGTAGATACGGCTCAGCTCACGGTTGCCGGCGCTGAGAGCCGGGTTGCCGCGATCGTCCGGCGCATCCGCGATGCTCGGCCAGTACGAACTCTGGCTTAGACGTGTATCAGGGACGGTCCCCGACGACCGTCCCTGAATTGGATGCTCTGGTCTTGCTGCGTTATGCCCTGCCGAGGATGCGGTTGAGGTTTGTGCCGCACACCGGGCACTTGGCCTTCGCCATCCGGGTGCCTTTTTCGTTGACGTGTACCTCGCCGGAGGCCTCCCGCTTCGCCTTACATTTCACGCAGTAGAACTCGCCGCTGTACGTCTCCGCCATGACTTCTCCTTGCTCGATGTTCGTCCGCACACTGCTCACAGCTGCGGGACCTCGCGATGCATCATCGACCGTTCAACAGGCCACATGACCCCTGGCGACCGCCATCTCGACAAACGCCATACCGCTTGGACGCCCGTAACTCTACGCGAGCGGACAGGGAGCGCTGGCGCACCGTGCAAGAAAAGGACGAAACCTCCAGGGACATCGGGATCGCTAGCCTTCCCCTGCGAGCGTGCCGACCATCTGGAGGTTTCGTGCTCGGAACGCTATAGCTACCGACACGCGCCGTCAAACGATTCTGGCAAAGCCAATCCCCACTAAATGTGGACAAGCGTGTGGACACAATGTGCACTGCTCCCAGTTGTTTTGTGGACCGCTATCGCCAGGGCCTGGAACCTACGCGTGGGCTGTGTGGAAACCTGTTGGACCAGTGGTCTGCTCTACTTTGTCTAGCTATATATCCGCGAGTCTCAAGCGCTGATTCAGGGTCTGAGCCGAGGTAAGTTGTCTCGTGCCGTCCAAGTCTCGAGCTCACATTGCTCAGCCGTTGATGGCCGGTCGCGTCGGAAAGGGACATCGTGACTCAGCCACCGCTGCCGCTGCCTAAGCGAGGGGGTAAGGCCAAGAAAGGTCACCGGACGCGGCGCCCGAAGAGCAGTAAATCTTCCCAGTCACCAGCAGTTGCCGGCCCGCTTGTCGAGGTTCGTCGCAGCAGTCGTCGGACCCGCACGGTGACCGCCTACCGGGAGCGCGACACCATCGTCGTCTTGATCCCGCAGCGCATGTCAAAGGCAGACGAGCAGACCTACGTCCAGGACATGGTTCAGAAGGTCCTCGCCCGAGAGGCGCGAGCGACTGCTCCGCGCGGCGATGAGGCGCTCGCCTCCCGGGCCCGCGAGCTGGCTGCGACATACCTGGCACCGGCCCTGGACCAGATGCCGGAGCCGACGGCTGTTTCGTGGGTGACCAACCAACAGCACCGCTGGGGCTCCTGCACACCCAGCACCGGCGTGATCAGACTGTCTCACCGCCTGCAGCCCCTGCCGGTGTGGGTCGTTGATTATGTGCTGCTTCACGAGCTTGCTCACCTCGTGGAGCCAACACATTCTGATCGCTTCTGGAACCTCGTTGGCCGATATCCAGCAGCGGAGAAGGCCAAGGGTTACCTGGAGGGATATCTTGCGGGCCAGGGCCGTGAGGCTGAGGCATCCGATGTCGACTGAGGCTGCCGCTCGTCGCCGGGTCGCGGTGGTACTGGCCCGCTATGACGCTTCCCGTGCCGCGCCAGAGGGTATTGATCCGAGCCGCTTCGCCGCGGCATGCCTGCTCGACTCTTACGAGGTAGTGGCCGATCTGATTGGGGTCAAATCCGGCATCGCCGGCCCGCCTTCGGTAGCCGAAATGCTCTGGCCCGAAGCTCTGCATCTCCCGACTGACATCACTCTGGTCGCCATGGCGGATCAGCTGAGTGAGGTCGCTGACGAGCTAGTCGTGCTACCTGCGGACTTGCCCGATCTGCCAGGTTTGGTGCTCGCCAAGTTGTTCAAAGTCCTCCACCGGACTGAAATCGGGATCGCGCCGGAACGAGCTGGTAACGGCTGCGCTGCAATCGGAGTGTCGCTGCCGCTGGCCGACTGGATTCCCGACGATGCATTCGACCTGGACCGCAACCCGTACACGCGGCTCAGCGCAATCGCCCCCCGCCGCAGCCGATGCGTGCTCACGCCTGCCTGGCACCGGTTGCGGACGCCAGGCGATGTGCGCCGGCTAGACCCAGGCCTGGAGGGCTGGGAGGAGACGAGAGCACTGCTTGCAGGTCGGGCACTCGCAACCGACTGACGGACACGCCAACGGCTGGAGCCTCCACTCACTGGGGACGCCGGGGAAACTCTGGCCGATCGCTTCCGGGGCGCATGCCGCCGACGCCATGCACCTCTACGGATACGCCATCCGGGGCGTGGCCGAGGACATCCTGACGAGCTAGGGCGCACACAGCGCATCGGCGAGGTGAGTCTGGAGTTCGATCCTGGCTGATCCGCACGGCGCCAAACCTGAGGTGCGTACTCGGCTCTGGGATCCGGATGCCAGTCGCTTGATTCGTGGACGCCTGCTCGGCATCGCGCACTCTCAGGGTGTCCCAGTCACGCTCGTAGATCGAAGCTGACCGAGTCGATCGCTCGGGACCACTTACGTTCTGTCCCTGAGCAACTCGCGCTTCAAAGCGGCCGCGAGCCAGCCTCGGTAGTCTTCCGCGCTCCAGCCGCGTTGACGAACCAGCAGATCGTGTACAGCCGTCGAGCAGAGCGTCCAGATGATGTCCCGGGCGCCGTCGACCGAGAGATCGGAGCGCAGCGCGCGGCTCTCGGCGAGCTGTGAGGCTAGGCCTCCCAATCCGTGCAGTCGCCTCGCCTCGAGAGCGTCCAACACCTCCGCCAATTCGGGGTCGCTGTTGGCGGCACCGACAAGCACTCGATACAGCGGACCCGATCTGCCATGGACTCCCGGCTGGGTTGCTGCATAGAGCTCGAGTTTTCGACCAGGATCTGGCTCCGCTATGACGGCCCGAATTGCCGGGCGCTGCCCAGGCGCCAATTCGGCTCGCTCGGATCCCCCAGCGAGCGCCGACTCAATGACGGCCTTGAACAACCCGGCCTTGCTTCCGAATGCCCGGTAAATCGTCTCGACGACGACGCCGGCTTCGGAAGCGATCGCAGGCATCGACGTCCCGGCGTAGCCGCGCTCGCGGAACAGCTTGTTTGCGGCTACCTCGACGTCGCGGCGGGTTTGGGCCGCCTGCTCGCGCCGGCGCCGGGAATCGTATGGCCGGCGGGGCTTGACGATCTCCGTCATTGGGTGGAATACTCCTGACATTAATTAATGGTCATTCTACTCAATCGTAGCAGACCCAACATGTAAGGGAGGGAGGCTTCAACATGGCCGAGGAACTCAAGGCAAAAGCACGTCGGATCTGGGAAGAGATCTTCCCGAGCGGCAAGGTGGATCGCCTGGCAGACGTGATCGCGGAAGACTCAATCGATCATGGTGCTCGGCCGGACGAGCCACAGGGGCTAGCTGGCGTCCAGCAAACGATGCTCTGGCTTGGACGAGTGTTCAGCGACCAGCGCTGGGAGATTCACCAGGTAGTCGGCGAGGGTGAAACTGTGGTCGTCTACTGCACACTGCACGGTCGACACACCGGCGACCTGATGGGCATCCCGCCGACGAACCGCGAGGTGGCCATGGATTATGTCCATATCTTGCGTTTCAGCGACGGCAAGGCAGTCGATCACTGGGGGCTGCGCGATGACATGTCGCTCATGCGGCAATTAGGCGTGCTGCCAGGACGACCAGCACCTGTGGCTGCGGCCAGCTAGGGGCCTGAGCAACGTCACGATGTCACGCTACGAATGCTCCCGCTGCCACGGCGCTACGGACGCCGTCGCGGAGGTCGCGTGCCGGACGGCCAAGCAGTTGCCACACTCCATCGGTCACTGACTCATTGCGTCCGTCCAGCACCTCACCGAATAGGTACTTCAGCAGCGCCACCTCGTCAGCCGGCACGCCGACCTCGCTGAGCATCACGGCGTACTCCGGCAAAGGCACCGTGCGGAATGTGATCGCGCGCCCACTCGCCGAGGCGATCTCTGCGACGGCCTCGTGGAAGGTCATCAGTCGCGGACCGGTGAGTTCGTAGACACGGCCGGCGTGCCCATCGTCGAGGAGCGCTGCGACGGCGGCATCCGCAATGTCGTCCGCATCGAGGAAGGGCTCTCCTACGGCGCCTACCGGCAACGCCACCTCGCATGACAGGACGTCGGGCAGGAAGGACCCTTCGGTGAAGTTCTGTGTGAACCAGCTGCACCGCAGCACCGTTACCTCCACCCCAGACGCCTGGACGATCCCCTCCGCCCGAAGCGCCTCCTCTTCACCGCGGCCAGAAAGTAGCACCAAGCGCTGGACGCCTGCCTGCACAGCCGTGCATGGCCACGCTCCGCGACGAACCCACGACGGTCGCACTGCTGGCCGGTCGCTTGGGGTATCAGTCCGAGGCTGCCTTCGCTCGCATGTTCAAAAGACACACGGGTGTGGCGCCCGGAAGCGTACGCCGCCTGCCGGACCCGTTCGCGTCCTAGCCGCTCGACGTGATCGGCACTACCAGCCGAGACGTACGCCGGCGGCATGCACCAGCGCCACAACTGAATCGTCAACCTCTGGTAGCTGATCATGAACGAACCAGCGCACGTCCAGCGACTCATCCCCGATCTTGGGGCTGAGCAAGTGATGTGCGAGGACCAGGTACTGCACATCGAGGTGGTATGTGGGCAGTACGGGACCGCATGGCACCTCATGTTTGGAAAGGACGAGCGGACGCGGATCTAGCGAGAGGTCTGCCAGCCCGCTTTCTTCGTGCGCTTCCCGTGCAGCCGCAGCCTCCAGAGATGGGTCATTCGACTCAATGTGACCACCGGTCTGCAGCCACCGTCCGAGCCGTGCGTGCAGGGTTAGCAGCACCATGCCCTCAGCAGCCGCGCAGACGAGCGAGCTTGCAGTCAGATGCGCGCCGACGCAGGCTCGCGACCAGCCGTCAGGCTGCCGCGCAAGATGATCAAGATAGTGCCGCCGCAATTGATCTTGTTCCAAGTCGGGTGGCGACCATGTCTCCAAGGTCCGACGACAGCTGAGCTCCAGACCACTCGCCGGCGGGTCAGCTGCTCGGATTCTCGTCGCCTTCGTCGCTCTCGCTCTTGAGTAACTCTTCAAGGGCGGTGTCGAAGTCTGGGCCCGGCGCGCCCTCGGCGCGGCTCTCCCCGGCCACAAAGCCCAATGGATCGTCAAGATCAGCTGATGTGGGGACCAGGTCTGGATGTGCCCACACGGCGTCGCGCCCATCTACGCCTTGGGCGTCGCGCAACGCGGCCCACAGATTGGCAGCATCGCGCATCCGGCGCGGGCGGAGCTCGAGTCCCACCAGCGTGGAGAACGTCTCCTCGGCAGGGCCCCCGGCGGCGCGAGCGCGGCGCACAGCCTCTGCCAGCGCAACCGCGGCCGGCATCCACTGGGCGGTCGCCTGCGTGACTACCTCGTCTACCCAGCCCTCGACAAGCGCCAGCATGGTTTCCAGTCGCTCCAGGATTGCGAGCTGCTGAGGCGTCTTCTGTGGCTCGAACAGACCACCCTCGAGCGACGAGCTCAGCTCCTCGAGGTTGCTGGCATCCAGCTGGCTCACCGCCTGTTCCAACGCGGAAGTGTCGATCGTGATACCGCTGGCGTACTGCTCAACCAGGACCAGCATCAGCGATCGCAACCAGCCTGCCGAGGCGAAGAGCCGCTGCCGAGCACATTCTCGCAGCGCCAGATAGAGGGTGACATCCTCGCTCGACTGTTCCAGACCCTCTCCGAAAGCTTTGATGTTGGTCGGTAACAGCGCCACGTGGCCCGGCTCACTGAGCGGCAGACCAATGTCGGTTGCACCGACTACCTCCGTAGCCAAGTTGCCGAGGCCCTGCCCGAGCTGGAGGCCGAACATGGTTGCCCCTGAGGTGCGCAGCATGGGCCGGAGCATCTTCTCCATGCCCGCCATTCCAGGCAGGTTCGCAGGTTCCTCGGTGCTGCCGAAGCTCAGCGCGCCTTCCATCGCGTCGGCGATATGCAACGCGACCGGCTCCACGAGGCGCCGCCAGACCGGCATGGTCTGCTCGATCCAATCTGCCCGGCTCCACGCCGCCACCGTCGTACTCACCCGCGGGAATCTGGTTGCCTGGTCGAGCCAAATCTCGGCGAGCGAGACGGCTTCGGTGATGGCACGCTGCTGCGCCGAGTTGGGGCTGGGATCTGGGCCAAGCGAAGCGACCGTCTTGCGCGCAATGTCCTTGGTCACCTCCCAGTTCACGCCCGACCCGGGCTCCGTCGGGCCGCTGGTGAACATCGAGCCCGTGCCGCCGAGCATCGCAAAGGCGCTCTGCAACTGCGCCGCGAGAGCGTTCATGTCGCCGCCGGCGAGTGATGAGAAGAACGCCTCGAATGGGTTGGCGGGCTCATCGCCGCTCTTGCCTGGTGGGTTGTCAGGGCTCTTGCCTGATCCTCCGGAACCGCCCAGACGGTATGGCTCAGATGGTTTGTCTCGAGGCGGCGTCTGATCGTCGTCGGGCTGATCGGCCGGATCTGGTGTCCGATCCTCGGCCATGCTGACTCCTGACAGGTTTGCTGATTTGTTGGAGCTGCTCGCGCAATGCTGACGCTCGCAGCTCGATTGAGGTTCATTCCACCGTACGCGGCCGCCTCTGTCTTCGTGGGGGAGCGACCCGCTGATCGCTAATAGCGCAAACGTGATGCTTCATTCGCCTGCTTGCAAGTCGTGCCTGGGAAAGACCGCTGCAGCCGGCGGCGCGTATAAGGTCTAGGCATGCCATCGAAGGTTCGCCACGTCGGCATCAGCGAGTCGCAGCTCAGTGTTGACCAGGCGCTTCGCCTGGTGTCAGGTCCGGCGGTCGGTGGCATCGCATTGTTCGTCGGGACCGTGCGCAACTCTGATCACGGGGCCGACGTCGTCTCGCTTGACTACACGCAGCATCCCAGCGCGGTTGACGTACTGACCAGGTGTGCTGAGGAGACCGCTGATCAGCACGATGTCCGTGCAATCGCGGTGGAGCATCGCGTGGGCCACCTCGAGGTCGGCGACGTTGCCGTGGTGGTGGCGGTCGGCGCAGTTCATCGAGGTGCGGCGCTGGCCGCGTGCGCACATTTGATCAACACCCTCAAGGCGGAGGTGCCGATCTGGAAGGAGCAGCACTTCGTCTCTGGGGGTTCCGAGTGGGTTGGACTACCGGGCGACGACGAAGACGCAATGCGGGCTGAGCCGGTCGAAGCCCAGGATTCTCTTCGACTAGCTCAAGGCGCAGCGTCACAAGCTCAGGGCGCAGTCGGGTAGGCCGTGACCCGTCAGACCTGGACCGCATTCGTTTCGGCGCTAGCGTTCATCTGCTTGGCCGTCCTGCTCGTCGTGGTACCTGTGCCGTTTGTCAGCTGGACCCCAGGCGGCACCCGGGACACTCTCGGTAACGTGGGCAACGAGCCGATGATCAAGGTCGAGGGGATCGATACCTATCCCACGACTGGCCAGCTGGATATGACCATCGTGGCAATCACTCCCGCTGATGCTCGGCTCAGCCTGCCGCAAGCCTTACTCGCCTACTGGATGCCGTATCGCGACGCGCTACCGCGGGATGCGGTCTACGCGCCGGGCAAGTCAGCCGAGCAGGTGGAGAACGAGGACGCCGACATGATGGAGACGGCTCAAGACGACGCGGTGGTGGCTGCCTTGCGCGCTGACGGGCGGGCGGTCACCGAGATGCCGGCGATCTTCTCGGTGACAGTCGGAGGGCCTGCGCACAAGTTGTTGCTTCCAGGTGATCTTGTCGTGTCGGTCGACGGTATTGCTACTCCCGACGATGACGCAGTGCGCGATCGGATCCGCTCCCACAAGGTGGGGGAGAAGGTGAGGTTCGTCGTCATCCGGGACAAGGTCCAGACCGACGTCAGCGTCACGACGGTCGAGTCGAACGTCCAGTCAGACGTCCCCGTGGTTGGCATCACGCTGGCGACTGGGTATCGCTACGACCCGGAGATTTCATTCGACCTGGGGCAGCAGATCGGTGGTCCGAGCGCCGGTCTGGTATTCGCCCTAGCGATCTATGACAAGATCACCGACGGACCGCTGCTAGCCGGCCGCCACTTTGCCGGCACCGGGACGATCACACCGGAGGGGGATGTGCAGGCAATTGGTGGGATTCAGGAGAAGATTTCGGCGGCCCAGAAAGCCGGTGCTACGGCCTTCTTCGTCCCGACCAACAACTGCCGCGATCTCGGCGGCGTGCGTACTGACATGACTCTGATCAAGATCTCGACACTCGACGATGCTATCAAGGCCGTGCAGACTCTCAACGGCTTCGGCGACACGGCCGTGCTCCCGCACTGCTGATGAGGCATCTTCTCAGCCCAGAGATCTGGAATTCAGAGCTGCCTGCGGAACACGCGCATACGCTGACATGAGCACACGTGCAGACGCACCGTGGAACCGCTCGGACCAGCTGGGTCGTTGCCGATACAACGAGTGATGTAGGAGCGGTCGAGGAGAGATGAGTTGAGCAGCATTCGGGTCGGTCGGCGACGGAGCGCCATCCTGCCGACGTTGGTCATTGTGGCGATCCTGATCGTGGTCTTTGCCATTTTCACGAGCGTGTGGACTGACCGGTTGTGGTACGGCTCCTTCGGCTACGCCTCGGTCTTCAGCAAGATGTTGCTGACCAGGATCGGTTTGTTCGTGTCTTTCGGGCTGATCATGGCCACCTTGGTAGTCGCCAATGCGGCCATCGCGTATCGGTTACGCCCGCGGCTGGGAGCACAAGTACCGACAAGCCCGCTGCTTGAGCGCTACCGCGAGATGCTGGAATCCAAGTTTGTCTGGGTGCTGGTCGCCATCGGCGTCGTCGTCGGTCTGTTCGCCGGCGGTGCAGCCAGCGGTCACGTGCTGGAGTACCTCGAGTGGCAGAACGCGACCCCGTTCAACATCACCGGCCCGCACTTCGGGCTAGACGTCGGCTTCTTCGTTTTCGCGTATCCGTGGTGGCGGTTCGTGCTGTCGTTCCTCTTTGCTGCACTGGTCTTCAGTGCGATCGCGGCCGCCATCGTCCACTACACAATGGGTGGTTTGCGGTTCAGCGGCCCACGTCGCGGCGGAAGCAGGGCGGCCCAGGCTCACCTCTCGATCCTGGTCGGTCTGGCTGTGCTGGTGAAGGGTGTTAGCTACTGGTTCGACCAGTACGAGCTGGCGATTGAACGCTCCAACCGGCTGTTCACCGGCATCTCCTACACCGCAGACAATGCCACGGTCACCGCCAAGATGATCCTGGCCATCATCGCCGGAATCTGCGCGCTGCTGTTCTTCGCCAATGCTGTGTTGCGCCGCTGGATAGTGCCCACCATCGGCCTGGTCTTGTTGCTGCTGTCGGCCATTGTGCTCGGGCTGGTCTATCCAGGGGCTGTGCAGTACTTCAGCGTCCGCCCGGACGAGCCGGACAAGGAACGCAACTACATCAAAGCCAACATCGAAGCGACCCGCGCGGCCTACGGCGTGGACAAGGTGGAGATCACCGATTACTCGGCGAAGACGACCGCTACCGCAGGCCAGCTGCGGTCCGACGCTGAAGCGCTGCCAGGAATCCGTCTCATCGATCCGAACGTGGTTAGTCCGACGTTCGAGCAGCTGCAGCAGGTGCGGGGCTACTACGCGTTTCCCAAGAACCTCGATGTGGACCGATACACCATCGACAGCAGGGAGACCGACGCTGTTGTGGCGGTTCGCGAAATGGATCTGAGCGGCGTCGAGGACAACTGGAACAACCGCAAGACCGTCTACACGCACGGCTACGGCCTGGTCGCGGCGTATGGCAACCGGCGGCAGTCCGGCGGTGAGCCGGAGTGGATTGCCAAGGACATTCCGCCGACCGGGCTGATCGAGGAGCACGAGCCACGGATCTACTTCGGCGAACTGCAGGGCCTGCGACCGGACCAGTACTCCATCGTCGGCGCACCGGCTGGCACGCCACCCATTGAGCTGGATACGCCGGGCGGCGGCGAAGGCGGCAACCCGAAGACCTACACCTACACCGGCAAGGGCGGCGTCGAGATCGGCAACCTGTGGAATCGGTTGCTCTACGCCGCCAAGTTTGCCGATGTCAACCTTCTGCTGTCTGACCGTGTCCACCCGCAATCTAAGATCATCTACGACCGCACGCCGCGGCAATTGGTGCAAGGCGCCGCACCCTGGCTGAAGGTGGACGGCGACGCCTACCCGGCGGTCGTGGAAGGCCGGATCGTCTGGATCGTTGACGGCTACACCACCTCGAACTCCTACCCGAACAGCGAGCGGGTGAACCTCAACGAGGTCACCTCCGACGCCCAGACCAGCGCCGGCGGGACCGTGGTAGCCCAGCCGCAGGACGACATCAACTACATGCGGAACTCCATCAAGGCGGTCGTCGATGCGTACGACGGCAGCGTCAAGCTGTATGCCTGGGACGACACCGATCCGGTGCTGAAAGCCTGGTCGAAGGCGTTTCCGGGCGTCGTGCAGCCGAAGACAGCGATCTCCCAAGACCTGCTGGACCACCTGCGCTACCCGCAAGACTTCTTCAAGGTGCAACGGCAGATTCTGGCCCGCTACCACATGACGAACGCCGACAACTGGTACCAGCGGTCAAGCTTGTGGGATGTGCCCAACGACCCGGTGTCCGGCGCCTCAGCCCAGACCAAGGAGCCGCCGTTCTACCTGTCGGTGAAGTGGCCGGGCGATGACAACCCGATCTTCTCCCTGACCAGCTCGTATGTGCCCTTCAAGCGGTCGAACCTGGCCGCGTACATGGCCGTCAACGCCGACGCCAGCAGCCCGGACTATGGGCGGATGCGCATCCTGCAGATGTCGGACACATCTCAAATTGACGGGCCAGGGCAGTCGTTCAACGCCATGACGACCAACGAGACGGTGGCCGATCGACTACGGCCCTTCCTCAACCAGGGAGCAGCCAGTGCCACCTTCGGCAATCTGCTGACCTTGCCCGTCGGTGGCGGCCTGCTGTACGTGACGCCGGTATTCACCCAGCGCCAGGGCAGCACCGGTTCCTACCCTGCGCTGCGTTTCGTCGTGGTCCGCTTCGGTCAGTCGGTCGGAATCGGCGACACTTTGCAGCAGGCGCTGGACCAGGTCTTCCAGGGAAGCTCAGGCGGCACCACAGGGGAAGGCGGCAGCGCCGATGGGGGCAAGCCCACAGGCAAGGCTGACAACCCGGCCGCCACGAACGCTCTCAGTGAGGCGTCTGCCTCATTCGAGGCTGCAGACAAGGCGCTGACCGCTGGCGATCTGGGGACGTACCAGAAGAAGATCGATGAGGCCAACGCCGCGGTGCAGCGGGCGTTGCGCGCACTCGGTCGCTGATCTTGCGCCCTAAGCGTTGCCGGTCCGGTTCAGCTCGGCCCGCGAATGCTCGGGGAAACCATCCGCCCTCGCAGGCTCGGGCTCCCGCCAGGCCCATCCAATCCCCGATCACTCCCGGATCCGAGCTTCACCTACCAATTAGCTTCGTCCCCATTTCCGGCGCTGCCGCCCGTTTTCCCGGTTGATGCGCCGCTTCGCGGCGCGCAGCACGATGCGCCCTGAGCTTGTCGCTTACTATGCGCCCTGAGCTTGTCGAAGGGCGGACTCGCGGACTTCGGCAGTCCCAGTCCGCATTGGCGGGCTCAGTCAGAAGCTGCGCGGACTTCGAGATCGGGAAAGCCGGTAGCCCGGAGGGGGTCGGCCAGACGCTCGGCATCCCCGACAACCACAAGGGTCAGGTCGTCCGGACGGACCACCGAGCGGTACGCGTCGGTGGCTGCTTCCGGAGTCACCGAACGCAGCAACGCCAGGCTGCGGTCGACGTAGTCGTCAGGGAGTCCGGCGAGAACCTGGGTGGCGGCCTGATCGGCCACCCCGTCTGCGGTGGCATAGCGCAGCGGGGAAACGCCGGTGAAGAACGCTACGGCGTCTTCGACCTCCTGGCTGGTGAACGGCACGGCGTCAACCTTGATCAGCTCGCGCGTGATGGCCAATGCGTCCACCACAACTTCGGTTCGGAAGGAGCCTTGGACAGCGAATGAACCGCCGGTTCGCAGCGGCCCGAAGTTCATCCGTACGCCGTAGGTGTAACCCTTCTCTTCCCGGAGCACGGCGTTCAGCCGCGACAGGAAGGCCCCGCCCATCGCGTACGAGGCGATGCTGACCGCGGACCAGCGAGGGTCGAGTCGGTCAATGCCGAAGCCACCGAGCCGTATGTCGGCCTGGACGGCGCCGGGCCGATCGAGAAGTACCGTGCGCCGAACTCCGGCCGCCGGCTCCTCAGCGACAACTCGTCGCTGGGCGTCATTGCGCCAGGATCCGAAGCAGCGTTCGGCGGCCGCAACCGGGTCGTTGGGAAAGTCACCAGCGAGGACAAGTGTGGACCCGCCAGGACCGAAGTGATCATGATGGAACGCGCCGACCGCCTCCGGAGTCACCTGCCGCACCGTCTCCGGCTCGCCGCCATTCATGCGAGCCGCCCGCCGACTCTCCTCGAAAACCGCAGCGCGGAAGGCAATGCTTGCGATTTGCGAAGAGTTGGCCTGTGCTTGTTCGATCTCGGCAAGCCTGAGCTGCACGTGGCGGTTGACGTCGCGGTCCGTGAGCGACGGTTCACTCACGGCTTCGGCGAACAGCTCCAGAGCACGATCAAGATGAGATGCAGGAACATCGAGGATGGCCTGCAGCCCAGACAGTGAGAGATCGAATCCGAAACCTGCTCCCTCGGTCTCTAGAAGCTCGGCGAACTCGTCTCCGTCGTGTCGCAGCGTTCCCTCGTCCAGCGTCCTTGCGCAGATGGTTGCGACGCCTTCAATGTCGCGTCCCTCCGCATTGAGCGGGACGTCGAGCACCAGATGGGCCGAGATCACATGCTGACCCGGGAGCTCGAAGATCATCAGCTCCACGTCGTTGCTGAGCCGAGCACGTCTGGGTGTAGGAAATGACCAGACAGCCGCCGGCGCAATCGCAGGTCGCGGCAGAAAGCCCCTCATGACTCCTCCTGCCGGTAGATCAAGGTCGCTCTCTGATCGGGCCGGAACCACTGCTCCATGGCCCGCTGCACCTCGTCATTGTCGATCGCGGTGATCTCGGCAATCCGAGAGTTGATCAATTGTGGATCGCCATGCAGGGTCGCGTACTCGCCCAGCTCGTCGGCGCGGGAGTCGACGCGCGCCAGCTCATGCAACCAATGGCGCTCGAACTGGGCCTTGGCTCGCCGTAGCTCCTCCTCGGTTGGTCCGTCGATGATCAGCTGGTCGATGAGCTCGACGACTTCCTGCTCGAGCTGCTCGGGGCTGATGCCGTCTCGAGCCCGCGCGTAGCCGAAGCCGAACGAGTTACCGGCAATCAATCCCATCGTGGATGCCGCCGTGCTCTCGGCGTGCTCGGTACGACGGATCAGTTGCTTGTGCAGCCGGGAGGTCTGACCGTGCCCGAGAATGCTGAAGGCGAGGTCGAGCGCGTCGAAATCGCGGCCGCCGCGCGCAGGCAGGCGCCAGGTGAGGTACACCGCGTCGGCTGGCACCTTTCCTGAGGTTTCGGTACGAGGGGTATCGGACAAGGGCTCCAGCGGCCCGGCCTCCGGCTTGGTCGGCTCGGCGCCAGGCGGCAGATGCCCGAAGTAGGTCTCGGCATGCTGGAAGGCATCGTCAGGCTCCACATCGCCCACGATCGACAAGACGGCGTTGTTGGGCAGGTAATGGCGCCGGAAAAAGGCATGGACATCCGCCAGGGTGGCCGCATCCAAATCCTCCATCGAGCCGATGGTGGTATGGCCGTACGGATGGTCGGCGGGGAAGGTCAAGGTGTTCAGCAGCTCCATCACATCGCCATACGGAACGTTGTCGTAACGCTGCCGCTTCTCCTCCTTCACCACCTCACGCTGGTTGTCGAGATTCTCCTGTGTCAGGGCATCCAGCAGGGTGCCCATCCGGTCGGCCTCCAACCACAGGGCCAGATCGAGGCCGCCTGCCGGCAAGGTTTCGAAGTAGTTGGTCCGGTCGAACCAGGTGGTGGCGTTTACAACCGCGCCGGCGGCCTGCAACAAAGCGATGTGCTGACCGGATGCGACATTCGCCGAGCCCTGGAACATCACATGCTCGAAGAGATGGGCAAATCCGGTGCGGCCTTCCTCTTCGTCGCGAGAACCGACGTCGTACCAGATGTTGACCGCCACGGTGGGCGCGAGGTGGTCCGGGCTGGAGATGAGGCGCAACCCGTTGTCCAGTTTGTACTCGACAATCGGGTAGGCAACCCTGCTGAGCGCGCCCTGAGTCATGTCCCACATCACAGCACATCGCCCGAAGGCTGCTCACCGCTGGGGCACGGATCGTTTTGCTCCCGCGGATTACCGGGACCTAGGAGCCGTCAGACCATCCGGACCGCTTTGGGCTCCGAACTCAGTCCAGAGAGATGCAATGTCAACGCGCTTACCGCGACGCAGTGCGTCGAGTGAACGACTTGTGGGAGGCAACCACCATGCACAAGATTCCGAGAACCATCAAAGAGATCCTGGCAATCGTGGCCTTCTTGGCTACCACGTCGATGGGAGTATCTGCCGCCCTCGCCGGCTACGGAGGTTATGAGTATTCGCAGTAATGAGGCCCGTCGTCGCTTAAGTGATCACTCCGGCGATCTTTGCCGGCTCGGTGTACGCCTCGGCCAGGCTGCTGATCGTCTCGTGGGCGTTGAGCCCGCTGGGATTGGGCACCACCCAAACTCGGGCGCCCGAGAGCAGGCCAGGCTGTTCGCCGGCGTTGGCCTTCGGGTCGGTGAACGCCACGCGGTAGGCCGTGACGCCGGCGACCGCGACGACGACTGGGTGGTGGTGAGCGACGAAGTCCTCTAACCGCGTACGCCCCGCCCTCAGCTCGGTGGGAGAAAGCTCATCGGCCCGGACGGTGGCGCGATTCACCAGGTTGGTGATGCCAATGCCGCGCTCCATCAGGTATGCGCGGTCCTCGTCCGTCATCGGTTCACCACGGTCAAGATCACGATCAACAATGCCAGCCAGGCTCAGCGCGGGATAGAAACGGTTGCCTGGGTGTGCAAAGTGTGTCTGCGTTGCTGCGGTCCACAAGCCGGGATTGATGCCGACGAAGAGCAGTTTCAATCCCGGGCCGACCAGGTCGGGGACCGACACATCACGGAAGGATTGCAACTCAGCCTGGGTAAAGCGCACAAGCTCACCGTAGTAGTGAAGAACCGCCGTTAGCCTTACCCCGTGACTGATGGCGCGGGCAGTGGGTCTGACGCTCGCGAGCGCCGGCAACAGGCTCGCAGGGTACTGCTCACGCTCCTTCGCGCATTGGGATCAACGATCGCTCTGGTCGCGATCTATTACCTGCTGCCACTGGATCGGACTTCGAGTGCGGGCGCCATTGCCATTCTGGCAGTGGGCCTTGTGGCCTTTGTCGGCCTTGTCGCGTACCAGGTCCGCTCCATCATGAAGGCGACGTACCCCGTGCTGCGGACCGTTGGGGCTCTGGCGACAAGCGCTCCACTGTTTCTACTACTGTTCGCCGGCACGTATTTCGTCACCG
The DNA here is from genome assembly GCA_963836855.1 of uncultured Actinomycetota bacterium. Classification (GTDB taxonomy): domain Bacteria; phylum Actinomycetota; class Actinomycetes; order Propionibacteriales; family Propionibacteriaceae; genus Microlunatus. The sequence goes on along the minus strand of CAWILN010000048.1, from coordinate 61,921 downwards.
CGGGGATTTCAGCTAGCAATTTCAATGAGCCGATGACGCGTACCGACGCGCTCTACTTCACCGTCACGGTATTCGCAACAGTCGGATTTGGTGACATTGTTGCCACGTCTGAGGGGGCGCGTGTTCTGGTGATGGGCCAGATGATCATTGACGTCATCATCATTGGTATCGGGGCCAAGATCATTGTGGACGCGGTGCGGCATGGACGAGAGCGCCAGTCGATCGATGCGGGCAATGCACAAGATCAAGATTGATCGTCGTCCTGAGCCGGCCAAGCCTCTCAGCCTGTGCGAATGAGCTCTTACGATGAACTTCGACGGGATGGATTTGCCACCCGAACGGAGTGAGAGATGCCCACAACCCATCCGTTGCTGATCATCGGGGCGGGTCCGTTCGGACTCGCCGTCGCTGCCGACGCGTTGTACCACGGGCTACCGGTCACCATCATCGGCAACCCGATGGCGTTTTGGCGCGAGAACATGCCGAAAGGAATGGTCCTGCGGTCAGCATCGGATTGGCATCTCGATCCCCAGGATGCATACACGATAGAGGCGTTCCTCGCGGACCGCGGTCTGCGCCCGAGTGACGTCGAGCCGTTGGCGATCGAACTTTATCTTGACTACGCGGCCTGGTTTCAACGCCAGGCCGGAGTGGTGGTGGAACCCGCCGAGGTGGTTCGTCTAGACGTTGCTTCGGACGGTCGCTTCGACGCCGCTCTCGATCAGGGCACGGTACGCGCGCACAACGTCGTTGTTGCTATTGGGCTGCGTTATTTTGCGGAGGTTCCACACGAGCTCCAGACCATGTTTCCCCCGGGACGGCTCGAACACAGCTGCAACTTCGTCGACGTAAGCAAGGCCAACGGGAAACGGTGTCTCATTATCGGCGGTCGGCAGAGCGCATTCGAGTGGGCGGCTCTGCTGCATGAGGCAGGCGCATCATCCGTCGACGTGGTGCATCGACACGCGAGTCCTAAGTTCGAGCAGTCCGAGTGGAAGTGGGCGGGCGAACTGGCTGCGGGTCTCACGCGTGACCCAACGTGGTATCGGAACCTTTCACAGTCCGAGAAGGACACCGTTGCCGCACGAATGTGGGGCGAGGGCAGGCTGAAGGTTGAACCTTGGCTTGCTGCCCGCCTACGGCAGGACTCCGTTCGAATTCGCCCAGATCGTAACGTTGTATCCGTACGTGAGCTGGAGGACGGGGCACTCCTGGTGACGCTTGACGGCGGCGAGGAGCTCACCGCGGATATTGCGATAGCCGCTACCGGCTATCGCACCGATATTTCGCGCATTCCCTTCGTGGCGGCAGGAAACGTGTACGACCGGCTGAACGTCCACGACGGGTGTCCTGTCCTCGATGAGGCGTTCCAAACCAATGTGCCGGGTTTCTATGCCACCGGTGCTTTGGCGACTCAGGACTTTGGTCCGTTCTTTGGATTCACCCTCGCCGCGCGGGGCGCCGCAGTGGTGATCGGCCGCTCCATCAGAAAGCGCGTCAACAGCGCCATAGCGCCTGCTTAGGTCTACAAGCAGGTTGCAGCCCTTCCGGACCTGACCTGACCGCCGTCGTGAGGGCCGGCATCCGGTCCGGGTCGACACGTCAGAGTCCGGGTGGGGTAATCCAGAACGCTCGCCGGCCATAAGGACGGCCGTTGATCAGGATCTCCAGTTCGTGTCTGCCTGGGTGGATTCGGCGGGTTGTCATATCGCCACGCATCACGTGGCGCTTGGTGAGCGTGACCTGCTGGCCCCTCACGAGCGACAGTCTCTTGAGTCTGAACACCTTCCTGCCAGTCAACTTCCCCGCGTTGCCTACGAAGTGGATGACATAGTCGGCGAGGATCCCCGCATCCTCGCGCGCCTGGATGACGAAGGAGAACTCCAGTGCGCTACCTAGCGCGACTCGCCTGGGCACCGTGAGCTGGGAGATGTGCAGGCGTGGCTGGTGTGGTATTCCCAGGAGTTCCAGGGCGCGCGGATGTCCGCTCTTGACGAGTGTCCGGGTTGCGTGCCGAACGATGTAATCCATCTCTTGATGCGTCTGACGACCGGATTGCTGCCACCGCCGCAGTGTGTCGATGGCGAGGTCCGGATCGATCTTCGAGATGTCATTGAGGTGGTTGGCCACGGACCGCGTGACGAACCTCGTCCGATCGGCGAATAGCTCGTCGAGGATCGGGATGGCGGCGTCATGCGGAGTGACAAGCTTGCGGGCCCATGGCAACTTTGGCCGCGTGCCCTCACTGCACAATCTGCGGACGTGGTAGTGGCTGTCGCTCGCCCAGGACTCGAGGGTGTGGAGAGTCTCGTCGGGGAAGGTGTTTATGAAGGTCCGAATGGCATCTTCCACGGAGAAGCGCATGGTGATCTCTCGCAACGCGACCAGCGAGAAGTCGAGATCACCCCGGACACAGCCTCGCCGAGCGACGTAATCCGCGTACGGCGCGTAGATGAAGTCGCCGAAGTCACCGTCGGAGAGGGCAGGGTCGTTCGGTGCGGGCAGTGAGCGGAGGATGACACTCACTGCCTCGCGGAAGTCTTTCGGCAAGTACTTCTCCAGGCACGCCGAGATCCAGGAAATGCGCTCCTTGAGCTCCAGTTCCGGCAGCCTGTCACCGGCTTCGGCAACGAACTCCAGACCCTGAACTCCGGATGCACGCACTCGATCTCCGAAGCGAGGGCCGAGAGCTTGTCACCGTTGAAGAGCTGGTCTTTGAGGAGGAATCGTTCGGGCTCCATCACTCGTAAGTCTTCATCACCTCATAGACACGATGTGAGTCATCCCCGTCCATGATCGAGAAGAACGCGGCACAGACCTCGCTGTTCTGTTCGGCCTCGATGACGCGGTCGATCGCTGGGAGGTCCTCGAAGAACACGACGTCGGCGTAACCCCCGTCCTGGTCCTTGACGAGAATCCGCTTGAGGATGCCGTCCTGCTTCCGTACGAACTGGGTTTCGAAGTCCTCCGACGCCGCCAGCAGCGCCGCCTCCGAGACGCCGGCCTTGACCGTGAAAGGGGCGAGAGCGATGTGCATGACCTAGCCTTTCGAGCCTCGTGAATCTTGGATACTTCAACGGTAGCGCCGAACATGACGGTCAATGTCATATTTATTCCATGGGGACCAATCAGGAAGAACGAAGCCGAGTGGTGCGCATGGACGCTCTGAAGTCGCTGCTGAGCGAGAAAGACTTCACGACGGCAGCCGAACTGGCAATTGAGCTGGGCGTGAGCGTACGCACCCTGCACCGCGATCTCGCCACCTTGCGTGAGCTCGGCGTGCCCATCGATAGCGACCGCGGCAGGGGCGGGGGCCTGCGCCTGGAGAGGGGGTGGTCACTCGGCCGGGTGCACCTCAACGAGTCGGAGGCCATCGGGCTCCTGCTCAGCCTCACGATCGCAGAGAAGGTCGGTTCGCCCTTACTGCTCGATGACCTGCGCTCCATCACTCGCAAGGTCGGTGCGGCGTTCGCACCCGCGCAGTCCCGCCGCATCATGGCGCTACGGCGCCGCATCCTGGTCGGACAGTCGGCGTCCGAGTCGATCCTGGCCAGCTACCAGTCGCCCAAGCCAGGCGTCACGAGGCCGCTGCTTGACGCATTCATGGGTCGGCGACTTGCGGGGATCCGGTATGAAGACCAGTACGGCAATGTCACCGACCGTGAGATCGAAGCGCAATATCTGTACTACAACGTGCCGATCTGGTACGTCTTAGCCTGGGACCGGCTACGAGACGATGTCCGTTTCTTCCGCATCGACCGCATCAAGCGGGTCAGGCTCCTGCAGCCGGAGTTCAGGCTCCGCCGCAGTGAGGAGTTTCTCGAAGCCGGCGAGGGCGACGCCCGCACCGTGTGAGAGAGCGTGAGCGGGCTGGCGTCGCCATCAGGGCCTCTCGCGGTCAATCGGCGTGCCGGCGACTGCTGCGCTCTACGCTTCCTGCGTCTCGCGTGCCGCGAAGGGATCCGCCGCGGCGCCCGGCGGTGCCTGTGCCTCGAGGCTTTTCTTGACTTCCTGCAACGCCTCTCGAGCCTCAGCGTCGATCGTTGGATAACGGGGGTCGATGTCGATCAAGGCGTCGACGATCACCGCACCGGCGGCGATCCGGGCGTACCACTTGCGGTCGGCCGGAATCACATGCCAGGGCGCCCACTCGGTGCTCGTATGCCTCAGCACGTCGGAGAAGGCCTCTTGGTAGTCGTCCCAGTACTCACGCTCCCGTACGTCGGCCGAGGAGAACTTCCAATTGTGATCGGGGAGATCGATACGCCGCAGAAAGCGGGCGCGCTGCTCCTCCTTCGACAAGTTCAAGAACAACTTGACCACTTTGATCCCGTTGTCGTTGAGGTTGCGCTCCCAGTTGTTGATCTCTTGAAAGCGCCGCTTCCACAGTCCTGGCCCGCGGATGTCCTTCGGCAGCTTTTGGTGCTCTAGCAGGTCAGGATGGACGCGAACAACGAGCACTTCCTCGTAGTAAGACCGATTGAAGATCCCGATCTCGCCACGCGCGGGCAATCGCTGCGCAAACCGCCAGAAGTAGTCGTGATCAAGCTCCTCGCTCGACGGAACCTTGAAGCTGTGCACCTTCACACCCTGCGGATTGACGCCGCTCATGACGTGTCGGATAGTCCCGTCCTTGCCGGCGGCATCGAGCGCTTGGAGCACGATGAGCACGCCGTGAGTGTCCTGGGCGTACAGCCTTGACTGGTACTCGGCGAGCATTTCAATGCCGCGCGCCAGTAGCTCTCGGCCCTCCTTCTTGGAACGAGGGCCACTCCTGAACGCCGGGTCGAAATCCTCTGCCAGCGACACCTTCGACCCTGGCTCGACACGGAATGGTTTGACGAAATCGGCAATCCGCTGCTCGCGATCTGAAGGCATCGTTGCTCCTCTCGGCACCAACCGCCAGCCGACAGCGGCCTCGTCGCTGCGGCCTCTCCTCAGCGGAGCCTAGCTGGGCCGGCAGCAGCGGTTGCCGCAACCCAAGTGATCTCCCTATGGGGTTTGTTTGGCGCGGCCTCGGTTGAGTGGGCAAGGTCTGCTCATGGCCCCGGGCCGTGATGCGACGACGTCGACCTACGCAGGCGTACGAGCGACGGCTGGCGAAAAGGTATGAAATGACGCTATGGATATCGCCACGCTGTCTTTTGATGTTGGCGATATTTGCGTGGGGAATTGTTTCTGCGCGCGTGGCAGCAATTTCGACACCTATTTTCTTCGTCGCCGTCGGCCTCCTCATCGCCGAGGGCCTCAGGCTCGTTGACCTCGAGCCAGATCCCCACTCGACGAAGATCATTGCCGAGGCCACGCTCGTCTGGGTGCTGTTCGCAGACGCCAGCCGCGTACGATTCGCCGACCTGCGAGAAGATCTCGGGCACTATGGCCGGCTCGTTGCCATAGGTTTGCCGCTGACAACCGCCTTAGGAGCGGCTGCGGCCGCCGCCATGCTGGGCCTCAGCCGTGGTATGCGCTGCTTGTGGGCGCCGCTCTTGCCCCGACCGACGCGGCTCTTGGCTCGGCGGTCGGCGTTCACGGTTCATCGACGGTGGAGCCGCCGAGCGACCGTCGAGGTTGCCCGCCCGAGCAGGGCGCCGACTCCGGCGCCGACAACGATGTCGCTCGGGTAATGGACGCCGGTGTAGACGCGAGAGAACGCCACAGCCGCGGCGGCCGCCCGCAGCGGCAGCCTGAGTTCGGGCAGCACGTCACCGACCGCGACGGCGAACGCCGCTGCCGATCCCGAGTGGCCGGAGGGGAACGAGGTCGACGACGGCATCCTCACCCAGCGGTTCTCGGGGACGCCCAGTCGCGTACGGTTCGGGCGGCGCCGCTCGCCAGCCAGCTTCATCGGTTGGTTCACGACGAACGATGTGACGCCGATCGCGGCCATTCCGGTGAGAGCGGCGCGGCGCCCCCGGGCTCCGCCGAACAGAGCGAGCCCTGCCGCGATCAGAAACCACGGCTTGGAGAAGTTGGCGAAATCGGACACCCGTCGCAGCGGGCCGTCCAGCAGAGGTGTGGACATTTCCGCCACAGCGCGGTACGCGGCACGGTCGAGACCGCCGAGCCGGCGGAGAAGCCTTTCCGCCGGGGATGGCTGGGCGCGGGGGTGCCAGGTGCTGAGGCGGTCGGCGAGGCGTTCCTCGACCGGTTCAGAAGGGGTCGGGCTGGTCATCGGTGCTCCATCTGACGGCCGAGGACCGTGAGCCACAATGCCGTGATCGTGGAGTTGGCCGCCGCGGCGCGGCGCAACGGGCTCGGCCCGCTGCCTGTGACCATTGTGCTCACGGTGCCGTCTCCGAACTCGGCCAGGCGGCGCCCGTTTGCCGTACATATTCGGCCACGGCCTCGTCGAGCGTCCGGAAGAAGTGGGACGGGTCGATCGTGTGCGTGAGCTCGTACCGCTCGATCTTCTCGCGCACCGGATCCTTCATCTCAGCGAAGATTAGTGACACGCCGCGCTCGTTGAGCCAGACGTCCAGCTCCTGGAGCATGTCCGAAGCCGAGGTGTCGACGTCGGTGATGGGCTCGGCGGCGATGACGAGCCAGCGGAGGCCTTGGCGCTGCTCGGCAATCGCCCGCATAGCCTCACCGAACGTCCTCGCATTCGCGAAGATCAGCGGCGCGTCGAAGCGGTAGACGACCAGACCTGGCAACACCTCTGCCTCCGGATACCGCTCGGTATCGTGCAGACCTTCGATCCCGTCGACCCGACCAAGCTCGACGTGGTGCGGCCACCACGTGCGGCGGAAGACGTTGAGGATGGACAGGCTAACCGCGAGGAGGATGCCCGGCAGCACGCCAAGGAGAGCCACGCCCAGCAGGGCGATCATCGATAGCGCGAACTCGATCCGCCGCTGCCGCCATAGCCGCCGTGTGCCAGCAATGTCGGCCAGAGATAGGGCGGCGACGATGACGATAGCGCCCAAGGTCGGCTGTGGCACGTACTGCATTGCGCCGGTGGCGAAGACGAGCACAAGGGTGATCACGGCGGCGCCGACGAGTCCTGTTATCTGGGACTTGGAGCCTGCCTGTTCTGCAACCGCCGTGCGGGATCCGCTGGTGCTCACCGGGAAGCCCTGAAAGAAGCCGGCGGCGATGTTCGCCGCCCCGATGCCGATCATCTCCTGATTGCCGCGCACCTGCTCGCCCTGACGCGCGGCGAATGCCGAAGCCGTCGACATGGTGTCCGCGAGCGCTACCACGGCGATCGCGACGGCTCCGACCACTAGCGGCGGCACATCGCTCCAGCCGACCTTCGGGACGGTGAACGGCGGAAACCCCTGAGGGATCACACCGACCGTGTCCACCCCGCGCGACTCCAGACCAAGTGCGTTCACCGCAACAGCGGCGAATACCACGACGATCAGGACGCTCGGGACCTTGGGCAGTAGACGGTTGAGCAGCAAGATGCCGGCAAGCGACGCGATCCCGAGGACGGCGGCCGTCGCATTCGCCTCGCCCTGGGCCAGCCCAGAGAGGAAGGCGCGCGCCTCGGCCACAAGCCCGTCGCCGTCCACCGAAAACCCGAGGAGCTTGGGCAGCTGACCAACGATGATCGTCAGCGCCAGCCCGTTCATATAGCCGATCTGCGTCGGCTTCGACAGCAGGTCCGCAACGAAGCCGAACTTGGCAAGCCCGGCGATGACCATCACGACCCCAACGAACACGGCAAGCATTGAGGCGAGTACGACGGCCCGCACAGGATCACCGCCCGCAAGGAGGAGAGGGGCGATGGTCGCCGCGATCATCGGACCCAGGGACGAGTCGGGACCCAGCACCAGCACTCGCGACGGTCCGAAGATGGCATAGCCAAGCAGGCACAGGATCGAGGTATAGAGCCCGGTCACCGGCGGCAGCCCGGCCAGCTCGGCGTACGCCATCCCTTGGGGCACCAGAAGTGCTGAGAGGACGAGGCCAGCGACGATGTCCCTGGGCAACCACTTCCGCTGGTACGAAGTGATCAGCGCTACGCCGGGCACGTACCCGCGCCACCCGGGCGATCTGATCTCAGGCTGGCTAGCGATCGCGGCCATAAGGGGTCAGCCGATCATCCGGAGCGCGCCGCGATGCGCGTGCCGCTCGTCGTGCAGGGGGACCGCTGCATCGTTGCGCCGATTCATCACCGGAAATCCTAGTGCTCGGGCAGCCCGCTGCGTCGGGGTTGGAGGACGACTGCGGAAGCCGCGGCTCCTGTCGGGCCGCCTGCCCAGCGCGGCACGAAATTCGCTAGAGCGGCTGCAGAGTCGAGGACGGAAAGATACGCTGCCGCTTGCGCCAATGGACAAATCGAGCACAAGTCGCGCAGAGACCCAGTAACAACTCGGACACCCAGCCCCCGCAGCGAAGGATGCTCCATGCCAGCCCACGCTTCGCATGACGACGTGCCCTCGGAGAGCACACCCAGTGACGAGTCGCTGTCTCGACGCCGGTTCCTTACTTACGTCGTCGCAGCGCCCGTACTCACCGTTGCCGCCGGCAGCGCTGGTGGCCTGATTGCGCCTGGGAAGGCCTATGCCGTCGTGCCGAGCCCGCCCCAGCCCGAGAACATCCTGGACTTGGGCGATGTCATGGTGGCGGCAACGAAGCAAGCTCAGCACCTTCTTGTGCTCGAGGTGACGCAAGAGAACAAGGTCGTCTTTCGGCTGCCGCGTGCCGAGGTCGGGCAGGGCATTACGACGGCACTCGCCATGGTCGTTGCCGACGAGATCGACGCGCGCCTCGTTGACGTTGACGTGCCGTTGGAGGACGCTCGCCCGGACCTCGGAACCGCGCAGTCCACCGGCGGGTCATCGTCGGTTCGCTCACTGTGGGATCCGGTTCGCGCGGTTGCGGCGGAGGCCCGCGCCCGGCTGGTCACTGCGGCGGCTGAGAAATGGGATTTGCCGGCACGTGACCTGACCACGCGCGACACCGCGGTCTGGGCACCGGACGGCCGCTCCGCAACCTACGGGTCGCTCACGGAAGCGGCCGCCGAGGTGCGAATACCAGCGGTATCCGCCGATCCGAAGCCCTCATCGGAGTTTCGTCTGATCGGCACGTCGACGCCGCGGATCGACGCACGGAGCATTGTCACCGGGGCGGCGAAGTACGCACTCGACATCGATGTCCCGGACGCCTTGCCGACGGTCGTGATCAGACCGCCAACGCTGAAAGGCAAAGTGAAGGCGTACGACGAGTCCGCGGCTCTCCAGATGCCCGGGGTCGTGGCGGTTACCGAGATCCCGAGCGGTGTGGCGGTTACCGCGAAGACTTTCGACCAGGCCTTGAAGGCACGGTCGGCGGTTGAGGTGACCTGGGGTTCCGGCAGTGTCGACGGGGTTTCCGATGCAGACATCCAGGCTCGGCTCGGCTGCAGCGATCCCACCGATGACGCCGGCACCTCCGCTTACCAAACGGGTGGACGCGACCTTCTCGTTCGCGTTCGTCAACCATGCCCCGATGGAGGTCGGCAGCGCGGTGGCCGATGTTCGATCTGGCTCCGCAGAGGTTTGGGTGGCGAGCAAGTCGCCGACAGGCGCTCAGTCGGCGGTCGCTGACGCCATCGGGCTCAACGCCGACGATGTGACCCTGCACGTGATCCGGGGTGGCGGCTCCTTCGGCCGGCGGATCTACTACGAGCCAGCAGTCGAGGCGGCGCGCGTGTCCAAGGCGATCGGCAAGCCCGTGAAGCTCATGTGGACCCGCAACGACGACATGCGCCACGGCCGCGTACGGCCCCGCAGTCATCACAAGTTGCGCGCCGTGTACGCAGGCGGCGAGGTGCTGACCTACGAGCACCGGATGTCGTGCGTGGAGCTGGATTTGGGCAGCGGAACTGGGCAGGCGCTCGTCGATGCGGGATACGTCAGCCCGACTATCGGTGCGGCGTTCTTCACCTTGAGCCAATCCTGCCCGTACAACTTCGGAGTCGTCACCGAAAGCCTCAACGAGGTCTCCTACGACATGCCAACCGCTACCTGGCGGTCGGTCTATTCTGCCCAGGCCCGTACGGCTGAGGAGATCCTCGTTGATGAGATTGCTAAGGCGTTGGGAACCGACGCGGTCGCCATGCGCCGGAAGTTCCTGAAGACCGCCGATGCTCGTGCTGTGCTCGACAAGGTCGCCACCGAGGGCAGTTGGGGCCGGGCAATGTCGTCTGGGACCGGGCAGGGCGTGGCGCTGCATGCTGAGTACCGGTCGACCGCGGCATGCCTTGTCGAGATCGACTGCAGGGGCGACAAGCCGCGGGTCACCAAAGCCGTCATGGCTCTCGACGTCGGTCGCCAGGTGAATCCGAGTGGTCTGCGGGCCCAGGCCATGGGCAGCCTCATAGATGGCATCAGCACCGTGTTGCTGGCCGGCAACCACCTGGATGACGGCGCGTTTCGGGAGGGCAGCTACAGCGACTTCAAGTACGCACGGCAGGCGGACGCGCCACTGGAGTGCGACGTTCACCTTGTCGGCGGGACCGGTAAGCCCGGCGGAGTTGGCGAGTTGTGCGTTCCGGCGGCGGCCGGCGCTGTGGCGAACGCCTACGCTCGCGCGACAGGCGACAAGCCCCGTAGCTTCCCGATCGACTTCTGAGGAGTACCCGGTGCCCAGCTATGCATTCAAGCTCAACGGAGAGAACGTCAAGGTCGACGCGCCAGCCGATATGCCCCTGCTCTGGGTTCTGCGTGACCTGCTTGGCGTGACCGGACCGAAGTACGGATGCGGCGTAGGCGTTTGCCGCGCTTGCACCTGCCACGTGAACGGGCAGGCGGTTCAGGTGTGCATGCTCACTGCGGCCGACGTCGTGGGAAAGAAAGTCACCACAATCGAAGGCCTGGCTGGAGATGGTGACCTGCACCCTGTACAGGAGGCATGGCTGGATGAGGACGTCGCGCAATGCGGCTTTTGCCAGCCCGGGCAGATCATGCAGGCGGCAGCGCTGCTCGAGTCCAAACCGAACCCCTCCGACGCCGATATCGACGGGATCATGAATGTTTGCCGGTGCGGTACGTATTGCCGAATCCGCAAGGCGATCAAACGCGCGGCGTCCACGATGTGATCACGGCCGTATGGATCCGCAAGCCGCTGCCCGATGGGTTCACCTGGGGCCAGGGGATCAGCGTTCTGGCCAGGAACCCCTGGGTAAGTGTCGTCAAGGCTCCACGGTCGGGTGATCACCGTCGTGGCGAGCGGCGTACCACTGCTCGTACGCGCTCACCGCCGTAGGCAGCGTCATGAATACTCGGTCCTCGCCGACCCGGTCGACGAAGCCGGTTGACGCCAAGATCTCGCGCAGCTCGAACTTCACCCGGGCGAGTGCGAAAACGATGTCCCGCTCGGCCAGCGTCCTGCGCACCTCCTCAAGGGTGTCGACGGCTGTCAGGTCAACTTCGGTGTTGGCCTCGGCGTTCAGCAGGAACCACTCCACTGGGGGATCCGCAGCGTCGACCGAGGCTAGTGCGCGGCGCTTGAAATCTTCGGCATTGGCGAAGAAAAGCGGCGCGTCGTAGCGATAGACCAGCAGGCCGGGCACCTGGCGGCCGGTGGCATAGTCGTCGATGTCGTGCATGCCGGCCAGTCCTTGAACAAAGCCCAAGATGCCATCGTGGGGCCGGGCGATGCGGCGCAGCAGGTCCAGAATCGACAATGCGACAGCCACCGCTATCCCGTACAACACATCGAAGATCAACACCGCAGCAGTGGTGGCCAGCGCCAAGAACAGCTCGCTGCGCCGGAACCGGGCGATCCGGCGAAGTTCCGCGAAATCGATCAACCGGAGTGCGGCGAACACCACGAGGGCGCCTAGGGCGGCCAGTGGAAAAGTGGAGAGCGCCGGACCCAGGAACAACATGGTGAGCAGCAGAACTGCAGCGGCGACGAGGGAGTAGAGCTGAGTGCGGCTGCCGATCGCGTCACCGATCACCGTACGGCTGCCACTGCTGCTGACAGGGAAACCCGAGAACAATCCAGCACCCAGGTTGGCCGCACCGAGGGCCAGGAACTCTTGGCGGGCGTCAATCTCCTCCCGCCGCCTGGCTGCGAAGGCTCGTGCGGTTGCGATGTTGTCGGAGTAGGCGACGATCGTGACACCGAGCGCGGCCGGTAGCAGGGTGCTCAAATCGATGGCAGAGAAGTCGGGAATCGAGGCTGGCGGCAGCCCCCGCGGGACACTGCCGACGGTCGCAACGCCCACCTGGCCCAGATCAAACACCGCCACTGTGACTGCGGCCAACACCATCGCGATCAACGGACCCGGCCATCGCGGCAGTAATCGCTGAAAGGCCACGAGTACAGCGAAGGTCGCGCCGGCAACCAGCAGTGTGGGGAGATGAGCTTGACCGATATGGGCAACGAAGAACCGCGCTTCGGACAGGGACGAATCCCCTTCCACGTCAATGCCGGTCACCTTGCCGAGCTGGCTGACGATCATCAGCACTGCGATGCCGGCCATGTAACCGATGAGAACTGGATGCGAAAGCAGGTTGGCGAGGAAGCCAAGCCTGGCCAGCCAGCAGAGTAGGCAAACCACGCCCACCGCGAGTGCTAGCACCGCAGCTGTCTCCGCATAGCGCTGCTGATCACCGGCGATCAGTACCGTGACCGCCGCCGCGGTCATCAGTGCGGTGCTGGACTCCGGGCCGACGGAGAGTTGCCGGGACGAGCCGAGAATGGCATAGACAGCCAGCGGGGCGGCGGCCGCCCACAACCCAGTGATCGCGGGCAATCCGGCCACCTCCGCGTAGGCCATCACTTGCGGAACCAGATATGCAGCGACCGTCACTCCAGCCAGGAGGTCCCCGCGCAGCCAACTTCGCTGATAGCCGCGGAGCACCCAGACCCCCGGCAGGTAGCGACGTGTCAGAGATGCCGGGCCTTTTGCGGCTGCCTGGTTCGGCACACGACGACCGTACCGGGCATCAATCGGTAGTGATCACTTGCACCGTTGCTGATCGGGTGTCGGCGGCCCTCAGTCAGTAGTCAGCGGCTATCCCGAGAACTAGCAGACCGATCAGGCCACCACGCCAGATCCACAGCGGAACCTGCTCGGATCCTAGGAAAGGGGCGCTCCGCAGTGATGAGTTACCTATGCCGGCCAGGAATTCCCAGTTCGCGACCGCGATAGAAGGCTTCCTCGGCCTCGAGCACGTAGGGCTCCATTGCCTGGCGGCGCCGGTTCTCGGCATCTGAGTTTCGCCAGGCGTCACATGATTCCTTTGAATCCCAGAAGGAGACGCCAACGATCTCTTGGCCGTCCTCGGACCAATAGGCGTAAGCACGAGCCAAGCCCTCCGGGTAGGGATTTGGTTGCCACACGTGCTCGAACTCATCCAGCGCGCCCGCTTGTATCTTGCGGGTTGTCATCCAAACGAAGTACTCCATTGACGCCTCCTTGTATCGTGTCTCGTCGGTGTGTGCCATGACTGATCTGTCCCTGAGCCCGTGGAAGGGCGTTTCGACAAACTCAGCGCACATGATCACCAGACTCACTGCGATCATCGCACCCAATAACTCGGACCGAGAGACTGGTGCACACTGAGTTCGTGGCCAGTACGGCGATCCACAGCGTTGTCACCGCATTGAGTCATGCCGGACTCATCCGCGACCATAACGAGGACAGCCTCGTCATTGGCCAATGGACTTTATGTGCCGCTGAAACCGAAACGCCACAGACTCTTGTCTTTCCGATTGCAAGCCCACTGGTGGTCGCAGTTGCGGACGGTCTTGGCGGACATCCTGCCGGTGATGTTGCAAGCTCACTTGTAGTTCGGGAGCTGGCGCGCGCGGGACCGACGCTCGACAGCGAACAGCGACTGCGGGATGTTCTGCGTGGCTGCAACAAGGCCCTATACGACATCGCTGCAGATCAGCCGATGTTCTTGGCGATGGGCACGACAGTGGCCGGTGTGCTGCTCGCCGCCGATCAGATGTTCGCATTCAACATTGGAGACAGTCGGGTCTACACGCACGGGCCCGACGGCCTTCGACAAGTCAGCGTCGATGACAGTCCGCCGCTTGCTCCTGGCCAGGAACATACTGTTCTCGTCACGCAGACGCTTGGTGGTGGACTCAGCTACGCGGACGTTGAGCCACATGTATCGGCGCTTCCGCAATCGCCTGACGTCCGCTGGCTCATTTGCAGTGATGGCCTCTCCGACCTGGTACCCAACGGAACGCTGAGTGATCTGCTCGAGGAGTCTGAGGACAGTCGAGCAGCCTCCCAGCTGTGGAAGGCAGCGATCGAGGCTGGCGGCCACGACAACATCACGCTGGCCCTTGTCCGAGTCGTCGGAGCGTGACAAGCAAGGTTCTGCCGACGTACGCATTCACTGCGCAGCTGGCCACCCTCGAGCCACCGCCATCGAAAATGCAGCAACTGCTCGGGGCCGTGTACGGCAACCAGGCAGCGATGGATGACTTCGTCAGCTTAACGCCGGGACACTCTCGCTCGAGGTGTTCTTCTCTCCCGAGCGCATCAGCCGGACCTTCGAGGCAGCTGCGATTCCGGGCTAGCGGCTGGAGATCAGGGGTCGAATGTGGGCACCGCCACGACCGGGCAGTCCGCATGACTCAGGCAGTAGTGGCTGACAGATCCGACCAGGACGCGTCCAAGTCCAACATGCTCACGAGTTCCGACAACCAACAGCTGCGAGTCCCCTGACTGCCTCACGAGCACAGGACCTGGTTCGCCTGTGGCGAACTGAATCAGCCAGTCAGGGCGCGGCGAGATGTCGTCGAACACCTTGGTGATGCGGGCGAGGTACCCCGCCTGCGCCTGGTCGAAGGTCAGGATCTGGGCCTCTCGAGGGTTTGAAACGGCAGCGTCGCTGGGTTCATGGGGCCAGTCGAGGACGTGTACGGCACGCAGCACGGCGTGACTACGGATCGCCTGCTCCGCGGCCCAGCGGAGGGCTGCCTTTCCCGATGGTGAATCATCCAGGCCCACGACGATCTCGTTCCGGGTCATGATTCTTTTACTCCTCTGCCGCAGAGTTCGACCGATATGCACAGCGTCGGGAATTCTGGGGGCGGGCGTCAAGACCGTACGTGGCACCCCAGCAAACCGACCAACCATCGGCGCGGAACGAACTTTCCGGAGAAAATCACCTCGTCATGTCAACCGAAGAGCCCCCTGCGGCGAGTAACTCAGTGATGGAAAGCCAAGGAGCAACGGCTGCGGGACTGGCAGCCGCCGGCCGACGAGGTGGGCTGGCGGCCGCCGCCGAATCTTCAGTCGAGTCGTCTAGCGAGTCGCTGTCGTTCGACGACTTCTACAGGCGAGAGCACCGGCATGTGCTTGGTCTGGCGTTTGTCCTGACTGGCAACCGATGGGTGGCCGAGGACACCGCACAAGACGCGTTCACGGCTGCATTTCGGCATTGGCGTTCCATCGTTGCGTACGACTCGCCGGGCGCTTGGATTCGGCGAGTCACCTGTAATCGGGCGGCCTCAGTCTTACGGCGGCGCGTGCGCGAGGCAAGGGCAGTGATGCGACTTGCCGGGCGGACACAGACCCACATCGAACTGGAGGAAGGCGATGAAGCGTTCTGGCAAGCGGTTCGTCGTCTGCCACCCCGCCAAGCGCAAGCGGTAGCCCTGTACTACATGGAGGACTACAGCCTGAGGCAGATCTCCGAAGTTCTTGACTGCAGCGAAGGCACCGTCAAGACCCACTTGAGCCGGGCGCGCGAGGCCGTCGCGCGCCAGTTGCGGTTAGAGGACGAACAATGAGCGACTTCGATTCACGAGCACGAAAAGCAGCCGATTCAGTTCGGCAGCAGATTGCCGATAACCCGCACAACACCGAGAAGGGCATCCGGCGCGCGCATCGATCAGCCGCCCGGGTAGCCATTCCGAGCGCGGTTGCCGCCGCAGCAGTACTCATCGTCGGCGTCGCAGTCGCGTTACCTCGCAGCGGCGATCCCGGGACACCGTCGGGTGCGGATGGCGCGGCCTTCGCGCTGGCGGGAGCGTTGAAGCCGTTCGACACATGTGACACCGTTCTCCAGCACTTCAAGGACCAGGCTCCCGAGTACTTGCTCGAACGCGCGGCCGGTGGCGGCGTGGCTACCACAACCGAGGCCGGCGAACCGGGAAGGACCAGTGCGCTACCTAAACAAGGCCGTGCGAATGACTCATCGGGCACGACCGCTGAATCGGCAGATACGCCGCCGGAGCACTCGACGACGAACGTGCAGGAGGCAGGAGTTGATGAGCCTGACATCGTGAAGACGGATGGGAATCGTATTGTCGCGGTCGCGCAGGCTCGGGTGCACTTAGTTGGGCTCGACG
Source organism: uncultured Actinomycetota bacterium (assembly GCA_963836855.1). GTDB lineage: Bacteria > Actinomycetota > Actinomycetes > Propionibacteriales > Propionibacteriaceae > Microlunatus. Next base: position 45,661 of record CAWILN010000048.1, on the reverse strand, counting down.
GCGGCAAGATGACACTACGCAAGACTCTGCCAGACACGATGGTTCGCAACGTGTTTCTTTCCGGCGAACGTGTGCTGGTATTCAGCGCCCAAACGGCTCAGAACTCCGAGCCCGGATTGCGCTGGGCAGGTCAACGGGCCGTGCTGACGATGTATGACATTTCAAACCTCAGCTATCCAAGGCTCATCGCCACATTGACAATCGACGGCGACGTAATCGACGCACGACTTGTGGGAACACGGGTCCGTGTTGTGACCGTTTCATCACCCGACGTTGATGCTCCGTCGCCGATCTACGCGCCAGACGGCAGTGTTTCTCAGCAGTCCAAGGACGAACTGAAGGCTGCTGTCGCCAATACGAATGTCGACGACTGGATTCCGAGGTACACACTGCAAGACGGTACCGGCGCGGAAGTGACCAAGGGACGTGTTGTGGAATGCGCCAATCTGGCCCGTCCCGAAACGTTCTCGGGACTCGACACCGTGGCGGTGTCATCGTTCGATATGGGGTCAGCTCTGCAGGGTCGCAAGACAGTGGGCGTGATTGCCGGCGGACAGCAAATTTACGCAACCGACACCTCGACCTATATCTCGACGACAGATTGGAGCAGCGACGGTTCACCCGCAAAGACGAGTTTGCACAAGTTCGTCACCACGCCGTCGGGCGCAAGCACATACAAAGGATCGGGTGAGGTTCCCGGGGCCTTACTGAATCAATACGCGATGTCTGAGTACAACGGCGTGTTGCGGGTCGCGAGCACGGTCTCTGAGCGCCGGGGCTGGACCAACTCCCGTCAGATAACCGAGGGCCTGGTGACGACTCTGCACGAGCAGGATGGTGCGCTTCGCCAACTGGGACAGGTCGGCGGGCTTGGTCGGCAGGACAACGAATCGATCCGAGCGGTGCGATTCATCGAGGAGCGCGGGTATATCGTGACGTTCCGTCAGTCGGACCCCCTTTACGTCCTCGACCTAAGCAATGCGGCAGCGCCGACGGTCGTGGGCGAGTTGAAGATCCCCGGCTATTCGGGCTACCTGCATCCGATCGGTGAGAACCTGTTGCTCGGTGTCGGGCAGAGCGGGCCGGGGGGCGTAACGACCGACATCGCCCCATCTCCGCCGACTCGTGGCGGTCAGATCGGCGTGCAGTTCTCGTTGTTCGACATCAGCGACCCCGCATCTCCTCGCCGACTCGACACGCAGACCTACGGTGGAGGTGCTGCTGCGGCCGAGTTCGACCCAAAGGCGTTCCTGTACTGGCAGCCGCGCAAGCTGATCATCGCTCCCACGAACTTGCATGGTGATTACCGCGGACGGGGAGGGTTCAGCGGACTTGTGTTAATGCGAGCCAACGCGGACGGACTCAAGGAGGTGGGCCGCATTGGAACCACCGAGGCCTACGGCACTGTCAGCCGTTCTCTGGTCATTGGCGACAACGTCTACATGCTTTCGGACCACGCTCTTCAAGCCAACAGCCTCGACACTCACCGTGAGATCGACAAGCTGATCTTCAGCGGGTAGTCGGAGGCGACCTCCGGGTGGACGCCTTCGGCTATGAGGACGTCAATGTCGCGGCTGCAACGCTCGGGTCGGGCTTGATGTGGGCGAACATGCTGCGGCCGTTCCAGGTCGGGAAGGCCCGTACGAGCCATGACGGGCCGTCGAGCTGGATCCGGGAGCCGCGGGTTGCCTCCGCCCAGGAGAGCTGGCCAGCGTGCCACTTCACGAACGCCTCGGCATCGGCGGTTATGTAGAGATCTTCGTCCAGACCGGAATACGTCTTACAGATCTCGGCCTCGCCGTGCTCTAGCAGCAACCAGTACCGCTCGTGAGGTCGGAAGCCGGTGAAGTCCAACCGAATGACCACGCGCTGGTCCGGAACTCGGTCCCGTCGGAGAGCGTTGCACATCGACCACAGCGCCACGTACGGATCGAGGTTCTCCGGGGCGATCTCGAGCCACCGAGCTCCCCACTCGCCGAGGGTCTCGCAGACCTTGAACAGATCGTGGCCCGAGCTCGTGAGCTGGTAACGGTGACCGCGCCCCTGAGCCTTCGGTGCCGACTCGACAACGCCGAGGCGTTCGAGCTGCTTGAGCCGCTGCGTGAGGAGGGTGCGGGAGAGCCCGGGCGCACCCTCGAGAATCTCGCCGAAGGTTTCACAGCCCAGCTGCACGTTGCGGATGATCAACGGCGTCCAACGCTCAGCGAAGATCTCCGCGCCACGGGCGATCGGGCAGTACTGGCCGTAGGTCCTCATGAGCGCAGTCTCCCGCGTCGCTCGACCGCCGGGAAGTCCAGATTCCGTACTTCAAAGTCCAGATAGCTGACTTCACCTCGGTGCCCCCCCGATGTTGCGATGAGCCCATCACCAGAGGAGGAACGATGGCTGCACTCACCACGATGCGAATCCCCGGCTTCTGGGGCGATGTGATCGCACCCGACCACAATGGATACGACGATGCACGCGCCGTATGGAACGGCGCCGTCGACCGGCGCCCTCGATTGATCGCCCGCTGCAGCGGCACCGCCGACGTGGCCGAAGCGGTGCGCTTCGCCCGCGACCGCGACCTCGAGATCGCCGTACGAGGCGGGGGCCACAACGTGGCCGGCACCGCGGTGTGTGACGACGGGATCGTGATCGATCTCTCGGCGATGCGCGCCGTCACCGTCAATCCTGTCGAGCGCACGGCCCGCGTCCAGGGCGGCGCCCTGTGGGGCGATGTCGACCACAAGACCCAGGGACACAGTCTGGCCACCACGGGCGGCGTGGTGAGCCACACCGGCGTCGGCGGCCTCAGCCTGGGCGGCGGCATCGGCTGGCTCATGCGCAAACACGGGCTCACTGTTGACAACCTGGTCGAGGCCGAGGTGGTCACCGCCGCGGGCGACATCATCCGGGCATCGGCCAATGATCACCCCGACCTGTTCTGGGCGCTGCGGGGCGGCGGCGGGAACTTCGGCGTCGTCAGCTCGTTCCGGTTCAGGTTGCACCCCCTCGCCCCCACCGTCCTGGCCGGACCGGTGTTCTGGGCGGCCGAGGACACCGCCGACATCCTGCGCTTCTACCGTGAATTCGTCACCGGCGCGCCTGACGAGCTCGGCAGCGTCGTTCGGCTGGGCACGATCCCGCCGTGGCCAGATGTCAGCGAGGATCTCCACTTCCGGCCGGCCATCGCCGTGGCCAGTTGCTATGCCGGGCCCGTCGAGGACGGTGAGCGCACCGTCCGGGCGCTCCGCGAGTTCGGGACGCCGCTTGTGGACCTTGTTGGACCCACCCCCTACGTCGACCACCAGAGCAGCATCGACGACACCGTCCCCCATGGCTGGCACTACTACTGGAAGGCGACGAACCTCTCCGGCCTCTCCGACGAGGTCATCCACATCGTCGCCGAGCATGCCTACGGCGCAACATCGCCAAGGTCGTACGCGACGATGTTCCACATGGGCGGCGCAGTTGCCCGAGTCCCCCGGGACGCCACCGCGTACCACGGCCGCGACGTGGAGCACAACATCATCATCGACGCCGCATGGCTCCCCGAGCACGACAACCCGGTCCGGGCGGCAGATACCGCGTGGGCCCGAGAGTTCCTCGCCGCCCTCCAACCCCACCGTGCCGGCGTCTATGTGAACTTCCTCGACTCCGACGACGACACGAGCCGCGTCCGCGAGGCCTACGGCGACGACACCTACTGGCGGCTCGGCGAGGTGAAGGCGAAGTACGACCCGGAGAACGTGTTCCACAACAACAAGAACATCCAGCCCGGCAAACTCTGATCACCTGATCCGGCAAAGTGAGCTCCACTTCTCAGCCGGTGTGCGAGGCGGCTGCGTTCGCTTGCCGGTGCGCCGACCACGATCGTGGGCGTCCATCCAGGTCTTCTTGAACCGTCGCAAGTCCAAGAATCCATTCTGGACAGGCAGTTCCGTTCTTCTAAGGGTCGCCGACGCGCCGTCGACGGTGAACGATCCGGGCTAGGTCGAGTACAGGAGATTAGGGCGCACGGGGTTGTCGTGGAGCGCGACTTCCATGACGAGATCCTTCGCATCGGTGACAGCAAATCCGACGTCAAACTTCGCCTCTCGTCTCCTCAACACTTTGACATCTGGAGGTCCCTTGAGACCTGTCCCGGAGTCGAAGATCTGGTCTGCCTCGTCGTTGTCAGATCGAACGCTGATGTAGGTCAACCCGAGGTCAAGCCTTTTGGAGGATTTGTTCGCGACGGTCACGGTGAATTTCACGTAGCGCTTGTCCTTTTCGACAGCTGCGAACCCGCTTGGCTGGAATTCCTTGGGCTTTCCAACCGTCACACGTACTCCGTCGTCCCAGGTATGGGACTTACCAAACGCTAGCGTCTCCTGTTGGGGCTCTCCACTGGGAGTCGGCACGCTTGCTGGTGGGCTGCGGTTGTAATCGGCACGCTTGCTGGTGCGCTGTTTTGGTTGGCCGGAGGGATGTCATCGAGGCCGCCGCCGGCGGTGGCCATACAAGCGGAGCACAGCCACGCGATGACCAGGGCGACCAAACCGAGAACGAGGCGCTTCACGCGGCGCGATATTACTTGGACGCGGCTCCCGCGCGCAGGTCTGACCAGGATGCTGCAGGACCAGCCACCCAAGACCCACGCCCCGATGGCCGTTCGATCTCGAGGTGCGTGGGCTGAACGGGTCTGAGGCTCTCGGCCTGCTGCCGAAAGATGTTTGACTGGTAGCTCCGAGGGGTATGCAACACGGAGCTTCCGGCCCCCTGATCGCTTGGAACTGAAGAAGCGGAAGGGAAACCCGCTTCTGCTCCTAACTCGGAGCCCGGCGTGCTGGGCGTACGACTCGGAGGATGGCACGTGCCGTCCCGGGGGCCGGAATGCCGACCGAATCAGGACCCAGGCGTCCGTGCTCGCCGTGACAACGTTCATGCAGGAGGCTTTCGAAGCGCTCGCCGTGCGCCTGGTGTCGCGTGAGTTCAAGGTTGAGGATCGCCCAGCGAAGGTCGTGCGTCTTGCCGGAGCGAGTCACGGGCGCCTCGGCGTCTCCTATCGACGAGATGATGGCGTTGCTGGCTGCGCAAGCAGCGCGATACTCCGACCGAAGTGTGGCAAGGGAGATTGCTTCGTCGACCTGCATGGACCTCTTGCCCCTCCTCGCGGAGCGGCCCGAGACGATCTCTTCGAACCATAGCGACTCTACGTAGGTGAGGTGCTGCACGAGGCCGGCCAGGTTGGTGCCGGATGGCACAGTGCTGCGTCGAGCATCGGCATCCGATAGGCCAGTGACCTTGCGGAGGATGCTCGCCCGCATTCCGTCCAGCGCCTTGCGGAGTTCGTCCAGCTCACCGGCCATCAATACAGTGTGCCGATTGTCTGCAAAGGTGTAGTGGCCGGCAGCGAAACCGATGTCGTCGCTCCCGCGGGCGAGACTCCGGTTGAGCTGGTGTTGCTAGAGGGCTGAGGTTGTCTGCAGCTGTTCCGCTCCAGTTGGTCGTTGGTGTGGATGCCATTGGCGGCATTGGACGAGCGCGCCAAGATCGCATGCTCGTAGAGACTTCGGAGTCATCTGCGCGAGCGACGGAGGTCCACAGCCGAGATGTGGCCTCGTTGAGCCGCGGCCCAGATCGGGTGCTAGCTGTGCGCTAGATGAACCTCTCGAATCTTTTGATGAAGGCGAGGGCGGTTTCGGCCACTTCGCGCCAGCCGTTGTCGATGGTGAGGGCGTGTCCCGCGGTTCTTCATCTCGGTGATTTCGGTGACGCCGTCGTTGTCTTGTTGTTGCTTGTAAGAGGCCTTGGCGACAGCTGGCGGCACGGTATGGTCCATCTCGCCCGAAATAATCAGGAGCGGGCCACGCTCGGGATTCTTTGTGTCGACCTTGGCCTCTGTCCAGGGGTTCAGGTTGGCCGCCGCCGCTTGGAATAGTGGTTTGCCGGCGGTCGCCACCGCATAGGTTTCGTACAGCTGCTTTGCCTCTTCTTCGCTGACGGCGTTGGCGAAGGCGTACCGGAACTGGTCGTAGGTGAGGGGAATGGCGCGATTGCGGTTGGCTGGATTGCCTAACACCGGGACGCTCTCTTGCTCGTTGGGGTCGGTCCGTGCCACGACTCCCCGGGCCCATTCGGTGTTGCTGGCGTTGGCGGGGAGGTGCGGAACGTAGAGCGGGATGTAGAGGAAATCCCCCGGACCCACGTCGACCCTGGACTCCAGCTCCTCACCGAACCACAGCACCGCCCGTCCCTCCATAACGTAGATGGCGGTTTCATGTCCGGCGTGGCGATGCGCCTTTGCTCGCCCGCCGGGCGGGATCTCAAGGAGGTGGGCACACAGTGCTCGCGCTCCCGCCGACTCGGCCGAGATGCCCTCGAACTGGGTCAGCCCTTGCCGCGTGGTGCTGGCCGCTCCTGTGGGAAGCACGATCACAGATCCCATATGGCACCTCCTCTGAGGCCAAGACTGACAGGCCGCGCAGGCTTCTTCCAGCCCTTACAGTTCCGCCTCAATGCGTTCGAACAGAGGACTGGAATGACTCCGGCGTAGCGCTCAGCTGGCGAGCGATGTACACCAGCTTGTCAGGGTTGCGGACGACACGAATGCCGGTGATCGCGTCGCCCTCGATCGAACAGACGTGGACTGAGTCAATGTGGCTGCCATCGCGCACCAGCATCGCCGGGTCGTAGTTGACCTCGACGAGCTCGACTTTCATCCAGTCCCTCGCGTAGCCATGCGCGTGGGCCCAGCGACGAATGCCGAGCAGCATCCGCACGACCGGGTCTCTGCCGAGGACCGGACGCCGTGCGGCAACGACCCGTCCGCCGCCGTCGGCCCACAGGCCGACGTCGGCGGCGAGCACGCGCGTGAGCTCATTGCCGTCGCCGGCGCGCATCGCACTCACGAAGCGCTGGGCCAGTTCCCGCTTCTGCTCGCCTGAGCGCGCCGAGCGCGACTGCCCCGATCGAAGCCGTTCCTTCGCGCGGTGAAAGAGCTGACGGCAGTTGGCCTCGGTGCTGGTGAGCACCGAGGCGATCTCGGCGTATGAGTACTCGAGCGCCTCGCGCAGCACGAACACCGCCCGTTCCTCAGGCGACAGCTTGTCGAGCAGCACCATGAACGCGAGCGTCAGCGATTCGGCCAGTGCGACCGACTCCTCCGGCTCGGACCGTCCATCTGTCAGCACCGGCTCCGGTAGCCATGGACCTATGTATTGTTCACGCGTGGCGTGCGCTGACTTGAGCCGATCGAGCGCTAGCCGCGTCACCACCGTCATCAGATACGCCCGCGGCGAACGGACTTCGATCATCTCCGCGGTGGACGAGCGCAGCCACGCATCCTGAACGACGTCCTCGGCCTCCGATGCGCTCCCGAGCATTCGATACGCGAGCGCAAATAGATGCGACCGGTGCCGCTCGAATTCGTCAGCCTCTATTGAGCCCATGTCAGTGAGACGATCGGCCTTCTCGAAACGTGACAGAAACTGAGCCTCATACAGAGAACTGTTGAGTAGGAGAAACAGAGCGACAGAAGCCGAACAGTGGCGAGGGGCGACGCGACGGACCGAGCCCGCATAGAGCGTGGCTTGAAAGGTGTCCCCTGTTCGGTCTCCGTTGCTCTGTTTCTCTTGTGAATCTCGGCGAGCTGCGTCTGCGTGAGGCACGTCCAAAATGACCCGCCCTACGAAATGTACGAAGGCTCAGTCCTCCGGGATCGGCCGTACGAGAACCCAAGCACCGAACCGGCCGCTTCGGTCAGCACGAGCATCAGGGCCGTCACCTCGAAAAGCGTCTGAGCGTGCGCGACGACATGATCGACGCGATCGGGACCCGCGATGATGAAGTGGTTGATCAGGCCGAACAGCAGCGACGCCGCCATCGTGGCGCCGATAATCCGCGCGCCGACGACCGCGTTCTTCCACATCCAGGCAAGACCAACCAGCGGCCCAGCGATGATGACGATCACGACAAAGGCCATCGCAGGACCGTTCCCACTAACCCCCGCCATGCCATGCGCCCACCCATGCACGAGCGAGACCAGCAGATGCAGCACGACCACAGCGGCCAGAGCGATCCGAGGTGTATTTCGTCCCATACCATCGAGACGAGTCAACCCGGTGAAACGTGACAACTCTCAACTCTCGGTTTCCTTGGGAGTTGGTAGTTGGGAATTGACGGACTTCTTTTTCAGGTTCGTATGTGCGCGGGATCGGCGTGACGAGATAATGCCTAATCCACTCGCCACCGACTACGTCAAGCACCATTCGGATGCGGCAAAAGATCCAGACAGTCGGCTGGACTCTCCGAAGGATGCTGGGGTTTGGATTGTGCGGACGACCGGGCGCCGCACCGCGAGAACCCGCCGACGCTCAGGCTAACGAGCGCACCCGTCTGGACGAGATCCTCTTACTGACGCGACTGCCGGTCAGCCGACCCCGACGAGGACGAAGATCAGCAGGATGCAATCAAGGACGGACTGACCCCGACACACGTCCGTTCAGCGTTCCGCATCTTTGACCTAGCCAAGTGCCCGCAAGCCGGACGGCTAGCGGGGAGACGCTCGGGTAGGACAGACGGTTCAGTGAGACTTAAATCTCGTAATCCAGTCTGCGTTGAGTTGATCGGCCTGTCGACGGTGCCCGACCATCAGTTGCCGATCCGGCGGAACATGAAGACCGAGATAGTCGAGCACCTCTTGTGCAGTGCGGGGCGGATCTGCCGCCAACTCCTCATACGTCACCTCGCAAGGCACGATGCTGTGGGCGGCGAACCAGACTGTCCAGTCCGCCTCGGATCTCTCGATCGTGGCGACAAGCCGACTAATCAGCTCTTCGTCGTAACGAGGATCCTGACCTCCGGGCGCGACGGCCTCACCCGAATGCCAGAAATGGGTTTGCAGCGACTTTGCCCACGACACCGCCTGGGCCACGACATCGCGTCGCCGCAGGTGAACGAGTCCTCGCCCGTCACCCACTGCTGACGTTCACCGTCCTGACCTTTGTCCTTTCCTGGCTTCCCGTCATCCCCTATGCACTGGGGTTGTTCCCGGCGCCGCTGCTGGCCTCCGGCCCCTTCCTGGCGGCGATCGTCACCGTAGCCGTAATCGGGGGGAGGAAAGGGTTGCGCGCCTATTTTCGCCGCCTGATCCGGTGGCGCGTGGGTGTGGGTTGGTACGTCGTTGCGTTTCTCGCTCCGGTGGCCGGTTGGGCGATCGTCGCGTACGTGAATGTCCAGCTCGGGGCGGCGCCACCCACGCCGGCCCAGCTTGCGGGCTGGTTGTTGATCGTGAGCTCCACGCTGGGCTTCCTGATCAATCCCCTTGGAGGCGCCTGGGAGGAACCTGGTTGGCGCGGGTATGCGCTGCCCCTGTTGCTGCGCCGCCACTCCACGCTGGTGGGCAGCGCTGTGCTGGGCGTGATGTGGGCGCTCTGGCACCTTCCGCTGTTCCTGACCGGCCTCATTCCCTGGCCGGATGCTGCGCTGGTCTTCGCCCTGAGCTTCGTGTTCACGGCGATCTACCTCCGCACGGCGGGCAGCGTCCTGATCGCCTTTCTCCTCCACGCCTCAATCAATGGCGCGGGCGAGTTCTTCCTCGGGCTGTTCGCCGCAGGTGATCGGGTGCGGATGTACTGGATCGTGGCTGCGCTGTGCGCGGTGGTCGTCATCGCCGCCATCGTGGTCAGCCGCGATCGGTGGCGCCGCGTGCCAGCCGTTCGGGACAATGACGATGCGGCGATCGGCCCGCCGCTAGTAGCGGAGGCCACAGCGATCGAGCGTGACCGAACGTCCGCAGCCCTGGTGGTGCGGCGGCACCGCTCGCGGCGCTCCTCGTTCAAACGTTCGCGATCTGGAGGACGACGCCACTCCTCGAGGCAAGTGGCCATCTGATCGTCGTTGAACGGTCGTCCTGCGGAGCAGGTGGCATGGGTCCGGCGAAGAGCAGGCGGCCGGCTAGTCGTTCGCATTACTGGATCGATGATCGTGGCCGGCCACATGCTCGTGTCGGCGACGACTGGCTCCAGAGTTGCCGGCACTCCGGGGTCGCGACCGTCGAGATCGGTTCCGAGCAGGCGGAGAGCCGGCAAGCCGTACTTCTCGGCGACGCCGCGCGCAGCTGCATTGTGGCGACCTGGACGGGCCAGATCCGCCTACTCGGAGTCCGGAGCACCACCGCAGATGAGGAGTCGTCAGGAGATCTCAGATTTATCCACCACGGGCTCTCACCGTCGTGCAGGGAACGAATGGCTGTGACCGTTACACGCCCGCCGACCTGTGCCCGCATCCATGCAAGCGTCGGCTCGGTCAGACCTGGGCCGCTGTGATTACCCATCCCGCACTGGGACGACTCTGATCCATGTACGGGAGTCAAGAAGGCCGAGACCGACCCGACCCAGAGGTCTCGGTGAACGGTCGGCATACGGGCGCCTGTAAGAGGACCAACGGCGGGCGGCGGATCAGCATTCTCCCTGGTCGCTCCTCCTGTACCGGCGTGTTGCCTAGGTTGTGCTCCATACGCCGAGCCTGTTCCCGCTCGGGTCGAAGAAGGTGAAGCGCCGTCCGCCCGGGAATGCGTATGGCTCCTCGGCGATCGTGCCGCCGGCATCCTTGACGGCGGCAACGGTGGCGTCGAGGTCGTCGGAGTAGAGCAGGACGAGCGGTCCACCGGGCTCGACGTTCTGGCCGAGACTGAGACCGCCGACCTCGCCGTCACCCTCGGGTGCCTGGATGCCAGCGTAGGCAGGCGCATAGTCGGTGAACCGCCAGCCGAAGGCCGCGGCGTAGAAGTGCTCGGCCGCATCCATATCGGTGACGGTGATCTCGACATAGTTGATTGCGTGGTGCACGGGCGTCATCAGGACAGCATGCCGTGTTGACATCAAGTCGTCCTAGCTCCCCTCAGCTAAATCAGCGTCCGGTGCGGGGTCCACTTACGGACGGCTGTGACCCAAGACCCGAAGCCCTGTGACGTACCACTGCGCACGCCTGCGCAGCCCACACGAAGAGTCATAGGGCACTCAGCCGGATGTGGAATATCCATGCGCGATGATGCAGCAGGCCGTCGAGCACTACCAGGACGCGTATCTACGCATCCATCTTACGAAGCCCGACCCGGCCAACCGCAGGTCATGACGGTGTATACCACGCCGGATTCGGACCGAGGTCGTGCGCTGATTCGGCCCACTTGGCTCAAATTTAGTGCGCACCCTCGGTGCGGATGCTGACGCTGGCGAGGGCATTCTTGAGGGACAGGGGACCGCGTCGACTAGGACGCCGCAACTTTCGCGGAAGGGGTGCTCGCCGCCCCCTGCGGCACCAGTGCCGCGATCGCCTCGTTCGTTGGCCGCGACCCGCAGTGCGAGGGGCCCACCGTCGCCAGCCTCGTCGGTGCCAGCGGAGGACGTTCACCCAAGTCTGAGCAGGCGCTCGCCCTTGGCGCCTGCCCGGGCGGACGGCAGGGCCCTGACCCCGGGATACGACCTGTGGAGTGCTAGCGGCTAAGGGTCACGCTCCGCACAGACCAGATGGGTTTGGCGAACCAAGTTCGACGTTGACTCCGACGCCAGCCCAGTTAGGCCACCTGCCGGTTGTCGTCCAACCAGGCGCTCCGTATTGCGGCGAAGATGGCCTTGGCATAGGCACGGTAACCGGCGGCATTCGGGTGGTAGGCGCCTACTCCGTCGGAGTTGATGAAAGGCTTTTTGCTGCCAATACCGTGCCCCGCGAATTCTGCCGTCATGTCGACGTACACGATGTCGACACCAGCGGCCTGGGCAGCGGCGACAGCTTGCTGGATGGTGCTGTTGAGGAGCGTGATTGCGTTGTTGATTTGGTCCTTGATGGCCGCGGACGGATCCCCTGGGACAATCTCAAACAGGTATGGATAGCCAGTGACCACGATCAGCGCATTGGGCGCCGCATCGGCCACCAGGGCGTACAGGCTGCTGAGACTGCCCCCGAGCCCACCCAACTGATCAAGGGCGACGTTGATGGCATCCTGACAGCCCACTGGGGGTACGGCGGTACACGCGGCCAGAACTCCGGAGAGGTCCAAGTCAGCCGCTCCAACCGTCAGAGTCACCAACCCTGTGTCTTGGTTCAACTCCGACAGCTGTGTGCTGATCACTTCAGAAGTTGACGCGCCAGTGCACCCGGCGTTGGCGCGGAGATCAATCCGCCCTTTGGAGTCGAGCAGATATGGGTAGCCGTTCGGGCTCTGAAGGCAATCGTTGAGGTAATCGCCCCCGCCCTGTCCGGCGGCATAGGAATCGCCCAGCGCAACGTATTGGATGGTGCCGGAATTGCCGGCGGCCGCCGGCAGCGCGCCGACCGTCACGAATCCGGCCAACGCGATGAGCATGGTCACCAGACGCGCCACGAAGCGGCCCCGAGCAGTCATGGGCCGGAACTTACACCGATCGTGCAGCCGAGGTGTGCGATTCGCTCCCATTTTGACCAATTCGCCGAGCCCGCGCTCACAGTCGGGCAGCGCGGCCTACGAGTTCCCGACCAGCTCACGATTGGTGGTGGGTGTCCCATCGAATGTCGAGACCCGGCATCTACTAGCCGATGACCCCGCGCGGCACACTCGCCGAGCGGCGGCACCTTCGCTGGATCAGCGGGGCGATCGGAGTAGAGGAGTCAGAACCCGCACCGGCGCCTGACCTGCCGACTGCCCGCAAGCGGGTCCGCTTGTGACCTGCGTTCCCACCGAGTGCGGTTACCGCGGGTTGAGGGCCCGGGTTCTTTAGATCAGGTCGCCATCCAGCGGTGCCTGGCCGAAGGATCCCAATGGGGTCCAGTACTCCTCGAACCACGGGCTGGCCCGACCCCTCACAATCGTGCGTACATAGCTGCTCCCTAGCGACATCCGGCTCTTGAAGCCACCCGTACTGCGCACGGCCGAATTGACTCCGTCGGCATCCACGATGACGTCGGCCCGCAGGGCTCATTGAGCCTAAGTCCAGGCTGTTCTCCGCGGTGGAGGCAATCCTCACCGCTCCGCTCGGGTCGGCGCTCAGCACGGCACACCCGAATCGTGTGTCGATCAAGGCCACGCCGGCGACGGCCTCAAGCAACAGCTGTTGAAGGTCGGTTCGACGGACCGCGATCGCGTGATCAAGCCCGCCGCCCAGATCAGGCATCCCGGCGGTCAGCAGCCTCCGGCCGGTCACGCTTCGAATGTCCACCCGGTCAATCCGCGCGCTCACAGCCTCCACAGCGGGCAGCAGTCCGAGCCGGTCCAGAACCGCCATGCCGTTCGGTTGCAAAGCCAAGGCGGCGCCAACCTCAGACGGTCGCTCCGCCCGCTCCACAAGCGTCACCCGGGCCGCAACCCGGCTAAGCACCAAGCTGGCCGTCAGTCCGCCAATTCCAGCTCCCACCACCACCACGTGGTCCACAGACCACACCGTAGATGCAGTCGGCGACCACGAAACGGCCAGTCGTCATCGCCGACTGTACGGATCTCGACATGAATGAGGAGCAGCTGACGCTGGCGGCGAATTCTCTTGCCCACGAGGCCCGCCTTTGCGGATCCACCGAGTGTTTCCGCTTGTTACTAGCGTTCCCACCGGAGACCTTCCAGAGACCGGCCCGCTGAGAACATGTCTTCCGACGTGGAGCACGTTCCGGTGATCGGTCGGCTTGCGGATTCCGTCGCACTGAGTCCTTGATCCGGGACGTGTCTGACAGCCTCTCCGGTCGGCTGGGGCAATGGCGGACACGAACACCCGCCCGTTCCTGCACGGCCTGCTCGCCGGCGTGGAACCCCCACCCGGCGAGCTGGCCCTTCTGCATCCTCATCTGATCTACCTGCGGTTACGCTGACTGCTCGACGCGCTCGTGGAAGAAGCGGGTGATGTTGTCGGCGATGTACTCCATGTGATCCTCGACGGCGAAGTGACCGGCATTGAGGCGGTGCAGTTCAGCGTCAGGTAGGTCGCGCAGGTAAGCCTCGCCTCCGGCGGGGGTGAAGAACACGTCGCCTTGGCCCCAGAAGATGATCGTGCGCGGCTGGTCGTCGCGCAGCCCCTTCTGCCATGCGGGGTAGAGCGGCGGGTTGGTCTTGTAGTCCTCCAGCAGGTCGAGTTGGATCTCGCGCCGGCCGGGCAGGTCGAGGAACGCCACGTCCACCGTCCAGTTGTCAGGTGAGATGAGCTCCGGGTCGGGGTGGCCGCCGAGGTAGATGGACTTCACGCCCTCGGTGGTCAAGAACGGTCGCAGTGCGTCCTCGGTCTCGGTGTTGCGGTCCTTCCAGAGCTTGAACCGGATGCCGTCCCAGGCCTGGGTGAAACCCTCCTCGTAGGCGTTGCTGTTCTGCACGATCTGCCACTGCAGCCACTGCGGGTGGCGGGCGACGATGCGGTTACCGATCGGGCCGCCGTAATCCTGGTGGTACAGACCGAAGGAGGTGAATCCGATCTGGATGAGCCACTTCTCGATCACCTCGGACAGGTTGTCGAAGGTGAAGGCGAAGCCGTCCGGCGACGTTGTGTGTCCGAAGCCGGGGTAGTCCGGCGAGACGACATGGAAGCCGCGGGAAGCGAGGGCGGGGATGAGATCGCGCCACTGGTGCGACGACGACGGGAACCCGCCGAACAGCACGATCTTCGGAGCGCGGGGGTCGCCGGCCTCCCGGTAGAACACGTTGTGACCGTCAATGGCGGCCGAGCGGTATTTCACGGATGTTGACATGATGTCTCTCCTATCGTTCCCGCCTAACGGGTAATCGGTGGTCTATGCGTGAGAAGTTCTATCACATTCTTCTAACGGATGCAAGCGTTCTCACCCGTGATAAAATGGGGCCATGAATGAGTCGCCGCGCTCATGGGTCCTTCCGGAGGAACCCGTCCCGGTGCGCCTCATGGGAACCATTTGGGCCGACACCGACGGCCTCCACGACGACCTCGATACACCGTTCGGGCTCGCCGCATGGATGGACGCCGTCGGCATCCAGCACAGCGACACGCTGGCCAGCCCGGAGGAGCTGGCAGAAGCTCGCGCGCTCCGCGACTCACTCCGATGCCTTGCCGCCCACCAGACCGACGACACCCGGCCAGCCGCGGTCTCTAGAGCAGACGTCGCTTGGTCGGTCGATGTCGTCAACGCCGCCGCGGCGCGCCTGCCTGCTGCTCAGCTGCGAATCGAAAACAACGCCTTCCGCCGCGCAACACCAAACCCCGCCGCTGTGCTTGCCGCTCTAGCCGGCGTCGCCACCGAAGCCGTAGACCTGTTCGGCGGTACCGATGCCGACAAACTCCGCGCCTGCCAAGCCACCGGCTGCGTCCTCTACTTCGTCAAGACCCACCCCCGCCGCGAATGGTGCTCCATCGCCTGCGGCAACCGAGCACGTGCCGCACGCCACTACCACCGAAGGCGACAGGCAACCGCGAAACCCAGAACGAACTGACCCGCGCCCGATCACTACCTCGCCGGAACCGTTCGTTTCTGGTGAACCGGCGACGTTTGACCCTCCGAGGGTCGCCGTCGCGCGGACCCGATTTCACCAAAAGCTCGGCACCGAGGGCGATTCTCATCGAGGGTCGGGTCTAGTTCCGCGACGTCGAGCTGTAACGCCCGTCCTCGACAGCCTGAAGCAAAGGTGCACGAACTTGCCCGGCGTCGACAGATCATCGGGGACGGTCCTCAAGTGAACAACTCGCGAAACTGCCGCTGCACGAGGAGATCCTGTTTTACCTGCTCATCTCGACGATCGGTGACCGGCAGGAGTGCGACGTGGGCAGACGCCTCGCCACGACACGGCGAGATGCTCGCCGGATCCTTCCTAGCCTCCAGCGCCAGCCGGATCGCGCTCGCGAGGCTCATCGGGATACTTCCCCGGTGCCACTGGGACTCTCATCCTCTCTGGGATTGAAAGCCTCGATTAGACCCGGCATGAAACAGCCACTCGCATCCGCAGATGATCGGCCCAGCCAAACCTGTCGACGACTGCGGTCGCATTGCCTACGGTGATGCCATGGGACTGCGTATCGGTGCCTTGATCGTCGATTCCCAAGATCCCGGACGACTGGCCAGGTTCTGGGCAAAGGCACTGGATTGGGTGATCAGCCAAGACGAAGATCCTGAGTGGGTTGTCGAGCCACCCGAAGGTAGTCGCGAAGACTGTGTGGTGGCCGACCTGTTGTTCATCAAGGTGCCTGAGCCCAAGACGAGTAAGAATCGCCTGCATCTCGACCTGCGACCGAGCACCAGTTCACGGAGGTTGCCCGCCTAGAAGGGCTGGGAGCCACCCGCGTCGATGTTGGCCAAGGCAACAACCAGACCTGGGTCGTGATGGCCGATCCGGAAGGCAACGAGTTCTGCATACAAGATGCCCATCCGCCGCAGGTCCGAGCAGAGTGGCTACAGCGGTACGAGGCTTACCCGACGGTTCGCACCGGAACGTAATGGTCCAGATGGCCGGCCTGCAGCAAGCTTGCCCGCAAGTCATTCGTTTGCCGGTCGATAAGTGGCACACGCCGGCCCTCGCGAACCAAATGGTCGCCGAGCTCTTGCAGCAGTCACGCCCCGGCTCGCCGGGTCTGTATGCGATTCATGGGGCGGCTGCGACCTTGGGTCCGTTGTGGCCGCACTATGGCGACGTGTCGTATCCGGCTCACAGCCGGGGAATTGGGGCCGAGGTTCCGGCGAGACCGGTGCGATTTCGCCGGCACGCTCGCCGGCTCGGTTGGGGTGGTAGTGATCATGTCTTGCGGCAGGGGACGGGGATGAGCACCGAGGATCGTAAGGCGCTGCTGCACCGCCTGGTGGCCGAGGTGTTCAATGAGGGCCGGCTTGAGGTATTGGATGAGCTGTATGAGCCCGGCGCGGCCTCCCGAGCCCGGCGTGGATTGCGCCGTTTCGTGTCTCGTTCAGCGATCTTGAGCTGGTGATCGTGCAGTTGGTCGCCGAGGGCGACACCGTGGTGGCGCGGTTTGTCTGCTCGGGCACCCATTCTGGTGTTTGGCTCGAGCACCCTCCGACGCACCGACGATTCCATCGGGTGGCGGAGGTCTAATTCTTCGGCTTCACCGGTGACCGGATCAGCAGCGCCTGAGGGCTAGAGGACACCCATCGCCGTCTCCATCAGCTCGACTTGATCAACTCCCCTCTGACCGCTCGTGAGGGTGAGACACCGTGAAGGCTATCGTCCAAGACAGGTATGGCGGTGGCAGACCGCTCAGCCTAGACCTGGGCCAGGCAGGGGGAGTCAACGTCACGGCAGAAGTTAGCGTCACCTGTCCGTAGAAGTCCTCGCGGTACGTCGCGCGTCGGCGCGAGAGGCGGCGAGCGAGAAGTCAGGCGGCGATCGACTCGACCGGCCCCGCCCGCCGTACGGCACCGGGCGGTGATCCAATCACGCGCTTGAACGCGCGCGCGAACGCGGCCTCGGAGCGATAGCCGAAACGTTCCGCGAGTGCGGCCACGGTTGCGCCCTCGCCGCGCAGCGCCGCGGCGGCCAGGTGCATACGCCAGCGGGTCAAGTAGCTCATCGCCGGCTCGCCGACGAGCTCGGTGAACCGTGCGGCGAAGGCCGAGCGCGACATCGGGATCTGGTCGGCGAGTGAGGCGACGGTCCACGGGCGGCCGGGCTCGCGGTGGATGAGCGAGATCGCGCGGCCGATCTGCGGGTCCCGCAGCGCCCCGAGCCAGCCCGACTGTGCCGCGGGGTCACTTTCCAGCCAGGCGCGCAGCGCCTGCACCACGAGCACGTCGGATAGGCGGGTGATCATGGTCTCGCCGCCCGGGCGCGGGCCCTCCGCCTCAAGTGCCATCAGCCGCAGGGTGGAGCGCAGCCACTCGAGCTGCGTCGGGCTCGTCGCTGGATCGAGGGTGAGGATTCGCGGTAGCACTGCGAGCAGCTTGCGCGCGACCGGATGATCAAAGCGCACGGCACCGCAGACCATGTCGATGCTTTCGCCGCCGCCTCCGTGGCGCAGAATCTCGTAGCGCTCGCCGAGCTGCTCGCGCTCGAGATCGAAGATGCTCGGCGTCGGCGCGTCGGGATCACTGCGTAGCCAGTGGCCCTCGCCGTGGGGGACGAGCGCCAGCTCGCTTGCGGCCAGGCGCCGCGGCATGGCTTCCGGCGCCTCGAGCCAGCAGCTTCCGCTGGTGATGACGTGAAACCACAGGTAGCCCTCAAGCGGCGGCAGCTCGAGACCGAACGGGGCGGTGAACTCAGAGCGGCAATAGAAGGCGCCGCGCAGCTCGAGGAAGTGCAGCGCCTCGCCGAGCGGATCGGCGGCCGAGGGCCAGGGTTCGCGATGCGTGGTCACGTAATCAGCATGACAGGTGCCGACCCGAGCTCCAGGCCTATCTGGACGAACGAGCATGAATCACGGACGTCACGTCATAGAAGGTTCCCATCCTGCACACCATGCTGGATGAACTGCAATGATGCCGAGCCTGGAAGGAACCACAATGATCACCGTCATGGGAGCCACCGGAAACACTGGCCGCAAGATCACCGAGCTGCTGCTCGAAGCCGGAGAGGAGGTGCGCGCGCTAGTTCGCTCGCCGGAGAAGCTCGCCGAGCTCGACGCGCTCGGAGCCAAGACCGTCGCCGGTGATGTCCGCGACGCTGACTACCTGGCAAGCACCTTCGCCGGCGCAGACGCGGTCTACACGCTCACCGCGTTCGACCCCACCCTGCCCGATTACCACGCCGACCAGGACAGGCGCGGCGAGGCGATCGCTTCGGCGATCCGCGAGAGCGGTGTACGCCACGTGGTCGCGCTCAGCTCAATCGGCGGCGAGCTGGCGAGCGGCAACGGGTTCATCGCCAGCCTGCACCGGCAGGAGCGGCGGCTGCGGGCGCTCGACCGCGTCAATCTCATGATCCTGCGCCCCGGCGCCTTCTTTGAAGGCTTCTACGCAGCGCTGGACACGATCCGCCACGAGGGCGTGGTCGCCGACTCCGTCGCGCCGGAGGCGAAGGTGCCGATGGTCGCCACCGCCGACATCGCCGCGGTCGCCGCCGAGGCGCTGCGCGAGCGGAATTGGAGCGGCGTCGTGGTCCGCGAGCTGATCGGCCCGCGCAACCTCACCTACACCGAGGCCGCGGCGGCGATTGGCGCGGCGATCGGTCAGCCGGACCTCCAGTACGTCCAGCTGCCCGACGAAGAGCTGGTGGCGATCCTCACTGAGGCCGTCGGATTCTCGCCCGACTTCGCCGCCCTGTTCGTCGAGTTCAACCAGGCGCTGAGCCAAGGCCAGCTACGCTCGCTCGAGGGTCGCAACGAGAGCAACACGACTCCGACCGAGTTCGAGGAGTTCGCCGCCGAGCTCGCACACGCCTACACCGCGACCGCGTGACGCCTATCGACCAGCCGCGTCGCCGCCGCCCAATGTTGGCGTCGTGGCCTACCAACGGGCGGCCGAGCGGGCGCGCTTGATCCCTCCGGTTCCCGGCGGGATGGCCCCGATGACCATTGTCATGCTTCTCGCGAAGACCGTTGACGCAGCAGAAATGGACCTGCTCAATCCCGCTGAACGTTCCCCTTACAAAATGGGAGCGATACGCGCGACTCGCGGCATGGGTGGGACGTTTCTCTGCCGTCCAGAACCTTTGAATATCCGCTACGTTCGACTCGTGCGGCCTCACCCGTTCGGGCGTAGGCCCCGGTCCGACCGACTTGCGGAAGACCAGAGGCAGATAGCCGTCATGGACGTGCCGGACCCGTCCTGCAGGAAAGTGCCGATGGCAATGACAAGGCACCCACCGTCGTGTCGAATGAGGGAGCCGCTATTAGCACGATTTAGGCAGCGTCCAAGACACGCCATGCGCGCAACCACAAGCAGCCGTGCCATTGTGGCAACGGCCGGGGCGAGGTAGGACAATCCAGGGTTCACCCCTATGGATTCACGAGATGTGCGAATGGCCGCTCCGGTTCTGGTGGTTTGGGGCGGATCCGCCCGATGGTCCGGTAGATCGTGGATCGGCCGACGCCGAAGAGTTCGGCCAGCTCGGCTTGAGTGTAGGTGCCGAGGTCGTGCAGCTCTAACAGGTGCTTGGCCTGGTTCGGCTTCAACTTCGGCTGCTTGCCGCGCAGCCGACCCTTGGCCTTGGCTACTTTCATCCCTTCGCGGGTGCGCAGTCGGATCAGGTCGGATTCGAGCTCAGCCACCATCGCCAACACGTTGAAGAGCAGCCCTCCGACGGGGTCGGTCGGATCGTGGATGGAGCCGCCGAGGCTGAGTTTTACGTTGCGCTTGGTCAGCTCGTCCAAAATGTCACGGGCGTCGGGCAGCGACCGAGCCAGCCGGTCCAGCTTGGTCACCACCAACGTGTCACCAGCCCGGCAGGTGGCCAGGGCTAGTCGCAGTCCTGGTCGGTCGCGGTTTGTGCCGGTTAGGCCGTGGTCGACGTAGATGCGATCATCACCAACACCAAGCGCGTGCAGACCGTTGCGCTGGGAGGTGAGATCTTGTTGCTCTGTTGATACGCGTGCGTATCCCACCAGTAGTTCGTTCATCCACTAGCGATGGGACTCACGGCCCTGCCGGTCAAGTTCTCACTTGCGATGCCACCAAGCGGTCGTCATCCGACAAGCGAGCTGGGCAATCGTTCTGGGTGATGCGGGCGCACTCAGGGCGGCCGCCATCGCGGCAATAGTGCAGAATCGCGAACGCGAACCGATCTGGCGTTGGATCTATTGTGGGCTGGGTATGACCTCTCGGCAGGGTGATTTGATGTGGTACCGGGCTGGCGCTGACCTGGTGGTGGTCGTCCATCTGCTGTTCATCGGCTTCATCGTGGGTGGCGTCTTTATCACCTGGCGGTGGCCCCTGATCGTTTGGGTGCACATCCCGTCGGTGATATACGGCGCCCTAGTCGAGTTCGCTGGCTTCACCTGCCCACTGACGTTGCTGGAGAACGACTTGCGCCAGCGTGCCGGAGAGGCTGGCTACCGCGACGGATTCATCGCGCACTACCTGGTCAGGGTGATCTATCCACCGGGGCTCACTCATGGGATGCAAATCGGGCTGGGCGTGTTGCTGCTGGTGGTGGCGATCATCGGATACTGGGGCTTTCTGCGCCGGCATGGGCGGGGCGGGGCGAGCCTGGCCGAAGGCTCGCGGCCGGATCATGGGGACGCGCACCGCCACCAGCGGGCGGTGCGGGCCGTAGCCTCCTCTACGCACCGAGCCTCTTGTGCACCCGCACCCAAGGTGACCCAGCCCATTGATGGGTCGGCTTAAGGACACGTTCATATGCGCGACTGGAACCGGTCGAGGATTGGCAGTAATCGGCCTGGCGCAACTCGTCAGGATGCCCAAATGGAGGTCCGCGATATGGGTATGAGCACAATACAATTCCGCCTGGCACCGCCGATGAAACCGGTTATCGAACCCGCGTCTTGTCAAACCTTCCGGCGTCCATCAGGCACACCGCAGAGAGGGGCGGGTGTGGCGTTGGCTTGTTTACCACTTGAGCGGGAGCCACGTTAGCCGGTGTGTCGTGTCAGCCACCGCATCGAGCCGCCATCGTGCGTTCGCACTCTCCCAATTGGAGATCGAGTGCAAAAACCCCCTACCGCTCTCCTTGGCCGAATTTCTTGTGAGTGCCGCACTGGTCACCGTCATCACCTGCGACCCCGAGAAAGGAGGCAACCCCGGAAACCTGATCACCCAGACCATAATCCCGGGCGTCACTAATTGACCTCGTCGACCTGGCCGCTGTCATCAGCGGGCAACGTAAGGCCGTCCTGCCCGTCTTTCGTTGAGGGGTGGCCTTGCCGGATGTGTTTCGGCGTCGTCGCTCTTCGGAACTTGGTTGCCCTGAGCCTTCACCGGCGCATAGTTCCCAAATGTACGGATAGTCGGACGCGGAATGGCTCACCCTGCAGCTGGTGCCGGTCTGGGTGATCAGCGCGTTGATGGGCGGCGACAGCTTCGACGAACTCGAGCGGGACGCGTTCTGGCAGGCCGTCGAGGAGGCACCGGTCGGAGACTCGGCCCTAACCTGGCAGCTGATGCAAGCCATTTCACCGCAACCGGGAATGACTGTTGGACGAGTTCATGCTCGATGGCCGCTCTATCGTCTCCGGCCACAGTTACCGAGCGGTGTGGCTTTTTACTAGATCGGCGTGCTGTTTGACCCTACGTTGAAAGGCCGGCGACGAAGTCGGCTAGGTCGGTGGCCACTCGTTCGGGCTGCTCCCACAGCACGAGGTGGCCGGTTTCCTCGTAGACAATAAGCCGGGAGCCGGGGATGGCTGCGGCGAGCAGGTATCCGTCCTGCAGCGGCAGTAGCTTGTCGCGTCCACCCCAGATGATCAGGGTGGGCGCGGTGATCGTCCCCGACTCGGACGGCGGAACGGCCGTCGTGAGTCCCGCAAGGGCGGCCATCCACACGTGTGCGGGCACGCGCACACCGTCGCGTATCCGGTCCTTGATGTACCAGTCGGGCACGTCGTGATATCGAGGAAACCAGGTCAGCGACTCTTCGACCCAGGTGGGATCGATTGGGTCGGTGAGCCGATCTACCTCGTCGGCAAAGGCGGGCCGGCCCTGAAGGCTGCGCGGTGCGCCGACGAGGGCCAGGCCGTCAACGCGATGAGGCACCTGGATAGCGACCTGTTGTGCGACGTAGCCACCGCGCGAGGACCCGAGCAGGACAGCCGACTGTAGGCCCACCGCGTCCATGAACGCCTCGATGTCATCGGCGAAGTTCACTAGGGCATATCCTTCGACCGGCTTGTCAGCTTCGCCATGGCCGCGCTGATCCATCGCGAATATACGGAGTGTCGGTGGCATCGCCTGCAACAGGCGGTCGAAACTGGCCGACGATTCGGTCCACGCGTGCAGCAGCAACAAGGCCGCCGCCTGTGGGTCGCCCTGCTCGAGGTAGGGGACCGTGACTCCGGTCGCGAGGTGAACGCGGCGGGTGATCCGATCTGGCCCCATGTCGTGATGCTAGGTCGAAACGCTTGGCGCACACTGGCCGGGGGAACTGTTCTCTGCAACCGGTGAACAACGCAACGCCTCCACCGGACGCCGCGTTCGCCCCGCTCTCGTCCAACTGGTCGACCGTGTGGTTGGACGCAGTTGCTGCACGCGTCGTTGCTAGCGGCGTCTAGAGCGGACACGACTGCGGCGGCCCGGAGAACGTGTGACACCCGGGCGCGGCCATCCGGCGTGTCACTCGCCATGACCTGATCGCCGACAAATCCACCTGTGCGGGGGGCGCAAAACGCCGACAGGTCGGATCGCATCCGTCTGACTTAGCAGGGCGTACATGGCCCGCACAAGGTTCGGCTTGCGGACACGAGCCCGGACCCAGGGGTGGCCTCTGGCGCCTCCTCGTAGTCGAACGGGAACAACGGGTGTCCCCGACCTCGCCTGGCGGGATCCTGGCGAGATCCGCTATTGCCGTTCGACCACGAGACGACAGCCGGGTGACCGCCGAGGATCCGTCACTGGATCAGCCATGCCGACCGACCCTAGTGATGAGTTGTCGCGCCCGCACCCGTCACACCTACAACGGGACACGACGAGACGGAAGGATGACGTGATGAGTGCGGACACGCGGCTGGAGGAGCTGGGCGTGAGCGGTCTGGGCGGAGCGGTCTGGGCAAGGTCGATGAGCCGGCGTTCTCGGGGCTGGCGGAGCGGCACCGGCGAGAGCTGCACGTGCACTGCTACCGGATGCTCGGGTCGTTCGAGGACGCCGAGGACACCGTGCAGGAGACGTTCCTCCGTGCCTGGCGGCGGCGGGAGACCTTCGAGGGGCGGTCGACGTTTCGGGCCTGGCTGTACCGGATCGCCACCAACGCCTGCCTGGACCTGCTCGCCAAGCGCCGCCCGGAGCCCGCGACCGGCGGCGAGGTGCTGTGGCTGCAGCCCTACCCGGACCGGCTGCTCGACGAGCTGCCCGCGGACGACGCGGACGAGCCGGAGACCGTCGCCGTCGCGCGGGAGACGATCGAGCTGGCGTACCTGGTCGCAGTCCAGCACCTCGCGCCGCGCCCGCGGGCCGTGCTGATCCTGCGGGACGTGCTCGGCTGGCCGGCGAAGGACGTCGCGGAGCTCCTCGGGGACTCCGTCAACTCGGTGAACAGCGCGCTGCAGCGGGCCCGCGCCGGCATGCGGGAGCACCTGCCCGCCGAGCGGCAGGACTGGACCGGCGGCGAGGAGGACGCCGGGACGCGCGAGCTGGTGCGCCGCTACACCGACGCCAGCGTGGCCACGGACATCGACGGGCTCGCCGCGCTGCTGCGGGACGACGTCCGCTGCTCGATGCCGCCCACGCCGGGCCTGTACGTCGGCCGCGACGCGGTGGTGAACGACTGGGTCGAGAGCGGCTTCGAGGGCATGAAGCACCTGCGCGCCGTCCTCACCTCCGTGAACCGGCAGCCCGCCGTCGCCTTCTACCTCTGGCGGAAGCGGGAGGGCGCGTACCTGCCGCTGACGATCGACGTCCTGCGCGTCACCGGCGGGGCGATCACCGAGATCGTCACGTTCCACGACGACCAGTTCCCGCGGCTCGGGCTGCCGGAGCGCCTGCCGGCGGACGACACGGAGTAGTCCCGGTGTGGACGCTCGCGCTGCGCGGTGGCGCGCGTGTCGCGGTGGTCGCGGCGGAGTGGTGCGACGCGTTCGGCGTCGTCACCCGCGGGCGGGTGCAGCTGGAGCTGCGCGACGGCGAGCCCGGGCCGGTCCTCGGACGCGACGCCGGGTTCTGGCTCCGCGGCACCGGCGTCCGCGCCCTGCGGAACCCCGGCCGTTCCACGGCGAGGGTGCGCATCGTCACGCCCAGGGCCAGGACCGTCACATGCCAGTCAACACACCCCGTACGCCAGTTACCGAATGATGGAGGAACGACATGAACAGCATGAATGACAGCGGGGTCGTCGCAGGCCCGGCATCGGGCCAGACCAGCCACACCCACCGACTCCGCGGGCTCGCCGTCACCGGCTTCATTGCCACGCTCGCAGCGATGGTGGCCACCACCCTCGCCGCTGCGCTTGCCCAGGCCGTTGGCGTCGACTTCGAGGTCCCCGATGGTGGCGAGACGATCCCGTTGTCCGGGTTCGCCGTGGTGACCGGCTTCTTCTCGGTCGTGGGCATCGTCATTGCCGTCGCTCTTCTTCGTTGGAGCGCTCGCCCCGCCGAGCGATTCGTGTGGACGGCAGTGTCGCTGACCGCGATCTCGTTGGTCCCGCCCCTCCTCTCCGGGGCAAACACCGCCACCACCACCGCCCTCCTCGGGCTACACCTCGTCGCTGCGACGGTGATGATCCCCACCCTGGCGAGGAGCCTCCGCACCCGGACCGCTTGACGATTCTCTGAGGGGCCGCGCTCTGCTCGATCGCGGGAGTCCCTGGGCGAATGCATGTCCTGACCGATTTGTTGAACCGGGGGCGCTTCACCGGGCAGCGGGTGGGCACGATCCTGTGTCGCAGCAACGTCAGCACGGACGACTTCGCCCGCTGGGTCCTGGGCAACGGCTGAGACCCGGCCGCGTGGCGGCCGCCAAGCTCCATCCCACGATCCGTTCGAATGACAGCGGCCCTGCTGGTGCGACTGATCGAGACCGTATGAACGGGTGACTGGAACGGTGCTCATCAGCAGTCAGCAACTCCGCCGATTACGGTTTCAGTGTGCGGATTGTTTCCTTGCTGCCGTCGACGACAGAGATCTTGTTCGCGATTGGTGTGGGCGCGGACGTTGTCGGCGTGACGGTGGAGTGTGACTATCCGCCGGAGGCGCGCTCACGCCGCATCGTGTCGACGTCGGCTTTGCCTTCCGAGCTCAGCGCGGCTGAGATCGACACGGCGGTGTCGGCGGCGTTGGCGCGGGGTGAGGATTTGTACCACCTGGACCGAGACGCGCTGGCTGGTCTGGACCCGGATGTTGTGGTCACACAGGACTTGTGCGCGGTGTGCGCTGTTGACGTCAGTGTCGTCGACGATGCGCTGGCGTTCTTAGGTTGCCGAGCCGAGGTGGTCATGATCGACCCGCACACCTTGGCAGAGGTCGACGAGTCGATCCTGCGGCTGGGTGAGGTGACGGGACGACGGGCGTCCAGTCGGGCCTTAGTGTCCTCGATCCGGCAGCGTACGGCTCGGCTGGCGCTCCGGGTCGAAGCTCGACCACGGCCGCGGGTGGCGGTGTTGGAGTGGACCGACCCACCGTTCGCCCCCGGGCATTGGATCCCGGAGATGGTCTGGTTGGCCGGGGGCGATCCGGTGATCGGCGCCGCTGGCGCGGCGTCTCGGCGGATCTCGTGGGACGACGTTCGAGCCGCGGAGCCAGATGTGGTTGTGGTCGCCGCGTGCGGCTACAACAGGCAGGGCACGACAGCTTTGGCCCGCGACCTGGCCAATGGCGGTGTTTTGCCCCCGAGGGTTCGGGTCCTTGCGGTGGATGCGAACGCGTCGTGGGCGCGGCCGGGTACCCGGTTGGTTGACGGTATTGAAGAGCTCGCCGATTTCCTCCACCCGGTGACGGACCAAGCCGTGGCCTAGCGCGAAGCGACAGGTGCTCCGACGCGCGCCGCCATCAACGACGCACTCGTTTGGCAGGATTAGGCGCTGTATCCTCAGCAGGCGGACGGGGCACCGCGGGCCGGATGGCTGCTCAGCCACTGCTCGGCACGGTACCGCGACGCCCTCGCGAGCCACGCGTCCTGGACGATTTCCTGCAGCTCCGCCAATGACAGCTCACCCAATCGGCTCGCCCGCACGAGCACCGACAAGTGCCCGTCGAAGTGGCTCGTGGAGAAGAACGGTGTCGACTCGTCTTGGACCAGCGCCTGCTTCTCGGCCTCGTCCGCAACCCAGAACACGATGACGTCGCGGTAGCGCTCGCCGCTATCCGGATCGACCGCGTCGGGTCGAGGGTTCCTGAAGAAGACGAAGGACTTGCCGCCCACCTGGTAGACCGGGTTGTCCTTCGTACCGCCCGTGACCGTCACGTGCGGCATTGCCATTGCGAGCCTGTGTACGTCCTTGACGCGTGCGGCACGAGTCCGGTCCGACATTCCAGCAGCGTATGCGTCCCTCACCCCGCCAGAGGGGTAAGGACCTCCGCCGCGGCCGATCAGAATTGCCGCTGATGAGATCTGCCTAACAAGAGAACGACGACATGGACGGGAGATGTCTGCGATGAGGTTGGGCGTACACCTTCCGGTGGCGGGCAAAGGCGCCTCGCCGGAGATCATCCTGCAGGTAGCGGTGCCTTCGGAAGGACTCCCCGTTCCGGTGGCCCCGAACAGCAGGCATCACCCTTGGTCAAATGCGACAGATCCGCGTAACCCGTGAGGACAGCCACCGCTCCGGCTCCCTTTGTGTTTCGTGGGCTGTATCGGTGGTGCTGGAATTGCGGCCGCCGTACTCAGCGCAAAGATGAAATATCTAGAGGCGCTACCTGCTCACAATCACGACGGAGACAATTGCGAGCAGTACGGCAATCACGACGAAAGCATGACATCGAACATCCGGAGCGTGACAAGGTCCTGGCCGTCCGAGAAGTACACGTCGCGCAGCCGGAGGAGATCCTCGGAAAGTTGGTGGTCGTGGTCACCGGCTAAGCCCCCGTCGAGGTCGACGGCCACGACTGCTTGATGCTGCGATCTGGTTGATCGCCGCGCGATGGCGTTCGACGCAAGAGAATGGAAGGCGATCTGGAGGAGCCGACATGGGTGAGTTGACGACTGATTCGACGCCGGGTGGGTCGACGCCCGCGGCTGCTCCGACGGCGGCGAGCGTCGCGCATGACCCCCGCCACCACGCGATCGGATGCCCCGAGTGCTTCGAGGAGCTTCAGCGCAACCGGGACTGGTGGAAGGCGCGACCCGAGGGTTCGCGACTGGTCGGGCTCGTCGTCGCCCGTGACGACATGCCGTCGGTCGTCGAGCAGCGGAACGACCTGGCTCGCTTCGGCGTCGCGATCCTCGACTTCAAGCACCCCGCTCCGGCTCGGCGACGTGGGAGCAGCGGTTCGGCCGGTTGTTCGAGACGTTGCAGGCGGGCGACGTGCTCGTGGTCGTGAGCGAGCGCGGCCTCGGCCAGACGTCTGACGAGGTCGCGCGCATCCGGACGCTGCGACGCACAACCTCGTGGTCAAGGTGCTGAGCCACGGTGCGCCGCACCTGGACGATGCACGAGGCTGATCGCCGATGATCACCGACCGCGACATCGCCCGTTGGCGGCTGCACTCGCAGCTGCTCGCCGCGTCGGTCGACGGGGCCGAAGAGGTGGTGCGGTCGTTGCTGGCCGTGCAGGCCGAGAACCCTTCGCAGTCGGCGTGGGCGGTCGCGACCCGCACCAGGTCGCCGCGCCAGGGCGACCTGGGCGCCGCGATCGCCGACGGTCGCGTGCTGCGGACCCACGTGCTGCGCCCGACCTGGCACTATGTGCACGCCGACGATGCGCGGTGGCTGCTCGAGCTCACCGCACCGCGAGTGCTGCCGACCGTCGACCAGCAACTGCGGCCGCTGGCCGACCGCATGACCGCGCTCACCGACGCCGTCGAGGCGATTCTCGCCGAGGCATCCGATCGCACCCGAGCTGACCTCTCCGGCGCCCTGGCCGACCGCGCCGTCGAGCTCACCGGCCAGCAGCTCATGCTGCTGCTGGCGCATCTCGAGCTGCACGGTGTGCTGTGCAGCGGCGTGCCGCGCGACGGCGAGCACACCTACGCGCTCTTCGCCGATCGCGTGCCCGCGCCGAGGCGCCTCGACCGTGACGAGGCCCTCACCGAACTCGCCCTGCGCTACTTCACCTCGCACGGGCCGGCCACCGGGCGCGACCTCGCGTACTGGGCCACCCTCACCGTGACCGACATCCGCCGCGGGCTCGACGGCGCCGCCGACAAGCTCGCATCGTTCGAGCACGACGGACGCACGTTCTGGCACGCGCCTGGCGACGCCCCGGCATCCGTATCGCCCACCGGCCACCTGCTGCAGGTGCTCGACGAGATGTACCGGGGGTATCAGGACTCACGCTGGATGATCGACGCGGAGGGTGTGGTGCCGCGAGCGCGGGAGTCGGCTATCGGGATGGCACTCGTGGATGCCCAGCTGGTCGCTGCGATGAGGCGCACGGTCAATTCGAAGGCGGTCACCTTCTCGGTCCGGCCGCATCGCGCGCTGCACGTGCACGAACTCGAGGCCATTCGAGATGCCGCCGCGCGGTATGGCGAGTACCTCGGGCTTGAGCCGAGGGTAGAACTCGACGCGGATGGTCGAGCCGACTAGGGCCTGTCTCCCGAGGCGCCGGTCGTCGAGACGGCAGTCTCAACGCGATCGGTGCGGGGGTACCCGTCCGACGTCGTTGCGGACTTCGTTGAGAGGATCTCGGGGGCCTGCTCTGCCCGGCAGCCAGCCAACGCCAACCGCAGCCCGGGTCGGTCGCGGTTAGTCGTGGTTAGACCGTGATCGACATAGATGCGATCATCACCGACACCAAGCGCGTGCAGACCGTTGCGCTGGGCGGTGAGAATCTTGTTGCTCCGTTGATACGCGTGCGTATCCCACCAATAGTTCGTTCATTCACCCGCGATGGCCCAGCTGGCTGCAGACGTCAAGGCCCGCCATGTCACGCCCGCAAGCGGGTCCGCTTACGGCGGCGACGTCTTCGTAAGCCCGACGGCAAAAGACACCCGCAGATTCGAGCCGATCGCGTAAGTTCGGTGCTGGCTGGGGAGTGGGATGGATCCGGCGAACCAATAGCCAGCCGACAGGCGCAGCGCGCCTGTCCGCCGGCACAGGTCGTGAAGGTGGCTCGCTTCGTCGGCAGCACGGTGGGAGCTGCAGGACGCCTCGGGGTCGGCTGACCCGAGCCGGGAGATTGAGGAGCGTGGGCTCGACGCGGATCGACGAGGGTGCGACCCGTCTTGAAATGCTCGTGACCGATCTCGAGACCGGCCCGTCGGCCACGTCCCCGAAGTGGACCGACAAAGGAGTAGTTGGAGGATGAGCCCATGTCACACGCACGACGCTTCGACCATGTCGGCATCACCGTCGCGGACCTCGACACGGTGACGGCGTTCTTCGTCGGGCTCGGTCTTGAGGTCGAGGGCAGGACGTTCGTGGAGGGCGAGTTTCTGGACACTGTCAGCGGCATTCCTGACTCCCGCACCGAGATCGTCATGCTGCGGCCGCCCGACGGAGGTACCGGGCTAGAGCTGTCGAGCTTCGTCCGGCCCGACCACGACCCGGGATCACCGGCCGCGATGGCCAACGAGCTGGGGCTGCGCAACGTGGCCTTCGAAGTCGACGACCTCCAGGCCGCCGTCGGCCGGCTGGCCGCCGACGGCTACGGGCTGGTCGGCGGCATCGGCCAGTACGAACACAGCTGGCGCATGGCTTACGTGCGCGGACCGGAGGGGATCATCGTGTCCCTGGCCGAGCGCATCGGCTGATGCCGCCGTCGATGCGGGATCAGCCGGACGTCAGTCGCCGGGCTGCTCCTGCTTTTCCAACGGTGATGTGTACTCGGTCACGAGCGCCACAACGATCTGATCCAAGTCTGTAAGTGCGGCAGCGACCGCAGACCCCGCTGCGCGTACGCTTCGGACATCCGACCGCCTGTACATCGACACCCTGAACAAGACCGCCGTATGCCTCCAGGAGCTACAGGCGCTCAAAGCCGGCCTGACATCGAGCGAGCAACCGACATCTTGTGGTTCGACTTCGGCCACCGATCCTGGCGTCGCCGAGCGGCACTGGTCCTGGGAAGACGCATAGCGCTGGCTTACCGAGCAAGCCTCGGCGGCGCTTCTCAAATCACGTCCACGGCGTTACAGATCGCCCGGATTTTCGATCACGTCACCTGGTGCGGGTTCGGTGTCATCCAGGTGGCGGGCATGAGGAGCTTGTCGACGGCCGATCTCAACCTGGTCGGCCGCAACAAGATCAGGTCGGCGATGTCAGCGCGTTCGCGCCGCTCGGCGACATCCATCGCGTGCGCAACGTCAGCGAAACGACGGCGATGTCGGTGCACACTACGGCACCGACATCACCCGGCATCGGCTCCGGCGCGCACGCCGCTGTTATGACTGGCCTCGACGGATACCGAAAGTGAAACCACCACCCGACTACCGAAGGAGCAGCAGCCGTGTCACTCGTCTACGTCCACCAGTTCTCGATCTCACTCGACGGCTTCGGCACCGGTGAGGGTCAAAGCCGCGACGCCTACTTCGGTCACGCCGGGGAGCGGCTGCATGAATGGATGTTCACCACTCGCTGGTGGAACGAGAAGGTCGGCCAGTCCGGCGGCACCGGTGGCCTCGACGACGCCTTCCTGGAGCGGCACGATCGGGGGATCGGCGCCGAGATCATGGGTGCCGGGAAGTGGGGCTTCCCCGGGTGGCACGAGGACCCGGACTGGAAGGGCGCGTGGGGTCCCAACCCGCCGTTCCACACACCGGTCTTCGTCCTGACCCACCACACCCGCCCGTCCATCGAGATGGAGGGCGGCACGACGTACCACTTCCTCGACGTCCCTCCTGCCGAGGCGCTCGAGACGGCCCGCGAGGCCGCAGATGGCAAGGACGTACGCATCGGCGGGGGCGCCACCGTGATACGCGAGTTCCTTGCTGCTGGGCTCGTCGACCACATGCACGTCGTGCTGGTCCCCATCCTGCTCGGCCGAGGCGTCCGGCTCTGGGATGGACTGGAGGGCCTCGAGAAGGACTACCAGGTCGAAGCCACCTCCTCGCCCAGCGGAGTCACGCACGTGACCTTCACCCGTGCGGGCGCCTAATCCGCTGCCTCGACCAAGACGCCACGCTCGGCCGGGCGGCTAGCTCCTCTCGGCTCCCGAAGCTCCCGCACGTGGCGTGCAAGACCTTACGAAGCCAGGGATCGTGTCCGTACGGGGATCCTCTTTCGGCGTCGCGTCGTGGCGTAACCGGGCGGTCGTCACTGCGCGGCGGACTCCGGTCCGGCCCGCCTGATGGCGTACCGCACGTGAGTGGCGTACTGCGAGCTCCAAGTGCCAAGCACCTCGAGGTCGAGGTCCTGCTCGAATCCCTCGAACAGCCGCTTCCCGCCACCCAGCACGAGCGGTGCGGTGGAGATCGCGAGCTCGTCGACCACGCCCGCCGCGAGACCCTGGCGGATCAGGTCGGCGCCACCACCGAGGGAGACCCCGCCGTCGCCGGCGAGCTCGCGTGCCTTCAGCAGCGCGGCGTCGAAGCCGTCGATGAACAGGAAGCCCGCACTCGGATCGGGCTGGTCCTCGGTGCGGTGGGTCAGCACAATCAACGTGCCGGGGAATGGGTTGGTGCCGCCCCAGGCGCCGGCGGCGTCGTACATGTTGCGGCCGACGATCCCGCAACCCAGCCCGTCGGTGAGCGACTCGTAGTACTCCCGGTCCGCGCCGTGCATACCGTTGGTGTCGCGGCCGTCGTCGGCGTACGTCCACGGGCCACCCATCACCCAGTAGTGGAGACGCTCGCCCCCGACGCCGAGGCCGTGCTCCGGCCCGTCCTTCGGCCCCACGATGTAGCCGTCGACCGAGGTCGTGATGGCTGCGATGACCTTGCCCATGGTTCCTCCTTCGTTCGGGGTACGGCAGATCAGACCGTCGCACACCCCCAGAATCATCGGTGGTGCGCACCACCCGAGGGCTCAAGCCCTCACAAACGGCAACTCGCGATCAGCGGCGCGAAGTGCACGGACATGCCGCATTCCGCATGGTTGCACATCGCTACCAACCCCTCCTGTAGCGCATCCTGTCAAGATCTCCTACCTTGCGGCCCGCCCAGCTTCGGGAGCCCCTGGCCCGATGACGAGTCGGCTGTCAGGACGTCTCGACGTATCTAGGCCAGCAGTCACCAGATCGCCGTCGACCGCCGATACCTCGACCTACGCCCGCTCGGGTACTCAACATCGTTCTGAGCTGACCAGTAGGGGCGAATTGACCGAGCTGCGGAATGCGTTTTGGAGATCGGCGAGCCGCGGCGGGCAATCTCGGTTATAGCGGCCGGCGGTTCAGACTCGACTCGCAACGGCCTCTGCGAGCTTCGTCCCGTCCACCCGGTCGGGGATGGTTTCGAGCCGGTCCACCGGCTCGGCGCTGAAGACGAATCGGACGTACCGCGCCGCTACCTCGTCGCCCCAACCGGTCATCGCAGTGGCGGCGATTTTCGCATCGTCGAGGAGGATCCGCGACGCCTCCGCTGGCTCGAAGCCCAGCGAGGCCACGTCGAGAAGAAGCGACCAGCCCCCGGCCGGGCTTACGAACGGCCAGCCGGGGAGGCTGGAGAGTATCGTGTCGCGGCGGCGCTCGAGTTCGGCAACGCACTCGGCGACGTGGCCTTGGTCGCCGCGCAGGACGGCCGTTGCCGCGAAGCGGGAGATCGCAACCGGCATCGTTGTGTTGTAGACGTGCGCCCAGCCGGCGTCGGTCACCGTGTCCGCGGGTCCAGCCACCCAGCCGACACGCCAGCCAATCATGCGGTGCTCCTTGGAGAGCGAGCCGACGACCACTGTCCGCTCCGCCATCCCTTCCATGCGCAGCGGGTGGACGAGCGGTCGGTTGTCGAAGAGTAGACGCTCCATGGCCGAGTCGTAGATGAGGAACAGATCGCGCTCGCGGCATAGCTCACAAACCGCAAGCCAATCCCCCTCGTCCAGGTAGCCACCCGAGGGCATCGAGGGGCTCATGAGGAGAAAGCCGGTGGTCCGCGGCCCGACGACGCTGGCAAGCCGGTCGCGATCAAAACGCCAGCCCTCCTCCTCGGCGAGGAAAGGGACGAAGCGCGGGACACCGCCAGCGAGCCGGATACGGTTGACGATGCCCGCATAGGTGGGGTCGGTGACGATCACCTCGTCTCCGGGATCGACGGTGCAGAGGAGGACGTCAAGTAGCGCTTCCAACCCGCCCGCGGTGACGACGATCTCGCGCTCGGGGTCGTAGCGATGGCCGCTCCGCTCGGCGGTGAAATCGGAGATCGCCGCGCGCAGGTCCAGGTCGCCGGTGAACGGAAGCCAGCTATTCGACCTAGGGTCGTCAAGTTTGGTGCGGGTCATCTCAAGCGCCTCTGGCGGAAGCGGGAGATCCGTATCAAGGTTCTCCATGCGGAGAATGGGGCCGCCGTGGCGTCCCCCCGTTTCCTCCGCCGCCGCCGCCACTCGATCGATCCCAAAGCCGCCGATCGGCCGGATCCGCTCGGCACGCTTGATCACGGCCCGAGTCTATTGCGGGTGTGGCCTCGCCATAATGGTGGCCTACTCCTGCTCGTTCTCCACCCCAGGCGCGGGCGCTCCCGAGGCTCATCGAGGCCAAGATCATTCTTGGCTACGACCCGCCTGGACTCCTGAAGAATTCCCGCACCCGAAGGAAGGCCAGCACACCCGCCCGGCCGACACGTCATCCCCGTAGGGCGGTCGGCTACCGGAGTGGGGTCGCATCGGCTGGCCGAGCTGATCAGCCATAGTGGCCGGTGCACAAAGCCTTGGGTCAGGAGTGCTTGGTCCGTACCGGGACAGGGGCCGGTGGTTTGACCGCTTCGAGTCGGAGAAGCGTGGTCACGCGTCGGGCGCCGATGCGGGGGAGGGTGCGAAGCACGTCTTGGAGTTCACGAGTGTCAACGGCGGCAATGTGGAGCAGGACGTCGTCGGCTCCTTGACGGCGTCGGCGCGCAGCACATTCGGCAGGCTTTCCAATGCCAGTGCGAACTGGGCGTCACCGGCTTCGGAATGTTCAGTGAAGGTGACGAGGACGAAGGCTTCGACGCGCAGTCCGACCTTCTCGTGATTAATGACGGCTCGGATTCCCTCGATTCGGCCGTCGCTGCGGAGTTGCTGGACCCGTCGGAGGGTGGCGGCGGGCGAAAGCCCGAGACGGCGGGCGAGCTCGACGTTAGGCAGGTCGCCGCGTACCTGCAACTCGGCCATGATCACGCAATCAAAGTGGTCTAAGGGGCGCACTTTTCCAGCCTAGATTGCGCACTTTTCCACAGG
This sequence comes from uncultured Actinomycetota bacterium, assembly GCA_963836855.1. Classification (GTDB taxonomy): domain Bacteria; phylum Actinomycetota; class Actinomycetes; order Propionibacteriales; family Propionibacteriaceae; genus Microlunatus. Next base: position 10,773 of record CAWILN010000048.1, on the reverse strand, counting down.
AGCAGGTCAGCGTTGTGCGGGCGGAGGTCTTTGCGGCATGGTCTCGGTCATGAGCAGAAGACCAGTGGTGTTGAACTCGGATGACCTTGATCGAAGGAGCACCATGCCATTCGACGTCGCCGCTACTCGTGCGCAGTTTCCTTCGCTGGCCTCCGGCATCGCCCACTTCGACGGCCCGGGTGGCACCCAGGCGCCGGCCGTCGTTGGGGCAGCGATCGCCCGAACGCTCACAGGGCCGCTTTCCAATCGCGGCATCGGAGTCGCCAGCGAACAGAACGCCGAGGACATGATCCGCGCTTTCCGTACCGCACTGGCCGACCTGCTCGGCGCCTCGCCCGCCGGGATCGTCTACGGTCGTAGCGCCACGCAGATCGCCTACGATTTCTGTCGTCACCTGGCCAAGACTTGGGCGCCCGGCGACGAGGTCGTCGTCACCCAGCTCGACCACGACGCCAATGTCCGTCCCTGGATCCAGGCCGCCGCTGCTGTAGGCGTCACCGTTCGTTGGCTCCGCCTCGACCCGACTACTGCGGAACTTCGTCTCGACGAACTCGACGAGGTGGTAGGTGAGCGCACCCGCCTGGTCGCGGTCACCGCAGCCTCCAACCTGCTGGGCACCAAGCCGCCCGTCAACCAGATCGCACGACGGGCACACGAGGTCGGAGCACTCGTATACGTGGACGGGGTGCACTACACCGCCCACGCAGCGGTCGACATCTCCGCACTGGGCGCAGACTTCTTCGCCTGCTCCCCCTACAAATTCTTCGGGCCGCACTGCGCAGCCCTGGCCGCCGATCCGGCGCTGCTCGAAACCCTAAACCCGGACAAGCTGCGGCCTTCGACGAACGTCGTCCCGGAGCGGTTCGAGTTCGGCACGCTCCCGTACGAAATCATGGCCGGCGCCACTGCGGCGGTCGACTTCATCGCCGGTCTCGCACCTTCCGGCGGCTCCCGTCGGGACCGGCTTGTGGCAGCGCACCAGGTCATCGAAGAGCACGAACTCCGGCTGCGGCGCCGGATCGAGGAAGGCCTGGCGATATTCCACAATCGGCTGACCGTCCACTCGGTGGCGGCGGACCGCACGCCGACCCTCTTCCTCACCTTCCGCGACAAGGACGCGGCCGATGCCTACCGATTCCTGGCCGCCCGCGACGTTCTCGCGCCGGCAGGCACGTTCTATGCCTACGAGCCGTTCCGCGCGCTGAACCTCCAAGTCGACGCCGGTCTGCGGGTCGGTCTCGCCCCCTACAACGACGACTCCGAGATCGACCGCCTGCTCAGCGCCTTTGAGGAGTTCATGCACCCGCATTGATCGAGACTCCTGATCGAGGGGAGCCGTCGAGCATGCGAGGTGGTCCTCGAACGCTTTGCGACTCCCGCTAGACGCTCCTCAAGGTTGACAGTCCGAGACGTCGCTGCTCGATCACGGGACCCGCAAGCCGGTCCGTGAACGCAGATCATGAGACGACTCGTCGCTGGCTACCCAGTTCCGTTGTCGTTCCGTAGCTGACACTCAATTTGAGGGCGAGTCGGGGTGTTAGCGGGCCGGGTGTTGGCTCGCTTTACTCGACATTAGCCCGCGGGGCGGGACCGGCCGGCGCTGGGTTCACGCCCTAGGATTCGCGAGATGTGCGAATGGCCGCTCCGGTTCTGGTGGTTTGGGTCGGATCCGCTCGATGGTCCGGTAGATCGTGGATCGGCCGACGCCGAAGAGTTCGGCCAGCTCGGCTTGGGTGTAGGTGCCGAGGTCGTGCAGCTCTAACGGGTGCTTGGCCTGGTTCGGCTTCAACTTCGGCTGCTTGCCGCGCAGCCGACCCTTGGCCTTGGCTACTTTCATGCCTTCGCGGGTGCGCAGTCGGATCATGTCGGATTCGAGCTCAGCCACCATCGCCAACACGTTGAAGAGCAGCCCTCCGACGGGGTCGGTCGGATCGTGGATGGAGCCGCCGAGGCTGAGTTTCACCTCGCGTTTGGTCAGCTCGTCCAAAATGTCAAGGGCGTCGGGCAGCGACCGAGCCAGCCGGTCCAGCTTGGTCACCACCAACGCGTCACCAGCCCGGCAGGCGGCCAGGGGCTAGTCGCAGACCTGGTCGGTCGCGATTTGTGCCGGTTAGGCCGTGGTCGACGTCGATGCGATCGTCACCAACACCAAGCGCGTGCAGACCGTTGCGTTGCGAGGTGAGATCTTGTTGCTCTGTTGATACGCGTGCGTATCCCACCAGCAGTTCGTTCATCCACCAGCGATGGACTCACGGCCCTGCCGGTCAAGTTCTCACTTGCGAATGCCACCAAGCCGGTCGGCTAGCGGACATCCCGCGGCAGTTCGTTCTAATCATTGCGGCACCTAGCCACTGATGTTCTCAGGGCTTCCGGTTTCGAGTGGCTTGTTCAAAGTCCCCGCGGATTGGAGAGGTGTCGTAGATGATGTGGAGGTTGGCGATCAGCCCGTCCTCAGTCAGCTCGGCGATGTCGACGACTGTGAATGGCGCCGGCATACCGTCGGCGAGTATCCAGGCGAAGTCGAACCAGAACGCAACCGCCTCCCTGTCGTCGCGGAAGACGCGCCGGAGTGTGAGCTTTGCTTCGGCGGTGTCGGCAAATAGCGTCGGATAGAACTGCCGAGCGGGCACAGAGCCGTAGAGGGGGGAGTGCACAATCCCGTCGGGTGCGAAGAGGGCCAAAACACGCTCGGCGTCGCCGACCTCAAGCGCTGCGAGATACTCATCGATCAGTTCCATTGCGACACGCTAATAGCAGATGCTGTGTTGGTCGTTGCCGTGATCGCGGACTCCGACATGACGACATTGCATGCCCATGCCGACCATGAAGAGCCGGGAAAGTGGCGGTATTGCCGTCGTATCCGCTAGCCGGTCGGGCTGCGGACCGTTGGTCAGCTGCCGATACCCCATCGGGCAGTTCATGTTCCCGCCTGAGTCCGGTCGCCCCCGTACCGTAGGTTGCATGCGCTTCGAGGCAACCATCGACGTCGCCGCTTCCGCGCAGCTCCTCTTCGAGGTCTACGTCGAACGTTGGCCCGAGTGGACCGCCAGCGTGACCAGCGTTGAACGGCTGGATCAAGGACCGCTGAGCGTGGGATCACGTGCTCGGATTAAGCAGTCACGCCTTCCGGCGGCCGTGTGGGAGGTGACTGAGGTGGTGGCTGGCCACTCCTTTACCTGGATGGCTCGGGGTCCGGGGATTATCACTACAGGCAGTCATGTCGTCACTGCGCCAGCGGGTGGGGGCCCGGTCAGAGTCGCCGCATCACTGGAACAGGCCGGGCTGCTCGGTCCGTTGCTCGGTTTCCTGACTAAACAGTTGACCAATCGCTACCTGCAGATCGAGCTCCGGGGTCTGAAAGCTCACTGCGAGGGGTGAAGCGGTCGGAGACCGAGGTGGCAGTAAGGGGCGCTTGGTGCTCACAGTCATCCACAGTCCCGCAGTGCCTAGGTGGTCGGCTTGCGGACGCCCGGCAGTGGGTCGATCATTGGGACGATATCGCCTCGCCGGTTCGTCGGGCGTCAGCGGCTGGGTGCGTCGCTGGGTCGTCACAGCAGCTCAGGCCGATACTCGTCAGGATGGACCGTGGCGCTTGACACTTGGCGCTGGTTGCGCGTCGGTCAGGCGGCGGCACAGTGACCGCGGGTGGTAGCAGCGTCGGCTCAGATTGGCCGATGAGCCGCCACAGTTCGGAAGCCGGTGGCTGCCGCGTCCGCATCGACCATGGCCGATCGGGGCTACGAGAGGCATACGGTCTGACTGTCTGTACCACACGGGTCCGCGAGTTCGCCGAAGTGCTCGGTGCCGCAGGCGCCAGGCAAATTCGAAGGCCATGCCGTGGGGTGGTGTCGCGACCGATTTCCAGCCGTCCTGGGCCTCGAGGCACCCGGTGTGACACGGGACGAGCTAGTGGTCTGCTTCGACCCGCGTTCCCCCACGGCTCCATCGGCTGCTCGCGCTGCGGCTGAGCCGTGTCCACGATTTGCCTCAAGGGGTAAGTCGGGCTGTCGTCGTCGCCACGGGGCTCGAGAGGGGGTCATTCGTTGCATGGGCGACCCACGAGTCAGAAACCCTCCTTACCACCTGGCCTTCAGGTTTCCGGGATCCCGGGTCACAACCAGCGCCGGACCCGCGCGGCGTACCGCTCGTATTCGGCTCCGAACTTCACCTTCAGGTATTGCTCCTCGGGGACGATCGCGCCCCAGAGGAGCAATCCAGCCGAGACGGGAACCGCGACGAGCGCCCAGAACGACGGCCACAACAGCGCAATCCCGGCATGCAGCGCCAGCAGCCCCAGGTAGAGCGGGTTGCGGGATGCGCGGAACGGCCCGCGGTCCAACACAGTCCGTGTCGGCCCGCCAGGGAGCACCGCGGTGCGATTCTTGGCCATGAGCACCAGCGCCCACCCGTTCCACAGCGCGAATGCCGCGACGAGCAGCCAACCAAATGGGCCGAGCCAGTGCGGCAGCGACACCGGATCGCCCAATGTCGCTGTGAGCGTCAGGCCCAATACCAGAGGGACGCCGACGTCGATCGGAGGCCACAGCCGATAGCGGGGAGCATCGCTCACCGAGCAAGTCTGCATCCGCCACAGTGATCACCGTGCATAATGCCGCAGAGAGCGCCCAGGAGGCACTGTCGATCTTCGAGGCGAGTCACCTCGGGCGAGCTAGCAAGGAGTCGGAGATTTCGTCAGGCAATCCGTGGGGCGTCGAACAGCCCATTGATCATTCTCGTGTTGCCACGGCCGCAGCTTCAGCCGTTTCCGGTCCGGTGCCGCTGGTGTGGTGATGAACCCTTCGATGGACGCGGCGACACGAGCCCTGCCGGCCTTCGGCAGCCTCGACAGATCCAGGCGCAGCGGTGACCTCCCCCTTCGGCCCGGCCTTCACCATATGCTGCCCGGATGCAATTCATCGTGATCACGGCCGAGGGAACCGAGACATACGACGGCTCCTACGAGGTCGAGGACAGCGGGGTGCTGAAAATCCGCCCGAAGGACAGGAGCGAATTGATCTCTCTGTCCCCAGCATTCTGGCGACAGATCAACGAGCCCCGCTCCTCCTACGACATGCTCGACTCCGCCTACGAGGCCGAGAGGTAGGCGGCTCCGCGTATGAGTCGCGGATCCACCGACTCCCGGGCACCCAGCCATGCCCTTTCGCTAATTGGGCTTTACCGACCTGGCGGCCTGCCGTGCCGTTTGGGTCTTCTGGACATGACCGGTGGCGGTCGAAGTACTAGAGCGGGGAGCGAGTGGACTGGACGATGGCTGCAGCAACGTCGCGCAGCTTCCGATTGCTGCGCTGGGACAGCGTGGACAACGCTTTGAACACGGTGTAGTCACTGTAGCCATGGCGTTCCATGAGGATCCCTTTGGCTTGCTCGATGACGGAGCGGGTCTGCATGGCGGTCCGCATCTGCTCGGCCAGCTCAGCGGTGCTGGTGTACAGCGCAGCGTTCGCTACGGTCACTCCGGCGTAGCTGGCGAAGGCCTGCGCCTGCGCCACGGTGTCCGGGCGGATGGCCTCCGAAGTGGACGCGTACAGGTTGAGGGCGCCAACGACCCGCTGCGGGACAGGCAACCCGATCGACAAGCTATGGGTGATGCCTTGGCGCCGGGCTGCCGAGGCGAACTCCGGATATCCGGTGTTGTCGTCGCTGGTGTCGATGACGATGGTTTCCCCGCTGACGGCCGCATCCAGGCACGGCCCGTTTGCGGTCTCGTACTGGCGTTCGTCGAGATGCACGGCTAGCTGACCGGTGAACACAACCGTCTTCGGCTGGCCGCCATCCACCAGGGTCACCGACACCTCATCGATCTCGGGAATGGTCTTCCGGGCCAAATCCGCGATGCGCTGGAGCGTTTGGTTCAGGTCTTGAACGTCCAGCATGATCATGCCCAGCTCAGCAAAGGCGGTGCGCGGGTCAAAGAGTTCAGCGTCCATGTCGGAGACCAATAGCGATCAGGCATGCGTCCCAGCCCCCGAAGGGGCTGACCCGGCGTGCAGTGAGATCCCGCCCCTCAGGGCCGAATCACTGTGCGGGCAGTTGTGTTTCACCCAGGGCCAGCACGATCAACTAGTTCGCTCCCTCATGCGGGGGAACCACAGCACCACCCAGCCTACGGCGACAAGGGATGTTGGTCCACGCCTTGCTTCCGGTCGTAGCCCCGGAATCGTGAAACACCCTTCCGCTAGGTCGAGCGAATGTCGTGTCTCATGTCGAGCCGGCAATCGGTCGGGAACCCCGGGGGAGAACGTGTCGCCGGCAACGCCATGTCTCGCCCAGTGACCGTTCCGGCTCGATGCTTAGCCTTCGCGTTCCGGTCGCCTCGTCGGCTGCTTCTGAGGTGACTGGCGCTCGGATCGGTCAGATATCGTGGCGCGTACGTGGGGACTACCAGAGAACATCGCTGCTGACATCCGGTTGGTAGGTCCCTGGCGCTCACTATCTGGCCCTTGCAATGTGGCCTCTACGGACTTCGACATGCAAAGTGACTCGCCAACCGTGCGCGCAGATAACTTGGCGTCCGACCTCTGCCGCACTTGCGGACATCCGCTCTCAGCGCACGATGCCATCAGCCTGCGGCGGTGCGCTGCCAGCGAGCTCGGCGTTGAGAACCGAGCCTGCATCTGTTCCGGTGTCGTTCACGCCGCCCGGGTGCTCACCCACTACTGACCTCGCTTTGTTCGGCAGCGCGGTCCAGCGGCTTTCGAGGGCGGCAAAGCCGGTCCGACACAGGCAGCGCCGTCCTCGTGCCCACGCCAGATCGCGGGGATATTTCCCGAGCACTGGGAACGCTTCGCCCAGATGATCAGCCACCGCGTCCCCGTTCTCCAAAGCCGAACGGGGCCTTCGACCTGGTGCTGCCACCCCGGAGCGCCGAGAATGTCATCGGGACGCTCGATGACTAATCGGAGCCAGGCCTCGACGTGATCGCCGCGCGTTGCTGTCAATAATTCTGCTCAGACCATAGAGGGTTCCCCGGGTTCTCGCGGTGGTTGCAACACCTGAGGATTCTGGGAGGGTGTTGATGAGTGTCCGGTTCTCGAACAAGTTGGTTGCGGAGCTGTTTCAACCGTTTTGGGCGGCGCTGCAGGCCGGGGAGTTCTTGACCGATGCAGCGGCGGTGGCGCAGACCCACCGGCATCGGGGTTTGGCTTGGTTGCGGGAGGCTGGTGGGGTGCGCCCGCGCCGGGGGCGTGACCTGCAGGGGCGTTACCTGGCGTTTGGTGAGCGGGAGGAGATCGCGCTCGGGCTGGCTCGGAGTGAGTCGATGCGGCAGATCGCGGCGCGACTGGGCCGGAGCGTGTCGACGATCTCGCGGGAAGTGACCCGCAACCGTGACAGGCAGGGCCGGTACCGGGCCAGCGCTGCGCAGGTGCAGGCGTATCAGCGGGCCAGCCGGCCGAAACCGGCGAAGCTGGCGGGCAACGGTGCCCTGCGGCAGCGGGTGGAGCAGGATCTGGGCAAGAAGTACTCCCCAGAACAGATCGCGGGCCGGCTACGCGCCGACTTCCCTGACCAGCCGGAGTTGTGGGTGTCCACCGAGACGATCTACCAGTCGCTGTATGTGCAGTCCCGGGGCGCGCTGCGGCGGGAGCTGACCGCGCACCTGCGCACCGGGCGGGTGTTGCGATCACCCGGCCGCAAGCCGGGGCAGCGCAAGAACCGCATCCCGGACATGGTCAACATCAGCCAGCGGCCGCCGGAAGTTGCGGATCGGGCGGTGCCGGGCCATTGGGAGGGCGACTTGATCATCGGGAAGCGGAACCTCAGCGCAATCGGCACCTTGGTGGAGCGGACCAGCGGCTACACGAGAGCCTGTCAAGTCTTTTGTGTAAGTCTCTCGCGGCGCTTGCTCCGCCCACCCCGGCGGATGAAAAGTTGGTGGTGGACCGTCGCGCGTGGTGACGTCGCGCTTCTTTGGTGCCGGTAGCCCGTGTGTAAGTCTGACGTGAGGCCGCGTCGGCACCTCGGACTGTTGCCTGTGAGCACGACGAGCAGAATCGGTTGTTTCGGCGGCCTCCGATCGCGCGGCGGCACCTCGTTAGGAAGGAGGGGTGCGGTGGAACAGATCGTTGAGCGGTGCGCCGGGATCGACGTGGGGCAGGCGGAGGTGGTGGTGTGTGCGCGGGTGCCGGACGCCGCCCGTGGCGGCGCGGCTACAGAGTTGGTCGCGACCTACGGCACTACCACTCCAGACCTGCTGAGGCTGCGGGACTGGCTGGCGGGCTTGGGAGTCACCCAGGTCGCGATGGAGTCGACCGGGGTGTATTGGAAGCCGGTCTACTACCTGTTGGAGGACGACTTCGCGGTTATCTTGGCCAACGCCGCGCATGTCAAGCATGTGCCGGGCCGCAAGACCGACACGATCGACGCGGTGTGGCTGGCTCAGCTGCTTGCGCACGGGTTGCTGTCGCCCAGCTTCGTGCCGCCGCCACCGATCCGGGCACTGCGCGACCTGACCCGGTATCGGAAGGCGTTGATCAACGAACGCACCGCCCAGGTCAACCGGACACACAAGGTGCTGCAAGATGCCGGCATCAAGATCGCGACGTTCGCCTCCGACATCATGGGTGTCTCGGCACGAGCAATGATGCGTTCGCTCATCGCCGGAGAGCACGACCCAGCGTTGTTGGCGGACCTGGCCAAGGGTCGGATGCGAGCCAAGATTCCCGATCTCAACAAGGCCTTGACAGGCCGGTTCGGGGAGCACCACGCGTTCCTGCTGCGGCGGATGCTGGACCACATCGAGGCCCAGGAGGCCGAGATCGCCGAGCTCGACGCGCGCATTGAGGAGTTGGTCAGCCCTTTCGCCGCCCAAGTTCAGCTGCTCGCCACGATCCCCGGCGTGGACCGGCGATCGGCGGAGACCATCCTGGCTGAGATCGGCCCCGACATGCGTGTCTTTCCGACCCCGGGGCACCTGGCCTCGTGGGCGGGGATGTGCCCGGGTCAGCGTGACTCCGCGGGTAAGCGGGGCTCAGGCAGGACCCGGAAGGGATCGAAGTGGCTGCGTGCGACGCTAGTGCAGAGCGGCCGCGCCGCGACCCGCACCAAGAGCACCTACCTCCACGAGCGCTACCTCCAGATCCGTCGCCGTCGCGGCGACGCCCGTGCCGTGGTCGCGGTAGGCCACGAGATCCTGATCGCCGCCTACCGTGTCTTGGCTACCGGCGAGCCCTATCTCGACCCGGGCCCGGTCACCCTCACCGAACGGATCGTGGAACGCGAACGTCGACGCGCTCTGCACACCCTGAAGCAACTCGGCTACCACGTGACGTTGGAACCGCCCGCCTCGGTTGCGTAAGCATCCGGCTCACGGTTCTTTTCTGAGCAGGCAGTTGGTTTTGGTCATAGGTGGGGGTTGATTCGGTCGGGGTAGACGAGGGCGAGTTGGGCGAGGGCTTGTTTCCAGCTGGTGGTGGTTTGGCCTTCGACGAGGTGCCCGTCGGCTTTGCGTTTGGCACCGCGGCCCAGGCCGGCTTCCTTGGCACGGGCGCGGGCTCGTTTGTCTTCGATGGTGCAGATGGCCAGCCACAGCAGTTTGATCACCGCGTCGTCGTTGGGGAAGTGGCCGCGGTTCTTGATGATCTTGCGGAGCTGGTAGTTCAACGATTCGATGCTGTTGGTGGTATAGATCACCCGGCGCAGCATCGGCGGGAACGCCAGGAACGGGATGAAGCGCTCCCAGGCGTTCTCGAACGTGGCGACGGTGTGGGGGTTCTTGCGGCCCAGCTCGGAGGCCTTGAACGCCTCCAGCTCGATGAGTGCCGTGTCGGCGTCGGCGGCCTGGTAGATCGGTTTCAACGCGGCTGCGACATTCTTGCGGTCGTGCCAGTTGACGAACCGCATCGCCGCCCGGATCAGATGCACCACACAGGTTTGGACCGTCGAGTTCGGCCAGGTCGCCTCGATCGCCTCAGGGAAGCCGGTGAGCCCGTCGCAGCACACGATCAGCACATCCTTGATGCCGCGGTTAGCCAGCTCGGCGCACACCCCAGCCCAAAACCTGGCGCCCTCCGATGTCTGCACCCAAATGCCGAGCACATGCTTGATGCCGTCCACGTCCACCCCGACGGCAATATGGGCGGCCTTGTTACGCACGTGAGCAGCGTCTTTGACCTTGACCACCAAAGCGTCCAGGTAGATCACCGGATACAACGCATCCAACGGCCGCCGCTGCCAAACCAGCACCTCGTCTGCGACCTGGTCGGTGATCTTGGAGATGGTCTCATGGGACAGCTCGGTGCCGATCGTGGAGACCAGATGGTGCTGGATGTCGCGTAACGTCATGCCGCCCGCATACAGGCTGATGATCATCTCATCGAGGCCGCCGAGGCGGCGTGACCCTTTCGGCACCAGCTGCGGGGTGAAGGTGCCGTTGCGGTCCCGCGGCACCGCCAAATCAACCTCGCCGATCTCACTGGAGACCATCTTCGCGGTGGTGCCGTTGCGCGAATTGGGAAACAGCGACGCCTCCGGATCGCCGCGCTCATAGCCAACATGATCGGTCAGCTCCACTTCCAGGCCACGCTCCAGGGCCGCCTTCAACATGCCCTTCAACAGCCCGTCATCCCCGCCCAGCGGCACCTCACCGGCATCGATCTGCTCAAAAATCTGATCCAGCGCACCAGAAGCCTTCAGCCGATCAGCCAACTCCCGCTGCCGTGCACGCCGCTCAGCGCGCTCCGCGTCATCCATCGTGGTCATGGTGATAGCAGTGTCCTCTCAAACTAGGTGACCACTGCTTACACAAAAGATCTG
>CAWILN010000047.1:0-206330 GCA_963836855.1 uncultured Actinomycetota bacterium | reverse complement strand
TAAATTGTGCAACCATTCACAAACATCCTAAAGTGGCGCTGTTTGGAGTTGATCCGAGCGCCGATTCAGGAGTTGTGTGTCGCATACCTTCCCGACCGAGCCCCCGCCGCGGGCGGCGGGAGTTCAACATTGGCGTACGGTCGCCACGCTCAAGGGAATCCCGGACGCCACGGTTGCCCGGCTGCCGGTATACCTTCGATCTCTGAACCAGCTGGCCGAACAGCGGATCGACACTATAAGCAGCGGTACCCTCGCTGAGGCGGCGGGCGTGAACTCGGCCCAGCTCCGCAAGGACCTCTCGTACCTGGGCTCCTACGGCACCCGCGGGGTCGGCTATGACGTGGAGTACCTGCGACTCCAAATTGGCCGCGTCGTCGGCTCCGCTCACGACTGGCCAGTGATCATCGTGGGCCTCGGCAATCTCGGCACCGCGCTGGCCAACTACTCCGGTTTCTACTCTCACGGGTTTCGCGTCGTCGGCTTGATCGATACCGCCCCTGATCTGGTAGGCAAGCGAATTCATGGCTTGGCGATCTGCGACTTGACCGAACTCGAGGAAGTCGTCGCTCGCACCGGCGCCGTGATTGCCGTCATTGCGACTCCGGCTGAGGCCGCCCAGGCCGTTGCGGACCGACTTGTGTATCTAGGCGTCACAAGCATCCTCAACTTTGCACCGACGGTGCTCGTGGTGCCCGAGGGCGTCAACGTCCGCAAGGTCGACCTGGGCCAGGAACTGCAGATCCTGGCCTATCACGAGCAACGCAAGACTCGCGATAACAGTCAGATCTTGGCTGAAGGCAGAGGGACGGGTACATGAGCATTCTGGTGGTCAGCGTCTCGCACAAGTCGACCTCGGTTTCCCATCTAGGTCAGCTCGCTCTGGATTCCCCGGCGTCGGTCAAGCTCGCCGAGCAGCTCGTCGGGTCCGAGCACATCGACGAGGCGGTGGTGTTGTCCACCTGCAACCGGACCGAGCTCTACGCATCCGTCTCCCGGTTTCACGGGGCCTTGGATGATGCGACACAGGTTCTCGCCGATGTGGCTGGTCTCCGTAGCAGCGAGCTGCGATCACTATGTGCAGTGTTCTTTGACGAGGGCGCGGTCGCTCATGCGTTCTCGGTGGCGTCCGGACTTGATTCACTCGTGATCGGTGAAAGCCAGATTCTCGGGCAGGTGAAGAGCGCCCTGACCCTTGCCCAGTCTCATCAAACTCTCGGGCCCGTGCTCAACTCCTTGTTTCAGCAAGCGATTCGAGTGGGCAAGCGGGTCCACACCGAGACAGGGATTGGCTCAGCCGGTCGTTCCCTGGTGGCCGCCGCGTACCGGCTCCTCAGCAGTGAGCTGGGCGGCCTCGACAATCGGCGGGTGCTCGTCGTCGGGGCCGGCGCGATGGCCGGGCTGGCAGCGCGGACTGCGGCGGCGGACGGCGCATCGGTCACCTGCGCCAACCGCACGCTGTCCCGGGCCGAGCGGCTCGCCGAAGCTGTCGGCGGCAAGGCTGTCTCGCTCTCAGATCTCGCCCTGGTGCTTGCCCAGACCGATGTTCTGGTGACTTGTACCGGAGCACGGACGCTGACGATTGGAGTCGAGGATCTCGCAAATACACCGGTGCGCGGAGTTGTCGATCTCGCCCTACCGGCTGATGTCGCGCCGGAAGTCGTCTCGCACGGTATTTGCCTGGTGAATCTGGATCGTCTCGTCACCGAACAACCAGACGCAGCGAGTGCCCAGGAAATCGAAGACGCCCGCGCCCTCGTCCGGGAAGAGGTTGCCGACTTCCTCGGCCTGCGGCGTGCCGCCCAGGTCGCCCCCACGGTCGTTGCGCTGCGTTCGATGGCCTCGGAGGTGGTGACGAGCGAGTTGCGCCGGCTGGACGCCCGGCTGCCACACCTCGATGATCATGAACGCGATCAGATCCAGCGCAGCATGCGACGTATCGCCGACAAGCTGCTGCATGCCCCGACGGTACGCGTCCAAGAGCTCTCTGCAGAGCCCGACGCCGTCGACTACGCGGCCGCCCTGCGCGAGCTGTTCGCGCTTGACCCGCAAACCGTCGCTGCGGTGATGTCGCCAGAGGTCGGACCCTGATCGTGAGTTGCCCCTGATGACTGCATTGCCCATGACCCGGTCGATCAGGCTGGGCGCCCGTACCTCTTCGCTTGCTCGCGCACAAGCGAATCAGGTTGCCACGGCGCTCGCGGCCGACGGCGTCGAGGTGACTTTCGTCGGCATTACGACGACCGGTGATCTTGACCAACGTCAGCTCACCGAGATTGGCGGCACCGGAGTCTTTGTCAGCGCGGTACGCGACGCCCTGCGAAGAGGTGAGATCGATGTCGCAGTGCACTCGCTCAAGGACCTGCCTACAACGCCCGCCGAGGATCTGGAGATCATCGCGATTCCGGTACGGGAAGACAGCCGCGACGTCCTGATAGGTCGGCGACTTGATGATCTCTCGAACGGCGCCCGGGTCGGCACCGGAGCTCCGCGGCGTGCGATGCAGCTGCTCGACTGGGCAGCAGGCCGAAAGCTCGTGCTGGATGTCGTGCCGATTCGGGGGAACGTCGAGACCCGAATCGAGCGGGTACGCGAGGGGAAGGTCGACAGTGTGATCTTGGCCGCGGCCGGGTTGCGTCGGCTCGGCCTCTTGCCGGAGCTGGAGGCACTCCCCGGCATCACCATCAAGCAGCTCCCAGCACAGATCCTTGATCATCAGGTGATGCTTCCAGCACCTGGACAAGGGGCCCTCGCTCTAGAAATTCATCGTTCTCTCAGCATTGAGCTTCGAGACCGGTTGGCACTTCTCGACAACTTGGTTGCGCGAGCAGAATCCCTTGTGGAGCGGGGTTTTCTCAGTGCTCTGGAGGCCGGTTGTACGGCACCAGTGGGGGCCCATGCCGTTGTCACGGCGGTCCGTGGTACAAGTCTCGATTTGACTCTGACGGCGGTAATTGGGAGAACGTTACTGAGCAACTTGTCAGAACCCACCAATGCAGGCTCAGTCCTCCGGCTGGAGGTGCACGGATCGTCCGCTGATCCGGAGCAGTTCGGGGTGGCCCACGCTGGTGAGGTCCTGGCGAAGTTGCGGCAAGACGTTTGAACAACCTAAGGCTCAGACCGCCAAAGAGGCGGCCGGCTGGACAACAGAACGCGAGAAGTCAGTGAGCACATCCTCGGCTCGTAGGCCCCGGACCTCCACCTCAGCCACTCCAACCGCACCTATCGCCAAAGGTCGTGTGATCTTTGTCGGCACCGGACCTGGTGACCCCGATCTCCTGACGCTGGGCGCCATTGCCGCTCTGGCGGACGCCAGTTCGGTGATCTTGGACAATGATCGGCAGCGAGAGATTCTCGCTCATCCTGCCATTACGCTTGCCGACAGTGCCGAGGTGATCACCCTGGGGCTGACCGAAGCACGCAAACCACTCAGCCCTTCGGCACGCGCGAAGATCGTGCTCAAGCAGGCCTCAACGGGTACCCGCGTGGTACGGCTCGTCAGTGGGGATCCGTTCCTGGATAACGCTGTTGCCGATGAGGCCGCTGCATGCGTACGCGGTGGCATCGACTTCGAGGTCGTGCCTGGTGTGTCAAGTCTCACCGCAGTGCCCGAGTACGCCGGCATCGATCTGATCCATGCTGGAGGTGTGCAGTTCGCCTCCGTTACCGATGGCAAGTTCAGCAAGAACGGAACGGCTCAGTGGGGTGCCGCCTCAACAATTGTGGTGAGCACCGTGGTGTCGATGATCGGTGGTTTGGTAGAGGCAGCCAAGGGTGCCGGCCGTCCGGGAGATGATCATGTCGTGGTCACGCTGCACGGCGGCAGCACTGAACAGATCACCGTGACAACCAGCTTGGATGGGCTGGCGGTCGCCGTGCGGTCGGTCAAGGCGCCAGCATCCGATCCGGTGCACGTCATCATTGGGGCCGCGGCCGAGCAACGTCACGAGCTGAGCTGGTACGAGACGAAGCCGCTCTTCGGCTGGCGGGTGCTGGTGCCGCGTACCAAGGATCAGGCGGCGCCGATGGTGGCGCGGTTGCGTACCTACGGCGCCCACAGTGAGGAGGTGCCGACCATCTCAGTCGAGCCTCCGCGCAGCCCACTCCAGATGGACAAAGCGATCCGAGGGCTGGTCGAGGGCCGCTACGAGTGGGTGGCGTTCACATCGGTCAATGCGGTCAGGGCCGTCCGGGAGAAGTTCGAAGAGTATGGCTTGGACGCTCGCGCCTTCTCCGGGCTGAAGGTTGCGGCAGTTGGTCAGGTGACCGCGAATTCGTTGCAGGCATGGGGAATCGAGCCCGATCTGGTCCCGCAGGGCGATCAGTCGGCTGCCGGCCTGGCAGCTGAGTTCCCGCCTTACGACGACGTACTCGACCCCATCAACCGCGTCTTTCTGCCGCGTGCCGACATCGCCACCGAGACTCTGGCCGAAGGTCTGAAGGACTTGGGCTGGGAGGTCGAGGACGTCACTGCTTACCGCACCGTACGGGCAACTCCGCCCCCCGCCCCGGTCCGCGAGGCGATCAAGACCGGCAAGTTCGACGCCGTGGTCTTTACCTCCTCCTCGACAGTGCGCAACCTGGTCGGCATTGCGGGGAAGCCGCATGCATCAACGATCATCGCGGTCATCGGGCCGGCGACAGCGCGCACCTGCGAGGAGCACGGCCTACGTGTCGATGTGATCGCCGTGAAGCCGTCGGTTGTGGATCTGGCGGACGCTCTGGCCAGCTTCGCCGCGCAACGCCGAGACGCCCTGCTCGAAGCTGGCGAGCCGGTTACCAAGCCCTCTCAGCGCCGCCCTGGCACGCGTCGTCGTGTCTGACGGAGCTCGATCGATACGCCCTGAGCCTGTCGAAGGCATCGGCGCAGATCCGGTCGGCGGGATGCGCCCTGAGCCTCGCGGGGGGATGCGCCCCGAGCCTGTCGAAGGGCTTGATGCCGGGCTTCGACGAGCTCAGCCCGCAGGCATCCGTCAGCGGCCGCGCCGTCTACGGGCCACCGCCGCTATGCGGGCGATGGTTGCCGAGACCAGTCTCGAGCCGCGTCAGCTGATCTTGCCCATGTTCGTAGCCGAAGGGCTTCGTGAGCCGCGCCCGATCAGCTCTATGCCTGGTGTCGTTCAGCACACCCTCGACACGCTTCGCAAGGCAGCGGTTGAAGCGGCCGATGCAGGACTGGCCGGCGTCATGATCTTCGGTGTCCCGCTACAAAAGGACGCTCGTGGCTCTGGAGCGCTCGATCCGGACGGCATCCTGACCTCCGCGATCAAGGCGGTGCGTGAGGAGGTCGGCGACGAGTGCCTGGTCATGTCAGACGTCTGCCTTGACGAGTTCACCGATCACGGCCACTGTGGTGTGCTCACCAAATCCGGCGCAGTCGACAATGACGCGACCGTTGAAATCTACGCCCAGATGGCAGTGCTGCACGCGGCCGCAGGTGCCCACGCCGTTGGACCTAGCGGCATGATGGACGGCCAGGTCGGCGCCATCCGCGAGGCGCTGGATGCATCTGGTGCCTCTGACGTTGCGATCCTGGCCTATTCGGTGAAGTACGCTTCGGCGTTCTATGGCCCCTTCCGGGAGGCCATTGCATCCTCGCTCAAGGGCAATCGCAGGACGTACCAGCAGGATCCGGCCAACATTCGCGAGGCAGTCCGTGAGGTTGCCCTCGATGTCGCGGAGGGTGCCGACATCGTCATGGTCAAGCCGGCGCTCGGCTACCTGGATGTGGTACGAGCCATCCGCGACGTCGTAGATCTGCCGGTGGCGGCGTATAACGTGTCCGGCGAGTACGCCATGGTCGAGGCTGCGGCGGCGAATGGCTGGATCAACAGGGAGTCGGCGATCGACGAAGTGCTCACTTCCATACGCCGGGCAGGCGCCGATCTGATCTTGACTTACTGGGCACTGGATTGGGCGACAAGGCGGGGATGACTGTCCGACCAGCTCCGGGGACAGTGCTGAGCGAGGCTGCCTTCGAACGGGCCCAGAGTGTGACGCCGGGCGGGGTGAATTCACCGGTTCGCGCGTTCAGATCTGTGGGCGGGACGCCACGATTCATCGCTCGTGCCAGCGGCGCGTACCTGTATGACATCGACGGTAACGAACTGGTTGACCTGGTCTGCTCCTGGGGTCCGATACTGCTCGGTCATGCCCATTCAGAGGTGATCGCCGCGGTGGCTGACGCTGCACGGCGCGGCACCTCGTACGGAGCGCCAACGATGGCCGAAGTCGATCTTGCAGCCGAGATCATCGAGCGGATGCCCGTCGAACAGGTCCGCTTGGTCAACTCCGGCACTGAAGCCACCATGTCGGTGCTGCGCTTGGCCAGAGGCGTCACTGGCCGCAACAAGATCATCAAGTTCGCTGGCTGCTACCACGGACACGTGGACGCGCTGCTCGCTGCTGCTGGCTCAGGAGTGGCAACGCTGTCGATACCTGGTACCCCCGGTGTGACGGACGCCACGATCGCCGACACGCTTGTGCTCGGCTACAACGATCGGTCCGCCGTTCGGCAGGCGTTCGCCACCTTCGGAGGTGAGATCGCCGCGGTGATCACCGAGGCCGCTCCAGGCAATATGGGGGTGGTCCCGCCTGGGATTGAAGACGGCGTCGGTTTCAACGCCTTCCTGGCTGCCATTGCCCACGACCATGGTGCCTTGTTCATTTCCGATGAGGTGATGACCGGCTTCCGGGTGAGCCGTTCAGGACAGTTCGGGCTCGACGGCGTACGGCCAGACCTGATGACCTTCGGCAAAGTGATGGGTGGCGGGTTCCCAGCGGCGGCGTTCGGGGGAGCCGTGGAGCTGATGCAAAGCCTGGCACCGGTGGGCAACATCTACCAGGCTGGGACGCTCTCCGGAAACCCCATTGCCACCGCCGCCGGTCTAGCGACCTTGCGGCTGGCGACCCCGCAGGTCTACGAACAGATCGATAGCACGGCCACGCAGTTGCGTGCCGAAGTGCGGGCTGCGCTTAATACGGCTGGCGTACCGCATGTCATTCAGAACGTGGGGAACTTGTTCAGCGTTTTCTTCGTAAGCGAGGGCGTGACCGCCGTGCCGGACTACGCCACCGCCACGAAGCAGTCCACCGATGTTTACGCCGCGTTCTTCCATTCGATGCTTCGCTCGGGCGTCTACCTGCCGCCGAGCGCGTACGAATCTTGGTTTCTTTCCTCGGCGCACGATGATAGAGCGGTGAATCGGATCGTCGACGCGCTACCGGACGCGGCGGCCGCGGCCGCCAGCGCCGGGGGATAGCAGCGAGGGGGCCGGATGGGTCAGGACCGGACGATTGTGCATCTCGTGCGACATGGCGAGGTCGACAACCCTGCGGGGCTGCTCTACGGACGGCTGCCTGACTATCACCTCTCCGAGCTGGGCATGCAGATGGCGGAGCGGGTCGCCGAATATTTCCGGGAGCGCGACGTCGTGCATCTGAGGAGCTCGCCGCTGGAGCGGGCGCAGGAGACGGCAGCACCACTGGCAGAAGCGTTTGGTCTGCCGGTGGTGACCGACCCTCGCGTGATAGAGGCGGCGAACTACTTCGAAGGCCTGCGGCTTTCCTTCGATGGGGCGCTGCGTCACCCCAAGAATTGGGTGTATTTCCGGAACCCGCTGAAGCCAAGCTGGGGTGAGGCCTACACGGACATCCTCGCCAGAATGCGCCCCGCAATGAAAGACGCCGCCCAGGCCGCGCTCGGCCACGAGGCAGTGATCGTGACCCATCAACTCCCAATCTGGGTGGCACGCAGCAATGCCGAGGGTCGAAAAATGGCCCATGACCCGCGGAAACGCCAGTGCACGCTGGGCAGTGTCACATCGTTTAACTACATCGACGCTCACGTGACGTCGGTCAGCTACTCCGAACCGGCTGCTGAGCTGCTCCGTCCGCATCAGACCAAGAAGTTCGTTGCAGGGGCCTGATGTCGCGGCGAGCTGCGATCCGCATTGCTGCGGCTTTGGTCGCCCTGCTGATTTTGGCGGCCTGTGCCCGCACCGGAGCAGATGAACAGTCCCGCAGTGCAGGTCAGGTCGGCTATCCCGACGTGCCGCGCAACCTCACGCGTGTCCCGCCGGACCAACGGAAAGAGTTGCCGACCGTCTCCGGTCCCGTCCTCGGCAGCAACCAGACAATTTCGACTCAGGACTATCGCGGCAAGGTCGTCGTGATCAACGTCTGGGGTTCCTGGTGCCCGCCGTGTCGCAAGGAGGCACCTGATCTCCAGTCAGCAAGTGTCGAGACAAAAGACGTCGCCCAGTTCGTTGGCATCACCAGCAAGGACTACGATCCGGCGCCGGCTGAGGCGTTCGTTCGGAGCTTCGAAATCACCTATCCCAGCATCTACGATCCCACCGGGAAGGTGCTGCTGGCGTTCGCTGGCGACCTCCCACCGAGTGCGATCCCGTCGACCATGATCATCGACCGGGAGGGCCGGCTTGCCGTCCGAGTACTCAGCGAGGTCTCAAAGATCACCCTCGTGGACATGATCAACGACGTGGCGGATGGTCATTAGATGACACCTCTTGATCTGGCGAGCTGGGCAGAAACCGCGGTCGGCGGCTCGATGACCTTGGCGTTGCCGGTGGCTCTGATCGCTGGTCTGGTGGCATTCTTTTCACCCTGCGTGGTGCCGCTGCTGCCGGGCTACCTCTCGTACGCAACGGGCTTGGGAGCCGCAGAGGTCGTCGAGGGATCGCCGCAGCGGGGCCGGATGCTTGCCGGTGCATCGCTCTTCGTGCTGGGATTCGCTGTGGTCTTCGTCGTGACGGGCGTCGTCGCCGGTTCCGCTGGGCGGCTGTTGGCCGAGTATCGCGACGTGATCACCCGAGTGCTCGGCGTGTTGATCATTGTGCTTGGTCTGATCTTTGCGGGCGTGCTGCGGATCGGCCAACGGGATCTACGGATCCATCGCATTCCGGCAGTCGGGGTAGCAGCGGCACCTCTGGTAGGTGTGGTTTTTGCGCTCGGCTGGACGCCGTGTCTGTCCCCGACGCTCGGCGTGGTGGTCAACCTCGGCTTCAACGAAGGCACAGCTGTCCGCGGTGGTCTGCTCGGCTTCGTCTACGCCCTTGGGCTCGGCATCCCGTTCGTGATCGCCGGACTCGCCTTCACCAAGATGGCCAGCGCGGTCGCCTTCCTGAGGGAGCGCCAGCAGCTGATCATGCGCATCGGTGGCATCCTGATGATCATCGTCGGGTTGCTCCTCGTAACCGGCACCTGGAACACGCTGACCGCGGTACTGCGACAGTGGGCGTCGAGCTTCGAGACGGTGATCTAGTGTCGTGTCTCCTGGGTTGCTTCACGGTTCGTGCCGCCCAGGCACGCACCTCGCGGCGTTCTCCTCGGTCGGCATACGACCCCGGTATGCCTCCCTCGTCGGCCTTGCGATGCACGCACCTGAACGACGCCAACCGCAAAGGAACCCAGGAGACACGACACTGGTGACTACGATCAAGACGCGCGAGCCGGCAGCCGAATCAGGCAAGCCGACTGCGAATGCCGATCTGCCTCAGTTGGGGTGGGGCGGCGGACTGCGCTACCTGTGGACTCAGCTCAGCTCTATGCGTACCGCGCTGATCTTGTTGTTCGCGTTGGCGCTCGCCGCGATTCCCGGCTCATTGGTGCCGCAGCGCAAAGTGTCGCCGGTCCGCGTAACCGACTTCATCAATGAACATCCCACCCTGGGGCCGATCTACGACAAACTCGGCCTTTTCAACGTCTATACCTCGCCGTGGTTCTCTGCGATCTACCTGCTGTTGTTCGTGTCCCTGGTTGGCTGCATAATCCCGCGGATCGGCGTCTACGCCAAGGCCTTTCGGGCCCGCCCGCCCAGGACACCGCGCAACCTCTCCCGGCTGCCCGCGTACGCGGCCGCCGAGATCGCTGATAGCGATCATGGAGTCCTCGACCGTGCTGCTGCTGCATTACGGCAACGGCACTATCGCATTGATGTCCGCAACGACAGCGTGGCGGCAGAACGAGGCTACCTACGCGAGGCCGGCAATCTGGTGTTTCACATCAGCTTGCTCTTCGTGCTCACCGGTGTGGCGGTCGGCGCACTCTTCGGTTACCGCGGCACGAGTGTGGTGATCGTGGGTCAAGGTTTCTCTAACAACCTCACCCAGTACGACGACTTCTCGGCCGGGGCCCGCTTCACTGATGCGGATCTGGTGCCCTTCAGCGTCATCTTGAAGAACTTCGATGTGAGGTTCGAAACCGGGCCGGTGCAGCGCGGCGCAGCCCGGCTGTTCAGAGCCGACGTCGAGGTGGCTGCCGGAGGCGGCACGGCACCTCGCCAGGAGGTTCTCGAGGTCAACAAACCGCTCCGCATCGGCGGCACCACCGTGCACCTGATCGGCCATGGGTACGCCCCCAAGGTCACCGTCAAGGACGCCCAGGGCAACGTTGCGTTCTCCGGGCCCGTCGTGATGTTGCCCCAAGACGGCAATTTCAGCTCGGTCGGCGCGATCAAGGCTCCGGACGCTCGTCCGGAGCGGCTCGCCTTTGAGGCCTTCTTCTTCCCGACTGCAACGCTCGACGAGCAGGGCCCGCGCTCGATCTTCCCAGATGCTCTTAACCCCGCACTATTCGTGAACGTCTGGTCTGGACCGCCGAAGGTGGAGACCGGAAGGCCGGAGAACGTCTACTCCCTTGACACCACAGGCCTCAATCAGCTGAAGGAAACCGACGGCCAGCCGGTACGGATTGGCCTCAAGGTCGGAGATGGCGTGAACCTTCCCGATGGCAAGGGCTCGATCCAGCTGGACGGCTGGGCTCGCTGGGTCAAGCTGCAGATCGGAGACACGCCCGGTGTACCGATCTCATTGATAGCACTGGGCTTTGCCGTCACCGGCTTGTGCTTTTCGCTCTTCATCCGACCGCGCCGGGTCTGGATCCGGGTCCGCGACGGCGAGGCAGGCCGTAGTGTGGTGGAGGTCGGCGGCCTGGATCGTGCCGACGCACGAGCCGGCCTCACCGAGGACATAGCCGAGCTGGTCGCCGAGTTGTCCCGCAGGCCCGAGGATGTGAGCGCGAGATGACCTACGAGTACTACTCCAGCTTGGCGCTGGTCAGCTCTGTGGTTGTCTACGTACTCGCAATGTTCGCCCACGCGGCCGAATGGGCAACGGCGCGGCGGATCGGTGTGCCTCAGCCTGCTGAACGCGAGTTGGTCGATGTCGCCGCTGCCGAAATGCGCCCTGAGCTTCTCGAAGGGCGTGCTCAACCTGACACCGATCCCGTCACAGACTCCGAAATCGATCTCGTTGCCAGCCGGCGGGTCGAGCAGTTCGGTCGGATCGGTGTGGCGCTGACGGTGCTGGGTTTCCTGCTGAGTGTCTTCGGCGTCGTGATGCGCGCGCTTGCAGCGCAACGAGCGCCGTGGGGCAACATGTTCGAGTTCACGATCACGGCAATGGTCTTTGTCGTCGGGGTGTACCTGATCTTGGTCTGGCGAGCCGGTGTCCGCTGGCTCGGATTGCCAGTCACCTTGCTCGCCGCCGTTGGAAATGGCCTTGCCGTGACCGTGTTCTATGTCGCGGTGGCGCCGCTGGTTCCTGCGCTGCATTCGGTCTGGTTCCTGATCCACATTGTGGCTGCGGCTATCTCAGGAGCTGCCTTCAACGTGGGCGGACTGATGTCGATCCTCTATCTGATCAAGAAGCGCGCCGAGGAGCGGGGCCCCGTACGGGGCTACCTCAGGCGACTCCCGGACTCGCGCAAGATCGATTTGATCGCCTACCGATTCCTCGCTTTCGCTTTTCCGCTGTGGACCTTCACCGTTGTCGCGGGAGCGATCTGGGCCGAGTACGCCTGGGGACGCTACTGGGGCTGGGACCCCAAGGAGACCTGGGCTCTCGTCACCTGGGTGATCTATGCGTGCTATCTGCACGCACGCTCAACCGCCGGCTGGCGCGGCACCAAGGCTGCCGTGATCGCGATCATCGGCCTGGCGTCGTTCTGGTTCAACTTTGTCGGGATCAACTTGTTGGTCTCAGGGTTGCACTCCTACGCAGGAATCTGAGCGCGCTCGTCGTCGGCTATCGTCGGCCGATGGACGCTTTTGCGATTGATCGCTCCGACGGCCGTGAGGACGGGGAGGACTGGACTGAGGACTACGAGGAGCTGCCGGGTAGCGCCAATATTTCGATCATTCTGGAGTCGACGACCAAGGCCGGAGTCGGGCCGCGGCTGCACAAGCACCCGTACGCCGAAACGTTCATCATCCGGCGCGGTTGGGCAACCTTTACGGTGGGATCTGAACAGTTTCGGGGTCATGCTGGACAGGTTCTCGTTGTACCCGCTGATACCCCGCACAAGTTCTCGACGGGACCCGACGGTTACGAAGCCGTCCATATCCACGCCAATGCCCGCTTTGTCACGCAATGGCTGGAATGAGCACTTCGGACCTTGTCGGGGAATCTGAACTCTCATGAACACCCAACCAGCGCTTGGTAGCGAGCCGCGCTTACGAACCGATTGGAGCTGCACGCAGCGTCGTGCGTCAGTGGCTCATGGCATCGTGGCGGATCATGGACGACCTTGTACGGGCCATGGAGGCCGCTGCCAGTCCGGAGAATGCGCGGGCGCTAGCCAGGTACTTCAAGGTGGGGCCAGGTAGCTATGGAGAAGGCGACATCTTCCTCGGGCTCAAACTGAGCGAGCTGCGCCAGATGGCCAAGCCCTACGTCTCCTCAGCCTTCGAACCTGATCAGTGGTTGCCGCTGCTGCGCAGTCCAATTCACGAGCATCGGCAGATCACTCTTGTGGTGATGAGCGAGCGCGCCAAGAGATTGCTCAAGCGCGGCCCCGAGGAGGAGCTACGGCTGATCTATGACACCTATCTCGGCAACACCAGATACGTGAACAACTGGGACCTCGTCGATGTCAGCTGCGGCCCGATCGTGGGGGGCTACCTACTCGATCGTGACCGATCACCGCTCTACGAGCTGGTGCGTTCGGACCTGCTGTGGGAGCGCCGGATTGCCATGGTCAGCAGCCAGAGCTTCCTCGCCCGCGGTGAGACGTCCGACCTGTATCGCCTGGCAGAGATGTTGCTTCCCGATCGCCATGACCTGATCCACAAGGCCGTCGGCTGGTCGCTCCGTGAGGCGGGCAAGAAAGTCGATCGGGATGAACTGCGTCGCTTCCTTGATCAACATGCATCGACCATGCCGCGTACGGCATTGCGCTACGCGATCGAGCATTTCGACGCGGCCGAGCGCCAGCATTACCTTGGCCTTCCGCGCGCACCGGCGCCAAACGCGATGCGCGGGCGAGAACGCTAGTCGGCTCACAGCGCTGACGAGGCGCCCGGACTCACGCCCTAAGTAACCTAGTGCCAACATCGCCGCGATCTCGCAGCATCACCCGAGCTGCAGTTTCGCTAGCTGCGGCGTCGGGTGCCCGGTGACATCACAGTTGACAGGTCCGGAGCGGTCAGGAAATGACGATGCTCGGCGGCGAAGGTCGCCAGGATGCCCTTCTTGTTCCGGGTGCGACCCGGGTGGGGGATGTCGTGAAACTTCTCGTTGAACTGGATGGCGGCCTCGGTTGCCCGGTCCTTGAAGCCCCGCAAGCTGCTCGAGTCAACGTGCAGCATCTCGGCAACAAGCGCCATGTCGCCGGCGGCGTCACGGATTGCCCGCCAGATTCTCACCCACGATGCGTCGGCCAGTAGGTTGTCGATGAGCGGCGCCGACTGCAGCCGTCGCTGCCAGGGCACCGGAGTCGGGTTGATGCCGTTGTAGATCGACTCGCGGTAGTGCACCAGCGTGCCGGGGTCGTTCTTCGTCTTGTCCATCAGCGCAGACGCATTGAACCAGTGATAACCCGCGGCCGCGTACAGCGTCCGACCGCTCTCCATGAACTGGCTGTAGGTGACGATCTGTGTGGCGGGACGCTCGTGATGTAGCCGGAGCAGCGCAGTCAGCCCAGTACTGGTCCGCGAGCTGAGGTTGAAGTCGACAAAGGCGAGGTCCCAGTTCAGACCGCGGCGCAGCTGCTCGTTCAGCTGGTTGATCGATGGCGCCACCGTAAGGTCACGTCCGAACGCCTGCTCGAAGTTCGCTCGTTCGCCGGGCACGTCGTCTACCAGTAACACTCCACCTGTTGTCATCGTCGGCCCCCGACGCACTTGATCACCTGTCGGAGCTTGATCATTTGTGGACTTGATCACTCACTTTCTGGTAGCCAGCGAGCCGTGACGGTCTTCGCAGCCCCGTTCTGCACTGAGGTCAGCGACCCAGAGAGGCCTCCCAGACGAGCCTCTAGCCACGCCGAGCTTGTTCGGGGAGTCTTCCATACTCCGTCAGCCATGGGGGGAGCATCGTCAGTCACTGAGATCGCAACCTGCGCTCCAGCGGGTGCGATCGTAACATGGATCGCGCCTGCGCCGGCGTTCAGCGCATTGCCGACCAGGTCGTTCAGCACCAACCGCGCAAGATCACGATCACCCGCGGATAGCGTGTCGACACTGATGTCGATGTCGGCCTTTGCCCCGACGGCACGCGCCAATGTGAGTACTGGCGCTTCGAGATTTTGCACACTCGTCGAGCTGTCGCGACCGAGCTGCGCCAGTGTCAGTGTCTCCCGTAGCCGGCTGTTGGCCGAGACCGCAAGCTCGTACAGTGAAGGGGCGACCTCGCGGATCTCGCGAGCCTGCTGCTCGATGAGCCGCAGATGGGTGGAAAGCGCACCGTGTGTCTCGCTGATCACCAGTTCGCGCCCTGCGTGCGACTCCTCTTGAACGAGGTCGGGCAGCGCCTTCATGATCAGATCAGTGTCTGAGATTCGGGAACCCACAACTGCGAGAGGCATCAACGAAATAGCCAGCGCGGCAAGCCAGCCGTTCGGTCCCCAGTCCGCCGGCAGTGCGATCAGACAGACAGGCAACGCCGTGATCGGTCCGGCGAGTCGCCGGAAGATCTCATGCCAGGCCGGGGGGTCCATCTCGTCCGGATTGAACCACGTGTGGTCGTTGAAGATCAGCAATGAGGTAGTGATCAGAAACACCGTGGCCGCCGCCAACATGATGAGGCGCGCCCAGAGCGGATCGTCAGTCGCTATCCAGGAAGGGACGGCGATCAGTACAAAGGCTTCCGGGATTTCAATGTACGAGCCCAGACTGAGGCGGTGCCGGCCATCGGTCTTGATCACGTTCCGGAGGTAGGCCTGCGACAACCAGAAGCGCGGCTGGGTGCCGCGTCGCAGGTGCCGCTCGTTGATCCACAGAAGAAAGCTGCCAAGCGAGGCAACGAGACAGAGCGCGATCGCCAGTACGCTTTCGCGACTGCCGATCGACAAGCCGGCGATAGTGACCAACGCGATCACACGGACATACCAGGCATGCATGGTGTAGCCGGTGGAGCGCCGGCCCAATGCGAGGTAGGAGATCCGGTTACGCCGATGACGGCTCAGCCTGCCGCCGAGGCTTATGCCAGCCACGCCTTATCGTGGCTCGATTTTCTCTTGCGCGGCAAGCGCTACCGAGCAGTAACGCTGGAGCGCGTGCTGGCACGATGGCGGGGTGCGTCAATTCGATCTCTGCATCGTCGGTACCGGATCGGGAAACTCGATTGTCGACGATAAGTTCGACCACCTCACTGTGGCATTGGTGGAGATGGGCACATTCGGCGGGACCTGCCTCAACGTTGGCTGTGTTCCGAGCAAGATGCTCGTCCACCCGGCCGATCTTGCCGCCTCGACAATCCATGCGACCAGGCTCGGAGTCGATCTGGACTTCCGCGGCATCCGCTGGCGAGAGATCCAGGAGCGGATCTTCGGTCGGATTGATCCGATGGCTGCTGATGGCCGGGGCTATCGCCAGCGAAGCGACAATGTCACGGTCTTCGATGCGCGCGCACGCTTCGTCGGGCCGCGGGAACTAGATGTAGGGGCAGCGGACACCGTTGCCGCCGATCGGGTCGTGATCGCGGTCGGCAGTCGTCCGGCAGTTCCCTATCTGCCGGGCCTGAGCTCTGTGGAGTTTCACACCTCCGACACGGTGATGAGACTGTCCGAGTTGCCCCGATCCATGATCATCATCGGCGGGGGGTACGTCTCGGCCGAGTTCGCCCACGTCTTCTCTGCATTTGGAACGTCGGTCACCGTGCTGAATCGCTCAGACGTGCTGCTTCGAAGGGAGGATTCCGACGTCGCGGAGCGATTTACCGAATTGCTCGGCCGGCGAGTTGACGTTCGCCTCGAAACCAGCGCGGATGCAGTCCAGAGCACGGCCGATGGGGGCGTACGGCTGCAGGTCGCCGGTCCCCAGGGAGAGCAGGAAATGCTCGAGGCAGAGGTCCTGCTGGTCGCGACCGGTCGGTCGCCGAATGGCGACACGCTCGATCTCGCGCACGGTGGAATCGAGGTGGACGAGGATGGGTTGATCGTTGTCGACGATTACCTCAGGACGAGTGCTGAAGGAGTCTTCGCGTTAGGCGACGTGTGCTCGCGCGAGCAACTGAAGCATGTGGCAAACAAGGATGCCCGAGTGGTACAGCACAACTTGCTTCATCCCGACTCGATGATCACAAGCGATCGACGGTTCGTGCCCCGCGCCGTGTTCTCCATGCCGCAGGTGGCCTCAGTTGGACTGACGGAGGCAGAGGCTGTGGAGCAGGGGATCGACTACGTCGTCTCACGCCAGGACTACGGGGAAACCGCGTTCGGCTGGGCCATGGAGGATAGCGACCATTTCGTCAAGATCATCGCCGACGCGAGATCGAAGATCATTCTCGGTGCCCACGTGATCGGGCCGCAGGCATCATCGCTGATTCAGCCGCTGATCCAGGCAATGAGCTTCGGCCAGCCGGCTCTCGATGTGGCCCGCGGCCAGTACTGGATCCACCCGGCCATGACCGAAGTACTCGAGAACGCCCTGCTCGGGCTCGACGACTAGCGCCGCCCGTCGCCGACGGAGCCCGTTTTCAGCGAGGCTCGGTCAGCCTTTTGATGGTCTTGGCTACCCGGTCAGCACGGGTTTCGGGCTTCTTTCCCTCGTCGATCCACCGTGCGTATTCGTGGCGGTGGGTGGAGGGCAGCTTGTCGTACGCAGCCTTGGCCGCCGGATTGCCTGCGAGCGCATGGGTCAGCTCGAGCGGCTCCACGACGACTCGCTCCTCATAGTCCTCGACGAGTTCAATCTGGACCTGGTCCCCGGCCGCCACCCCAAGCTGGCGGAGCAGATCCTTACGAAGGCCGAGATAGCTCTTGCCGCCATAGACGGCGAGCCTCGAGCGGTACTCGACGCCGTTGACATGGGCCAGAACGGAAGGCCGTTTGGAGCTGAACGCTTCGGCGACCTCCTTGGGTACCAGAGCCGCGTGGCCGCCCCCTTGGCCTGCAGAGAGGACTTCGGCCGAGAATGCCATGGACTAGGAACTACGCCGGGAGTTGATCAGCTTCCAGGTGCCGGGCAATAGCACAGCGGCCAGCAAGATCTTGATCGCGTCGCCGATGAGGAAGGGCAGCACTCCCAGAGTCACCGCCTCGCCGAACGACATTGCCGCCAGCACCATCAAGCCTGCGACGCCAAAGAGGTAAATGACGACGTTCCCCAGCGCCATCATGCCGATGGTCGGCACCACGCGCCGATCAGCACCACGCTCGGCAAGCCAGCCGACCAGCCAGGCTGCTGCAACGAAGCCCACGATGTAGCCGAATGAGGCGAAGGCCCAGCCGCTCTGCTGGTCCGCAAACCATGGCACCCCAGCAACCCCGGCAAGCAGATACAGGGCCATGGAGCAGACCCCGCGTACGCTGCCCAACGCGGCACCAACAAGCAGGACAGAGAAGGTCTGTAGCGTAAGCGGAACCGGTGTGAACGGCAACGGAATCGACACCTGAGCCGTCAGACCAACGAAAATTGCTCCGCCAAACACAAGGGCGATGCTGCGGACCAATCCGCCCGGTATTACGTCGCCAAGTGTGCGTGGGCTTACGCTGGTGACGCTCGACATGGGGTTGTCCTCCAAACCGTGTGGGCGTGCTGGTGTGGATGCTTCCACGCTTCCACACCGGGATGGGACAACCCTAGTGTTCGGACTACTGCGGCCGCCAACAGGCTCGTGCGGTGAAAATGTGGCGGGATTGAGGTGCTGTGAGTCCAGCGACATGTGGTCGGCGTGCCTGGCTCGTCGGCTGCACGATGACCATTGCCGCGTTCGGCGGCTGCGGTGTGACGCCTACTGCGGAGCCGCCGGCTCCCGTGACGCCGTCTGGGTCGACCACTCCGAATCCGTCGCCAGCACCGAGCGGTGTGAAGCGGCAAACACCGGCGGAGTCGTTCACGCTGGATGAACCCTGTGCGCACGTCGTCGCCAAGATGAGTCTGACTGAGCAGGTTGGTCAGCTGCTGATGGTCGGCGTCAGCTCGAGCGGGATCAGCACGTCAGAGAAGAGGATTGTCGAGGAGACGAGGGCAGGAAGCGTCATTCTGCTGGGAAATTCCAGAGCAGGGGTGGACGACATTCGGCGGGTCGTCAGTGACGTGCGCGGAGCAGCACGCAGCCCAGAGGACGTAAAGGTGATGCTCGCCGCCGACCAGGAGGGTGGGCTCGTCCAGCGACTCAAAGGCCCGGGGTTCGACACGATTCCGTCGGCGGTCCGCCAGGCAGAGCGGTCGGATGCTGAGCTTCGACGGAACGCGTACAAGTGGGGCGGTCAGCTCAGGGACGCTGGAATCGATGCGAATCTGGCGCCCGTTGCCGATGTCGTACCCATGGCGATGGTGTGGATCAACCGGCCGATCGGTCAACTTCGCCGTGGATACGGCCGATCGCCCAAGCTGGTGGCCTCGAAAGTGACCGCATTCACCGAAGGGATGGACCGCGCCGGTGTTGCGACGGCCGTCAAGCACTTCCCAGGGCTCGGGCGAGTACGCGGTAACACCGATTACGTGTCCAGAGTGGTCGATACCAGGACAACGCGAGACGATGCCGCGCTCGCTGGCTTCAGAGCGGCCGTCGAGGCCGATGTCGACATGGTGATGGTGTCGTCCGCGACCTACCGAAAGATCGACGCGGAGCACCGGGCAGCTTTCTCGACCATGATCATAGAGGAAATGCTGCGGAAAGATCTTCAATTCTCCGGTGTGGTGATCTCCGATGATCTCGCCGCAGCCGCCATGCGGACCCTTCCTGTGGACGTGCGCGGACGTCGGTTCATTCGCGCGGGAGGCGACCTGATTATTGTCGGCGACGCGACGCTGGCGGCCACCATGGCGGACGCGATCAAGGACGAGGCATCCGACGATCCAGATTTCGCGAGGCGGGTAACGGAGAGCGCGTCACGCGTCGTGGCAATGAAGGCGCGTCGCGACCTGGCACACTGTTGATTTGGGGCTGCTCGCGCATCGTGCGGTGAATCCGCCGCCGTCGTCGTCGCTCGCAGAGGAAGAACGCCTCCGCTCGCTCCTTCTCCGTGCGGCGGCGCGCGATTCCCGACGCTCGCAGCCCGTCAAGTAGCGTTCGCCGTTTAGCTGCAGCTGGCCTTCTGGTGCCCGGGGACTGCCCGCGATGCGTCTAGAGGTCGACCTGCAGCTGCTTCAGAGCGTCCCTGGCCGGCTGGACGAGTTCGGGCGTGGTGTCGGGAATCGTGGCGTAGTAGAGCCCCGACTTGTTGCCGGCCGACACGATTGCCACGATGATCAGCTCGCCCTTGGTCTCCAATCCCGCAATGTCGAAGGTGAGTTGCGACTCCACCAGCCAGGCGTCGTGCCCGTCGATGATGGTCTTTTCGTTCACCTTGACATTGCTGTTCACCGGGTTGTCGCCGTAGAACGCGCCAAGAATGCACTTCACCACGATCTGTGATCCCTGTTCCGGCGTGAAGAACCCATCACCGGCATGCAATTCACCGACCAGGATTTGGGCAACCCAGTTGGTGCCGCTGCCGTCGTAGTTTTGCTCGACCAGAACCATCTGGGTTCGGACATCACTCCCGAATGGCACCCGGTTCTCACCTTGCGGGGCGCCCCAGGGTGAACCGAGCTGTGGGTAGGACACCGGTCCGCCGTGCACTCGTCCGTCGGCCGGATGGGTCGGATCGGGCTCTGGGCTCGCAGTAGGCTGCGGTGGGCAGGCATCTTGCGACGGTTGCGTGACCGGCCCGCCGCTGGTGCTCGCGGTGTCGCCGCCGATCACGGCACGGATGGCAATGACGGCGACGATGATGATGACGATCACCACTGCGGCCCCGGCGATCCACCAGCCGATCGGCGACTTCTTCTTCTCTAACTCCTGATAGTTCGCGTACGCGCTGCCGTAGTTCTGCCCGTACGGCAACTGCCCTTGCGTGGGCTGGGCGCCCTGACCGTAAGGTTGGCCGCCATGCTCCGGGGTGCCGCTGCCAACGGGCCCCTGCGCTGGTGGGGGCGCGCTCGGATTGGGTGAAGTCGCTGCTGACCAGGCCTTGCCGTCCCAATAGCGAAAGAGACCTTGGCCGCCGCCCGGGTCGGGATACCACCCAGGGTCCGCGCTCACGCGTCGAGTTTATGTGGCAGGGAGGGCTACGCCATTGCGTACCAGACCAAGATCAGCAGCGGCGCGGTTCCAGCGGCGCTGCTAGCCGTCGACCTGAAGCTGCTGCAGGGCATCCCGTGCCGGCTGCACCAGCTCCGGGGTGGTATCGGGGATCGAGGCGTAGTACAGACCTGATCGGTTGCCGGCCGACACGATCGCCACAATGAGGAGCTCACCCTTGGTCTTCAACCCCACGATGTCGAAGGTGAGCTGTGATTCCACCAGCCAGGCGTCGTGCCCGTCGATCGTGGTCTTTTCGTTCACCTTGACGTTGCTGTTGACCGGATTGTCGCCGTAGAACTTGCCCAGAATGCACTTCACAACGATCTGAGCCCCCTGCTCGGGGGTGAAGAACCCATCACCGGCTTGCAGTTCGCCGACGAGGATCGAGGCGACCCAGTTGGCTCCATTGCCGTCATAGTTCGACTCGACGGGAACGAGCTGGCTCTGAACATCGCTGCCGAACGGCACTCGGTTCTCACCTTGAGGAGCGCCCCAGGGAGCACCGAGCTGAGGGTAGGAAACCGGACCGCCGTGTACGCGTCCATCGGCTGGGTGATCAGCAGAAGGCTCAGCGGTCGGACTGGCCTCCGCCGGACACACGTCCTGCGATGGTTGCGCAACCGGCCCGCCAGCCGTGCCAATGTCGCCGCCGGTCACTGCACGGATGGCGATAACTGCAACGATGATGATGCCGATCACCAATGCCGCCCCGGCGATCCACCAACCGATCGGCGACTTCTTCTTCTCTAACTCCTGGTAGTTGGTGTATGCGCTGCCGTAATCCTGACCGTACGGCGACTGCCCGTACGCGGGCTGTCCACCCTGGCCGTAAGGCTGACCGCCTTGACCGTAAGGCTGGCCACCTTGCTGCGGGGTTCCTGCGTCAACGAGACTTTGCGATGGTGGGGGCGCGCTCGGATTGGGCGAAGTTGCTGCTGACCAGGCTTTGCCGTCCCAATAGCGGAAGAGACCCTGCCCACCGCCCGGGTCGGGATACCACCCAGGGTTCGCACTCACGGGGCGAGTCTATGTTGCGAAAGGTACAACGACAGGTGCTCAAAGGTAGTCGTTACCAGACACACAGGGTCGGCCAGCACGTCCACCGCTCGACTCGTTCGCGAGCATCGAGTAGAGCGTGCGCCGCTGCTGTCTGGACGACTGACCAGGGCGCGGGGAAGTGCCAGAGGAGTCTGGCGGCGGTCGAGAAAGCCACGTGCCTGCAGGGGAGGACGACAACAGCTCTCAGCGCACACTCGGGTGGGAGCGAACGCTATCCAAATCGTCCGGTGATGTAGTCCTCGGTCGCTTTCTCGTCGGGGTTGGAGAAGATCTTCTCCGTCGGACCTATCTCAATGAGCTTGCCCGGCTTCCCCTGGGCCGCCAGGTTGAAGAAGGCGGTCTGGTCGCTGACCCGGGCGGCCTGCTGCATGTTGTGAGTGACGATCACGACCGTGTACTGCTCCTGGAGCTCCCCGATCAGGTCCTCGATAGCAAGCGTGGAGATCGGGTCTAGTGACGAGCACGGCTCGTCCATCAGGATCACCTGCGGCTCAACCGCGATGGCCCGTGCGATGCAGAGTCGCTGCTGCTGCCCGCCGGACAGGCCAATACCGGCCTTCCCCAGGCGGTCCTTGACCTCTATCCACAGGTTGGCCGCCATCAGCGAGCGTTCGACGGCGTCGTCCAAGATCTTCTTGTTCTTCACTCCGTTCAGCCGCAGGCCTGCCGCGACATTGTCGTAGATCGACATCGAAGGGAACGGGTTGGGTCGCTGGAACACCATGCCGACAACGCGCCGGACCGCGACGGGATCGACACCCTGCCCGTACAGCTCCGTGCCGTCGAGCTGCACGCTGCCCTTGACATGTGCCCCCGGGATCACTTCGTGCATCCGGTTCAAAGTCCGCAGCAGCGTGGACTTTCCGCATCCCGACGGGCCGATGAAGGCCGTCACGGTACGCGGCTCGACCGTCATCGAGACGTCCTCCACCGCGTGGAAGGCGCCATAGTAGATGTCAACATTCCGTACGTCGATCCGCTTGGCCACGGTTATTTCTCCTTAAGCTTGCTCGCCCGGGCAATGACGCGCGCCAGCAGGTTGAGCACCATCGAGATCAGGATCAGGGTCAGCGCGGCGGCCCACACTCGTTCGTAGCCAGGCATCTGGGGCGCTTGGTCTCGCCCGGAGTTGATCATCGTTGGGAGCGCACCCATGGTGTCGCTGGTGGGCGAGAAATTGATGCCGACCGCGTACGAGACCAAGATAAGCAGCGGCGCAGTCTCGCCCATGACACGCGCCAGGCCAAGCATGATC
The DNA here is from genome assembly GCA_963836855.1 of uncultured Actinomycetota bacterium. GTDB lineage: Bacteria > Actinomycetota > Actinomycetes > Propionibacteriales > Propionibacteriaceae > Microlunatus. The sequence goes on along the minus strand of CAWILN010000047.1, from coordinate 183,488 downwards.
CCGGTCATGATGCCGGCGAATGCGGTGGGTATGACCACCCTGAGGATGGTTTTCCACTTCGGAACACCGAGCGCGTACGACGCCTCACGCAGCTCATTCGGTACGAGTTTGAGCATCTCCTCGGTCGATCGGAGTACCACGGGCAGCATAAGGATCACCAGCGCCAAGGAGACAGCGATGGCGGAGCGGCCCAGCCCGAAGATCGTGATGAACAGCGCGTAGATGAAAAGCGCGGCGACGATGGAGGGGATCCCGCTGAGGATGTCAACCGAGAAGCTGACGGCACGCGCGACCCTGGTGCCCCTGGCGTACTCGATCAGATAGATTGCGCCCAAGATGCCTATGGGAACCGCGATCGCAGCACAGATCAAGGCCATCTCAACAGTACCGACGATTGCGTGGTAGGCGCCGCCGCCCTCTCGGCGCGGGGTGATGCCGCGCTGGCTCTGCAGCCACCACTCTGAGGTGAGGAGGAGTCGGATGCCCTTGGTGATCACGGTGTAGAGCACCCAGGCCAGCGGGATGACCGCAAGCGCCGTGGCGAAGAACACGTAGACCGTTGCGACGGCATTCTTGGTTGTGCGTGCCCCGCTCGGACGCCGGAAGGACACCTGAGCGTCAGTGGTGGTGGTAGTAGTCGCCGCGCTCATGACTTCGCTCCCCCCCGCTCGGCGATGATCCGGGCCATCGCGTTCACCGCGAATGTGACCACGAAGAGCACCAGGCCAGCCGCAATGTAGGCCCCCGTCTTGGACGGACTGTCGAACTCGGCGGCATTGTTCGCGATCTTGCTGGCAAAGGTCTCGCCGCCAGCGAAAATCGAGGGGCTGAAGGGGCTGCTCGGTGCCGGTGTCGTGAGGATGATCATCACCGCGATGGTCTCGCCGAGCGCACGGCCCAGGCCGAGCATTGACGCGCTGATCACGCCAGATCGCCCGTAAGGCAACACCGCAGTGCGGATGACCTCCCAGCGGGTCGCGCCAAGTGAGAGCGCGGCCTCGATGTGGTCGCGCGGGGTCTGCGCGAAGACATCGCGTGAGATAGCCGACACGATGGGCAAGATCATGATGGCCAGCACCACCGCGGCGACGAACACCGACCCCTTGGGATCGACGTTCTCGCTGAATAGCGGTATCCAGCCGATCTTGCTCGTCAGCCACTCGGCTGCGGGAGCGAGGAACGGTCCCAGGACGGTCAGTCCCCACAGGCCGAAGATGATCGACGGTACCGCCGCAAGCAGGTCTACTACAAAGGAGACCGGGCCTGAGGCCCGCTTGTGCAGGTACTGGGTCAGACAGAGCGCCACGCCGACGGCAATCGGGACCGCGATAGCCATCGCCAGCACCGAGGACAACACCGTGGTCCAGAGCAGCCCTGCGATCCCGAAAGCTAGATCGGCGCCGCTGACTGTCCAGTTACGCGAGGTGAAGAAGTTGTCCTGGTCGGCCCGCAGGCTGGGTAACGCGAGAGCCAGGAGGAAGATGGCGACGAAGAGCACGATGAAGACGATGCTCAGACCGGCGGTGCTTGCCAGCGCAAGGAACACACGGTCCCCGGTCTGGCTGATCTTGGCGAGCTTGATCCCCCGCGGCGCCCGATTGACTTTGTCGATGGTCGCCGGAGCAGGCCGTACGTGATGCACCACCTGAGGGACGGGGGAGTGCAAGTGCTCCACATGTCCCTCTGCCGGCGACAGGCTCGGATCCTGCGCCGCGGCGGGTTCCGGCTCGACCCTCTTGGTCGCATCCGTATCGGGAATTGCCATCGATCTCCCTACTCGGTATGTGAATGTGGCGGCGGGTCACCGCGCATTCGTCGCCGCGATGACCCGCCCCTGGGGGAGGCGACTACTACTGGATCGCTGCGACCGCCGTCTGGACTTTCGACTGCAGATCGCTGGGAAGCGGAGCGTAACCAAGGTCCTGCAACTTGCTTTGCGCCTCAGGCGACGAGAAGTAGGTCAGGAAATCCTTGACGATCGCCGTCTTGTCGGCTGCCAGGCCCTTGCTGCAGACGATCTCATATGTCACCAGCAGCGCGGGGTAGCCGCCAGCTTCGGTACCCGTGTACTTCAGGTCCAAGCTGAGGTCATTGTCGCTGCCCGTGACCTTGGCCTCCGATAGGGCCTTTCCTACGGACTCGCCTGTCAGCTCGACCGGGCCATTGCCACTGTCAAGCTGGGCCATGCTCAGGTTGTTGTCCTTCGCGTAGCTCCACTCGATGTAGGAGATGGAGTTCTTCGTGCTGGCGAGGGCCTCAGCGACACCGGAGTTCTTGTTCTTGCCCTCGCCGGTGCCTGTCCAGGCCTTGGCCGGCTCGTCCTTCCAGGCGCCGTTGCCGGCCTTGGAGAGGAACTTGGTGGTGTTCTCAGTGGTGCCGGACTCATCGGAGCGGAAGAACACCGTGATGTTCTCGCTCGGGAGCTTCGCGTCTGGGTTCAGCTTGGCGATCTTGGGGTCGTTCCAAGTCTTGATGGTGCCGTTGAAGATCTCGGCGAGCGTCTCGGCGTTCAGCACGAGCGTGTCGAGGCCATCGACGTTGTATGCGAAGGCGATCGGACCGACCACCATAGGCAAGTTCCACGCCGGATTGTTCGCGCAGCGTTCCTTGGCCTTGTCAGCCTCGACAACGCCGTCCTTCTCTTCGGTCTTGAGTGCGGAATCGGAGCCACCGAAGTCAACCAGGCCGTTATAGAACGACTTGATGCCAGCACCGGAGCCACTTGGGTTGTACTCGATCGCCGCTTTGTCGCCGCACTGGGCGTTGTAGTCGGCGATGGCTTCAGTGATCGCGTTGGCCTGGGCGCTCGAGCCCTCACCGGAGAGTTTGCCCGCGGGGCAGGCGAGGCCGGACGCGTTGGCGCTTCCGGCGGGTTCGGACGCGCCAGGCTGGCTGGCGCTGGTCGGGTCGGAACCGCAAGAGGTGAGACTGAGAGTGGCCAGAGCAGCCAGCGCGGCGAACTTGGTGGCTCGCGAATTCACGAGGCGGTCTATGGTCATGCATGTCCTTGTCAGACGGGGGGTTTTTCCCCTGGGGCAATCCCGGAGGCACGATGCTCACCGGGCCTGACTCGGAGGGTGCGTGGATGCGCCCTTCGATGCCGCGAACGTACGCGCATCACGTGTCGTAATGTCCGTCTGAAGGTAAACAGAAGGTGAATGATCAACGGATGACAAGGTACGCGTTGGCTACCCACCTGGAAATCTTCCGTTTGCCTTTTGGAAACCTTGCCTACAGGTCAGTTACGCGGGCGTGGTCAGATTAGGACGCCGATAGGGCGACTTCTCACCGGCTGAGGAGGGAGCGCCCAGCAAACGACGGCCCGACGCCACCCGGGCGCGGCGTACAAGCCGCCGGAAACGTCGGCGTTGCGTCGGTTTCGGTCGTGACGCCGGTGCAGGCAGGCTGCCCGGTAGGCCGAGGTGGGTCAGCCGACCACGCTTGAAGTAGCGGGCGTGACTGTCGTAATGGTCGGCGAGAAATGCCTCAGCTTCGGGGCGCCGGGCCGCAAGGCGCTGCGGCTGCATGGCGTATCCCACGGCCACAACCAGCGGGTCAACATCAAATTCCATCGACCTGGGCGACTTCTTCTCAGACGGGGACGAGAGGTCGGGCACCAGGGCATCCACAACAGTGACCGGAATCCGGTTGCTGTTGTGATACGGCACTAGCCGTTCCAACATCAGCTCCGTGCCGAGGCGCGCCACTGGGAGGCCGTAGAGCTGTGATGCGGTCAGCAACGCAGTGGAAAAGCAGCCGACGACGAGTTCGACGCCTCCGCGCTCGAACCATGCTTCCGCGAGCTCCCGCTCGTCTGGCACCACTAGGCGCGCGCCGCGTGCGGTGGCCGCATCGTGAAGGCCCTCCAGCTGGCTGTACTGGGCGCTCGGGTGGGGCTTGAAGGCGATGGAGGAGAAGCCTGCCTCCGCGCAGCCGGAGATCATCGCCCTGTACAGGTCGAGCTCTTCGCGATCGCTCAGGAATCCGCCGGCTGCCAGATACTGACCGACGATCAAGGCAACTCGATCACTGGCGCTGACTCCGGCTCGATCGGTGACTGTCCTCTTCACCACCGCCCGGAAGCTCTCGGTAGAGATCACAGTGGCAGGAACCTGTCGTTCGCTGAGCATCAGCGGCGCGAGGCCTGGCACAAGATCGAGGTGCAGCAGACGCTCGATCCGACTGGCGACCATTTCAGGCAGCGTTGTTCGGGTCGGGCCGTAGCTCATCAAGCCATCGGCGTAGATGTCGATCCGCGCATCGCCGAAGATGCGGCAGAGCGCTTGCGCCGGGTTGACCTGGATGCTCTCCACGATCAAGTGCAGGTCGTCGGCACCCAGCTGCCAAAGCTGTTGAAAGTGCCGTTCCCATAGCGGAAGATCTCCCTGTCGAGGGCGCCAGATCGACGGGTGTTGCGGCTCGATGCAGGTGTTGTAGTCGTACACCGCATCGAAGCGGCCCATGAGGTCGGATGCCCCGGCTATGCCATCCATCGGGATTGTTGCTTCAGGCATGGTTGTGTTGCAGGTAGTAGGCGCTGGCCACCCGGTCTACATCACTGGGGAGATCGGCATCAATCACAACGGCGACCTCGCCAATGCGATCGCCTTGATCGACCAAGCAGCCGACGCAGGCTGCGATGCGGTCAAGTTCCAGAAGCGTACGCCTGAGATCTGTACTCCGCGCGACCAGTGGCAGATCGAACGTGACACTCCCTGGGGTCGGATGAGCTATATCGATTACCGGCATCGGGTGGAGTTCAGCGTTGACGAGTACGCGGCGATAGACGAGCATGCAAAGCGCCGCGGCATTGCCTGGTTCGCGTCGCCATGGGATATCGAATCGGTCGATTTCTTGGAGGCGTTCGACCTGCCGGCGCACAAGGTTGCATCGGCTTGCCTGACCGACGACGAACTCCTACGGCGGCTGCGCGCTAGCCGCCGGACGATCATCCTCTCGACAGGCATGTCGACCATGCGCCAGATTCGGCACGCCGTCGAGGTGCTCGGCAGCGACAACATCATCGTGTGCCACGCCACCAGTACCTACCCAGCCCACACCAGCGAGCTCAACCTCAAGATGATCTACACCTTGGAGAGCGAGTTTCCCAATGTCCCGATCGGTTACTCGGGACACGAGACTGGGTTGCAGACGACTCTGGCGGCAGTGGCCATGGGCGCAACACTTGTCGAGCGGCACATCACGTTGGACCGCTCGATGTGGGGTTCCGACCAGGCAGCGTCCGTCGAGCCGCAGGGTCTGGCTCGGCTCGTGCGCGACATACGGGTGATCAGCGACGCCATGGGCGATGGTGTCAAGCAAATCTACGACGGGGAGCGAGCCGCGATGAAGAAACTGCGCCGGGTGCCCGGTGAGCTGGCGGAACACGCTGATCTGATGGCCGTTTCGTGAGCTTCTACGCCGGACCGGAGCGGGGTGCGCTGGCGCTTGTGGAGAGCCCTGCACAGCTGCTCAACGTGATCGAACTGGCACGGCATGAAGATGACCTCACCGGAGTAAAGATCGCGGTGCTGGCGCCGAGCGCCGGCCCCACCCGCAGCCGGCGCTGCCGTTGGAAATGATCGCCCGACGCGGGCCCATCGGCCGTACGATCGTCAGCTTCCCTTCCACCGTGGTGCACTCCCTGCCGACAGTGCTGGCCGAAGTAGGTGCGGAGGTCGTGGTCTGCGAGATCGCGAAAGAGTGGTACGAGCCCGAGGCCACGCTGGGAGCCGATGACTTCCTGGGTCGAGTCACCACCTCCGCCCGGCGAAATTATGGTCTCGCGGCCATAGCCTGCTAGTGCTGACCCTTGAATGCTGCAGGACTTAGGCATGTCCTCTACAGACGTCGTACGCGCGAATCCGCAGGTCGTCGCGATCATTCCCGCCCGCGGCGGTTCGAAAGGTGTGCCTGGGAAGAACCTCCGGCGGGTCGGCGGACGGAGCCTGGTTGAGCGCGCAGTCGATGCATGCCGTGCGGCACGGCTGGTGCACACGGTCTACGTCAGCACTGATGATGCCGAGATTGCGGCACGGGCCGAGGCTGCGGGAGCGAAGGTGATCATGCGACCCGTCGAGCTGGCCAGTGACACCGCGTCCTCTGAGTCCGCGTTACTCCACGCCTTGGACCAGCTGATCATGGTCGGTGACGAGCCCGAGGTGCTGGTCTTCGTACAGTGCACAAGCCCTTTCATCGCACCGGATGATCTTGATCGGGGTATCGAGCTGATCATCCACGGTCATGCCGACTCAGTCTTCTCCGGCGTAGCGACCTACGACTTCCTGTGGCGCGCGGATGGTCGCTTCGGCGTGGTGACCGGACAGAATCATGACCCGGCGGTACGGCCGCGTCGCCAGGACCGCGAGCCGGACTTCCGCGAGACGGGCGCGTTCTACGTCATGTCGACGGCAGGCTTCCGGACAGCACGGCATCGTTTCTTCGGGCGTACGGCCGTGGTGCAGGTGCCCGAGTTGACAGCGGTTGACATCGATCATCTGCACGACCTGACCTTGGCCGGCGCCCTGGCACAGGTCATGGAGTCGCCGCAGCAGATCGAGGTCGATGCGGTGATCACAGACTTCGACGGCGTCCACACCGATGATTCGGCCACGATTGCGCAGGATGGCCGGGAGTCGGTGCGGGTCAGCCGGGCCGACGGCCTCGGCGTCGAGCGATTGCGATCTTTTGGGATACCGCTGCTGATTGTGTCCAAGGAGATCAACCCCGTTGTCGAGGCGCGTGCAGCCAAATTGGGTGTCGAGGTGGCTCACGGCATCGACGACAAGCGCCCCGTCGTATGCGACTGGCTCGCAGCCCACGCCATTCCCATGGATCGTGCGGCTTACCTCGGCAACGACATCAACGATCTTGGTCCAATGGGTGTGGTCGGATGGCCGGTGGCGGTTGCCGATGCGCATCCGGCTGTGCGGCAGGCCGCACGACTAGTCCTGGCTAGGCCGGGCGGTCATGGAGCGGTACGCGAGTTGTGTGATCTCGTCATCGAGCATCGCACTCGAACCCAACGTGAATCGCTCGAGCATGCTGCCATCACCTTGCGGAGGTGAGGCCACAGCGCGGCGGGGATGACGAGGCGGAGGCGGCGCCGTACCCGTCGGTGCAGCGCAGCTCTCGATCGAGGTCGTGGAGGCAACAATCCAGCTGAGCGTACGGCGAGCAGCTGGGTGAGCAGCTCCAGCCAGTTGTTCTCCGCGACCGGATGGAAGTAGTTGGCATCGAGCCAATGGGGATCGGGCTGGAAGAGCTGGCCACTGCGAAGATCATCCAGCGTGCCAAGGCAACCTGACCCTTCGAAGACGAGGTTGATCATCTCGGCTGAGACGCCGAAGTCAGAGATGATCAAGGTAGGTCGATTCATGGCCATCGCCTCCAGCGCTGCTGTCGATGAGACCGTGACGAGGCCGCGCGACCTGCGGAGTGCGTCTTGCATTGAGCCTCCGACGAAGCCAACGGCATCGGCGTGGAGACGGCACCGGGCCACCAGGTCGTTCATGATCTCCGGATAGGACCAGATCTCTCTGTGCGTTTGCTGTTCCTCAGACCAGGCGCGGAGCTTGACTACGGCCGAACCGGCGTCGGCCAGTGCCAGCAAGATCTTTTCCCGGTCGGCTCGCTCCATTGGTACCTTCGCCTGGGCAGCGAACACCAGGTTGGGTCCTGGTTGCGCATGACGCACATGCTCGGGCCTACTGGCGGGCAAGAAGGGCAGTCGGGCCAACCCAAAGGCGAGATGTGGTGCCAGTAGTGCACCGATCTCGGAGAACTCGGCGACTTCGCGCTTGCTGTGCAACAGGAAGAGGTCACATGCGACGCGCGAAATCACTGCTGGGCTGGTCGCCGGCACACTGATTCCGGGGAGACCGGTGACCAGCACGGGCCTGGTTCGGCGCCAGAACACTCGCTGAGCGGTCAGAGTGGCGACTACTGGTCCGGTGCATGCCAGCAGGATCACGTCAGGACGCTCGAGGCGGATCCGGCGTCGGAGCGTGGCGTGCGACACGATCTCCACCGGTCGTCGGCTGGCCGCCTGAATCTGGGTAGCGGAGGGCATGACTGGGTTCTGAATGAGCAGCTGCCTAGATTCCCAAGAGCTTGGCAGCGTTTCCAGGGTTGTGGTGCTCCATTTGAGGTAGGAGTCAGTGTCCGCAATGGCAAGGACGCGAACGGCCGCGCGGACTGCGGCTGCGGGTTCAGGGTGCACAGCGCGCTTGTTCATTCATGATCACGCAGAACTTATGAGGGTTTCGTGTCCAGATCCTCAGCCTGCGATGAACGTCCGGTGAACTCCTGGTTTGGCTGACCGGTCCGCGACGCCGATGGAGCGCTATGGCGGCCCGGTCCCGATGATCGCAATCCGCGCGTTCGACAAGGACGGTCACGTTGTCGGTGCCTGGCATGGCCCACGCGCGAGCGTGATTCAAGTCACGCGTCCATCGGGCTAGGGCCGTCAGGCCTGCGGTCGATGCCGTTCCAGCGCGTGAACCGTACCGTCGCGCGTGATATGCGCGACCAGGAACTCTCCAGTCACCAGAGTCGTCGGCGCAATGTCAAGCGCGTCGAGAATGTGCGGCAGCACCGGTCGGTGGATGCAGAGAACAGTCGGCTCACCACTGACAAGCGTGGCGGCTCGGATCTTGCGCACCAGAGTCGCCACGCCCTTGGGATCGTCTGCCCCGTCCTCCTCCGTCAGCTGGCTGAACCTATCGATCATCAGTTCGCGCTCGTGGGCGTAGGGCAGCACCGTTCCCACGCACCGTGTCGCGGTCGAGCTGATCAGCTTTGTCACTCCGTACGCCGCCAGCATCGGCGCCAGCAGCTTTGCTTGGCGCCGGCCTCGGGAGTTGATGGGCCGTGTGGAGTCCTTACGTGACCAGTCGCCGCGGTCCATTGCCTTGGCATGCCGCAGGATGATCAGCGGCGTGGTGGGTGGCTGATCAAGGTACTGCCGGAGCAGGAAATGATCATGGGCGTACGTCAGCCGGCCCAGCGCAGCACGCACCGGCAGCCAGGAGACGACATCAATCTCCGCATCCGGTGCGCGGCGCACAACGTCGAGTACGGCACCGCCCCAGTAACTGACCCTTTTCAGGCCCGCGCTGCCGGCCTGGTAAGTGATCGAATCCAGCGGCACGCCGAGCCGTATGGTGACGCCCGTCTCCTCCCATACTTCTCGCACCGCGCAGGCTGGTAGCGATTCGCCGGTTTCGAGCTTCCCTTTCGGCAACGTCCAGTCGTTGTAGCGCTTCCGGTGGACAATCACCACCTCGTTGCCCCGTAACAGATGTTCCCTGGTTACCACGGCGCCGCCGGCAAGGATCGGCCGGCCAGCGGCTGGCACTGCTTCCTTGTTGGTGCCGGTGCCGCTCACCGAAGACACGGGAACCGCTACTTCGCGGCAGCTCGGCGGCGGCTTTTGGCGTTGATCAGGTATTCCTGCATGTCCAGCAGCGGACGACCGTCCCTATCGGTGGTATGTGGAGTCCAGGTGCCGTCCGGCTCCAGCCACCACGACGCGGTGCCATCGTCGAAGGCGATGTCGAAAAGCTCGCCGATCTCATGGATGTGTGCTGGATTGGTTATCGATGCGAGTACCTCTACCCGGCGGTCGAGGTTGCGGTGCATCAGGTCGGCTGAGCCGATCCCGACTGACGGCGACCCGTCATTGGCAAACCAGAAGAGGCGGCTGTGTTCCAGGAACCGGCCGAGAATGCTCCGCACTCGGATGTTCTCGCTGAGACCTGGCACACCTGGCCGGATCGTGCAGGTGCCCCGTACCCACAGATCAACTTGTACTCCGGCCTGCGAGGCGCGGTAGAGCGCGTCGGATGTGGCTTCGTCCACAATGGAATTGACTTTGATCTTGATGCCTGCGGGCTTGCCGTCCTCGTGGTTGGCGATCTCGTGGTTGATGCGGTCGAGCAGGCCATTGCGGATTCCGTGCGGAGCAACGAGCAGCCGCCGGTATTGCGTTTCCTGGGCCATGCCCGACAGATGGTTGAACAGCCGGCCGATGTCATTGGTGATGATCGGGTTGGCGGTGAGCAGTCCCATGTCTTCGTACAGCCGCGCGGTCTTGGGGTTGTAGTTGCCCGTACCAATATGCGCGTATCGGCGGAGTCCGTCGGGCTCGTCGCGCACGACCATGGAGAGCTTGCAGTGGGTCTTCAACCCAAGCAACCCGTAAACCACGTGGCAGCCGTGCTGCTCCAGCCGCCGGGCCCACGCAATGTTGGCCTGCTCGTCAAAGCGCGCCTTGATTTCCACCAGAGCCAACACCTGCTTCCCGGCTTCGGCCGCCTCGATCAACGCGTCGATGATCGGTGAATCGCCGGAGGTGCGGTACAGAGTCTGCTTGATCGCCAGGACGTGCGGATCATCGGCCGCCTGCTCGACGAAGCGCTGGACACTGGTCGCGAACGAATCGTACGGGTGGTGCAGCAGTACATCGCGCTGCTTGAGAGCGGCGTACATATCGGCCGGCTTCGCGGTCTCGACCTCGGCGAGATGGGGATGGGTTGAGGGCAGGAAGGCAGGGTACTTGAGTTCGGCTCGATCAATGTCAGCCAGCGAGAACAGTCCGGTCAGATCAAGCGGTCCGGGCAGGTGAAAGACTTCCCTCTCGCTGATATCCAGCTCGCTGATCAGCAGCTCGAGCATCTTGGGGTCCATGTCGTCCTCGACCTCGAGCCGCACCGGCGGACGACCGACCTTGCGACGAAGCAACTCCTTCTCCAAGGCAAGCAGCAGATTCTCCGCGTCGTCCTCTTCGACCTCGACGTCTTCGTTGCGTGTCACCCGGAACGTGTGGTGCCCCACCACCTGCATACCGCTGAACAGTTGATCAAGGTGATGAGCGATGACGTCCTCGAGCGCGACGTAGCGACCCTCCGCCAGCGGGATGAAGCGGGCCAGCATGGTCGGCACCTTGACCCGGGCAAACTGGCGAATGCCGGTATCCGGATTGCGTACCAGCACGGCCAGGTTGATCGACAGGCCCGAGATGTAGGGGAAGGGGTGCGAGGGGTCGACGGCCAGTGGGGTAAGGACCGGGAAAATCCGCTCGGCGAACAGCTCGTCCATCCGATCCTTCTCCGCTGAGGTGAGCTCATCCCAGCGGAGGATCTCGATGCTCTCCTTGGCCAAAGCTGGCCGCACGTCCTCTTGGAAGACTTGTGCCTGCTCAGTCACCAGCTCCCGCGTCCGATTGAGGATGGCCGTATGCACCTCACGGGGCATCAGCCCGCTCACTGTAGGCACCGCAACACCCGCGGCGATGCGGCGCTTGAGCCCTGCGACCCGGACCATATAGAACTCGTCGAGGTTGGAGGAGAAGATCGCGAGAAACTTCGCCCGCTCCAGCAGCGGCACCCGTTCGGCGTCCTTGGCCAGATCGAGGACTCGGTTGTTGAAAGCGAGCCAGGACAGCTCTCGGTCCAAGAAGCGATCAGGCGGCAGTTCCGGTGCTGGAACAGGAAGCAAGTCCTCCATCACGGTTGACATTTCGACAGCTTCCATGGCTATCTCCTGATTGCTGCGATATCTCTTCTATCAATAAACCGCCAGGCGGACCTGATGAAGGCTCAACCCTGCGCGTACATCACATCACGGCTGACTGTGGCGAATCCATAGGTCAGGTATAGCCCGATGGCGGCGCGGTGGTCCGCTTCGACGTACAGCTCTACGCGCGTGTTTCCTCGCTCTTGCAAAGAGCGTAACCCGGTCAACAGCAGGGCCTTGCCGAGTCCACGACCGCCTGCCGACGGCTCGACACCGAGCACGTAAACCTCCCCAAGTTGATCTTGGTGCTGCTTTGTCCAATGGAAGCCGACCATGGTGCCGTCGATCGTCGCGACGAAGAAGCCTTTCGGATCGAACCATGGCTCGGCCATCCGGTCTGCGAGGTCGTCGGCGTCGATCAGGGCCTGCTCGGGATGGTGCGCGAATGCGGCCGCGTTGACACGCAACCACTCGCCGCTCATCCTCTCCGGGTACAAAGGTTCGAATCTTTACGCCAGCCGGTACCACCGGTTCCGGCAAGTCCCCATCGAGTTGCCGTTCCATGATCAGCAACTCGCGCTGGGCAGCCATCCCGGCTGCCGTGGCGAGGGCCTGGGCGGCCGGACCATCACCCATCGCCCACAGCCGCAGCGGGCTGCTCGACTCCATGATCAGCCGCTGCAACAGCAAAGTGCCGACGCCCCGCCGCCGATGGTTCGGAGAGACCACGAGCTGGCCGGCGCTCCACTCGGTCCCGGACTCCAGCTGGGCATACCCCAGCAGCTGCTCAGCTTCGCTTACCAGGAAGTGCTGCGTGGTCGGGTGTGCACGCCGTAGCCGCAGTACCGCGGCTTCGTTGAGTGGCTTCATCTGGTCGACCGCCTCGGCGTCGGCCACCAACTGCAGCACGTTGTCGATCTCTGTCTCTGTCAGCTCAGTTGCCACAGCAATGGTCGGCACCTCGGACATGGACCCACGCTAGCCACCCCTTTTTGGAGCTGCTCGCGCATCGCGCGCTTGGAGTCCGCCTACTTCGTCGTCGTTCGCAGACGATGAAGCGTGTCTGCTCCCTCCTCCTCAGCACGGCGGGCGCGCGATTTCCGACGCTCGCAGCTCCTTTTTGGAGCTGCTCGCGCATCGCGCGCTTGGAGTCCGCCTACTTCGTCGTCGTTCGCAGACGATGAAGCGTGTCTGCTCCTTCCTCCTCAGCACGGCGGGCGCGCGATTTCCGACGCTCGCAGCTCCTTTTTGGAGCTGCTCGCGCATCGCGCGCTTGGAGTCCGCCTACTTCGTCGTCGTTCGCAGACGATGAAGCGTGTCTGCTCCTCCTCCTCAGCACGGCGGGCGCGCGATTTCCGACGCTCGCAGCTCCTTTTGGAGCTGCTCGCGCATCGCGCGCTTGGAGTCCGCCTACTTCGTCGTCGTTCGCAGACGATGAAGCGTGTCTGCTCCCTCCTCCTCAGCACGGCGGGCGCGCGATTTCCGACGCTCGCAGCAGATCTATTCCCCACAGTTTTATGCTGCCCCCATGAGCCACGATGAAGATCCGTCGAGGCAGGTCGCTGCATACGGTGCTGCGGCACAGCCGGCAATTGCGGCCCGCATGGCGCCACATCTCCGGCTGACCGAGATCGGGGCAGTGTGTGCTGTGGTTGCGGTTATCGCGGCTGCTGCAGCAGTGATCGTCTTCCCGTCCTTCGCCGGGGCTGGACCAGGACTCGTCTGGGCGGTGGGTGCGCTCGTGTCCGCAGCTGCAATGCTGGCCGTCTGTCTTATCCAGGTCGTCGTATGGCGACGCGCGATGGCGTCCTGGCTCGGCGAGCGCCCACAAGATCTGCGCGCCGAGAAGCAGCTCTCATGGATCGCACACCTGGCCTCGTATGCCGTGGCCCTTGGCGCACTCTTCACGACCATGGCGGGCAGCGCCGCCGCTGGCTGGGCATCTGCATCGGCTGTGCTACTGGCGGTCACCTTGCTCTTCGTCATTGCCGCCCAGGTACTCGCCGGGGTGCAGTTCCTGCGTACCAGCGGTCCTCCGGGGACACTGCCAGCACACATTCGGCGCCTCAATAGGCGGTCCCGTTACCGCAACGATTGAAATGCAGGCATTACCCGGTGAGGCGAGCCGAGTCCTCGACGGGGGTGACGAACCGGTATCCCACGTTGCGAACAGTGCCAATGACCGACTCGTATTCAGGCCCGAGCTTCGCGCGCAGCCGTCGCACGTGGACGTCTACGGTGCGCGTGCCGCCGTAATAGTCATATCCCCAGACATCGCTCAGCAGCTGCTGACGGCTGAAGACACGTCCCGGGTGTTGCGCGAGGTACTTCAGCAACTCGAACTCGGTGTAGGTGAGATCTAGCTGAACCCCGTTGAGCTTGGCGCTGTAGCCAGCCTCGTCGATCACGAGGTTGCCGGACTGGATCACCGGATCAGCGTTGGCTGCGACTGTCGGTGACATCGCGAGTCTGAGCCGGACATCGACCTCAGCGGGTCCGGCAGTCGCAAGCAGCAAATCGTCGAAACCCCAGTCGGCCGACAGCGCGGGCAAGCCGCCCTCGTTGGCAATGACGAGCAGGGGTGCCTCTTTGCCTGTTGTCTCTATGAGCCGGCATAGCGACCGCGCGCCGACCAGATCCCGTCGGGCATCTAGCAAGATCACGTCGGCTGCCGGCGCATCAAGCAGTGCGGTGGCCTCGGCCTGGGCGACTTTGACTTGGTGGGGGAGGAGCTCCAGTGCGGGCAGGATTTCCGAGGACGAACGCATATCGTTGGTTAGCAGCAGCAAGGTGGCCATATCGGTCTCCTCACCTCGGGGATTGCCGGTGCTAGCCTTCAGCCCACCTGGAGAAATGGCCTGAACGCATGCTTGAGACTAACGCAACGGCGCCTGTTTGCCTCCATTACTGGGCTGGGGCAAGGGCCGCAGCAGGCATCGCGGAGGAGGAGATCGAGGCTCGATCCGTCGCGGAAGCACTCCGATTTGCCTGCGATCAGCGCTCCGATCCGCGTTTCGACAAAGTGATAAAAGCAAGTTCGGTACTAATTGACGGACTTACAGCTCACCAGATAGACCTCGAGCGGCCGCTCACCGGGCCAGTACGAGTTGAGGTTCTGCCGCCGTTCGCAGGGGGCAGATAAGTCTGGTCGACGGCTGATCGGGCGACGCGCCGCCGCCCACTTAACTCATTCGCTCATGTGGTCAAAGTCACGGTAACGAAAAAAAGACGGACTTCGGTTGAGTGGCCATCCGAAGCAGTTACGTCCGCAATTTGGGACGCGATCTCACGATATGAACCGCGGTGTTGGGTTCGATCTAGCTCCGCCTCTACTCTTCTGCTCGTGACCTCGACGAACGCGTGGGCTTTGCCGCTCACCCGCCGGCGTGCTGTAGACCACGGCCGGATGCGCTCGTCTTTGTGTCAACTTCGGCGAATGTAGAGGCGCGCTCTCGTCGACTCGAGTCTCATCCTTTGGGTCTCGTGATTGACCACGACTCCTCCCTCCCCCGTACGGTCACTCGTACCTCAACCACCCTCGGCTGTCGAGGCATACACACATCAGGAGAAGACACAAATGAGCAGGCAAGATGTACTCGTCGATGCTGACTGGGTCGCCGAGCATGCCAGCGACGAGAACATTGTTCTTGTCGAGGTCGATGAAGACACCACTGCATACGACGGTGGTCATATTTCTGGCGCGATCAAGCTGGATTGGAAGAAGGATCTGCAGGATCCGGTCCGCCGCGACTTCATCAATAAGGAGCAGTTCGAGAAGCTGCTGTCGGAGCGCGGCATCGGCAACGACGACACCGTCGTGCTCTACGGCGGTAACAACAACTGGTTTGCCGCGTACGCGTACTGGTACTTCAAGCTTTACGGGCACGATAAGGCGCTGCTGCTCGACGGCGGTCGCAAGAAATGGGAGCTCGACGCCCGCGACCTGAGCAGCGAAACGGTCACCCGACCGGCCGCGAGCTACTCGGCCACGGAGCCGAACCTCAACATTCGGGCTTTCCGCGACGAGGTGGTCGCGGCGATCGGTACCAAAAGCCTGGTCGATGTGCGCAGTCCAGATGAGTACGCTGGCCGGCTACTCGCCCCCGCTCACCTGCCGCAGGAGCAGGCCCAGCGCGGCGGTCACATTCCTACCGCAGTCAATGTGCCGTGGAGCAAGGCAGCCAATGATGACGGCACCTTCAAGTCCGATGACGAGCTCACCGTGCTTTATAGCGATGCGGGCTTGACCTGGGACACAGACATCATTGCCTACTGCCGGATCGGGGAACGCAGCGCGCACACCTGGTTCGTTCTGCACCAGATCCTCGGGCAGCAGAACGTGAAGAACTACGACGGGTCTTGGACGGAGTACGGCTCGCTCGTCGGCGTGCCGGTCGCCGTCGGTGACGACCCCGGCGCCGCCTAATCATTCCGGACCCTAATTTCGATTCCCTCGTCAGTTCAAAAAGGAGAAGATCATGTGCGCAGCAACCAAGGGCGGACTCAGTCTGGCCGGCGTCGACGTGACCAAGGAGGCGGTGATTCAGGGCCGCGTGCTGCGTGGCCGGAATCCGGTCTCGGGGGCATACGTGCGGCTGCTCGACTCGAGCGGCGAGTTCACCGCAGAGGTCCCGACATCGGCGACGGGTCACTTCCGGTTTTTCGCGGCTGATGGCAACTGGACGCTCCGGACACTGGCACCGGGCGCGAAGACCGTCGATCGCGCAGTCGTCGGTGCACGCGGCAGCGTCAACGAGATCGACGTCGATATCGAAGCTTCCTGACGCTGAGGTCGTGACGCGGACCCTCGCGGGAACGTCCACGAGGCGCGCACGTCGGCGCTACCGTGAGGGCCTATGTCTCAGGTGTCAAGCAGCGAGCCATCTCAGAATGAGCCCGTGTCCGACGGGCCCAAGGCCGTCGGAGATGACTTTGCCTGGCTATATCGGCAGGATTCCTATGCTCCCGGTGTAACGGCGGGCGACCCGCAAACACTTCTGTTGCCGCTGGATTCGCCTCCGTCGGCCCTCCCCAGCGACGGCCCCACAGCCGCTCCACCGCGCGGCCGCAATCCCATGATCATCATGAGTGTGATCTTGCTGTGCCTGACAGCTGGAGCAGTCGCCGGGATTGCGCTGCTGCTGCACCCCGCCTCGCGAACCGCAGCCGCGGGCTCAGCGGAGTCGAGTGTTCAGAATGCTGCTCCCTCTGCCGCATTGCCCTCAGCGCAGGTGGCGTCAGCGATGCCGAATCAGGTGAAGGTCGGGTGCCAGGCGTCTCAGAGCGCCGATGATGCCGGCAATCCTGTCTACTACGTGCCTGAACAGATGCTCGACGGGGAGATGAATACAGCCTGGCGGTGCAACGGCAATGGCATTGGTCAGGTCGTCACGTTCGAGTTTCCAACCGGAACCACCATCGTCGAGGTAGGCCTCGTGAACGGCTACGCCAAGGTGGACCCGGCCAGCGGTGCCACGCGCTACGGCGAGTACCGCCGGATTACCAAAGCGAGGTGGACCTTTGCGAACGGCACGTCTTTCCATCAGTCGCTGGAAGACGGGGTGAAGACCGTGCAGAAGCTGAGCATTCCCTCCCAACCGGGCGAGCAGGTGACGCTCACGATCGAGGCGAGCACCGGTCCGGGATCGAATGCCAGGGGCCGCGATGCCGTCGTGATCTCTGAGGTCGCCTTCGCAAGCCCGGGCTAGCTAGCTCTCAGAGTCGAGTATGAGCGTTACGGGGCCGTCGTTGGTCAAGGAGACCTGCATTTCGGCGCCGAAGACCCCGGTCGCGACCTCCGCGCCCAGTAGCCGCAGTGAGGAGACGAAGGCCTCGATCAGCGGCTCGCTGATCGCTCGCGGTGCCGCCGCGCTCCACGACGGACGGCGGCCCTTCCGGATGTCCGCGTAGAGCGTGAACTGACTGACGGCCAGGATCGGCGCGTCTTCCTCCTGACACGATTTCTCGCCCCGCAGGATGCGAAGCGTCCAGACCTTCTGGGCCAACCGTTCTGCCGTCACCGGCTGATCATCCTGGGTGACCCCCACCAAGATCAACAAGCCAGGCCGGTCGATTGCCCCGACAACCTCGCCGGAGACTTCGACGCGCGCGGTACTTACTCGCTGGACGACGAGACGCACGGTTTGACACAGATCTGCGATCGTTCAGACACGGCCGCCAGTCTTCCATGTGCCGAGACCAAGATCTCAGCGACCGACGTACGCCTCGACTTCGACCTCGACCAGATGAGCAGGGTCGGCGAGCCGCGCCACCTCGACCATCGTCGCGACCGGCCGGATATGGCCAAGCATTTCGTGGTGCGCGCGTCCGATCGCCGCTTGTGAGGCGATGTCAGTGACGTACATCCGGGTACGTACCACTTGCTCCGGTGCCACACCGGCTGCCTTCAGAGCGTCGAGCGCGATGCTCAACGCGGCCAGCGCTTGCCGATATGGGTCACCTGGATGCAGCACGCCGTCCAAACCGGTCGCTGTTGTGCCAGCTGTGATCGCCCAATCTCCAGCCACGACCACGCGCGAGTAGCCGTATCTGTCCTCCCAAGGCGCGGACCCAGCGAATCTTGTGATCAACACAGCGATACCTTCTGCCACAATGTCGGCCATGTCCACCGAAATGACCTCACGCTCGCTCCTGATCAAGATCACGTGCGGTGCTGAAGCAGCCGAGCGGGCAAACCAGGCCTGGACCGTCGCGGCTATGGGCGTCGCTGCGGGAGCCTCGGTGTCGGTCTGGCTGACCGGCGAAGCGGTGTGGTTCGCCGTGCCGGGGCGGCAGCCTGATCTTGAGCTGCCATACGCGACGCCGATCGCGGATCTGGTGGAGACCGTCAGGCTCGGCGGCGCGATCACCGTGTGTACCCAGTGCGCCGCGCGGCGCGAGCTGGCCGAGAACGACCTTGTGGAGTCGGCAACGATTCAAGGCGCTGCGAGCTTCGTCGAAGCGGCGCTTGCCGACAACGTTCGAGCGCTGGTTTACTAGCGGGCTTACCTCGAGGCGACACGCTCGCGTACATCCATCGACGACTCTCCTGGGGTCTGTACCCAAACTCTTCACGCCGTACATGGCATGCGCGCCAGGTACAGCGCGGACATCCCACGCTGCGTGGGATACCGGAGCAAAGGGTGCTGTCACTACCGCCGCAAAAGATCGGCAAGCTGGTCGGGGCTCATGTTCCCGGGCTTGGCACCGGTAGCGGCCGCTCGCCGTGCCAGTATGGCCAGCCGCTCGTTGATCGGAGCCTCCATGCCGTGGCGATGCGCGATCATCACTACCTCACCGTTCAGATAGTCGGTTTCGATGTTTCCTGTGCCCCGCTGCAAGGACTGCCAGGTCGATCCGCCGACGAACTCCGGAACCCCAGCTACCGGCTTCATGGTGAATCCGGCCGCCCGTGCGGCGGACTCCTCCTCCTCGCTGATGTATTCAATTCCGGCAGCATCGAGCACCCGGCGCGCCTCAACCTCGGCATCGGCGGCCAGCGAGCGCCAATCACCATTGCGGGCTACCAATGCTTGGAAGACGTTGCCAATGTTGCTTATCAACTTGCGGTACTTCCAGGGCATCACATCAGCGGGTAGCGGAACGTCGAAGTTGGCGGCCACCAGATCGGTGGCAACCTGCTGCAGTGTTTGATCATGATCGTCGGCGTGCGCGGGCACACGGCCGATATGGAGCATTCCTGATCGCGGAGTGCTGCGAATGATCACTTCCCCGGGCCGCAGGTGCACAACCGGCATCCAGACGCATACCCCGTAGACCCGCCGAAAGTACCGGTGTGCCATTGCCTCTGCGGCAACCCCATTGAGCGCAATGAAGATCGGCAGGCGCTCGCCGGCGCTGCCAATTGGCCTGCCGTTCTGGTAGACCGGCGCGTCAGTCCAGCTCACGAGCGCATCATTTGCCTGCTGGGTCTTGGTCGCGAGGATGAGGATGTCGTCACGACTGAGCTCGATCTCCTCCGGGCCACCGATCGCCACAACGGGCTGAGTCATGTCCTCGTCGGGCGTACGAAGCCGTAGACCATGCTCATGAAGGGCTGCCAGGTGATCGCCGCGGGCCGCTAGCGCGACGTCGCGTCCAGCCAAGCCGAGCCGACCGCCGAGGGCACCGCCGACCGCCCCTGCACCAAGAATGATGTAGCGAGGCATGTTTCTCACCGTAACCTGGCACAGTTGTGGCCCATGGACGTGCGGCTGAGTTTTCGTGATCTTGAAGCGGCCGATTTGAGCGATCTCGACTGGTCAGGCGGGCCTGAACATATCCGAGCTGTGGCAGTGGCGCTCGAGGCGTCGTACGCCGGAGAGCTTGGGTTGCTGGTGGGCTTCCTGCCGAATGACCGGCTGATCGCCATGGGTGGGGTGGATTTCCGGCTATCGGAGGATGCTGGCAACATCTGGATGCTTGCAGTGCATGAGCGGTTCCAATCCTTAGGAGCGGGAGCTGAGCTGATCGCCGCGTTGGAGCACAAGATCATCGATCATGGGCGGGCGCTGGCCAGGATGCTGGTTGAGCACGATAACCCCGGAGCTAGGGCGCTCTATGAACGGCTGGGCTACTCGGAGGCAGGAGCGACGCTCGACAGCTGGCCGGTGGCAGGAGGTAAGACGTATGTCACGGCTTGCACGATCATGGAACGCAGGCTGGTCGAGTTCCAAGGCCAGGAGGCCGTGCCGGACTAAACTCCCAGCCATGTCGCTGTCCTTCACCTTTGCGGTGCTGCTGATCTGCGGTGTCGCCGCCCTGGGCCTAGTGCTGCTGATCATGCTGGTCCTGGTGCTTTTCCGCGCGACAGCCGCGCGTTCCGGCGGTTGAGCTCATGTCGTTCGAGCTCTCAGCGGACCTGCATCCGGATCTGACACCGATCGCATGGATGATCGGTCGCTGGGAGGGCAGCGGTAAGGCAACCTATCCGGGCACCGAGGACTTCGATTTCGGACAGCAGATCGACTTTGCCCACAATGGTGGGAACTACCTGCACTACCTGTCCCAGATGTTCGAGGTCGATGATCACGGGCTCGCGATCCGGCCACTGGGGATGGAGACCGGGTTCTGGCGGCCGCAGAGCGACGGCAGTCTTGAGCTCGTCATGTGTCACCCGGCTGGCTACGCCGAGGTGTGGTACGGATCGATCACCGGACCCAAGATCGAGTTGGTGACCGACGCGGTAGTGCGTACGGCCTCCGCGGAGGAGTATGCAGCAGGTCAGCGGCTGTACGGCAATGTTGCGGGGGAACTGTTGTGGACATTCGACAAGGCCGCATATGGCTACAGTTTGCAAGCCCACATGTGGGGCCGGCTGCGTCGAGTCTGATTTCATCCAGCCACTGATCAGCGACGTGATCAAGTTGTTAACGGTCTGACGCTCGAATTCTGTTGGGTGGCGTCGGTAGCGTGACAGAGGTGGGGACAACCCGAGTGGCGGTAGCTGCAACGGCGACCGCGACGGCGCTGGTTGTCGGGGTGGTGGGAGTTGTGCTTGCAGTCGACGACCGTCGCCGTGCGGCCTCGAGCGTCACGAGCCCTTCCCCCAGCGGTTTGACGCCGACTGCGCCACAGCCTTTGCCGAAACCGACTCCCACGGTCCCTCAAGCTGCTCCGCTGCTGCTCCCGAACATGAGGAGTATGAGCGCGAGTGATCTACAGATCGAAGTTGTTGGGAGTACTCGACGGCTCCGCTTCGCCGCTTCGCTCGCCAATGTTGGACCTGGGCCGCTATACCTGTTGCCCCAGGGGCGGGGCAAATGCTCGTCCGGGCAGCATGAGGCCCTCCAACTGGTGCATCGCGATGTGAACAGGGATGGGAAATTTCAGCGGCGTCGCGACCGCCAGCTGTACCGGCGAGCGACCGGGTGCATGCTGCTCCACCCCGGCCACAAACACTGGCACTTCGACGCGATGGCGGCCTACTCACTTAGGCGCGCGGGTTCATCGCGAGCGCTGGTGGCGCGGGACAAGGTCAGTTTCTGCCTACGAGACAACCTCAAGGTGCCTCGCCAGCAAGTCGTGGTTCCCCGACGGCACTTCGGGAGGTGCTCGCGAAAGAGCAGCCAGCAGGGCATCTCGCCAGGTTGGGTGGATCTCTACAAGGCGGACCTGTCCGGACAATGGCTGCGACTACCGCCCAACGTGGACTCCGACGTGCTCTGTCTCGACCTCGAGGCCGATCCACTGGGTCGGCTGGTAGAAACAGACGAGACCGACAATGCGACCTCGGTGGCTATCCGCGTCGACGGCACCAGGGTGCGCAAGGTGAAGTCGGCCGCCTGCCGCTGACCCTGCCGGTTCAGATCATGGGGGCGGTGGCGTGCCGGAGTCCGACAATGATTTACGGGAAGAAAAGCAGGAACGGGAGTGCTGAAAGCGACATGACAGCTGTCGTGGCCGAAACAGGGCCAGACGTCGGTGTGCCTTGGCATTACGGCGACCCGATGCGCGAGCAGCGGCTGCTGACCGGTGGCGACGGTGTGGTTGACCTGTCCCACCGAAGCGTCATCGCGGTGACCGGTCCGGACCGGCTGACGTGGCTGCATTCGCTGACAACGCAAGACCTCGAGGGCCTCGAGCCCGGTCGTGGCGTGACCGCGCTGGTGCTGTCCCCACACGGCCACATTGAGCACGTGTTGTATGGCGTGGACGACGGCGAGACCTTCTGGGCCCACACCGAACCAGGCTCAGCGTCAGCACTGGTGAGCTGGCTCGACAGCATGCGCTTCTTGATGCGAGTCGAGGTTGCCGATAGGAGCGATGATTACGCAATCGTGTGGTCCGCTGGACACGTTGCCGGCGATCATCTTGTCCGCGTGGGCCCAGACTCACTCGGCGGCCGAGAGCTGTTCGTGGTGCGTGATCGGCTTGGAGACGTCATGAGCTGCGGTCCCCGAACTGGCACCTGGGCACTCGAGGCGCGCCGGATCGCTGCCGGCGTACCCAGAATCGGCCTCGACACCGACCACCGCACCATTCCCAACGAGATCGGGCTGCTCGGCGTTGCCGTTGACCTGGACAAGGGTTGCTACCGAGGCCAGGAGACGGTTGCCCGGGTCCACAACCTCGGACGACCGCCTCGGCGACTGATACAGCTGCACTTGGACGGCAGCGTCGATGCACTGCCGGCCCCCGGGAGTGAGCTGTTGCTCGATGGACGCGCACTGGGCTTCGTCGGCGGCTCGGCGCGCCACTTCGAACTCGGCCCCATCGCGTTGGGACTGATCAAGCGCGGCACCCCCGTCGATGCCACGCTGAGCGTCGATGGCATCGCAGCAGCGCAGGAGCCGCTGGTGGATCCCGACATCGGCCTTCACGTACGCCCGGCACTTTAACACCGAACGTCGGGCTGCCAGGAAGAGCCGTTAGGCCCCGAGTTCGGCGAGGGTCTCCTTACAGGGGCGGATCTCGCCCACTCGTTCGCCTGCGCCCAGCACCGGACCGCTGGCGTGGATCTCCAGAGTTTCATGATCGAATCCGAGGCGCTTGAGCACCCCGGCCATGGCGACAGGACGCGCGCGTGGGTTGCCGTCACTGATCTTGATCGCCACCCCGCGGCCGTCGGCAAGCCCGACTGCGTACACCGACTCAGCGCCCGCCTTGGCCATCAGACCAGGAATTGCGCGATGGAGCTCGAGCTCGTCGCGTCGGCTACCTGACACATACTCTGGATAACTCCGTATCGCTGTCGCGACGCGATGCTCGGGGCCTTCGGATGCGCTGGCGATCTGCCCAAATGCGCGGGCCAGTGCGTAGAGGGAGATCGCATACAAAGGCGCGCCGCAACCATCTATCGCGAGATTGGTGGCTTGCTCATGAGCAAGATCATCAATGGCTTGCACGACTGCCAGTTGAATCGGATGATCAGGATCGCGGTAGTTCGCGATTTCTCGGCCACTCAGAACGGCTGTCCTGATCATCCCTGCGTGCTTTCCCGAGCAGTTCATGGACAGGGGGGACTTCGCGAGGCCCGTGCGAATGGCGTCTTCCCTGGCCTGCTGGTCCAGTGGCCAGTCCGCCGGCATCTGCAACGCCGACTCGTCGAGCCCCGACATTGCAAGGATGCGCCGGACGCCGTCGAGGTGGAAGGACTCGCCTGAATGCGACGAGCAGACCAGCGCGAGCAGCTCATCGTCAAGATCAAGACCTGCTCGCAACATGCCGACCGCCTGAAGCGGTTTGTTGGCGCTGCGCGGATACATCGGGGCAAAATCGGCACCGACAGAGGAGGCCAGACCTCCGTCGGGATCGGTGATGGCGACCCGTCCCCGATGGACGCTTTCAACGAAGCCGTTACGGACGACCTCCACCAGGACAGGATCCGATTCAAAAGGGGTGGCCACGACCTGACCCTACGCTTTGATCACCCGCCGAGCGCCGCCGTTCTGCGGTGGGCGAACGCACTTCAGCGTTATGCCGCAACGAGGCTCGCCACGTTCTAATCTTCATGGTGTGAACTGGCATGAGTACGACGCCGCCCTGTTCGATCTGGACGGTGTGCTGACCCCGACCGCCGAGGTGCATATGCGGGCGTGGCAGCAGCTCTTTGTCGACTTCCTCAGCAGGCGGGGCATCGCCGAACCCTACGTCGCTAGCGACTACTTCAACTACATCGACGGCAAGCCACGTTACGACGGTATCCGCGCGTTCCTGGCATCTCGCGGCGTTCAGCTGCCGGAGGGCGATCCCAGCGACAGTCCCCAGGCCGAGACCGTCTGCGGACTCGCCAATCGGAAGAACGAATTCTTTATCGCCCTGTTGCGGGAAGAGGGCGTCCGACCATACGCCGGGTCGGTACAGCTCCTTGATCATCTCGCGGAGCACGGAACCAAGGTCGCGGTCGTGACCTCGTCGCGCAATGCGTCTGTGGTGCTGGAAGCCGCCGACCTGCAGCAACGATTTGACGTCGTAGTCGACGGCAATGTCGCCGCGGAGAAGGGTCTCAGGGGTAAGCCGGCCCCTGACACCTTCGTCGCCGCCGCGGACCAGCTCGGCGTACCTGTAGAGCGAGCCGCCGTCTTCGAAGATGCAGTCTCCGGAGTCCAGGCAGGGCATGCTGGCGGCTTCGGCCTGGTCGTTGGGGTCGACCGTGGCGTCGGCGCGCAGCGGCTGACCGAGTCCGGCGCAGATGTGGTTGTTGCTGATCTTGCTGAGCTGGCGTCATCATGACCCGCCGCGGTCCTGACGACCCGATCAGTGCGGCCGACCCACTCAACCGGAATCGTTTCCCGATTGACGAATGGAAGTTCACCGAGGCCGAGTACAGCACGGATGATCTTGGTGTCACAGAGTCGCTGTTCGCGGTCGGCAACGGATATCTGGGCATGCGAGGCAATGTCGAAGAGGGCCGGGAGACCTACTTTCACGGCACCTTTATCAATGGGTTCCATGAAACGTGGCCGATCCGGCATGCCGAGGAAGCTTTTGGCTTCGCCCGTGTCGGCCAAACCATCGTGAACGTGCCGGACAACAAAACGATCAAGCTGTACGTCGACGATGAGCCGATGCTGTTATCGGTTGCCGATCTTGAATCTTACGAACGTTCGTTGGACTTCCGTGACGGCGTGTTGAGTCGCACCATCGTCTGGCGGACACCGGGCGGCAAGCGAGTCAGGGTGTCCTCGAAGCGCATGGTCTCGTTCACGCAGCGTCACCTGGCGATCATGACCATGGAAGTCACCGTACTGGGTGCCGAGGCGCCGGTGGTGATCTCCTCGCAAACCTTGAACCGCCAAGACGGCCGTGACGAATACCACGTACGGTCCGACGCGATGGGCACCGGGGTCGATCCGCGTAAAGGTGTCGCCTTCGAGGCTCGGGTGCTCGAACCGCAAAGCCATTGGTGGCAAGATCATCGGATTATCCTGGGCTACCGCTGCGCCAACTCCAAGATGACGCTCGCCGTTGGAGTTGATCATGACATCGACACCGACAACGACTATCGCATCTTCACCAGTGCCGATGAGGACACCGGCAAGATGGTCTATCGGGTGCAGGCCAAGGCGGGTCAGCCGATCAAGGTCACCAAGGTCGTTGCCTACCACACCTCACGTGGAGTCCCTTCTCGTGAGCTTGTTGATCGTTGTCGGCGAACCCTTGATCGGGTGCGCGAGCTCGGTGCGGAACCGGAGTTCGCCGCCCAGCGGGAGTGGCTGGATGAATATTGGGAACGGTCCGATGTCGTCGTGCACGGACAGCCGGCTCTGCAACAGGCAATTCGCTGGAACCTGTTCCAGGTTGCTCAAGCTGCGGCCCGCGCTGAGCAGTCGGGCGTGCCCGCGAAGGGCGTGACGGGAACCGGCTACAGCGGGCACTACTTCTGGGACACCGAGATCTTCGTGGTTCCGTTCCTCACCTACACCTCGCCGCAGATGGCACGCAGCGAACTGCGCTTCCGTTACAACATGCTCGGTGCGGCCCGTCGCCGCGCCGAGGAGCTTGCCCAGCACGGCGCGCTCTTCCCTTGGCGTACGGTCAACGGCGAGGAGGCCTCGGCCTACTATGCGGCCGGTACGGCGCAGTATCACATCGACGCCGACATTGCTTTCGCCCTCTGCAAGTACGTTGCCGCCAGCGGTGATCAAGACTTCATGAACCGCGAAGGCGTGGACATCCTTGTCGAGACCGCGCGGCTGTGGGCTGATCTCGGATTCTGGCGTGAGAACGGCTCGGGCCGTCGCAGCTTCCACATTCACGGAGTAACCGGACCCGACGAGTACACCACGGTCGTCAATGACAACCTCTTCACCAACGTCATGGCCCGGTTCAATCTGGCCAAGGCGGCAGAGTTGCTCCGTCAATTGCAACGTGAGTTTCCACGTGCGTACCAGCGGGTCGTAGAACGGCTGGAGCTGCGTGCCGGGGAAATCGCCGAATGGGCGGCTTGCGCGGAATCGATGTCCATTCCGTACGACGAGGTCACCGGGATCAACCCACAGGATGCGCACTTCCTTGATCGAGAAATCTGGGATCTCGAGAACACACCCGCCGACAAGCGTCCGTTGCTGCTTCACTACCACCCGCTGGTGATCTACCGGTTCCAGGTGTTGAAGCAGGCAGATGTGGTGCTAGCGCTGTTCCTGCAGGGTGATCATTTCACGAAGACGCAGAAGCGCAACAACTTCGAGTACTACGACCCGATCACCACCGGGGATTCCACACTGTCCGGCATCGTGCAGTCGATCATCGCCGCCGAAGTCGGATACCGGGAGCTGGCGCTGCGCTACTTTTACAACGCGTTGTTTGTCGACCTGGCCGATCTTCATGGCAATACCAGCGACGGTGTCCATGTGGCCTCAACTGGTGGCGTCTGGAACATTCTTGCCTATGGATTTGGTGGGATGCGGGACTACAACGGGATCGTCACCTTCGATCCACGCCTGCCGGCCTCGTGGGCTGGCCTGACGTTCCAGATCACGCTCCGCGGTACGCGCATTAAGGTCGAAGTCACAAGTCGTCTGATTGCCTTCACAGTCGTCGAGGGCGACAGTGCCGAGCTGGCCGTTCGAGGCACCCGGTTCACCGTATCGGCTGCCAGGCCGGTGCGGGTTCCACTTGACGACCAGGGTCCATCGATCGACGGTCCGCTTCCTTCGAGGACAGTCGATCGACGGCCTGATGGGACGCTGATCACTGCTTCAGTGCCGCAGGCCGTCATGTTGGGGCGCTAACTTTGTTCGCTCGCGCACCGAGCGGGCGCTGAAAGCCCGCTCTAGCCGACGCTCGCGAACGGGAGTGCTAGCTCAGCGCTTGCAAGTGCTTGCAATTGCAAGCACAATGGTTCACATGGTGCGAATCCGAACTGCGAAGATTGGCGAGCAACTCGGCTCGCTCGGTGAGTTCATTGCAGCTCAACGCAAGACGGCGCAGCTGTCGCTGCGTCAGCTCGCCGAGCAGACTGGGATCTCCAACCCTTACTTGAGCCAGATCGAGCGTGGCCTCCGCAAGCCCTCAGCGGAGGTGCTGCTGCAACTGTCCAAGGCGTTGCGTGTATCGGCCGAGACCCTCTACATCCGTGCCGGAATCCTCGATCCGGATGACCACCCTGGAACCCCGGTGGAGATGGCCGTCGTTGCAGACACCGCAATCACCGAGCGGCAGAAGCGTGTCCTCATCGATGTGTACACGTCGTTCGTCAAGGAGAACGAGAAGGCCACGACCAACGGGAAGCCCCACTATGACAACACCAAACCCAGCCAAGGAGGAGAAAGCGATGGCTCACAAGGAAACCTCAGCTGAAGCTCGCAAGTCAGCCCTGGAGTCCGATTACGCCGCACTGTACGCGGTTGCCGGCCTCACAGATGCGCTGGCTGAAGCGCTCAAAGGCGCCCTTGCCGACACGCAGCAGAAGGCCGGCAAACGGTTGAACGAACTGCAGAGCAAGCGTCCTGAACTGAGCAAGCAAGCCAAGGCAAGCGCCGACGAGGTGCGCACGTTTGTGATCACACTGCCGGAGCAGTTCAAAAACCTGCCGGAAGCGACCAAGGTTCGGATCGCGGAGTTGCAGCAGCAGGCGAATGAGCTGCTGGCTCAGGCAACCGCCACCTATGGCGAGTTCGCTGGACGCGGCAAGGAAGCGGTCGACGAGGCACGAAAGTCCGCGCACGATCGGTCCAGCAAGTCAACCAGGCCTGTCACCGCTGGCGGTTCCAACAATGCCTCCGAGAGCGGCGAGACCCCGACTGAGACGAACGCCAGCTAACTCGCTAAATAGAACGACCCCTCACGCCCCACCTCATGCTCGCGCCCCCCGCGAGCAACGAGGTGGGGCGTGAGTTCGCCTCCCCCCGGGCTGACCTAAAACTTCGAATTCCGGCCTGGCGAGTCGTGTCGTTCCACGGTGGGGAAGGGCCGAGGTTGTATAGCGACGACAGATTTATCTTCACCGATAGCCGGGCGAGTCGCTGGTGAGCGCCGCGGTCGTGACCGACTTGTGTCGAAGCTCGCCGCATGAGGTCACGAAATGGGAACGAGCGCTGTCAGACCTTGCCAAGTGGGCTCAGGCCTGTTTGGCGCGGGCTCGAGCCCGCGCTCGAACCGCTCCTGATAGCACAGTCTTGCGCATGCGCACTGCCTCTGGAGTGACCTCCAGGCACTCGTCGATGCGGCAGAATTCCAGCGCCTGCTCCAAGCTCATGAGCCGCGGCGGCACCAGCCGTTCAAGCTCCTCGCCAGTGGACGCGCGTACGTTCGTGAGCTTCTTCTCCTTGGTCGGGTTGACGTCCATATCCTCGGCGCGCGAGTTCTCGCCAATGATCATCCCCTCGTACACATCGGTGCCAGGACCGACGAACATGGTGCCGCGCTCCTGCAAGTTGAACAGCGCATACGAGGTGACCTGTCCCGACCGGTCTGCCACCAGCGAGCCTGTGAGCCGGGTGCGCAGATCGCCGGCCCACGGCTCGTAGGCCTCGAAGACGTGATGCATTAGTCCGGTTCCACGGGTTTCGGTCAGGAACTCGGTGCGGAAACCGATCAGCCCGCGGGCCGGAACGAGATATTCCATGCGAACCCAGCCGGTGCCGTGGTTGACCATCTGCTCTAGCCTGCCGCGGCGTAGCCCGAGCAACTGAGTGACGACGCCGACAAAGTCTTCGGGAATGTCGATAGTCAAGCGCTCCACCGGCTCGTGGATCTTGCCGTCGACGTCCCGGGCCACGACCTGCGGCTTCCCCACAGTCAGCTCGAAGGACTCCCGGCGCATCATCTCAACCAGGATCGCCAGCTGAAGCTCACCACGCCCCTGCACCTCCCAGGTATCCGGCCGCTCCGTAGGGAAGACCCGGATCGAGACATTCCCCACCAGCTCTGCATCCAAGCGCGCCTTCAGCAGCCTCGCCGTGAGGTTCTTGCCCGCGCGCCCCGCAAGCGGGGACGTATTGATGCCAATGGTCATCGAAATCGACGGCTCGTCCACGGTGATCAGTGGCAACGGCTTGGGGTCGTCGGGATCTGACAGTGTCTCGCCGATGGTGATCTCCGCTATACCGGCGATGGCGACGATGTCGCCTGGCCCTGCTGACTCCGCGGGCTCCCTGTCCAACGCGTTGGTCATCAAGAGCTCAGAGAGTTTGACAGTACGGATCGAGCCGTCGGCGCGACACCAGGCGACATTCTGATTGCGCCGCAAGGTTCCGGCGACCACTCGGCACAGCGCGAGGCGACCGAGGTAAGGCGAGGCGTCGAGGTTGGTGACGTGCGCCTGCAGCGTCGCACCCTCCACGTAGCTCGGCGCCGGGATGTGTTGCAGGATCACGTCGAACAAGGGACCGAGATCCGGGCTGTCAGGCATCTCACCGTTGCCGGGAGCGGTCAGCGAGGCTCGGCCCGCCTTAGCTGAGGCATAAACCACCGGAAAGTCGAGACCGTCGGTGCTGTTGTCGTCCAACAGGTCGAGAAAGAGGTCGTAGGTCTCCTCCACGACTTCTGGTATTCGCGCATTGTGGCGGTCGACCTTGTTGACAACAAGGATGATCGGCAGTTTCTTGCCCAGAGCCTTACGGAGCACGAAGCGAGTCTGGGGAAGTGGACCTTCAGAGGCGTCCACCAAGAGCAGAACCCCATCGACCATCTCGAGGCCTCGCTCGACTTCGCCGCCGAAGTCGGCGTGGCCTGGAGTATCAATGATGTTGATGGTGACAGCCGAACCGTCCGCCAGTCGGTGACGAACGGCGGTGTTCTTGGCGAGGATCGTAATGCCCTTTTCTCGCTCCAAGTCCATCGAGTCCAGCACCCGTTTCTGGACGGTCTGGCCTACGCGGAACGCCCCCGACTGCCAAAGCATCGCGTCGACAAGGGTGGTCTTGCCATGGTCGACGTGGGCGACGATCGCTAGGTTCCGTAGGTCAGAACGGACGGGCACTCAGAAACTCTCTCCGGGCTGTGGGCAACCCGGCGAGTGTACTGGGCGTCGCCACGCCCTGATCGCGTCATCGCGCGGTTGGGGCGGGTTCGTACCGACAGGTGCCGTCCGGATGGTGAAGTCGAGTGGGCGCGGACACCGCTGCCGCGTCGAGCAGGGCCGCACAGCCCGGGGGAGAGGGCGGGCGTGCCGGCGGCCGATTACCTCGCGGACGGCCGCAGGTACGTCAGTGGCGCTGCCTCCGGTGGCGACCAGCTGGTACAGCTCGCGGGCGCAGCGGCAGTGTCAGTGCTGGTGTCAGATCACCTGAATTGCCCTCGAGACTTCTGCCACCCGTACCCTTGGCCATATGGCGGGCAGCACCGACTGGTTTCGAAATTCGTTCCGTGCCGAGTACGACAAACAGAACGCGGCCATCGGGCGGTTCAACCTGGCGATCTTCGGGAAGACCGGAGTCGGCAAGTCCACCTTGATCAATGCGATCTTCGGCGAGGAGGTGGCACGTACCGGCATCGGCGAGCCGGTAACCCGGGGCAGCCACCTCTATCTCGACAAGATCGGACACCTGGGCATCGTTGACACTCAGGGTTTAGAGGTAGGCAAGGACAACAAGCAGATTCTGTCCGAGCTCGGCAAGGCGATGACCCAGATGCGGCAACTGCCGCTTTCAGAACAGATCCATGTCGCCTGGTACTGCCTCCGCGGCATGGACCGCCGCTTCGAGGAGGCCGAAGCCGATTTCGTGCGTCGGCTTGACGGGATGGGTCTGCCGGTGGTCGTGGTACTGACCCAGGTGCCCATGCGCGGCGGCTACTACCATCCGGACACGGTGCTGCTGGCCGAGCAGATTATCGCCAAACAGCTACCTATCGTGTCCGGGCGGCCGTTCATGACGTACGCGAAGGCGGACGAGTTCTCCGGCCAGCCCGCGTACGGGCTCAAAGAACTCCTCGATGCCACCTTTCGCGTTGCGCCCGAAGGTGTTCATGGAGCTCTCGTCGCGGCGCAAGAAATCGATCATGCGCGGAAGGCGCAGGAAGCGCACAAGTACATAACCGCTGCCGTTG
The DNA here is from genome assembly GCA_963836855.1 of uncultured Actinomycetota bacterium. GTDB lineage: Bacteria > Actinomycetota > Actinomycetes > Propionibacteriales > Propionibacteriaceae > Microlunatus. The sequence goes on along the minus strand of CAWILN010000047.1, from coordinate 152,039 downwards.
CGAGCTCCGCTGCTGCTGCCGCCACCCCGATCCCGTTCTCATCGGCCGCCTTGCTGGTACCGATCCAGCTTGGCATGATGGCTCGAATCGCCCAGATCTACAAGATCAAGTTCGAACGAGCCGCGTTGATGGCGATCGCCTCAACTACTGCGGCGACGCAGCTAGGACGGGCAACTTTCACCAGCTTGATCAAGATGATCCCTGGGGCTGGAACGGTCGTGGGTGGTGTCATCGGAGCCGGGGTCGCGTCGACATTCACCTACGCCATGGGCCAGGCCTGGCTGACGCTCTGTCAGCGAGTGGTGAAGGGCAAGCTGGGGACGGCGGGTACCGTCGTCGACAATGAGGAGCTCCGCGAGGCCTTCATGGATGAGTTCCGGAAGCAGATCAAGATTGGGCGCAAGGAGCTGCGTACGGCGCCTGAGGCTGATGCCAATCTGACTGATTCCAGGCACCTGCGCTAGTTCGTTCCGAAGTATCCGGCAGCGGTTGCTGACAAGCTGAGGGTTGCTCCAATAGCCTGCCAGCGATGAGTACTCCGGATGTGGCGCCGCTGCTCGAAGGCGAGCCGCCTCATGATCAAGTTGTCTTTGCCACCCGATTGCAGCGCTATTGGCCGGACCTGCTGACCGGACTGACGGGCGCCTATCCCGACCATGCGCCGGAGATGGCTTACCGCGTGATCGAGATCGCAGCGCAGAACTTCCAGCAGCGGCCCGCCGATCTGCGGCTGCTGGACCTGCGGCGGCATGCCGATCCGCAGTGGTTTCAGCATCCCCGGATGCTCGGCTACGCCACCTATACCGATCTTTTCGCGGGCGACCTGAAGGGTGTCGCCGACCGGGTGGACTACCTCGCCGAGCTTGGAGTCACCTATCTGCACCTGATGCCGCTGCTCAAACCGCGGCCGGGCCAAAACGACGGCGGCTACGCGGTTATGGATTATCGCGCCGTCCGCCCTGACCTCGGCAGCATTGATGATCTACGGGAGCTCGCCACCGTGCTGCGCTCCCGCGGAATCTCGCTGACTCTTGATCTCGTCTTGAACCACGTGGCAACCGAGCATCAGTGGGCGGTGAATGCACGGGCCGGTGACCCTTTCTACCGGAACTACTTCCACATGTTTGCCGATCGGGAGCTGCCGGACGCGTACGAGCGGACATTGCCTGAGGTTTTTCCCGACTTCGCGCCCGGAAACTTCAGCTACGACGATGACTCGGCCTCATGGGTGTGGACCACCTTCAACACCTGGCAATGGGATCTCAATTGGCACAATCCTGACGTCTTCTACGAGTTCGCCGATTTGATCTTGTGGCTGGCCAATCTCGGCGTGGAGTGCCTGCGCCTCGACGCGATTGCTTTCATCTTCAAACGGATGGGCACCAACTGCCAGAACCAGCCTGAGGTACACGCCATCACGCAAGCACTTCGTACGGTGGCACGGATTGCGGCGCCAGCGCTGATCTTCAAGGCAGAGGCGATCGTCGGGCCCTCAGATCTCGCGCCCTATCTAGGAGTGGGCAAGCACGCCGGCAAAGTCAGCGACATGGCGTATCAGAACTCCTTGATGGTGCAGATCTGGTCTGCGCTGGCCGCCAAGGACACCCGGTTGTTCTGCGCGGCCATGAACAGGTTCCCAGTCAAGCCGCCGACCACGGTGTGGGGTACCTACGTGCGCTGCCACGACGACATCGGGTGGGCGATCGACGACGGCGACGCCGCCTCGGTTGGGCTGAACGGTTACGAGCATCGACGTTTCCTCGCTGACTACTACGCCGGCGTCTATCCGATGAGCGATGCCCGGGGCCTGGTATTCCAGGAGAATCTCGCAACCGGCGACCGCCGGATCAGCGGAACTGCGGCATCGCTGGCCGGCATCGAGTCGGCGCTCAACAGCGGTGATGAGATCCATCTCGACCTGGCGGTGCGTCGTTATCTGCTGACATACAGCCTGATCTTGGGGTTCGGCGGCTTGCCGCTGATCTACATGGGTGACGAGCTTGCTCTGCCCAACTACTACGACTTCGTCGAGGATCCAGATCATGCTGACGACAACCGCTGGGTCCATCGGCCACCGATGCCATGGGACTTGGTGGACAACCGGCATATCGAAGGCACCGTAGAGCATCGCGTCTGGCACAGCCTGCGGCACATTATCGCGGTGCGATCCTCGCTGCCGAGCCTCGATGCGTCGGTCGAGAGTGAGATCCTCGATCCGGTGAACCCCGCAGTCCTGGTGTTCCAGCGCCGGTTCCAGACCCAGATCATGGTCGGCGTCTACAACATGACGACGGAGCCGCAGAAGCTGCCGCGTTGGGTGATTCCGGTGGGCAACTGGGCCTGGGATGCGCTTACTGATGAAACTCCACTGACCGATAGGCCGCTTATCCTGGACGGCTACCAGGTGCGCTGGTTCGTGCAGCAGACGTGAGCATCGTCCGCGACAACGCGATCAATGAGATACGCGCCGAACTCTCAGAGCTTGACCTCGACTGGGCCGAGTCGGCGCCCGGGCTGTTCTCCGTCAGCTTGCCAGGTACGCGCAAGCTCACCACCGAGTGTGCCCTCCAGGTCGGCGAGCATGGACTGAACGTGCGGGCCTTCGTCGCCCGGAAGCCCGATGAGAACCATGCCGGCGTCTACCGCTGGCTGCTGGAGCGCAATCTCAGACTGCACGGTATCTGCTTTGCACTAGACGCGGTTGGTGACATCTATCTCACGGGCAGTGTTCCGCTTGAGCTGGTCACCCGAGCCGAGGTCGACCGGCTGCTGGGGACGGTGGCTGAGGCCGCCGATGACAGCTTCAATGTGATCCTGGAATTGGGTTTCGCCGAGAGCATCCGCCAGGAGTGGGCTTGGCGGCGCTCGCGCGGGGAGTCGACGGTGAACCTTGCAGCCTTTACCCATCTGGACCCGGGTGAGCGTCCGAAAAGCTGATCTCGATGAGGCGTGCAGGGCCGGTTGGCCACTAGGCTCGCTGGCATGAAAACGACGCGGGAGCGTGTGTTATGACAGGTACTTTGATCCTTTTGCGGCACGGCGAGAGTGAGTGGAACGCCAAGAACCTGTTCACGGGCTGGGTCGATGTCGATCTCAACGCCAAAGGTGAGGCCGAGGCCAGCCGTGGCGGTGAGCTGCTTGTCGAAACCAATCTGTTGCCCGATGTGGTCCACACTTCCGTGCTCCGCAGGGCAATCCGGACTGCGCAGATTTCGCTGGACATCGCCGATCGGATGTGGATCGAGACGAAGCGTTCCTGGCGGCTCAACGAGCGCCATTACGGTGCGTTGCAGGGCAAGGACAAGGCGGCGACGCTGGCGGAGTTCGGCGAAGAGCAGTTCATGCTATGGCGGCGCTCGTACGATATTCCGCCGCCACCGATCGACAGCAACGATCAGTACGCGAACTTCGACGACCCGAAATATGCCGGTCTGCCGAGCGAGGCCCGGCCGGGTACCGAGTGTCTGAAGGACGTGCTGGTTCGGGCGCTCCCGTACTGGTACGACGAGATCGTGCCCGATCTGCGGGCGGAAAAGGTGACGCTGATCGCCGCACACGGCAACTCGCTTCGCGCAATCGTCAAGCATCTGGACAAGATGAGCGATGAAGCGGTGGTGGGCCTCAACATTCCCACCGGTATCCCACTCGTGTACCAGCTGGACGACGATCTGAAGCCGATCGAGATCGGCGGCCGTTACCTGGATCCTGAGGCAGCCGCGGCGTCAATCGAGGCCGTCAAGATGCAGGGCAAGAAGTAGCACCTGGCTTGTTGCGGCGGCTCTCTCGGCGTACGTCTTCCATCACAGCCGTGAAAAGAGACGGCTAAGGGCGCTTAGAACTGCACGTCTTTCATCACAGTCGTCCAAACGCTTGACCTCACGTCCCGCAGATGTTGTCCACAGTCGTCCACAGGTTGGCGACATTTTGCTGGCGCTGTCGCGACTAAAACGCTCAAGATCGGCGGCGTGGCCGTTCCCGTACGCGAATACCGTGCGCTCGACACCCGCCGACCCTTCAGCCGAGCCGATGCACGCAGCGCGGGTATCGGACTCAGGGAGCTCTTGAGTCGACGCTTTCACAAGATCTTCTACGACTGCTACGTCGCCTCCACGGTGCCTATCACCACCGAGCTCCGCGCCGAGGCAGCCCTCGGCATCTCGCCACCCGGCTCCTATGTGAGTCATTTCACGGCAGTCTGGGGAGCGGTCGTTCCCGATGGCTCCGATGTGCACCTGACGGTGCCCGGGCAGGCTGGCCGAACTGTTCGGCGTCGTGAATGTTCCAACGGCTGTGATGTGTAACGCCCGCTTGCAGCCACTAAGGCCGCTCGTCTTGACGGCTGTGATGGGACACGTACGCAGCCGAGCCCGGACGACTCTTAGTGCGACCAGGCCCGCTCTTCGGGGAGCTGGCCGGTCACAACGTAGATGATCCGTCGCCCCATTGATGCTGCATGATCGGCAATGCGCTCGTAGTAGCGACCAAGGAGTGCGACGTCTACTGCCGCTTCCACGCCGTACGCCCAGTCGTCGCTGAGCATCACCCGGAACTGCGAACGCCGCAGCTCATCCATTTCCTCGTCGCGAGCTCGCAGCTCTTGCGCGCTTTGGATGTTGCGGTCGTTCAGGGTTTGCCCGGCCGTGATCACCATCTTCTCGGCGACATCGCCCATCCGTACGAAGTTGGGCCGCAGCGTATCGGGGACAGCAGTCTCGGGATAGCGAAGCCTGGCGATCTTGGCGATGTGGGCGGCGAGATCACCCATCCGCTCCAGCTCGGTCACCATCCGCAAGGTGGCAACGATAGTCCGCAGCTCACCTGCGACCGGCGCCTGACGGGCTAGTAGCGAGAATGCCCGTCCTTCGACCTCGGCTCGCTTGGCGTCGATGAGCTCATCCTCGCCGATCACCTGTTCAGCCATGTGGATGTCGGCCTCCAGCAGCGCAGTCGTCGCCGAGCGGACCGCCGATGAGACGACCTGGGCCATGTGGACGAGGTCCGCAAGGACGTCGTCCAGCTGTTCCCGGTAAGAGTCTCGCATGAGTTATGTCCCCATCTGTCTTCGCCTCCAGCACCAATAACCTTAGGCGGCACCTCTACACCGAATGGTGCGAATGGTTAACGGATCGTGAACATGTGCCCAACGCTTGAGGCCCTGATGCCTACCTGCTGGTCAGCTGGACGTGATATCGCTTGTCAGGCCCCTACTATCTTTCTGTGAACCCGATTGGGGTCGCTATCGCGACGCTCGTCGTCGGCCTTGCGATCGGTGTGCTTCTCACGTGGGCGGTCCTCCGGACACGACGTGAGGAGCCAAGCCCGACCTTCGATGTCGCCGAGCCGGTGGTTCCGGTTGGCGTGGCGGAGGTGCTTTCTGTGCTGCCTTCGTCCGGCATCGTGGTGGGCCCGCACGACGAGGTGCTCGAAGCAACTGCGCCCGCGAGGACCCTCGGCCTAGTCCGAGGCAGTCGGATTGCGATACCTGAGCTGCTGCATCTCGTCCGCAGGGTGCGGCGCGAGGGCGAGGGTCGCATGGTTGACCTTCAGATCAGTCGAGGCGCGCGCGTCGCCTCCACACACCTCACAGCTCGTGCGGCACCACTGGACGAGAGCCTGATCCTCATTCTGGCCGACGACCAGACGGCTGCTCGGCGGATTGAGGAAACCCGTCGTGACTTCGTCGCCAATATCAGTCACGAACTGAAGACTCCGATCGGGGCGATTTCACTACTGGCCGAAGCGGTTGAGGATGCGGCCGAGGACCCGGACGCGGTCCGCAAGTTCGCCAGCCGGATGGGTATCGAGTCGGCGCGGCTAGCCGATCTGGTCAGTCAAATCATCGAGTTGTCAAGACTCCAGGCCGACGATCCGTTGGTTAATCCTGAGGTTGTTGAGATCGATGAGGTGCTGACGGACGCCGTCGATAGGCGACGCATGGACGCGGAACGAAAGCGGATCACGCTGACCATGGCAGGGGTTGCGGGAACCCGCGTGCTGGGCAACGCGCGCCAGCTCGGCGTGGCTGTCGGAAACCTGGTTGAGAACGCCATGGTCTACTCCGACCCCGGAGCGCGCGTCGTCGTCGCGGCGCACGTGCAAGCCAGAAGTGACGACGACTATGTCGAGATCACAGTCTCTGATAACGGAATTGGCATTCCGGCGTCCGAGCTCGGGCGGATCTTCGAGCGCTTTTACCGCGTCGACTACGCACGAAGCCGGGCCAACGGTGGCACCGGGCTCGGTCTTGCGATCGTCAAGCACATTGCAGCGATCCACGGCGGTGACGTATCGGTGTGGAGCCAAGTGGGCCGAGGATCGACCTTCACCATCAAGATTCCCGCGCACCTGCATGACGCTGTACCGGCCCGTGGGGAGCATGCCAAATCGCCCAACAGCCAACGGCCGCCGGATCAGCCCACGCATCAGCGCGAGGGGGTCAACCAATGAGCAGGGTGCTGGTGGTCGAGGACGAGGAGTCCTACCGCGAAGTCCTCTCCTACATGCTCTCCAAAGAGGGCTTTGAGGTGATCGAGGCACCAGATGGTGCCACTGGGATCGCCCAGTTCGATCGGCATGGTGCTGACATCGTCTTGCTTGACCTGATGATGCCGGGTCTGTCCGGGACCGAGGTGTGCCGCCAGCTGCGGCTTCGAGGCCCAGTACCGGTCATCATGGTCACTGCGCGCGACAGCGAGGTCGACAAGGTGGTGGGCCTCGAGCTAGGCGCCGACGATTACGTCACGAAGCCGTTCAGTCACCGAGAGCTGGTGGCGCGGATCCGTGCTGTGCTCCGTCGCGGGAACGAGACCGAGTTGGTGCCTGACGTCATCGAAGCGGGCGGGGTCCGCATGGACGTCGAGCGGCATGAAGTATCCGTCACGGGTGAACGAATCAAACTGGCACTCAAGGAGTTCGAGCTGCTGGAAATGCTGCTCCGCAATGCTGGCCGGGTGTTGACCCGTGCCCAGCTGATCGACCGAATCTGGGGTGCGGATTACGTGGGTGACACCAAGACCCTGGACGTCCACATCAAGCGGCTCAGGACCAAAATCGAACCGGATCCGGCCAATCCGCGATATCTGATCACCGTGAGAGGGCTCGGCTACAAGTTCGAGGCCTGAGTCCTCCGCGTCAGACGCTCGGCGTCGGCGTTGGTTTGAGCGACAGATACGGACCTTCATTGCCATCGACTATTGGCACCTTCAAGGTCCCTTCACCAGCGTTTTGGAACGCCAGCGTCACAATTGCCTCGAGACCTGCCATCAGGTCGGGACTCCTCATTGTGATCGGCGAGGGCTGATCCGTCAGCACCACCTGTACGCCATTTGCGATCGAGACTGTGTTCGGGATCACGGCGGTGAATGGAGTGCCTTCGGCTCCATCCACCTTGATCGTCGTGCCGCTGACAGTTGTCAACGCATCGCGATCGCCGGTCACGATTGAGCCCGAAAGGATGCCTTCGCCGGGTGTAAAGCTGATGATCGCTAGGTTGCGGACCTGCACCACCGCGTCGGGGTTCGCTGGATCGCCGACATTGATAAAGACGCCCTCCGAGGGGGTGTATGGCTGGTTCGTTTGCACGTCTTGCCCGCATGCCCCTGACACCAACAGCAGACCGATGACGAGAAGCAAGCTGGCACCGCCTCGCAGTACCTGGCCCCCCGCACCGGCGCAGAACCTGATGCGGCCTGCTCGACTTGCTCGACTCGGGTTCCACGACACGATGGCGAACTCCTGCCTGGCGAGGGATACTCTGCGATGCAGCCTATCGACACCTCCGCCGTTCGCGCATGTATCGCCGAAGCGCCGTTTCTGCAGCTGCTCGCGCATCGCCCTTTGAATCCGCCGCCGTCGTCGTCGCTTGCGGAGGAAGAACGCCTCCGCTCCCTCCTCCGTGCGGCGCGCGATTCCCGACGCTCGCAGCTGTCAGAGACGCCGGTCCGCCGCGTCGTCGTCGCTCGCGGAGGAAAACGCCTCGCTCACTCCTCCTCCGTGCGGCGGCGCGCGATTCCCGACGCTCGCAGCTGTGTCTTAGAGCTGCTCGCGCATCGCGCTTGGGGTCCGCCGCCGTCGTCGTCGCTCGCGGAGGAAGAACGCCTCCGCTCACTCCTCCTCCGTGCGGCGGCGCGCGATTCCCGACGCTCACAGCTGAGTTTGCGATGTGAGTGACCCAGGGCACACTGAAGGCACATTCCGACCTGGTTTGTCAAGCCCAACACAATCCCAATACTGCCCTCTGGCTAGCGCAAACGCCGCAAACACGGGATTGCCCCCGTGCTAAACTTGTCTGCGCGAAAGGGGTACAAAACAATATGACCTTTACAGTCGGCGAAACGGTGGTCTACCCCAATCATGGGGCCGCCGTGATCGAGGACATCGAAACCCGGCAGATCAAGGGTGAAGACAAGCTTTATCTCGTATTGAGAATTGTTGGCCAGAGTGATCTCGTAGTCCGCGTACCTGCGTGCAACTTGGATCTTGTTGGGGTTCGTGACGTTGTGGACGCTGACGGTTTGGAAAGAGTCTTCGGTGTCCTTCGCGCGCCCCATACCGAGGAGCCGACCAACTGGTCGCGCCGGTACAAAGCCAATCTCGAGAAGCTTCACTCCGGCAATGTGCTGAAGGTTGCCGAGGTTGTCCGCGACCTCTGGCGCCGCGAGCGTGAGCGTGGCCTGTCTGCCGGCGAGAAGCGCATGCTTGCCAAGGCTCGTCAGATCCTGGTCTCCGAGCTTGCACTTGCGGAGCGTGTCGAGGAGGACAAAGCCGAGGTCCTGCTTGACGAGGTCCTTGCTTCCTGACTTCGCAGTCCCCTCCTCGCACTGGAATCGGAATCGACGTTCATCGGCTAGCACCTGGCCGGCCGATGAACGTTGCTTGTCTGCTCTTTGACGACGAGGTCGGTCCCCAGGGTCACTCCGATGGTGACGTGGTTGCTCACGCTGCCTGCGATGCGTTGTTGAGTGCCGCCGGCCTCGGTGATCTTGGCAGCAATTACGGAACGGCTGACCCGAAGTGGTCCAGTGCTCCAGGTGCAGCTTTTCTGACCGAAACTGCTGCCCGAGTACGAGCGGCCGGCTTTGACATCGCCAACATTGCCGTCCAGCTGATCGGTGATCGTCCCAGGCTCGGGTCGCGGCGGACTGAGGCAGAGCTGGCGATGAGTGAAGCTGTGGACGCTCCTGTCAGCATTTCGGCGACCACCACCGATGGCCTTGGGCTGACGGGTCGCGGGGAAGGAATTGCGGCAATCGCCACCGCACTTCTGATCTAATAAGACGACCTTCAACAGGCTCGGGGCGCATTGTCACTAGCGCACGAGGCTGGAGGAAACGACGAACGTGTTGCACTTCCCGACGTCGCTGGTGCTCAAGCCCGTGTTTCCCCAGTACTTGCGGGATTGGGCGAGGCCGTGGTTTCCGACAATGTCAGGTTGACCGGAGAGGGTGTCGTCGCCGATGGCGTGGTAGATGGCCAAGATGCCACCAAGGTCCTGCTGCTGTACACCGATCGACTGCGACACCGCCCGTATGAACATGCCGGAGAAGCAGTCCGCCTGGGTTTCGAGCCGTCGGGTGTATTGCAGATCGGTCCCCTCATCACCCGAGTTTTGTCCCAGGGCGTGAGCGGAGATCAATATGCCGGTTCGGCCCTGTAACGCATGTCCGAACTCATGCGCCATGACTAGGTCTGCGGTCCACTTGTTCCGTTTTACGGCCTGCAGCACCTCCGGCAGCAAGTTGCTGTAGTACACCTGCTGATCAGCCGTGCAGTAAAACGCGTTCACTCCGCTCTTGCCACACTTGGTGGTCAGCTCTTCGCCATAAATCGTCACTGTCGGCCGTACGATGATGAACCCGGCGTTGGTGACTGGTGGCTCCCAGACTCGTACCAAGCACTCCATCAGGCCCTCGAAATGGGCCTTCAGCTGCGCGTCGCTCGCTGTCGTCACATTGATGGGCTGGGAGTTGCAGCGCACCGGCACCGGAACCGTCTGGTTGTAGAACGGACTCTTGGTGATCCATTGCTCGGCTTCCTCGTACGTCTCTGGTAGCGGGATCGGCGGTGGATTGCTGTCTGGCGGTGGGACCTCGTGGTTGTCGTTCTGGTAGGCCGTTGTGGAGGATTCAGCGCTCAGGCCAGTGATCGTCAGTCCCGCGATGGCGACGATCGTGACGATGATGATCACGCCCAGCAACATCCGCAGCGGATTCCTCCTGCGGGGCGCGGGCATCGGCGATGTCGGCCCGTACTGCGGCACTCCGCCGCCGAAAGACTGCCGACCGAAGCCAGGGGGTGGGTATCCCTGGTAATAGCCGCCGCCAGTCGGCGTGCCGGGCGCCTGCCAGCCACGAGCGGAACCGTACGAGGCGTACGACGGTGAGCCTGCTGGTGGACCACCGCGGGGTGGTGCGTACTGGGGGCCGCTCCACTGCTGCTGGCTCACACGCGCAACGATAACCGTGTACACCATGCCCAGGGCCTGCTTCCTCAATCAGACTTGTGGATCGGGCGTCCAGAGTCTCCACAAGATCGCGAATCTTTCTAATTTGCCAGCCATCTTTTTGGCAGGGAGCCTCGCCCCTCTACGACTAGTGGGAGGCTGTATCTCGTGCTCGCCAACCTGGAAAGGACGCTGCGGCGGGTCGGGTCGCTGATCGCGTTCTGCCTCCTGACCTGCGGTCTACTCGTCGGTCCAATGGCGTTGACAGCGCACGCCGAGGGTACTGCGTCGACGTTCATCGCCGAGGGCAACCTGGCGAAGGACGGCACGCTGAGGGTGAAGCAGACGATCATGCTGACCGGAGCCGTACCGCCTGAGCTATCGCAGAAGTTCGAGACCCGCGAGGACATAGTCGGAGGCCGTCAATATGTCCAGACGCTCTCCGGTATCACGGCTACGGTCAAAGGCGCGCAGGTGCAGCCGACGATCACGACCGATGATCGGTTCACGACCGTGACGGTGCCCACGAACGGGTCGACTGAGATCATGATGGGCTACACCGTGACCGGTGCGGTGATCAAAATCGACCCTGGCACGGCCTTGCGCTGGCAGATGCTGCAGGGGCTCAGCGCGCAGGTCGACAACTTCAGCGCAACTGTGCAGATTCCGACTCAGTTCAGCTACATCAAGTGCACGGCTGGCAGCCCGAACTCCACCGTTCCCTGTAACTTTGCCGCCGCCGGGACCGAGGGCGCTCAGATCCCCACGTTCCGGGACGGCCCTCGAGGTGAGGGTGAGGTTGTCGCAGTCGACATCGGATTTCCCCCCGGGGGCGTCGCAACGAATGAGGTGATCGAGTATCAATGGACGCTCGGGCGGGCCTTCTCTGCCAAGCCGCTGCAGCTTGTCCTGGCCTTGGGTCTGCTGGTCCTCGGTGGCGTCCTGCTGTACGGCCTTCATCGACGCATCGGCGCTGATAGGAACCCAGACGTTCAGATCAGCAAGGCTGGCGAATTTGTACCGACCGGGGCGGGCCAGTCTGAGTTCCGGGTGGCCGGCGATGTTCGGCCAGGCCACGTCGGCACGGTGGCCGACGAGCGTGTCGATCCGATCGATGTGACCGCAACTTTGGTCGATCTAGCCGTCCGCGGGCATCTGGTGATCAACGAGCTGCCTCGCGAGAGCGAGTTTGCACGCACCGATTGGGAGATCAGCCGCGTGAACGGGGCAGACGGCTTGCGACCGTTCGAGCAGCAGCTACTTGACGGCGTCGCCGCGCCCGGCTCGAGCGTACGGGTGTCTGAATTGTCTGTAAGAGTGCAAGAGTCCATCGGCGGGGTTCAGAATGCGCTCTACGACGAAATGGTCAGCAATGGTTGGTTCGAGCGCCGACCCGACGACGCCAGGAACCGCTGGACCCGGCTCGCGCTGGCTGCACTGATCGTGTCCGTGGCCGTGACTGGGGTGCTGGCCGCGTTCACGACCTTGGGGTTGGTCGGATTGGCACTCATCGTGGTATCGCTCGGCTTGGTTTTTGTCGCGCAGGAGATGCCGGCTCGTACTGTCAAAGGAGCCGCGCTACTGGGGGGCCTCGGCGCATTACGGTCGGATCTCATGAGCCACCCAACGAACCAAATGCCGCCGGGCAACGAGTTGCAGGAGATCTCTGAGGTGCTGCCGTACGCGATCGTGCTCGGTGGAAGCGACCGCTGGCTGGACGCTATGGTCTCCAGTGACGCCGACGAGCATCCAGACTCATACGACCTCTCCTGGTATCACGGTCCGGAGAACTGGCACCTGCGCGACCTACCGGACTCGATGAGGAACTTTGTGACAACCGTGTCAGGGAGCTTGTTCTCTCGCTGATCTCCCGACGAGCTGCGAGTGGCGGACTCCATGCCTGACGCGCGAGCAGCTCTGAAAAGGGTCGATCATCCGCAGCCATGGCTGATCAGCCGAGGTTGTGCAGCGGATACCCGTTCTTCGCACAACCGTCAATGATCAACTTCTTGGCGTCAGACGACGCATCCTTTGGGTTGTCGGACTCCAGCAGGCTGATGGTCGCGTCCAGCCATCGTTGCGGCTCGGGGTCGAGCCTTCCCGACTGGCTCAGCTGCTTCAGTCCCGCCAGAGTCACCTTGCTGACCACCGTGCCGCCCCCGGCTGCTGCATCTACGGCAGGACAACCGATCTTGTAGACGTCTGATACCTGGACGTCAGCAGCGCAGGAGGTGAGTCCCAACAGCGCGGCAACGGCAAGAACAGTGGCTACGAGGACACGGCGCATGCATCGAGCGTATGTGGGTCGGCCTCACGGCGTGTCCGGTGCAAGAAGAGCGCGGAGCCGTCGAAGCATGACCGTTGCCTCGGCCTTGGTGAACCCCGCCTGGAAGTGATCAAGTCAGAGGTGTCGCTGACCTCGCTCGTAGTCGTCGATTGCCTGACGCATCTGCCGTACGGCCGCTTGGATCTCGGCCTCCATCTGCTTTTCAGGATTCAGGTACCGCCGCACAACAGGCTGCCAATCGCTGAACCAACAGTAGACGGCCCAACTCGTGACGCCGATGGCAAACAGAATCATGAAGATCGTCGTGATGGTCGTCGGCTCCATGCCTGAGTCCTCCGGCAGCAGTGTCTATAGCGCAAGCCCTGGGTAGAGGGGGTTGGCGTCCAGCAGCTCGGCTGAGGCCGCCTTGGTGGATTCGGCTACGCCATCGGCGAGCAGATACTTAGCCTTGCCCGGCTGGCCGGTCGACGCAATCGCGGGCGTCGTGTTCTTCAGCACGTTCACGATCAGCTCAGCCACTTTGTCGAACTCATCCGCACCGAATCCACGAGTCGTGAGCGCCGGCGTACCGATCCTGACACCGGAGGTGTACCAGGCGCCGTTGGGATCGGCCGGCACGGCATTCCGGTTGGTCACAATGCCAGCGTCCAACAACGCGGCTTCGGCCTGCCGTCCTGTCAGCCCGAATGTTGACACGTCGATGAGCACAAGGTGGTTGTCGGTGCCGCCGGTCACAAGCTTCGCGTCGCGCCGCAAAAGACCGTCGGCCAAGGTCTTGGCGTTGTCAGCGACCGCCTCCGCATACGTCTCGAACTCCGGTGTGCGAGCCTCAGCGAGCGCCACTGCCTTGGCCGCCATCACATGGCCTAGCGGCCCGCCGAGCACCAGCGGGCAGCCGCGGTCGACCGAACTCGCATACTCCTTGGTGGCGAGTACCAGGCCGCCGCGCGGCCCACGTAGTGATTTGTGTGTCGTCGTTGTCACCAGATGCGCATGTGGGACCGGATCCTCATCGCCGGTAAAGACCTTGCCGGCCACCAGGCCCGCGAAGTGGGCCATGTCGACGAGGAGCGTCGCACCGACCTCGTCGGCGATCTCGCGCATCGTGGCGAAGTTGATCCGCCGCGGATAGGCGGAGTAACCGGCGATCAGGATCAGCGGCTTGAACTCCCGCGCCGCGGCTCGTACCGCGTCATAGTCCAGCAACTGGGTCTCCTGATGAGTGCCGTAGGAGCGTTGATGGAACATCTTGCCGGAGATATTCGGCCGGAAGCCGTGGGTGAGGTGGCCGCCCGCATCGAGCGACATGCCTAGCGCTCGCTGATTGCCGAACTTGTGCCGTAGCTCCTCCCACTGCTCCTCGCTCAGGTCGTTGACACTTTTTGCGCCGTGCGCGTCCAGTTCGGGCAGCTCAATCCGATTGGCCAGGATGGCCCAGAAGGCAACGAGGTTGGCGTCAATCCCGGAGTGCGGCTGAGCGTACGCGTACTCGGCGCCGAAGAGTTCCCGCGCATGTTCGGCGGCGAGCGACTCGACTGTGTCGATGTTCTGACAACCGGCGTAGAACCGGTGCCCGACAGTGCCTTCGGCGTACTTGTCGGAAAGCCAGCTACCCATAGTGAGCAGTACCGCGGGCGAAGCGTAGTTCTCGGACGCGATCAGTTTCAACGATGCACGCTGGTCAGCCAGTTCGGATCGGATGGCGCCGGCGATCCGTGGCTCGACTGTTTCAATCACCGAAAGTGCGGCGCGGTAGGCCTGGGACGCGGTGGCCGAATAGTCGCTGCCCGAGCCTTCGGTCGGTGGGGCTGGGGAGAGGATGTCGGTCACGAGAGCGCTCCTGAGGTGAGAACCGGGCCGCTGCCCAGACTAGTCCAGCCCATCCATACGACGTCGTGACAGTTCATAGAGTGCGATGCCAGCAGCCACCCCGGCGTTGAGAGATTCGATGCTCTCGCTGATCGGGATCGAGGCGAGAGAGTCACATGCCGCGCGGACCAGCCGGGACAGGCCGGCTCCTTCGCTGCCGACGACGAGCACCACGGGTCCCATCCCACTCACTTCGGAAATGCTGGTGGCTGCATGGCCGTCTAGGCCGATCAGGCTCAGACCTGCGTCGGCGTACGTGCGCAAGGCGCGGTTGAGATTGGTGGCGCGTGCAATGGGTACGCGCGCCGCCGCGCCGGCCGAGGTCTTCCAGGCAGCAGCGGTCATGCCGGCCGAGCGCCGTTCCGGGATGATGACACCGTGCGCGCCGAAGGCGGCAGCAGAGCGGACTATTGCGCCGAGATTGCGCGGATCGGTGATCGAGTCGAGGGCCACGATGAGCGGGTCCCGATCGGAATCGAGCGCAGCCGCTAGCAGGTCGTCTGGATGGACGTACTCGAAGGCCGGCAGCTGGAGGGCGATGCCCTGGTGCACCACTCCGCCGGTCAGCCGGTCCAGCTCGGGCCGGGTGACTTCGAGCAGCGCTATGCCTCGGTCTGCCGCGATCTTCAAGATGTCGCGGAGCCGACTATCGCGTTCAGCACCTTCGGCCAAGTAGGTGGCGCGAATGGGGATTTCCACCTCCATCGCCTCCAGCACGGCATTGCGCCCTACCACCCATTCCGGACCTGATCCAGGACGGCCTGTCTGCGCAGCAGATGAATGCGAGGCGCTGCGATGGGGTGATGCCTTCTTTGCACGGTAGGCAGCGTGATAGGGCCGATCTTCTGCCCTTGGCGTCGGACCTTTTCCCTCTAATCCCCGCCGCACCCGGCCGCCGGAACCAGCGGTCTTGCCTCTGCCCTTCCGCCGCACAGCGCCCTTGCGCTGGCTGTTGCCCGGCATCTCGCTTCTCACCCCACCTCTTGCGCCGACTTGTCAGAACCCAGTCGTGCTCGGGCACTGCTGGATTCCGACGAGTCGGCGTGGAGGGACCAGCGTGTTCCTGCGGGGGTGTCGGAAACTTCGACGCCCAGGGCAGTCAACGAGCTCCGGATGGCATCAGCTGTTGCGAAGTCTTTACGATCCCGAGCTGCTGCGCGTTGCCCCAGCAACTCGTTGACCAAGCCCTCGACCACGGCCGTCAACCGATGGTTGTCGGTTTGCCAGACCCCGCTTCCAGCGTTCAGACCCAAGATCATGAGCATTCCACTCACCTCGCTGAGGCGGCACGCAATCCGATCGCGATCACCCGCCTCAAGGGCCTGGTTGCCGTCCTTGACAGCGTTGTGCAGCGCGGCCACGGCTGCTGGCGTACCAAGATCATCATTCATCGCCGTGATGAAATCATCGGGCACCTCGGGTGGCCTAGTGTCTACCTGCTCAGTGGCGCGCTCTACGAAGTTGTCGATTCGGGCAAGCGCGGCGACCGATTCGGCAATCGCAGCATCGGAATACTCAATCGGCGAGCGGTAGTGCGGCTGAAGCAGATACAGCCGCACCGCGCGCGCCGGGAACCTCTTGATCACCTCCGAGACCAGCGCACTGTTGTCCAGTGACTTGCTCATCTTCTCCCCGGCAGTGGTCACCAGCGCGTTGTGCATCCAGTACCTTGCGAAGCGTTGTCCCGCGGCGGTGGACTGCGCTAGCTCGTTCTCGTGGTGCGGAAAGCGAAGATCAAGACCGCCGCCGTGGATATCGAACTCGTCGCCTAGGTACTTGCTAGCCATGGCGGAGCACTCCAGATGCCATCCCGGCCGACCACGTCCCCACGGCGTCATCCAGCTCGCTGTCTCTGGCTCGGTGTCCTTGTGCGCCTTCCAGAGTGCAAAGTCTCGTGGATCCTTCTTCCCGCGGGGATCGGAGTCGGCAGCCGGTTCCATGTCGTCGATGTTCTGGTGGGACAGCGAGCCGTACGCCGGCCAGGATTTGACGTCGAAGTAGACATCGCCGGACGAGTCCGGTGCCGGGTACGCGTGGCCGCGTTCGATCAGCACTTTGATCAGTTCAATCATCTCCGGGATATGACCGGTGGCGCGCGGTTCGTAAGTGGGCGGCAGGCAGCCCAATGCAGCGTACGCGTCGTGCAACTCACGCTCGAAGCGGTAGGCGTGCGCAAACCACGGCACGCCTGCCTCGGCTGACTTGATCAAGATCTTGTCGTCGATGTCGGTGATATTGGCGATCACGGTAACTTCGTGGCCGGACCATTCCAGCCAGCGTCGGAGGACGTCGAAGACCACTTCCTTGCGGATGTGTCCCAAATGCGGACCGGATTGCACGGTGAGTCCGCAGTGGTAGATCGACACGCGGCCGGGCACAACCGGCTCGAAGGGGCGTACGGAGCGTGTGGCGGTGTCGTGGAGCCGGAACGCGCCTGGCTTCGCTTCCGGTTTGGCGTGTTGGGTCACAGGCGCTGAGTCTCCATCTCCATAGCCATCAGGCGCTGCATGGCGTCGATGCCCTCCCGCAGCGCCTTCAGGTCGCGCCGGGACATCGAGGCCAGATATGGCTCGAGGCTGGTGCCGATCGAGTCGCGCATCAACGACAACTGCTGGTCGCCTTTCTTGGTGAGCTTGATCATCCACGCGCGGGCGTCGCGCGGATCAGCGGTGCGGTCGACGAGGCGCGCCGCCTCCAGGCGCTTGACGTGGTTGGTGATGGTGGGCTGGGAGCAGTTCTCAGCAACCGCGAGTTCGCTGATCCTCGTCGGCCCATTGTCCTGGAGACGAGCTAGCAGCCGAGCGGCAGCGAGGCTGATACCGAAGCCGTGCTCCTTGGGAACCCAGCGCACCACGCGCGCAGCGGTCGTGATGAGGTCTTCACCGAGCGCGTGCAAGTCGTCGTCCATTTGGGCAGGATATTCGGTTCCGTCGGTTCAGCGAGCGCTGTGTCACCGGCGGATAGCGGCGACCACGAGCTGAGCCAGCTCTGAGTAGGCCTCAGCGTCACTGAGGCCGGTGACAGCGGCGATTTCGCCACTGGTAATGCGGCGCATTGTCGACGTCACCACTTCGCCTACGAAGGCCGCCGGGACGCGTCGGAAAGCACCAGCTCGGGTGCCTTCGTCGATAAGCTCGCGCACTCGCCGGGCCGCACTCAGGGTGTTCTGTTCGTAGATTTCTGCGGCCGGGCGGAAGTTTGCGATGTCGTCGCGGAAGGCGCGGCTGGCTGGCCGCAACGCCTCGGCAACGGCCTCGAGATAGCGAGTGACGCGCCTCGCGGGCGCCCGCGTGCGAGCAATCGCGGCCTCCACCTGTTCGGTGGCCAGTTTGAAGAAGTGCCGAACGGCCAGGACCGACAGCTGTTCCTTGCTCGATGCAAGCGCGTAGAGCGTGCGTTTCGAGCAGTTCAGCTGTGCCGCGAACTGGTCCATCGTCAGGTGGCTGAATCCCTGCTGCAGAACGAGATCGACAAGCGCATCACGCAAGTGGGTCTGGCGGCTGGTCAATCGGCGTTCTAGCAAAGTGGCTACCATAGTGGTACTAGCGTACTATCTTTAGTACCGATTCGCGCGTGTTATGACGATACGAGGACAAGGAGTGACATGGCCGTCGATCGCCTGTTGCCAACGGAAGAAGCGACCGAGCTGGTGGCTTTGGTGCGTGAGATTGCACAGACTGAGCTGGCGCCGCGCGCGGCCGCCGATGAAGCCGCAGGACGATTTCCTCGCGATGCCTTTGCGCTGTTGGGCGAGGTGGGCCTGCTGGGCCTGCCCTACCCGGAGGAGTACGGCGGAGCGGCGCAGCCGTATGAGGTTTACCTGCAGGCCCTCGAAGAAGTGGCATCGGCGTGGATGACGGTCGGGGTCGGCGTCTCGGTGCACGTGATGGCGTCGTACGCCATGGCAGCATTTGGAACGCCAGAGCAGCGGGCGAGCTACCTGCCAGAGATGATCGGCGGCCAGATGCTGGGAGCGTACGCGTTATCGGAGGCGCAGGCCGGTTCGGACATTTCAGCCATGAATACCCGCGCGAAGCGTGCTGATCATGGATATGAACTCAATGGTGCGAAGGCCTGGACGACTCACGGCTCGTACGCGGACTTCTACACCACTTTTGCGCGCACTGGCGATGACCCACGCGGTGGGGTGAGCTGTTTCTATGTGCCTGGGCACGCACCGGGCCTGACCTTCGGCACCCCTGAGCACAAGATGGGTCTGAATGCATCACCGACCACCGCGCTGTACTTCGATGCAGTCCCGATTGGTGATAGCCAGCGCATCGGTGACGAAGGCCAGGGTGCCCGGATTGCCCTGTCCTCCTTGGATTCCGGCCGCCTCGGAATTGCTGCGTGTGCGACCGGACTGGCTCAGACAGCGTTGGACCTGGCGGCGGACTACGCCACCAAGCGAGAGCAGTTTGGGCATCCGATTGCGGAATTTGAAGGGCTTCGCTTTCTGCTCGCGGATATGGCTGCAGCGGTTGATGCGGCGCGGGCCACGTATCTGATGGCGGCTCGAAAGCGGGACGCTGGTCGGCCGTTCAGTCGCGATGCTGCGGTGGCGAAGTTGATCGCATCGGATACAGCCATGAAGGTGACCACCGACGCAGTCCAGGTGCTCGGTGGCTACGGCTATACACGCGACTACCCAGCCGAACGCTTTATGCGCGAGGCCAAGGTGACCCAGATCTTCGAGGGCACAAACCAGATCCAGCGGCTCGTCATCAGTCGCCAGCTGCTCAAGTAACCACTGAAGTAACCTCTGACCAGTCGGAGGGGGAGTGGGGGAATGAGGCTGGGCGAGCACGATGTCGTGCTGGTGACCGGAGGTGCATCTGGCCTGGGGGCGGCCACGGTACGGGCAGCGGTCGCTGCAGGAGCGTCAGCGCTCATCGTTGACCTACCCAGCTCGTCCGCATCCGAGCTCGCGGCTGAGCTGGGCGAGCGCGTGCGGTTCGCCGCAGCCGACGTACGCGACGAAGATCAAGTGCAGGCAGCGGTCGCGGCGGCTACTGAGCTCGGCACCCTCCGAGTCGCGGTCAACTGCGCCGGCGTTGCCACGCCCGGACGACTGATCAGCAAGCGCGGCGTACTGCCGTTGGAAACCTTTCGGACAGTGATCGACATCAATCTGGTCGGCACTTTCAACGTGCTGAGGCTCGCAGCCGCAGCCATGATCGACAATGAGCCGCTCGATGATGATCGCGGAGTGGTGATCATGACTGCCAGTGTCGCCGCCTTCGATGGACAGATAGGTCAGGCGGCCTACGCGGCGAGCAAGGGCGGTGTCGTCGGCTTGACGCTGAGCGCGGCCAGAGACCTTGCCGACAAGGCGATCCGGGTCATGACCATTGCGCCCGGTGTGATGGAAACCCCGATGATGGCCGGCCTACCGGGGGAGACTAAGTCGATCTTGGAGGCGCTCGTGCCGCATCCGTCGCGGTTGGGCCGACCCGCGGAGTACGCGATGCTCGTCTCCTCGATCATCGAGAATCCACTCCTCAACGGAGAGGTCATCCGCCTTGATGGCGCGTTGCGAATGCCGCCGCGCTGACTATGAGTTGCTAGCGCCGTCGTCGATTGGAGCGTCCGACCAGCGAGCTCGTTGGGCCGGCGGCTCAAATGGATCGGCGAAGTAGGTGGGTGCTCTGCAATTTCGCCTCCATGAGTTCAGCAAAGCCGATTCACTTCTTTGCCTTGGCGCGAAGCGCAGCAATGTCGAGGTATGCCCCGGCCGGCTCCTCCGGCTCGGGCGCGGACGCCTCGTCCTCCCATGGGTCGTAGGGTCTCTCGTACTCCTCGTCGGCAAAGCCTAGAGAGGGGTCGAATGGATTGGCCAGCGGTCCCATCGACTCCATCGCCGAGACGGCGATCGCCTCATCCGGCAGGTCCTGCAGCACCGTACTCATGTACGACTGTGCCGCTTCCTCCATGGAGATCTCGGAGCCAGCCGCTTCACTGAGGAACCAGCGATGCTCCAATACCTCGTGGTAAAGCTCGGCCGGCTCGAGTTTGGAGCGTAACTCAAGCGGCACCGACTGCACGATCGGCTCGAACCGATCAGTTAGCCACTCGTGCGCCACGATCGCCTCGTCAGCCCCCTGCTGGTCGGTGAAAGCGCGGTAGTAGTCAAGATCATTGAGCAGCCGCCGCGCCTGGTTCTCCTCGGTATCCATCCCGGTCAGCCGGATCAGGCGCCGCGAGTGGTGTCCAGCATCCACGACCTTGGGCTGGATTCGGATCGTCGAGCCGGCGAAGTCGGTGGTGATGTCCAGCTCGGCGACGTCGAAGCCGAGAGCGTTGAGCCGGCGGACCCGGCTCTCGATGCGATGCATCTCGCCGGTGTTGAACTCCTCGACGCCGGTCAGCTCGTCCCACAGCTCCCGATACCGGCTCTCGATGGTCTCCACCAAGACCAGCGGATCCAAGGCGTCATCCAAGAGACCGCCAGCCTCGAGATCGCAGAACTCCCCGTACAGGTTGGTTCGCGCGATGGTTAGATCATGTTCACGTTGGCCCGGTGTCAGCTGGTCATGCAGCTCACTGGTCTCCGCATCCACCAGATAGGCCGCGAACGCCCCGGCATCGCGCCGGAACAACGTGTTGGACAGCGAGACGTCACCCCAGAGGAACCCGATCAGATGCAGACGCGCCAACAACACGACCATGGCGTCGACCAGCCGGTTGACTGTGTCCTGCCGTACGCCACGGTTGAACAAGGACCGATACGGTAGTGAAAACTGCAGATGCCGCGTGATCAGGATCGGGTCGAGCGGCTCGCCGTCTCTATCGACACGCGCCGTGACCACGCCGACCGCCTCGACCGAGGGGGTGTCCAGCCGACTGAGGTCACGCAGCAGCTCGTACTCACGGAGTGCGAGGTGCTCCATCACCTCCTTGAACGCGTAGACCTCGTTTCCCACGCGGACGAAACGTACGACGTGCCGCGAGATGCCGCGGGGGAGGGCGACCAGGCTCTCTTCCGGCCAATCGGCAAGCGGCGTATCCCAGGACAGAGTGATCAACTGGGTGTTGGGCTGCGCCGCGAGGAACCTGGGCATAGTCCAATCCTGTCACCACTGGACTCGTGCCGCCGTGCGGACGGATTAGCGAAGCTCGAACAAACTGCCGGCCTCCCGCGCGATTTGCGGGAGGCCGGCAGTTCTGATCAGTCGGTGAAGACGCTTTCTGTTGCAGGAGAGATGCGGTCGCCGGTCACCTTGGAGAAGACGTGTACATGTGTCGGATCGATGAGCAACCGAACGCTCTCGCCCCGGTGCGGCGGCGTCCGGCCTCCGTGGATCCGCCCGACGATCTGCTGAGCGGTGATCAACTCGTCCTCGGCAATACCCGACAAGGTGCCATAGATGAACGCATCGGCCCCGAGTTCCTCTACGACGCCGATATCGATCGGGATGCCCTCGCGACTATCTGGGTTATCGGACAGCCCGAAATTCTCCGGGCGGATTCCCAGCACGAGGTTCTTCTCGTCTCGGTGCCTTCGCGAGGGTCTCGCGAGGCACCGGAACGGTGTAGTCACCCAAGTGCACACCGTCTTCCTGAACGTTGCCCTCGATCAGGTTCATGGCAGGCGAGCCGATGAAGCCGGCGACGAACAGGTTGCGTGGCGCGTCGTACAACTGCAGCGGGCTGTCGCATTGCTGCAGAATGCCGTCCTTCATCACCGCTACGCGGTCGCCCATGGTCATGGCCTCGATCTGGTCGTGGGTCACATAGACGGTGGTGACGCCGAGGCGGGTCTGCAGCGCCGCAATCTGGGTGCGGGTGGAGACGCGGAGCTTGGCGTCGAGGTTGGACAGCGGCTCGTCCATCAAGAACACCTGCGGTGAACGGACGATGGCACGACCCATAGCCACGCGCTGCCGCTGACCGCCGGAGAGCGCCTTCGGCTTGCGGTTGAGGAAGTCCTCCAAACCCAGCAGGTGCGCGGCTTCCTGGACTCGTTGCTGACGCTCCGTCTTGGGAACCCCAGCCATCTTCAGAGCAAAGCCCATGTTGTCGCCCACGGTCATGTGGGGGTACAGGGCGTAGTTCTGGAAGACCATGGCGATGTCGCGGTCCTTGGGCGGGAGGTCGGTGACGTCACGTTCACCGATCCAGACGGCTCCGGCGTTGATCTCCTCCAGGCCCGCGAGCATGCGGAGGGAGGTGGACTTGCCGCAGCCCGACGGTCCGACCAGGACCATGAATTCGCCGTCGTCGATGTCCAGATTGAGTCTGTCGACGGAGGGGTGGTCTGCACCCGGGTAGACGCGTGTTGCGTCCTTGAACGAAACAGTGGCCACGCCACACTTCCTTTCCACGGGCAGGTACGTGCCCGACGATCCGTAGTGGAAATTCACAGCTCGGGGACAGGGACCCCGTGCTGGTGAGAACACTAGCGCAGCAGCGCCCTCGTGGGCAGTGGCTGCGCCTGGCCGCGGATCTGCGCCGCCTGGCCGCGCATCAAGATCACCTAACGACCGGGTGTGGACCTTGTTGCTGCAACGGCGTACCGCTCAAAATCCGGCGGCCAAGCTCGTCGTGGCACCGCTGAAAAGGGGACCGACCATGCGTGGCTCTATCGAAACTTCCGGCTCGCACTGGAACCCTGACAATCGTCGCGATCATCGTCGGTCTGTGGGGAACTGGCGCTTCGAGGGCGGTAGGCCCGTCAGCACTCCACGATGTTGACGGCCAGGCCGCCGCGTGCAGTCTCCTTGTACTTGACCTTCATGTCGGCCCCGGTCTGCATCATCGTCTTGATCACCTTGTCGAGGCTGACCGTGTGGGTGCCATCGCCATGGAGTGCGAGTCGGGCGGCGTGAATCGCCTGAATCGACCCGACGGCATTCCTCTCGATGCAAGGAATCTGCACCAGCCCTCCCACTGGATCGCAGGTCAGGCCCAGATTGTGCTCCATGCCGATCTCGGCCGCATTCTCCGCCTGCTCTGGCGTACCGCCGAGAATCTCAGCCAGCGCACCTGCGGCCATAGAGCATGCTGTACCGACCTCCCCCTGGCAGCCGACTTCCGCGCCAGAGATCGACGCTGTCTGCTGGTAGATCGCGCCGAGAGCACCGGCTACGAGCAGGAAATTGACGATGGCGTCATCGTCGGTGCCCGGCACAAACGTGACCGCGTAGTGCAGGACAGCTGGGATGATGCCGGCAGCTCCGTTCGTTGGCGCTGTGACCACTCGGCCACCGGAGGCGTTCTCTTCGTTGACCGCCAGCGCCCACAACGTCACCCAATCCATGGCGGCGAGAGGATCGATTTCGTTGCGGTCAGCGGCCTGCGTGAGTCGCTGGTATATCTCAGCCGAGCGGCGCCGCACCTTGAGGCCGCCGGGAAGCACTCCAGGTGTGGTGCAGCCGCGCTCGATGCACTCAACCATGACCGACCAGATCCTGAGTAGGCCAGCACGAACATCAGCTTCAGGTCGTCGGACACACTCATTGGCAAGCATCACTTGGCTGATGCTCAGATTTTCCTGGTTGCAAGTGTCCAGTAGCTCGGTGCCGGTGCGGAATGGATACGGCACCGGCGTCGGATCCGGGAGTAGCTGAGGGTGTCCGGACTCGTCACCATCCAAGACAAACCCGCCGCCGATGGAGTAGTAGGTCCGCTCAGACACCACCTTGCCGTCGTAATACGCGGTGAAGGTCATGCCATTGGGGTGGAAGGGCAGCGAACGGCGTCGGTACAGGATCAGATCATTCTCGGGGTCAAACGCAACAGGATGTGTGCCATTGAGCCGCAGTTCGCCGGTTCGTCTGATCTCGTCGGCTCGCAACGGTCCGCTGTTGGTGTCGACGGTTTCTGGATCCTCACCCTCCAGGCCCCACATCACGGCGTTGTAACTGCCGTGTCCGTGGCCTGTCGCGCCCAGCGAGCCGAAGAGTTCCGAGCGAACCCGTGTCGTCCGGGCAAGAAGATCTTCGCGGTCCAATGAAGCCACAAAACGGCTCGCGGCGCGCATCGGTCCAACTGTGTGGGAACTTGACGGACCAATGCCGATGCTGAACAAATCGAAGACACTGACGGGCATCGTTCCAGTTTGCCTCAGTAGCGGCAGGAACGGATGAGCCCTGCCGGCTCATACCCGGCAGGGCCCTGGAAGGGCACTTTCAGTCTGCTGCCTGGGTCTCGTTGAGCCCTGCATCGACACGCCCCCGGGCCCTCACTTAGGTATCAATTATCTCGACACGCCGTTAATTCCAGGTGACACGCCGGTGACGAAAAAAAGGCTGTGCAGCCTATTGCCAAGGGGCCGCCGGAGGCATATAACTGATCTACGCCACACCGCGAGCTTCGGTTCGCACCGTGGCACGAAGCTCCGGTCAACTCATACTTGACCGGAGCTTCACCCATTTTGTTGGGTTTGCGCTCGCGCACGAGGCGCAGGAAGCCCCTCCGATGCTCGCGCAACGGGCCTCTACGCGCTCGCGTTCGATGGAAAGCGGTGTGGCAGGGTGGCGCTGTGGGAGGCAGCTGATGAAAGCCCTCGTGAAGACACAACGCGGGCCAGGGCTGGAGTTGATCGAGGTCCCGGTGCCAGAAGTGGGCCCAGGCGACGTTTTGGTGAAGGTCAAGGCCACGGGCATCTGCGGTACCGATTTGCACATTGACTCTTGGGACGAATGGGCGCAGAAGACTCTGCAGCCACCTGTGACGGTGGGCCATGAGTTCTCTGGCGAGGTGGTTCAGATCGGCGCCAGCGTCACCGACGTTGCGGTTGGCGATCTTGTCAGCGGCGAGACTCACCTGGTCTGCGGCAGGTGTCGCAACTGTCGCGCTGGCCGGCGACATCTGTGTATTCACACCCGAGCCATCGGCGTACACCTCGACGGTGCCTTCGCCGAATACCTCACGCTGCCCTCTGGCAATGCCTGGGTGCACCGCGACCTAATCGACCCAGGTGTCGCAGCGATCTTCGACCCGTTCGGTAATGCGGTGCATACCGCTCTGGCCTTTCCAATGCTTGGCGAGGACGTCCTGGTTACTGGAGCGGGACCTATCGGCATCATGGCGGCGATGGTGAGCAAGCACGCGGGAGCGCGGCATGTAGTGATCACTGATCGCAGCGACGAGCGGCTGGCCCTGGCAAGCACGCTGGGCGTGACGCGGGCGGTCAACATCGACCGCGAGGATGTGGGGGACGCTCAGCGGGAGCTGGGCATGCGAGAGGGATTCGATGTCGGGCTCGAAATGTCCGGCAGCTCAGCGGCGCTGAGCGACATGATCACGCAGATGACCCATGGCGGCAGGATCGCAGTGCTCGGCCTACCGTCGTCAGAGATCAGTGTTGATTTTGCTGCAGTGGTACTCAAGATGCTGACCATCAAGGGCATCTATGGCCGTGAGATGTATGAGACCTGGTATGAAATGTCGGTGCTACTGGAGAGCGGCCTCGACATCTCCGGAGTGATCACTGATCGTTTCCACTACACCGAGTACGAGAAAGCCTTCGCAGTCGCGCGTGCGGGTCACGGTGGAAAAGTGATCATGAGCTGGGAGGAATAGGAGCAATCATGTATGCAACGCTAAAAGATCAGCTCGCTGACGACCTGGCGACGATCAAGGACGAAGGTCTCTACAAAGCGGAGGCGGTGATCGGCACGCCGCAGTCGGCACGGATCGAGGTCGGCGACCAGGTGTTGATCAATTTCTGCGCCAATAACTACCTCGGCCTGGCTGATCACCCAGCGATGATCACCGCCGCCCAACAGGCTCTTGATCGTTGGGGGTTCGGCATGGCTTCGGTACGCTTCATCTGCGGCACCGCCGAGATTCACAAGGAGCTCGAACGCCGCATCGCGCACTTTCTCGGGACTGACGATGCGATCTTGTATGGCTCCTGCTTCGACGCGAATGGTGGTCTCTTCGAGACACTGCTCGGTCCTGACGACGCCGTCATCTCAGACGAGCTGAATCATGCCAGCATCATCGACGGCGTACGTCTGTGCAAGGCCGCCAGGATGCGCTACGCCAACAGGGACATGGCCGACCTGGAAGCAAAACTGCGCGAGTCGCAGGGTGCCCGGCATCGGATGATCGCCACCGATGGCGTGTTCTCCATGGACGGCTACGTGGCCCCGCTGGACGCCATCGTCGAGCTGGCCGAGCGCTATCGCGCGCTGGTCATGGTGGACGACTCGCACGCAGTGGGGTTCGTGGGCCCGACCGGAGCTGGGACCCCAGAACTATTCGGCGTCCGAGATCGGGTTGACATCGTGACCGGAACGCTGGGCAAGGCTATGGGTGGCGCGAGCGGAGGCTATACAGCTGCCCACGCGGAGATCGTCGAGATGCTGCGGCAGCGTTCCCGGCCGTATCTCTTCTCCAACTCCTTGGCACCTTCTATTGCGGCTGCGGGCATTGCCACGCTGGATCTGCTCGAGACATCAGGCGAGTTGTTGCAGCAGTTACGAGAGAACACGGCGTACTTCCGATCCGAGATGACTGCACGTCAATTCGAGATTCCCGAATCTGATCATCCGATCGTGCCGATCATGATCGGCGATGCCGTCGAGGCGGCAGCGCTGGCAGACCGGCTACTGACCGAGGGAATCTACGTTCGCGCGTTCTCCTACCCAGTCGTACCGCGTGGCAAGGCGAGAATCAGAACGCAGATGTCAGCCGCGCACTCCCGCGAGGATCTTGATCAGGCGATTACGGCATTTGATAAGGCGCGCCGGTAGCTGGAGGTTCTACCGGCACCTGCCGCGGCGGCTTACGGACGATCTGCTTGCCGAGAGGCATCAGCGAGACCGGGATCAACTTGAAGTTGGCGATTCCCAGCGGAATTCCGATGATCGTGATGCACAGCAAGATTCCGGTGGCAATGTGAGTCAGGGCAAGCCACCAGCCGGCGAAGATGACCCAGATGACATTGCCGAGGAAGGAAAAGATCCCGGAGTTTGGCTTGTCGACCAGCTCACGGCCGAACGGCCAGGCTGCATAGCTGGCCATCCGGAACGACGCGATGCCCCACGGGATGGTGATGATCAATATGCAGCAGATGATCCCTGCCAGCATGTAGGCCAGCCAAAGCCAGAAGCCACTGAGGACGAACCAGATGATGTTGAGCAGAGTACGCACAGGTCAAGGGTCCACCCGCCGCCCTATGCAGGCAATAGGGCGCTTCCCGGGCCTACCCCTCAGTGCTCGAAGCGTGCGCGGCAAAAGCGTCGTACGCGCGTCGATCAAAGAGCACGAACCTCACCTCATGCACGCGCGTGTCGCTGTTTCGCACTGTGTCCAGGGCGATGCGAGCTGCATCATCTAGCGGCCAGCGATAGATGCCGGTTGAGATGGCGGGAAATGCGACTGTGCCGACACCGAGCTCGTCAGCAATCCTCAGCGAATTGCGAAAGCAGTCGGCGAGCAGCTGTGACTTGTCCTTCGACTCAGCGTACGTCGGACCGACGGCGTGAATAACCCACTGTGCTTTGAGTCGACCGGCCTTCGTCGCAACAGCCTGCCCTGTCGGCAATCCGTCGGGATATTGCTCCTCACGGAGCTTTTGGCACTCCGCGAGAATCTCCGGGCCACCACGACGGTGAATTGCCCCGTCAACCCCGCCGCCGCCCAGCAGCGTGTGGTTGGCTGCATTGACAATTGCATCGACGTCTTGCTCGGTGATGTCGCCCTGCACGCAGGTGATCTTCATTCCCTCAACCTAATCCCGCGACGAGGTTGCCGGCATCTGCGATGACTTTGACCGGTGCGTCGAGTCCAACAAACAGAGGCGATGCTTGTCATCGTCTGGACGATCAAGCGACGAAGGAGTGAAGTGATGGACGCGTTCACCACATGTCTGTGGTTCGACACCGAGGGCGAAGAGGCGGCGAACTTCTATGGCGGGTTATTCCCGAACTCAAGTGTGGGCAAGGTGACCCCGTACCCCGACGGAGAGCGGGCCGGTCAGCCGATGACTGTCGACTTCGTGCTGAACGGGATGAAGTTCGTAGCGCTCAACGGCGGACCCGACTTCAGTTTCAACGAGTCCATCTCGTTCCAGGTGCCGTGTGAGGACCAAGAGGAAGTGGATCGTTATTGGACCGCGCTCACCGGGGGTGGCGGCGAAGAATCCATGTGCGGCTGGTTGAAGGACAAGTACGGAGTCTCGTGGCAGATTGTGCCCACGCGGATTGAGGAGCTTCTGTCGAGTAGCGATCCGGAACGGGCACAGCGCGTCACACAGGCACTGTTCCAGATGAAGAAGATCGTGATCGCCGACCTGGAGGCTGCCGCAGCGGCTTAGCCGTAGCTGAGGATCCACCGCTGGGCCCGAACTCCGGTTGGAGGGTCTCGGAGCTGGTCGCCGGGGATCGCCGGGTGCCAGCATCCGGGTCGTTCCGTGATCTTGCTGATCGACCTCGGCGTGAAGTTCGGAGCACCGTCGATCGGCTATCGCGATGGGAGTGATGCGCAGCCGGACGACGTTGTCGATCTTGATCCGGCGGCAGCACGGCTCATCCTTGACTGGTACGTGCTCAGCGATGTCGCACTGCGGGTACTTGATCCGGACCAACAACCGATCTTGTGGCCGGCGCAGTTCGATGTGGCGATCTTGCTCGACGATCGGTCATACGGATCATGTTTTCGGAGACGACTTCTATCCGGCTCCGTACGCCTATGTCAGCGCGCATGATCATGACGAGGACCAGTTCTGGAACGTGCCGTTCGGCGCGCTCCGAGATGCGGGGGAGTTCGGCTCGAGCGAGGATCTGGTGGCCTTTTGGCGCGAGGGTCGAGCGTTGCTACGCGGGGGATAGCCAGCGACCGAGCCGGAGCCCCAGGGCTACAGTGAGAATCCGGATTGTTTGGTAGCCCTGCTCGCGCAAATCCGACGCTCGCAAGGGTCGAAAGGATCCACGGTGACCAATGATCTCGGGAGCATCAGTTCACCTGGCCGAGTTGCAAGTCCCGAGGAGGGCATTTCGTCCGAAGAGCTGCAGCTGGCCGCCCGTAATCACGGTGTGCCGTTGGAGTCGTTGCAGTGGGACATCACCCCACCCGGATTGCACTACCTACTGACCCACTACGACATCCCCCTCATTGATCCGAGCTCGTTCCAGCTAGTCGTCGACGGCCTTGTCCGGACTCCGTTGTCGTTGGACCTTGACGCAATTCGCAGCCGGCCCCATGTCTCAGCAGTGGTGACGCTCGAATGCGCAGGAAACGGCAGGGCCCAGCTGCTACCGCGTCCGGTAAGTCAGCCGTGGCTGACCGAGGCGGTCGGTACCGCCCGCTGGAGCGGGACATCACTGTCGGTCCTGCTGCAGGAGGCGGGAATTGCCGAAGAGGCCGTCGATGTGGTCTTCACCGGCGCAGACCATGGCATCGAGCGAGGCTTCGAGCAGGACTACCAACGGGCGTTGCCGGTTGCCGAAGCGATGCGCGATGACGTCCTGCTGGCGTATCAGATGAACGAAGCCCCGCTGCCGCCGCAGCACGGGGCACCGCTGCGGCTGGTCGTTCCAGGCTGGTACGGCATGGCGCATGTGAAGTGGCTGCGCCGGATCACCGTCGTTGCCGAGCCGTTCGACGGGTTCCAGATGCGGGCGTACCGATTGCGTGACACTCCCGACGAACCGGGTGTTCCGCTGACTCGGATTGAGCCGCGGGCATTGCTGGTGCCGCCAGGATTTCCGGACTTCATGTCACGCAAACGCGTTGTGAGATCTGGTCCGGTGAGGATAGAGGGTCGGGCTTGGTCGGGGTGGGCGCCGGTCCGTATGGTCGAGGTCAGTATCGATGGTGGGGACACCTGGCAGCCTGCTGATCTTGAGTCACAGCAAGCGCCCCACGGCTGGGCACGCTGGACATGGACCTGGCAGTCCGAGTTGGGGAGCTACGTGCTGTCCTGCCGTGCAACGGATGCCAGCGGTCGGACTCAGCCGCTTGGGCAACGATGGAGCCGCGGTGGGTTCGCTAACAACACCATCCAACAAGTCCCAGTCATGGTGATTAGTTCAGAAATGTGATTCGCGTCGGTCAGGGACAGCTGTCACAGGTACGATCACCGGCCTGCCAGTTCTCAGACGTCCGACCGATGCGGGGTTTGGCAGCGGAAACCCCTTTGGACGCGACCGAGACCGCCGCTGGCGGAAAGTTGAGAAAGGATCGATCGGCCGCGCCGTGTTGTTCAGATTCCGCGAGATGGGTAAGGGACGGGTGATCCGATCGACGCTGCCGGGGCAGATGTTGCACGACGAGAGAACAGGGAGATTTCTTATGGGTTTCGCGGACAAGGCTAAGAACAAGGCTGAGGAGCTTGCCGGTAAGACCAAGGCGGCGATGGGCGATGCGACGGACAACCCGGATCTCGAGGCCGAAGGCCGTATGGAGGAGTCCAAGGCGGATGTGAAGCAGGCCGCTGAGAAGTCCCAGGACGCTGGCGACAAAGTCAGTGACGCGCTCCGTTCGGCAAGTGGCGCCACGAAGTTCGACAAGGACGAACGGTAGCCGTTTACCCAAGCTGACGCTGCATGTGAGCAGCTACGCAGCCTCACACGTGCGCACTCCGAGCCCTGACTCGCACAGCGAGTTACCGCACCTGGAGCGCGCACTTTCTTTGTGTGACGGCTGCCGGCGCCGCAGCTTCGTTCTTCCCGTGTGCTAGAACCCTGCCTGTGGAGTTGATTCGCCAGGGCAAGGTCCGCGACGTGTATGCCGATGGGGACGACCTAGTCATGGTCGCCTCGGATCGGGTGTCGGTGTATGACGTGGTGCTGCCGACGCCGATCCCGGACAAAGGCGCGATCTTGACGCAGCTGTCCTTGTGGTGGTTCGGCCAGGTCGCCAATCTCGTTCCCAATCACGTGCTGAGCGAGGATGTGCCACCAGCGTGGAAGGGTCGGGCAATCCGTTGCCGCCGACTCGACATGGTTGCTGTGGAATGCATCGCCCGCGGCTACTTGACCGGGCTCGGCCTGGAGAGCTATCGGGCGACTGGGTCTATTTCGGGAATCCAGCTTCCGCGTGATCTGGTCGAGGCGGACCGGCTGCCGGAACCGATCTTCACTCCGACCACCAAGGCCGAGGTGGGGCATGACGAATTCATCACCATGGATGACATACGCCATGCGGTAGGCGACACTACTGCAGATGATCTTGAACGGCTGACGCTCGCGGTCTACTCCCGAGGCGCAAAGATCGCACGGGAGCGCGGCGTGATCATCGCAGACACGAAGTTCGAGTTCGGTAGGGACGCCGCGGGGAAGTTGATCTTAGCCGATGAGGTGCTGACCCCCGATTCGTCACGGTTCTGGAAGGTAGCCGACTACGAGCCGGGACGACCGCAGTGGTCGTACGACAAGCAGTATCTGCGGGACTGGTCGTCATCGTTGGGTGATTGGGACCGCACTTATCCCGGACCGCAGGTCCCGGCGGACGTGGTGGCCGAGACCCGGGCTCGCTATGTGGAGATCTTCGAAAAGCTCACGGGCGAGAAGTGGAGTTCGTGAGCTAGCGGCGTGCCCGATGCGCTGCGAGCCACAGAGGGGCTCCTGCCTCTACCTCATCTTTGTGAAGTTCCCGACCAGTCTGGCAGTGGCCAGGGAGTTCTGTTCGGCTGCTTGCGTGAATGCCTCTAGCGTGGCTCCTGCCGGTACGCCCAGTTTGTCGGTCTTCAAGGCATAGAGCGTGAACTCGTAGCCGTGCGTACCTGACGGAGGAAGGGGCCGGCGTATTGCGTGATCTCGGTAAGGGACGATCGATCGGGTTCACCGGCCGCTCCTTCCGGCAGCGAAGTAACCTCTGGGCTGATGTCGCAGACCAGCCAATGCACGTAGTTCCGCGCCACCGGATGCCTGTCCACGAGGGCTAGCGCAAAGGACCTCGTCCCATCTGGCGCGTCCTCCCACGCCAGCGGCGGCGAGATGTTCTGAACCTTTTTCCCATGCTTCTGGGCCATCTCCTGGCCGTTCTCGAACGCGAACGACGTCAGCCTGAACACGCGATCATCCTCCTACTGCTTGAAAGATTCGTCATCAACCGCTGGCTGCTAACAACATTCAACTCTGCAAACATCAGCTGAAGTAGAAAAGTCAAGCCTCAGCCGAGGCAATACACATCAACGAGAGCTGTCGAGGGTGACAGGTTGCACGACATAGTTGGCACCTGTCTCGGGACATAGTTGACATCTCTTCTGCGGAGGTGCGCCGTGGCTCGGGCACAGTTGATCATCATGCTGTCGTTGTTGAAGGCAGATCGATAAGCCAGGACTCTGTACTGGCGGCACCGTTGCCGGTGATGTTCAGGCCTCCCGGCAGGACTCAATTGGCTCAAGTCAGGAGTTAGTTTGCGGAACCGCGCCCAGCTGGATCAACATTCCCAGCCGGTCCCGAACAACCTCGCACTCGACGATCTTTTCGTTTGCGACGCGGAAGTAGTCGACAAAGAGCAGGTCGAGTTCCTTACCCGACGCGGCCACCGGGCCGAGAGGTGTGTGAATATCGCCGGTATGAGTTCCTTTGAACCGTCCCGTCACGTAGATCTCATCTTCCATCTCAAGTATCCGGACTAGCTCCATATGGCAGTCCGGCATGGCGTTCTTCAACGCAAGTGCAGCGGCGTGATGCGCCGAATTGTCGAGCGGCCCAGACAATCCGACCGCGATGCAATCGGGTGCAAAGCACGCGAAGGCGCCGTCCAGGTCGTCGGCGCCGAAGCGCTCGTAGAAGCGCTCCACGACATCTCTAGTCATGCCCATATGTCCGCTCCTGCCTCGTCGCTCAGCGTTGAGATCGCAACGTGCCAATCAGCTCATAGCGGACATGAGTGGCCGGGCTGGCGTACCAGGTCCCGACAGTGATGCCGGCGGCCTCGGCAAGGACGTCGTTGCGGCCATCGGCGATCTGGCGCAGCTCCTCGATGGATTCATCCAGGTTGCGGCGCTCGGCCGCGTACCGCATGGCGGTGCCGTGGAGAGCGCTGTAGAGCAATTGGTCCTTGGTGGACATGCTCCAGTCTATCGAATGCAAATTCGATTACACCAGACCCCACGTTGGCGATGAGAACCGTTGTCAGTATTAAGGCAGTCATTCTGATTGACTTGCTGATGATATGGATGCAGCAGAAGCGCTCGCGTTCGCTCGTGAGAACCCACATGCCGTTCTTGCCACCATGAAACGCGACGGCACTCCCCAGTTGTCACCGGTACTCGTTGGTGTCGACTCGCAGGATCGTCTGGTCGTCAGTACTCGCCAAACCGCAATGAAGACCTTGAACGTCCGCCGCGACCCCCGAGCCTGGTTGTGTGTGCTCAATGACAGGTTCTTCGGCGACTGGGCACAGCTCAGTGGCGATGTCGAGGTCGTCAGCCTGCCCGAGGCGATGGAACCGCTGGTTGAGTACTACCGCTCCATCTCCGGAGAGCATCCGGACTGGGACGACTACCGGACCGCCATGATCAAACAGCGCCGCTGCCTGATCCGGATCACGCCGACGAAAGCCGGTCCGAGCGTCTTCGGCTGATAACTTTGGCGCCGCGGTGGTGCGGTACTGGACCTCACCGCTGCCGGGGATGATCTCCTTGATCGGATCGGCGTTGCGGGCTGTGGTCTCTGGTCGGCCTCGTCTTCCTCCCTGTACTGCTCAAGGACCCGGCGCGGTCCCACGACGGATGCTGCCGACGCGCCTCCAACACCGCCGCGTGTAAGGCATCAGCCGAAGTAGAAAGTCAAGCCTCAGCCGAGGGAATACACCCACTGGGAGCTGGCGAGGGGACTCGAACCCCTAACCTGCTGTTTCTCTGCGGCTGGTATCGGAGGGCTTTGGCCGGGTGGCATCGTCTGGCGTCTGGCCTAGTGAGACCGCGCAAGGACACCCATTGTCTTCGATCATCTAGCGATCGCTGGGCCGGAAAGTGTGGGGGAAAGTGTGGGGTGAGCGCGTCTGATCGTTTATGTGTCAGTGACGTTCATGGATGCGATGACTCCTTCCGTGTCAGGGCAGAACCTCCGCTCTGGGAATGCGGCCGAGGGTGGGTGGCGTCAGGAGCGTGCGCGGGCCGCTTATGTTTGCCTCTGTGCGGGGTGGTTGGCCGAGAGTTTGGCCGACAGCGCAACCGTGAGCAGCAAGTGGCCAAATGGCCTGCGCAACCAAGATTCTGGTGGAAGCCCCTGCTCGTGATCGCATACGCGGAGATGCCATCCGGGAGGGAGAGCCGTGGGATCACACCCGACGTCTGTGGTGTGCGTTGCCGGACGAGGCTCCCAGATGCGGATCCAGCCTTTAACCAGGCGCTCGGCGAGTTTCGGGCCGCGGTCGGAACTCAACTAGCACATATCGCCGCCGCATTCGGTCTCGACGTAGAAGAGCCTCTGTCGAGCATCCTGCCGGCGCCTGACCAGGACGCTGATACCCCATCACCACGAACACCACGGGAGATCATCGCCGATCACGGCTGGAGCGGTAACCTCGAACCCCCGCATGTCCCTGGTGACTGACCGAGTGTGTGGCGACTGATCGTTGCACGAAACTGTCGATGCGGGTGGACGCGTCTTCCGACCACCGCCCGGCTGGCGGCTGATCTTTCCATCCGGTCGGTCGACCCGACCCGAGGCCTTGGCCGTACGTCAACGCCGAGGCGCTGGTGTTCCGGTGCGGCGACTAGATTCCCGATCCGTCATGACCCACTTGGCGGGAGCCGGGGTGTCATACTCGGTTTTGGGACTTCTTCTGGCTCCTGATAGGGAGCTTCTCCTTCGCTGCGTACCTGATGGTGCTGTTCCAGGTCATCGCCGATCTCTTCGGCATCGTCGATCTCGTCGCGCTCGCCGGGCTGTTCAACTCGTTCCGCATGATGCGCCTGCCAGAGCCTCCAGCCTCAGACACGCTCAGGGAGACGACCTTGGGCTGACGTCGAGCCGAAAGCAGCGAGGACCCGCGGGCGGATCACCCGCTGTTGTGAAGATCGCCTCGCCGGTCTGGAGATCCGCGTCTTCAATGGGCGCGGGTCGTCGTCGGTGGATGCCTGACATGCTGGCCTCGTCCCCGACATGCAGCGTGGAGGGCCTGATGGATGACCTGGCTTGATCGATGGAGCCGGCGTGGACTCGGCCGCGAGGGCGCCGAGCGGGTCAGCGCAGGCTGCTACGGATCTATCGTCGCCGCATCAACGTTGGCTGGCAGCGCGGCGGTACCGCCTGGGGAGTTGGCGTTGCTGGTGGTCGCGACGAATCTGGTCTACTTCAGCACCCACGTGTTCGCCTACTCCATCGGCGACCCCAACGTGGAAGGCAAGCATCTGCCCCAGGTCGCCGCCCACCACGCGCGGGTTGCCGCTCCGATGGTCAGCGCGGCGTTCCTTCCCCTCGTCGTTGTGCTGGTGTTGGAGATCCTGGGCGCGGATCACCAGCGGGCCACCAGTGTCGGCGTGATCACGGCGGCCGGGCTGTTGGTCGTTGTGGGACTTCCCGGCGCCTATCTGCGTGGGGTGCGTGGTTGGGGACTGGCATTGCTCACCGTTGTGATCCTGGCGATGACTACGGTGCTTGTCCTCGCGAAGCTTTGGCTCACGCATTGACCCGCGCTCTGGCAATCCGGGACCTTGCGCGCACGTTGAGCGCTTGTCGAGAGTCTGACCGACATCGGCTAGGAGTCCGGGATCACGGTCGTAGCTGACTACACCGCCAAGGAGACCCGGTTCACTGGCAAGATCAACTGCGTGCAGATGACGTCGGTACTGACGACGACCGGCCTGGACCTGTTGGGTGATCGCGCAGGATCCGGTCTGCCCAGCACACCCACCGTGCAGGCTACGGCGGGCACACCACAGCATGCCGATCGAGGACATGCTCGAGACGCCGACTGGATCGCATCGCCCACCGGGGACCGCCCCTATCCGTCCAAAAAACGCCAGCTCGAGGGCTCGGGCCGGTGGCGAGGGTCGCTTCCGCGTACGTCACTGCAGTGCGGACAACAGCCGCATCACGTTGTCGACGTATCGCTTGGCACGAGGTCGCCGGGTCCACTCCTCGGCTGTGAGTTCGCGGCAGGCCGCTCGGTACTCGTCGGAGATCCGTTGCAGATCGGCGACGAAACTCGGATCGGTCCCCATCAGCGAGATCTCATAGTCCAGACCGAAGGAGCGGTAGTCCATGTTGGACGAGCCGATCACGCCGGCGACGTCGTCGACGGTGAAGAACTTGGCGTGCAGCACCGTGGGCTGGGGGTAGAGGTAGATGCGGACGCCGGCGTTTAGCAGTTCTTCGTAGTAGGACGACTGGGCGTGCTGCACGACGAACTGATCGGCCAACTCGGAGACGAAGAGCTCGACCGCGACGCCACGATACGACGCGGTGGTGATCGCTTCCAGCAGCGATTCGTCCGGGACGAAGTAGGGGCTGGTGAGGGAGAGACGGTGCTGAGATCGATGTACCAGGGCGGTGAAGAGTCGGAGATTGGGGATCGTCAGGTATCCCGGCCCGGACGGAAGCAGCTGCATTGCCTGCTCACCGACACTGTAGTTCTCCGGCGGAATGATCTCCTCCAGTAGGCGCTGACCGGTCTCGGTGTACCAGTCGAGGGCGAACACCGCGTCCAGCGAGGAGACGATCTGGCCGCTCAGCTTGATGTTGAGATCGTGCCACTTTCGACCGATCTTAATGTTCTTCCTTGCCAGATAACTGGCGTCGATCATGTTCTGGGAGCCCATAAATCCGACCTCACCGTCGACCACGAGCAGCTTGCGGTGGTTTCGCAGGTCGGGTCGCCGCCAGCGGCCCTTGAGGGGATGGATCGGCATCATCTGATACCACTCGATCCCCGCCGTGGTCATCCGCTTGTTCATCTGGCGGAAGCCGGGGTACTTCCGGGACCCGAGGTGGTCGTACAGGAGTCGCACCTTCACTCCGCGGCGAACCGCGTCGACCATAGCGCCGAAGAAGGCGTCGGTGGTGTGGTCCCAGGCCATGATGTAGATCTCGACGTGGACCCAACGCTGGGCCTCGCGGACGGCGGTGGTCATCGCCGCGATCGACGCGTCATAGTCACCGAACAGGCCGTGGCTCGTGCCGGTCATCATCGGCAAGGAACTGAGGCGTCGGTTCAGCCGGACCATACTCCCCATCCCGATCGGCAGTTCGGAGTTGGTCGGCGGCAGATCGGCTGTGTGCTCCAGGATCACTTGGTTGGCCTGGGTCTGGACCCGCTCCCGGCGACCACGCACAAACGGGCTGCCGATGAGGAAGAACAGGATCAGCCCGAACACCGGCGTGATGGTGATTAGCAGCAGCCAGGCCAGCGAGGATGACGGTCGACGATTCCGCGGGATCGTGCCGAGCGCGATGATCTTGATCACCAGATCGATCAGGAGGACCGTCAGTGGAAGCCACTGGAGGACGATCGTCATTCCCACCACCTCGATCAGTCGTGCACGGGCCGCCAGCCGGTTCGTTGACAGGCCGCAATCTAGTCACCGGCGGACCGACGTGACGCTCGGTCCTGGTCGGCGCACGGGTCGGTGACGTCCGCAGCCGCGGCACGATCCGGGGTGCGACGCCCGTCGGCGACGACTCTCCGCGGTGGCCAACGCGAAGGCGAGCACAGCCAGGGCGGCGCCCTCGGCGAGCGGCAATGTCGAGGATCAGCCTAAGCAGCGGACAGATCTAGACAAATGGGCGAGTGCGTCCCCCGGGGCGCGATCTGAACCATGCGTCCCCGCCCTTGGGAGCCGGCTCCTCGGCGAACCGCTTGTAACTCTTCCTGCCATTGCCGCTCCCTTGATCAATTGATCGACTGACTCAACTCCGTCGGGCAGCCGAAGCCATCAGAACGGTGTGGAAGCTGCCGAACCCTCAGCCGACGTCGATACCCAGCCCACGTCGACACTTCTGTTCAGGCGGCACGGAGGCGGCGGATTCGGCAGCCGGTGGGAACGGCGGGCGAGCAGCCCCGCCTGGATGACAAAACACGCCGCCGGTGGCGGCG
This sequence comes from uncultured Actinomycetota bacterium, assembly GCA_963836855.1. Lineage (GTDB taxonomy): Bacteria > Actinomycetota > Actinomycetes > Propionibacteriales > Propionibacteriaceae > Microlunatus. Next base: position 113,496 of record CAWILN010000047.1, on the reverse strand, counting down.
TAGAGCGCGAGCATCCCGAGGTGAACCGTGTCGTCGGCCACGGCCACGGCGGCGAACCCGACACCGCTGATGGTGGACAGTGCGCCTGCGGCGAGTATCGGCCACTGGTTGCGGAGCCGCTGACGGCCCTCGCGATCCCGGGCGCGGCGTTCGCCGATCGGCTGGGTGCGGACGTCATGGTCCATGGGTTCAGGGCGTCGAGCTTCGGTGAGGCGCACTCCCTTGGGACGGCGGGACGACGAGCTGGCGAATGCGGCTGAAGCTGCTGCGGTGGCCGACGCGATTGGCTAGCAGGCGTCGCCAGGTGACCACACCAACGGTGAGCGCGATCGCTCCTGGGATGGACACGTCGCGGATCCGTGGACCGGTCCGCCGGCCGATGAGTTCGGCTGAGGCGAGGATAGAGGCCGCTGCGAGGATGCCGTCGACTAGTCGGTCGGTTACCCCGTCGGCGTCGTGGATTCGGAATTCGACACCGATTGTTCCGTCTTGGAGTTGTCGGAGGATCGGCCGAAGATTCGTGGGTGCCGTGGCGAGTAGACGCTCCCAGCCTCGCAGGGTGCGGAGGGCTCGGCGGGCCACCGAGACCGGGTTGAGCCGCTCAAGCATCATCTCTTCCCAGTAGGGCTGGAGCAGTTCGGTGAGGGAGACCTTGGCGCCCACCGAGCTGCCCAGGCCTTGAAGCTGCACGAACACGCGGAACAGAAGCGCGAGGTCTGATGGGAAGGTGAGGCGGTTGCTGTGCATGATCTGCATGCCCGAGTTCACCATCCCGACGAAGTCGAGATTTGCCACGCTGCCGCCGAGGTAACGGCTCAACCACGTCTCGAGCTGACCGCTCAGCCGGTCGGTGTCGATGTCGGCTGGCGCGTGGGTGATATCGATGACGATGTCGGTGATCTCGTCGACATCTCGCGAGCCGACGGCCATCAGCAAGGCTTCGAGCTGGTTCTTTCGTGGGCCGCTGAGGTGTCCGACGTCGCCGAAGTCCAAGATGGCCAGGTGCTGCCCGTCGGGCAGGAGGAAGTTGCCGGGGTGTGGATCGGCGTGATAGACGCCGTCGCGGAACACCATCTCGAGGTAAATGTTGGAGGCGCGGCGGACGAGGTCGTCGACGTCCCAGCCCGTCGCGATGACGCTGTCGCGCCCAGTGACTTTGGTGCCGGTGAGCAGCGACATAGTCAAAACGCTTGTCGAGGAAAGCTCGGGATAGGGCCTGGGAATGACCACGTCCTGCTCGTCGGCAAAGTTCGCGGTGAACAGCTGGAGGTTCGCAAGCTCCTGCCCCAGGTCGATCGCCGCCCGCATCATCGTGTCAAACTCCTCCACCACCACGGTGGGCGAGTAGGCGGCGAGGGCCTCGTCGCGGTCCTCGACAAATCCGGCAAGCGCCCGCATGAGCTCGAGGTCGTCCAGTACCTTCGCCTGCGCCCCGCTGTGGACAACCTTGACGACGACTGGCGTTCCGTCTTTCAGCGACGCCCGGTGAGCCTGGGCCACCGATGCCGAGGCCATAGGCGTCGCCTCGAACGTACCGAAGGCGTCACCAACATCCACGCCGAGTTCGGCCTTGATGGTCGACTCGGCGGAACCGGGCGGGTCGGGGGGCACATTCGACTGCAACTGAGCAAGCTCAGCCGCGACGTCGTTGCCGACCAGGTCCGGGTGGAGGCTCAGCATCTGGCCAAACTTGATCCAGGTGGTGCCGAGCTCACTCAAGGCTCCGCGGAGCCGCTGCCCCGAGGTCAGGGCAGCGAGATCCGGATCCGCGATCCGGGTAACAAGCGTGGCGCGAAGTCCGGTGTCGAGCAGCGGCTGCGGCGTGATCGGCCAGCCGAGCGAACCCGTACCGGGCGAGGACGTCAGCAATCTCCTTGATGCGATTTTGGTGACGGAAGAGCACACCAGCAATGTCGTCTGACACGTTCGTTTCTCGATTCTCGCGCGCACCATACGGCGCCGCCCACCAGGCGGTTACCGGTGCGGGTTGACAGCGGCGACCATCGCCAGCTGGACCTGCGGGGACCTGCGGCTGTCAGGGTGCCGGGGATGCAATCCCGACCTGGCAGCCGAGCTGGTCTACGTGCCGGCGATCCTGGCCCGTTCGTCTGCGTAGGCCCGCGCGTCCAGCGCGTCGAGCACGGCCAGCTGCGCGTCGTAGACCATCCAGACGGCGTAGTCGATGGCGTCGGCTGCATCCTGCTCGGCCCAGTCCGCGTCCGTGGCCGCGGCCTTGGCGTCCAGCTGATCGGCCCGCTTGTTGATCTTTGCCTTCATGTCCTCTCTCTGGGCTGCAGCATCGGCCTTCATCTGGGCCCACTTGCTCTTGGCTCGATCGGCGGTCTCCTCAGCTTGCTGCTTGGCGTCCTCCATGGCCTGATTCGCGTCGTCCTGTGCCTTATCGACGCGCTGCTTGAGTTGGTCGCGGTTCTCCTCGGCTGCCGCCCGCGCGGTCTCCACGGTCTCGTTGACCTTGGCTTGAAGATTTTCGAGCTTTGCGGAAAAGTCCATCGGTGCTCCTTCAGGGCGCAGATGCCGACCGGAATGTCGGACGCTTGAGACCATCAAATCGCTTCTTCACCTTGCGCACAACCAGACGTTCCAGGCGCATGGCTGGCCCCCGCCGACCGGTAGCTGGTTGGTCGGCTGCGTTGATCCGCCGCGCCGCCATGGAACCGGCGGCGAGCTGCTCGATGGCGTCGAATCGGGCAATCATGCCGCGGGCCGCCGTCGCCTCGCACAACTTCCAGACGATGTTGAAGGTCACGCTGATACCAGGTCGGCCACCGCGCGGCCGCCCGCAACTGCAAGGTTCTGCTGCAGTTCCAGGCCATTTCCCCAGCGGGAGATGGCCTTCAACAGCTACACAAGCTTTGCCGTCTGGGCCAGCAATGTCGTCCGCGGCACCAAGTCCGTCGCGGGCCTGCTGAAGTTCCCGGCGTAAACGATCCCTACGAACTCGAACGCTGGAACCCGAAACTGAAATTGATCAGGGAAATCCCGCTTACCCGGGAGACCCGAGGTTGCCGGGTATCCGACGGCTGTTCGCCTCTACACCCGATTTCTGGCGACAAGCACAACCTTGTCTCGGAAGGGACGAGCGTCCTGCATCACCGCTTCTAGGGGACTTGGCCGTGGTCTGAATAAGGTCACCCGTCTTGGGTGATGACCGCTCCAGGCGCTTGAGGGATTGTGCCTTCATCGGGGCTGGTGCCATTCCTAGGAGAGATCATGACTGCTAGCACGCCATCCCGAGATAGCACCGCCGAGCATGCCCGGCTCGCTCAGGCCACTGGACGGTTGGAAGATGGTCTTGCTGAAGCGAACCTCTGGTACGAGTGGGGCCCGTATCTCTCCGAGCGGGCCTGGGGCACCGTGCGGGAGGACTACAGCGACAGCGGTGATGCCTGGAGTTTCTTTCCTCATGATCATGCGCGATCCCGGGCGTACCGATGGAACGAAGACGGTATGGCCGGGCTATCCGACATTCACCATGATCTTTGCCTTGCGTTGGCTCTGTGGAACGGTGTCGACCCGATCTTGAAAGAGCGGATGTTCGGCCTCACCGGGCCGCAAGGAAACCATGGCGAGGACGTGAAGGAGTACTGGTGGTATCTGGATGGTCTGCCTAGCCATGCCTGGCTGCGCTGGAGGTATCACTATCCGCAGGCGCCGTTTCCGTATCAGTGGCTCATCGATGAGAACGGCCGCCGTTCCCGCGACGAACCCGAGTTTGAGCTCATGGACACCGGTGTCTTTGATCATGGGCGGTACTGGGCGGTGGAGGTCGCGTATGCGAAAGCCTCACCTACCGAGGTGCTTGCCAAGATCACGATCAAGAACCATGCCGCCGAAGAGGCGTCTCTCTCTGTGCTGCCCACTTTGTGGTTCCGCAACACCTGGCGGTTCACCGGCGGCGCCGTCCCAGGACTGTTCCTGGATGGCGGCGGCATCGCTGTTGATCATCCGCGGCTTTCCGGCTACCGATTGGATGCTGCCCCTACGGCAGATGGCAGCCGCCCGCGTGCGTTGTTCTGTGATAACGAAACCAACTATCCCCGGCTGTTCGGGGCTCCTGCCATCACCGATTACCCGAAAGATGGCATCAATGACCATGTGATCACTGGGGCCAACACGGTGAACCCGGACGAGCACGGCACCAAGGCGTGTTGGTGGTACAAGATCACGGTTCCCGCCGGAGGTACTGCCGAGATACGCCTCAGACTTCATCGACCTGATCAACCGACATCGCCCACGAATGACGCATGGCACGGCAGCTACTTCGAGACCGTCATGGCAGATCGGGAACGGGAAGCGGATGAGTTCTACGCTGCCCTGGCACCCGATGACCTCGGCGATGAAGAGATGCGGGTGTTACGGCAATCGTGCGCGGGCCTGATCTGGAGCAAACAGATGTACCCCTATCGGGTGGCGCGCTGGCTGGACGGGGATCCGGGTCAGCCACCTCCGCCGCCGGGACATCGATTTGGCCGCAATTCGGGTTGGCGCCACCTTGATTCCTTCGACGTGTTGGCCATGCCGGATCCTTGGGAGTATCCCTGGTTTGCTGCCTGGGATCTCGCATTTCACGCCATTTCTTGGGCGCATCTGGATCCAGCGTTCGCCAAATATCAGTTACTGATCTTGTTGCGGGAATGGTTTCTGCATCCGAACGGCGCGCTTCCGGCGTACGAATGGAGCTTCGACGACGTCAACCCTCCGGTCCATGCCTTGGCCGCGCTTCGGGTGTTCGTCATTGACGGAGCCACCGATCTCGACTTTCTCGAGCGCGTCTTTCAGAAACTCCTGCTCAACTTCACCTGGTGGCTCAACCGCGAAGATCCCGAGGGCAACAACCTCTTTGGCGGCGGTTTCTTGGGGCTGGACAACATCAGTCCCATCGACCGTTCCCACCTGCCGCCGGGCGTGAAACTTGATCAAGCAGACGGCACGGCGTGGATGGGCTATTACTCCGGCGCGATGCTCGCGCTGGCGGTCCTGCTTGCCGAGCGGGATTCTGTCTATGACGACATGGTTGTGAAGTTCTTGGAGCAGCTGGTCTTGGTAGTGGACGCGCTGGAAGCCTCCGGCTGCTATGACCCCAATGACGGGTTCTTCTATGACCTGCTCACCGATGCTTCCGGCACCCGGAATCCAGTGAAGGTGCAGACCCTTGTCGGCGTGATTCCGACCTTGCCTGCCATGAGCGTGCCAGCTCGGAACACCGAACGAGTCCAACGTTTGCGTAAGCGGTTTGCGCGCCGGTTGGAAGCGCGAGAATCGGAAGGTTTTGGATTGGCGGTTCCGGGGCACCGGAAATAGCCGCCGCGCGCTGTTCTCCATCGTCTCTCCCGACCAGCTCGAGCGAATCTCAGCGACCTTGTTCGATGAGAATGCGTTCTTGTCGCCGCACGGCTTACGTGCCCTATCGAAACGTCACTCAACGCCTTATCAGGTGCCCGGCATGCCAGGTGCAACCATCGAATATGAGCCCGCAGAATCTCATACTGCGATGTATGGCGGCAATTCCAACTGGCGCGGACCGGTATGGTTCCCGATCAATTATCTGGTCATTCGTGCGCTGCTGCAGTATGACCAATTCTTTGGGCCTGAGTTCACAATGGAGTATCCGACCGGATCGGGCCAGCAGCTGGCGCTGCGTGACATCGCCGGTGATCTTGCCGATCGGCTGATCAGCATCTGGCTTCCCGGCCCGGATGGCCGGCGGCCGGTCTACGGGGGTGTTGAGCTCATGCAGACCGACCCGGCCTGGAAAGACAATCTCTTGTTCTACGAGTACTTCCATGGCGACAACGGCGCCGGGCTCGGGGCCATGCATCAGACCGGTTGGACGGCCCTGGTCGCAGATCTGTTGCTCGACCCACCGCGCCGGACGCGCCGGATGATCTTCTACGACGACGACACGGCGAGGACTCCCGAAGAGTCCCCAATCGCCGCTGGCCCCGCTGGCTAGCAGTAAGGGATTTGGAAGCCACAGTTCATGCCATCGAAACTTTCTCAGAACTCACAAACCCTATCTCTACGAGATCAACACCTGGCCCTGGCTGGAAGCAATCAGCAGGACCGAAGGCAGGGCTATTGATCTTGGGACGGTTCCCGACCGCTACTGGGATGAGATTGCCGATCTTGGATTCGACGGCGTCTGGCTGATGGGAGTTTGGCAGCGCAGCCCCGCCGGCATCGGGATCGCGCTGACCAATGACGACCTGCGGGTCAGCTTCGACGCGGCTCTTCCCGATTGGCAACCCTACGATGTTGTGGGATCTCCCTACTGCGTCCGCGGCTATGTTGTCGATGATCATTTCGGTGGACGAAGCGCGCTCGCCAGCGCCAGGCAGGCGCTCGCGGCGCGTGGTATGGGCCTGATCTTGGACTTCGTCCCCAACCACGTGGCTCCTGATCATCCATGGACCTCGAGCAAGCCGGAGCTGTCAGTACGCCGCCGAGCTCGCCAAGATCATCGTCCATGGTGACCTCGTGACGCAGACGCTGCTGCGCCGAGACGAGCACGCCTTCCGTCCTCCACGCCTCGACAGTGGTGCGCGAGACTCCCAGCAGCTGTGCGGCGACCGCGACCGACACGCTCAGCAGCTCTCGGCGCCGGTGCTCCAGCAGCTCCCTGGCGGCCCCTCGGACATCCTGCTCATCAAGGTCCCCTCCGCCATCCGGTGCAGGAGGGCAACGTCGTCAAGGACCTGCACAGCGTGCTCGAACTCGCTTGCGACAGACACGCCCACCACCTCGCCCTCTAAACAGAATGACGGCAGATTTGTTCAGAGTGGTCACTCCGACCGTCGAACACCGCACGTCACAGACGTGGGATGGCCTACCCGCGCGCTCAACGCTGCCGCGATCGTCGCACCGATGAGCGCCCGCGGGCCGCGCTCGTATACGAGTCAGCGTCGTCTGGGCGTGCTGGCCACGCTCCAGCTCGGCTGACCCAGGCCGCCGACCGCGGCCAACGAGGATCGACTGGGGCCGCGCCGATCATCCTGCGGGCGGCATGGTCGGCGGTACGTTCAGGTAATGGACGTGATTGTCGACGATGCGCTCGCGGCGCAGCGGAACCGGCCGCCGGAGCCGGTCTGCGTGATCCTCACCGCGGCGGTGCGGCAGCGGGTGGTGGAGGCTGCCGATTGGATCCATGCCGATGGTTCTGTGGTCGAGCAGTTGCAGCAGACGCAACATCGCCGCCCGTTCGCGCACGTGGAGGGGACGCAGATCTCCGTCGTCGCGTTCGCGGTGGACCAACTCAGCGAGCCGGCGGAGGTGCAGCTGCACAGCGGCGCGGGCGGCCTACTGGTGTTGTGCCCGGCGTGGATGCGTGACCTGGTCACGGACGCGGTGCGCAGTCTCGACGCGGATTCGGAGCCTGCGTTGGTGGCCGTGCTCCTGGCGCTGGCCCAGCAGTCGGCGTATGTGGTGGAACGCCTCGCCGAGGTGGCCCAGTCCCTGGACGAAACCCGGGCGGGACTCAGGTCCGGGACCGAACGGCGGGAAATCTCCCAGCTACGCAGCCGGCTGTTCTCGCTCCAGCATTTGTGGATCGTGCAGCAGCGAGTGCTCGCGCCCGACGAGGTCCTCGCCGAGGCGCTCGGCCCGGCGGCGCGGCGGAAGCTGCGCCGGGTTCGGGCGGTCTTCGAGGAGAGCGGATCCACGGCCACCCAGCTCTACGCGATGCTGGGCGACACGCTGTCCCGGCGTTCGGCGACGATCAGTGAACGGCTGACCCTCGTGACAGTGATCTTCCTCCCGCTCACTTTCATCACCGGGTTCTTCGGGATGAACTTCGGCTGGATGGTCGACCACATCGGTACGGCGACCGCGTTCGTCGTGCTCGGGATCGTGATTCCGGTCGTCCTCCTCGTGATCATTGTGGTCACCGCCCGCTGGCTCGCCGCCGACTGAGGTCGCTGACTGACCTGCGATGATCGCTTGAAGCCACAGCCGCGCCGTGGTCAGTATTCCCTAGCCTCTTGACTGTCGCCGGGTCGTCGTAGCGTCCGGAGACAACCACGGGCTTGGGGTATGGCTGTCAGTTTTCTGCCGAGCATGGCTTCATGTGATTGGCCGCCCCAAGCCTGCTGACGGCTTGACCGCTGATTGAGATCTGCGATTCATCGCTGCCTAGGGAACGGACGGCGAGCTTGTCGAGGGGATTCCAACTGGACCGACATTCGGGGAGTAATGCATGGATCGAGTCGAGCAGGGCTGGATTGGGATCGACGCAGGAAAAGGCCACCACCACGCGGTGCTGATCGACCGCGACGGGCAGCGATTGCTGTCGCGTCGAGTCATCAACGATCAGCCCGATCTTGTTGCACTCATCGACACCGTCCAGGACCGTGTCGTTGACCCAGTGTGGGCGATCGACCTGGCCGGCGGATCAGCCTCGTTGGTGATCGCGTTGTTGTTGCAGCACGGTCAGCGGGTGGTTTACCTCCCGGGGATCGCGGTCAATCGGGCCACCGCTGGCTACCGCGGCGAAGGGAAAACCGACGCCAAGGACGCCGCCATCATCGCCGATCAGGCCCGGATGCGGCACGATCTGCGCGAGCTACACGTGCTGGATGAGGACATCGCCCAGCTTCAGCTGCTCAGCTCTTATCGTGCTGATCTGGCCGCCGACCGCACCCGCAGCATCAACCGGCTCCGCGGCCTCCTCACCGGCATCTTTCCTGCCCTGGAACGAGTGCTGGACTTCACCAACCGCGGCCCGCTGATCCTCATCACCAGCCTGACCGGCATCGGTGACGTGCTCGGCGCGGAGTTCTTGGCCGTCGTCGGCGGCTCGCTGGCCGGGTTCGCCTCTGCCGACCACCTCGCCGGCTACGCAGGCCTCGCACCCGCGCCGCACGATTCCGGCTACCGCACCGGCAACCTGCACCGGCCGCAGCGCTACAACCGGCAACTGCAGCGCGTCTTCTACACCTCAGCGATGATCAGCATCCAACACAGCCCAGCCTCGAAGGCCTACTACAACGGCAAACGAGCCCAAGGCAAGCGGCACACCCAGGCTGTCCTGGCCCTCGCCCGACGACGCGTCAACGTGCTCTGGGCCATGCTCCGCGACCACCGTCCCTACCAAGAACAACCGCCCTCACACGTGATCGCCGCTTGACAAATCGGATTGAGAATCAGCTGCCGCCGACACGAGCGATCCTCGTCATAGACCTTGAGTGTAGGAAGGAGCGACAAGGTCGAGCGGGCCTGTGGTCGGCTGGCCGCCGCCACGTGGCACCTGGGGGCGACCGTTAGTCTGTCGAGCGACGTGGACCTGCCGTACGACCTGTCCAGCCGGTTTCGACCTGGCCTGCGCGCATCACCATCGCCGTCTCCGACACCACCTTGGCCATCGAGCTGCCCGACCAGGAACCCAAGATCATCCGCCGCACAACCAGCACGGCGGTGCGTAACATCAAAGCCGCCCGGCCACGAGCGGGCAAAATCCAAGTTGTCTAGGCCCGGTGTAAAGGATCACCTGACACAGATCCGTCAACCATCTCCTGCTTCAAGGCAGCTCCCGTTGCTGCGTCTCCCGTTGCTGCGTGCCATGACTTGTATCGTGCGAACCGCGTCGGCTGCCCGACCAGGGACAGCGATGCGCAAACGCAGCCGGAGGCCCGATCTTGTGTCACCGTTCGCAGTGGACTTCTTCGCGTACCCGCTCAGATCGGTCAACGGCGCACCCGATAGCGCAGGTGAAGCACCCGGTTGCCCTGAATCACCACGTCGGGATCCTCCAACAGGTGCTGTGCGTCGACCGACCCGAAGTAGCGCTTGCCGGACCCGAACACGACGGGTACGACGTCCATGCGCACCTCGTCGACCAGGCCCGCGGCAAGCACCTGGCCACCGACGTCGCCAGCGGCGACCTCGACCATGCGGTCACCCGCAAGCTCCTGCGCCTTGGCCACGGCTGCCTCGACGCCGTCGACGAAGTGAAACGGCGCCTCGGGGTCCCAGCCCTCGGGCTCCGGCCGGTGCGTCACGACGACCACGTGGTCGATCCCGCCCGGAGGCTTCCCGTCCCAGCCGTCCGTCATGTCGAAGACGTGGCGGCCGGCGATTGTCACCCCGATCTGGTCCCAGTACGGCCGGGTGTAGTCGTAGGACGTCTGCGACACCTTCAGCACGCCGCTCTCGTCCAACGGGACGTCACCGCTGGACAACCAGTCGAACAGCGGTCCGGGCTGGTCGTTCTCGTCCGCGATGAAGCCGTCCACCGACACCGAGCTGTACATGACCACCTTGCCCACGGGGCTCTCCTCTGCTTTGGGGTGCCCCCAAAATTAGCGTGTCGTGAGCTGTCGCTCTTGTAAGAAATCAATCGGCCGGCAGCGGCCAGCCGTCCAGCACGTGGCCGGGATGTTCGCGCAGGAACCGCCGCCGGACTTCGACGTACCGGGTCGGCGTGAGCCCGGTGAACGCCCGGAACTCGTGGCCGAAGTGGGCCTGGTCGAAGTAGCCTGCGCCACCGGCGAGGTCGCCCCAGTCGATCGGTCCGGCGGGGTCGATCGCGAGCACGGTGGCGGCGAAGCGGTAGGTGCGGGCCAGCCGCTTCGGCGTGACGCCGATGAGCTCCTTGAACCGCTGTGCCAGATGAGTGCTGCTGACACCGGCTGCCACGCTCAGGTCGCCGATCGCCACCGCCCCGCTGGTCGCCGCGATGACGCTGCTCGTATGGCGGACCAGCCCCAGGCCGGCGGTCTCGCACAGCCGTCGCATCAGCTCCTCCTCGAGCAGCGTCAGCATCTCGTGCGGTCCGTCCGCCGTGGCCAGCCGGTCTCGCAGCTCAGCAATGGCGGGCCGGCCCCAGACCTGCTCTACCGTCACCGGCCGGTCGCACAGCTCGGCCGCGGGCATCGGCAGGAACGGCGCCAGCCCCCACGGCTTGAAGTGCACGCCGACGGACCGGGTCCGGGGTGGGTAGCCGAACTCCAACGCGCGGGTGGGCGTGGTGACCACGCAGCCGTCGGCGTACTCGGCCGTCTCGATGTCGGTGCCGGCGCGGATGCGGAACGGCGCCCCGAGGTTGACGATGAGCAACGCCGCCGGCGCTCGCCGGCAGCGTCAGCCGGGCGTACGGCGGCGCACCCTCCAGGTAGTAGAGGTCGTCGATCAGCCCGTCCAGCGGCGGTCGCGGCACTCTGGACACGTACTCCATGCCCACAGCATCGCCGACGCCCCGCCGGCATCGCGCGCCGGGATGGTCCAGCCGCGCGGCCGCCAGCATCGAGCCGGCGCCGATCCCGGACGAGCGCCCGGCCGCGGACATTCGCGTGGGATACGCGTGCTGCGTCAGCGATGGAGGATTCTCGGCCCTCCAGTGTCGCCCTGCATGGGGGAGGCGCTAAACCACCCTCTGCTGCGTTTCCGTGCCCTGCTACGCGGCCGCGGGCTGTTCGCCGCCAAAGTCGACCTCGTCCAGCGCGGGGTCGAACACGTCCGGCGGGATCTGGAGTTCGTCGGGTTGCGTAGGCGCCGAACCGGAGGATGTTTGCCACACCGACCTGTGTCTGGAAAACGTCGTCGTTCGTGATGGCCGTGCCGCAGCGTTCATCGACTTCGATCTGGCGAGGCCAGCCAGCCCGCTGTTCGACATCGCCGTCGCAGCCCGCCACTGGATTCCGCTGCGCGACCCGGTCGACATCGCCGACGCCCGCGCCACGACCGACCTCATTGGCCGCTTCCGGCTGTTCGCCGATACGCATCACCTCGACGCCACGCAACGCGACCAGGCGATCGGCATGCTGCTTGTCTTCCTGGACCACGCATTGCACAGCACCCGGCGTCGCGCCGAGTCCGGCGTCGCGCCGAGTCCGGCCATCCCGGGTTCGCGAAGATGTGGGCAGATGGCTACGAACGAATGAACCGCCGATCAAAAACCTGGCTGATCGACCACGCCCGCGACTTGGTCGACTCTGACGGCGGTCGACCATGGTGATCTGCGACACGCTCGCATCGTCGCAATGCAACACGCGAAGCAGCAAGGTGCTGAACGCGGCACCGGAGAATCGCGGTGCGCAATCACAACACCAACCCCACCGCACACGCCGACTGCGGAGACAAGGCACTGCTTTGTGGCAATCCTGGTCGCGGCCGGCTGTAACGTCCGGGAGGTTTCGGAGTGGGCCGGCCACAACAGCGTCGCGTTCACACTGACCCGCTACGGCGGCCTCTTCGAGGATGGTTCGGAGGCAGCGGTGGACCGTCTGGACACGCTGCTGGGAGGCGGCTCGAAGGACTCAGACAACGTACTTCAGATGGACACGCGGAAACTGAGGTGAGTCCCGAAAGAGTCCGCGAGCCGATTCTTACGGCTAGGCCGGATCGACATAAGCACTCCGAAGAAGCATTTAGGCTAGTCAGAGGCATCTTGCGAGGGTGGGCCTAAGTGGACTTGAACCACTGACCTCTGCCTTATCAGGGCAGCGCTCTAACCGACTGAGCTATAGGCCCTCACGGTGGAGATTGCCCGTACGGGCACAAACCGAAAGGCTATCTGATCCCGAGCGACCGCCTCAAATCTTCATCAGTCTTCGGCGAGCGTGATCTCCAGGCCGCCGAGCATGGTGGCGGCCAGGTTGTACAGGAACGACCCGAGGGTCGCGAGCGCAGTGAAGATCACCACATCCACGCAGGCGATGAGGGCGGTCACGCCCATCACTTTCTGGGTGTTGATGTACTCCTGGATCATGAACGGCGTGGTGTCGCCCGGCGTCGAGACCACGCTGCGGACGATGTCGTTGACAGACTCGAAGAGCTGGGAGGTGCTGAGCACCGTCCAGATCGAATACGAGGCTGCGACGAGCATGATGCCGGCAGCGATCGAGAAGAGGAACGCTGTCTTCATCACCGACCATGGGTCGAGCCTTGACAAGCGCAGCCTCGCCTTTCGGGTTCGCCTGGCCACGCCCACCTTGGGCTTCGCCGCGTAATGGGCCTCCGGTTCGGCCAGTTCCGGAACTGCCCCGACGGGCATGTTTCTCATCGTCGGCGATTCCTTGAACGCCTGGACCGGCGGCGGGAGCGGCTGTCCTCCCGGAGTCTTGGGCTGCGGTGGTGCGACTGGCGTCCGCATTGCCGGATCGGTCGCTCCTGCTGGAATCGGAGCTTGCGGTCCAGAAGGAGGAGCCACCGCTGGGGCTGGTGCGCCACCCTGGACGGCAGGCGTACGGCCGGTGGTCTCGCCCGGTCGTGCCAGCCCGGGAGATGCCCCTGGCTCCCCTGTCGGCGGCTGCGGCCGAACCTGGGTCGTTGCTGCTGCCGCGGTCAGACCAGTGGCCACTGCCGCTCCCCGACCGGCAGGAGCTCCAGGCTGGTTCCCAGCCGCCGGGCGATGCGGCTGTGCCGGTGGCTTAACGGGAGCCGGGGCCTGCTGCACAGGCGGAGCAGCCGGGCTCACCTCAGGTTGCTCAGCTTTCCTTCCCAGTCCGAGGCGCGCGAAGAGGGACGGCTTGGGTGCTGACGGCGGTGGCGGGTCCCATACCGGTACCGCGCTAGGGGCCGGACGTGCAACCGGAGTCCCTGGGGTGTGCGGAGATGGAGTAGGAGGTTGTGCCTGAGTCAGTGGACGCCCGGTTTTACCGCCGGTCTGGGCTTGCGGTTGTGGCTGGCTCGGCGACTGCTTGGGTTGAGGTGTCTGGGATGCCGCTGCCTGCTTCTGCTGCGTCTGCAGCGCAGGCGCCTGCTTCTGCTGGATCGGCGGAGGATTTGGGGACCCAACCGGGGGGCCGCCAGTGGTTGGTTGTGGGCGGGGATCTTTGCCCTGACCGTTTGGGCTCGCCGGTCGCTGGCCCTGGACCGTAGCGGTGGGCGCGTTGTTGGCGGCGCCGGTTGGCGTCGGCTCCTGGGCGCCGTTGTTCCCAGACTGGTCCCGGGAACCGGGAGCAGGTGGGCTCTGCGGAGCTGCCGTATCGGGGCTCTGGGGTCGGTCCTGAGGCCCCTCCTCGCTCACCTCGACGCCGGTGGGTGAGCCTTGGCTCCTTGGAACCTGGGCGGTGGGCTGCTCCGCGCTGCCTTTACTCACTGTCATCCTCCTGGACCCCCGCATCTTCAGATACCCCGAGAGGGGTCACGGGCGATACTTCCGGTCCTGACTCGAACGAGGAATCGTCCTCGACGACACCCGAGGTCGAATTGGAATCATCACCCGCAGGAGCCTCGTCTGCAAGTCGTGCCGCTTCTGCTGTTGTCTCGGGGTTGAGGGCAATGACGACGACCGAGTCGTTCTCACCCACCCCAACGAACCTGACGCCCATCGTGTCACGTCCCTTGACCGGAACCTCGGCAACAGCGCTGCGAGTGATCTGGCCACTTGCTTTGATGGCGATGACTTCATCATTGTCAGTCACCACCAGTCCCCCGACCAACGAACCACGATCCTCGTTGAGTTTCATTGCCTTGATGCCCAGGCCGCCTCGGCCCTGCTGGCGGTACTCGAAGACGTGGGTACGTTTCGCGAAGCCACCATCAGTCACGGTAAACACAAAACGCTCATCGTCGGTCGCTCCTGCCCGGATGACGGACATCGAGAGCAGCTCATCCCCTGGGCGGAACTTCATTCCCGTCACTCCGGAAGTGGCCCGGCCCATCGGCCGCAGCTCAGAATCGTTTGCAGGGAAGCGAATTGCGAGCCCTTTCCGAGAGATCAGCAGCACTTCGTCATCAGGCCCGCAGAGTTCGGCACCGATCAGCTCGTCGTCTTCCTCGCGGAAATTGACCGCAATGATTCCAGCCTGCCGCGGTGAATCGTACGCCGGCAATGCGGTCTTCTTCACCAGGCCCCGCTTGGTGGCCAGCAGCAGGTACGGCGCCGCGGAGTAGTCACGGATTGCCAGAACTTGTGCGATCTCCTCATCCGGCATGAAGGACAGCAACCCGGCGACGTGCCCGCCGCGGGCATCCCGACCAGCCTCCGGCAGTTGCCAGACTTTGGCGCGATAGACCCGACCCTCGTTGGTGAAGAACAAGATCCAGCGGTGGTTGGTGGTGACGAACAGGTGCTCAACCTCGTCGTCGGTGCGCAGCGTCGCCCCGCGTACGCCCTTCCCGCCACGCTTCTGAACCCGATAGAGATCGGTGTTGGTGCGCTTGGCGTAGCCGCCGCGGGTGATCGTGACTACCACATCCGAGTCCGGGATCAGGTCTTCGTTGGATAGATCACCATCTGCCGCGATGATCTCGGTGCGCCGCTCGTCGCCGTACTTGTCGACGATCTCGGCGAGCTCTGCGCTGATGATCTTGCGCTGCCGCTCGGGCCTGGCCAGGATGTCGATCAGGTCGGCGATGATTCGCTCGTACTCAGCAAGCTGGTCGATGATCCGCTGCCGCTCCAGAGCCGCCAGCCTGCGGAGCTGCATGTCCAAGATCGCGTTGGCCTGCAGGTCGTCGATCTCCAGCAGCGCCTTGAGACCTTCCCGGGCATCGTCGGTGCTCGGGCTCCGCCGGATCAGGGCGATCACCTCATCCAACGCGTCCAATGCGATGACCAGGCCGCGGTAGATATGCGCGCGGGCCTGCGCGTCGTCCAGCCGGTGCTGAGTACGCCGCTGGATGACCTCGATCTGGTGACCGATCCAGTAGTGGATGAACTGGTCCAGCCGAAGCGTACGGGGCACGTCGTCGACCAGGGCCAGCATGTTGCACCCGAAGGTGTCCTGCAGCTGGGTGTGTTTGTAAAGGTTGTTCAACACCACCCGCGGCTGAGCGTCACGCTTGAGCACGATCACCAGTCGCTGACCAGTACGCGCCGAGGAGTCGTCGCGGATGTCGGCAATGCCGTTGAGCTTGCCCGTGGTGACCAGTTCGGCGATCTTGAGCGCCAAGTTGTCCGGGTTCACCATGTGCGGCAGCTCAGTGACCACGAGCTGCGTCCGGCCAGCTCGATCTTCCTCGATGTCGACGACCGCACGCATGATCACCGAGCCACGACCGGTCCGGTAGGCCTCATCAATGCCACGGCGGCCGACAATCAGTGCCCCGTTCGGGAAGTCGGGTCCCTGGACGCGCTCGATCGCGGCCTCCAGTAACTCCTCCGCTAGAGCATCTGGATGCTCCAGCGACCACTGCACGGCTGCAGCGACCTCACGCAGGTTGTGGGTCGGGATATTGGTCGCCATGCCGACCGCTATGCCCGTGGAACCGTTCACCAGCAGGTTCGGGAAGCGGCTCGGTAGGACGACGGGCTCTTGTTCCTTGCCGTCGTAGTTGGGCTTGAAATCAACCGCATTTTCGGTGATGTCGCGGACCATCTCGATGGCCAGCGGCGCCATCTTGCACTCGGTGTAACGCATGGCAGCGGCCTTGTCGTTGCCCGGGGACCCGAAGTTTCCCTGTCCGGAGACCAGCGGGTAGCGCATTACCCACGGCTGCGCGAGCCGGACCAAGGAGTCATAGATCGCGGTATCGCCATGCGGGTGGTACTGGCCCATGACCTCGCCGACCACGCGAGCGCACTTGTTCCAGCCGCGATCCGGGCGGTAGCCGCCGTCGTACATCCCGTAGAGGATCCGCCGGTGCACCGGCTTGAGCCCGTCTCGAACATCCGGCAGCGCACGACCCACGATCACGCTCATGGCGTAGTCGAGGTAGGACTTCTGAATCTCGTCCTGCAGGTCTACCGGCTCCCGCCGGTCGGTGATTCGCTCCGGAGTCATTTCACTCATGCGTAATCGCTTTCACGTGCGGGCGAGGGAATTGAGCGCAACGCGAAGGGCCGGGAGGTCCTGGGTTGGCGCAAGGTCGGTGGAGCCGAGGTGCGCGGCGGGTTTGGATGGGTCTGGCGGTAGCACCGAAGCGCAGCGGAGGTCCGGAGGTTTCCCGCCGCGCACCTCGGGCCACCGTCCGAGCAGCGTCAGATATCAAGGAAGCGCACATCTTTCGCGTTGCGCTGGATGAACGAGCGGCGCTGCTCCACGTCCTCTCCCATCAAGATCGAGAACATCTCGTCGGCCTGGGCCGCGTCTTCGAGAGTGACCTGTAGCAGGATGCGGTTGTTCGGGTCCATGGTGGTATCCCACAGCTGATCAGGGTTCATCTCGCCGAGGCCCTTGTAGCGCTGGATTGCGTTCTCTTTCGGCAGCCGCTTGCCTTCCTCGGCTCCGAGCCGGAGCAGCGCGTCCCGCTCGGCATCGGTGTACGCCAGCTCGTGCGGCGCATTGCTCCAGCCGATCCGGAACAGCGGTGGCTGCGCGAGGAACACATGCCCTGCCTCGATCAACGGCCGCATGAAGCGGAACATCAACGTCAGCAGCAGCGTACGGATATGCGCGCCATCCACGTCGGCATCGGCCATCAGGATGATCTTGTGATACCTGAGCTTGGCAATATCGAAGTCCTCATGCACTCCTGTGCCCAACGCTGAAATGATCGCCTGCACTTCGGTGTTCTGCAGGATCCGATCGATTCGGGCCTTCTCGACGTTGAGGATCTTGCCGCGGATCGGGAGGATCGCCTGGATCCGCGGATCGCGCCCACCCTTGGCCGAGCCACCGGCCGAGTCGCCTTCAACGACGAAGACCTCACACTCTTCTGGGTCTGTCGACTGGCAGTCAGCCAGCTTTCCAGGCAGTCCGCTGCGGCCCAGCAATCCCTTACGATCACGCGCGGCGTCGCGTGCCTTCCGAGCCGCGATCCGCGCGATCGCCGCCGCCTGACCCTTGCGGATGATCAACCTGCCCTCGCCCGGGTTCTGCTCGAACCAATCACCGAGCTGGGAGTTCACCACCTGCTGGACAAAGGACCGCGCCTCGGTGTTGCCGAGCTTGGTCTTGGTTTGACCCTCGAACTGTGGTTCGGCCAGCTTCACCGAGATGATCGCGGTGAGTCCTTCGCGAATGTCGTCTCCGGACAGCCGGTCCTCCGGCTTCTTGATCAATCCCCAGTTCTCGCCCCACTTGTTGGCAGTGTTGGTGAGCGCTGCGCGGAAGCCCTCCTCATGGGTACCGCCCTCATGGGTGTTGATCGTGTTGGCAAAAGTGTGCACCGACTCGGTGTAGGAGTTGTTCCACTGCATGGCCACTTCGAGGCTGATTCCCCGATCCGGGCGGTCGGCCTCAAACGCGATCACCGAGGAGTGCACCGGCTCCTTGCTGCCGGTCAGGTAACGCACGTAGTCAATCAGTCCCTCGTCGTAGCGGAAGGTGTCCGCGTACGCGTTGCCGTCCTCATCTCTGCGATCGGGGCGTTCGTCGACGATGGTGATCGTCAGCCCTTTGTTGAGGAAGGCCATCTCCCGGAGCCGTGCTGCGAGAGTGTCGTAGGCATAGGTCGTTGTCTCGAAGATGACCGGACTGGCGTAGAAGGTGACAGTGGTGCCCGTCTCCTCGCTCGGCTCCAGGCGCTCCAGTGGCCCATCCGGCTCGCCGAGGGAGAAGCTTTGCGTCCATCGGTAGCCGTCCCGCTTGACCTCCACGACCAAGCGGACCGACAACGCGTTGACCACCGAAACCCCAACGCCATGCAGCCCGCCGGAGACCTTGTAGCCGCCGTCGCCGAACTTGCCTCCTGCATGCAGCACTGTGAGAGCCAAGGTGACCGCGGGGATCTTTTCCTTGGGATGATCCTTGACCGGAATGCCGCGACCGTTATCAGTCACCTGAATCCCGCCCTCAGGCAGGATGCGGACGAGGATCGTGTCGCAATATCCGGCAAGGGCCTCGTCCACTGCGTTGTCCACCACTTCATAGACCAGGTGGTGCAGGCCGCGCTCCCCCGTCGAGCCGATGTACATGCTCGGCCGCTTCCGTACGGCTTCCAATCCCTCGAGGACGGTGATCGACTCCGAGTCGTACACACCCGGCTCAATGTGATTGACGGCGCCATTTGCCGCGGGATGCGGCCTCGAATTGACGACGATGGGGTCGGGTTGGGTCGGGTTGACGTCGTCGGGCTGATCGAAATGCTGCACCGGCGCGGGGCTCCTGTCAGACGTGCGCCGCCCGGACCTCACCTTGTGGGCGAGGTGACGCAGGCGGCACGCCAAGGTTGTGGTTCTCGTGGTTCTTGATGGTCACGGTGACGGATTCGATGGCCCTTTCTGAACCGGCCGGACGAGGCATTCAATCCGCCCTTGCGACCTTATCTAGTTTACCGCGCCGGCATGGCGCACGGGCTGTTCCGGAGGAGCTCCAGGCCTACAAACGTGCGTCTAGCAAGGTCTGCGTGGCCAATTTGCGGCCATACGGCCCGCTCAAGGAATCCCCCTACGCACCCGCCACCCCTCAGGGCGCCGTGAGGCGTTGAGCACGTTGGTGTCCAAACCTCCGATCTGCCGTGAGAGGCACACATCTTTCGCGGATGCCGGTTGAGCCTGTCGGAGCGCGCATGCCGTGCCCTTCGACAGGCTCAGGGCACAGATACCCCAGCTCAGCCGTAAGTGTCGCGAGGGCCGAGGCCGTCACGAACCGAGCGGCGGCCCTTCTTCCAGGAGGGAGCTTCAGGCCCAAGCACCTTGATCCGGGTGACTGTGCCGTCGCCTAGCTGGTCATTGAGCATTGCCACCAGTTGAGGGGCGAGGTACCGCAGCTGGGTGGCCCAGGCGGTCGAGTCCGCGCGAACCGTCAATACCGTCTCCGCATATCCCTCGGGATGGGAGTGTGCCGCGTTGGTGGCGCCGACCAGCAGGGCCCAGCGGGCCAACAGGCTGTGCAGGTTGATTTCGGTTGCCCACCCTTTGGTCTCCACCAGCCGCTCGACCGCATCGGACAGCAACTTCGGATCCCGATCGTCGGCTCGAGCTCCGGATACCTGAGGGCCAACGTGCGGCGGTGGCTTGCGCCGCCGTCGCCGCGCCTGGGCGCCGAGCGACCGGGTGACAGCCTGTGCAAGCTCGAGGCCGGTTGGATCATGCGGGGGCTGCTCGCCGGCTGCGCTCTGGGGTCGCTGCTCCTCAGACATCGAGCGTCACATCACTATCAGCTACCCGGAAGCGGCGCCCCGCCAACAGCTCGGGAACGTCCGCTCCGACAGCCGCCGTGACCAGGACCTGCTCCGCCATCTGCACTCCCGAAGCCAAGCGCTCCCGCCGGATTGAATCCAGCTCCGCGAACACATCGTCGAGTACGAGCACGGGCTCGACCCCATCAGCGCGCAACAGATGAAAGCTGCCCAGCCGGAGGGCGAGGGCGAACGACCACGACTCGCCGTGACTGGCGTAGCCCTTGGCGGGCAACATCCCGAGCGACAGGGTGATGTCGTCGCGGTGCGGACCCACCAGCGAGACGCCGCGCTGGATCTCCTCAACCCGACGCTCTGCCATTGCGCTGGTCAAAAGGTCGGTCAATGGCCCTCGTTCCGATTGGCGCTCATCGGATGTGCCCTGAGCCTGTCGAAGGGCACTGAGATCCACCGACGCACGGTACTCCGCGGTCGCATCGTTATTCGTCGGCGCAATATCGGCGTACGCCTTGCTGACATGCGGCGCCAGATCCGCCAGCGTCGTGAGCCGCGCCTCCAGCAGTTCGGCACCCGCCTGTGCGAGGTGGGCGTCCCACACATCGAGAGTCGCAGCTGTCTCACCCGGCGACTGGCGCTCCCGAAGTCGACCGCCGAGGGATTTGAGCAGGGTGTTGCGTTGCCGCAGCACCCGCTCATAGTCCGCGCGTACCCCAGCCAGTCGTGGCCAGCGCGCCATATTGAGGTCATCGATAAAGCGCCGACGTTCGCTCGGATCGCCCTTGACGATGGCAATGTCCACCGGCGAAAACACAACGGTGCGGAGTACTCCGATGATTTCGCGTGCGGAGCGCAGAGGTGCGCGGTTCTGTTTGGCGCGGTTGGCCTTGCCGGGGTTGATCTCGAGCTCCAGCGTCAGCTGCCGCGGATCGTCGAGCCCGGCCTGCACCCTGGCCCGCACCACGGCACGGGCAGCACCTGACCGCACCAAAGGCGCCTCGGAAGCCACCCGATGCGAACTCATCGTCGACAGATACTCGATCGCCTCGACAAGGTTGGTTTTGCCCTGCCCGTTCGCGCCGACGAAGGTGGTCACTCCTGATTCGAGCGACAGGTCGACCGACTCGTACGACCGAAAATCGATCAGCTGGAGGTGGTCGACGTACACAATTAGCAGCGTAACTGTCGCCTCCCCCGCCCAACCGTTTCTTTCGCGCAGAGCCAAGAATGACGCCCGAACGGGGGCTTTGAGTTGCAGTCACGGCCTTGTGTGGAGAAACGCCCGACTCGCCGGAAGCTCCCCAGGTCCTGCACTGCGACATGCCAAGCTAGCGTGGCGACGATATAGGGCAGAGAGAGGACACCTCATGACGACGAAAACCGACTTCACTGACGAGGAGTGGACCCGCGTTTTGCGGGCGCCATTCGTGGCGGGGATGGCGATCTCCCTAGCCGACCCCGGCGGTCCCATCGAGATGTCCAAAGAGACCATGACAACGATGAAGTCGGCGACGAATCCGCCCACCCGTGAGCAACTGCTCACCGAGATCGCCTTGGATATTCAGTCGATGACGCAGCAGCGACAGAACCCGATAAGCGGCTACAAGCCGCAGGCAGCTCAAGAAATCCTTGACGAGCTGGGGTCGGTCAGCGAGATCGTGAGCTCGAAGGCAACTGCCGAGGAAGCAGCTGCCTTCAAGCAGTGGCTACTCGCAACCGCGCAGGCGGCTGCGGACGCCGCCAAGGAAGGCGGCTTCATGGGCTTCGGCGCGGTGCAAGTCAGCGAAGGCGAACAGAAGATGCTTGACCAGCTTCGTGCCGCGATCGGCACCTGAGGACAATCCGGTCGAGGACGACCTGGGATAAGTTCGGCGCACCCGTTGGACCTTTGGGCGGGTGTGTGACTGGGAACTCGACCCGTACGTCGTCGCTAGAGTCCAGCTATGAAGGCAGCAGTCCAGACCCGTTATGGCCCGCCCGAGGTCGTTCAAATCTCAGAAATAGACAAGCCAACCATCAAGGCCGACGAGCTACTGATCAAGGTTCACGCGACGACGGTGAATCGCACGGACTGCGGCTTTCGTTCAGCGAAACCGTTCATAGTGCGCTTCTTCAGCGGTCTCACTAGGCCCCGGGCGACGGTGCTCGGGAATGAGTTTGCCGGCGTAGTCGAGGAAGTCGGCAGTGCGGTCGTCTCATTTGGGGTCGGGGACCGAGTGTTCGGATACAACGACGACCGGTTCGGTGCGCACGCCGAATACATGTCGATTTCTGAATCCCAGCCGCTGGCGACCATACCCGAGGACCTGACCTTCGAGGAGGCTGCTCCCAGCACCGAGGGTTCGCACTACGCCCTCTCATTCATCCAGACGGCGAAGGTCCAAGCCGGGCAAGATGTTCTGGTTTACGGCGCGACCGGGGCGATTGGCTCCGCCGCAGTACAGCTGCTCAAGAGTCTCGGCGCCATCGTGACCGCGGTGTGCAGTACGGAGAACGTGGAGCTGGTCAAGGGCTTGGGAGCGGACCGGGTCGTCGACTACACGGCCGAGGATTTCACGCAGGATGAGCAGAGCTATCACGTGGTCATCGATGCTGTCGGCAAGAGCTCGTACGGTCGGTGTAAGCGACTGTTGAACCACAACGGGATCTATCTCTCATCGGACTTGGGTCCGCGGTCTCAGAATCCAATTTTGGCGATCGTCACACCGATATTCGGCGGCAAAAGGGTCAAGTTCCCCATTCCGAAGCAGGACAAAAGCATGGCGAGGCATTTCAAGGAATTAATCGAATCCGGAAGATTCAAGCCCGTCATCGACAAGACGTACCCGTTGGACCAGATCGTCGAGGCTTACCGGTACGTCGAGACAGGGCAGAAGATCGGCAACGTCGTCATCAGTGTTCAGCCTTCGAGCTAGCCACAGCCCACTTCGGCTGACCGCTAGGAGTGCTCACCCGCGGCGTCCGACGGCCGACCGCGCATTGTGATGAGATCTGAATCGGTGACGGCCATCGTCCTGCAAGGCGGGACTATCGCTACCGGATCAGAGCGCGGTGACGCGACCATGCTCCACGTCATCGACGGCCGGATCGCAGGTACTGGCGAACCGGTGCCGGCCGACGCCGAGATCATCGATCTGGCCGGCGGCTACCTCGGCCCCGCATTCGGCGACGGCCACGCCCACCTACTACAGGCGGGGCGGGAAGGCTCTGGGCCGGAGATCCGCTCGGCCACTTCGGTGGACGAGATCGTCGCCTCGGTCGGGGCGTGGGCAGCGACGCATCGGGAGGGCGAGTGGATCGTCGGTGCCAGCTACGACTCGACCCTCGCTGCCGACGGCCGCTTCGACGCCCGATGGCTCGATGAGGCCGTCGCCGACCGGCCGGTCGTGTTGCGGGCTTGGGACTACCACACTGCGTGGTGCAACAGCTTGGCGCTGGAGCGGGCGGGCATCACGGCCAAGACTCCGGACCCGGAGGACGGGATCATCGCCCGCCGACCGGACGGATCGCCACTTGGCACGCTGATCGAGTCCGGGGCGACCAATCGTGTGCTGGACCTGATACCGCCGACCACGGTCGCAACGGCGGTCGAAGAGCTTCGCCGCTCCACCGCGTACGCCGCCTCCTGCGGCATTACCTGGGTGCAGGACGCCTGGGTGGAGGCGGGTGATATCGAGGCATGGGTGAGCGCGGCACATCAGGGCGTGCTGGCCGTGGATGCCGACCTGGCGCTCCGGGCCGACCCGACACGATGGGCGGAGCAGCGCGCCGAGCTCATCACCCTGCGCGAGCGGATCGACCAGGCACCCGGGATTACCTGCCGGACGCTGAAGTTCTTCATCGACGGGACCATCGGGAACCACACCGCGTATCTGCTGGAGAACTACGCCGACACTTGCACCCGTGGGTTGCCGGTGTGGAGGGCCGATCGGCTGCTCGCGGCGTTCCTTGATGCCGACCGGCTCGGGTTCGATCTGCACCTGCACGCCATCGGCGACGGGGCCATCCGCCTCGCGCTCGACACCGTGCAAAATCTCCGGTCGATCACCAGGGGCAGTGACCAGCGGGTCACGGTTGCGCACGCCCAGCTGATCGACCAGGTTGATATCGAGCGGTTCGCGGCGCTGGACGTGACGGTGTGTTTCCAGCCCCTGTGGGCGGCCAAGGACGCCGTCATGCGAGAGCTGACCTTGCCCCGACTCCGCCCGGGCCGCACGCTGCAGTACCGGATGCGGAGCGTGCTGGATACCGGTGCACGGATGAGTTTCGGCAGCGACTGGCCTGTGACCAGCCCGAATGTCCTGGCCGGCATCCGCACCGCGGTCACGCGACAGACGCCCGATGGGCTGCCCGAGGGTGGCTGGCAGCCGGCGGAGCGGATCACTGTCACCGAAGCTCTCACCGCCGCCACGCGCGGCGTCGCCTATCAGGCGCGTGCGGAGGAGTTCCGCGGGCACCTCGGGCACGACGCGCAGGCGGACATGGTCTGGCTGTCCGCAGATCCCCGGGCGCTCCCTCCGGCGGAGCTGGCCAAGATCGAGGTCCGGGGCACCTGGCGCCGCGGCCGACGGACCCACTAACTGGCCCCGCTGCGCGTGACCGACCGTCATGTCGGATTTCCGCCAGTTATGTCGGACGGTAGGTGTAATTGTCGATACGTGCATGAGGATTTCGACCGCTGCTACCGAGCCGTCCAGTCAAAGGACGCGCGATTCGACGGCTGGTTTGTCACCGCTGTGGTGACAACCGGGATCTACTGCCGGCCCAGCTGCCCGGCGCGG
Source organism: uncultured Actinomycetota bacterium (assembly GCA_963836855.1). Classification (GTDB taxonomy): domain Bacteria; phylum Actinomycetota; class Actinomycetes; order Propionibacteriales; family Propionibacteriaceae; genus Microlunatus. The sequence goes on along the minus strand of CAWILN010000047.1, from coordinate 88,795 downwards.
CCGCCGTACGCCCGCAATATCCGCTTCTACCCGACCGCGGCTGCAGCCCAGCGTGCCGGATTCCGCGCGTGCAAGCGCTGCCGTCCGGACGCTTCACCGGGCTCTCCGGAATGGAATACGCGCGGCGACGTCGTGGCGCGGGCCATGCGGCTCATCGCCGACGGCGAGATCGACCGGATCGGTGTCACCGGGCTGGCTTCACGCCTCGGCTACACCCCGCGCCAGCTGGAACGCCTCCTGCAGGCCGAGGTCGGCGCCGGCCCACTTGCGCTGGCTCGTGCGCAACGTGCACAGACCGCGCGGATACTGATCGAAACCACCGCCTTGCCGTTCGGCGATGTCGCATTCGCCGCAGGGTTTGCCAGCATCCGCCAATTCAACGACACCGTGCGAGAGGTCTTTGAGACCACCCCGACCGCCCTTCGAGCGCGGGCCACGGGGCGCTCGGGTCGTGGCGTCCCAGCCGCAACGGGAGCATTGTCATTACGTCTGCCGCTACGAACGCCCTTCGCTTATGAGGGTGTGTTCGGCCACTTGTCGGCCACCGCGGTGCCCGGCTGCGAAGAGGTACGTGACGGCGCGTACCGGCGCACCTTGCGGCTTCCGTCCGGAAGCGGACTCGTCACCCTGACAGCCACTCCCGATCATGTGCGCTGCCTGCTTGTGGTCGACGATTTCCGCGACGTATCCGCCGCGATTGCTCGCTGTCGACGGTTGCTCGATCTCGACGCCGATCCGGAGACGATAGTGGACACGCTGAGTGCCGACGACGACTTGCGCCCCCTGATCGCGAAGGCGCCCGGTCAGCGCATCCCACGTACGGTCGACGAGCAGGAGCTGGCGCTGCGGGCGGTGCTCGGCCAACAGGTGTCGATCAAGGCGGCGCGTACGCATCTCGGCCGGCTTGTTGCCACGTATGGGCGGCCGGTGACCGACTCGGCTGGCGGTCTGACCCACGTCTTTCCCGCGGTCGAGGAGCTTTCCGATATCGATCCCGCACACCTGCCCTTCCCCAAGGCTCGCCAGCGTTCCGTGGTCGCGTTGATTGAGGCGCTTGCCGACGGACGTGTGGTGCTCCATGCGGGTTGCGACTGGGACCGCGCCAGGGAACAGCTGGCGGCGCTGCCCGGTATCGGTCCCTGGACGGCTGAGGTCATCGCGATGCGTGGTCTTGGCGACCCCGATGCCTTTCCAGCCACGGATCTCGGCGTTCGGCTTGCGGCCAAGCAGTTGGGGCTGCCGGACGGCGTCCGTGCCCTTACGGAGCGAAGCTCGCCCTGGCGCCCTTGGCGGTCCTACGCCACACAGCACCTGTGGGCGGGCCTCGACCACTCTGCGAATGCTTGGCCTCCAAGGAGGGAGAACTGATGTCTGCACTGCACTTCCGGACCGTGGATAGTCCGGTCGGACCGCTGACCCTGGCGGGTAAGGGTCGCTACCTGATGCATCTATGGATGGTTGATCAGACCCATGAGCCGAGCCACAGCGGTTGGGAGCGCGACGAGGATGCGTTCTCGGACGCAGTCGAGCAGCTCGAGTCGTATTTCGCGGGCGAGCGCCGCGAGTTCGACCTCGAACTTGATCTGGTCGGAACGACCTTCCAGCGACGGGTCTGGGAAGCCCTGCTGACGATCCCGTACGGGGAAACCAGGTCGTACGGGCAGATCGCTGAGCAGATCGGTTCGCCGGGTGCTTTCCGTGCGGTCGGCCTAGCCAACGGCCACAATCCAATCGGAATCATCGTGCCGTGTCATCGGGTCGTCGGTGCGAGTGGCAGCCTCACTGGGTACGGCGGTGGGCTGGAGCGGAAAAGGATCCTGCTAGAGCTTGAGAGAGGCCAAGAGGCCGTGAATCTGGGGAATCCTCGCTAGGGCCGCGACTCAGCTGGCCGCGTCGCCGAACTTGTCCGCCTTCTCCCCGCCCGCCTCGAGTTCGCTGCCCTGCGGAAGCTCCTGGTGGCCACCAAACTGCTGCCGCATCGCGGAGAGCACCTGGTTAGCGAAGTGGTCCTGATCACGGGAGGCGAAGCGCTCGAACAGTGAAGCCGCCAGCACCGGCGCCGGAACGCCGATGTCGACGGCGGCTTTCACGGTCCAGCGGCCCTCGCCCGAGTCGGACACCCGCCCAGCCAGCCCGGCCAGGCTCGGGTTGGACTGTAGCGCTGCCGCAGTCAGATCCAGCAGCCATGAGGAGATCACCGAGCCGCGGCGCCACAGCTCGGCGACCTTGGCTGTGTCGATCTTGAACTGGTAGAACTCCGGCTCCTCCATCGGTGCGATCTCCGCCGAGTGCTCGCCGGCCTCGATGCCGACGTCGGCGTTGTGCAAGATATTGAGCCCCTCGGCGAAGGCGGCCATAATCCCGTACTCAATGCCGTTGTGCACCATCTTGACGAAATGGCCCGCGCCAGACGCTCCGCAGTGCAGGTAGCCCTGCTCCTCCGGCGCTAACTCCCCAGTACGCCCCGGCGTACGTTCAATGTCACCGACGCCGGGGGCGATGGTCTTCAGGACCGGATCGATGATCTTGACGGCTTCGTCGTCACCACCCACCATCAAGCAGTAGCCGCGCTCCAAACCGAAGACGCCACCGCTGGTGCCAATGTCGACATAATGCAGGCCCTGCTCCCGAAGTTTTGCGGCACGCCGTACATCGTCGCGGTAGTTGGAGTTCCCGCCGTCAATGATGATGTCGCCCTCGTCTAGCAACCCAGCCAGCTCTTCGACGATCCTTCCGGTGATGCCCGCGGGAATCATCACCCAAACTGCGCGGGGTCGCTGCAGCTTGCTGACGAATTCCTCCATGGTGAAGCCGCCGGTCGCTCCCTCACCCTCGAGCTCCTTGATGGAATCCGGATTCACGTCGAAGACAACGCATTCATGTCCGTTGCGCAGCAGACGGCGAACAATGTTTGCACCCATCCGCCCCAGACCAACCATTCCCAGCTGCATGGAGACCCCTTACGCTCGACGGTTTCGTCAACATAACAGAGGTTGATCAGCCGACGATAGGTCCGACTCGCCGCTCCACCGACGGAGTACGGCGTCAGCCGCGAGCGTCGGGAAATCGCGCGCCGCCGTACTGAGGAGAAGCGAGCTGAGGTGCTCTTTCCTCTGCGAGCGACGACGAAGTAGGCGGATTCCACGCGCGATTGCGCGAGCGGCAAGATCAGTTAGGTTGGCAGCCTCATCAACATGATCACGTGGCGGTAGTCAGTCAGCGGATTGCCATCGAGGGTGTCAAGGCCGGTCAGCTGGCAGGGCTTGCTCGGCGCAGTGAAAGCGAAGTTCACGTATGGGGTTTCGAACGCCCCCAGCCCATCAAGCAAGTAGGTCGGGTTGAAGCCAGCCGCGGTGACCGCCAGGTCGCCGCCACCAGGTTGATCAATCGTCGCCTCAATAGACTCCGATGCCTGAGCCTGATCGCCAGTCGCGGCTTCCAACGTCACCAGACCTTCGCCAATAAGCATTCGTAGAGAGGTGTTGCGCTCTGCGACCAGGGCAACACGCTTAGCGGCCGCGATCGCTTCGGACGTGCTCACCCGAACGTTCATGAGTGGAGGTGTGTTCATGATGTGGCGGACCTTCGGAAACTCCCCGTCCAGCAATCGGGTCGTGGTCTGGCGCTCACCTGATGCACCATGCCCTTCGAATCCGATGATCCCGTCACCAGCGCCACCATCGGACAGGCTCAGCGTCACTTCCTCGCCGGCGGTCATCGAGCGCGCGGTCTCGTTCAGCACCTTCGCCGGCACCAGAGCAGTCGCCGAGATCTGAGTTGAACTCGGATTCCATGTCAGTTCCTTCAGCGCCATCCGATAGCGGTCAGTGGCGAGCAGCGAGATGGTGTCGCCATCGATCTCGACCCGCACTCCGGTGAAGACCGGCAGCAGCTCATCGCGGCCGGCGGCGACCACGACCTGGGAGACAGCTTGGGCAAACGCGGCGCTCGGCACTGTGCCCGTGGCTTCGGGCATCTTCGGTAGAGAGGGGTAATCGGAAACCGGAAGAGTCTGCAGCGTAAATCGGGCGCTCCCGCAGATCAGCTCCACTCTGGTGTCGTCTGAGGTGATATCGACCGGCTTTGGCGGCAGGCTACGGGAGATGTCAGCTAGCAGTCGGCCAGAAACAAGCGCAATGCCCTCGTCGGCGATCGCGGCCTTCACATGGATCTGAGCTGAGGTCTCGTAGTCAAAGCTGGAGAAGGTGACGCCTTCGGCGTCGGCGCGTACCAGCAGACCGGCCAAGATCGGCACGCTCGGGCGTAGCGGCAGGCTGCGAGCCGCCCATTGCACGGCCTCGGCCAAGACGTCCCGCTCGAGTCGGATTTTCACGCTACCTCCTTGTGACCTCAAAATGACAAGGTCATCCGGGCCCAGACTGGGCAGCGATCATACGACGGATATGCCCTGAGCTTGTCGAAATGCACCAGAAGTATGCTCCGACAGCCGCCGTCATGAGCTTCTCGAAGGAGCTCAGCGCGCAGGAACCTTGGACAGCCTTCTCCATTCGACTACTTCGAGCCCTTCTCCCCGGGAAGCAGCTGGCGCAGGTCATCGGCCGCGGCCATTACCTCGTCCTGGAGCGGCCCGCACCTCTCCATCCCCTCAGGAATCGGCCCTGTGAACAAAGGACGAACCTCGAAGACCAGATCGAGCACGCTCTCCCTGGTCGGTGCACCGCGTCTCTCCTCCATCGCCTTACCAGCGAGCCGCCGGTACTCGTTGACCCGTTCACGCCAAGCGGGATCGTGCATGGAGTGATCCTCACGCATCTCAGATGCGAGCGCGTCGAGAGCGCGTTCCAGCCGAAGCAACTGCTCCTTGCGGCGGTCGACATCCAAGTTGACCGGAATGTCCTCCGCTTCCTCACGGCCGAACAACTTGCGCAGAAAGCTCACCGGTCCGTCCTTCCTGGGTGGGGCGGTCTGGGCCTTGCGCCGTGCGGCTTTTCACAGGGCTCAGCCACGCTGACTTAGACCCTTTCACCTTACGTATCTCATGGTCGTAGTCGTAGCTGGTGTGGATGCTGTGGAGAACGTGTCTTTGACCCAGTCAGGGCGGATTTGGCGGTGCGCGTACCGCTGTGCACAGCAGAAAATCACACGGGGAGGATTTTGGGATGCGCTACTGGATGATGCCGCCTGTACCCTGATCTTCCCCAAGTTGTCGAAGCCAAGATCAGCGTTTTCCACAATGTTTTCCCCACTTGTGTGCTAAGCCCATCTGCTGCTCGCTGTGGCCGGACATTTGCCGGGTGGAAGATCGTTTGCGGCTTGTGATCGAACACGATCACAGAGCCGCTGTGAAGACGCGCGACTAGGCGCTGGTGATCACAACGACCTGAGTGAATCTCAGCGACCAGAGGCCTGCTGCTTGATCCGGTTCGTTAGTTCTGTTACCTGGTTAAACACGCTGCGGCGTTCGGCCATGAGCGTACGGATCTTCCGATCGGCGTGCATCACTGTCGTATGATCGCGGCCGCCGAACTGCTGTCCGATCTTGGGAAGCGAAAGATCAGTGAGCTCGCGGCACAGATACATCGCGATCTGACGCGCGGTGACCAGTACATGGGTCCGACTTTGTCCACACAGATCATCAATAGTGACGTCAAAGTACGACGCGGTCTGCGCCATGATCATCCCGGTAGTGATCTGTGTATCGCCACCTTCAGGAATGAGGTCCTTCAGCACGATCTCGGCGAGTGACAAGTCCACTTGCTGGCGATTCAGGCTTGCGAATGCAGTCACCCGGATAAGCGCACCTTCCAGTTCACGGATGTTGGTCTGGATCCGGCTCGCGATGAACTCCAAGACTTCCGGCCCAGCCACAAGACGCTCTTGCGCAGCCTTCTTCCGCAGGATCGCGATCCGGGTCTCCAGGTCCGGCGGCTGAACATCGGTAATCAACCCCCAGCCGAACCGGCTGCGGAGTCGCGGTTCCAGGTTCTCCAGCAGCTTCGGCGGACGATCGGAGGTCATCACGATCTGCTTTTGTGCGTTGTGCAGGGTATTAAAGGTGTGGAAGAACTCTTCCTGGGTCTGTTCCTTGCCTTCCAAGAACTGGATGTCGTCGATCAGCAACACATCGACGTCGCGATACCGTCGCCGGAAATCGGCGCCCTTGTTCTGACTGATCGCGTTGATGAAGTCGTTGGTCAGTTCCTCTGTCGACACATAGCGAACACGAACCCGGTCGAAGTAGTTGCGTACGTAGTGGCCCAGTGCGTGCAGCAGGTGCGTCTTGCCAAGACCGGAGTCCCCATAGATCGTCAGGGGGTTGTACGACTTACCGGGATTCTCGGCCACCGCGATCGCAGCGGCATGGGCGAACCGGTTCGAGCCGCCGATGACAAAAGTCTCGAAGGTGTACTTGGGATTGAGGCGCGAGTCGCTCTCTCGCCGGGGCCGGAATCCCTCCAGATCGCGGTACGTGTCTCGATTGCGGTAGCCAGAATCGACGTCGGAGGGCGCTCGAGGTGCCGGCGGCTGCGTCCCGCCCTCAACGCGGTAGGCACGTCGGGCGTAGTCCTCCGGGTTGGAGGAGCTTTCGACCTGGACGCTCGGCTCCGCGTAGCCCTCGTCGCGGTAGTCCTCGCGAGGTTGATCAACGCGATTCGTGCCAGGTTCTGGCAACTGTCCCGGGTGCCCATGCCCGGCGTCGTAGGTTGGGCCCTCCGACGGCGCTTCGGGATCCGATTTCAGCGACTCGTCCACAATGACGGCCAGTTGGATACTGCGGCCGAAGTACCCGGAAAGCAGGCGCTCGATATCGGGCCGGAAGCGGTTCTCCAGCTGGTTGCGGGTGAAGATGTTCGGCACGGCGACCATCAACATGTCCTGGTGGAGTGCCACTGGCTGACCGGTGGTCAGCCAGCGTCGCAAGCCCGGCGATGATGCGGAGTAGAGATGATCCCAGGCCAGGCTTGTCGACTCGGCTGCGCTCTCAGAAGGTTCGCTCACGGGCACTCCGCTGCTCGTGCAGCCGGCCTCATCTCGGATGGGCGAGGCCGGAATCTGTTGTTCTGTGCACGTTCCTGATGCGGCGTCCGGGCGCGTGGGACGACAACGTGGCTTACATCCACATAGATATCCACAGAGTGTGCACAAAAGCACTTGCGATCGGTCACGCCTACCACAGATTCCCGGCATTGAGGCCAACGAATGGACGTTGCCTGCTCCGGTGGCTGCCTGAAACGGTAAGGCGGAGCGCGACGCTAGCAATCGCTGGAACGCGACGCAAGCGAGTCTGCGATATTCGCCATTGTGTTCGGCGTGTCGACTGGACATCGGCGCCCACTATTCCTTAATCCCCCCGAGTTCGCGCCGGTTTGACCGGTTTGGCGGTGCCCCGTACCGTTAGAAGGTCGCTTACAGCGACGGCTGCTACCTGCCCGCTCCGCCTGCGATGCGTGCTGTGTGAGCACCGGACCTGATTGTCTAGTACCCCGAAGATGGTGGGAGTTTTCCCGTGAGCAAGCGCACATTCCAGCCGAGTAACCGGCGTCGCAGCCGTACCCACGGTTTCCGTCTGCGTATGCGAACCCGCGCCGGCCGCGCGATCATTTCCGCCCGGCGCCGCAAGGGCCGCACCCGCCTGTCCGCCTGAAATCCGCCCGCAGGCCAACGGTGTTGCCGCGATTGCTGAGAATGCAGAACTCGAAAGACTTCCGACGGACGACTAGGCGAGGGCTTCGAGCGAGTAGGCCCACGCTGATCGTCCATGCCGTGCGTGCTCCTGATGATGTCGCGTCCGGGAAAGATCCGGCGATCCAGTCCGGTCCGCGCATCGGATTCATCGTCAGCGGGGCTGTGGGAAACGCGGTCACCCGCAATCGCGTCAAGCGCCGACTGCGACACCTCGCCGCTGCGCATGTGCCGGACACCCCAGTAGGGATGGACATTGTTGTACGGGCGCTGCCGCGGTCTGCAACGGTTCCTGCTGAAGTGCCTGAAGACTTCGGCTCCGCCTGGTATGAGGTGGTCTCTCGGCTTTCCGCACGTCGGCCCGCGCAGAACGCCGGCGCTCGATGAGGTACGTGCTGATTGGTCTGCTCAAGCTCTACCGGCTGTTGATCAGCCCTCTTTACGGCAACGTCTGCCGCTATTACCCAAGCTGCTCGGCGTACGCACTACGTGCTGTCGAAGTCCATGGAGCCGCCCGCGGCAGTTGGCTGGCGCTGCGACGGTTGCTGCGCTGCCACCCATGGGCGCCGGGTGGGTACGACCCCGTACCTGGAACCCCTGAATTCGACGAAGAAATGCGCGATCGCACGCGGCGGACAGGAAGAATAGGTGATGGTACGGAGCTGGCGTCAGGACGAGGTGTGAATTGATGGAACTACTGACGCTGATGCCGCTGTCGATCTGGGATCCCTTTATCGCGTTCGGTAGTGCGATCATGCAGCCGCTCTACTGGGTGGTGTCAGGCATTCTCGTGCTGGCTCACTCCATTTTTTCGCCGGTATTCGGCGCCGACAGCGGCTGGACCTGGGTCCTGTCCATCATGTTCCTCACCGTTGTCATCCGCATCGCCTTGATCCCGCTGTTCGTCAAGCAGATCAAGTCCTCGCGCAACATGCAGCTGCTGCAACCGAAGGTGCGTGAGCTCCAGAAGAAACATGGTCATGATCGGGAGAAGCTCGGTCAGGAGACCATGAAGCTGTACCGGGAGAACAACGCCAATCCGCTCTCCTCGTGCTTACCGCTGCTGTTGCAGATTCCGATCTTCCTGGCGCTGTTCCGGGTGCTCGATGGTGCCGCCCGTGGCATTCCCCGCGGCCATTGGCTAGAGGTCAATCCCGACCTGCTGGTCTCGCTCAACCAGGCTACGATCTTTGGCGCTGGCATTTCTGACACCTTCTTGAAGGTTGGCTTCGAGAACGGCATCACCAGCGTGCACGTCGTCACCTTCGTGCTGATCATCGCCATGACGGCGACCTTGTTCATCACCCAGCTGCAGCTGATGCGCAAGAACATGCCCGCGGAAGCGCTGACCGGACCGTTCGCTCAGCAGCAGAAGATCATGCTCTATGTCTTCCCGCTGGTTTTCGCGATCGGTGGCATCAACTTCCCGGTCGGCGTGTTGATCTACTGGTTCACCTCGAACCTGTGGACCATGGGGCAGCAGTTCTACGTCATCCGCCGCAATCCCGCCCCAGGCACGCCGGCGTACGACGCTTGGGAGGAGCGACGCAAGGCCAAGGGCAAGGCAGATGTGGCCTTGGCCGCGGTACCGGACCCAGAGCCGGCACCTGAAGCGGCAGGGCCCAACACCTCGAAGGTGGCTCGGCAGCAGCCGCGACAACAACCACGCAAGCAACCGAGGTCCCAGCGCAAGAGCTGAGATTGCATCGAAGTACGGAGGGGATCAGGTGGCCGACGAGCCGCAAGCTGAAGCCGAGGGAGCTGTCGAGTCGGATCCGGCAGAGCCCGAGTCAGGTGATGCGGCGGAGAATCCGCTTGACATCGAGGCTGAGATCGCAGCTGACTACCTCGAAGAGTTGCTCGATATTGCCGATCTGGATGGTGACATCGACACCTACATCGAGGGTGACCGGGCCCATGTGTCGATTATCAGTCGGTCAAATGTGCTAGTTGGTCCTGACGGTGAGGTGCTCGACGCGCTACAGGAGCTGACCCGGCTCGCCGTGATGACTGAGACCGGCGAGCGGAGCCGGCTGATGCTGGACGTCGCCGGATATCGCGAGCGGCGCCGTAAGGAGTTGGAAGCGCTCGCCGCAAATGCCGTGGGCGAGGCTAAGGAATCTCAGGAGCCGGTGCCGCTGGCGCCTATGAATCCTTTCGAGCGCAAGGTCATCCACGACGCCGTGGCGGCAGCTGGTTTGACCAGTGAATCCGAGGGTGAGGAACCCGACCGTCACGTGGTGGTCATACCCGCATAATTTCGGCGCGGCCGTAAGTCGTTGATCCGGAAGAACGCCAGAATCATCGCGCAGCACACCAAGGTGAGCGCGACTTGGACAAGCCCCTGGTCGGTCAACGAGAAGATGTTGTGTGCGACATTGAGCGACGCATGGCCCAAGACGGCAATGAGCAAGCTGCGGGTATTGATGTACAGCCAGCCAAGGAAGAACCCTTGGAGGGTGATCAAGCTGAGTGAGACGGTCAGGTTTTCCTGGGAGGCCAGCAGCAGTGGCAGCTGCCAGAGTCCCCCGATTGCCCCGACCAGCAGCGCGGCCCACGCGGCCGGAACGCGCTTCTGGATCCGAGGTAAGGCAAACCCGCGCCAGCCAGGTTCGTCCAGCAGCGGGCTGCCAAGGCACTGCACCAAGAGCTGGAGCGGGTAGGTCAGGACTACGCCAATCCAGCCGATGTCGCCGAGCATCATGGCTAGCGCCGACCCTTCTGGAACCGCCGGACGGACGCCGAGTGTGGCGCGAACACCGATGCCCATCACCGTGATTGCGGGGACAAGCAGGCAGGCCGCGGCGTACCACCAGAGCCCTACACGCCAGCGCTTTAGGCCACCGAGCAGCTGAGCAACACCACGCCTGCCGCGAGTGATGCCCGTTACGGCGATCGCCGAGATCACCGGCGCGGCGACGCCGAGGGTTTGCAACACGATGACAAGCGGGGAGCGGGTCAGCGCCTCGAGATCGGAGCCTCCTTCATAGAGGCTTGCCAGCGGAACCCAGAACAACCATGCGATGGTGAAGGTGAGCAGCAGATAGGCGATGAGTTGGTGCCGCATGATCCATGAGTCGCTGGACCTGGGTTGGGTGCTCAACGGCATCGCGGCGAAGTCCTTCTTAACCTAGTTGATCCGACTGGATTCCAAATCCCAAGCCACGACGCCTCCGGAGGTTCCCGCGGGAGCATTCCCGTCTGGCCTTTGCGTGCAGACCGAAGCGTGCCCGGCCCCGCTGGCCGACCGACACCTCGGGGTACCGTCGCCCTGTGGCACCCGAGTCACCGGCGATCCGGGACGAAGTTCGCACCGCCGAGGTGATCGGAGCGCTGTGCTTGGCGACGGACCTTGGCATGGGACTTCCATTCGAGCATGGTTTACAGAGCACCGTCTTCGCCATGCGGCTCGCCGAGAGTCTTGGGGTAGATGGTGAGACTGCGGCGCAGGTTTATTACGGGTGCCAGCTCTTTTATGTCGGTTGCACCGTCGATGCGGAGATCAGCTCTGAGCTTTTGACGACGGGTGCTGCTGACCCATTTCAACCCGGTGCGCAGCTGAGTAGTCAGGGCTGGGTTGGCGAGAGTCTGCGAGAACGGCTGCCTGCCTGGGTTTCCACGCGACTCGCGCTGGCGAAACATCGCGACCTACGCGCTCGTGGCGGGGATTGTTGCATTGGTCGGATTCGCGGTTGGAGGGCGCTCGTGATTCCCGACACTGCTCCGCTGCATGCCTGGGCTGGCTTGTACCAGCGGTTTATCGTCCTCGCCGTCATGTTTCCCTGCCGTATTGTTCTTGCACTCAGGTTGCTGCAGATTGCGGGTTGGCGGCGGTGATCTCTGAGGCTAGAAGCGAAGCCTGCACTGACGCTCCCGATCGGATGCGCCCCATCAGGCTGCCGGCTGTGGGGTGCAGACTTTGTCCATGGCCGAACTGGAGCAACGCCGCATCCTCAAAACAGAAATCCCCGGACCTCGCTCGCTGGAACTAATGGCGCGGAAGACCGGCGCCGTCGCCAAAGGCGTCGGAACCACAATGCCGGTCTTTGCTGTTGAAGCTGGCGGTGGCGTCGTCGTCGATGCCGATGGCAATAGCTTGATCGACTTCGGGTCTGGGATCGCTGTCACCACAATCGGAAACAGTGCACCTCGGGTGGTGGCAGCCGTTCAAGATCAGGTAGAGCTGTTCACCCACACTTGCTTCATGATCACGCCATACGAGGGCTATGTCGCGGTTTGTGAACGGCTCAACGAACTCACCCCAGGCAACCATGAGAAACGCAGTGCCCTGTTCAACTCGGGTGCGGAAGCCGTCGAAAACTCGGTGAAAATCGCCCGCTACTACACCAAGAAACAAGCGGTCGTCGCCTTCGACCACGCTTACCACGGTCGCACCAACCTCGCCATGGCGCTAACCGCGAAGAGCATGCCGTACAAGCACGGTTTCGGCCCATTCGCCCCGGAGATCTACCGGGCTCCGCTGTCTTACCCCTACCGCGACGACAAGCTGATGGATGGCGAGCTCGCCGCCCGGCGCGCTACCGATCTGATCGACAAGCACGTCGGACCAGCCAATCTGGCAGCGGTGATCATCGAACCGATCCAGGGCGAGGGCGGATTCATCGTTCCTGCCGACGGTTTTCTGGCAGCGCTGGCAGACTGGTGCCGGTCCAACGACGTGGTATTCATCGCCGATGAGATACAAACGGGTTTCGCACGCACGGGTGCCATGTTTGCGTGCGAACTGTTCGGCGTCGTTCCGGACCTGATCGTCACTGCGAAGGGCATTGCCGGCGGATTACCGCTCGCTGCGGTCACCGGGCGAACGGAGATCATGGACGCTGCACACGTGGGAGGTCTCGGCGGGACCTACGGCGGCAACCCGGTCGCCTGTGCTGCCTCGCTTGCGGCGATCGAGACGATCAAGGCAGAGAATCTCGTCGCCCGCGCTGGTGAGATTGAGCGGATGATGCTCAGCCGGCTGCACCGGATGCAGGCTGAGGACAACCGCATCGGCGATGTCCGAGGCCGTGGTGCGATGATCGCTGTTGAGCTGGTGCAGCGAGACACCTCCGATCCGGACCCGGGGTTTACGAACGCAGTCGCAGCCGCCGCGCGTGAGAAGGGAGTCATTGTGCTTACGTGTGGCACGTACGGGAACGTGCTGCGCTTCTTGCCGCCGCTGAGCATTAGCGATGAGCTAATCAACGAGGGCCTCGACGTGTTGGCCGATGCTTTCGCAGCTACATGAGATCTATGGCGCTGAATTCCCGCTCATAAATCGATATGTCGACATTTTGGCTTCGACGGGGATTGATTGGGGCCTGATCGGGCCTCGCGAGGCAGAAAGACTGTGGGATCGCCACATTCTCAACAGCGCGGCTCTGAGCGGGCTGATCGCCACCAATAGCACGGTGGCAGATGTGGGTAGTGGTGCTGGGCTACCCGGGATACCCCTGGCACTGCTGCGGTCCGATCTCGAAATGACACTCATCGAGCCGCTGCTCCGGCGCTCCACTTTTCTGACTGAGACGATCGAGACACTTGGCATTGCGGATCGAGTACGAGTCGTTCGATCACGCGCCGAGGATCACCAGCAGTCCTACGAGGTCGTGGTCGCGCGAGCGCTTGCTCCCCTTGACCGGCTGATCGGCTGGTGCAATCCGCTGCGCGCCGCTGGTGGGGTGATCTTGGCGCTCAAAGGCAAGTCCGCACGCGATGAAGTGGCGGCGGCACGGCGTCAGCTGAAGGCGGCGCGGCTGGACGCGGAAGTGCTGTCGGTCCAGGCCCATCCAGATGCGGAGCCGGCAACCGTGGTACGGATCAGCGCGAAACGCCCGAATCCGAGAGATGAGGGCTGAGCCGCGAGATGGCGCTTGGGCGGGAGCTAGCTGGGGCTGAGCTTGTCGAAGCCCCCAGATCGGGACCTTCGACAGGCTCAGGGCGCATTGCTATCTGGGCTCAGGCGGCATTCGCATCGACGAGCTCAGGGCACTTTTTTGGCGCGGCGCCCAGTGGCAGGGCTGCGGGATTGCTAGCTTGTGGCCGAGGGGCGAGGAAGGGGTTCCATGCTGGCACCGCCGGAGGTGGAGTATCGCGTCACACCGCGGCTTGGGTGGCCACTGTGTGTCGAGGTGGATACGCGCATCGGCTGGCCCAATGTTCCACGTGAAACGCTCGATTGGACCGCGGAGGTAACTGCCACATCGACACCGAGCGGCCCGACGGCCACGGCCACGGCCTCGCCGGTGATCGAATTACCGCCGGGTCCGCGACGAGCCCGCTTCGACGAGGACGAGTTCGGCTCACCTGCGGTCGAGGTTGATCCGCCGGCCGTTTCAACCGCTCGCAGTTTGGCAACCGAATCACTGCCCGCGCCGTCACTCCCCCGCGTGTTCGTTGTGGCAAACCAGAAGGGCGGTGTCGGCAAGACCACGACAAGCGTGAACCTGGCGGCCGCCCTAGCACTCGGCGGGCTTTCGGTTCTCGTGGTGGATCTCGATCCCCAAGGGAACGCGAGCACTGCGCTCGGGGTCGACCATCCACCCGGTACCCGCGGGACGTACGAGGTGCTGATGGCGGGTGCCGCACTCGCCAATCACGTGGTCGACTCCCCCGAAGCGCCCAATCTCAAGGTCCTCCCCGCCACGATCGACCTCGCTGGTGCCGAAATCGAGCTGGTTTCCATCGTCGCCCGCGAGAACCGGCTCAAGCGAGCTGTTCGCGCGTACCTCGAGGATCACGAGGTCGATTACGTCTTCCTCGACTGCCCACCATCGCTCGGGCTCTTGACACTCAATGCCCTAGTGGCTGCGAACGAGATCCTGGTTCCGATCCAGTGCGAGTACTACGCACTCGAGGGCGTCACTCAGCTGTTGCGGACCATTGATCTGGTCAAGGGTGAGCTCAACCACGACCTCCGGCTGAGCACCGTCCTGCTGACCATGTTTGACGCGCGGACAAAGCTCGCCGCCCAGGTCGCAGACGAGGTTCGGCGGCACTTTCCCGCCGAGACGCTGCCAACAGTCATCCCGCGTTCGGTGCGCATCTCAGAGGCGCCCAGCTACGGGCAGACCGTTCTGACTTACCAGCCCAGCTCGGCAGGAGCCATTTCCTACGTTGAGGCCGCACAAGAGATCGCCCGTCGAGGCGTGGAGGAGAGCGAATGAACATCCGTACGGAACGCCGCGGCCTTGGCCGAGGCTTGGGTGAGCTGTTCCAGCGAACGGAGCCACAGCCAATTCCTGCTTCATCCAATGGCGACACTCAGGCGGAGACGCTGGCACCGGTCCCCGACGGCTCCTATTTCGCCGAACTACCTCTGGACTCGATCACGCCCAACCCGCGGCAGCCCAGAACTGTCTTCGACGAAGAAGCAATGAACGAGCTGGTCGAGTCCATCCGCGAAGTCGGCATGCTGCAACCGATCGTGGTTCGTCCAATGGGTGGCGCGAAGTTCGAACTTGTCATGGGCGAACGGCGGTGGCGAGCCGCACAACAGGCGGGAGTCGAGACGATCCCGGCGATCGTGCGCGAAACAGCAGATCATGAACTGCTCCGCGACGCCCTCTTGGAGAACCTGCATCGGGCTCAGCTGAACCCCCTCGAAGAAGCCGCCGCGTACCAGCAAATGTTGGAAGATTTCGGCTGTACTCAAGAAGAGCTCGCGAGTCGGATCAAGCGCTCGCGGCCGCAGATTTCCAACACCATCCGCCTCCTTCGACTGCCGCCGACAGTGCAGCGACGCGTTGCCGCAGGCGTGATCAGCGCCGGCCACGCGAGGGCTCTGCTGGCCATCGAAGATCCCGCCGTCCAGGAGCGCCTCGCCCATCGGATAGTGGCTGAAGGGCTGTCGGTGCGTGCTGCAGAGGAACTAGTCACCGTTGGAGAGCCCGCGGAGCAGACACCCCGGCGAGCGCGCCAGCCGAAGATTGTGGCACCGAAAGTCAAGGACCTCGCCGATCGGCTCTCCGATCACTTTGAGACGCGCGTCCGTGTCGACCTGGGCAGGACCAAGGGCAAGATCGTCATCGAGTTCGCCACGGTCGACGACTTGGAGCGCATTGTTGGTCTCATCGAGAGGGAGCCGGATGTGGGCGAACAATATCGACAAAGCGACATTCAGGAGGAAGGGGAGGGAGTAGCCGCCGGTTCGTCCGCCTGGGCCTGAGCGAGCTTGGCTCTGATGTCCTTGGTTGCGGAGCGTTCGGCAACGAAGGACAGAAAGGGGATCGTGCCAGCCAGCGCGATCAGGATCAACCGCTTCCAGCTCCACTTGGCCCGCAGGCCTAGGTCCACGGCGGTGATCAGCAGGATCATGTACAGATAGCCGTGGGGGATGGCGGTCCAGGTGACCACGGTGGAGTTGTCGCCCAAGTACTTCAGCGGCAGTCCCACGCAGACCAGAACGACAAGCAGCGTCCCAACCACCCACGCCATGATCCGATACCGGATCCATGCGTTGCGCATGGGCTGAAGCCTATGTCGGCTCAACTGGCCGTTCCGATGTGATCTCAGCCACCTCTTGGCGTAGGCCTATGTCTCGCGCCATTCGGAAGGCCATGAAGAGAACGAATGCCGCGAACAGCCACCATTGCCCGACGTAGGCCACATTGCGAAACCGCCCCGGCGCCTCGGGCAGTTGCAACGGAGCCGCCGCCAGGCCCTGGCTCGCGGCGTCCGCACTCGACAGGGTGACGAATCCGTCGATCATCGGGCCCGGCCACTGTTGCGCCAGCGCCGGCAGGCGAACTGATGCGACCTGACCGCTCGGGAGAGCCGTCTCTGTCACATATTCCTCGGTAGGCAGCAATACGCCGACTTGCTCAACCGGGCCGGCAGGCGGTGGCGGGGCGGTGGGTTCCGAGACGACGCCACGTACGACTGCCACCACACTCCCGTCCGCCTGCCGCATTCCACTAAGAACGCGGAACTGACCAGTTCCGTCATCCCCCGGCACCAGCAATTGCAAGGCCGGATCGTAAATGCCTTCGAACGCTACTGGCCGTCCGTACCCCTCATACGCCGGCGCACCTGCGCGAGCCACCGAGCTGAGTGGGACCGGCGGCGCGGACGCCTGGCGCACTGCGGCCGCTGCTCCGTGGCGGTGGTAGACCTCCAGCTGCCAGAAGCCGAGCACGACCATGACCGCCGCCAGGCCGATGCCGAGGGCGATGACCAGGGCCTGTTTGAGCCGGGTCATCGAGGAAGTTCCCTTCAGTTCGCCGACAATGAGATTGCCCTGCTGCGACCCCCGCGGACAGCAGCCGCGTGCACGAGGTCGGCACACATCTTTCCTAGGCTCCAGCCGGCGGTTTCGATGGCCAAAGGAACCGCTGAAGTCTCGGTCATGCCAGGTGACACGTTGACCTCGAGGAAAACCGGCTCACCGTCGGATCTGACGATGAGATCGGTCCGCGACAGATCCCGCAGGCCGAGTGCCGCGTGCACCCGCAATGCCACATCAGCGCACCGGTTTGCTACGTCGGACTCCAGCTCAGCCGGGCACAAGAACCGGGTTGCGCCGGCGGTGTATCGGGCGGTGTAGTCATACACGCCAGACTCCGGCCGGATCTCCACAGCCGGCAGAGCGATGGGGCCACGCCCACGGTCCACCACGGCTACCGTCACCTCGGTGCCCTCGACGAACTCCTCGATCACCGCGACAGAGCCGTACGCATACGCCCCGACCATGGCGGCCGGAAGCTCCGAAGCCCGAGTGACCTTGCTGCACCCCAGCGCCGAGCCGCAGCGGGACGGCTTGACCATCATCGGAAAGCCCAGCTGGTCGCCAAGGGCCTTGACCAGGACTCGAGCGCCAAGCTCACGGAATGTCTCGTACGGCAGCGCCACCTGGGTAGGTGTACGGATACCTGCGGCACCGGTGACGGTCGTCGCAACGGATTTGTCGAACGCCACCCGGCAGGCCGATCCAACTGAGCCGACGAAGGGCACCCCCATCAGGTCGAACACCTCGCGGAGTGCGCCGTCTTCGCCCGCCTCGCCATGTAAGACAGGGAAGACCACTGAGCCAGGGAGCTCTGCGAGCTGCGAGAGCAAGCTGGAGTCAGCATCGGACTCCACGACCTCGAGACCCCGAGAGCGCAGCGCCTGAGTCACCCGGCGCCCGGAGCGCAACGAGACGTCACGCTCATGTGACAGACCTCCCGAGAGCACGATTATCGTCTGCAGGTATCCGCTATCAGCCACCCCACTCCTTCCTTCATGATCATCGGACCATGATCAACATTGATCAAGATCAACTTTGGTGAGCTCCATGATCATCAGGTCTGGTTCGGGCCTGGTGCTTCACGGGGTCCGTATGCCTGGCGGCCGCTCTCAGGCTCAACGGCAGTGCCGAAGATTTCGAGCATCCTCGCCTCGTACTCCAGCACCTCACCGAGCCGGCGGGTACCTTCGATGATGCGCTCTGGCGTTGGAAAACAGTACGACAAGCGCATATGTCGACTGCCAAAACCATCGGCATAGAACGCGGTCCCGGGCACGTATGCCACCCGGGCGGTGACTGCACGCGGCAACATGGCGTGCGAATCGATTCCTGGCGGCAGAGTCACCCAGACAAAGAAGCCGCCTTCGGGGTAGGTCCAGGTAGTGCCAGCCGGCATGTGACTGGTCAATCCCGTGATCATCGCGTCGCGGCGTTCGCGGTACATCTCCCGGAAGACCTTGATCTGTCCACGCCAGTCGTGGTTGGCCAGATAGGCCGCGACGGCAAACTGGGAAAAGGCCGGCGGGCACAGGGTTGCCGCCTCCTGAGCGAGCACCAGCTTTTCGCGTACCGCGTGCGGCGCCAGCACCCAGCCGACCCGGAAGCCGGGCGCGAAGGTCTTGGAGAAAGAGCCGAGATAGATCACCTGATCTTCGTTCAGTGATCGGAGGGCCGGGATGGGTTCGCCGTCGAAGCCCAGCAGTCCGTACGGGTTGTCCTCGACCACTAGCAGGTCAGCCCGCTCGGCGAGGTGCAAGAGCTCAAGCCGTCGATCGAGCGTCTGGGTGATCCCTGCGGGATTTTGATAGTTCGGAATGGTGTAGAGGAACTTGACCGTACGCCCCGCGCGGCGCAGCGCCCTGAGCGCATCGGCAAGAGCGGTGGGATTGAGACCTTGTTCGTCCATTGCGACATGTACGACTTCACATTGATAGGAGCGGAAGACTCCGAGAGCGCCGACGTAGCTGGGTGCCTCGCACACCACCACATCGCCTGGGTTGCAGAAGATGCGGGTGAGCAGATCCAGGCCTTGCTGCGACCCGACGGACACCATCACGTCGTCTGGATGGGCCGAGATGTTTTCCAGCTTCATCACGTCGCAGATCGCTTCGCGAATAGCTGGCTCACCCTGGCCTGATCCGTACTGCATGGCCCGCCACCCATCTGTGAGCACCAGGTCGTTGAGGACGGAACCAACTACGTCCAGCGGAAGATCGGTGATGTTGGGCATCCCTCCCGCGAGCGAGACAACCTCGGGCCGGTTGGCCACAGCGAAGAGTGCCCGGATTGCTGACGCTGTCATGCCGTGGGCACGGGCGGCGTACCGGTCGATGTAGTGATCGAGGCGGGTGTCTTGGCGCCGCAGCCGCTCCAGTCCCGGTTCGTCAGGCTCGAGTGGGGAAGTCTCTCTCACAGAACAAGCGTGCCTTATTTTTGCAGCTGCTCGCGCATCGCGCGCTTTGGATCCGCCGACTTCGTCGTCGTTCGCAGACGAAAGGCGTGTATGCTCGCTCCTCCTCAGCACGGCGGGCGCGCGATTTCCGACGCTCGCAGCTGGGGCAGGGCCGCGCATCTACACCACGTTGTTTGGAGCTGCTCGCGCCTTTGTTGGGACGCTCGCAGCTGAGCATCAGACGGCAATTTCCAGCCGGCTGTCCAGCCGCCTACGATAAATCCATGGCAAAGCCCAATAACCCGGTGCGGTGGCCACTCTGGCTTGCGGCCGGCATGGTGTTCGGTCTCGTGCTGGGCTTCGCTTTCGGACTAGCCAGGCCACGCGTCAGGAAGTAGGCCTCATGGGATCCCGCCGACTGCGCCCGATGACGGCCGCCGACCTACCCTCGCTGCCAGCCGCTTGTGCGCGGTGCACCTTCTGGGAGTCGAGTCTCACTGACCTTGCGGCGCCCGCTGATCATACTGACCGGACGGAAATGAAGGCGGAGTGGGCTGAGATCGTCACGCGGCATTGGGGCTACTGCGGCGTAATCGCGTTTGCCGATGATGAGCCGGTCGGTCACCTGACCCTGGCCCCCGCTATGTACGTGCCGCGACTGGGCGCTTTCGCAACAACCCCGGTCGGTCCGGACGCCGCGGTGGTGATGTCAGCGCACGTGGCACCCGAGCTGCGCGGCAAAGGGCTCGGCAAGCAACTGGTGCACTCGGCCGCCGGGCTCGTGGCGCGCCGTGACATCCGCGCGCTCGAGGCGGTTGGTACCTATCATGACGGCCCGTCATGCATGTTGCCGATTGGCTGGCTGGAGGCGGTTGGCTTCCAAGTCGTACGCCCCCACCCGATCACCCCGCGCTTGCGGATGGATCTGCAGAACGCAGTTCGCTGGCGCCCTGGTCTCGGCGCCGCCTGGCACCGTCTCACCGATCTGGTACGACAGCCGCAATCTCCCGAGCCCGCCACCTACACCCATCGCGAGGCTGCGTCCTAGAGCAGCTCGATCCAGCTGCGAGCGTCGGAAAATCGCGCGCCGCCGCACGAAGGAGGAGCGAGCGGAGGCGTTCTTCCTCTGCGAGTGACAACGACGGCGGCGGATTCCACGCGCGATTGCGCGAGCAGCTCCTCAAAAAGGGCTCGCAGCTATTCGTGGAGAGCGACCGGCTCCGCACCCGTCTCCGGTACCAGGATCGGCGTGTCCTCATTGAGCGTCTCACCGCGGAAGAAGGCCCTGAACCGTACGGCGCAGGCGATCATCAGCGGCACGCCGAGGGCCAGCATGCCAACACCAATCACGAAGACACCGCCGACCGGACCGAAGGTCGTGAAGCCGTACTCCGGATCGAGCATGTCCTTCGCGCTAATGATGAAGGCAGCAGCCATGCCGATGCCACCGAGCAGGGGGAGCAGGCCCCGCATGAAGAAGTGCCGCGCGTTGGTGAAGAGAGTCCTCCGGAAAAACCAGACGCAGGAGAAGGCCGTGATGCCGTAATAGAAGGCGACAGCGAGGCCGAGTGATGCGATCGAGTCAGCCAGCGCATTGGCGCTGATCAGCGTCAGCACGAGGTAGAACCCAATGGCAGTTATGCCCATCACCATGGTGGCGAAGCTTGGAGTCCGGTACCTGGGATGGATGTGCCCGAACCGCTGCGGGATGGCGCCGTAGACGGCCATGGCCAGCGCGCCACGCGCGGTCGGCAAGATCGTGGTCTGTGTGGAGGATGCTGCCGATACGGCCACGGTAAGCAGCAGCACCGATGCCATTACACCGCCGAGCACCGGCTCGCCCACGATGGTGAGCACATCATCGGAGTTCTCCTCATTGGCCAATCCGATGCCGGTTTCCTCGAAGCCCGCGAAGGCTTGAATGGCGACGGCCACGATCAAATAGGTGAAGAGCAGGATGACCGTACAGAGCAAAGCCGCTCGCCCCGGAGTCTTGTCGGCATCCTTGGTCTCCTCGGTCACCGCAAGGCAGGAATCCCAGCCCCAGTAGAGGAAGATGCACAAGATCACCCCGGCCGCAATCTCGGACGCTGTCAGCCCAAAGGGGGAGAACCAGGAAAGTTCGGGCGACACGGCCTGCGGGCCTGCCGAGCCGTTGAACACGCGGCCGAGTGCAAGCACGCTCATCAAGATCAGCACCAGGAACTGGAATGACACTAAGACGGCCTGGATTCGCTCACTGATGACGATGCCGCGGTAGGAGACATAGGTCATGATCGCGATGAACACAATCCCAAGCCCCACCTTGATGAAGGGGTTCTCGGCAAGATCGTCCAGACCGAAGAAGCGCAGTGTGTAGATAGCTGCGATCTCCGCCACGTTTGCCAAAACGATGATTGCTGACACGGCAACGCCCCAGCCGCCCAGCCAGCCGACGATTGGACCGAACGCCTTGGTTCCCCAGGTGAACGTAGTGCCACAGTCCGGCGCCGCGCGGTTCAGATCGCGGTAGGCAATCGCGACCAGCAGCATCGGAATGAACGCGACAATGAACATGGCCGGCGCCTTATCGCCGACCGCCAGGACGACGTACCCGAGCGTCGCGGCGAGGCTGTACGCCGGCGCGGTCGAGGCAAGGCCAATTGTGACGTTTCCCCAGAGCCCCAAGGCACCCGACTTCAAACCCTTGCCGGCCATCGGTTCCTCGGCCGCTAGATGTTCTACCTGATCTGCCATTGCTCCGCCCGCCTTTGCCGGTCGACCCAATCCGTCGCAAGTTCCCGTCGCGATGTCAAGATTGTGTAACGGATACGACGGCAAAGTAAGCATTCAAGCCATAAAGTTCGAAGATGCGAATCGTCTTGGTGGGCTCTGGCGGCGTCGGCGACGCATTCGCGCGGATCGCAGCACGCAGGGATTTCTTTGAGCATCTCGTGGTCGCCGACTATGACCCCGCTCGGGCCGAACGAACAGTTACCGCAGTCCAGGAGCGACACCCTGGCGAGGGTCGATTCGTCGCTGCCCAAGTGGACGCCTCAGACGCCGACTCAGTTGCCAATCTGGTCCGGGAACACCAGGGCACCCATGTGATGAACGCCGTCGACCCGCGCTTTGTGATGCCGATCTTCAATGGCGCGTACGCTGCCGGAGCCGACTACTTGGACATGGCGATGTCACTGTCGCGGCGTCACCCAGAGGCGCCGTACGAGAAGATCGGCGTGAAGCTCGGCGATGAGCAGTTCGCGCTCGCTGATGAGTGGGAGAGGGCGGGGCGGCTCGCGCTGGTCGGTATAGGGGTCGAGCCTGGGCTGTCCGACGTCTTCGCGCGCTACGCCGCTGATCATCTATTTTCCGAGATCGGCGAACTCGGCACTCGCGACGGGTCCAACCTCACCGTTGAGGGTTATGACTTCGCGCCATCGTTCTCGATCTGGACCACCATCGAGGAGTGCCTCAACCCTCCAGTGATCTGGGAGGCCGACCGCGGGTGGTACGTGACACCACCGTTCAGCGAGCCAGAGGTGTTCGACTTCCCAGGCGGGATCGGCCCGGTGGAGTGCGTGAACGTCGAGCACGAAGAGGTTCTGCTCATGCCGCGCTGGATCAAGGCCAAGCGGGTCACGTTCAAGTACGGCCTTGGAACCGAGTTCATCGACGTACTCAAGACGCTGAACAAGATCGGGCTGGACAAAACCGAGCCGGTGAACGTCAAAGGTGTCCAGGTCTCACCGCGCGACGTCGTGGCTGCCTGCCTTCCCGATCCGGCATTCCTTGGCGATGCCATGCACGGCTCAACGTGCGCCGGATTATGGGTGACCGGAATCGGCAAGGACGGGAACCCACGTGAGGTTTACCTCTACCACGTGGTCGACAACGAGGACACCATGGGCGAGTACGGGGCGCAGTGTGTGGTCTGGCAGACCGCGGTCAATCCAGTCGTTGCCCTCGAGCTGCTCGCGGCCGGCACCTGGTCCGGGGCCGGCGTACTCGGTCCGGAGGCCTTCGACGCTCAACCATTCCTCAATCTGCTCGCCGGGGACTACCAATCGCCGTGGGGACTTCTGGAGTTGTCAGAATCCAGTTGAGGCCCAGTTTGATTGGCGCTCTGGCAAGTTGTTCGCCGATTCCGACTCCTTCGTCGCTTGCGCTGGACGCCAGACCGCCTTTATTTTGCTGCACCCGCAAGCTCCTGCAGTCGTCGGAGCGAACATCTCGTCATAGCGCGAAAGCTCAACCACGTTCTGACAAGTCTGCGAGAGTTGGCGCATGCCCACAGTCAATCTTTCCCGGCTGAGCCAGCATCATTTCGAGGCCACGAACTCACGCGGCGGCTCGCTGTCGTTCGGTAGGAAGTGGAGCGGTGAATTCACGCCTGTCGAGCTACTGCTGGTCGCCATTGCCGGCTGCACCGCGATGGATGTCGATGCCATCACGGTCAAGCGATCCGAACCAGACCGCTTCCAGGTCGAATGCTCCGGCCAGACCACCAAGAGCTCGCACGGCAACCATGTCACCGATATCCATGTCGACTTCGACGTGGAGTTCCCTGACACCGATGAAGGGCGCGCCGCCGTAGACGTACTGGAGAAAGCGATACGCAAGTCCCATGATCGACTCTGCACGGTAACTCGGACCGTTGAATTGGCGACGCCCGTCGACGCCCGGCTTCATGGCAGATCGCTGCTTGGGCACGCAACTTCGCTAGCGTGATGACAAACCCAGTGACATCGCCCTCGACGGCCCCGCACCTGGCCAAGCGTGACCTGGTGTACGTCACACCTGACCGACTCGATGACTTCTTCGCGGCCGTGCTACGCGGCTTCCACGACGACTACGTGGCCGCGAAATGGAAACCCCATCGCAAGGTGTTTGAGCCGCAGCGCAGCTTTGGTTTCCAGGTTGATGGCAGCTGGATCTCGACCTGCGGCGCGTACAGCAGGATGCTGACCGTTCCCGGTGGAACGGTCCCGGCTGCAGCCGTCACCGTTGTCACGGTGCATGCGTCGTATCGCCGCCGGGGCCTACTCACCGAGATGATGAAGCACCAGCTGGACGACATTCACAAGCGTGGCGAGGAACCAGTTGCCCTGCTGTGGGCCTCGGAGTCTGCAATCTACGGCCGTTACGGCTATGGACAGGCCGGCCCGCAGGTGCGGCTGTCAGGCAAAACCAGGACGACTGCATTCCGGCCGGATGTCGATCTTGGTACCGGCTCAGTTGGTGAGGTGGAACGCGACCAGGCGATTCCGATCATCAAGCGTCTGCATCAGGACCTGTTACC
Organism: uncultured Actinomycetota bacterium; assembly: GCA_963836855.1. Taxonomy (GTDB): domain Bacteria; phylum Actinomycetota; class Actinomycetes; order Propionibacteriales; family Propionibacteriaceae; genus Microlunatus. The sequence goes on along the minus strand of CAWILN010000047.1, from coordinate 64,249 downwards.
GCGGCGGGTGGGCGCGCTGAATCGAAACGACGACTGGTGGGCCGTCAGGTGGCACGATCCCGAACAGTGGCGGCACGGTGGATCGGCATACCGATTTGCGTTGCATTACGACCGCCGCGGGCATCCGGACGGCTACCTGGCGTTTCGAGTCAAGAACGCCGGGCCAGAGTCGGGTGCTGAGGTCAGCATCGAGGAACTTGATGCCCACAGCGCGCTGGCACGCGCTGCGTTGTGGCGGTTCGTTCTTGATCTTGACCTGGTACGCAGGTTCGTCAGGCAGAATGCACCTCTGGACGACTCGGTGCGCTATCTGGTGGCCGATCTTCGATCTGTCAAGGCTGAGGATCAGGAGGGGACATACGCCCGCTTGGTGGATGTACCCCGGGCTCTCGAGGCGCGGCGCTACCTCGCTGATCTTGATGTGACGATCCGAATCGAAGACCCGCTGCTCAGCTACAACGCTGGTACGATCCGGCTGGAGACCGGTCCTGATGGTGCATCCGTAACCCGCGTAACCCGCGGCCGGAGAAGGCCAGATCTCGCGATGAACATACGCGACCTCAGCGCCATCTACCTCGGCGGAACCTCGCTCGCTGCTCTTGCCCGGGCCGGTCTCGTCACCGAGCGGACGAGAGGCGCGGCGGCGGCGGCCGGTGCCGCATTCGGCTGGTCCCAGCCACCCTTCTGCCCGGATTTCTTTTAGTCAAATAGGAATTCTAGTCAAATAGGAAACGCGTCGCATCGACGTACAGCGTATTCCAGGCGAGCACCTTGGACGGCTGCAGCCGCCATTGGCCTTCCAGGTAGTCGGAGGCCGACTGCGGGTAGCCGTACTTGGCGGTCGTCGCCTCGGCGAGCCGTCGCGCAACAGCCTTCTCCGGCTCCACCCACTCGGCGATTCCCTCGACGATCACGGCCGACTCCCCATCCTCTAGGTGCAGCGTGGCACGGCCATCGCGGCGCAGATTTCGGATGTGCACGCTGGCCGGGTCTCCGCCGAAGTAACATCCGCCGTCGAGCCAGATGCCGTCTATGGGAACCACGTGTGGGGAACCATCGCCGCGGATGGTAGCGAGCCAGTAGTGCAAAGAGTCGGTCAGCCGCTGCTCAACCGCTGTCCAGTCGAGTAGCCGGTTCGGGGACCCGTAGCCACTGGGCAGCTTGAGCTGCTCAATCTTTTTGAGGTACTGCTCGCGCATCGCGCGTTTGAACCCCCCTACTTCGTCGTCACTCGCCGAGGAAAGAGCGCCTCTGCTCGCTCCTCCTCAGCACGGGAGGGCGCGCTATCGACGCTCGCAGTACTTTTGAGGCAGTGCTCGCGCATCGTTGGCTACCGACGCTCGCAGTGCGGATTAGAGGTACTCCTCGATAGCCCCGAGCAGCACTGACTTTGACTTCGCGCCCTTGAATGCTTTCACCAACTCGCCGCCGACATAGACCTGGATCGTCGGCAGGCCGAGGACGTAGTTGTTGGCCGGGGTCACCGGATTGGTGTTGGTATCCATCTTGACGAACCGCACCTTGTCACCGTGCGCCTGCGCGAGCTCCTCGATGATCGGCGAGACCTGCTTGCAAGGCCCACACCAATCCGCCCAGAAGTCCACCATGACTGGCTTGTCGGACTTCAGGACCACATCAGCGAACTCTGCGTCGGTCACCTCAGATACTGCACCCATCGAAATCTCCTCTCTGCGACTTCACTGTGCCGGAGCCCGCTGACACTAACCGAAATCAACTCGCCGCATGCGTAAGTAGCGCGTCGTCGGCGGGTACGGTCGAGTGGTCTCCGTGGTGCAACGCCGTCAGGTACCGCTCCGCGTCGAGAGCGGCCGCGCAGCCGGTTCCGGCCGCCGTGACCGCCTGCCGATAGGTTCGGTCCACGAGATCCCCGGAGGCGAACACCCCGGGCAAATTGGTCTTGGTGGACCTGCCGTCGGTGATCACATAGCCGTCGGCATCCAGATGCACTTGACCCTTCACCAGTTGGGACCGGGGATCGTGGCCAATGGCGATGAACAGCCCGGAAACCGGCAACTCACGCTCAGCACCGGTGATGGTGTCCTTCAAGGTGATCGATCGCAGCGTCTTATCGCCGTGGATCTCAGAGACCACTGAGTTCCACGCAAAGTTGATCTTGGGATTCTTGAGCGCCCGAGCCGCCATGATCTTGCTGGCCCGCAATTCGTCACGTCGATGCACAATGGTCACGGACTTGGCGAAGCGGGTCAAGAATGTCGCTTCCTCGACAGCCGAGTCGCCACCGCCGACCACTGCGATGTCCTTGTCACGGAAGAAAAAGCCGTCACAGGTGGCACACCAGGACACACCGTGCCCAGACAGCCGATCTTCTCCTGTCAGACCCAGCTTCCGGTATCCCGAGCCCATGGCCAAGATCACGGTACGCGCTGAGAAGGCGTTGCCATAGCCGTCCTTGACAGTCTTGATGTCGCCAGTCAGGTCCATCTCGACGACGTCCTCGGTGATCATCTCGGCACCGAACCGCTCGGCCTGAGCACGCATGCTCTCCATCAGCTCAGGACCCATGATGGCGTCCCGGAAGCCGGGAAAGTTCTCCACTTCGGTCGTGGTCATCAAGGCGCCGCCGGCGTCGATCTCACTCTCGAACACAAGCGGTTTGAGGTCGGCCCGAGCAGCGTAGATGGCGGCGGTATAGCCGGCCGGCCCACTGCCGACGATGATGACATCCCGTACGGATTCGTTGCTCATAGTGCCCTTCATCAATACAGCCCGTGTGGGCTGTAACCCTATCCGCGAAACGGCCACGGCCTCCTCGCTATTCCGAAGAGAATTCTCAGCGCGGTACGACCGCTGACGGCCCCGCCGAGGGGTGCCGCCTTCATCGAATCAGTCCTCGTGTCTTCAGCTGCTCCGCGGTTCTGCGCGAGCGCTTGTCAAGCTGCGCCTGAGGTGCTCGACCTAGTATCCACGTGAAGAGGGCCGAATGGCCGCCCCGCAGCAGCGCAACGGGAGCAACAACGCGCCTGGTTCCTCCGTCCTGATCTTGCACGGTGAGCCGGTAGCTCGGCCCGTGCGGAGTCTGGAATTCGGCAACGCCAACCAAATCAGCCGCCTCGATGGTGTGGAACTTCCGGAACCGCCGGACGGTCAGCCGGGATCCGTCCACCAGCAGATAGGCCCGAGTCCGCAAGTAGATCAATCCGACGATGAGCGCCCATAGCGCCACCACGACAACGAGCGCAGGCAACCAGCCACTCGACTGACCCCGGGCCAGCGCGCCGATGCAAATCGTCGCGGCGACGCTGGCGAAGATCGCTGGGGTACGCCAGTTGTACGAGAGCTCAAGCGGATGGGGCATCTACGGACCTGCTTCCGCGTGCCTCATTGTCGCGGTCGGTCACTGCATGACCTCGACCTCGTAAATGCCGCCGCGGTAGCCGTTTCCCTCCTTCGGCAGCGAGGTCAGATACACCAGGACATATCGAGTGGTCACACCTTGTTCCGCCGTCAGTGTCGCCGATCCTCCGGCTCTAGATTCGGCGGCAACCGTACGCCAACGGTTGTCGGAGCTCATTGGTGGCTTCGGAGTTTGGGATGGGTCGGTTTGCGGTACGCGGAGCTCGACAGCCGTGCCGGTGCCGCTCAACGTGAGCTCGACTGAGCGCACTGGCTGGGGGGTATTGAGATCAAGCACCAGCCCCACGCCGCGCTTCAGATTGCCCAGTTTCGGGTTGCCGAAGTACTGCATCGTACGCCAGCGTGTCGTCGGGTCGCCGTCGTAGGCAAGACTCACTTCGTCGGGATTCTCAGTCTGGTCCTCGCCCTGAGGATCGAAGTCACGCGCGTCGGCAATGGTCAGCTTCTGGGGCTTCGCCGGTGGGCGATCGGCCGTTGTGGCGGTTTGTTTGCTCGGGGCCTCAGGTTCAGGTGAGGAGGAAAGCCGCCGATCCAAGATGATCGCGGAGATGATGCCCGCAGCGATCAGTAGCACCGCGAGCACCAGGAGCAAGCCGATCCAACGCCTCTTGCGCTGCTGGGTTGTGGGCGGTGGGACCGGGGGCTTCTTTGGTCCCGCCGGGCGGTTCGGCGTCGCGGGTCCTGACGGAGACCGGCCGGCCGACACACGTGTGTGCTGAGTCGTGGGTGGGGCGCTGACCGCGGGAATTGTTCGGGTGCGGATGGCTTCTTGCCGGATGGTCGTCTGGTCCAAGAGCGAGGAAACAGGCTGCGCGCTGGCTGCTCCATCGGGCGCCGACGCGCCTCCGGTCACGGTGGGGACCGGCTGATGCAGCCGGCGCTCGAGGTCCGGCGCAGCATCCGCGCTGCCAAGAACCTTGGTCAGCGCGGTCACGATGCCTCCGGCCGTGGTGATGGCAGGCGCGTGATGTCGCGGCGGATCGCCGAGAATCTGATCGCAGACGTTGTCCAGTGCCGGCGATACGCCAGCGCGTACCTGTCGAGGTGTCATCCAGCGGCGCCCTACCATCGGGGCATTCGGCAGGCTGAACGCTGGGCCACCGGGCCAGCGGCACACCAGCGACGCATAGAGCAGTCGGCCGAGATCGGTGACATCGATCAGCTCAGGGGTCTCGGCGCCGTGCACCACGCCATTCGCGACCGGCCGGAGCGCCGCCTCAATCAGCAGGCCGACGATCTTGACGTTTCCAGTCGGAGTGATGATCACTGTCTCCGGGCTGATCCGGCGGTGGAAGAGGTCCATGCTGTGTACGCCGGCAAGGGCGTCGGCGACCTCGCGTGTAATCCACGCGGCTTCCAATCCCGACAGCGGGCCGTGGCTCAGGATCACCTCAAGCGACTGGCCGGTCGCGTACTCACAGACAATGTAGGAGCCGACTGCTGGATCAGTGCTGTGCACGGCATCGAGCACGCGAAGGAATCGAGAATCAGTGGCCACCGACGCCTTGCGTGCGGCGGTCAGCAGCTCGTCTTCGCCAGGATCTCCGGGAGTCAGCAGGTGCACCAGGACTGACCGGGAGAGCACTTGGTCAAACGCTCGCCATGTAACGGTCGGCCGGGATTCTCCGATCAGTTCCTCGAGGCGGTAACGCGAAGCAAGTACGGTTCCGGCTGGCAGCGTAGCCGCCCGGGACTCTCCACCGCCGCGTTCCTCGACACCCTGTGCGGCTGTCGTCTGAACCATAGGTCTTGCGCTCTCCTCACCGGCTGATTCGATGTTAGGAGATGGCGGCCGGATCACTGTGGGCGAATCGCCGGATGACCTGAAGTCGGCATATCGATCACCGCTCGCCTCGATTACGGTCTCCTCACGTACTTCCAGATCCTCTGGTTTGGAATCGCCACCCCGCCGTAGCAAGGTTGCCACGATCTGGCTAATCTCGTGGATTCGCATCAGCCGAGCCACGAGCAAGAACAAGCCGACTGCCACCACGCCGGCAACCGCCAGTCCAAGTGCCAGCGCCAGCTGGGAATCAAACTGACTCGCGAAGGCCCAGGAGATCAGCCAGGCGGCGACGGCCGCAGGTATCACAGCCAGCAGCAGCCGTACGCAATGCCGGACCAGCTCTTCGGCGTCAAGATCAGGAAGTTTGCGACTCAGTCTGGAGAATGAGACCGGTAGGCCGATCAGGTACGCAGCCGAATAGGAGAGCGCCAGGCCAGTCGCCACCAGCGCCGGATTGTCGAGCAGCACAACAGCGGCTACCCCGAGGACGACATTCGCACCGGCGATCAGGCACTGCAGGAAGAAGGTGGTGCGCGTGTCCTCCAGCGCGTAGAACGCGCGCAGGCAGATGTATTGCACCGTGAACGGGACCAACCCGATGGCGAGAGCCATCAACGCGCCGCCAACATATCCGGCGTCCTTGGCGCCTTGGCCGAAGCCGAAGACGAGATGGGCCAGTGGCAGTCCTAATACCAGGAAGGCAACCGCGGCCGGCAGCAGTGCAGTCATAGCCAGCCGGATTGCCCGCATGGTCTCCGCGGCCACAGCCGGCAGATCACCGGCGGCGGCGAGCCGGGATGCGGTCGGCAGCATGGCGGTAGCCAATGAGACCGTGATCAACGAGTGGGGCAGGATCCACATCGCGTACGCGTTGGAGTATGCAGTGAGACCGGCGCCCCTGCCGCCAACGGTGGCGCTGCTGGCAAGCTTGCTCACCACGACCAGCGCGGCCTGGGTTACCAGGACGAACCCAAGAGTCCATTTCGCCAACCGGAATGTCTTGCCCAGCCCGGTGTGCTTGAAGTCAAAGCGGGGCCGGTAGCGATAACCGCTGGCGCGCAGGAATGGAATGAGAAACGCAGCTTGCGCGGCGATGCCGAGCGTGGAGCCCAACCCGAGCAGCAGCACTTGGCCTGTGGTGAACGGCGCCCCGGTCGAAGTCCGTTCGAAGACGACCAAGTACAGCAGCAGCACTATGATCGACACTACGTTGTTGGCGATCGGCGCCCACATCATCGGCCCGAACTTGTCCCGGGCGTTGAGCACCTGCCCGGCCAGCACGTGCACGCCGTAGAAGAAGACCTGCGGCATGCAGTAGTAGCCGAGCATGATCATCGACTGGTACTGCTCTTCAAGTTGCGGGGACTTCCAGCCAGACGCCGAGTAGAGCCAGATGATCGCAGGCACGGCGAAGGTCAACAAGAGCGTGATCAACCCGAGTGCGATCAGACCGGCAGTCATGATCCGGTTCGTGTACGCCTCACCGCGGTCGGCATCACCTCGAATTGCTCGCACGATCTGCGGCACCAGAACGGTGTTCAGCACGCCGCCGGCCAGCAGGATGTACATGCTGTTCGGCACGGTGGTGGCGATCGTGAACATCTCTGCCTGACGGGTGCCGTTGCCGAACAGATACACCAGCAGCATGAGCCGAAAGAACCCCAGCACCCGGGAGGTTGCGGTCCCCGCTGCCATCAGCGCGCTTGCCGAAACCAGCCGCGTCGTGTGGCGGCGCTCCTCTGTCGACGGGCCGTCGTCAGTGCTTGGTTCGGCCGGGCTCATCCTGGGTGTCGAGGTATCAGACATCAAGCTTCTCTGCCGGCGCGGAGCTCAGCGCGGGAAACTCGTCCCGAGGTGCGCCCTCGCCTGCCGAAGAACCGACCTGGCCGCCCTCGGCTGTCGTGGACCGCTCCTTGGCCACCTGTCGAATGCGCAGGAATGTGCTGCCCACGAGGACGATGCCGGCGCCAATGGCGATCGCCCAACCTGTGGTGCCGTTCTGGGTTACCTGCACTTCAATTTCGAAGGGCCGGCCCACCGGCCGACCAGACTCGGTCATCAACTGTGCGGTTACTGGCACCACGCCGTTGGCCTTGGCGGTCACCTCCGCGTTGTCGGTAAAGCTGTCCTGTGCGTTGATGTGCGAAGCCTTGATCGTTTTGATCGTGAGCCGCTGGGGATTGTCAGAGTTGAAGACCAGCTTGACCTTGACAGCCGTCGCGTCTGGGCGTGATGGATCGGCTTCCAGGGTGTTCCTGATCGTAATGGGGAACTCAACACCTTCCCGCGCCACGGTCTGCACGCGTGCGCTGCTGCTGATCTGGATCTTGTCGAGCAGGATGTCGTCCAGTGCTCGCTGCTGCGGACCGAGAAACGCTCTCCGCGCCTTGTCATGCCTCCGCCACTTGGCGCTGGCAGCCCGGGCGACCGCAGCACTGCCCTCGGCCCGTGCGTGCGTCGCATCGACCAGCAGGTCGGCGTAGGTGTCGTTGCTCCAATCGAACTTCCGGAGACTGTTGAGCTGCCCCGCGGTGAGCTGGCCGTCCCGCGCGGCCAAGCTGTAGGTGAACTTCTGCGACCATGACGCCGGTGTGGATTTGAGCAATTCGCTCAGAGTGCGCGGCTTCAACCACGGCGCACCGGGCACTGGAGCACGGCCCACGGCCTGCGCTGCCGTACTGATGAGCAGAACCCTTCCGCGGCTCAGGCCGTCTCCTGCTCCCGTTGCCTCGATCCACGTTTCGGCAAGCATCCGCTGCCGGAGGTGAATTGCCGTGTCGCGCGGATCTGGGCCGGGTCCGCCGCCCTGGGTGCCCTTTGCGAATCTGACGATCGGAACACCGTTAGGCCCCGCGAGCAGCGGGGACGGGCCCTTGGCCGAAGTGTCGGCAAGCAGGATCGCGTCGGGCTGCAGAGCTGCGGCGGCCTCGGCCGTGTCTGCGTCAGCAGTGCCTCCGGCTGGGAGCACGAGAAGTGGCAGCGATCTGGTCGATTCCACGAGCTTGTTTGCGGTTGCCGCATCCTTGAGGACACTTTCTTGGCCGTCGTGAACCAGGGCAGCAACATCAGGCGTGCCATAGAGCAGCCGATAGCCGTCATGCGACGATCGAAGTCTCTCGAAGCCCTCGAGCCATCGAGTGGCATCGGCTTGACCGGTGCCCGCTGACGTCGAGCCTTCCGAGTCGAGCACCTGATAGCCGGCCGCCATGGTCTGGAGCTCCTCGATCAGCGCGGGGTCCACGGCGAAGCTCGCGGCGGGCGCTGCTGCGGCGTTGAGCAGCGCCGTCAGCCGGCCGTTTTGGCCGACCTCAGCGGCAATGTGATCATCTGACAGCACGCCCTTCCGAACCAGTGAAGGGCGCGTGTCGAGGACCACAACTGATGTCATTGTCAGCGAGTTGCGGGGCTTTGCCGCCACCACTGGCACGAAAACCCGGGCACGGCCGATGGCCACGTTGTTGCCGCGCTGCAGGACGTGGACGCCCATCAGATATACGCCATCGGTGGGAGACAGTTCGAGGTCGGAGACCCTGACCCGTAGCTGGAAGTCGACCGAGGCATTGGGTGCGAGGAAGGGATTCTCCGCGGTGAACAGATCTTGGAATGCGGCGGTGTATCGGGCGCCCAGCGGATCGTTGGACTCAGACGCCAGCGCCTGCGCTAGACCGGCACGCCCCAGGATGGGCGCCTGATTACGCCAGAAGAGGGCCTCCAACCGGTAAAGCCGCTCCTTGGTGATGTTGGTGACGCGGCCGGTGACGGTGATCTCGCCATCTCGAGTGGGCAACTCGGGCTCCATCGACATCAGGGTGATGGTGACAGAGGCGACCGGCTCGGTTGCCGCTGCCGGTGTCGGCATCAGCACCAAACAGAGCCCCGAAACCGCGACTGCTAGCAGTGCGCGGGCCATACGCACCGCGCACCACCTCCTCACCCAGTCATGGTAATTGCGCGCGCGGCCGTGGGCGGATGGCGCCGGATTCCAAACGCGTTTCAAAACCCAAGAGCGACGACCTCGTCGCATCGCTGGCGCGTCGGTAATCGCGCACCAACGAATGGAGGAGCGATGAGCGAACACCCTTGGTGACCGCTCCACGTTCGTTGGTCGATGGTGTTCGCGAAGAGCGACGACATCGGCGGACCTCCGCGCGCGATGCGCGAACGCCCCCAAAATCGGGGCGTGAGCGTCGGTGATCGCGCACCGCCGTGCTGAGGAGAAGCGAGCAGGCACGCTCTTTCGTCTGCGAGCGACGACGAAGTCGGCGGATTCCTGGCGCGATGCGCGAACGCCCCAAAATTGGGCGTGAGCGTCGGTGATCGCGCGCCGACGAATGGAGGAGCGATGAGCGAACACCCTTGGTGACCGCTCCACGTTCGTTGGTCGATGGTGTTCGCGAAGAGCGACGACATCGGCGGACCTCCGCGCGCGATGCGCGAACGCCCCCAAACTTGGGTGTGAGCGTCGGTAATCGCGCACCGCCGTGCTGAGGAGAAGCGAGCAGGCACGCTCTTTCGTCTGCGAGCGACGACGAAGTCGGCGGATTCCTGGCGCGATGCGCGAACGCCCCGAAGGAATAGAATCGCTCAGCGTGTCTACTTTCCAGCTGAGCTCAGTGCAGGCCGCAGCAGTGGCTGAGCTGCTGAGAATCGCACCGGTCGCTGACCGGCTGGGCGAGCTGTTCAGCGGCGGCGGGCACGAACTCTATCTCGTTGGTGGCAGCGTACGTGATGCCCTGCTGGGCAGGCTCGGACACGATCTGGACTTTGCAACCTCGGCGCGTCCGGACGCGGTTGAGAAGCTGCTTCGGAAGTTCTCTCCAGCCGTGTGGACCATCGGCAAGGAGTACGGCACCATCGGCTGCAAGGTCGATGTCGGCGATGTGAGCTGGGTCATCGAAGTCACCACGTACCGCTCCGATGTCTACCCAGGGCACAGCCGAAAGCCTGAGGTCGCCTTCGGCGACACGCTGGACGATGATCTTCTGCGCCGCGATTTCACGATCAACGCCATGGCGGTCTCAATTCCCGACAAGAAGTTTGTCGACCCGTACGGCGGGTTGGCCGACCTGGCACAGCACTTGATTCGGACCCCCGCGACGCCGGAGAGTTCGTTTAGTGATGATCCGCTGAGAATGATGCGCGCGGCTCGTTTCGTTGCCCAGCTGGGATTCCGGCCGGCGCCCGACGTGGTCGCCGCAATGCGGGGCATGGCTGACCGCATTTCGATCATCTCTGCCGAGCGGATTCGCGACGAGCTCAAGAAGCTGTTGCTGACCGACCGGCCGCGTCCTGGTCTCGACCTGCTGGTGTCGACCGGACTGGCGGGGAGAGTGCTGCCGGAGCTGCCGGCTTTGCGGCTGGAACGGGACGAACACCACCGGCACAAGGATGTCTATCAGCACAGTCTCACGGTGCTGGAACAGGCGATCGAGCTGGAGGATCGGCTGCCCGAGCAGCCGGATCTGATCACCCGGCTGGCGGCGCTGTTGCATGACATCGGCAAGCCGGCAACTCGCCGATTCGAGCCGGGCGGGAAGGTGTCGTTTCATCACCATGACGTTGTCGGTGCCAAGCTCGTCCGGAAGCGATTGTCCGCCCTGCGATTCAGCGGTGAGGAGATCAAGGCGGTCTCCGACCTGGTTGCTTTGCATCTGCGCTTCCACGGGTATGCCGGCGGACAGGATCGCGGCGGAGCGTGGACGGACTCTGCGGTGCGTCGCTACGTCCGCGATGCCGGTGACCAGCTGGCCAGGCTGCACGTCTTGACCAGGGCGGACTGCACGACCCGAGACACCGCCAAGGCGGAACGGTTGCGGAGGGCGTACGACGACTTGGAACGCCGCATCACCGAACTCGCTGCCCAGGAAGAGCTGGACGCCATCCGACCGGACCTGAACGGCACCCAGATCATGGAGATCTTGGGCGTCCCGGAGGGCCGCGACGTCGGCCGCGCGTACTCGTTCCTGCTGGAACGTCGGCTGGAGGAGGGACCGCTCGGCGAAGACCGTGCTCGCGAGGAGCTGCTGGCATGGTGGGCTGAGCACCACACCTGAGCTGTCCCCAGCGCCAGACCTTAAGGCATGATTCTCGAATTCTGCGCACTGTTACCGAGTACGAACTCAGTTGGATACGCTCCGCAATGCAAAGTGGGCTCTCTTATTGAGCTCATTGCAATGTCATTGCGACTATCAATGGGTATAGAGATTGTGAACTTCATCTCCAGCACACTCGGGAAGAAGGAACGACCGTGGCGACCAGGGTTTTGACCACTCTCCAGGACGACATCGACGGCTCGGCAGCGGCTGAGACGGTCCGCTTCGCTCTGGACGGTGTTGAGTGGGAAATAGATCTGTCCGAGCGCAACGCCAACCGGCTCCGCAACAGCCTCAGCGACTTTATTGCACATGGCCGCAAAGTAGGCGGCAAGCGGCGCACGCCGGCCTCACAAAACCACGTCGACACCAAAGCCGTCCGGACGTGGGCCGAAGCCAATGGCATTGAGCTGAATAGTCGCGGGCGTATCCCGATTGCGGTACTCGAGCGCTATCAGGCAGCTGACAACCTGTGATCGCGCGGCTACAGGAGCCGGGATCGCAGCAATTCCTGTTCAGCTGTGTTGTGTGTGAGGGCCAGGGCTCGCTCGTTCGCGACGCGCGCCGCCGCATGATCACCGAGTGCGGTCAATAGTTGCGCCCGAGTGGCATGCAGCAGGTGATAGCCGCTCAGCCGATCCGCGATTTGATCAACTTCGGCCAACGCGGGCTCGGGTCCGCGGAGATGGCTGAGCGCAATCGCATGGTTCAGCCGGATCACGGGCGAGGAGTCCCACCGCAGCAAGAGGTCATAGAGGGTGAGGATCTGCAGCCAATCCGTCTCGTCCCACGATGCGGCATTGGCATGACAGCCGGCGATGGCCGCCTGGAGCTGGAACCGGCCGGGCTGGCCGAGAGCGGCCGCAGTAGTCAGGTAGCCGTCGGCGCGACTGATTGCCACCTCGTCCCAGCGCGTACGATCTTGATCTTCCAGCAACACCAGCCGACCATGATCATCAAACCGTGACTCGCTACGCGATGACAGGAAAGTCAGCAACGCGAGTACCCCCCAGGCCTCAGCCTGGTCGGGCATGGCTCGGGCTACCAGCTCAGCGAGCCAGATGGCATCGTCGCTGAGCCCGCGACCCGCCGCCAGCGGTTCCAGGTAGCCCGCGTTGTAGCTCAGGTAGATAACTGTCAGCACATCGTCCAGCCGCGAGGCAAGGTCAGCTTCTGCCGGGATGGTGAAAGGTATGCCAGCGGTGGTGATCTTTCGCTTGGCGCGTACCAGGCGCTGAGCCATAGTCGGTTCGGGTACAAGGAAGGCGCTGGCGATCTGCTGCGTCGTCATGCCAACCACAGCTCGCAGAGTTAGGGCCAAACGGGCTTCCACACTCAGCGCTGGATGGCAGCAGCCGAAGAGCATCGGTAACCGCTCATCGCCCACGACCGGCGCGGGTCCTACCGTGGCTCCCGGATCCGCGTCCCATTCATCGGCGGAAGGGACCTCGCGTGCGCGCTTCCGCAAGAGATCGATAGCGCGGCGTCGAGCGGTTAAGGACAGCCAGCCTCCAGGATTGGCCGGTACGCCGTCACGACGCCAGGTCCGCAGCGCGATGACAATCGCTTCCTGCACGGCCTCCTCGGCAATATCGAAATTGCCGAGCCGGCGCTGCAGTTGGGCAACGATCAGACCAGCCTCTTGGCGGACAATGCGGGCGAGTGCCGCATCCTCCTGATGGCTCACATTTCGGCGTGGTCGACGATCGGCCGAATCTCCACCGCAACGCCTGGTAGCTGCAGGGACGGCCACTCTCTGACGACGGCGATCGCGGCATCCAGGTCGGGGACGTCGATGATGCTAAAGCCTCCGACATTCTCCTTTGCCTCAGAGAACGGGCCGTCAACGACCACCGGCGCCCCGCCATTCGGCGCCGACTTGACTGAGGTTGCGGTCTCAGGGCCCTGCAACTCGGCACCAGCGCTCGTCATCACGGCGCCATGCTTCTCGAACCAGCCGTAGATGGCCTGATAGACCTCCGCCCGTCGCTCCTCGGGCACGGCGGCGTCGAGATCCGGACGATTGGTGTACATCAAGACGTATTTCATAGTTTTGCTCCCTCGTGATGTGAATGCCTCTGACACCTCTCCACGTACAGCGACCGCTGCAATCGACAGCTGACGACAAGATTCTCCGCGGACGATAGTTGGGACAGAAGAGCCGCTGAAGCCTCTGGGCCCGCTCTCGACGAACTCGGGTTCGGCTGTGCCCGAGCATGGCAGACTATTCCTTCGTGGTCGCCGTCGGTGTGCCCAGAGATCGTAGGACCGGAAGACGCCTCAGGTGAAGGTACGAGAGATCAGACGCCATGGGCATCGTGAAGGCAGTGCCGCTGTGACGGCGCCCAGCGATGCACACGAGGGCCGTCCCCAAGACGGACGGGCCCAAGAGGGTCGTGCCCGAGTGGGCCGGGCCCGACAGACGGAGTTCGAGCCGGTTTACCACCACTACGGGCCCCACCGCGCCGGCTTGCCACCGCTCATTCCTTACTTCCGCGAGCTGTGGCGGCGGCGCGCATTTGCGGCCGAGATGAGCCGGGCCACCATGCGCAGCGCCAACACGGCGACGTTCTTCGGGCAGGCGTGGCTGATCCTCAACCCCCTCCTGCTCGCCGCGGTGTACTACATCCTGGTGACGATCATTCGCCGTGAGAACGATCCAGCCTTCTTCGCTCATCTCACCCTGGGGATCTTCGCATTCCAGCTAGTGGGCACTTCCATCACGAGCGGCGCGACCTCGGTGACCAGCTCTGGGAAGCTGCTGCTGAATACACCCTTTCCCCGGCTGCTGATTCCATTGTCTGCGGTGCGTACGGCGTTCTTCCGCTTTTTGCCTACGGTGCCGGTCTACTTCATCTTCCACGCGATCTTCCTGACTCACGTGTGGTCGCCCAAGATGCTGCTGTCCTTGTACTTTCTTGCCACCATGGTCGTATTCGCGATGGGGTTGGCGGCCTTCTTTGCAGCACTCCAGGTCTATTTCCGAGACACGTCTAGTTTTCTTCCGTTCTTCGTACGGATCTGGATGTACTTGTCCCCGATCTTGTGGGCACCCGAACATGTCATCGGTAGATTCTCGGGTCCGATCATGACGCTCATCCAGCTCAACCCGATGTATTCCATGATCGGCGGCTACACCGAGCTGTTGCAGAACGACGCGTTCCCCACGCCCTATATGTGGATATCCGCTGCGGTGTGGGCGCTTGTAGCTGCAGTGATCGGCTTCTTGTACTTCATCTCGAGGGAGCGTGAGTTTGCTGTCCGTCTTGTCTAACGGCGATCTCCCGCTGGCGGTCAAGGTCAATGATCTTTCGATCACATATCGCACGACCTTCGAACGCAAGCCGACCCTGAAGCAGGCCCTGATCCGTTTTGGACGCGGCCAGCGCGCCGTGAGGGAAATCGAGGCGATCAAGGACGTCTCCTTTGAGGTGCGTACCGGTACAGCGATGGGCATCATCGGCTCCAACGGTGCGGGCAAGTCCACGCTGATGCGCGCGATGGCTGGCATCCTGCCGCCTACCAGCGGCTCGATCGAGGTATGGGGTCGGGCCAGCACTCTGCTGGCGCTCGGCGTTGGCTTCAACAAAAACCTCTCAGGGCGGGAGAACATCATCCTTGGCGGCCTGGCCTCCGGCCTGTCTCGCCGTGAAGTGGAGGAGCGTGCCGACGAGGTGGCTGAGTGGACCGAGCTGGGCGACTTCATCGACATGCCCATGCGGACCTACTCCTCAGGCATGGCCGCGCGGGTGGAGTTCTCGGTCGCCGTCCACATGAAGCCTGACATCTTGATGATCGATGAAGCCTTGTCAGCCGGCGATGCGCACTTCCGGGAGAAGGCGAACGCCAAGATGGCCGAGCTGCGTGACAGCGCGCGGGCAATGTTCCTGGTCAGCCATGGTCTGGGCAGCATCAAGGAGATGTGCAACGAGGCGATCTGGATCGATCGCGGCAAGCTGATGATGCGTGGCGACCCGGGGAAGGTCGTGAACGCCTACATGAAGTTTGTGAAGGTCAAGAAGTCCGCGACGGCGATGGAAGATCTGTAGTTCGGCTGCCGACAGCCGTACGCCCTGGCGGACTTTCGCAGCGCAAGCAAATCTGGCTTACGAACCCCTCAAGAAGGTCAGCAGGTCGACTCGTCGGACACTTCCTGCTATGCCCGGCATGATCAGCTAGACGGAGACACGCTCCCCAGGCCGATCGGAAGATCGACATCAACTCGGGTGCCCTGTCCCAGCGGACTGTCGACCAAGATCGTTCCGCCAAGCGCCTCGACCCGGTCGGTCAGCCCGACCAGCCCCGAGCCGCCGTCGGTCGTGGCGCCTCCCTCGCCGTCGTCGCGGATTGAGAGCTGGAGGCGATCGCTATGCGCTTGAAGTTTGACGTGTGCTATTGACGCTCGAGCGTGCTTGGCGGTGTTGGCCAGCGCCTCGGCGGCGACATAGTAAGCGGCAACTTCGATGGGCTCTGGTAGGCGCTGCTGGACGTCGATATCGAGCTGGACCGGAACGGCGGAGCGGCGGGCGAGCGCCTTGAGGGCGGGACTCAAGCCGCCTTCGGAGAGAATGGCGGGGTGGATGCCGCGAGAGAGCTCCCGCAGGTCATTCAGGGCACCGGTCAGGCTGTCGGCCATCTCTGCCAGCTGCCCCCGCAACTCGGACAGCTCCGGCGGCACCGCGGCCTCGGCCGCGCGAAGGTCCAACACCAACGACACCAGCCGCTGTTGGATGCCGTCGTGCAGGTCGCGTTCGATCTGGCGCCGGGCCTGATCACCGGCGGCAACGATTCGCGTACGTGAGGCCGCAAGCTCGGTGCGGCTCTGCTGCAGCGACTCGGCCATGGTGTTGAAGCTGCGTTGCAGGACGCCGATTTCGGCGATACCACGCTCTGGTATCCGCACGCTGAGGTCGCCTTGAGCGAGTCGGCCGGCCATGGCAGCGGCCTCTCGGACCGGCCTGACGATTGCCCGCGTCAGATATCCGGCGAATAGCACGATGAGCAGGATCGACCCAGCAAGACCCGCTGCGGCGGCAATCATCGCGCGGGTCGCGGCGGCGTCTGAGCGCCGCTCCCGCGCCGCCGCTAGCTGCTGTTCCGTGGCGACAAACTGGTCGAACTCGGTACGGATGGCATCAATCCGCCGCCTTCCCTCTTCGGTTGCGGCCTCCCTCTTTGCGGCAGCCGGGTCTTGTTGTGCCGTGGTCACCAGCGGAATCGAGTAGTCGCGGAGATATGAGGTAATCCGCTGCGTGATCCGCTGCGCCCGAGCTTGCTGCTCGGGGTTGTCGGCGACCAGCTGTTGCAGGTTCCTGGCCTGCTCTGGGAAGGTGACCCGGGCGTCCCGCCATGGCTGCAGGAAGCGCTCCTGACCGGTGATGACGAACCCGCGCTGGCCACTCTCGAGGTCGACCACCAGTCGTTCGAGGCGGTTGGCGACGACCAGCACTTCCTCGGATTGTCGGGCACGGCGTTCCGACGTGCGCAGATCCGCGACCGAGGACAATAGCACCGCGAACGCGGCCGCGATGACCAACGCAAGCAGGCCACTCACGACCAGCATGCGACGGGTTAGCCCGCCTCGCACCGCCAGCTCCGATGCAGCCTGCTCATACCGATAGTCTCGTCCACGACGATGAAGGAGAGCGTTCGCAGCCTGCTCGGGTGGAAATGGTGACCGCCGAGACATGACCCGCTTGCCCGTGGTCCTGGCCGAGGACGACGTTCTGCTCCGCGAGGGCTTGGCAAGCCTGCTCGACCGTTCCGGGTTCGAGATCGTCGGTCAGGCGGGAGACAGCGCCGAACTACTGAAACTGGTCCGCGAGAAAGCACCTGCGCTAGTGGTGGTCGATATCCGGATGCCCCCGACACATACCGCTGAGGGTCTGGACGCGGCTCGGGAAATCCGAAAGGAGCATCCCCAGACCGGCATCTTGGTCCTCTCGGCCCACATCGAAGTCGAGTACGCCATGGAGCTCTTGGCCAGCGGCAGGGGGATCGGCTACCTCCTCAAGAGCCGCGTCACTGACGTTGAGGAATTCATCGAGACGCTGCACCGGATCGCTAAGGGCGGGTCGGTGATCGATCCCGCCCTCGTCGCCGAGCTGGTTGCTGCGCGCCACCGAGATGACCCACTGGCCGCGCTCAGCCCACGGGAGCGGGAGGTGCTGGCTTTGATGGCCGAGGGCCGCTCCAATGCCGGCATCGCTCGGCAGCTGTGGGTCAGCGAGGGGACTGTCGAGAAACATGTCCGCAGCATTCTCACGAAGCTGAATCTGCAGGAGGCCGACGATGATCACCGCCGTGTCCTGGCGGTGCTCACGTTTCTTGAGGCCCGCTGACCGAGTCGTCGCAGTTGCTCTCTGGGTGGCTGTCGAGTAGATCCTGGATGGCGCTGGCAGAGATCGCTGTCTTGGAAAGGAATCCGACCGCCGGGCTGGCCGCGATCAGCTCGGCATAATCCTGCTCCGCGCGGGTGGAAATCAGGATGACCGTTGTCACGTGGCCGGGCTGACGGTCAAGCTGGCGGGCAAGGTCGAGGCCGCTCTCACCGCCAAGATCAATGTCGACCAGGGTGACGTCCGGGTGAAGCTCCGCAGCGCGTCGCAGCGCCTCGGCACTGTTGGATGCGACGCCGACAACCGCGATGCCTTGACTCTCCAGAAGGTGTCTGGCAGCGCAAAGGAACCAATGGCTGTCGTCGACAATCAGACAGCGCAGCGTCATGGGTCAAGGCTGCAAGGGCGAGGCGGTGCGGCGCATTCCCGCTAGCTGGAGATCCAACCATCGGGACGTCAGCAGCAATCGTGTAAATACCTACCAGCCGCAATTCCTGAATTGGCGCTGGCGGTGATGCGCCGGGAGCACGAGCGAGCGACGCTGTTCCGGAGACCAGGCAGGAGTTAGGCGATGTTAGCTAAAGAACGCGTCCCGGTTTTGATTGTGGGCGCTGGTGGCGCCGGCTTGACCCTTTCCCTCTTGCTGCGCCAGCAGGGGATTGGCTCGGTGCTGGTCGAGCAGCGGGCCGATGTTTCCTGGCATCCGCGGGCCCGGAACCTCAATTTCCGCACGTTGGAAGTTTTCCGCGGGCTGGGACTGGAACGACAGGTCATTGCGGCTGGAAGCCACGTGTCGCGGGTCTTTCGCAAGGAAACACTGGCCTCGCCAGAACGAGAGGAACTCCTGGCTGTCGACGCGGCAACTCGCATCGTGGACCATCCGGAGATCCTTACCCCAGAACCACCCAGTTGGTATTGCCCACAGAGTCGGCTAGAACCGATTCTGTTGGCGGCTGCCACGGAGCGTGGCAGCGACGTGCGCTACAACACCGAGCTGGTTTCTTTCACTCAGGATGGGCGGCGCGTAACCGCAACGATCAGGAACCGCTCGACTGGAACCTCGTCCCTCATACGTGCGGACTACCTTGCCGCATGCGACGGCGCCCATAGTCAGGTGCGAGACGCCCTTGGCGTAAAAACTGAAGGACTGGGAGATCTGGATGAGCACTATATCTTTGTCTATTTTCGCGCCGATTGGGGTGAGCTGGTCCGCGGCTATGAAGCCGACGCGATCCTTATTGATCAGTCAGATTTCCGGGGCTTTTTCCTGATCACTGATGTTGATCGCGGAATGCTTTTGATCCAACAGAGTCCTTCGGAGCAAAGATCCGCGCAGACCTACAGCACTGAACGCTTTAGGGAGCTGGTTTCTAAAGGTCTAGGGAAACCGGATCTGGCTGTCGAAATCGTG
Organism: uncultured Actinomycetota bacterium; assembly: GCA_963836855.1. GTDB lineage: Bacteria > Actinomycetota > Actinomycetes > Propionibacteriales > Propionibacteriaceae > Microlunatus. The sequence goes on along the minus strand of CAWILN010000047.1, from coordinate 45,226 downwards.
GATGTCGTGCACTGGCAGCCAGCTCAACTTGTGGCTGAGCACTTCCAGCAAGGCCGGGTTCTACTAGTTGGCGACGCCGCTCATACCATGCCTCCCAAACTCGGGCTGGGTGTCAACACAGCAATTCAAAGCGCGCAAAACCTCGCGTGGAAACTCGCCGCTGTGCTCAAAGGACATGCCTCTCCTCAGCTGCTCGCAACGTACGTGGCCGAGAGGCATCCGGTCGGTCTTTTGGCTTCCGAGCAGTCGCTTGTAGGACCCGCGGCGTCCCTGCTAACGCAGGGCAGTGATGACAAATTGCTCCCGGCGAGGAGAAGAGTTCCGCTCTTCTCTCTCATCGTGGGGTATCGCTATCGCTCCCAGGCCGTTCTCTCCGCAGGCAACGGTTTACCCCTCCCCGCGCAGATGGAATTGCTCGAGGAGCCAGGGCAACTCATGGCGCTGCCCGGCACGCGACTTCCGCACCTATGGGTGGAGCAGCACGGTCAGCGCTTGTCAACACTCGATCTGCTCGATGGCCGTTTCGTCCTCCTCATCGGTCCTGGTGGCAGGCTCTGGCAGAACACAGCACCTGCGGTCGCAGCATCACGTGGGATTGAATTGGTCACTTATCGGCTCGCGGAAGACGGGGATCTGCTGGATCGGGAGGATGGCTGGCGGACGAAGCTCGGGATGTCAGCTGCGGGTGCCCTGCTGGTCCGTCCCGATGGCTTTGTGGCCTGGCGCGGCACCCTGCCGATCAATCCTGAGCGGAAGCTTGGGCAGGTACTGTCGGCCATCCTCGGTCCGCCCATGCCAGATCAACCGCGTCGACGAACCAGCAAGATCGGTCCGCCGCGAAACGATACGCGTAACCGACGGCAGTACGCCTTTATCACATTCTTGTCACATCCACGAAAGACACCTGAACCGACACTGGGTTAGCTGCGTACGACCCTGTGGGAAACCTGTGGTCCAGATGAGGGCGGGATTAGAGCCGGTGGTGCGTGGCGGGGGCAGCGCACTAGCAGTAACGGTGCCGAAAGGCGTCGCTACAAGTTGTGGCTGCCTCCCTTTCCGGCGGCGTCGCGGTTTCCGTCCATTGGCACATAACTCGATTTCTGAGCGGGAAGAAAAGCGATGTCCACGACCATTGACATTACGAACATTGCGGTGTTCGAGCGTCCGAAATCTCTGGTTCGTAGCGACTGCAGGACTCATCAGTACCTAATGCGTGACGGCATCACGCACGGCTGCGCCAGCACGGAACCGCCGTTACAGGGCTGGGACCTTGGACCATCCGTCAGGGCATTGCGCTCCGAAGTACTCCGTGACAACGCCGAGACGCAGCGGACTGCGCTGCTGCAGAGACGGAGACCAAGGTGACTATCATCTCGACGCCCCAGGGTTTCAACGAGGAGGAGCTCTACGTCGATCTTGAGCCGACGTTCGGGCAGTCGCTGTTCTTGAAGTGTGAGGGCTTCAACTTCGCCGGGTCGATCAAGCTGAAGGCCGCGACCGAGATGATAGAGGCGGCCGAGCGGGACGGAGTCTTGACGCCGGGGTCGGTGCTGGTGGAGTCCTCGTCTGGGAATCTTGGCGTTGCGCTGAGCATGATCGCGGCGAACAAGGGTTACGGGTTCCTGTGCGTCACTGACTCGCGGTGCAACCTGTCGACCAAGCGATTGATGCAGGCGTTCGGCAGCCAGGTCCACGTCATCACCGAGCCGGATAGCGTCGGCGGCTTCCTCGGCGCGCGGATCAACTACGTCCGGGCGTTGTGCGCTTCCGACGACCGCTATGTCTGGCTGAATCAATACTCCAATCCGCAGAACTGGAAGGCGCACTACCGGAGCACAGCGCCGGCGATCGCCCGCCAGTTCCCGCAGCTTGATGTGCTGTTCGTCGGGGCCGGGACCTGCGGGACCTTGATGGGCTGTGCCCGCTTCTTCTGGGAGTGGCACCGGCCGGTCCGGGTCGTGGCAGTGGACAGCGTGGGCTCGGTGACTTTTGGTGGCGCGCCGGGACGCCGGATGATCCCCGGGGTAGGCACGAGCGTCAGGCCGCCCATGCTCGATGAGTCCTACGTGGACGACGTCATACATGTCGAGGAGGCGGACACCATCCGTGCCTGCCATCGACTGGCAGCCAGGGGATTCCTGTTCGGCGGCTCCACCGGCACGGTAGTCAGCGGTGCGATGAGCTGGTTGACCCTGCATGCATCGCGGGACCTCACCGCGGTGGCTATCGCCCCAGACTTCGGCGAGCGCTATCTCGACACCGTTTACCACGCCAACTGGGTGCAGGACCTGTACGGCGAGGACGTGCTCAGCTCAAACCAGCTGACCACCGCTTCGGGGTAGATCACATGGTGCACGAAGATCTTGGTGCCTTGACAGTCGCTCTGGCTGATCCGCCGACGACACAGGGCATGGGCGTTGGCTTGGAGTCGAACACTGAGAGCGCTTTCGCTGAGGTGCTGGCTGATGTCATGGGCGTGGAGCGGGTGTCGGCGGAGAGCAATTTCTTCGATGATCTGGGCGCGGATTCGATGGTGATGGCCCGGTTCTGTGCTCGGGTCAGGAAGCGGCCAGAGCTGCCGTCGGTGTCGATCAAGGACATTTACCAGCACCGCACGATCAGAAGCTTGGCCACGGCAGTCGCGGATGCCGCGCCTGTTCATGTCGATGACGCTGCGCCTGTTCCGCTCGAGCGAGTCTTCGCCGAGGTGCTGGCTGATGTCATGAGCGTGGAGCGGGTGTCGGCCGACAGCAATTTCTTCGATGATCTGGGCGCGGATTCGATGGTGATGGCCCGGTTCTGTGCTCGGGTCAGGAAGCGGCCGGATCTGCCAGCGGTGTCGATCAAGGACATCTACCAACACCCCACGATCGGAGGCTTGGCTACGGCCGTCGCAGACGCCGCGCCTGGTCCGGTCGAGTCGATGGCTCCGACCCCGGTCGAGGTCGAGGTGCCGAAACGGGCGGGAACAGCGCAGTTCGTCCTCTGCGGGGCGCTGCAGCTGTTGATCTTCGGAGGATATTCCTATCTCGCGGCGCTGGTGGTGGCTCAAGGTTATGAGTGGATCGCGGCGGGCTCAGGTCTGCTCGACATCTACCTGCGGTCGGTCCTTTCCGGCTGCGCGTTGTTCCTGTTACTTGTTCACTGTTCCGATCTTGGCGAAGTGGATCCTGATCGGTCGCTGGAAGCCGCAGCAGATCCGCATCTGGAGCCTGGCGTACCTCCGGTTCTGGGTAGTGAAGACGCTGGTGCGGCGGAACCCGATCGTGCTGTTCACCGGGTCGCCGCTGTTCAACCTCTATCTGCGGGCGCTGGGCGCGAAGGTCGGCCGTGGCGTTGTGATCTTGTCCACGCACGTGCCCATCTGTACCGATCTGCTCAGCATCGGCGATGGCACGGTGATCCGCAAAGACTCCTTCATCAACGGCTATCGCGCACACGCCGGGTTCATCGAGGTGGGCCCGATCAGCATCGGGAAGAACGCGGTGATCAGCGAGGCGACGGTGATCGACATCGACACCTCGATGGGCGACGGGACCCAGCTGGGCCACGCCTCCTCGCTGCACGGCGGGCAGACCGTGCCCGACGGCCAACACTGGCACGGGATCCCGGGGGAACAGACCTCAGCGAACTTCCTGGCGGTCCTTCCGGCTCGGTGTGGCACCTTGCGGAGGGCCGGCTACGCCATCTGGCAGCTGCTGACCCTGTTGCTGGTGTACCTGCCGGTGAGCATCGGCGGTGGCATTGTGTTGCTGCTCAAGGTTCCCAGGCTGAGCGAGCTGATGGGCGAGGGGACTGCTGCCTTCACCAGCTGGACGTTCTACCGTGACGCGCTAGTGGTGTCTTTTGTGCTGTTCTTCGGCTCGGTGCTTGTCGGCTTCCTCATCGTGACGACCGTCCCGCGCCTGCTCAATCTCGTGCTCAAACCCGACAACGTCTACCGCCTGTACGGCTTCCACTACGGGATTCATCGGTGGATCGTGCGCTTCTCCAATGCCAAGTTCTTGAGCAACATCGTCGGCGACAGCTCGTGGATCGTGCACTACCTGCGCGGCATCGGGTACGACCTCGGGAAGGTCGTTCAGATGGGTGCCAACTTCGGCGGCAACGTCAAGCACGAGAACCCGTTCCTGAGCTCAGTCGGCAGCGGAACGATGGTCGCCGACGCGCTGTCGATGATGACTGCGGAGTACTCGAGTACGTCCTTCAGGCTGTCCCGGGCATCCATCGGGGCAAGCAACTTCCTGGGCAACAACATCGCCTATCCGCCGCGAGGCAAGACGGGTGATAACTGCCTGCTCGCGACGAAGGTCATGGTGCCGATCAGCGGGAGGGTCCGGGAGAATGTCGGGCTGCTGGGCTCTCCCGCGTTCGAGATCCCGCGGTCAGTTGATCGCGACAGCAGCTTCGACGACATGAAGCATGGGGACGAGTTCCGCCGCCGCCTCGCCGCCAAGAACATGCACAACTTCATCACCATCTTGTGGTGCCTCTTCGCGCGGTGGACCTTCGTCTTCCTGCTCACCGTGCTCACCGGCATCGCCGGGGACTTGTACGCATCTTTAGGTGCGGCGGCGATCGCGTTGGAACTTGTGCTCTTTCCTGTGCTCGGTGTCGCCTACTGGGTCCTGGTCGACAACATCGTAAGAGTGTTCAAGCCCCTGCCCGTGCTGTTCTGTTCGATCTACGAGCCAGCGATGTGGCGCCACGAACGGTACTGGAAGGTGCCCTCGACCGGATATCTCGCCGCCTTCGCCGGCACCCCGTTCATCAACGTGATCCTGCGGGGACTGGGCACCCGGATCGGCCGCCGGGTTTTCAACGACGGTTGCGGAATCACGGAGCGGACGCTCGTCACCATCGGCGACGATTGCACGCTCAACGAGATGAGCACGGTCCAGTGTCACTCCCAAGAGGACGGCACCTTCAAGTCGGACTACTCCACCCTCGGCTCCAACGTCACCCTCGGAACGGGTTCTCACGTCCACTATGGCGTGACGATCGGCAACGGCGCCGAGCTCACCACCGACTGCTTCTTGATGAAAGGCGAGCAGGTCCCGGCAGGCGCGCGCTGGGGCGGAAACCCGGCCCATGAGATTCGAGATCGACAATTGGTCGCGGCGGGCGGCCGCGGGTGAGGGGAAATTCCATGGATGTACTAACTGAGGCCGCCCGCGAGTTCTGGCGCGGCATGCTCGCCGCGGGCGGATTCACTGCGATGCCTCGTTGGAGCCGCGATCCGATCGCGGGCGTCGCCGTGCACGACGCGCTGATTCGCGAGGACCTCAAGGTTGCCGCGCGCTGGCTAGCCGACGAGCTGGACGTACCGCTCAGCTCGGTGCTGCTGGTCGCGCACGCCAAGGTGCTCTCCGCGCTGTCCGGCGAGCGCCACGTGACGACCGGCTACGTCGGCGGGACCGGCCCCGAACCGTTGCCGTGCCGGCTGACGACCGAGGCCGACTCGTGGCGCGAGCTGCTGCTTGACACGCATCACGTCGAAGGGCAGCTGCTGTCGCACGCGGACTTTCCATTGGACGAGCTCAGAGGCGAACTGAGCGTGACGGGACCGGCATTCGAGACCGTTTTCGACCCGACCGGTGTGGACGGTGACCTCAGCGTGGACACGGTGCTGCGGCTGGGGATTGTGCCGCGCGGCGATGAGCTGGTGCTGCGACTGCGGTACCGGACCGAGGTGGTTGATGCGGACTGCGCCGCGCGTATCGCCGGCTATCACCTCAGGGCGTTGGAGCTGATTGCCGCTGATCCGGATGCTGAGCATCGAGGCCAGAGTCTGCTGTCCGCAGAGGAACTCCACTTTCAGGTTGAGGGGTTGGCGGGGCGGCGGCGGGAGTTGCCGGATCGCCGGGTTCATGAGTTGTTTGAGCAGCGGGTGCGGGCGGATCCGGAGCGCGTCGCCGCGGTGTGTGGTGATCGCAGCCTCACGTATGGGCAGCTGAATGTCCGTTCCAACCGCCTGGCGCGGGCGTTGTTGGCGCGGGGGTTGGGCCGTGAGGGTGTGGTGGCGGTGGTGGCGGAGCGCAATCTGGATTGGTTGGCCGCCGTGCTCGCGGTTTTCAAGGCTGGTGGGGTGTATTTGCCGATCGAGCCGCATTTCCCGGCTGATCGTATTGCGACCGTGCTGTCTCGGGCCGAATGCCGACTTGTGCTGACCGAATCGGGCAGCACTGCCACGCTGGACTCGGCCCTCGACTCACTGCCCGGGGTAGGGACGCTGCACATCAACGCCGGGTACGGCGAGGATCACCCCGACGGCAATCTCGGCATCGATATCGCCCCCGATCAGCTGGCCTATATCTATTTCACGTCCGGTTCGACTGGTGAGCCGAAGGGTGCGATGTGTGAGCATGCCGGTTTGGTGAACCATTTGTTCGCCAAGATCGAGGATTTGGGGATCGGCGCAGATGGGGTGGTGGCCCAGACCGCACCGCAGTGTTTCGACATTTCGTTGTGGCAGCTGGTTTCTGCGTTGTTGGTGGGGGGTCGGACGCTGCTGGTGGAGCAGCAGGTGATTTTGGATGTCGCGCGGTTCGTCGAGACGATTATCGGTGGCCGGGTTGCGGTGGTGCAGGTGGTGCCGTCGTATTTGGAGGTTGTGCTGTCTTATCTGGAGCAGCACCCGTGTGAGTTGTTGGATCTGCGGTGTGTGTCGGTGACTGGGGAGGCGTTGAAGAAGGAGTTGGTGCAGCGTTGGTTCGCGGCACAGCCCGCGGATCAAGTTGGTGAATGCGTATGGGTTGACTGAGACCTCCGATGACACCAACCACGAGGTGATGGATGCGGTGCCGGAGGGTGATCGGGTGCCGTTGGGTCGTCCGGTCAACAATGTGCACATCTACGTTGTTGATGAGCAGTTGGCGGCGGTGCCGTTGGGTGCGGCGGGGGAGATTGTTTTTTCCGGGGTTTGTGTGGGCCGTGGCTATATCAATGATCCGGAACGGACCGGGGCGGCGTTTCTGCCTGATCCGGACCGTCCGGGTGGGCGGCTGTATCGCAGTGGTGATCATGGTCGGTGGCGGCCGGACGGCAAGTTGGAGTTTTTGGGCCGGCGGGATTCTCAGCTGAAGATCCGCGGGTTCCGGATCGAGATTGGTGAGATCGAGAACACGTTGTTGCGGGTGCCGGGTGTCGGTGACGGCGCGGTGGTGGTGGCTGAGCGGGCCGATCAGAGCAAACATTTGGTGGCCTTCTATTCCGGGCCGCGGCCTTTGGACATCGAGGTGTTGCGGGGCTGGTTGGGTGGGTCGCTGCCGGAGTACATGGTGCCGTCGGCCTTTCATTGGCGGGAGCGTTTGCCGTTGACCGCCAATAGCAAGATCGACAAGAAGACGCTGACAGCTTTGGCCGGCCAGCTCGCCGCCGGCGAGGACCGCTATGACGCTCCGAGGACGCCGACTGAGCGGCGGTTGGCGGCCGCCTGGGCCATCGTGCTTGGCATTCCGCAGCACCAGGTCGGCCGGAACGATCACTTCTTCGACCGCGGCGGCACGTCGCTGTCGGCGGTGAAGCTGGCGGTCAACCTGGACCGGGCGGTGTCGTTGAAGGAGGTCACCGCGCATCCGGTCCTTGCGGATTTGGCGGGCGTCGTGGACGGCAGATCCAATGGGCAGTCCGAGCTGTTGCAGGCACTGTCGGAATCGAATGGAGCGCAGGCTCGTGCTCTGGTGTGCTTTCCGTACGCGGGCGGCAATGCGGTGAACTTCCAACCGATGGCCCGGGCGCTGCGCGGCAGTGGTCTCGCGGTGTATGCGGTCGAGCTGCCCGGTCATGACATCGCCGCCGGCAGCGAGCCGTTCGCGCCGATGGAGCGCGTCGTGGAGCAGGTCGTCGCCGAGATCACCGCGCGTGGTTTGAGCGAGGTCTTGCTGTGGGGCCACTCCTCCGGCGCCGCCCTCGCTGTCGAGACTGCCCGGCGGCTGCAGCAGGCTGGGACCACCGTGCCGCGGGTCTTTCTGGGCGCGCAGCTGCTGGGCGACGCGGCGGCCCGGCGCGCCGCCGTCACCGAGCTGGGCCATCACAGCAACGCGGAGATCTCTGTGCGGCTGACCGCCGACAGCGGCTACACCGAGCTCGGCGAACTGGACGCGCAACGCGCCGAGCATGTCGGTGCCGCGTACCGCCACGACTACGTGTCCGCGAACCGCTATTTCGCCGAGATCCTGGATGACCCGCCGCCGCAACGGCTGTCCGCGCCGGTCACCGTGGTCGTTGCTGCGGACGACCCCACCACAGCGGGGTTCCGGGCACACCACCGCGACTGGGAGCTGCTGGCCGAACACGTCGAGCTGCACGTAATCCCCGACGGCGGCCACTACTTCCCGCGTACCCGTCCGGCCGAGGCGGGGCAGGCTGTCCTGCAGTCCGCCGGAATGTTGGTTTCACTCATGACCGTCAAACTGAAAGGAGCTGAGATGTCGTCATCACCCCTGGCGTCGCTGCTCGATATGGAACTGCAGCCTGGCAAGCCTCCGATCCTGCGGGCCGAGGCGCCCGGCGACCCGTCCGGCTGGGCGGCCGAGTACCGGGACGCGTTGCGCGCACTCGTGGCAGAGCACGGCGCGGTTCTGGTCCGTGGCCTCGGGCTGCACGACGCCGCCGAGACCACCGCAGTGTTCCGGAGCCTGGCCGGCAACCTGATGATCGAGAAGGAGGCCTTCGCTCGTCGGCAGGTTTACGCCGACGGGGTGTACTCCTCCGCGACTTGGCCGGCGAACCAGCCGATGTGCATGCACCATGAGCTGAGCTACCGGCTCGAGGTGCCCAGCCTGTTGCTGTTCGCCTGCCTCGGCGCACCAACCCGGGGTGGGGCCACCGCGGTGTCGGATTCGCCGACCGTGCTGGACGCGCTGCCTAAGGAGTTGACCGAGCGGTTCGAGCGGGACGGCTGGCTGCTCGCCCGCAGTTACAACGACGAGATCGGGGCAACCCTGGCGGAGGCGTTCGGGACTGAGGACCGCAGCGCCATCGAAAGCTATTGCCGTGCGAATGCAATCGAGTTCGCGTGGCAACCCGACGGCGAACTGCGCACCCGGCAGCGCCGCAGCGCCGTGGTGCATCACCCGGTTACTGGTCAGCGCTGCTTCTTCAACCAGATCGCGTTTCTGAACGAGTGGACGATAGACCCCGAGGTACGTGAGTACCTGGTGGAGATGTACGGCGCCGACGGGCTGCCGTTCAACACCGGGTTCGGCAGCGGCGAGCCGCTGACCGGGGAGATCGTGGAGCTGATCAACGCGGTCTATGAGGCCAACACGGTGCGGGAGCCGTGGCAGGCGGGCGACCTGATGCTGGTCGACAACATCCGCACCGCGCACAGCAGGGAGGCCTACGAAGGGCCGCGCGAGATCCTGGTCGGGATGGCCGAACCGGTCCGCCTTTCCGACGCGTCGCCCATCAGTGAGGTGACGTCCAGATGACCACCACGCTTCCCGCTGCGACCGCACGCGAAGGGGCCGAACAAGCAACGGTGCCACCGTTCGCGGTGATCTCCGGTGCGCAGGTCCAGCGGGCGCTGCACGGGCAAGAGAAAGAGATCGTGGAGCTGGTGGAGGCCACCTACCGGTTGCATGGTGCGGGGGATTCGGTGAACCCGCCGTCGTATTTTCTGCGTTTCCCGGACCGGCCGTCGTCGCGGATTATCGCGTTGCCGGCCTCGATCGGCGGGCCGACCCGGGTCGATGGTTTGAAGTGGATTTCCAGTTTCCCGGAGAATGTGGCGGCCGGGATTCCGAGGGCGTCGGCGGTGTTGATCTTGAACGATCATGACACCGGCTATCCGTTCGCCTGTTTGGAGGCTTCGATCATCAGTGCCACCAGGACGGCCGCGTCGGCGGCGTTGGCGGCTGACTGGCTGAGCCGCGGCCGACCACGTCCGGCCCGTATCGGGTTTGTCGGGGCGGGTTTGATCGCCCGCTACATTCACACGTTCCTGGCCGGTACTGGTTGGTCGTTCGACGAGGTCGGTGTGCACGATCTGTCCGCCGACAGTGCGGCGGGTTTCCACAGGTATCTGGAACAGTCCGGCACTACCGGCCGGGTCACGGTGCACGAGGGTGCTGAGGAGTTGATCCGGCTCAGCGATCTGGTGGTCTTCGCCACCGTCGCTGCTGAGCCGCATATCCAGGATGTGTCGTGGTTTGCGCACAATCCGGTGGTGTTGCATGTGTCGCTGCGTGACCTGGCGCCTCAGATTCTGCTCGCCTCGACCAACATCGTGGATGACGTCGAGCATTGCTTGAAGGCCAACACCTCACCGCATCTGGCCGAGCAGCTGACCGGCAACCGTGACTTTCTGCTGGGCACCTTGGACGATGTGCTGGCCGGCCGGGTGGCGGTGCCGGCGGATCGGCCGGTGATCTTCTCCCCGTTCGGCCTGGGGGTGTTGGACCTGGCGGTCGGCAAGTATGTCTATGACCAGGTGGCCTCTTGCGGCGACTTGCATGTCATCGACGACTTCTTCCACGAACTGCGCCGGCATGGCTGACCACCATGCTCGAGCTGATTCTTGCCGGCTGGGGTGGAGAGCGAGGAGCGCTTTGGCGCGGCATCCGGTGATGCGCTGTTCCCGGAGGAGGAGCAGGTCATCGCGCACGCCGTTCAGGGCCGGCGGCGGGAGTACGCGGCGGTGCGGAGCTGTGCGCGGGCCTGCCTGGCGCGGCTGGGTTATCCGCGGGTTCCGATCCTGCCCGGTGTGGGCGGGGCACCCAGCTGGCCGGACGGGGTGCAGGGCAGCATGACCCACTGTGCCGGCTACGCCGCCGCCGCGGTCGGGTCCTGCACCCGGATCTGCGCTATCGGCATCGACGCCGAACCCGACGCCCCGCTTCCCGACGGTGTGTTGGACCTGGTTGCGACACCTGCCGAACGGGATCGCCTCGCCGCGACTCGGCCGGCAGCGGACGGCCCGAACTGGGACCGGCTGCTGTTCAGCGCCAAAGAGGCCGTGTATAAGGCCTGGTTCCCCCTGGTCGGCGAGTGGCTCGACCACCAGCAGGCCGAAATCATCTTCGACCCACACCACCGGACCTTCACAGCCCAACTCTCCCGCGACGGCCTGATCGTCAACGGCCGTCCTGTCAGCTGCCTCCATGGCCGCTGGATGCGGGAGCGAGGGATCCTTGTGACCGCCGTAGTCGTTACCTCAACATGAACCGGTTCCCAGAGCCCATCGTGTAGTTATACATAGCGAGGCTAAGGAGACGCTCATGCTGATATCGACCTCGGGGCTGACCAGGTCGCGTATCAGACTCGGGTTCCTTGGGATCTCGGTCACTTTCGCCGCCATTGCCTGCAGCTCTGCAGCAGTCGAACCGGTGGTCGCGCCGCACGCGCCGCCGTCGCCGCCAAGCTCCACCGCCACTGCGCCTGCCGAGCCATCGGTGCAGCAACTGGCCGGTGAGGTGAGCGATGCCAGGGCACTCAAGCACCTTCAGGCATTGCAGAAGATCGCCGACGAGCACGGCGGCAATCGGGCCTCCGGGACCGCCGGCTACGACGCGAGCGTCGAGTATGTGGTCCGCGTGCTGCGCGACGCTGGGTTCAAGGCCAGCACCCCGACCTATGATGCATCCGGTTGGGACGGCGAGGGGGCCAACGGGGCGCAGCGCAACGTCATCGCGCAGACCCGCACCGGAGACCCCGGCCACGTCGTGATGATCGGCGCCCACCTCGACTCGGTCGAGGACGGCCCGGGCATCGTTGACGACGGCTCCGGCGTGGCGAGCCTGCTCGAGATCGCCACCCAGCTCGGCGCCGACCCGTCGGTGCAGAACAAGGTGCGGTTCGCGTTCTTTGGCGGCGAGGAGAACGGTGCCGAGGGCTCGAGTGGCTACGTCGAGGGCCTGTCCGCCGCCGACCGCAAGAAGATCAAGCTCTATCTGAACGTGGACATGGTGGCCTCCCCGAATGGCGGCTACTTCGTCCAGGGTGGCAAAGGCAGCGACCCGGAGACTGCAGGACCTGCGGGTTCGGCCACGATCGGGCGGGTGCTCGCCGACCAGCTGGCCAAGACCGGCGTGACCAACCCGGAGATCATCGAGTTCGTCGGGGACGACGAATCGCCGTTCATCGAGGCGGGCATCCCGGTCGGCGGCGCCGAGAACGGCGACGCGGAGGAGAAGACACGCAGGCAGGCAAGAGCCTGGGGCGGGCAGGCCGGCGAAGTCTATGACCCCTGCTACCACGAGGCTTGCGACACCATCGGCAACGTCAACCGGAATGTGCTCAACCACTACATGCGGGCACTCGCCGGTACCGTCGCCCACTTCGCGACATCCACAGACGAGCTGCGATAACTCCGCTGATTGGAACTAACCGGCCTCGAGCCGCCACTTGAGGAAGTCCGCCAGGTCACCGGACTCGCCGTCGCGGCCACCCTTACCAACCACCAGTGGCGGCGGTGTCGGCTTCAGCTTCACGCCGGAGAACCGCTCGCGCAGGCCGCCTGGAACGGTCAGCACGTAGTACGACCCGTCCTCGCCGATCGCGAGGCTCTCGTTCTTTCGGAGGTACCAGCCAACCTTGTCCGTCTTCACTGAGTGCCCGGTATACAACGTGGCGCGAAGCTGGCCAGGAGCGACGCCCTTGGCTTTGGCCGCGGCCACGAACTCATCGATGAGCTTCTGAGCCTGACGCGACTCAGCGCGCTCCTGAGCTGCCGCGAGCTCCGCCCGCCGGGCCGCCTCCTCGGCGCGTGACATATACGGATCGTAACGGCACCGACCAATGAGCGGCTGCCCGGCGAGTCATGTAACGATCGGCGGGGAACACGCGGAGCAACGCACCGGCAGCATAGACTGCCGGTTGCTCTTCCCCGATTTAGGAAGCCTATGACGCAGACCACAATGACGCGCGAGTCGGGACCAGCCGACGCTGGCAGCACGCCCAGAAGGCGCCGACTGCTGCCGGCGATCCTGATCGCCGTGGCCGTCCTGCTCGTGGCGGCCATCGGCACTGGGCTGCTGGTCTACAAGGCGACAATCGACCGCAGCCTGACCGAGAACCTCAACCGTGGCGTCGAGCTGCCCGCTGATGAATCTTTCGCTCGTCCCCCGAAGGAGGCGCACGAGACCGGCACACTGAACTACCTGCTGCTCGGCTCCGACAGCCGCGATCCCGGAAATGAAGGAAACGGGCGCAGCGACACGATCCTGATGGTCCACCTCAATGCAAAGCGGAACAAGGCCTACATCGTCTCGTTCCCGCGCGACATGTACGTCAACGTCCCTGGCTACGGCAAGAACAAGATCAATGCGGCGTTCGCCTTCGGAGGCGCGCCGTTGGCCGTCCGTACGGTGGAGGATCTGACCGGCGTACGCATGGATCATGTCGCGCTGATCGATTTCGAAGGCTTCATCAGGCTGACCGAGGATCTGCAAGGTGTGACGGTCACAAACAAAACCGCCTTCAACTCGCACGGTTTCGACTATCCCGCGGGCAAGATCACAATCGCGGGTGAGGAAGCCCTCTGGTTCGTTCGCGAACGCAAGCAGCTGCCTGGAGGCGATCTTGCTCGCGCAGAGAACCAGCGCAATGTGATCAAGGCCATCGTGCAGAAGGGTCTGAGCGTACGGGTGATCTCCGATCCGGGGACCTTCATCAACTTCATCGGCAATGTAGCCAAGTACCTGACAGTCGACAACGATCTCAGCGATGAGGAGATCAAGCGGACTGCTCATTCTCTCCGACTGACCGGCAAGGACATCGAACTGCTCCAGGCGCCTATCTCCGGTTTTGCCTCAACGGGCGGCGGGCAGAGCATTGATGTTGTGGACACGGCCAAGATGGCTGAGCTGTCCAGTGCAATGAAGAAAGACAAGCTCTCGGAGTATGTGAAGAAGTATCCGCAAGGTTGAGGATGGAGTTCGCTCGGAGCCTTCAGCAGTTGTGGCGGCACCGATACTTCCGGCGGCTGCTGTTGGTCCGCGTCGCCATCCAGTCCTGTGACGGCGTGCTTCAGGTGGCGCTGGCCTCTTTCGTGCTCTTCTCCCCTGAGCGTCAGCCGGACGCGGTTTCGATTGCCATAGTGCTGGCCATCACCTTGCTGCCGTTCTCGATCCTGGGACCCTTCGCTGCTCTGGTGATCGACAGGGTGTCTCGTCGGCAGGTCCTTGTCGTGTGCAATCTCGCTCGCGCGGTGGTGACCTTCGGCCTCGCCGTGCTGGTCGCGGCCGGGCTGCGGACTGCAGGCATCGAGACTCTCATCTATGGCGGCTTGCTCATTGCCATGAGCCTCAGCCGGTTCGTGCTTGCGGCGCTGTCCGCCTCACTTCCCCACACGATCGATCCCGGCGAGTACCTGGTCGCTAATTCGGTGGTACCTACCGTCGGTCCCGCCGGGCTGCTGATCGGCCTGGCAGTGGCCGTGCCGTTGCGTCTGATCTTGGGCAATGTGATGCCCGACTACCGTGCCAATGCGATCTTGTTTGGCATTGCCGCGCTCGGATTCGTGATGAGTGCCGGCTTGGCGCTGCTGATCCCACGGCGGCAGCTCGGCCCGGACGGCACAGCGAAAACGAGAGCACGCGACGTCGTCGTAGGGCTGATCGAGGCGCTTGCACACCTTCGGAGGCAGCGCGCCGCGGGCATCGGGCTACTGACCATAGCGGCCCACCGGCTCATCTACGGCACCGTCACGGTGGCGACAATCTTGGTGTTCCGCAACTACTTCCACAGGCCTGACCAGATCAACGCTGCCATTGCTGACCTTGGTCTGGTTGTGGTGATCACTGGGGCCGGCTTTGTCTTCGCGTCCCTGGCGACGCCGCCGATGAGCGCCCAGTGGGGCTTGCGAAGTTCGATGATCATCTGCCTGGTCGCCTCGGCAATTTTCCAAGTGGTGCCAGGCGCGATCTACGTCCGAGCGCCGCTTATGGTGGCGGCATTCCTGCTGGGTCTGACCGCTCAGTGCATCAAGATCTGCGTTGACACGTTGGTTCAGGCGCACGTGGCTGACGAGTTCAAGGGACGGGTGTTCGTGATCTACGACATGATCTTCAATGTCGTGCTCGTGGTTGCGGCTGTGATCGCTGCGGTGATACTGCCTGCCAACGGCAAGTCGGTGATCATGATGATCATCATGGCCGCCGGCTACCTGCTGGTGGCTTTGGGATTTGCGCTGGCCAGCCGCGGCGTCAGCATGGACGAAGGCACCGAGTCCCTACAGGCCGTGTCGTCGCCTTCTTCTAACTGATCAACCGCTAACGCATCGCGAACACGTTCGGGTCGGAACCGAGGCGCTGTCCAGTCCGAACCTTCGAGATCTCGGCCATGTCGGCATCATCGAGCTCGAAATCAAAGACGTTGATGTTCTCCTGTATCCGCTCGGGATGGACTGACTTGGGGATGACGACACAACCAAGCTGCACATGCCAGCGCAGCACGATCTGCGCCGGCGTACGGCCCTTGCGCTGCGCCACCTCGACGATGGGAGGGCTCTCCAGAAGGCCCTTGCCCTGACCCAGCGGACCCCACGACTCGGTCAGAATCCCGTGCTCCTCGTGGAACGCCCGAAGCTCCTCCTGCGGAAACTCAGGGTGCAGCTCGACCTGGTTGACCGCCGGCGTCACATTCGTTTCGGCGAGGAGACGTTCGAGGTGTGGGATCTCGAAGTTGGACACGCCGATCGAGCGCACCCGTCCGTCGGCCAAGAGCCTCTCGAACGCCCGCCAGGTCTCGACGTACTGGTCGAACATCGGCAGTGGCCAATGGATGAGGAACAGGTCGAGAACGTCGAGGCCCAGCTTCTTCATGCTGCCGTCGAAGGCGGCGAGTGCGTTGTCGTAGCCCTGCTCGCTGTTGGTCAGCTTCGTGGTGATGAACAACTCGTCCGGAGACACATCGCTCTCGGCGATCGCAGCGCCGACACCCTCTTCGTTCTTGTAGCCCTGCGCGGTGTCGATCAGCCGATACCCGGTTTCGAGGGCTTCGGCGACGGCTTGATTGGTCTCATCCGGCGGGACGAGGAACACCCCGAAACCCAGCTGGGGGATCTCCAACCCGTTGTTCATCACCAGCGCCGGAACTGCTGCCATGTCGCTCCTCTTTCAGATCATTGGGCGTGGTCCTGCCGTGAACCGTTCCCATTCTGCAGTGTTCCCACCGATGGTCGATTCAAACCCCAGGCCATGGCCAAGTCCAGTGCGTCAAGATCAACGACCGCGAACGGCGGCGTCAAACTGGCTGTGGCAGCTTGGAGCCTTCCCGCCACCGTGTTCACTCGGTCACCATAGCTACTGACAACACGAAGCGCAGATGGGCGACACCCGCAGCGTTTCGACCAACACGGTGCACAACACCCGCCGGACAAAGTCGTCCTTGTGACGAGCGCATCACGCAGGCGACATGGATTCAGCATTGTTGAGGCGCTTGATCGAGAATGGTGGCAGCTCGTGCATGATCACCGGGCAGCCGTCGCGGCATGGGCGGATCGGCATGAAGTGTTGACCCCATGCCGCTCGCTCGACGACGTTCTGTCAGTTGCCAGGCTGAAGGCCGATCCAGTCCTCGCTGCCCTGCTGAGCGAGGCTTCGGTTGGAGATCAGCTCGCGGGCCGTGTAGTGCTGCAGGCGCTCATCGGCCGAATTGTACGGATGGCGCAGCGGGACCCGCGCGCGAATATCGACGACTATCTCGCACATCTTTGGTGTGTGATCGGCAGCTATCCGCTGAAGCGGCGCCCAGTGCGGATCGCGGCGAACCTTTCGATGGACACCCTGAAGGCCGTCTCACGAGATCGCCGGTGGCTAGAGCGAGGCGACATCACGCTGTGGCCATCGAGTGAATCGCTTGAGCAACTGCTGGAGCCGACCGGCCTTGACGGGAGTCCATTTGACTCCCTACAGCCGGTCGACGTCGAAGTGCGTCAGGTGCTTGCGGCGAGCAGCCTTCTTCGGCTGATCAATGACTCCGATGCGGCACTGCTACGCAGCATCTATGCCGATGGGATGAGCAGCGCCCAAGCTGCTCAGCGGCTCCACACCAGTGCCGGAATGATCCGTGTCCGCTGTAGCAAAGTGCTGCGACAGTTGGCAGAACATGCAGTCGAACTCGCCGATGCGGCGGCCTGAGCCACAGCGCCGCCGGTTCATTTACTCGAAAGTGCGAGAGGTCACCCGAGTAGTCGATCTGGTCGATGCTGGACATCACGACGAATCTGCAACCGGATCGACGGCTCATCCGATGCCAGCAGCTGGTCGACGAGCCCATAACTGCGACCGGGCTGCCTAGGCTTGGCCCCGCCGGCGATATCGCCCGGCTGAGGCGGTACCTCCGCCTGCGCCACCGCCAAACGCCATGACCACTCCCAGCATGAAGCCGAAGTCGTACCAATTGCCGTTGTTTTGGACCTCGTAGATGTTGACGTCTGGGGTGAACAGCGAGATCAGGAACGTGATTGGACTGATAAGCCCCTGCCACAATCCCAGCCAGAACCCGGCGGGGTCCGGGCCGGTGTCGACCATCTCGTTCGGTCCGGCGGCACACGCCGACAACATCAGCGCAGCGAGAACAGCAACCAGCACGACGTAGGTACGCGCCTTTCGCATTCGACCACCTCCACAGTCAATAGATGCCACTGCCCGTACTCCAACAAGAGCGCTTGGTCCCGGAGGTGAAGGACAACGCCTCCAGCCGGCCGCCGCGTAAAAGCCTCGCAGATCCCAGAGCCCGGTGCGCGAATCTTCGCCGATCGTTCGCAGCTCGGCTAGCGCCCCTAGGAATGCCGCGATCTGGTCGGCGACCTCCAGGAGCCTCCTGCTGCGCCCTCGGCTCTCGGGGCCGCCCGCTGGAGATGATCAAGACGTCACTTAGATGAAGCGCTCAGTGCCAGCAACATCGTCCCAGCGTCTTGAGCCGGCATGGCCCCGTGGTTGCGCACACCGTCACTACCGCTGCCACACTGTTGATCAACACACATTCTCCGGGAGGAACCGATGAGGCTCGAGTTGACTGACCCGTATCCCGTGGACCGTGCCGACGCGATCCTCACTCCGGCCGCACTGGAGTTCGTGGAGAAGCTCCACGGCGCATTCGCCAGGCGGCGCGACGAACTGCTAGCCGCACGCCGGATCCGCCGCGCGGAGGCGGCCCGGGAGGGCCGGCTCGACTTCCTCCCTGATACGCGGCACATCCGGGGGCCGGAATGGCAGGTCGCGGACGCGCCGCCCGCGCTGCAGGACCGTCGAGTGGAGATGACTGGGCCAGCCACCCCGGCGAAGATGGCCATCAACGCGCTCAACTCGGGCGCGAAGGTATGGCTGGCCGATCTAGAGGACGCCAGCTGTCCCAAGTGGAGCAACGTCATCGATGCCCTGCTCAACCTTCGGGACGCCGCGCGCGGCGTCTTGTCCGCCAAAGTCGACGGCCGGGAATACCTCCTGCGCACCGACGCGCCGTTGGCTGTCGTGGTCATGCGGCCACGAGGCTGGCATCTTGACGAAGCCCATGTGCTCGTCGACGAGAAACGCGGCGTGGGTGCGTTGGTCGACTTCGGGCTGCACTTCTTTCACCTTGCCCAGCAGTTGATCGACAACCGGCAAGGCCCTTACTACTATCTACCGAAGATGGAGAGCCACCTTGAGGCGCGACTGTGGAACGACATCTTCACCTTCTCCGAAGCCGAGCTGAACATCCCGCACGGCTCTATTCGCGCCACCATGCTGATCGAGACCATCCCGGCTGCATTCGAGATGGAAGAGATCCTCTACGAGCTGCGCGAGTACGCCTCTGGATTGAACGCCGGGCGCTGGGATTACCTGTTCAGCGTCATCAAGTACTTCCGCGACGCCGGCCCGGAGTTCGTCATGGTCGACCGGTCCGACATCACCATGACCGCTCCGTTCATGCGCGCGTACACCGAGCTACTTGTCAAGACCTGTCACAGCCGGGGCGCGTTCGCGATGGGCGGCATGGCCGCCTTCATTCCCAGCCGGAAAGATCCCGAGGTGAATGCCGCAGCCATCGCTAAGGTGCGGGCCGACAAGCTGCGCGAGGCCAGCGACGGCTTCGACGGCTCGTGGGTGGCCCATCCCGACCTGGTGCCGGTGTGTCGGGAGGTGTTCGACGAGGTGCTCGGCGACCGGCCCAATCAGCTCGACCGAAGGCGCGAGGACGTCTCGGTCACAGCGGACCAGCTGCTCGACATCTCCTCCGCCGAGGGCAGCAACACCATGGCGGGGCTGCGGGACAATCTTTACGTGGCCGTGGCCTATACGGCGGTCTGGCTTTCCGGCAACGGCGCGGTGGCCATCCACAACCTGATGGAGGACGCCGCCACCGCCGAGATCTCCCGAGCCCAGGTGTGGCAACAGATCAAGAACGGCACGGTGCTGGCCGACACTGGCGAGAAGGTGACCAAAGATCTGGTCGCGCGGACTCTCGACGAGGAGGTCGAGCGGCTCCGGACCGAGGTATCCGAAGACGTCTTCGAGCGGCACTACCTGCCGGCCAAGGAGCTGATCTCCTCGCTCGTTCTGGACGACGACTTCACCGACTTCCTCACCTTGCCCGCCTACGAGCAGGTTGTCTGATCGTGCCCACTCCGCAGCCCGCCCTCACCGAACGGTTTCTGGCCCATCTCGACGGCGACCTGGAGAGCACCGACGCATTCCTGGCAGACGCGTTCCCCGGCGACGACGGGCGGCGCCAGCCGGTGCATACCGTCTACGTGCCCGCAGACCGGTTCATCCCCGACCTTCCGCAGGAGTGGGGACAAGCGGCTCTGGCCGCGGTCGACGAGCACGGCGGCATGGAGCAGGTCTGCGCCATCGTCGGCGTGAGCGATGATCTCATCGTCGACGTCGCGCCACGGGTCGAGGCCAAGCTGCGCCAAGAACCGATCGAGGACCTGCGACTCGACTTCGAGGACGGTTACGGCAATCGCGGGGACGAGGCCGAGGACCGCGATAGCGTCGCCGCTGCCGCACACCTGGCGGCTGCAGTGCGGTCAGGCGTCACCCCGTCGTTCGCCGGGTTGCGGTTCAAGTGCTTCGAGGCGCCGACCCGTCGGCGGGGGATCCGTACCCTCGACCTGTTCCTCGGCGGCCTGCTCGACACGCTGGGCCGCCTGCCGGCTGGCCTGGTGATCACCTTTCCCAAGGTGAGCACTGTCAGCCAGGTAAGCGCTATGGTCGCTGTCTGCGACGAGCTGGAGCGCGCGTACGGACTCGAGACCGGTCGTCTCGGTTTCGAAATCCAGGTGGAGACGCCACAGTTGATCATCGGCCCGGGCGGCGGGATATCGGTGGCGGAGGCCATCCACGCCGGCGCCGGACGGGTTACCGCACTGCACTACGGCACCTACGACTACAGCGCGTCGCTCCAGATCTCCGCGGAGGACCAGGCGTCTGATCACCCTGCCGCGGACTTCGCCAAGCAAGTCATGCAGGTCGCTGCAGCCGGAACCCGAGTGCACCTGTCGGACGGCTCGACCAACATCCTTCCGCTCGGCTCGCCGGAATCGGTGCGGTCCGCCTGGCGGCTGCATGCTGGACTGGTGCGGCGAGCGCTGGCGCGCGGCTTCTACCAGGGCTGGGACCTGCACCCGCACCAGTTGCCTACGCGCTACATCGCGACCTTCGAGTTCTACCGCGCGGGCCTGCCGCGCGCCGCGACTCGGCTCGCGAACTACGTGTCCAAGACGGAATCGGAGATCCTCGACGAACCCGCAACCGCTCGGGCACTGGCTCGCTACCTGCATCGCGGGCTAGTGTGCGGAGCAGTGAGTGAGACCGAACTCAGCCGCAGCGCCGGTCTCACCGGAAGCCAGCTGGCCGCTCTGGCTCGCCCGCGATCCGACACCGAAGGAGTTGCGCTTGGCTCCTCCTGAAGGCCACCGCGCCGACGCTTTGGCCCGCTGCCAACCCCAGGACGAACGGCACATCGTCGCCCGTCACCTTCCCCCGAATACCGACTCAGCAAGGAGTGCACCATGACCTCCACTTACTACGCCCCGCAGGGCGGTCTTCCCGATCAGCATCAGCTCCTGACCGATCGCGCCATGTTCACCGAGGCCTATGCGGTCATCCCGCGCGGCACGATGACCGACATCGTCACCAGTTTTCTGCCGAACTGGACCGACACTAGGCTCTGGGTGCTTGCCCGCCCGCTGTCCGGCTTCGCCGAGACCTTCTCTCAGTACATCGTCGAGGTATCCGCCGGCGGCGGCAGCGACCTGCCCGAGGACAATCCCGAGGCGGAAGGAGTGCTCTTCGTCGTCGACGGCCAGATGATGCTGACGATCGGCGACGAGGAGCACAAGCTCGAGACCGGCGGCTACGCGTTCTTGCCGCCAGGAGCACGCTGGAGCCTGCGCAACCCCGGCTCGGACCCCCTCCGCTTCCATTGGATCCGGAAGGCTTATCAGAAGGTCGATGGCCTCGAGGTGCCGCCGCCATTTGTCACCAACGAGCGTGACGTCGAACCGATCCCGATGCCAGGCACCGATGGCGCCTGGGTGACCGCCCGCTTCGCTGATCCGGCCGACCTGCGCCACGACATGCACGTCAACATCGTCACGTTCCGGCCCGGTGCGGTGATCCCGTTCGCGGAGACGCACGTCATGGAGCACGGGCTCTACGTGCTGGAGGGCAAGGCGGTCTACCGACTCAACACCGACTGGGTGGAGGTGCAGGCCGGCGACTTCATGTGGCTGCGGGCGTTCTGCCCCCAGGCTTGCTATGCCGGCGGCCCGGGACTCTTCCGATACCTCCTCTATAAGGACGTCAACCGGCACATGCCGCTCACCCGGCCGTCCACGTAGAGCTTTCCTATGAACGACAGGCTCAGCCCTGGCTGCACGACCGAATGTGCGACTTCCGCGATAACAAAGCCGCCCTGGCTAACGCCGACGTTCACGGGCTGCTCACGCAGGTTGGGGCGTAACCGACCACACATTGACCATTGACATCGGCTCGCCAAGTCGACCAGACGAACGGAGTTCATATGTCCGCTGTCGCCGCATCGACCACGGAGAAACACCCGGTCGACCAGGTTCTGCCTTTCCCGCAGATGTTTGTGTTCGGCCTACAGCACGTTGCAAGCATGTATGCCGGCGTGGTCGCCGTCCCCCTCATCGTGGGCACCGCCTTCAAGCTCAGCCCAGCCGATATCACATATCTGGTGTCGGCTGGCCTGTTCATGTCCGGGTTGGCGACCCTGCTGCAGACCATCGGGGTGTGGAAGCTCGGAGCCCGCCAGCCCATCGTCCAAGGCACCTCTTTCGCTGCCGTGTCCACCATCTTGGCCGTCGGTCTCTCCGAAGGTGGTGGGACCAACGGGCTGCGTGCAGTATTCGGCGCCCTGCTGATTGCCGGTGTCGCCGCCTTCCTGCTTGCGCCCGTCTTCACTAGGCTGTTGCACTTCTTCCCCGAGGTGGTGACCGGTGTCGTCATCACCGTCATCGGGGTCTCGCTCCTCCCAGTCGCCATACGCTGGGCAGCCGGCGGCGCCGGAACACCCACCTTCGGCGCTCCCAAGAACATCGCGGTAGCCGGGATAACGCTGCTGATCATCGTACTGATCTACCGATTCCTGCCCGGAGCCTTCGGCCGGGTGGCAATCCTGCTCGGCTTAGTCTTGGGCACCAT
The DNA here is from genome assembly GCA_963836855.1 of uncultured Actinomycetota bacterium. Taxonomy (GTDB): domain Bacteria; phylum Actinomycetota; class Actinomycetes; order Propionibacteriales; family Propionibacteriaceae; genus Microlunatus. Next base: position 22,625 of record CAWILN010000047.1, on the reverse strand, counting down.
CGTGGCCATCCCGTTCGGGCTGACCAACTTCGGCAGAATCGCCGACGCCAATATCTTCCAGCTCACCTTGCCCTTCCACTTCGGCCTACCCATATTCGCCGTCGGGGCGGCGATATCCATGTTCATCGTGATGCTGGTCATCATGACCGAGACCACCGCCGACATCTTGGCCATCGGCCAGATCATCGACAAGCCGGCCGACGAGAAGACAGTCGCCAACGGCCTGCGTGCGGACATGCTGTCCACCGCGGTCGCCAGCATCTTCAACGGTTTCTCCATCAGCGCCTTCGCGCAGAACGTGGGCCTGGTCGCGATCACCGGAATCAAGAGCCGCTGGGTGGTCGCAGTCGGTGGCGGCATCCTGATCTTCCTGGGTCTGTTTCCAATACTGGGCGCGCTTGTCGCGCTCGTGCCGCTACCGGTGCTGGGCGGCGCAGGGCTGGCGCTGTTCGGCACCGTCGCCGCCAGCGGCATCCGCACTCTGACCCACGTCGACTTCTCCCGCAATGCCAACCTGGTGATCGTCGCGCTCTCGCTCGGCATGGGCATCATCCCGATCGCCGTGCCCAACTTCTACGACAAGTTCCCCGAATGGTTCCAGGTGATCTTCGACTCCGGCATCACCGCTGCCGCGATCACCGCCGTGCTGCTGAACATCTTGTTCAACATCATTGGGCGCAAGACCGAGACAGAAGCCCCGATCTTCGCCGAAGGCCCGGCGATTGCCGCGATCTCCGAGGAGGACGAGGCCCGGCTCGACCCGGACAGCCCGCTGGCCCGGCGCGACCCGGACAGCCCGGAGGCTCAAGACACCGACCGGCCGGAGAACCGGTGACCTCCCTGCCGGCCTTTGATCAGATGGATGCAGCGGAGGCTGCGGCCCTGGTCCGGCCGGGCGTCGCTCAAGCCAGCTCGATCCTCGGATATGCCGGGCGCCACATCGCCTCGTGAATCTGCTGGACTGGGTTGTAGAGGTCTGCCTGGGCCAGCCCTTCCGAGTCTGCCGCCCGCGCGACGGCGACTCCGACCGCCGCTGACACCATAGGCAGCTGGTCTACTGACGGAAGCAGCGGCGCGCCGACGGTTGTGGCATCAGACAGCGCCGCGACAGCGTCCGCCGCCGCCGCAAGCATCCCGTCGGTGATCCGGCTCGCCCGCGCCACCGTCACCCCAAGCCCGAGGCCGGGGAATATGAGGGCGTTGTTGGCTTGCGCGATCTGGTAGGCGCGACCTTCGTAGGTGACTGGCGCGAATGGACTCCCGGCCGCCACCAGGGCGCGTCCCTCGGTCCAGCGGATCAGGTCATTGGGTAGAGCCTCGCACTTCGACGTCGGGTTGGACAGCGGCATGATGACGGGTCGTTCCACCTTGGACGCCATTTGCTTGACGATCTGCTCGGTGAACGCGGCCGGTTGGGTCGACGTGCCGATCAGCATGGTGGGTTCTGCGTTTCGCACGATATCGGCGAGGCTGATGCCGTCGCCCTGGCTCGACCAGCCCGTCACCTCCGCTACCGGTCGGGCGTACGGCACCTGGAAGTCGCGCCGGCTCGCGGCCGGGTCGTCGGTGATTAGCCCTGAACGACCGGTGGTCCAGAACCGCCGCCTGGCCTCCTCCAAGGACAGCCCTTCCCGGGTCATAACGTCGACCATCATGTCCGATACCAGCGGTGCCTGCGCCGTGGATGACGACCCGCTGGTCCCGCATACGGGACCCGGCCGTCCGTACGCCGGAGAATGCGGCGGCCAGCACCACCGCCGCGGTGCCCTGCATGTCATCGTTGAACGTGCATTCGATGTCGGCGTACTTGTTCAGAATGCGCCGGGCGTTGCTGACTCCGAAGTCCTCCCAATGCAGCATCGCGTTCGGGAACAGCTTCGTTGCCGTCGTGACGTAGGCGTCGATGAGGTCGTCGTAGCGCTGGTCACGTACCCGGGCGTGCCGATTGCCGAGATACATCTCATCGTTGAGCAGCGCGAGGTTATCTGTGCCCATGTCGAGGACGACAGGAATCACACGGCGTGGATGGATACCCGCCGCTGCGATGTAGACCGCCAGCTTCCCGATGGCGATCTCGATCCCGCCCACACCCGCCGATGCCGAGGATGCCCTCGGAGTCGGTCGCGACGATGAGGTCCACGTCCTCTGGGCCCATCCCGTAGTTGCGAAACGACACCTCCACGCTCTCGATCGCGTCCACGGACAGGTACACCCCGCGGGTGCGCCGGAACTCGTGGCTGAACCGCTCGATGGCCTTCCCGATGGTGGGCGTATAGACGATCGGCAGCATCTCCTGGATGTGCTCGGTGAGCAGCCGGTAGAACAGAACCTCGTTGCGGTCCCGGAGGTTCGCCAGGTACACGTTCTTGTTCAGCTCATCCGGCTGCCGGCTGTACTGGGCGTAGGTGCGGCGTAGTTGTCCTTCCATCGTGGAGACACCGCTCGGCAGCAGGCCGGTCAGTCCGAGTGCATGACGTTCTTGGAGCGTGAATGCGGTGCCCCGGTTGATGAGCGGGGACGACAACACCGAATTTCCCCGTAGGCGCACCCGCGCCACCATTCCCTCAGGAGTCTGTGTGAGCTCGTACGGTCTTTCGGGCACTGACGTCACCTTCTCGAACCTCGCTGAACTTCTACTTCTTCTAGGCGGCGCCCGCGAAGATGGCACGCGTTCTGCCCCCAGGCTTGCTACGCCGGCGGCCCTGGACTCTTCCGATACCTCCTCTATAAGGACGTCAACCGGCACATGCCGCTGACCCGGCAGCTCGTGTACGAGATTTATTCGAGAGAACGATGACCGACAGGCTGCGACCCGCCGGCCCTCGCCCGAGCTCGGGCTGACCAACACCGACGGGGAGCAGATCCGACGGTCGGCCTCCGCGGCCGGCAAGTGATTGTCGACTTCTTCCCAGAGGCGTTCAGCCTTGCTGCACGACCGACGTGTGCGACTTCCGTGACAACAAGGCCGCCTGGCTAACGCCCGGCTCTGTGCTGCTCGGTGTGTCGCCGACCCCCGGAGCGCATGGCCGAGTTTCGCGACGCGCACCAAGTCGAACACGACCTCTGTCCGACCAGGGCTACGCCATCGCCCACCCCTGTTCGCGGTGCGGAACTGTCGCCTCGCGAGACGACGGCACCTGCAGCAGGAGGGCGCCCTGTTGCATGATCAGCCGGGGCGTGTCCAGGTGATGCCCGCGTAGGCCGTCTAAGTCGCTGCGGCGTGGACCCAGATTGTAGAACTGGCCGGGTCCGTAGACACAGTCGATCGAGCACAATCCGGGGCGCCGGCGAGCCAACTCTGCCCCCATCGGGACGCCGATCTCCGCCCCGATCGGGTCGCTGGCCGGCAGCGGCTCCAGGCGGGTATGCAGGTCGCCGGCCACCACAAGTCGGCCACCTGGGGCCTCCGGGTCGGCGAGAACCCGGCGGGCCATCGCCGCGTCCCGCTCGCTCCACCACCGCCGACCCATCTCCTCCTCGCTCTCGCCCGGTCGCGGGCGCATGATCGTCGTACCGTCCATCAGAATGATCAGCAGCCCGGCGGCGGCCCACCGGCGCAGCGCGGCCAGATGCCCCGCGGTGAGCCGGCCGTCGCCGCTCCAGACCTCCACCGCCAGGTCTCGGCAACCGAGGTCAGCCAATACGCCATCCGTGATCCAGCGGTCCAGCCACGGCCCCAGGTCCTCATCCCACTCCAGCGCGATGCCGCCCAGCCCGAACCAAGCGATCAGCTCCTCCATGAGCACCGGCGTCTGCGCGATGCCGTGCCCCTCGCCCAGCAGCACCAGGCCGGTCCGGCGCACAGACTCCCGGACGGCGGCATCGGCGTCCCGGTCCACCTGCAGCCCAAGCGGCGTGGCATCGAAGGCCTGCACCGCCGCCATCAGCGCCTCGATCGTGTCGACCCCCGGCACTCAGTCAGCATCCCACCTACCCGATGTCGGCGGCGACGCATCCACGCCTTACCTGCGATGGCGGGCCGGATGGTCTGCGGCGTACGTGCGCGTGGTCCGGGATGTAAACGGGCCGCTCGTCGTGAAGTGGTGAGGTCAGCTCGCGTGGGGACTCGCCAGAGATGATCAGCGACGGCTGCACGCAAGCCAATCGCAAGGTTCTGGGCCAGCGCGTCGGCGAGGACCTGCTGCCAACGACGGATGTTCTCCAAAGCCAGATGCGGCGTGATCAGCTGGCGGCGGTGGACAGCTTCCATCACCCCGACGCCCGAACCACCCGACCCCGCTGGGCCGGTGGACCCTTCGACCTGAACGCCTGTGTGCACGCCCTGTTCACACTCAACTCCCCAGGTCGACGAAGGATCGTGATCAGCAAGCCGCCTAGAAGCAGCGGGATACGGCCAAGCGAACTGACAACACATGCGCCATGCGGACAACACCTAAGACGAGTCGACCAACACCTCTGACAACACCTGGTTGGCAGATTGAGCCAGGTCAGATGACGTCGGAGGCGGATCCATGGACAACTCGATTGACCCGAGCCACGCGGTCCACGAGCCCATCGGTTCACGTGTGTCCGACCCCGCTCGGCTCTGCTGCGCGCTGACCCGCTTGTCACGAGTCCTCGCAAGTTGTGTTCCACAGACTGAACAGCGGGTGGTCTATCTGCGAGGTGTCTGCGATTGTCAAGCCTTTCGAGCTGAGGAGATTGGGTGGCACTCGGGGGACGGGGCTTCGTGAGTGTCGGAGCCGTAGTTGCTTGCTGCGCGCTCGCCGCGGCCTGTACCTCTGAGCCGCCACCAGTCATCACGCCTGCGCCGACGTCGGCTGCCACGACGCCCCCCGAATCCCAGATCGAGCGCCGGATGAGGCTTGATTACGAGGCGGCCGAATCGGCTTATCGCTCAGCTGTTGCAGAGCATGATCGACAGGCCCAGCTTGGCATCGCCTCTGCCTCAAAGCTGAAGCAAACAGCGACTGGCGTCTACCTGGACTTTTCACTGCGGTCGCTCCGTCGTTCTCGTGACGCGGGTTGGCGAGCGAACGGTGAAACGAGGATTCTCGACATAGTCGCCTCGGTTGGCAGGAGCGAGCAATCCGTATGATCGCTTGCGAAGACAGCTCCGGCGTTCGGTTCACAGACGAGCGCGGCAACGATGTCACGCCACGGGTCAGGCGGACCTATGTGCAGGAGCTGACGGCGAGCAAGGTCGGCACCGACTGGAAAGTCGCAGATATTTCGTCCAGAGTGGTGAAGTCCTTCGAGGGTCAGCTATGCGCAGCCTAGGACTTGCTCTCATCGGCGGAGCCATCATTGCGAGTTGCCTTCTAATTGCTCCCCTCCTAGATGTTCCCTTCGCGGTGGCCGAGGACATCGAGACCAGGAAGGCTTGCGACTCTCGCGGGTGCTACGTGATCAGCAAGAGACCGACCAAACCTTCGCATGAGTCGCAACGAGATGATGGCGTCGAGCTCTCCTGGACGAGCCAATGATCAAGATGAGCCGAACGAGAGTCTGAGGGACGCACGCAAGAAGTTCTCGGCAGCACTGGCTGCCTATGACCGGAGGCTTGCCACTTACACCCGCTGCGTGCAGACCTTCGATCCGAGCTTGAACAGCGCTGGCTGTGGCAGTGCACCCACCCCACCCACAGCTCCACAATTTCGCTCCGATACCTTCTCAGGCCGTGGAATCACCGCCGGCCAGGCAGCTGCAATTGCTGTCGCCCGCCTTCAGTTGCCGACTATCGCGCCGGGCATCGGCCCATCCCCCAAGCTCAACCCATGGAACATGGCCGCGGTCGGATATCCCTTGTGGCTCTGGGCTGACGGCCCTACCCGGGTCGGTCCGATTTCCGACTCTGTCGCTGGCCTATCCGTGTCGCTGGAAGCGGAAGTGAGCAACTTGACGTTCCGCATGGGTGACGGTCACACGGTCAATTGCGCGGGAGCAGGCCAACCCTGGACCACCGCCGTAGAGCCTGGCACAGAGTCACCGGGCTGCGGCTACTCCTACGGTAAGCCCTCTTTGCCGGACGACACCTACACCGTCGCCGCTATCGCAAACTGGGCGGTGACTTGGACCAGTAACCGCCAGTCGGGCGTGATCAACGTTCCTGTCGTCGATACCACTGAACTCCCTGTCGGAGAGCTCCAGGTGCTCGTTCGATGATCATTCCAAACCCACCGCGAGCAGATGCCCCTCGCAGTCGCGGCATCCCCTTAGGGCTTCATGATCAACGAAGTCTGCCCCCGAAAGGAAATTCGTGAAGGTTCAGCACTACGCCGCCGTCATGGTGGGATTGTTTGTCCTGCTCAAAGATCCTCAGTCGCGCAACGAGCGTGGCCTCAGTCAATCGGCAGAGAATGCGATCTTGCTGGCCGGAGCCGTTACGGTGGCAGGGATCGTGATCACTTTGATCACGGTTTACGTCCGCGCCAAGCTCCCCAAGCTCTGAGCCGTGCAGGTCATCGCCCGCGATGAGCGCGGCCTCAGCGAAAGCGTGCAATGGGCGATTCTGTGGCCTCTCCTGATGCTCCTTACCCTGGGGATCATCCAGGCTGGCATCTTTCTGCACGGCCGTAATGTCGCGCAACGAGCAGCGGCTGCAGCAGTCGACGCCGCCCGCGGCAGCTTCGGCAGTGCGGTCGATGCTGAGCACCTGGGTGAGTCGATCGCAAGTTCCGGGGGCTTGAGGAACGTCGCGGTCCGCGTCCATCGGACTGGGACGACTGCCACAGCCGACGTCTCGGCGCACCCGCCGATGATCTTCGACCTCGGCCTGGGCCGGATCAACGAGACGGCCGTTGCGCCGCTGGAGCGAGTTACGCAACCATGATCATCAGTCTGCACCGCAACTTATCCGAGGATCAGCGCGGAGCCGCTGCTGTGGAGCTGACCTTGCTCGTGCCAGCGCTGTTGCTCGTTGTGAGCCTGCTGGTAGCTGGCGGGCGACTTTGGTTCGCGCGTACCACAGTCAATGAAGCCGCTCAAACCGCCGCTCGTGCCGCATCCCTGGCACGAACGGCGGCCGCCGCCAATACGGCGGGTCGCGACGCCGGAACGCAATCGCTCGCCACCGCTGGCCTCCGCTGCAGGTCGACTTCGGTCTCGATCAGCACCGTGGCCTTCGCGGTACCCGTCGGTACGCCATCGACTGTCACCTCGACGATCTCGTGCGACGTCGAATTCTCTGATGTTTTTCTTCCGGGTTGGCCGGGCTCCATCCAGCTCACCGGCCGCGGATCCGCGGCCCTCGACACCTATCGCAGCCGATGATCACCGGAGAGTCGATCGTGAAACTCATGCCTGTCCAGGATGAGCGCGGGCAGTCGATCAGCTTGTTTGTGCTGGTGATCATGAGTGCGTTGATCATGACGACCGGGCTGGTGATCGATGGGGGCCAGAAGATCACAGCCACTAGTCGTGCTGAATCGGCCGCGGCCGGAGCCAGTCGTGCCGCCGGCAACGCCGCTGCCACCCGACAGCTGGGCGGTGAAGATGGAGCAAGTGCTGCCGTGCTCGCTGCGAAGACTTATCTCGCGGGTCAGCCAGGGGTCCACGGCACCATCTCCATCGCCAACGGGGTGGTCGTAGTGACGACCAGCGCCCAGGAGCCAACGATCTTTCTCTCAGTCATTGGTATCGGCTCGATCGTCGGCCGCGGATCGGCTCGGGCCAACATCGTGCCGACGGGAGACTCCAGATGAGACGAAACACCTCCAAAGCCCAGGAGGAAAGCAATGACTCTTGACATCGAGTCGCGCACGGCGCCATCGCCTGCGAAGCCGCGAAAGCCGAAGGCAGCGTCACCGGTGACGCCGCAGCCACCTCGAATGCCCGGCCGGCGCAACCCGAAGTGGATCGCGCTGGGCATTGTTGCCCTCTGCCTCGGCGGCCTGCTGTCGTACATGATCTACGCGCGCGTCGCGAGCGAAACTGCAGTTGTCGCGGCAGCTCATACGGTCTACCGGGGTGAAACGATTGAAGAGGGCGACCTGACAACGATCACTCTGCGTGCCGGCTCGCTGCCGCAGACCGTTCCCGCTGCAAGGCTTACCGATCTTGTGGGCAAGCGAGCCGCCTACGACCTCATCGAGGGATCGGTCATCCCCACGACCGCTGTCGATGATCAAGCCATTCCAGCTGAGGGGCGCGCCATCGTAGGGCTCAAGCTTGCGCCCGGCCGAGCGCCCAGCAATCTACTGCTCCCATCCTCACCCGTACGCCTGATCGCGATGCCGACCGCGGCCGACAGCTCCACAACCGACAAGCTCGCAGGCAACATTTTCGTTGGCAGGGTGATCGACCAATCGCCGGGCGCCGACGGCACCTCAATCCTGGTCAACGTCGATGTCGAGGCGGGCGCAGCACCGACCATCGCGATGTTAGCTGCTCAAGATCGGATAGCGATCGTGCGAGACGCAAGGTAGGTGATCTTGAAATGGCGATACTCCTGCTGGCTGGAACAGGTGGATCACCTGGCGTCACGACCTTGGCCGTTGGTATGGCGCTCACATGGCCGCGACCGATCTTGCTAGCGGACTGCGATCCGGGAGCCCATCAGGCCATCCTTGCCGGCTACCTCGCCGGCCGCTCGGCAAATGGTAAAGGCTTGCTGCGCGTGGCCGAGGCGCATCGTGACCGTCGCCCACTTCGAGAGGCGGTTCTCGACCAGACGCTGCCCTTGTCAGCTGAGGAAGGGAGTCGTCGGCTCTTTCTACCCGGCTTCACGAAGCCGGCCAGCGCACAGCATTTCGGCGGCGTCTGGGAAGACCTGGCCGAGGCCTTCGACAGGCTGGGCGAGGTCGATATCGACGTGATCATCGACTGCGGCCGCCTCGGACCGTCCGGGCCACCCGCCGCCCTGCTCGAGCGCAGTGCCGTGACTGCTGTGGTCGTCTCGTCGACATTGCGGTCGATTCTCAGTGCCCGAGTCCACCTCCCGACTCTCCGTGATCATCCTCGACTCACTTCTAGTGACCACGGGCGCCTTGGGCTGATCGTCGTGGGCGAGGGACAGCCATACCGGCATGGTGAGATCGCAAAGGCTTTGGAGGTACCGGTGATCACCAGCATTGCTCACGACCGGCAGTCCGCCGCTCACCTCAGCGACGGACGTCCGCGACACCGCCGATTTGACACGTCGCCGCTGACTCGCAGCATTCGCGATGCCGCTTCACAGTTGTCGAGCACACTGCAACGTTCGGCAGAACTGGTTAGTGGCTGATCATGGAGGAACGGAGCTCAATCGAACCGCCTGCGACCTTGACGGACATCCCCATTCTTGTCGAGTACGAGCGAGAACTGACGGAGGCGGTCGCTAGGCCCAAGTACGACCTGCCAACGCACGAGCGGCGCGAGCCGTTCGGGATCTACAGCTCCGATGAACTGCGAGCTAGCCGCGCTCAGCTGCCTAGTGCTGATCTTGACTGGTCGCAGGTCGTTGATCTTCGTCGCCGTGCTTCGGAGATCATCACCGACGAGGCCGAGAAGCACGCGAGATCGAACGGCCGTCCCCTCGCCAGCGATGATCGGCTGCTGCTCGGCCGCGCCATCATTCGGCGCGTGGTCAGTGATCATGTTCGTTCCCTGCACCGGAGCGGCGCGGAGCTGTGGTCACCGGCCCAAGAGGAGGCGTACGTCACTGCCGTCGAGAATGCAGTCTTCGGTTACGGCCGGCTTCAGCCGCTGCTCGAAATGCCTGATGTCGAGAATATCGAGATCCACGGCTGCAACTCGGTGGTCATTCAATGCGGCGATGGGCGACGACAGCAGATGCCGCCAGTTGCTGACAGCGATGCGGAACTCGTTGAGGCGATCCGCTTCCTGGGCCAGAACAGCGAGCCCTCCCGTCCATTCGACGACACCCATCCCACGATGACGTTGGCACTGGGCGAACGATTTCGTTTGCACGCCATGGCATTCGGCTTGTCATACCGACCCAGCATTGTGATTCGTCAGCACACGCTCACCGACGTGTCCTTGGCCGATCTTGCCGACGGTGGACTGATGCCGTACGAGGTGGCGCAGTTCCTTGATGCGGCGATCTTGGCGCGGAAGTCGATGGTGATCTCTGGTGACCAGGGTGCCGGAAAGACCACTCTGCTACGTGCCTTGATCAACTCGATTCCGCTCAACGAGCGATTCGGCACGCTCGAGACCGACTACGAACTGATGACCCATCTCCAGCCCGGTCGGGAGAACATCCTGGCGCTCCAGGCTCGCGTCGGCCACGGCGAGACGTCTGGTGGCAGCCGGGTTGGCGACTTCACGATCTCAGAGCTCGTGCCGGAAGCCTTGCGGCAAAACCTGTCACGACTAGTGGTCGGTGAAGTCCGCGGTGGCGAGGCTGCGGCGATGTTCGAGGCTATGCAGGCTGGCGCAGGGGCAGGGGAACTATGCACCACGCCGACGCCTTCTCGATCGTATCCCCGTGCTGAACGCTACCCGGTCCCAGCGCGGTGAGCGTGGCCGCCTAGATCTGCGCAGGGGCATAGGGAAGTGGACCGCTCGATGTCGGTGTCGGCCGAGTCAGCAGTCGCGCCGCTGCACCACGGATGGCGTCTCATCAACCTCGAGCTCGTTGATCAACTCGTCCGGGCGAGACCTTGATCAACAAGGATAGTTCGACACCACCCTTGTGATGCAGCTACGCCCATGATCATCCGAAGCCAATCCTCTGGGAAAGGGATGGCTCTCAGGGGCTTCTGTTCGCACGTACATGTCAACGACAGCGCGCACATGGATTTCCTTCCCGGGCAAGTTGGGTAGGCGCGTGAGTCGTCAACCGAGTCGATCCGTGCACCCAATGAGGTGCAAGATCCGGCGTCGGGTTTCGGGCCGGAGCGGTGGCGCCGCTCTGACAGCCCGTTCAACGGCGTCTGCAAACGGATCGATTCCGACTTGGACGCCGGTGGGGCTAGCCTCCAGGGGAGACCGTGCCGGAGCGGCCGGAGCCTCCTGCGCGATGAGGGTGCTACTCGGAGCCCGCAATGATCAAAGTCCAGACCTTGAGCCCGCCAGAATCGAGCAGCGCCGCAACAACTGGTAAACCGAGCCGTCACCAGACATCCGTCCGCTACTCATGCCGCCGCCATCCCCGCGTGCACAAACCGCCGGATCGAACCAATCGAGATCCGTCGCGAACGACCCGGCTTGACCGACGCCAGCCGCTCCGAATTGATCAACTCATGGACGCGGTTGCGGCTTACACCCAGCATCGCGGCATTATCACGAAGCGTGAACAACATTCGCTCCATGATCATCTTCCCTTCGGTTGGTCATCGGTGGTCGCTGGTCGGGGTCTCGGCCTCCCCGACTGGTGATGGTGTGGTCTCCGCCTGGCCGTCATGGGCCTCGCTGCGCTCGGTCCGCCGGACTGCGTCCCTGAGACCGCTGATTCGCAAGGTGCCTCGAGAGAGTTGCCAACGTTCGGCCAGCTGAGCGTCCGTAAGGAGTTGAATGTCATCCCGGCCCGGTCGGCCTGCCGCGGCAACCGGACCGTCCCGGTAACCGCTCTTGCCGGAGTGCCATCTATCACCACCCACCCACCACCACTCCCTTCTTCCGAACGGGCTGCTGTCCTGATGCCACGCGACAGTGAGTCCTCGCCTGAGCGAGAATCTGTGGTTCAGCCCCCCGTGCGGAGGCTCGTTGCCCCATAGCCTTAAGGACGACAGGTCCGCTTGGCGGTCAGGTGGGCCAAACATATTTGGGGAAACTTGACGCTCCATCGGTTTGTGGGGAGAGGTACCGCAGCTGAATCAGAAGCGGGTTCACCGTCGCGGTTCACCGATCCTCTTGGCTCGGGTTCGCAAAGGGTGTTCCGCTGGTCCTCCGATGGTCACCGCTGGCTCCCGACGCGTGACTCGCTGGTGGCCGGCTGTTGGTGGCAACTCCGCCTTGAGAGGGCCAATCAGGGGTTAACGGCTGGCGTTGGTAACCGGTGAATGTGCCAGCTGACTAGGCCATTTGGTCAAGTCGAGCGTTGGCAGCCGTTGGACGTTTGCGAACGTCTTGTGTACCCAGTGTGTACCAAATCCTGATCTTGGTCTGGTGGATCAACCGTATCAAGATCAACTACCCCCGACATGTAAGTGGCCCGACCAGTGCTGGAACACCGGCCGGGCCTGAGATCCCACTGTCTAGGAGTGAGACCCCATGTCCAAAATGACCGAGCTGGCCAGCGGTGCCATCATCGAATCCGGAAGGTGCGGACCGCATAGGACCTCAGTGGGCTTGAGTGGACGTGGTAGTTGCTTGTGCGGTCGGGTCGACCACGGGCGCGTCTTGGCCCCTGCGGACTTCGTGCTCATCGGGCGGGACAAGCCGGCTGACCAGTGCGGCTCCGATGGCTGCAGCGACCGTGATGACGATGCCGAAGTCTCCGAGGAGATAGCCGTTGACCAGCAAGGGTGAGGATGTGGCGGTGAAGCCGACCATGATCCCCCAGGCGCTGTTGTGCGTCGCGTGCGCGATCGATGAAGGCCACAGGCTGCCGGAGGCGAGCCTCAGGTATCCGTAGAAGAAGCCTCCGGCTACGACGGCCGCGTAGAACAGCGGCACGCCGATCACTGGGTTTCCGATCGGAAGCAGCGGAGTCAGAAAGATCAGCGGCATGTGCCAGGTCGCCCAGACCAGACCGGTCAAGAGCAGCGCGCGTTTGCGACCCAGCGGAAGCAGTTTGGGCAGCAAATATCCCCTGATGCCGATCTCCTCGGCCAGAGCGTAGGTGGTTGCCAGAATCAGCGTCTGAATGATGAAGCCTGCAACCGAGTTGAGGACTCCGCCCGGCGGCGTGGTGACCGACGCCAGGGGGGTCGCCCACACGGCGGCTGTGGCAACCACGGTGATCAACAACGTCCCGAAGAACGCGATCCACCACAGCCGAAGCCCAAGCCGGTGCAGGGCCAAAGACTTCCAACCTTCCCTGGAATACCCCTCCCGGGTCACGACCAGCAGCATGATCACCGTGGCCAGGGTCGGTGTAATCGACCAGAACGCGGCCCACCCATACGGTTTTGAGTCCAGCCCGGTGGCATTGATCACGAGTGCGGCCGCCACCGCCAGCACGAGCACCAGCCCAGTGAAGATGCCGGCCTTCTGGTTATCGGTGAACTTTGTGTGCATTTCGGTACCTCTCTGCTTGAGTGGCCCGTTCAGGGGGCGTCGAGAACCTGGGCTGGTCCGGGCCAGCCACGCGGTGCAACCAGAGAGGTGGAGGTGCGCCGCCCCGGGCGCCGATGTCGGCCAGGTGGTTGCTGTCGGACGGGGCGCGACCGATCGTGGTGCACCGCGATTGCAGCCTATGACATCGGCCGGTACCTCCGCTCTTCCATCGGCTACGGCCGACGATTGGAACAGATCCGGAGGCAGCGCACCGGTAGAACTGCGGTTCAGCTACTCGTCAGGCTGCCTCAGACCAAGCCATCAGGCTCCAGGGGAAGAGATCAGATGAAGATGCGGCGCCGAGCCTAATCCGGTCGCAGGTGTGCTCCCCCCTCTTCTGGAGGCTTTCGATCTTGGTCTGATTGGCCAATGGGGGAGCCGGTGGTGGGTGGACCGGGCAGCTTCGCGCCGCGGGTTTAAGGCTCGCGCGATCGATTTGTATCGCTTCTCGGAGGGGCACGTCAGCCGCAGCTGGATCGGCACCGATATGTTCCGTACCTACGGTGGCGGAGCGCCAGGCCGGTAGCCCGGACGGGTTTGGTCGGACTCGCACCCGGTGTCGTCAACGATTAGCTGGCCAGTCGCGAGGGAGATAGCTGATCCAACCGACTTCAGATTTACGCTCAACAGTGGGGAGGTCGTCTTCCACATGCCGCTGGAGTGAACCCAAACTGGGAGTACAACGAGCGCAACACCGTCGTCGTGTTTGGCGACTTCAGCGAACGGAAGAACAGTGAGGCTGGCGCACGGTTCCTGGTGAAACTAGAGAGCGTCGCCGACGAAACGCGGGTGATTCTTGTCGGACCCAGCGGCAAGGAGGTCGGCGGTCGGGCTGACATGGGCCAGCACGACCTCGGGATATGACGCTGACCCGACGCTGGTTGGCGCGACGCTAACGGGCAGGCGACCACGCGGACGGCGAGGGCGGCGTCCAGGCGATGGACCGATTCGGATACCTGCCGAAGGATGGGTTCGCGCTGTGCGGTGACGCAGACTTCCGACTGCGCGTCCTCACTGCGGGCGGCTCTCCCCCGATGGCGTGACCGGACTGCGTCGGGCATGTTCGAGGATTTCTTCCGTTTTGCCGATGAGGATGATGTCGATGTGGTCCTCGCGGTAGCAGTCGTCGTAGTAGATGCCGTCTTTGTGGTTCTCGGCTTTCCTTGATCGGAGAGACCGAGGATGCGCAAGGTCCCCCAGCAACCTGGAGTCGACACCGACCTTGTTTAGCATGATCGTGTCTCCACGCGGACCTTGAGCGGGGACGATGCCGCGGTGCGGAACATCAACGCAGTCGAGATCGCCTCACTCCAGGGCGGATACAGAGCCTTGTACAACCGCGGTGGTCCCGGCCCTAAGCCGTTCCCCGACGTGCGGTATAGCGCGCCTGGTCCGCCGGACCTCGAGCCGGTCGTGATTGCGCTGGACGATCCGATGCGAGTGAGCCGTGATCACTAACCACGACGTGATCATTAACATGAATAGGGTGACTCCCGACCTGTAGTCCTAGGTGGGACTCCGCCTGGGCCTCGTTAGTTTGGCTGCCCAGCGCTTCTCTTTAAAACGCTCCAGGGCGGGCGCCCACTCTGCGGTGCCTTTCACCCTAGAGGCGGAAGCAGGCCGAGCTGTCCCATCGTTCCGATGGTGTCGACGACACCCCAGTGCTCGGCGATCTGTCCCTGGTCGTTGATCCGGACCATGTACATGGCCTCCATTGCGAAGGTTTTTCCGGTAGCCGGCATGCCGGGGATGAATCCGCCTTTGTCGGTGCCGCGGTACGTGGCTCTGATCGCAACCTTGTCGCCAGCCGCGACCATGTCGTGGATCTCGGCCGTCATGTCGGGCGATGCCGCGAAGAAGATGCGATAGGAGTCGATTGCGCCCTTCTTGTCGGGCGTGGTGCCCGGGAACACTTGATGTTCGACGAAGTCGTCGGCAAGCCAGTCGGCCGCGTACGTGAGGTTCTTGTTGCCGAACACTTCCTCGGCGAAGGTGCGTACGGACTGCATGTTCTCTTCCGGCGTGGGCATGCAGCCTCCTTGGGCTCCTGCGCCGGCTGCCGGCGCGGCCACCAAGCCTAGTGGCCTCATTGCCCCGAAGTCATCGGCCGAGGTGAGCTCCAGCACCTGGTCGACGGTGAGGCTGCGCCCGCGGTCGATCGCCGCCGCGTACGCGGTGTCGCCGAGTTGGGTCCGGAGCTGAGCCGCGGTCTGGTCGTGGCTTGCTCGGTCGGTCATCCAGACCCCCGCTCCGATCGAGCGGCGGACACCGTCGGCCGCGCCGAACAGGGTCGCGGCGAGTTCCGGGTCGCCTGCAGTGACGGCGACCGCGGCTAACGCCTCGAGGGCCCGGCCAAGACTCTCCCGGTTGTCCGGCACCGCAGCGTGCTTGACCGCCTCGCGCAGCCGCGCGCGAGCCGCCTCGACGTCGCCGAGCCAGTGGTGAACCCAGCCCAGATTGATGAGGGCGTTGCTCAGGAAAACGTCGGCCTTCACTGCGCGGGCATGCTGGAGGCTCTCTTCGAGGTGCGGGATTGCGTCGGCGTATCGGTGGTGCAGCAGCAGCGCACCACCAAGATTCAGCGACGCGAACGCGAGGCCCCATTGATCATCCAGTTCGCGGAACATATCGGCCGCGCTGGGCGAGCAGGTCTTCGCCTCCGTTCGGGTCCCAGACGGCCTGGATCACACCAAGTGGGACCAAGGCTGTTGCCACGTGCCGGACATCACCAAGCTGGGTGTAGAGGTCGATTGCCGTCTCCAACGCGGGCGCGGCGCGTTCGTAATCGCCCTGCCCGAAGGCGAGCATCCCGAGCCCAAGACGCGCGTGCGCACGCTCGGCAGCGCTGAGCGCTGTCTCATCGTCGAGTGCCTGCTGCACCACTTCAACGCTCTCGCTGAGAAGCCCGGCGATCCACAGAAACGGCCACATGGCGACCGCCATGCGGGCGACGCGACCGCCCTCCTTCACCTCCAGCGACCAGCGCAGTGCGGCGCGGATATTTGGCAGGTCCGCACGGTACTGCTCGATCACCGGACCCGGATCACGCCGTAGCATCGGCTCGGCCGCGATGATCACGCCCTGGTAGTAGTCGGCGTGCGCCCGCCTGAGTCGCTCCGTCTCCCCCAAGGCATCCAACTGTTCCAGCGCGAAGTCGCGGACGACCTGCAGCATGGTGAAGCGTGGCTGTCCGTGCAGGGGGTCCTCGGTACGAAGCAGACTCTTGTCCACCAGCGACGCGATACCGTCCAGAACCGCCGGCGCGGCGTCGTCGGCGCACACCGTTTCCGCTGCCTCCAACGAAAAGCCCGCGGCAAACACGCCCAGCCGGGCGAACAACCGGCGTTCGGAGTCGTCGAGGAGATCGTGACTCCAGGCGATGGTGGAGCGTAAGGTCTGCTGTCGCAGCGGTAGATCCCGCGGCCCGCCGGTGAGGAAGCTCAGGCGGCGGTCGAGGCGGCGAAGGAGTTCCTCCGGTCCGACCACTTTGGCCCGCGACGCGGCAAGCTCAATGGCCAGCGGGATCCCGTCGAGCCGGCGACAGATTTCGGCGATGGTTTCTAGCTGGTCATGATCAAGATCTAGGTCGCTCCCGGCTGCGCGAGCGCGGTCGATGAAGAGTTCGACGGCGTCGGAGCGCCGCAACACCTCGTCGTCGTCGACAGCTCCCGGGACTTGCAGCGGCGGAACCTCGACCACGCGTTCACCGGAGAGACGCAACCGCTCCCGACTGGTGACGAGCAGCACCACCTGGTCCGTCTCCGTGATGAGCTGCCCAAGCACTCCGGCGGCGGCCACCACGTGCTCGAAGTTGTCGATGATCAGCAGCATCTTCCGGGGGCGGAGGTAGTTGATGACCAGGTCCAGCAGTGACTGGCCCGGTGACTCGGGAACACCCAGCGACGAGGCGATCGACGACACGACCAGATCCGCAGAGGACACCTCGTCGAGCGCGACCATCGCCACACTGTCGAACTTGCCCATGAGGCCGGAGCCGACCTCGATCGCTAACCGTGTCTTGCCGATTCCGCCTGCGCCCACGAGGGTGACCAGGCGCGCATCTCCACTGGTCAGTAGGTCCCGGACAATCGACTTTTCGCGTTCCCGTCCGATGAACCGGGACGCCGGGGCCGGCAGCGGGCGGCTTGGTCGCCCGAGCCTCTGGCGGCTCGCCCCCGAGATCGAACCGCTCGCTGAGCAGCACCGCGAGGTCGTCCGCGATCAGCGTGCCGAGCTCCTCGCTGGTGCCGAAGCCGCGATAGGACAACCCGTCCGACTGGATGCGGCTGAGCATTTCGCTGAGCCGCGGATCACGGTCCGGGGCGGGGGACTGCACGTAGACGAGCTTCGGCATCCCACTGGCGTTGAGGTACTCGTCCTCGAGCCCGGAAACCTCCTGGTCGGGCGCGATCCACCCGTACTGCTGCCCGTAGATCCCGATGAAGACGTCGCTTTGCCGCAGGTAGGCGAGATAGAGATCTCGCGGAGGGTACGGCCGGGCGCCGAGCTCGAACAGCACCGGGATCAGCCGGAGTCGTTCGATGGCGGCGCGCGCCGCCGCGCGTGCACTAGCCAGCTCCTTCATCGTGGAGCTGACAAAGATGCGGAGCCGCTGGTCTGGCGTTCGGATCGCGATCATGCCGGCCTCCCATCGACTGGCAGGTCAGCCTATGCCTACCCGGAGGCGAGCAGGCCGACGCCGAGCGTCACCGCTCCAACCCCAAGGGCGAGACCGGCCACGTACACCAATCCGATGACACCGTTGGGCCGCTGCGCGTCAGGCCGGGTCACCGAAAGGAAGAAGCCAAGCGGCATCAGAATCGGTGCCGCCACGAACGCGATCCGGACGATCCACTTCCACGGCTCTCCTAGGTCCGTCTGGTCCACCCACAGCAGGGCGACCAGAGCGAACACCAGCCACACCCCAGCGTGGGCATGACCGGCCCGGAACATGTTCTGCCGCAACGGGTTGTCAAGGTATCCGGCAGTCCGGCGGGTCAGCATCCCCAGCAACGCAAGCCCGCCGAATTCAACCGTCGGCACCGCGATGAGCAGGATGGCCGCCAAGATCCGCGAAGCGTCAGACATCGCTCAGCTCCCGTCGTCCCGCTCGAGCACCTGCAGCCGGCGCACCCGCAGCTGATCGACCTCCAATTCACCGATGCGCAGCCGGCGTACGGCCGCATCGCCGATCCTCAGCCGCCCGACCGCCAAGGCACCAATTGCGACGGCGCCCATTGCCACGGCTCCGGCCGCGGCAGCGATGACGGCGACGAACGCGACCGAGGCTGCGCCGGTGGAACTGGCGCCGGTTGCCTGCGCGCCGGTTGCCCGAGCGCGGGTGGACATGGTGCGCGGTTGTTGTGTACGCATGATCTCGCTCCTTGATCGAATCTGGGTTGGGGTACTAACGACCTTCGGCCGCGACGGCCCGTCGCTCGCCGCCGCCATCGACCGCCGGCCGCCGGGCGCGAAGCAGCCCGATCCCGAGGATGAGCAGTCCGGTTACCAACAGGGCGGCTCCGACATAGGCGAGGTAGACGAGCGGGGTCGGTTGGGTGGCATCCGGGGAGAGCACGGACAGGAAGAATGCGATCGGCAGCAGGACCGCCGCGGCCGGAACGGCCAGCCGAACATACCAGCGGGTCCCTTCCGACAGACCGGTTTCGTCGACATAGCGCAGCACCACCAAAGTCAGCAGCAGCAACACCCCGGCGTGGGCGTGACCCGCGCGCCACAAATCCTGCCGGAGCGCATTGTCGGCGTACGTGGGGTCGTGGACGAGCAGTGTCAGCACGCTGACGCCCCCGAACACCACGGTCGGGAACACGATCAGCACGATGCCGGCCACTCGGCGACTCTGACTGGTCATAGCAGCCACGCTAGGCGACGAGCCCTCCCGGTGTCGCCGGCAAAATTGCCAGGTTGCTGGCGAAACTCCGCTGTCAGTCCCAGGGAAGGCGGGCCAGCTCGGTCCGGGAGCTGATACCAAGCTTTGTGAACACGTTGCGGAGGTGGAAGTCGACCGTACGCGTGCTTAGGAACAGTTGCGCCGCGACTTCGCGGGTGTGCAGGCCGCGCGCGACAAAGCGCGCCACCTGAACCTCCTGAGGAGTCAACTGCAGCAAGGTCGACGGGTCACGTTTGCGTGCGGTTCGGCCGGCGGCGCGAAGCTCAAGCCGGGCCCGCTCCGCCCACGGACGGGCGTTGAGCTGTTCGAACCTGTCAAGGGCAGCCTGCAGGTGAGCTCGTGCCTCGACTCGCCGGCGGCCCCGGCGCAGGAACTCGCCGTAGGCCAGCTCGGTGCGGGCGCGTTCGAACGGTCGCCGGGATTGCGCATGCAGAGTGAGCGCTTCCTCGAAGAGACTGCGTGCGGTCTCACCTTCTGCCAGCAGGGCGCGACAGTGCGCGACGCGGGCCTGTTCGGAAGTGACGCCGGTATGCGTGGCGAAGGCGTCGAGTCGGTCCAACCATTCCAACGCTTCGTCGCGACGGCCGCTGTGTATCGCCGCCTCGATACGATCCAACGCCGCCGCCATGCCCGCCACCGCGGGATGTGTCATCGCGGAGAACCACGTGACGGCGGACTCTGGGTTGCCTGCCGTGAGCTCGCGCAACCCTCGGGCCCAATGCAGCGCGTCGCGGACCTGCGCGTCGAAGACGCCGAGGGCGTGGGTGCCGGCCAGTTGTTCGGTCTTCGTCAGCAGCGACTGGAACCGATCCTCGTCCCCGGTGAGCACCGCGAGCACAGCGAGCCACGCAAGCGACACCGCACGCAGCCCCGGCTGGCTCGTCTCCCGCGCGAGCCGCTCAGCCTCATCTGCGCTGACCTCGGCCGCCGCCCACCGTCCCGTGAGGATTTCGGCCAGCGCCAGCCGTGGCAAGGCGAACAGCAGCTCGCCAATGGCGCCGGTGGCGCGCGCCGCGGCCACCGTCTGAGCATTGAGCCGGTACGCCGCATCGTCGTCACCCAGATAGAACGCCACATGCCCCGCGCGTACGACGAGGTCCGGGTCGGGCTCGCCGGCAAGATCCATCGCGTCACGGAGCGCACGCACCGGGCGGGCCACGCCTCCGTTGAGGAGGCCGACGAAGCCGTTGACGAGGTGGGTCAGGAACCGGGCCCGCGGTGTGTCGGCCGGAGGCAACCGCGCGGCGACCTGGCCCAACTCGGCTCCAGCTTGGGCGTCGCCGGCGATCCAGGCAGCCTCTGCGGCGGCGGCCAGCATCTCCAGCGCCCGATCCGGGTCGATGTCCGCGATCTCCTTCGCGGCATCGATCAACAGACGCCTCGCCATCATGCCCGACCCGATGCTGAGCTCGATCCACGCCCGGAGTTGATCCACATCCGCGCTCATGATCGGATCAGCGGTCAGCAGCCGCGCCTCCTCCAGCAGGCCGGCGGCCCGGACCAGCTGGCCCGCCTGCCACGCGGATTGGCCCGCAGCGGCCAGCCGGCCGGCACGCGCCTCGGGCTCGGCGGTCAACTCTGCCGCCCGCTCCAGAGCCATGCAGGCCGCTTCAAAGCCTCCGCGACGCCTCGCGCGTACGGCGGTCTGCTCAAGAAGCTGCACCACAGACTCGTCCGGCCGTACGGTCGCCAGCGCGAGGTGCCATGCTCTCCGGTCGACGTCAACCTCTTCGATGAGAACCTCAGAGAGCGCGCGGTGCGCGCTGCGCCGCTCGGCGTCACTGGCCGACTGGTAGATCGATGACCGCACCAACGGATGATGGAACGCAAGCTGCCCAGATTGAATCGCGATCAGATCGGCCCGCTCCGCCGGGTCGAGCGCCGCAGCTGGAACACCCAGCTCCGCCGCCGCCGCCAACACCGTGGCCAGGCGGCACGTCTCGTCGGCGGCAGCCACCAGCAACAGCCGTTGCGTGTGCTCGGGGAGGCGGCGGACCCGCTGCACGAAAATGCGCTGGACAGCATCCGTCATCGGCAGCGGCCACGGCAACGGTTCCCGACCAGAAAACTGGCCCGGAGTGATCAACGAGGGCAACTCGACCAGCGCGAGCGGGTTACCGCCGGTTGCCTCCATCAGACGGCTAAGCACCTCGAGCGGAATCGCAACACCGACGCGTTCGGCGAGCAGCTGTCCACCCGCTTCGGCATCCAGCCCGTCGACACGCAGGTCCGGCAGCCCCGGTGCGGAAAATCGACGCACCTCACCGTC
Source organism: uncultured Actinomycetota bacterium (assembly GCA_963836855.1). Lineage (GTDB taxonomy): Bacteria > Actinomycetota > Actinomycetes > Propionibacteriales > Propionibacteriaceae > Microlunatus. The sequence continues at coordinate 1,320 of CAWILN010000047.1, read as the reverse complement.
GCGGGCGGCAACGAGCAACGCTATCCGGTCCGCGTCCACCCGGCGGGCCACAAACTCAAGAGCAGTGGCCGACGCATCGTCCAACCACTGAGCGTCATCGATTACGCAGAGCACCGGCGATCCTCTCGCCAGCTCGTCCAGCATCCCAAGAACGGCAAGCGACACCAGAAAGCGGTTGTCCTTGCCGTTCGCCATCAGACCGAACGCCATCCCCAGCGCACTCGCCTGCGGCGCCGGAAGCCGATCCATGTAGCTCAGCACAGGTCTGAACAGCTGGTGCAGCGCGGCAAACGGCAGCTCAAACTCCGACTCAACACCTGTCGCGCGGAGTACCCGCATACCCGCGGCAGCAGCAACGGCATCATCGAGAAGTACGGACTTACCCGCGCCGGGGCCGCCCCGCAGAACCAGTACGCCGCCGCGGGCGGCGCGCGCGCCATCGAGCAGTGCGGTGATCGCGGACCGTTCGAGGTCCCTTCCATACAGCATCAGATCAGCAACCTCGACACAAACTGTGGTCGTCCCGTCGTCGCTGCCCATGATTGCCGAGCACCGGCCCTCCGCGCCATTCCGCCACACCCGGCGATTTCGCCGGTTCGACCGCTGCACTCGCTCAATAGCGTGAGCACTCGATTGGTTTGGAGGTGGCCCTGTGCGTACCGACATGGAATTCATGAACCGGCTCTTCCACGCAGCGCTCCGTCGGGACCTCGAACGTGCGATCGGCTCGCTGACCGCCTCGAGGCATCCCTCGCCGGCACAGCGGGCGGCGCTCGCCGAGCATGTGGGTCTGGTACTTGATCTGCTTCACCATCACCACACCGGTGAAGACATCGGTCTGTGGCCACTCGTCCGACGCCGCGCCCCCGACCTCGGTTCCCAACTGGACATGATGGAGGCCGAGCACGCCTCCGTTGCCGGAGCCATCATTTCGACTCGGGCGGCCGCACGACAGTATGCGGCGACCGCTGATCCTTCAGCCGCCCACGACCTCAGGCAGGCGCTCGTCGAACTCAGTGGCGTGCTGCTTCCCCACCTCGAGCACGAAGAGACCGAGGTTATGCCGCGAGTGATGCGGGCTCTCACGGACCGGGACTGGTCCGCGTTGTCTCGCCGGGAGGTACGAACTGGGGTTCGTTCGCCCTGGCGGGTACCGGGCTGGTGTGGATGGCCGACGGGATGAATCAGACCGAACGTGCCATGTTCAACCAACAGGTCTCGCCGACATTTCAGTGGTTGGTCGACAAGCGATACGGTCCGGTGTACCGACGCCGGACGGCTCTCGCCTTTCAGATCCCCTAGCGCGAACCGCTGTGAGAA
>CAWILN010000046.1:0-13267 GCA_963836855.1 uncultured Actinomycetota bacterium | reverse complement strand
GAACGGTTTGACGGGTTCCAGCTCGATCTTGAGACGAACCGAATAGCCGAGCGTCCCATAGGAATTCGGGAACGCACGGAAGAGGTCGCCGTATTGGTCGGGCGACGCGGTTAGCACGCTCGCCGGTGCCGGTCAGGATGTCCAACTCCAGCACCGACTCGTGCGGAAGGCCGTTGCGAAACGACGTGGACTCGATGCCGAGCCCGGTGACGGCCCCGCCGAGCGTGATCGTCTTCAGCTGCGGCACGACCAGCGGCGCCAACTCGTAAGGGAGCGTCGCAGCGACGAGGTCCTCGTACGTGCACATGCCGGCCACATCGGCGGTCCGGGCGTCGGGGTCGACTGCGATGACGCCCCTCAAACCCGATGTGTCCAGGCCCTTGACAGTGTTCTTGGCCCGCGCCCGGAACAGGTTCGAGGTGGGTTTGGCCAGCCGAACCGTGGCGTTTTCAGGGATGGACCGATAGCTCGCGAGAAGCCGCTGCACGCCTGAAGCGTGAGCAGCCCGTGCATCAGTCGCGGCAACAGACACAGATAGACGCTAATCCACGGCCGCAGCCGATACGACCGCACCCACCCGGGATCACACCGATCATCGTCTGGTCCTGAAGCGGTGACGGTGTGTCCGAGGCTGCGGATGAGCCTGGCGATGGCGTCCTCGGCGGTGGGCACCTGGCCGAAGACCTCGCGCTGCCGGGTCGGGTCGGCGACGTACCGGCCGGTCTGGAACCAGCGCAGCATCGCGCCCATGTCCTTGACCATGGGGTTGAACCGGCCCACCACCGCCGCCGCCGCGTTGATCACGCCGGCCGGGACGGCCCGCACCCGGATCTGCTGGCCGAGCAGCCGCCCGGAGATCTGCGCGATCTCCTGCATGCTCACCGGCCGATCCCAGCCGATGTCGATGCGCTGCCCGTCCACCCCGGGCGCGTCGACCGCGTCGGCCAGGTAGCCGGCCAGATCCGGGGTGAGCACGAAGGTGAGCGGGATCGTCGGGGAGCCGAACCACATCAGCCGGCGCTTGGCGAACGGGTCACCACCCATCCGCGTGACCTGGTCGAGGAACGCGCCGGGCCGCAGCGACACGAACGGGACGCCCAGCTCCTCGAGCCGGTCCTCGGCGAGCTTCTTGTGCCAGAAGTGCGGGACGTGCGGGGTCTGGTCGCAGGTCAGGATGCTGGTCAACACGAACCTGCGGACTCCGGTCCGGCTCGCCGCGTCGGCGAGGTTGCGGTTGCCGATGGTGTCGATCTCGTCGGTATCGCCCTTGCTGTGCCGGGTGTAGCCGGCGGCTGTGCTGATCACGGCGTCCGCACCGTCCATCGCCTGCAGCAGCGACGGAAGGTCCATCATGTCGCCGCGGGCGATCTCCGCCCCGGCTCGTTCCAGGCGGTCGCGTCCGAGCCGGCCGCACCAGCGCGCGCACCCGTTTGCCGCGGGAGAGCAACTCGGTGACCACCTGTCCGCCGAGCATTCCGGTGCCGCCGACCACCAGCACGGGTCCGTTGTCGGTCATCGCTGGCTCCTCACGCCCGGCCCCCGGAGGACTCGGGGTCTGGTGCACTGTGCGCTGGACGCGCACATCGCGGTCGTGGCTGAAAAGACGTTCCCCTCGAGGTTGAAGCTCCACGAGATGGACGGCGTGATGCGCATGTACGGAGCCGCCCCGAACTGGCCCTCCAGCGTTCGACGAGTTCTGCGGTGCCGTAGACGCGCAGGCCCGCGGACGTCCACGGAATCGAGAGGATACCAGATCGTCGATGACGATCGCAGCCTTGTGTTCCCCGCATAGATTTGAGGAACTTGCGGGTCCCACGGGGTTCATGGCGCCGACGTAGAAATTGTTGCCGTCGAACTCGTCCGCCACGGCACGACGTCGGGTTGCCCGTCCGGGGACACGTAGCGATCCACGCCAGCCGCTTAGACCGCAGGTAGGCGGTTTCTCGTCAGTGAAGGACATGGCAGGTCTCCTAATACTGTTCGTCGCACATACTGTACGTATCATTAACTATCTTTGCTCTCTACGATAACTCCGTGGACGACAACCCGCAAGCCGGGGCCTTGAAACAGGCCGCCCGACAGCGGCGTGAGGATGACAGTCGACACGACAGTGTCGAAGATGCGGCTGCCGACGCCGCCACCGGGCTAGTCCAACTTTCCGACCTGGTGCAAGGCCTCTATCGCGGATTTCCCAGCGCCACGACCTCACGCCCGTTCAGGCCAAGCTCTTGTGCATCGTCGCGGAAGGCCCAAGGGGAATGGCCGAACTGGCACAGTGCTTCGGCGTGGAGAAGGCCGCGCTACCGGCCTGGTGGACAGGGTCGAGCGGCGCGGCCTGGCCAGCGAACGCCGTACAAGGCGACCGGCGTGCACTGCATGTGACGCTGACCGACGCCGGTCAGCGGGCAGCAAGCGCCTTCCACGGCGAGGTAACCATGGAACTCGAACACCTCCTGTCGCCACTCGCACCGCACGAGCGCGAACAGTTCCGTACCGCGATGGCCGTGATCATTGCACAATGCCCGGCGCGGACCCTTCGGGATCCCCGCTGAGGCCGCGAGCTCCCCGCAAGCCTTGCCTTCCGTTGCTGCGGGATCAGCCCTGACCCTCTAGGGCGTCGAGCTCGGCTCGCATGGTGATGAGGTCCCGTGCGTGAGCGTCGAGTCGCCTGTCTTCGTGAGAGCGCAGTTCGATCGGCTTCACCGGGCTCGCTTGGCCGTCGGGTCCGGGTGCGACGAACACGCTCATGCATTGGGTCGTTCGTCGGTAGTGGCCTTCGACCGGGTCCGCGGAGCTGACACGTGCCGCGACGTGGATGCTGCGGCTACTCGTGTGGATGATTCTCGCCTCGACCTCGACAACGTCGCCGATCCGGATGGCCCGTTCGAAGTGGATCCCGCCGGCATAGACCGCCACGGCGGGTTTCTTGATCCAACCGATCACGCAGGTGTGGGCGGTCTCGTCGATCCAGCGCATGACAGTGCCGCCATGGGTGACCCCGCCCCAGTTGACGTCGGTGGGTTGCGCCAGGAACCTGAACTGCATCCGGGCGGCCGTTCCTCGCCGGAATAGGTCTGAGCAGTCATGGCTTCGCGGATCCGCGACCGCACGCCGATCCGCTGGACGGCGCGATCTGCGAGGTTGTGGTCTTCCACCGTCTGGGGCCGCCAGGTCGGGATCGGCCGGGGGCGCCGCTGCTCGTCGACGGCCACGAACACCAGGAGGCAGTCTGTCGCGCGAGCGTAGCTGCCGATCTTGGGGTCTGCGGTGCTGATAGTGACGAAGATCTGCATGCTGGATCGGCCGGTGTGAATGATCCGGGCGTCGGCCTCGACAAGATCGCCGGCGAGTATTGGCCGGCGGAAGTTGATGTTCCCGACGTACGCGGTGACGCAGTAGGAGCTGCTCCAGGCTGCTGCACACGCGAAACCAGCACGGTCGATCCATTCCAGGACGCGGCCAGCTTGTATGACGCCGTCGACACCGGTTTCGGTGGGTGGGGCGAGGAATCTAAGGGTCTCTTGGGATCGCCGATTGTCGGCATCAGGCTGCTCATGTCTGGCCGATAAGCCAGAGTTGGTCATCAGCCCTCCGTTGTTGCCGCGGAGACGGGATGCACATCCGGCCGGACGGTGATCGAGTACGACACTGATGGTGCGCGGCGTGGACGCCCGCCATCTCTAGCCTTCTTGGGATTCATCGGGTCACCTGGAACTGCGAGCTAGCTGGATCCAGGTGTCGACGACGGTGTCCGGGTTGAGGGACATGGACTCGATGCCTTCGTCGAGGAGCCATTCGGCAAGATCCGGGTGGTCGGAGGGGCCTTGGCCGCAGATGCCAACGTATTTGCCGCGTTTCTTGCAGGCGGTGATGGCGGCACTCAGCATGTATTTGACGGCGGGGTCGCGTTCGTCGAAGCCGCCGGCGACCAGAGCTGAGTCGCGGTCGAGGCCCAGCGTGAGCTGGGTCATGTCGTTGGAGCCGATGGAGAAACCGTCGAAATAGTCGAGGAAGGCGTCGGCGATCACGGCGTTGGACGGCAGCTCGCACATCATGATCACCTGCAGGCCATTGACGCCCCGCTGCAGGCCGTGCTCGGCGAGCAGATCGATCACCCCTTGGGCCTCGGTCAGGGTGCGTACGAACGGGATCATGATCTTTATGTTGGTCAGGCCCATCTCGTCACGGACATATTTCAGTGCCTGGCATTCCATCGCGAAGCAGTCGGCGAAGTCCGCCGACAGGTAGCGGGAGGCGCCGCGGTAGCCGATCATCGGGTTCTCCTCGTGCGGCTCGTACAACTCCCCGGCAACCAGGTTGGCGTACTCGTTGGACTTGAAGTCCGACATCCGCACGATCACCGGGTGCGGCGCGAACGCGGCCCCCAACATGGCCACCCCCTCCGCCACCCGGGTGACGAAGAAGTCCCTAGGGCTGGGATAGGCGGCGACAGCCTCGGCCACCTGACCCTTCAGTGGCTCCTCCAGCTGGTCGAGCTCGAGGAGGGCCTTCGGGTGGATGCCGATCTGCCGGTTGATGATGAACTCCAACCGGGCCAGGCCCACCCCGGCATTCGGCAGGCGGGAGAACGCGAACGCCTGGTCCGGGGTGCCCACATTCATCATGATCTTGACCGGAATGTCGGGCATCTCCGCTAGCTCGGTCGACTCCACGGTGAAACCCAAGATTCCGTCGTAGACGAACCCGGTGTCGCCCTCTGCGCAGGAGACGGTGACCGGCCGCCCGTCGGCCAGCTCCCGGGTCGCGCGACTGGTGCCGACCACCGCGGGGATGCCGAGCTCGCGGGCGATGATCGCCGCATGACAGGTCCGGCCACCGCGGTTGGTGACAATCGCTGCGGCGCGTTTCATGATCGGCTCCCAGTCCGGGTCGGTCATGTCCGCGACCAACACCTCACCGGGGACGAACTGATGCATCGCCTCCACCGACTGAAGGACACGTACCGATCCGGCGCCGATTCGCTGCCCGATCGCCCGCCCCTCCACCAGCACAGGGCCTTTCTGGTCCAGCCGGAAACGCTGCATGCTCCCGATAGCCCGCCGGGACTGCACCGTCTCCGGCCGAGCCTGCAGGATGTACAACCGGCCGTCGACACCATCCTTACCCCACTCGATGTCCATCGGCCGTCCGTAATGCTCCTCGATCGCCACCGCCTGTCGGGCCAGCTCCTCGACCTCCGCGTCGGTCAGGCTGAGCAGCCGCCGGTCAGCCTCGGGGACATCCACGAACTCCGTCGTCTTTCCAACAGTCCGGTCCGCGGTGTAGATCATCTTGGTCGCCTTGGCCCCGATTCCCCGCTTCAGGATGGCCGGTCGTCCCGCCTTCAATGCCGGCTTGTACACGTAGAACTCATCCGGGTTGACCGCCCCCTGCACCACCGCCTCGCCCAATCCATACGACGACGTGATGAACACCGCGTCGGCAAACCCTGACTCGGTGTCCATGGTGAACATCACCCCGGATGCCCCCACATCAGAGCGCACCATCTGCTGCACGCCCGCCGACAATGCCACCTGTTCATGGGCAAAGCCGTGATGCACCCGGTAGGCGATCGCCCGGTCGTTGAACAACGAGGCGAACACCTGCCTAACAGCGACCAAGATGGCGTCGATGCCGCGAACGTTCAAAAACGTCTCCTGCTGACCGGCGAACGACGCATCCGGCAGGTCCTCCGCCGTCGCCGACGACCGCACAGCGAACGACTTCTCCTCGTCGCCGGCGGCCAACCGGTCGTAGGCGGTGCGGATATCAGTCTCCAGGTCGGTAGGGAAACGCTGGTCAACCACAGCCGCCCGGATCCGGCCGCCTACCTCGGCCAGCCGCCGCACATCATCGGTATCCAAACCGGCCAGCTCCGCGCTGATCAAGTCGGCCAACCCGGTGTCACCGATGAAACGCCAGTACGCCTCCGCGGTGGTGGCGAACCCGTCGGGCACAACCACACCGGCCGCCGACAGATTGCTGATCATCTCGCCCAAACTCGAGTTCTTACCGCCCACCTGCTCCAGGTCGGCCAACCCGATGTCGGCGAACCACTTAATGTTGCTGCTCATCGCGAGTTACTCCTGTTCATGGTCACCGTCGGCATCTCATGTCTCCTTCTCTGATTGTGGCCGAGCCGCACTCAACGCGGCTTCAGAGGTCTCGACGTGATGATGCTCGGCCACCGCCAGCGCGGGTTCCTCGGAGACCGCCTCGACGACGGCTGCCGCCTTGGCCGGCAATATCCGGCGTACGGCCTTGAAGATCAGCGGCCAGGCGAGGATCAGCACGATGATCACATAGATCGTTACCGCGATCGGTGACAGCTGGAACTCACCGGTGGCCGCATTGGTGCTGCCGAACAGGCCTCGCCATTCCCCAGAAGAGAGCTGGAGCGCCCGCCGGCCCTGCAGTTCGAGCCGCGGGCCCAAGATCACTGCGACGATCAAGGGCAGCACCGGCAAGCCGAACCGGCGCATCACAAAGCCGAGCAGCCCGAAGGCTAGCAGCAAGATCAAGTCGAACGGCTGGCCGTTGACCGCGTACGCGCCCATCGAGGCGAAGAACAAGATGCCGGCGTAGAGGTAGGGCCGCGGCGTGCGCAGCAGCTTCGCCCAGACCGGAGCGAGCGGCAGGTTGAGCAACACCAGCAAGGTGTTGCCGATGAACAAGCTGGCGATCAGCGCCCAGACCAGGCCTCCCTCCCGCTGCAGCAGCAGGGGTCCCGGCTGGATCCCGTACGAAGTGAGCGCGGCCAACATCACCGCAGCGGTGGCGTTGGTCGGCAGACCCAACGACAGCATCGGCACCATTGTCCCGGCGGCGCTGGCATTGTTGGCTGCCTCCGGGCCGGCCACGCCTTCGATGGCGCCCTTGCCGAACTCATCCGGGTGTTTGGTCAGACGTTTCTCGGTGATGTAGGAGAGGAAGGTCGGGATCTCGGCGCCGCCGGCCGGCACCGCACCGAACGGGAATCCGTAGGCGGTGCCGCGCAGCCACGGCTTCCATGAGCGTTTGAAGTCATCCTTACCCATGAACGGCCGACCGACCTTGATCACGTCGGCGGCCTTGCGGCGCAGATGGGCCGCCACCCAGAGTCCCTCGCCGACCGCGAAGATGCCAACCGCCACCACCACCACATCGATACCGTCCGCAAGCTGGGAGATACCGAAGGTGAGCCGGGCCTGTCCGCTGACCGCGTCGATCCCGATCAGCCCGATAGTGAGCCCGATGGTCAAAGAGATGAAGCCGCGCAGCCGTGAGCTACCCAGAACCGCACTGACGGCGATGAAGGCCAGCAACATCACCGCGAAGTACTCCGGCGCACCCAACGAGATGGCAAACCGTGCGACGTACGGCGCGGTGAAGGCCAGCAACAGAGTGCCGATGGTGCCGGCGACGAAGGAGCCGATGGCCGCGGTGGCCAGCGCCTGCGCCGCGCGGCCGGTCTTGGCCATCATGTTGCCCTCGATGGCGGTAACCACCGAGGCCGACTCCCCGGGGGTGTTGAGCAGGATCGATGTCGTCGACCCGCCGTACATCCCGCCGTAGAAGATACCGGCGAGCATGATCATCGCGCTGGTCGGTTCGAGGCCGTAGGTGATCGGCAGCAGCAGCGCCACCGTCATGGCCGGGCCGATCCCAGGCAGCACGCCCACCGCGGTGCCGATTGTCACGCCCAGCAAGGCGAACAGCAGGTTCATCGGGGTGGCGGCGGTCGCGAACCCCTCGAGCAGGAAACTGAAGCTGTCCATCACAAGATCCCTTGTAGGATGCCGGCCGGCAGTGGGACTCCCAGCCCGATAGCGAAGCCGTAGAACGTGCCGAGAGCGAGCACGGCAGCGATCACCAGGTCGCGGAGGAAGTGCCGACTCCCAAGCACGATGGCGCAGCCGTAGAACAGCAACCCCCCGCTGATCACCCAGCCGAGAATGTCGATCAAGACGATGTTGGCGGCAAACACACCGACCAGCAGCAGGACGGTCTTGAGGTCGCTCTTGTAGTGCAGGTCGATGTCCTCACCCGCCTCCTGCTCGCCCACGTGTCCGCGAGCCACTGACACGGCCAGGAACACCGCGAGGATGATCAGCAGGCTGCCCACCAGCAGCGGTACCGGTCTGGGTCCGAGCGGGTCGGTCCCAGTGCGGTTGTTGCTCAGCTGTAGAGCGTCGACGAGCACCACGAGCCCGGCCAGCGCCAGGCCGGCACACAGCACGAAGTCCGGGACCCGGCTGGGCCGGTCCGGCTGGGCCGCCGGGACTGACGCCCCGGCGGCCGCGACGGACTCGCTCATGCCAAACCCAGCTGGCCCAGCACGTCCTGGACCCGCTTGGTCTGCTCGTCAAGGACGGGGGCGAACTCATCCGCCGGGAGGTACGCATCGGTCCAGCCGTTCTTCTCCAGCACGGCCTTCCATTCCTGGCTGTCGTGCATCTTGGCCACCGCGTTCACTAGGGCTTGCTTGTCGGCGTCGGAGAGTTCCGGGGGCGCCACAACTCCACGCCAGTTGGTGAACTCGAGATCAATGCCGGACTCCTTCAGCGTCGGAGCATCGACTGCGGAAACCCGCTCCGGCCCGCTGATCGCCAGCACCCGTATCTCGCCTGCCTCGACTTGGTCGAGGAACTCACCGAAGCCGGAGGCGGCGAAGGCAACCTTCCCGCCCAGCACTGCGGGGAGCAGGTCGCCGCCGCCGTCGTAAGAGACGAAGTTCACGTCCTTGGGGTTGATGCCGACAGTCTGCGCCAGCTGCATCGGCAAGAGGTGGTCCGGGCCACCGGGCACCGAGCCGCCCCCCACTGCGAGGCCCTTAGGGTCGGCCTTCCACGCCGCGACCAACTCGTCGATCGTCTTGTACGGGGAGTTCTTGGCTACCACGATCGCGCCGGACTCCTCGATCAGCTGGGCGATCGGTGTGGTCTGATCGAGCTTGCTGGTCGACTCGTTGGTGTACTGGGCACCCACGACACCCAGGCCCATCATCATCAACAACTTGCCGTTGCCTTTCTCCGAGACGGTGCGCGACAGCCCTACGGTGCCGCCGGCGCCGGACAGGTTGAACACCTCGACGTTCTCGGTCGCCCCGACCTCGTCCATTACCTTGGCGGCCGCCCGCGCGGTCGTGTCGTACCCGCTGCCCGGGGTGTTCGGCACCATGAAGCGGAGCCCGGAGACGGGCTCGTTCGCCGGGGCGGAGCTGCCCGGCTCTGCTTTATCCGCCGTGGCCCCGCACCCGGTCGTCGTCAATAGTGCTGCAGCGGCGACAAGAGCCGCGCCCAACTTGAGTCGTCTCAACATTTCCGTTCCTTTGATGGGCCCGAAGGCGGTGCGGATGGATGGTTTGTACGATCCACGATCTCACTGAGCCTCTGAGCTGTCTGCTTGTGGCCATGGTGGACGTAGTGGTCTTTGTGGTCGCACCTCGAACAGGTGCCGACCAGGTTCTGGTGAGTCACAATGAGGCCAGACCCGACTCGCTGTCGGTATCGGGCTGGAGGTGGCACCATGCGCAAGCGGATGCACGCTTCGCTCGCCTCTCAGCTGGTCATCGTGCAGCTGATCATGATCATTGCCGTGCTGGTTGCGGTCTCGGCTGTCTCGGTTGAGCAGACCCGTGTGAGTTTCCAGCGAGACCAGGGTCGGCGGGTGCTGGTGCTGGCCGAGGTCCTGGCCGCCAGTCCGATCGTGCGAACCGGTGTTGTTGACCCAGATGGCTCGTCGCTGCCGGCCGCGACTACGCAGCTGCAAGCCACCACCGGCGTCGAGCTGGTGCTCATCGCGAACACCGGCGGTGTGGTGCTGGCGAGCACCGACCCGCTCCTGGTCGACGAGCAGCTCGACTGGCCAGACCTGGTGGCGACACCGATGCGGTCCAACTCTGCAACGATCGAGATCGACGGTCAAAGCTACCTGGTGGCAGCTGCCCCGATCCTGTTCAACCCCGGCACGAGCGGCGATCCAGTGCGGCAGCTTGGCATTGCATTGATCGGCGAGCCCAACCCGAGCCGGCTCGAGTCGCTGGTGACCGCCGCACCGGCGCTGGCGACGTACTTGGGTGCGGCCCTCGTGCTGGGGACCGTGGGCTCGTTACTGCTGGCCCGGTGGATCAAACGACAGACATTGGGCATGGAGCCGGCCGAGATCGCCGCGCTGGCCGAGCAGCGGGAGGCGATCTTCGCCGGGATTGCCGAGGGGGTGATCGCGCTGGACCCGAACGATCGGGTCACCATGGTCAACCCATTGGCGTCCCGGCTGCTCTCCCTGCCCGACAACGCTGTCGGGCAGTCGCTGGCCGAGCTAGCGATCGACGGTCGGCTGCATGACGTGCTGACCGGTGCCAGCGGCGTGGAGCAGGACGCGGTGGTGATCAGGTCCGGCCGAGTGCTGGTACTTAACCGGATGCCGGTGACTCACGGCGATCGTCAGCTCGGCTCGGTGACTACCTTGCGCGACCGTACCCAGCTCGCAGACATGGAGAGTCAGATTGGCGCGTTCCGGGGCACCACGGACCTGCTGCGGGCACAGACCCACGAGTTCGTGAACCAGCTGCACACCATCTCCGGGCTGATCCAGATCGGCGACTACGAGGAGGTGGTGAGCTACGTCGGCGCGCTGACCGAGGGCCGGGCCGCGCTTGACCTGACGGTGGCACGCCGGGTACGGGACCCTTCGGTGGCGGCCCTGTTGGTGGCGAAATCAGCCGTCGCGGCGGAACGCCAGGTGTCCCTCGGGGTGAGCCCAAACACCAGCCTCGACCCACTCGAGCCCCAGTGCTCGTTCGACGTGGCGACCGTGCTTGGCAATCTGGTCCAAAACGGCATCGACGCTGCATCCAGTCAGAGGATCGACGGCCAAGATGCGTGGGTTCAGGTGCAGATCCGCCAGTCCGGCAGCACCGTCGAGCTGACCGTCAGTGACTCCGGCCCTGGGGTGGATGCCACCATCGCCACCGAGGTGTTCGAGCATGGGTTCACCACCAAGGCTGCCCGGGACGGGGAGCGGGGGATCGGGCTCGCCCTGACTCGGCTGATCTGCCACCGGCGGGGAGGTGAGGTGGAGATCAACAGCACTGATCAGGGCGCGGAGTTCGTGGCACGGATGACGATCATCCCGGCGCAAGCCAGGCCGGCGGCTGCGACAACCCACGAAAGAACAGCATGATCACAGTGATGGTGGTCGACGACGATTTCCGGGTGGCGCGGATCCACTCCGCCTTCGTGGACCGGGTGGACGGCTTTCGCACCATCGGTGCGGCCGCCAACGGCGCTGAGGCGCTGGCCATGGCTAGTCGGCTGGTTCCCGACCTGATCTTGCTGGATCTCTACCTACCAGACGTGTTCGGGCTGGATCTGCTCAACCAGATGCGGGTGGCAGGAGTGGAAGGGGACGTGATCGTGATCAGTGCGGCAAACGAGTCCGAAACCGTCGAGCGCGCCCTCAAGCTCGGCGCGATCAACTACCTGCTTAAGCCATTTACGCTGGACGACCTCGCTGGCCGGCTGTCGGAGTACCGATCCCAACGGCAGCGCCGGCTGCGGCCGTTGGTCGCTGGCCAGGCCGAAGTGGATCGGATCTTCGGTCGGTCCGAGCCGACAACTACAGAGTCGCTGCCCAAGGGCATGAGCCCGGAGACGGCGGAGCTGATCTTGGCTACGCTGCGGGAGCGGAGCGAGGAGCAGTCGGCCCAGCAGTGCGCCGCCGCAGTCGGGATCTCTCGGGTGAGCGCCCGCCGCTACCTGGAGTTCTTCGTCTCCCAAGGCAAGGCCCAGGTGTCGCTTCGATACGGGAGCCCCGGTCGACCCGAGCGCCGATACCGGATTGCCGCTGGTAGTGACACCAAGCAGCGGTCCTGACGAAGCTCGCGCTCGCCGTCCTCGACGCCCGGTTGGGTTATGGACGCCCAGCACCTCGGCCTAACGACCGACCGAGTCAGTCCGAGTACAGGATGCCCGGTTCGATCCAGGCCGCCGAGGCTGCTTCCCAGGAGTCGTTGCTAGGGCTTGGCGGAGCCTGGCCACGACCGTGCGACACAGTTCTCATCCATGAGTACGCGCGATGCGCTGGTGTGCGTGTGTCAGACGCAAGTATGAAGATCGTGACAGGTTTACCCGACGGGCGAAGGGAGCGGGCGCCATGACCGAGGAAGCGAGCCGCGCCGCATGGCTGCAGCATGCACGTTCCTACCTGCGCAACGCCGATCCTGTGATGGCGCGACTCATTGACGATCGGCCGGCCTTCGACCCCCGGGCGTGGATGGCTCAGCTGCCACGAATGGATCTGTACGGTGCCCTGCTGTTCCAGGTCACCGGCCAGCAGCTTTCAGTCTCGGCGACCCGCCGGATCCTTGCCCGCATCGAGGCCCTTTTCGACGGCCATCTCCCCTCACCCGCCCAACTGTTGGGAATAGACCCCGTCAGGCTCCGCGAAGCCGGGCTCTCGTGGCGGAAGATCAACACACTCCGTGACCTCGCCGAGCGGCTGTCGGATGGCCGGCTGAACCCGAGCATTTTGAGCAGCTTGTCAGACGACGATCTCGTGGCAGAGCTCACCGAAATTCCTGGGATAGGTCCCTGGACCGTGCAGGGCGCGCTCATCATTGCGCTTCAGCGAGAAGACGTCGTCCTGCCGGGCGATCTTGCGCTGCGTAAGGCCGTCCAGGCCGCCTATCAACTCGACCACCTCCCCAGCCAACAAGAAGTCCTCGCCATCGCCGAGAAATGGCGGCCCTACCGCAGTCTCGCGACCAGCTACCTGTTTTCCGCCGCCTTCGAGCGGACCGAGGGTCCACCGGTCGTCCCACGCGAGAGGTAACGCGGTGCGGGCTCTGGATCCCTCGCTGGATGCAAGGCTGAGGATGCGGAGCCGGTGGCTGCCGCCGCCGCGTCGCCGGGCCGGCGATTTCAGTCGCGGAAATCGCCGCCACGAGCGACCTAACCGTTCCAAAGCTGTTGGCGGTCCTGCGTGCGCCAACGTCTGTTCCCGGTGCCCGAGCCGGGTGTGATGATGGGTTTTGAGATCAATACCCTCGCAATGCAGGGGTTGTCGTGGCGGCGCCCTCAGATGCCGCTTCGTGGAGATGCGGCTCCTGAGGTCGTTGGGCTCCCGGTTTAGCAGGATGACGGCCCTCCGGCATTGCCGGGTTCGGCGGAGAGCAGGAGGGACATGGGGGAGCCGGAAGTGGCGGGTGCGGCTTCGCGGCGTGAGGAATCGGCGGCGGTGATCTTGACGCCGGATCAGCGGGTGCGGGTATTCATTTCCTCGACGC
>CAWILN010000045.1:0-318464 GCA_963836855.1 uncultured Actinomycetota bacterium | reverse complement strand
TCCATTGGCTTCTTTGTTGTCCAACGGCGATTGCTCCGCAGCGAGCTTGGCCACGTCTACGGGGCCCATGCGTTCAAGCCGGCCAGGCGGTTTGAGTGGTTCCTCGGGGGTCACTGTTGCGGGGTTGAGTTTGGCCTCGTCACTGCGTCTACCCACTTCCGGCGTGGCTGTACTAGTTGCTCTCGGCCCGGTGACAGTACCGTGCAGATCAGCCCGCCTGGCAACTGGACGGCGTCTTTTCGGATCACCAGCGGGGACGGTCGATCCGCTGAACGATCGCCTCTCAAGACGTTGATAGGACGGCATTCTCGAGCGGCTGACGATTGGCCGCAACTCTCTCAGCAGTCGCCCTAGTGAATTCTCCGGCTGCCGCCTCCGGCACGTGCCGTTGGCGATTGCCTCGCGACCAGCTTCAGCGAGTCAGGTGATGATACGCAACCGGTTGGTGATGTGTTCGAGTCTGCTGTTCGTCATGGTGGATCATCCATCTAGAGCCGCCAACGGGGATCGAATACAACCAAATGCGACGACGCGGGCGCTGGAGCACGCTGGAAAAGGTGTAACGAAGAGGGTCCTGCTGAATCCGGGCTCGCGCCGGTTCAGGGCAGCCTCGCGAACCCGGTTGTCGCCCGGACGGCGGCCAGCTGGCCGCGCCAGCAGTGCCATCGTGTATCCCCGTTCAGCGTGGCCCTGATTCTGCAGGAGATTTCGCTCTACGCAAAGAAGGTAGCCACCCGGGACGAAGCGGTGACACGCGCTACGACGCGCGCTCCATGTCCTTTACTGGCTGCTCCACCGACGGAGTTCGCGGATCCCGGATGCGTTTCGGCGTTCCCGTCATAGAGGTTCCCGAAGAACTCGTCGGACCTGTGGTGTTACCAGCCGTCAAACCTGCGGGTGAAAGACCCGGCGGCGCACCGCGGGTGGTCGCCGCGCCCGGCTCACACGAGCGCGGCGACTTGTTCGGCGGCCAGAAGGAACGCGCCGACGGCGAAGTCGGCGGTGGTGGTCGCGGTGACGGGCTGGCTGGAGTCGGGTTCGTGGCCGACCCGCTGCACCCAGCCGAGCAGGCCGTCGGCGCGGACGGCGGTGTCGGCCAGCGCGTTCCAGGCGCGGACGACCGTGGGCAGGTGGGTGGCGCGGTCGAGGACGCCCATCCGGATGCCGCTGGCCAAGCCGTAGAGGTGCATCGCGGTGCCGCTGGTCTCCGGTCCGCCGAAGTGGGCCGGGTCGACCAGGCTGGCGTTCCAGAACCCGTCCGGGCGCTGGAGCGGCCGCAGGCTCCGGGAGACGCCTTCGAGGTTCCAGCGGTACTCCTGGGTGTGCGGCTCGGACGCCGGGAGGACGCGCAGCACCTTGGCGTGGGCCATCATCGCCCAGCCGTTACCGCGCGACCAGAACACCGGACGCCCGCCCGGGGTGGTCTTGCGGCCGGGCACGTAGTTGCGGTCGCGGTACCAGAGCTCGTGCGGGTAGCTGTAGAGGCCGGGGCCGCCCTCGACGCGCTTGGTATGGGTGTAGAGCCTGAACATCTTCTCCCAGAAGGCGTTGTCCCCGTGCAGCGCGCCGAGCCTGGCGAACACCGGCATGGCCATGTGCAGGGCGTCGACCCACCACCAGTCGTCGTTCTTGGCAGGCTGGTCGGTGAACACCATCCGCCGGATGGACTGCTCGATGGCGGCGATCCGGACCGGCTCCGGGGTGACGCCGTAGAGCTCCAGGTAGACCTCGCCCGCGAGGTGGTTGTCGGCGTTCCGGGTGGTGACGCCCTCGTGCAGCCCCCAGTTGTGGAAGCGGGCCCAGGCCAGGGTGTGGTCGAGGTAGCGGCCGTCGCCCGTCAGTCGCCACAGGGCGAGGTTGCCGCTGTGGTAGGTCGAGTTGTTCCACTCGTTGGAGCCGGGATCCGGGTTGGCGCGCATCCAGTAGTCGCCGACGCGGCGGGCGGTGTGGACCACCTCGGCGCGCGAAGGCGGCAGTTCGGCCATACGCACGGCGACCTGCGCGTCGTGCAGGTTGACCGGGTTCGGGACCTGGCCGGTGGCGACCTCGAGGACGTTCTTGTCGCCACACACCATCCCGTCGGCGCAGCCGGTCTTGCGCGGGCCCCGCACGCCGACCATGGCGCTGGAGGTGAAGGCGTCCGGCTCCAGGACGGCTGCGCCCGAGGTGCCGCGGTTGTCGATGTTCCAGTGCACGATCCGGCGGCCGTTGCGGGGGCCGGCGTAGACACCCCCGCCGCCGACGCCGGTGTTGCGCTCCAGGGTGATCTCGGTGCGGACGTTGTCGAACGGCAGGCCGCGGTGGGAGTCGAACGTGCCGTTGACCAGCCTGCCGCGCGACCACACGCAGCCCGAGGACATCCACTCGTGGTTGATGCCGTGGAACACACGCGGAGCGTCCACAGTGAAGTCCCGTTGCAGGACGTCGGCCGAGAAGGAGCGCACGGCGGTGGCGTGGTGCACCTGGGCCGAGGAGTCGGCGCGGATGGTGAACCGCTCGACGGTGACGGATTTGGCGCAGGAGAACAGGATGCCGTTCTCCGGGCGCTCGATGGTGACGTCGCGGGCCCAGCAGTCGATGACGCGGTTGAAGAAGATCCCGTTGCAGCCGTGGTCGAGCAGGTGGGTCTCGTTCGGGTCGCGGCTGCCGTTGGTCACGATGGTCAACGCCTCGACGCCGCAGTCGGTGATGACGGGCCCGAGCCGCTGGAAGTCAGTGTCGAGTTCGGCGGCGGTGATGTCGATCCGCATCGGCTGGGCGAGGGTGACCCGGTCGCCGTCGATCTTCTTGATCCGCACGGGCCAGCGGTAGCGCGGGGTCGCGGGCGCGTACATCCGGTCGGCGGAGGCCCAGGGGAAGCCGACTGCTCATGAGTTTGTCGCCGCCGAGGCGCTTCATCAGCCCGAAATCGCCCTCAGCGCCCCGGGAACGCCAGGTCATGAGGACGTACGAGCCCTGCTTGAGCCCGGCGGGGTTGTCGACCCGGACCTGGGTCGACCCGCGGATGCGATCGTCGAGGACCCGGGCGAGGCGCTTGCCCTCGCCGTTGCCGCCGCTGCGCCACTGCTCCCAGTCGGTGGTGCGGTTGCCGGAGGTGTCCACCGGCCTGCCCGCCCAGTCCAGGATCTGCAGCCGCGGGTTGAACGTGTCCGTCGGCCCCACCCAGACCAGGCCGCCCGACCAAGACCACTGCGACTTCCCGTCCTCCAGGTTCTGCCCGAAGACCTGCTTGAGGCTGCGGGTGAACACCAGCCGGGTCGCCGACTGGCCCGCGCCCCGCAGCACGACCCCAGAGCGATTGAGCCGGATGACGCCGTCGCAGCGGTAGTCCCCCGCCTCCAACTGCACCGCGCCGCCGCCGCGCAGGGCGGCGTTGATAATGGCCGTCTGGATGGCCTCGGTGTTGTCGCGTCCGTCGGGGACCGCGCCAAACTCCCGGGCCTGCACCGCGGTCCGCACGGTCGGGACCGGCACTTCCCCGGCGGCGTAACCCGCGTACGACACGTCCGGGATGTGCCTGTCGTTCCCCCGGTCGGCCCGCCACTGCGCGAACAACTCTGACGGCGTCGTCCCGCACCCCCGCCGGGCCCGCCGCGGACGCGTTCCCAGCCGGGACCGACAGCCCGGCCGCGGCGGCCACGCCCCCGGCGGCGGCCCAGCCGAGCAGGGTGCGCCTGCGCACCTGCCCGCCCTGTGCTGGATACGCGTCGTCGAAGCCCGAAATCCGGTCGCCCACCGTTGCGCCCCCTTGAATCGAGTGTGGAACCACTCGAATATCGGCGTCAAGGCTGGACAACCGCAGGTAGATGCGCGGAAGCGCCTTCCCATTCCCGCCATCTGCGACATTGCATAACCGGGGACCTGCGGCGATATCCGAAGAGTTGCGGTAAAAAGGCCGAATCCGCCGAAATCGCGGCCTTCGTTCACCGCGTAGTCTGTCTACATGCGACCCGCCGGATCTGGGTCAGCAGCTCGCGCCTCGCAGATCACCTCGGTCACAGACTGGGCGGCACATGGCGCCCGAGTAGGTGCTCGGGGCGGTCGGAGGCGGCCGTGCTCAGTACAGCGGACCCTGCAGATTCGCCTCGACCCCGAAGGCCCGACCATGAATCGTGTCGTAACGATGCTCGTCGATGACCTTCACGAGCGTGGCCATGGGCGGTGCGAGCTCCGCCGCAAGAAAGCCGACGCGGACGATCGCTCGAGGACCCGCTGTCGGCCTATCGAACCTTCGGGATGCCCACCTATGCCGCTGAGGCAGAACGCCTATGACGCAAGGCGCAGGCCTAATGGGTCCCAAAGCGCCCTCAGCCGAACGACCAGTTACGGTGTGCAAGGCAGCTGCATTGTCGCAGGAGGCTGCGAGCAGATCCAGCCGCTAAGCAGCTAACAGGGAGGCAGACCTTGTCGGATCCCAGCAAGGCAGCCACGGCGCTAACGATCATGATGATTGATGTGGTCGGCTCGACCGCACTGCGACGCGCTCGTGGCGACGCCGACACAGACGACATTCTGGCGCTGCTGGCAGGAATCGTGCACGACAAAGTCACGGCATTCGGTGGCCGCGTGCGCAAGTCTCTGGGTGAAGGCTTCCTCATCTCCTTTCCATCCACCGCGGCAGCGGTCTGCGCCGCCGCTGCACATCCAAATGGCGCTGCTAAAGCGGAACACCGCCGACCCGCAGCGAGCGGTCGAGATCCGCATAGGCATCCACACCGGCCAGGTCACCGAGCAGGACGGTGACCTGTACGGGCAGGCGGTGCACGCTGCCGCTCGCGTCACTGGGCAGGCGGCCGGCGGGCAGATCCTGACGTCCGAGGAGGTCCGCGAGGACGCCGAGCCGCTGGTGGACTGGCCGTTTCTCGATTCAGGGCTGTTTTGGCTGCGAGGTTTTCCGGAACGCTGGCGGCTGTACGAGGTGTCATGGAATGACACTGGGCCTGGGTGTGCCCAGCGCTGGGCAGCGCCGCTCACCCCATTCATAGGGCGTGAAGTCGAGCGGGCCAGCCTGCGCCGACTTGTCGACGACGCGCTGGCCGGCGACGGCAGGCTCGCATTGGTCGCCGGTGAGCCAGGCATCGGCAAATCGCGGCTGGTGTCTGAAATCGGCAAGGAGGCCAAGGCGCGGGGGATGCGGGTGCTCACCGGCCACTGCGTCGAGATGAGCGGCGCCCCACCGTACCTGCCGTATGTCGAAATGATCGAGCAGGCGATCGACAACCCTCGGAGCCCATTGGCCTTACGGGAAGCGCTTGGCGACGTCGCCGCCGAAATCGCCCGTATAGCACCGGCGCTGCGGCGCGTCTTTCCAGACATCCCGCCGCCCATTGAGCTGCCAGCCGAGTTGGCCGCGCCGCTACGTGTGGAACAGTTTCAGCGAGTTCATCGGCCGCGCAGCGCAGAGCCAGCCCTTATTGCTGGTGCTGGAGGATCTGCATTGGGCCGACGAGTCAACCCTGCTACTCACCGAGTATCTGGCGCCGCTGTTGCCCGCGATGCCGGTGCTGGTGCTCGGCACATACCGCGACGTTGAAGTAGATCTCGCACCATCCGTTGGCCCGTGTGATCGGTCAGCTTGCGCATCGCCACCCTGGTGGAGCGGGTGAGCCTGCGCCGGCTCTCCTTCGATGGAGTTGGCGCAATGCTGCGGACGCTGACCGGGCAGGCTGCGCCGGAGGAATTGGTGCAGCTGATCCACCGCGAGACCGAGGGCAACCCGTTCTTCGTTGAGGAGGTCTACCTGCACCTCGTCGAGTCCGGAGTGCTGCTCGACGACCATGGCCGGGTGCGCTCCTGACCTGCAGCTGGACGAGGTGTCGGTGCCGGAGAGCATCCGGCTAGTGCTCGGGCAACGGCTGGACCGCCTGGCCGAGTCCACTCGCGAGGTGCTGGTAGCGGCCGCCGTGTCCGGCAGGGTGTTCACCTCCGAGCTGGTCGGCGAGGTGGCCGAGGCTGGACGAGGACCGCTGGTCGATGCTTTCGACGAAGCGGAGCGAGCCGGCTCATCACGCCCGGCAAGACCGCTGGCGAGCTCATGTTCAGCCACGAGCTGATCCGCCAGACGCTGCTCTCTGGCATCTCTGCGGCCAAGCGTGAGCGGCTGCACCTGACAGACCGCCAAGGCAATCTCGCGGCTCTACTCCGACGATCTCGAGGCGCACGCCGGAGAGCTCGCCTACCACCTGTCACATGCCGGACGCTCCGGGGATCCTGCCGTCCTGGTTCACTACCTGAACATCGCAGGTGAGCGGGCGTTCGACGCCGCAGCCTTCGACGACGCCGTCGGCTACTTCGAGAAGGCGCTGTCGCTGATGCCGAACGATGGCCAGCTCGGCCGTGCGCAGCTGCTTGAGCGGCTGGCGATGGCGCTCCGCAGCGTGGGCCGCTGGGAGGACGCGCTGGGCACGATGAATGATGCGTTGGACCGCTACGAGGCGCTCGGACAAGTTGAGGCAATCGGTCGGTTGGGTTGGGCCATGGTGTACCAGCTGGTATGGACAGCCCGATTCGTCGAGGGAGTGCAGGTCGGGCGGCGGACGCTGGCGGCACTCGGCAACACCGTGAGCGCCGACAGAGCTCGCCTGCTAGCAGCGCTGGCGTTTGCGATCAGCCTAGGTGGCGACTATGCCACGGCAACGGCCACGTTCGACCAGGCGCGTGCGCTTGCCGAGCAGGTAGGCAACCAACGGGCCATGGCCGACGTATTGCACATGCAGAGCATCCACCATCTCGGCTACGCCGAGCTTGCCGAGGGAGTCCGAGTCGGCCTACGCGCCGCCAAGGTGTTCGAGCAGGAGCGCGCGCTGTGGGATCTCTGCAGCGTGCAAGGATTCGTGATCTATGAAGACGGCAATCTCGGCAGTCGCGAACAGGCCGCAAGCCTCGCCGACAAGACGCTGGGCATCGCCAAGCGGCTAGGTCATCTCGGCGCGGAGTACCTCGTGCTGATTGACCGGATTCGCAGGGCGGCGATGCTCGGAGACCTCCCGCAGGTGGAGGCGCTCGGTCCGCAGATCGTGGACATCGGCGAGCGAGGCGGGCTGCCGTGGCGCTACGTGGGCCACCTTTACCTCGGCTTGGCCGCTCACTGGCGAGGCAATACCGAACAGGCCGAGGCCGAGCTGCGAAGCGCCGTCGAGCTGGAGCCGCCCGGCGCGTTCGCCGGGCTATGCGCCGCGGTGCTGGCACGGCACCTCGCCTACCACGGGCGCGCCGACGAAGTGATGGAACTCCTCGAATCAAGCCGGTCGAAGCTGCCTAGCCTCGACCGGGTCAACAGCTGGGGCTCGTGGAGCTGCCTGCTCAACTTCGTTGAGGCGTGCTACCTGTGTGACCTGTACGACCAGGCCGCGTCAATGGCACCGCTTGTCGAAAGGGCGCTCGAGCTTCTAGGTAGAAGCTATGTCACACTCGACGGCGGCCGGCTAGTGGACACCCGTGCCGGTCTCGCCGCTGCGGCGGCTCGCCGGTGGGAGGAAGCCGAACGCCACTTCGGCATCGCACGGGAGGTCGCCGCACAGATGTCCAACCGGCTCGAGCTGGCCGACCTATGCCGCCTACACGCCCGGATGCTGTTGGATCGAGGCGGCACCGGCGACCACGAGCGCGCCGCCGAGATGCTCCAGGAGGCTTTGTCCGCTTACCGCACGTTTGGCATGCCTGCCTACGCCGCTGAGGCGGAACGCCTACAACGTCTGGCCGGGCTCTAGCGGTGTTGCGCGAGCTGGTGGGTAACGTGGCCCGGCTTTGACGCCGTAGTCTGAAACGGCAAGTCCGCTGCTGAGCAGCTCACACGGAGGCAGGCCTTGTCGGATCGCAGCTACGCAACCAAGGTGCTCACGATCATGATGACCGACATCGTCGGCTCGACCGCGCTGTGGCGAGCGCGCGGCGGCCTGAATCCCGATGACATTTTTGGGTCGCAGGCAGAGATCGTGCAGGACAAGGTCATGGCCTTCGGTGGTCGGGTACACAAGTCTCTGGGCGATGGGTTTCTCATCTCCTTCCCGGCCACTGATGCAGCGGTCAGTGCCGCCGTGGCTATCCAACGCACATTGCACGAGTACAACAGCGCCAACCCGGACCGCTCTGTCGAGATCCGCATCGGCATCCACCTCGGCCAGGTCGCCGAATCCGACGGCGATCTGCTCGGGCAGGCCGTG
Organism: uncultured Actinomycetota bacterium; assembly: GCA_963836855.1. Classification (GTDB taxonomy): domain Bacteria; phylum Actinomycetota; class Actinomycetes; order Propionibacteriales; family Propionibacteriaceae; genus Microlunatus. The sequence goes on along the minus strand of CAWILN010000045.1, from coordinate 310,302 downwards.
CACGTCGCCGCGCGGATTATGGCCGAGGCGGCCAGCGGGCAGATCCTGACTACCGGCGAGGTGCGCAAGCGCGCCGAACCGCATGGGGACTACTCATTTCTCGACTCGGGTTTGTTCTGGTTGCGGGGTTTTCCCGAGCGCTGGCGGCTGTACGAGGTGTCCTGGAGCGACACTTCGGCGGGCGCACGCAGCATTACTGTGCCCGCGCTGCTCACGCCGTTGGTGGAGCGGGAGCCAGAGCGGGCCACTTTGCGTCAACTCCTCGACGACGCGCTCGTCGGCCATGGCAAGCTGGCGTTGGTCGCTGGGGAGCCAGGCGTCGGCAAGTCGCGGCTGGTCGCCGAGATCGGAAACGAGGCTCAGGCGCGCGGGATGCGGGTGCTTACCGGGCACTGCGTGGAGATGGGCGGCGCGCCGCCGTACTTGCCGTATGTCGAGATCATCGAGCAGGCGATCAGCAATCCGCGCAGCCCACTCGCGCTGCGGCAGTCACTCGGCGACGTCGCCGCGGAGATTGCGCGCATCGCGCCGGCGCTGCGGCGGGTATTCCCGGACATCCCGCCGGCCGTCGAGCTGCCGCCCGAGCTGGCGCGCCGCTATGTGTGGAACAGCCTCGGCGAGTTCATGGGCCGCGCCGCGGAGGGCCAGCCGTTGCTCCTGGTCCTTGAGGACCTGCACTGGGCCGATGAGTCAACCGTGCTGCTTACCGAGTACTTGGCGCCGCTGCTGCCTGAGATGCCTGTGCTGGTGCTCGGCACCTACCGGGACATCGAGGTCGATCTAGACCATCCGCTGGCGCGGGTCATCGGCCAGCTGGCGCGCGAGTACCTGGTAGAGAGGCTAAGCCTGCGACGGCTGACGTTCGATGGTGTTCGCGCGATGCTGGAGGCGCTGGCAGGGCAGTCGGCGCCCGAGCAGTTGGTGCGGCTGATCGACCGCGAGACTGAGGGCAACCCGTTCTTCGTAGAGGAGGTCTATCTGCACCTTGTCGAGTCCGGCGTGCTGCTTGATGAGCACGGCGGGGTGCGTTCTGACCTGCAGCTGGATGAGGTGTCGGTGCCCGAGAGCATCCGGCTGGTCGTGGGGCAGCGGCTGGACCGCCTGGCCGCGTCTACTCGCGAGGTGCTGGTCGCGGCTGCGGTATCGGGCAGGGTTTTCGCCTCCGAGCTCGTTGGCGAGGTTGCCGGCGCCAGCGACGACGCGCTGGTCGAGGCCTTCGATGAAGCGGAGCGAGCCCGGCTTGTCGCACCCGGCAGTATCCCTGGTGAGCTGATGTTCAGCCACGAGCTGATCCGTCAGACGCTGCTGTCTGGCGTCTCTGCGGTCAAGCGTGAGCGGCTGCACTTACAGACAGCCCAGGCAGTCTCGCAGCGCTATTCCGAGGATTTGGATGCGCACGCCGGGGATCTGGCCTACCACTTGTCGCGTGCGGGACGGTCCGCTGACAGGGCGAGTCTGGTGCGTTACCTGACGATCGCGGGCGACCGGGCCTTCGACGCAGCAGCGTTTGACGAGGCCGTCGGGCACTTCGAGCAGGCGCTTTCGCTTATCCCTATCAGTGATCAGCTTGGTCGAGCCGAGCTCCTCGAACGGCTGGCGATGGCGCTGCGCAGCGTCGGCCGCTGGGAGGACGCCCTGGGCACGATGGACGAGGCTCTGGACCGCTATGAGGCGCTCGGGCGGGCGGAGGACATTGGCAGGTTGGGTTGGGCCATGGTGTATCAGCTCACCTGGAACGGCCAGCTGATCGAGGCCGTGGCGGTCTGCCGACGAGCGATGGCAGCGCTCGGCGACACGGCGAGCGCTGACAAGGCCCGCCTGCTCTCTGCGCTGGGACGGGCGCTCAGCGCCAGCGGCGACTATGCCGCGGCGGTGGCCATGTTCGATCAGGCGCGCGCGCTTGCGGAACAGGTAGGCAACGAGCGGGCCTTGGCCGATGTGTTGCACATGCAGACCGTCCACCATTTCGGCTACGCCGAGTTCGCCGAGGGAGTCAGTGTCGGCCTACGCGCCGCGAAGGTGTTCGAGCAGGAGAGTGCGCTGTGGGATCTCTGCAGTGTGCAGGCCTTTGTGATCTATGAGGATGGCTCACTTGGCAGTCGCGAACAGTCGTCCAGTCTCGCCGATAAGACACTCGGCATCGCCGAGCGGTTGGGTCACCACGGCGCGGCGTTCCTGGTGCTCATGGACCGGATCCGCCAGGCGGCAATGCTCTGCGATCTGCCCCAGGTGGAGGTACTCGGTCCGCAGATTTTGGAAATCGGTGAGCGGGGCGGGCTGCCGTATCGCTACATCGGCCACGTCTACCTGGGCCTGGCCGCGCACTGGCGAGGTAACGCCGAGCGCGCCGAGGCCCAACTGCGCAACGCCGTCGAGCTGGAGCCACCGGGTGCATTCGCCGGGCAGAGCGGTTCGCTGCTTGCGCGCCACCTGGCGTACCAAGGCCGCGCCGACGAGGTTATGGGACTCTTCGAGTCTGCCCAGTTGCAGTCGAAGCTGCCCAGGCTCGACCGGGTCAACGGCATCGGCTCGTGGAGCTGCATGCTCGGCTTCGTTGAGGCGTTCTACCTGTGTGGCTTGTACGAGCAGGCCGCATCACTGGCGCCGCTGGTGGAAGGGCTGCGTGAGCTCGGCGGAAGGTGGATCACGTACGACGGCCGGCTAGTGGAGACCCGTGCCGGTCTCGTCGCCGGAGCGGCTCGTCGGTGGGATGAAGCCGAACGCTACTTCGGCATGGCCCGCAAAGTCGCTGAACAAATGTCCAACCGGCTCGAGCTGGCTGACTTGAACCGGTTGCACGCCCGGATGCTGTTGGACCGTGGCGGCACCGGCGACCACCAGCGCGCCGCCGAGATGCTCCAGGAGGCTTTGTCCGCTTACCGCACGTTTGGTATGCCTGCCTACGCCGCTGACGCGGAACGTCTACTACGTCTGGCCAGGGTTTAGCCAAGCCTCGCATCTAGCAATCCACCAACGTCACCGTGGGTAAGGTGCCGCCGCTCTGGCGCCGTAGTCTGAACGGGCAGATCCGCCGCTAAGCAGCTAACACGGAGGTACGCCTTGTCGGATCGCAGGCCCGCAGCCAAGGTGCTCACGATCATGATGACCGACATCGTCGGCTCGACCACCCTGCGGCGTACACGCGGTGACCGCGACGCTGACTACATGCTGGGGCGGCAGGCAGCGATCGTGCGTGATGAGGTCGCGGCATTCGGCGGCCGAGTGCGCAAGTCCCTGGGCGACGGGTTCCTGATCTCCTTTCCGTCCACCGTCCCAGCAGTTCGTGCCGCCGCAGCGATCCAGCTTGCGCTGCAGGAGCACAACGCCGCCAACCCGCAGCAGGCCGTCGAAGTCCGCATCGGTATCCACGTCGGCAAGGTCGCCGAACGCGACGGCGACCTGCTTGGGCAGGCCGTGCATGTCGCAGCGCGGGTTATGGCCGAGGCGGTCGGCGGGCAGATCTTGACCTCCGACGATGTCCGCAAACACGCCGAGCCGCAGGTGGACTGGTCCTTTCTCGACTCGGGGTTGTACTGGCTGCGAGGGTTTCCGGAGCGCTGGCGGCTTTACGAGGTGTCCTGGAACAACACCTCAGCAGGGGGCGTCCGAACTACTGTGTCTGCGCGGCTCACGCCGTTCGTGGAGCGCGAAGCCGAGCGGGCCAGCCTGCGCCGACTTGTAGACGACGCCCTAGCTGGTGCCGGCAGGCTCGCGTTGGTCGCCGGAGAGCCGGGCGTTGGCAAGTCGAGGCTAGTGGCCGAGATGGGTGAGGAGGCCCAGGCGGGTGGCATGCGGGTGCTCACGGGACACTGCGTGGAGATGAGTGGTGCGCCGCCGTACCTGCCGTACGTCGAGATGATCGAGCAGGCCATCAGCAACCCGCGTAGCCCGCTGGCGCTGCGGCAGGCGCTTGGTGATGTGGCTCCCGAGATTGCCCGTATCGCGCCGGCGCTGCGGCGCGTCTTTCCGGACATCCCGCCGGCTGTCGAGCTACCGGCCGAGCTGGCTCGCCGCTACGTATGGAACAGCCTCAGCGAATTCATCGACCGCGCAGCGCAGGGCCAGCCCTTGCTCCTGGTGCTCGAGGATCTGCACTGGGCCGACGAGTCAACCGTCCTGTTGACCGAATACCTTGCGCCGCTGCTGCCCGATATGCCGGTGCTCGTGCTTGGTACCTACCGCGATGTCGAAGTTGATCCCTCCCATCCGCTTGCCCGAGTTATCGGGCAACTCGGCCATCGCCGGTTACTTGAACGCATTAGCCTCCGCAGGCTGTCCTTCGACGGGGTGGGCGCGATGCTGCGGGCCCTGGCCGGGCAGCCGGCGCCCGAGGAGTTGACCCAGGTGATTCAGCCGCGAGACCGAGGGAAACCCGTTCTTCGTGGAGGAGGTCTATCTGCACCTCGTAGAGTCCGGCGTGCTGCTCGACGAGCATGGCCGGACTGCGTGCTGACCTGCTGCTGGATGAGGTGTCGGTGCCGGAGAGCATCCGGCTGGTGCTGGGGCAACGGCTTGATCGTCTCGCCTCGTCCACTCGCGAGGTGCTGGTCGCGGCCGCCGTGTCGGGCAGGATGTTCACCTCCGAGCTCGTCGGCGAGGTGGCCGGCGTGAGCGAGGACGCGCTGGTCGAGGCCTTCGATGAAGCAGAGCGAGCCCGGCTCATCGTGCCCGGCAAGGTCCCTGGCGAGCTCATGTTCAGCCACGAGCTGATCCGCCAGACACTGCTGTCGGGCGTCTCGGCGGTCAAGCGCGAGCGGCTGCACCTACGCACCGCAGATGCAATCTCGCGGCGCTACTCCGACGATCTCGAGGCACACGCCGGAGATCTCGCCTATCACCTGTCTCGTGCGGGACGGTACGGCGACAGGGCAAGCCTGGTGCGCTACCTAACGATCGCCGGCGACCGGGCCTTCGACGCAGCCGCGTTTGACGACGCCGTCGCGCACTTCGAGCACGCATTCTCGCTCATCTCGTCCGCCGATCAGCTCGGCCGTGCCCAGCTGCTCGAACGACTGGCGATGGCGCTGCGGAGCGTCGGCCGCTGGGACGATGCCCTGCGCACGATGGACGAGGCGCTGGACCGGTACGAGGCGCTCGGACAAGTCGAGGCCATCGGTCGGTTGGGCTGGGCGATGGTGTACCAGCTGGTGTGGAGTGCTCGGCTGGTCGAAGGGGTACAGGTCGGCCAGCGGACGCTGGCGGCACTCGGCAACACCGTGAGCGCGGACAAGGCGCGCGTGCTGTCCGCGCTCGGATGGGCGCTCAGCGTCAGCGGCGACTACCCGGCGGCTACGGCCACGTTCGACCAGGCGCGTGCACTTGCTGAGCAAGTAGGCAATGAGCGGGCACTGGCGGACGTGTTGCACATGCAGACACTCCACCATATGGCCTACGCCGAGTTCGCCGACGGAATTCGCATCGGCCTGCGCGCCGCCGAGGTGTTCGAGCGCGAGAGCGCGCTGTGGGGTCTCTGCAGCGTCCAGGCGTTCGTGATCTATCAGGACGGAACGCTCGGCAGTCGCGAGCAGGCGACGAGCCTCGCGGACAAGGCGCTGGGCATCGCCGAGCGGTTAGGTCATCTCGGCGCGGCGTTCATGGTGCTCCTGGACCGGATCCGGGAGGCAGCGATGCTCGCCGACCTCCCGCTTGTGGAGGCGCTCGGTCCGCAGATTTTGGACATCGGCGAGCGGGGCGGACTGCCATGGCGCTACGTGGGCTACATCTACCTTGGTCTGGCCGCCCACTGGCGAGGCAATGCCGAACGCGCCGAGGCCGAGCTCCGAAATGCCGTCGAGCTGGAGCCGCCGGGTGCGATAGGCGGCCAGAGCGTTTCGCTACTGGCGCGGCACCTGGCATACCAGGGGCGCGCCGAGGAGGTCCTGGAGCTCTTCGAGTCGACCCGGTCGACGTTGCCCAGCCTCGACCGGGCCAGCGGCGTAGGGTCGTGGAACAGCATGTTCGGCTTCGTTGAGGCGCTCTACCTGTGTGAGCTGAACGAGGAGGCGGCGGCTTTGTCCCCACTTCTCGAAGGAGTGCTCGCGCGGGGTAATAGCTGGATCACCTTCGACGGCCGGCTCGTGGAGACCCGTGCCGGTATCGCCGCTGCGGCGGCTCGTCGGTGGGATGAAGCCGAACGCTACTTCGGCATAGCCCGCAAAGTCGCCGCACAAATGTCCAACCGGCTCGAGCTGGCTGACCTGCACCGGTTGCACGCCCGGATGCTGTTGGACCGTGGCGGCACCGGCGATGATGCTCGGGCAGCGGAGATGCTGGAGACAGCGCTGGCCGCGTACCGCGACTTCGGCATATCCGCTTACGCGACGGAAGCCGAACGCCTACGGAGTCAGGCACTCGCCTAGCGGCGTACCTGCCTTCGAATCTGTGGTCACCCCCGACGGATCGCTGCGAGTATCGGTGTGCACCGAGCAAGATCATCTGCCCCTGACAGGTCCGGCAGCGCAACGAAAATCGTTCTGACTCCCAGATCGGCGAGCTCGCGATAGCGCTGCACATGATCAACCGCAGGTGCCGCATGGTGGCGGGCGGCGTAGACGGCGGCCGGCGTACGTCCGCGGAGCCGCTCTACGCGGACTGCGACGTCTTCGCGATCGGTGCCGATCACCGGCAGGTCCAGAACGGTGATCTCTAGGCCGTCAGGATCACGGCCCAGTGCGGCGCAGTGCCGGTGCAGGATGTCGATCTTGGATCGCAGCACCGTCTGGTCCGACGGCAAGTTGCAGCCATCGCCCTGCTCAGCGGCGATCCTCAGCGTCCGGCGCTCCCCTGAGCCACCGACGATGATCGGCACGTCGCTGACCGGCCTTGGGTAGCAGGTGGTCTCCGGCAGGTGAACGTAACGGCCGTGGTAAGCCTTGGTGCCAGGTGCCCAAAGCGCCCGGAGCGTCTCGATGCAGACCTGAAGTCGATCAAGTCGTTGACGGTCGTTTGGAAAGTCCAGGCCGTACGCCTGATGCTCCCGCAGCCACCAGCCGGCACCGAGCCCGCAGAAGGCGCGGCCATTGCTGAGCACATCAAGGGTCGCGACGGTCTTGGCGATGATGCCCGGTTCGCGAAAGGTGACGGGGGAGACCAGAGTGCCCAGCCGAAGGTTGGTGTCAAGACCGGCGAGCATGCCGAGGGTGATCCACGGCTCGGGAATGGGCTCCCAGGCACGGTCCACCTGGGGAATCTGGATCAGATGATCCATCAGTGCGAGGCCGTCGAAGCCGATCTCATCAGCTGCCAGCGCCAGGTCACGCAGCCAGCCGGCAGGATCGGTTTCCGGCCAAGGAAACCGCGACACCTGAAGGATTACTCTCGGGCTCGTGCCCGGCTCATGATCATGATCAAGAGTCGGTTGCACGACGATTTGTGCGTCTGACGCACTGTGCTGCTCGATGATCAGTGTCTGATCCCAACCCTCATCTCGAGCAGCGTCGACCAGTCTTTTGATCTTTCGCAGTTGATCGGTGAGGACCGGCGCCGGTACTGGTCGATCGCGTTCTCGATTGCGCTCGCGGCATAGCGCCGCCGCTGTGTCCATGATCACGAGCACGGCAGGAAGTCCGGCTTCGCGGGCAAGCCGCCGGTAGTCCGCGCGTCGTTCCCGATCGAGGCCCAGGGTGTCGATGACCGTCGTCAATGAGCGCTTGCTCCGTGCTGCAACGATCTGATCGAGCAGCGCAAAGGCGTCCGCGGTTGCCTCAAGATCAGCGGGTCCGCTACCGACCGTTGCTCGCAGCGCATCCGAGCTCACCACCTCGGCCGTCCGGAAGTGCTCAGCAGCCCACGTGGACTTGCCCGAACCTGCGGCTCCAGCCAGTACCACCATGGCAGGGTCCGGCAGCCGGGCATCGGTCATACGCGGAAGTTTGGCAGCAGATGGGTACCCGAGCCGCGTGGGTTGCGGCAACCGTGCACAAGAATGACTTCCATGACTGATCCGAAGCCCGTCGAATCGTGGCTGACTGACATGGATGGCGTACTGGTGCACGAGGAGCAGGCGCTGCCTGGCGCATTGGAGTTCATTGCCGCCTTGCAAGAGCATGGACGCCGCTTCCTGGTATTGACCAACAATTCGATCTACACGGCTCGTGATCTTCGGGCGCGGCTGTTGCGCACTGGCATCGACATACCTGAGGAATGCATCTGGACCTCGGCGTTAGCCACCGCCCAATTTCTGGCCGACCAGAAGGCTGGCGGCACTGTCTACGTGATCGGGGATGTAGGGCTAACCTCCGCTCTACACGATGTCGGGTTCATCCTTACCGAACGTGACCCGGACTATGTGGTGCTCGGGGAAACCCGCACCCACTCCTTCGAAAACATCACGCGTGCCATCAGGCTCATTGAGGGCGGGGCGCGATTCATCGCAACAAATCCAGATCCGACGGGCCCTTCGGCGGAGGGGTCGGTACCGGCCTGCGGGTCTTTCGCTGCATTGATCACCCAGGCGACCGGCATCCGGCCCTATTTCGTGGGCAAGCCCAATCCGCTCAATATGCGGTCGGCGCTGAACGCGATCGATGCACACTCGGAGACGGCGATGATGGTCGGTGATCGAATGGACACCGACGTGGTCTCCGGCCTAGAGGCGGGGATGCGCACCATCTTGGTGCTGACGGGCTCAACGAAGGCTGAGGACGTGGAACGGTTTCCGTATCGTCCAACCCGAGTGGAAAACTCCATCGCGGAAGTTGTTGAGCTGGTCGGCAAGCTTGCGCCCACGGCGGCCGTTCCTTAATGAACACTCGCGTCCACGGTTGCCTGGAAGTCGCGTAAGTGGGTTGACGGGTTCGCGTCCCCGCTCACCAGCCGGCTGAAGATGCCATGTTCGACGGGATTATGCGAGCATGCCGCGACCAGGCAGCCAAGGGCAAGGAGCGTCGCGAGGGACCCACCTCCTCTTCATTGTGCTACGACGATGCGCCGTGATCGGTCAGCGAGCGGTTGGGCATGATCAACACCGCGGCCGCCACCAGCAATGCGACCACCCCAGCGGCCAAGAAGACCTTGTGCAGCGCCGGTTCCAGCACACTTGCCGGAATTCCGCTGGCAGTGGAAGAGATGTGATCACCGACCCCCTGGTTCAGCGACGCATTGGCGATAGCGCCGAAGACGGCGACACCGAGCGCGCTCCCCATCGATCGGGCGAACACGTTGGTGCCCGTGACGACGCCACGGCGTTGCCAATCGACTGCGGATTGCGCGGAGATCAACGTAGGGCTGATTACCAGGCCAAAGCCCAGCCCGAGCACGAAACATGTGGCAGCCACCTGCCACACGGTGCTACGCCCCGACAGCAAAACCAGCAATCCACAGCCGACTAGGATCACTCCTGCGCCGATAAGCGCCGTCCGCCGGAAGCCGATTTTCAGGTAGATGCGACCGGCCATCGAAGCGGCGAGCGGCCAACCCAGCGTGAGGGCAGCGAGCGCGAAACCTGCCACGAGCGCACTCGTGTGCAGCACACCCTGGGCGTATAGCGGGATGAAGGAGGTAAGGCCGATCAGCATCACGCCGACCCCCAGGGCAGCGAGATTGGTTGAGTTGAGTAATCGGCTGCGAAACACCCAACCCGGAAGGATCGGCTCTGCGGCTCGTCGCTCCACCAGTGCAAAGCCGATCAGAAGCACCGTGCCAAGCGTGAGAATGGTGATGCTGGGCACCGAGGTCCAGGCCCACAAGATGCCGCCCTCGAGGAGCCCCAGGATGATCAGCGAGGAGCCAACACCCAGCAGCGCCGAACCAGCGACATCGATGCGGTGCTGCTTTCGGACCACGTTCTCATCGAATCTGCGAAATAGCCACCAGGCCGCGAGCGCTCCGAGCGGGATATTGACGAAGAAGATCCACCGCCAATCGAGGAAGTCGACAAAGAGCCCGCCAAGTGTTGGTCCGATGACGGAAGAGAGCGCCCAGACACTGGCAACGTAGCCCTGAACCCGAGCGCGTTCGGCTACGGAGTAGATGTCACCGATGATGGTCATGGACGTTGGCATCACCGCGCCTGCGCCGAGTCCCTGGAGTGCCCGGAACGCGATCAGGGCAGGCATGCTCCAGGCAATGCCACACAGGATCGAGCCAAGGACAAATAGGCCGATGCCGATGAGCATGATCGGCTTACGCCCCACGAGGTCGGTGAACTTGGCGAAAATCGGTATCGACACCGCTTGCGCCAGCAAGAAGATCGAGAAGAGCCAGGGGAACTGGGTGAAACCGCCGAGATCATCAACGATCGATGGGACGGCCGTGGCGAGGATGGTTGCGTCGATCGCAATCAGACCCACGCTAAGCATCACCGAGAGCAGGATCGGACCGCGTTCGGAGCGAAGCCCTACCGAGGCGCGTGAGATCGTCTGCTGCTCGGTGGGGTGGGCCATATACGGGGCAACCTCAAACTCAGGTCGTGCATTCCCGAGGTGCACCCAGCAGATCTGTGGCTAGCGGGAAACATCCCACGCTGTGTGGGATGTTGACGCTGTACCTGGAGTGCGCATGCCATTACTGCGTGGGGAAGGTGGGTACAGGCCAGCAGGCGGGCTAATCCCACGCCGCGTGGGACATTGCCGCTGTTCACGGCCTGCATGAAAGGTACGGCGTGACCGAGGTGGGTACGGCTCAGGCGGTGGGCTCTGGGTGGCGGCTCACGGTGGTGGTTGAGGTAAGTTCGGGCGCTTCGCAATCCGCGACGGGCGGGGGGCTGTTTGCACTCACATGGGGAGAGTGCTAAAAATGCAGTTAGCACTCTCCCACGGAGAGTGCCACCTCTTCTGGCCGGTGAGGCTCCCATGAGCCGTCCGTCGCGGGCACCGCACGAAGAGCCGTCAATCACTCACAGGACTAGCGGAGAACATGCCCAAACTAATTCAGTTCAACACTGAAGCGCGGCGTGGCCTCGAGCGGGGGATGAACATCCTCGCCGATGCCGTCAAGGTGACTCTTGGACCCAAGGGTCGCAACGTCGTGCTGGAGAAGAAGTGGGGTGCTCCGACCATCACCAACGATGGTGTGAGCATCGCCAAGGAGATTGAGCTCGAGGACCCGTACGAGAAGATCGGCGCCGAGCTCGTCAAGGAAGTTGCCAAGAAGACCGACGACGTTGCGGGTGACGGCACTACCACGGCAACAGTGCTGGCCCAGGCGATGGTCCGCGAGGGCCTGCGTAACGTGACGGCCGGCGCCAATCCGATGAGCCTGAAGCGGGGCATCGAGAAGGCCGTTGCTGCAATCGTCGAGCAGTTGGCCATCATTTCCAAGGATGTGGAGACAAAGGAGCAGATTGCTGCTACTGCCTCCATCTCTGCCGGTGACATCCAGGTCGGTGAGATCATCGCAGAGGCCATGGACAAGGTCGGCAAGGAAGGTGTGATCACGGTCGACGAGTCGAACACCTTCGGGCTCGAGCTCGAGCTCACCGAGGGCATGCGGTTCGACAAGGGCTACATTTCGCCCTACTTCGTGACCGACACCGAGCGCATGGAGACCGTGCTCGACAACCCGTACATCTTGATCGTCAACTCCAAGGTCTCCAATCTGAAGGATCTGCTGCCGGTCCTCGAGAAGGTCATCCAGGCTGGCAAGCCGCTCCTGGTGATCGCTGAGGACGTCGACGGTGAGGCGCTCGCGGCGCTGATCGTGAACAAGATCCGCGGCACCTTCAAGTCCGCCGCAGTCAAGGCCCCAGGCTTCGGCGACCGTCGTAAGGCAATGCTGACCGACATGGCGATCTTGACCGGTGGCCAGGTGATCAGCGAGGAGGTTGGGCTCAAGCTCGACAGCGTGACCATGGAGCTGCTCGGCCAGGCTCGTCAGGTGATCATCACCAAGGATGAGACGACGATCATCGAGGGTGCTGGCAGCTCGGATCAGATTGCCGGTCGGGTCAACCAGATTCGCACCGAGATCGAGAACTCTGACTCCGACTATGACCGCGAGAAGCTGCAGGAGCGGCTGGCCAAGCTGGCCGGCGGTGTCGCGGTGATCAAGGTCGGCGCGGCCACCGAGGTTGAGTTGAAGGAGCGGAAGCACCGCATCGAGGACGCCGTCCGCAATGCCAAGGCGGCCGTCGAGGAGGGCATCGTCGCCGGCGGTGGTGTCGCGCTCGTTCAGGCTGGAGCCAAGGCGTTCAAGGACCTGAAGCTTGAGGGCGATGAAGCGGTTGGCGCCCAGATCGTGAAGATCGCGCTGGAGGCACCGCTCAAGCAGATCGCGATCAACGCTGGCCTTGAGGGTGGCGTCGTCGCCGAGAAGGTCAAGGGCCTGCCGGCCGATCATGGTCTGAATGCAGCCACCGGCGAGTATGAGAATCTGCTCGAAGCCGGCGTTCCCGACCCGACCAAGGTGACACGCTCGGCGCTGCAGAATGCGGCCTCGATCGCAGGTCTGTTCTTGACCACTGAGGCGGTCATCGCTGACAAGCCGGAGAAGGCTCCTGCCGTCCCGCCTGGTGGCGATGGCGGAATGGGTGGCATGGACTTCTGATCACGTCACAGCACAAGAGGGGCGGTTCCGTTGGGAGCCGCCCCTTTCTTTTGTGATCGCTCGCACAATCGCGCTGACAATCCCCTGTCTTCCTCACTCGCTCGCCGACGAAGAAGCGTGTCGGCTCGCTCCCTCGTCCAGACAGGGGCGCGCGATTTTCCGACGCTCGCGATCAAGTCACCAGCCCGGTATCTGGGTGAGTTGTTCGACGAAGAACCGATAGTTCTTCAGCTGGTCCGGATCCGGAAGCGGAGTCGGCCAGTCCGTCGTCGTCCAGCCGCGGGGAGGATCGTCGCTGTAGTACGTCCACGTCTCGCCGGCGTACGGCTCCGGTGGCCCCAGCCTTGGGGCTGAATCTGCCGCGTCAACCACAGGGACGCCCGAGATGGTGGCGACACCCGGCAAGATCACGTCCACGGTGCGGGCGCCGGCTGGCAGCGCGGGATAGTTGCTGGCGACGCTGGCTCGGCCGCCTTGCCGGCGCAGCGAGCCGGCCCACACCCCCAGCTCGCTGCACAAGCACTCGTAGGCTTTGCGTTCAGCCACCGCAGCAGTCAGCCAGGTCACCCGTTGAAGCTTGGAGCCAGCGACGCCAGCAGCCTTGATCGCCGGCCCGCTCACAACATCGCGGTCCAGCACGTCCACCTCATCAGGCAAGCTGCCGCCGATCGGTGATAGCGCGGGCTCGAGTATGAACGTGGACTGATCGGTGATCGAGGTGATCGTCCATTCAATCGAGGTTCGACCGGGCGCTGCTACCACTCGGTCGATGGTGATGCTCTGGACGCGACGCGGCTGCTGACGGTAGCGAAAAACTCGCGCCCCCAGGGCCGGGCGTGCAGGCCCCGGCGGGCGCGCCAGGTCGGTCGGATGTTGCGCTGTAGGCACGTGGCCGATCGGTGTCACCGGCACGTGCACAAAGGGTGCGAAGTTGATCATGTCCACGTCGATGAAGCTCAGCGCAGCCGGCAGCGGTGGAAAGGTTGCCTGCAACATGCGGGTCTCCCCGATCCGCAGGCCCTGCTGCGCCAACCACAGCGGCGTGCACAGGCACCGATTGAACAGTCGTCGGGATTGGTGGCTCAACGTCCGATAGACCTTGCTGCTGGTCGGATCGATCAGAAACATGTTGACATCGCCTTCGGAGCTGCGGCTCAAGCCAAGATCCACCCACGACGGCAACTTCTCCCCAGGTCCGAAGCGGGGCGAGCTCAGTGGGGTGACCGACCAATCGACGACGGTTCCAACGTCGAGTCGCCGTACCGCATGTATGGCGAATCGAGTGCTGATCTCCAGCCCTTCGGCAGTTGTCCATTCGGCTTCTGCGGCTACTGGAAGTTCTGGGTTGGTGGGTGCCGGCGGGCGGGGTGTCTCGACAGTCGGCGATGAGCTTGCGCGACTGCGGAAGAGGCCAGGCTCCTGTTTGGCGTAGGTGCAGCCACCCGAGAGCAGAGATGCCGCCGCGAGCACGGCGACCAGCCGCTTCAGAGCAGCCACCTCGCAATTCTACGGTCGACCGTTTGCCGGATCCCGAGGAATATCGTGACGAAATGACGCCGATAGGGCGCCGCGCGAGCAAAGGCATAAATCGTGGCTATTTACATTGATCCGCCGATCTGGCCAGGCCACGGCCATCTGTGGTCGCACATGATCAGCGATCAGTCATATGAGGAGCTGCACATCTTCGCGGCGCGGATCGGCATCCCCCGACGCGGATTCGAGCGGGATCACTACGACGTGATCTCCGAACGCTATGCCCTAGCGCTGGCAGCCGGTGCCCAGCCAGTGCGCTCCCGGGAAATCGTCACGCTGCTGACCGCCGCCGGCTTGCGCCGTCGTCGCCGCTCACGCTTGGCGCCGCCGTCAGCCGGGCGAGCGGACGAGCGCCCCTCGTGAACAGCTGGGCCGAGCTTGCGCGCACACTAGAGGATTGACGCAAAGAAAGGAGCCGGCCTGTGGCTAGTTGTGCCCATCTCGACGCCACCGCGCTAACCCCAGTTCCCAGCAACTTCGAGGCTTCCTGTTCCGATTGCGTCGCTGTCGGCGGGCACTGGCTCCATCTGCGCCGCTGCCTTACCTGCGACCATGTCGGCTGCTGCGATTCCTCGCCGGCGCGGCACGCCAGCGCCCATGCGCGGGCCAGCGGCCACGCAGTCGTTACCTCGGCCGAGCCCGGGGAGCACTGGCGGTGGTGCTACGTCGACAGGGTCGGAACATGACAACGCCGGTTGAAGAGGCGCGACCCGAGCGGGCTCTACGCCCTGTGCTGCTGACAGTAGACGACGACCCCAGCGTGTCGCGCGCGGTAGCGCGGGACCTGCGGCGCCGATACGGAGCGGACTATCGCATCATGCGGTCAGAGTCCGGCGAGGAGGCGTTGCAGGCCATCCGTGAAGTGGTATTGCGGGGGGAGCAGGTGGCTGCGATCCTCGCCGACTATCGGATGCCGCGGATGAACGGTGTGGACTTCCTGGAACAGGCGATGGACCTGGTTCCGCAGGCACGGCGGGCACTCGTCACCGCGTACGCTGACACCAATGCAGCGATCGCGGCGATCAACGTCGTGGATGTCGATCACTACCTGTTGAAGCCCTGGGAGCCGCCGGAGGAGAAGTTCTATCCGGTAGTCGATGAACTGTTGGAGGCTTGGCAGCGCGAGGGCAGGCCACCTGAGCACAAGATCAAGATCCTGGGTCACCCCTGGTCGGCTGCCTCGTACGAGGTACGCGACTTCCTGGCCCGCAATATGGTGCCTTACCGCTGGTACAACATCGGTGATGCGGACGGTGCGCGGCTGATGGCGGCTGCCGGGGCTCACCACAGCCAGGCGCCAGTGGTGATCACGAGGGACGGGCAGGCGCTGGTGCAACCGTCCCTGCTGGAGGTCGCGAATGCCGTCGGGCTGAGCACCACCCCTCAGGGCAAGTTCTACGACGTAGTGATCATCGGCGGCGGTCCTGCCGGTCTAGGCGCAGCGGTGTATGCGGCATCCGAGGGCCTCACGACGGTTGTTGTCGAGCGAGCGGCAGCGGGTGGTCAGGCCGGGCAGAGCTCACGCATCGAGAATTACCTCGGTTTCCCTGACGGGGTGGCCGGCGATCAGTTGACAGACCGCGCGCGGCGGCAGGCGCTGCGCTTCGGGGCCGAGCTGTTGACTGCGCGTACGGTCGTCGGTTTGGAGGTCAGAGGCCCGGCGCGCCAGGTGATGTTCGACGACGGATCCTCCGTGCTGGCTCACGCCGTCGTTCTGGCGACTGGGGTGAGTTATCGACAGCTCGAGGCAGCAGGCGCCCCCGAGCTTGTCGGGCGCGGCGTCTTCTACGGCTCGTCAGCCACCCAGGCGGAGTCCTGTGTGGGGGATCACGTGATCGTCGTCGGTGGTGCGAACTCTGCCGGCCAGGCCGCCGTCTTCTTCTCCCGATACGCCGCCAAGGTGACGATGGCAGTTCGCGGCGCCTCTGTGGAGCAGTCCATGTCGTCGTACCTGATTGATCAAATCGCTTCGATCCCGAATATCGATGTCCGGCTGAACACATCGGTCAAGAGCTGCACGGGGGACGGCCGGTTACAGTGCGTCACCTTTGTTGATCACTCTGGCGGTCACGAGGTGGTCGACTCCGGGCATCTCTTCGTGTTCATCGGCGCAGCGCCGCTCACCGACTGGCTTCCCGAAGAGATCGTCAGGGATTCCAGCGGCTTCGTTCTCACCGGACCGGATCTGACCGTCGGCGGGAAGCGGCCTGGGTCGTGGGATCTGGAGCGTGACCCCTATCTGCTGGAATCCAGCATTCCAGGCGTCTTCGTGGCAGGCGATGTCCGCGCTCAATCCGTCAAGCGGGTAGCCTCCGCGGTCGGCGAAGGGGCACTCGCCGTCACGCTGGTCCATCGGTACTTGGCGGAACAGTAGGAGTTGATCATGAGCGAACCGATCGCCGAGGCGGTGCGATTGAGCCCGTCGGAACTGCGCACGTTGTTCCTCTTCGAGTCGCTGGATGATGATCAGCTGGCCTGGCTCAGCGAGAAGGGATACTGCCAGACTTGGGCGGCCGGCCAGCCTGTCTACACCGAGGGCGAGCCGGCGACATGCATCTTCGTCCTGCTGTCCGGCACACTGTCCATGCATCGCCGGGTGGAGAGCACCGAGGTTGAGACGGCACGCACAAACCAACGTGGCGTCTACGCCGGGGCTACCCAGGCATTCGTCAGGGGCATGGCTGAGCAGCCCTATTGGGCGTCGGTGCGCGCGGTGACGGACTGTGAGTTCTGGGTGATCGACGCGTGGGAGTTCGGAGCGAAGTTCCGCGAGTGGTTCCCCATGGCGGTGCACCTGCTCGAAGGAGTGACCGCCGGTTTCCAATCCAGCCAAGCCATTATCGGTCAGCGGGAACGCTTGCTCTCCTTGGGCCGGTTGTCCGCCGGACTGACCCACGAACTCAACAATCCGGCGGCCGCTGCCGTACGCGCCACTGCGTCGCTGCGGGAGCGTGTAAGCAAGATGCGGGGCAAACTCGCGCACCTTGCTACCGCTGACGTCGACCCCAAGGCACTGTTCGCGCTCACTGAGCTTCAGGAAGCGGCCGTAGAGAAAATGGCCAAAGCCGAGAAGCTGTCGCCGATGCAGGTCGGCGAGGCCGAGGACGAGCTCTCCGATTGGCTTGATGATCATGGCGTGGACGACGCGTGGGACCTCGCGCCGCCACTGGTCGCTGCCGGAGTGGACACTGACTGGCTGGACGATGTGGCTGAGTCGGTGCCGACAATGCTCCTCGCCGACGCCCTGCACTGGGTCACCTATGCCCTCGAGACGGAGCAGCTCATGCTGGAGATCGAGGACTCGACGCATCGCATCTCTGCGCTCGTGGGGGCCGCGAAGCAGTACTCCCAAATGGATCGAGCCGCGCATCAGGAGATCGATGTCCGCGATGGGCTGAACAGTACGTTGATCATGCTCGGACACAAGATCAAGGAATCGGGAAAGATCACGGTAGTGAAGGATTACGATGAGTCGCTGCCAATGATCCCAGCACATCCGGCCGAGCTGAACCAGGTCTGGACCAACCTGATCGACAATGCCATTTATGCCATGCCAGACGGCGGCACGCTGACGGTCCGGACGTTACGTGAGGACGGGTGGGTGGCGGTCGAGATCTGCGATACCGGCATCGGCATTCCGCCGGAGATCCAGCAGAAGATCTTCGAGCCGTTCTTCACCACCAAGCCCGGTGAGGGCACCGGGCTCGGGCTTGACATCTGCTATCGGGTGATCACCCAGCGGCATGGCGGCGACTTGCGCGTGACCTCACAACCTGGGGACACCCGCTTCGAAGTCAGGCTCCCGGTGACGGATCCTCCTTCGTTTGGCTGAGCGATCAGGCCACCAGAGCGACCGGTAGTTCTGCCGCGTGCACTACGACCAGTGAGGTGACGGCTCGGGTGAGACAGACGTACAGCCGTCTGAGCCCGGTCACCGGATCAGGTTCCCCGGCGACGATCCCGGCGGGCTCCGCCAGCACCACATGATCGAACTCCAGACCCTTGGCCAGAGATGCCGGAACCACGATCGGCTTGAGATGTTGCGAACGGTCCACACCCGTGCTGGAGAGATCGGCGCGAGCATCGAAGATGTCGGGATCTTCGCCGAGCAGGTCGTAGCTCAGCTGATCGCGCTCCAGCATCACTCGGACATCGGGCACGGCGGCGTCGGCAACGATCACTCCGACGGTGCCTTCATTGCGCATCGTCTCGGTGATCGCATCGAGGAGTTCCTCGCCGATCCGGGTGGTGCGCCGAACATCGAGTTCGCCGCGGTGCCGCCGTACCGAGTGCGGCGGTTTCAGTCCGGGTGCAATCTGCGGCAGCAGCCGGGCCGCAAAATCGATCACTGCGCCAGGTACCCGAAAGCCGGCGACGAGCTCGGAGATTGCCGCGTTGGGATGGCCAAGATGTGCGAGCGACTCGCGCCAGGAACGGGTGGCCCACGGCGTCGTCGCCTGAGCAAGATCACCGAGGACGGTGATCGAGCCGGTGCTGGCCCGACGCCCGACGGCCCGGAGCATCATCGGCGACAGGTCCTGCGCTTCGTCGACGATCACGTGGCCACGGCTGGGGGTACGCTGCAGCAGATCGGCGACCTCGTCGATCAAGATCGCGTCGGCGAGTGACCAGCGAGCAGTACCCGCTGATCGAGGTGGCTTCTGGATCATGATCAGCCGCTGCTCTGCAGAGCTCAGAATGCCATCGGCGGCTTTGGCGAGGAAGTCGGCATCGGTGAGCAACTTCATGATCAACTTGGCTGCGTCGAGCGTTGGCCAGAGCGCATCGGCGTACGCCCGCACCGGCTTGCTTCTGGCAACAGAGTCCTGGACTCGATCATCAGGGGAGTCACCGCCCGCCTCCATCCGCAGCAGCACCTGGTGAGCCAGACGCTGCGGCAACATCGCTCGGCCAGCCTCGTAGCGGACACCACGCTGACGCAGTTCCTCGACCACCTCGGCCGCCAGGTAAGCACCGACCCGCCACTGATAGGCGCCTCGCGGTACCACCAGCGGTGCGGTGGCGGTGCCAAGATGGCTCCACACCGCGCGGTGCAGCACCTCGGCCATTCGGGCCTCTCCCTTGATCAGTGCCGCGGGAACACTGTCGACCCCGCGGACTTCGATGCCGTTCGCGTGACACACCAGCGCTGTCACCGTGGTCTGCGTGGCATCGATCTCACCCAGAGCGGGCAGCACATCGGCGATGTAGGACAGGAAGCTGTCGTTCGGCCCGACGACCAGTACGCCCGAGCGGGCGAGCTGATCACGGAACGCGTAGAGGAGATAGGCGGCGCGGTGCAAGCCGATGGCGGTCTTTCCGGTCCCCGGTGCACCTTGAACGCACAGCGATTGGCTCAGAACGGCTCGTACGATGCTGTCCTGTTCGGGCTGGATGGTGGCGACGATGTCGCGCATCGGGCCGGTCCGGGGGCGCTCGATTTCCGACTCCATGATGTCGGAGTGCGCTGTCTCCCCAGCTGTGCTCAGCTCCTCGTCCTCGTACGCGGTCAGCTGGCCATGCGAGAAGCCGAAGCGCCGGCGTAAGCGGACCCCCATCGGCTGCCCGGGTCGCGCCTGGTAAAAGGGCCGTGACATGCCGGCACGCCAATCGATCACCAGTGGCTCGCCGCCCGCCTCCCCGGTGACGTGGCGCCGCCCGATATAGAGCGTCTCGTCCTGCTCGGCACCGAGGCTGGCGTCATAGTCGAGTCGGCCGAAGAACAGCGGCACGGTCGGGTTGTCCTCGAGGGCCTTCATTCTGCGGTAAAGCGCCTGCTTGAGGTGCTCGGTCGATACGTGGTCTCCGCCGAACGCTTCAAGACTTGCCGTGTGTTGTCGCATCCGCTGTAGGGCGGCCCTGGATTCGCTGAGATGGAGGCGTTCCCGGGCCAGGACGTCGACCGCGGTTTCAGGCATGCGAACAGCTCCGATGCTGGATCGGTGGGCGTAGGGAGCGAGGGATCACGCTACCGCCAGCCGACCACGATGTCCAAGGGTTTTGGTGATGACGGTCGGGCCGGACGAGCGCACGATCGGGCTACTCGTAAGGTGTAGGCCGTGTCTTCCTCTGATACCGAGCGCAGCTACGTGCCGGTCCCGGACCCCGCGGACCGCCCACGCAAGTCCCGCGCGACGGTACGCGTGATCATGATCGACAACAATCGAACACTGTTGTTCGAGGACAGTGACCCTGGAGTTCCTGGCACTAGCTGGTGGACCACGCCCGGCGGCGGGATCGATGAGGGTGAAAGCGAGGTCCATGCCGCCATCCGTGAGGTGGCGGAAGAAACCGGCTATCGGCTGAGCGACAGCGAGTTGCTGGGACCGATCGCGATACGGCATGTCGTCCATGGATACTCCGACCTCGTGATCGAGCAGGATGAGTCCTTCTTCTTGGCGATGGTGTCGCCTTTCGAGGTGGACGTCTCCGCCCATACGTGCGACGAGCGGCTTACCGTCCTCGGATACCGCTGGTGGTCGCATGAGGATCTACGGCACACCGATGACTGGATCTGGCCGCACGAGTTGGTTGAGCTCTGGTCACTGTCAGGTCAGCCTGACGCATGGCCGATCGATCTCGGCACCCAGGAGGAATCCACGGTCCTGGACGTGGCATAGGGCCGCACGGAGTCATTTCACGGTTCGAGCGTGCGGCGTGAAACCTTCAGATTCCAGTCCCCAGCTCACAATGCGGTGCGGTCGCACGCGCACGAACTCGGGCTTGAAGGTGGGAAACCGCGGATTGATCAACTCTCCACCAAGGAAGTGAGGCTCGGCGTCACCACGAATCTCGATCGCATGAGCCCCGTTGGGCGAGGCATCGTCCACCAGGAGCGCCACGTGGGCGTTCTCCAGCATGTCTCGCCACTTCTTGGAGTTCGGGAAGTCAACGCCGCCGATGTCGATTGCGTCCTCATCGGTATTGAACTGGTATGTGAGAGGCACCAGATGTGGTCTGCCGTCAGCACCGATTGTTGCCAGCCGACCCATCGTCTTGCTCTGCAAGTACGCGATCTCGGCCTCGGAGAAGACACTCATGTGGCTATGCTGCCTCCTCGCCCCAGAGACTACGCGCAAACCACCGCTCGAGCCGTGAGCTGGCAGCGTCAGAAAGCTGGATCAACCCAGGTTGCCAACGGTCTGCCGAGGTGCAACCCATGCAGACCGCAGGCAGCCTAAGTGAACATAGATTGCGGCAGCCGACACCGGAGAGATGGCGGCCTCGCGTCTAAGAGGAGATCATTCGGCGGCGAGAGCGTCTTCGGCGTCCATGATGCGGTAGCCATACCCCTGCTCGGCGAGGAACCGCTGCCGGTGGGCCGCAAAGTCAGCATCGACTGTGTCACGCGCAACCACGGCGTAAAGGCGCGCGGTCGTCCCCTCCGCTTTGGGCCGGAGCAGGCGCCCGAGCCGCTGAGCCTCCTCCTGCCGGGAGCCAAAGGCGCCTGAGACTTGGACGGCGATCTGAGCAGATGGCAGGTCGATCGAGAAATTCGCGACCTTGCTCACCACGAGCAGTTTGATTTCGCCGGAGCGGAACGCCTCGTAGAGCTGCTCGCGGCGCCGTACGGTCGTCTCACCGGTGATCAATGTTGCCTCCAGACGCGCGGCGAGATCCTCGAGTTGATCGACGTACTGTCCGATCACCAGTGTCGGCGTGCCCCGATGCTTGGACACCAGGTCGACGACGACACCGGTTTTGGATTCTGATGTAGATGCCAGCCGGTACTTCTGGTCCGGCTCGGCGACCGCGTACGCCATGCGCTCCGCTTCGTCGAGCGTGACCCGCACCTCGATGCAATCGGCTGGTGCGATGTAGCCCTGCGCTTCGATGTCCTTCCACGGCGCGTCATAGCGCTTGGGCCCGATCAGGGAGAAGACGTCGCCTTCCCGGCCATCCTCCCGCACCAGCGTGGCTGTCAGACCCAGCCGACGACGCGCCTGAAGTCCAGCAGTCATCCGAAAGACCGGGGCCGGCAGCAGGTGCACCTCGTCGTAGATGATCAAGCCCCAATCTCTGGCGTCCAGCAGCTCGAGATGCGTATGTACGCCGCCACGCTTCGTGGTGATCACCTGGTAAGTCGCGACGGTGACAGGGCGGATCTGCTTCTTGATACCGGAGTACTCGCCGATCTCGTCGGCAGTCAGCGTGGTCCGCCTGATCAATTCGTCCCGCCATTGCCGGGCTGCGACAGTGTTGGTGACCAAGATCAGCGTGGTCGCACCGGCCCGGGCCATCGCGGCTGCGCCGACGATAGTCTTGCCGGCTCCGCACGGCAGCACCACCACGCCCGATCCGCCGTGCCAGAAGGAGTCGGCAGCCTGACCCTGGTAGGGGCGCAGTGTCCACCCGCGCTGATTGAGACTGATCGGGTGTGCCTCGCCGTCGACATATCCGGCGAGGTCCTCGGCGGGCCAACCGAGCTTGAGCAGTATCTGCTTCAGGTGCCCACGCTCCGATGGATGGACCATTACGGTGTCGTCGTCGACGCGACTGCCCAGCAGTCCCTTGACCTTGCTGCTCCGCATCACCTCGGTCAGCACCGCGCGATCGCTGCTCACCAAGATCAGCCCATGCGTTGGGTGCTTCTCGATCCGCAGCCGACCGTAGCGATCCATTGTCTCGGCGACATCCACCAGCAGCGAATTGGGCACGGGATAGCGGCTGTAGGTCAGCAGTGTGTCGACCACCTGCTCAGCGTCGTGACCGGCCGCGCGGGCGTTCCATAGTCCGAGGGGTGTCAGTCGGTACGTGTGAATGTGCTCGGGTGCCCGCTCAAGCTCAGCAAACGGCGCGATCGCGATCCGGCACGCATCGGCATCAGGATGATCAACTTCGAGGAGCAGCGTCCGGTCGGACTGCACGACGAGCGGCCCTGGGCCGTCGAAGGGCGCTGGCATCAGCGATTCTTACGTCGGGCCTCGGCCCTGTCACCGGTCGATGTCTCGCTGGACGATTCCGATTCGGCATCGGACCTGCCGGATTCGGTCGGCTCAGCACTCGGCGTCGGCGACTCAGAGGGCGTAGGCGTCGGTTCGGGCGAAGGCCTTGTGACCACCAATGTCGGTGAACTCCGGCTTTGGTTTCCGGCCGCGTCGAGAGCCCGAATTTGTACGACGTGCTGACCGCTGTCGTCGTTGAACCAGTGCAGCTTCGCCTGCGTCTCGGCGGTCGTCGCCACTTCGAATCCGTTGAGCCAAATGCGGTAGCCGATCACCCCGACATTGTCTTTTGCGGCGGGCCACTTGAGGCTGAGCCGATCCGCTGTCATTGCCGACGATTCGATGTCCGCGACCGGCTCTGGCGGTTCAGCATCTTTGGTGCGCTTCGGCAGGGCCGAAGCTTTCCGGGTCGTGCGACCGCTGTCGCCATCAGGACTCTCTGTGGGAACCGCGGCTTGTTGCCTTGTGAGGGCCGTCGCCGAGCGGTCTCCGTCAGTTTCGGTAAGCGAATCGTCATTCCCGCTCGGGGAGGCCGACTGCGGGGATCTGCCTGGTTGCGCTCGCACCGGTCTGTTCGTCGGCTCATCGTCGGCTTCCCGAACCCCGATCTGCTCCGGCGAGCTTGCGATGCTGGGCACGAGATAGAGGGATCCGACTCCAAGCGCGCATACGCCGAAGACGAGTATTCGTCTGATGGTCACGGCGTGCACCCGCTCAGTTTAGGCATGCCCAGGCCCCCAAGTGTCTGGCAACGCGCCTTCCTAGGGCCTGCGAGAAGCGGGAACGACCGAGGCGATGCGGGCCAGGGGGATGGTGACGATCTGCGCACTGTCACGATCGACGGCGCGCACGACGCCGGCAGAGAGGTCCAAAGGGGCCAGCTCGCGCTCGGCCCGGCTACCGTCAGCATTGACGTAGACGACCCGTACCGGCAGCGCTGCGCCCGTCGCCGATCTAAGCTGCTCGACGGTGCCCTCAGTTGTGGCCGTGGTCCCTGGCTGTCCGTTGACGCGATGGCGTCGTTCCCGCCCGACGAGGTCGGCGGCCACTGCAGCAGCCGAGGCGACTGCCTTGCGTGGATTCGTCGACTGCGGTGTCGCACGACGCGAGGACTGCGTCACGGCAACCTCGCCGGCGCCATTCTCAATCGCCGGATGATGGCCCATCTCCTGCAGCAGCGAAACTAACTCGTGCTCATCGACGGCCGCGACTAGGACTCCCGGCGCGACCGCGCGGAGACCGAGGTCCGAGGCGGCAGGATGAGCGAGCAGCGCCGCAGCCTGCGCCTGGTCTGCCATCCGGACGTAGCTACCGGCCGGGCCGGCTCGAATGCTGCGGTGACCCCTGGCCACGTCGCCAACCAGATAACGGAGCGGCTGAGGCACTCCAGTCGTCGAGCGCTGCTCGAGCCACAGCTGTACATCCTCTGCTGACCAGCCGAGATCGAAGGCGCGACGCAGGGAGTTGGCGCTGAACCGATAGACCCCACCGCCACCACGGGACTCCTGATCAGCCAGCACTCGCAACTCTGCGGCAACGGTATGTTCCAGCGGCCCCGGGGTGACGGCTGTCAGATCGGTCTGAATGACGAAGTCCGTCACCGGAGCAGGAAAGAGCTCAGTCAGCTCAGCTGGCATTGGCTGACCCAGCCGTAGCAGAACTCTGGCGAATGACGACACGGCGTTCAGTGCTGTCAGTCCCAGCCACGTCGCCTCACGCCACGTCCACTGCACCAGCTCCATCGCTGTTGGCCGTCCCTGGCTCAGGCTGGGCCGATGCCAAGCGGCGGCCTCGGCCAGCTGATCCAGGTCGAGCACTGTGCCTCGGTCTGCCTCAGCGATGACCCTGAGAACGGTCATGCGCAGGCCTCCCGCGGAAGGAGCGTGGGCATCCTGGCCGAGCGGGTGGCCGCCGACTTCGGCAGATCGGGCGTAGAAACGGTCAGCACCGAGCCACGCCTCGGCGACGAGCCGCCAGCGGGTTGGGGCATCGCAGTCGAGCCACTTGTCATAGTCGGCGGTCGGCAGCAGCGCCGAAGACCTACCAGGGGCCACGAGTCGAGCGGCAGCTGCGCACTCAATGACAAAGACGGCGTGTGCCGGATCTGCGCCGAGATGCTGAGCGAGGCCAGTCACGTCACGGTGAGCGAGCCCTCCTGCCCGCAGCAGTTTGTGTGGCATGGATTCAACGCGATGTGCCAGAAGTTCGATGTCGTGCAGCAACGCGAAGGCCGCCCCGGCCGCGGCATGGTCAACGCGGTCCGCATCCCGGTATCGCCCGGTGATAGCCGGGGGTTCCGTCGCCACTGGATCCGGTGCGAATCTGGACCCTCGCAGGCGCCATGCCACCTCCCGCGGAATGATCACCGTCTCGGAATCCAGCGGCCGCAGCAGCTGGTGGCTGAGGAGGCGTTCGATCGGTGAGCTGGCCGACGTCACCGTCACCTTCCGGTCGGCATGGCGTACGGCGCCTGTCGGCGACCAGAGGAGTCGATCGAGTACCACCCGTGCCTCCGCGCCGGACGCCTCCAGCGCACCATCGATTTCTTTGTCCGACATGGGTCGGGCCGATGGGGGAGCCAGGCCGCCGGGATAGGGCTCGAACGCCTCGCGAACCGGCCGGACCAGGTGTAGCTGGTCGTCGCGGCCCCAAAGCAGACCGCGCTCCCGAAGCTGCTGTACCGCTGCACCCACCTGTGTCGCTGATGAGCCGAGCATGGTCTCAAGATCGTCAGCTGAAGCGGGATCGGGTAAAGCCGCCAATGCTTCGGAGACAGTTCCGAGCCAGCTGTTGAGTTGGTCTATGGCGCGGCTGATCGAGGCGGAGGTAGTGGACCGGCTCGCGAGCTCTGCGATGTCTTCGGGAGGCGGGTCGAGGAGATCTGGACGTGCTGTGAGCACCGTGGCCAGTTCGACGGCCGACATAGCGCGCAGCGCCTCGGTAAGAGTGCGCGGCCGCGGCTGCTCACTCGGCGCGATCACCCCTACCGCCAAGGGGATTGATACGTCGGCGGACCGGGGTTGTCCGACCGAAGGCGGCGGTAGACCATCACCAGCGTGGTGATCAGCAATGCCCAGCAGATCAGCAATCCCCAGCTGCTGAGGAAGCCCCACCACTCGGCAAAGCCTGTGTCGACGATGAGCAGGCCGAGTACACCGATGAGAGCCAGCACGCCGATGGCGAACATGTACGTGCGGCGGACCTCCGTGGTCGCGACCTTGACTCGCCCAGCTAGGCCAACGCTGATGCACAAAATGATCGGCGAGAGGACGGACACCAGACCGCCGATGATCAAGCACATGCAAAGGCCCGGAGTGACGGCGTCGACGACGGCCCTGGCTGTGACGGGAGTGGTCGGTCGCGGCTGTTGCCCGTGTGGCCCTGGGCCAAACCAGTCAGGCGTTCCGGGCGTCGGGAAGTTACTCGGCGTTGGGCTGGCCCCGGTGTGGACGGCCAGGGGTTGTTCTGGCAGGTGCTGAGCACTCGGCGGTGGCGTCCAGCCAGCCCCAGTCGGAGCCGCAGTTGGTTGACCCGTCTGCGGGGCCCAGTGCACGGCTCCCCAGGCCGAGTCGGACGTCATGGTGCTGGTTACGACCGCAAACGGTTCCTGCGGGTCGCGGGGCTCCTCACGCTCGGGAGTAAAAGTGGACAAAGGCGCCACTGCCCCCTCGGGCGAGTCGAAGGCCGGCCGGTTCTTGGGCGCCCACGCCGCTACTTGCGCGTACGACGGAGCAACATCCAACGGCGGGGCTTGCGGGTTCTGAAAGTCGGAAGGCCGCTCGATAGGGGCGTATTCCGGCCCGTCCTCCCAGGTTGCCATGCAGTCATCGTAGACGCGGCGCGATTACAGCAGGTCCGGCGGAAAGTCCCACGGATGAGTTTGGATAGTCCAACTAAGTATCGACAACTCACCACGTGGTTTAGCTGTTGGGGCCATGGCATGAAACGGCTACGCTTAGCGCGCTGTAGTGGGGGTAAACGAGATGCCGGCGAGCCGGTGACAGAGCAAGCGAGGTTTGAGGTGCCTGTTGGCAAGGTGCGGTTTTACGACGCCGAAAAAGGCTTCGGCTTCTTGACCAAAGACGAGGGCGGCGACGTCTATGTCCGCGCCAATGCCTTGCCTCCCGGAGTCACGACATTGAAGGCTGGTCAGCGAGTCGAGTTCGGTGTCGTCGAGGGCCGCAAGGGCGAACAGGCACTTTCGGTCCACATCGTGGAACTACCGCCCTCGCTCTCCAAGGCCCACCGCAAGCCTCCCGAGCAGATGACGGTGATCGTCGAGGACCTGATCAAGATGCTCGACGGTATCGGCAATGGCTATCGTCGCGGCCGGCATCCTGATGCGAAGACCGCAAGGAAAATCGCCACGGTGCTTCGAGCGGTGGCAGACGAGCTCGAACTCTAGCCATGGGGTCCAGCACCGGTACGACGCCCGACGCGACCTGTCTCGCCGCCGTGGATCTTGCCCGCGCCGCGGCGGAAGTGACTTCTGGAGTGATCGGGGTGGGTGAGTACCTCGGCGCACAGGCCGACGACACTCGCGTGGTGAGCCACTTTTTCGCTTGCCCGCACCTGGGCTATCGCGGCTGGCGCTGGTCAGTGACCGTCGCCCGAGCCGCGCGTTCGCGCGTTGTCACCATCGACGAGGTCGTGCTTCTGCCCGGTGAAGGGGCCATGCTGGCTCAGCCCTGGGTGCCGTGGGCGGAGCGTATCCAGCCTCGAGACGTGACGCCCGGTGTGCTCCTGCCGAGCTCTGGCGAGGATCCGCGGCTGGAGCCCGGGTATACCGGCGGTGAGGATGCGACGAACTCCGATCCTGCCGAGATAAGTCTGATCCGCTCGGTTGTCGCCGAGCTGGGGCTGGGCCGAGAGCGAGTGCTCTCGGCGGAGGGTCGGGACGAGGCAGCCGAGCGGTGGGCGACAGGAGACGGCGGCCCAGACAATCTGCTGAGCAAACTGGCTCCTGACGTCTGTGAGACCTGCGGGTTCTTCGTACGGCTGCAGGGCGGCCTTGGCATGTTGTTCGGCGTCTGCGCCAATGCCTTCTCTATCTCGGAGGGAACGGTCGTCAGCGTCGACCATGGCTGCGGCGCGCATTCAAATGTGCAGGCGGAGCAGCCCGAGGATGAGCTTCCGCCGCCGATCTGGGACACCATCGAGTGGGACGCGCCGATATCGCTTTTCGATTGACGATGGGCGCTTCACGGGCTCAGACAGCGGCCGGAGCACCGGAGCGAGTACGCGAGGACCCTGCGGCAACCGCGTGCACTAATTAGCTTCTTGCAATGTGACGTTGGTCACAAACTGGTTACGCTCTATCGACGTGTCCGTCAAACTCTTGACTCTCGGGGGATTCGCCTCACGCCAGGAGAATCACCATGTCGGACGCGGCACTTGATTACCGGCGCCGGATCCCTCGTCTAGCGCGGCCTTCCGTAACCGCGTCCCCCTCGCTGATTCGCTGGACCCTCCGAATAGTGACCGTCACGCTGTTCGGCGTCGCGACTGCAATCGGTGTGAATCTTGGCATCGGCGCCCCCGAAATCTCGCCCACGTCGGTCGTACACCGCGACCATCTGACGTCGCCCTGACGGAGACCGCTGCGTCGTGCGACCGCTGGGACATACAGCGACCACGCTGTTGGTTCTTGTCTTCCTTGGGGCCGCCCTAGCGGTCCTTCAGGGCTTCGTCGGTGGTGGGCTGCCGATCCACTTCGGTACTTCATCGGTGGCGCAGGTCAGCGGGATGGCAGCCGGATACGGCGCAGCTGTCATGTTGATCTTGATGTCGCGGGCGCCGTGGCTGGAGCGCGGTGTCGGGGCTCACCGGCTGGCGCGCTGGCATGCCTGGGGTGCGCCGCTGGTGATCATCCTGACTGTCGTGCATGCCATGGCGGCGCTAGTGGCCTGGGCGCAGGCGAGGTCGATCGATCTGCTCGCAACGACGAAGGACGTGTTGAGTCTTCCTGGGCTCATAACCGCTTTGATCGGCGCTGTGATCCTGGTGCTGATCGGAGTGGCGTCCCTGCGGGTGGTGCGACGACGCATCTCCTACGAGCGATGGCATCTGTTGCACCTGCTCACCTACCTGGCGGTGGGTTTGGGGTTTGCACACCAGCTCGCGGGGCCGGATCTCGTTGGCCGCAGCTGGCTGCAGATTGCCTGGGCGCTGTTGTACTGCTACGCCTTTGCACTGGTTTTGCGATGGCGAGTGTTTCAGCCGGCGTTCCAGCTCTGGCGGCACCGGCTGAGAGTCGAAGATGTGCAGCAGGAATCCAAAGACGTGATGAGCATGGTCATGTCAGGTCAGCATCTGGATGAGTTGCGGGCCGAGCCAGGCCAGTTCTTCCGTTGGAGGTTTCTTACTCGCGGCACGTGGCGCTCGGCATACCCCTTCTCCCTCTCGGCGCCGCCGACCCGCCACGGGTTACGGATCACCATCAAAGCCAACGGCGACGGGACGCGGCAGCTCTTTGACATACCTAGCGGCACCTTGGTCTTCGCGGAGGGCCCGTACGGTGTCATCACGAGGCGACGTCGTCGCCGGCCACGGGTGTTGCTGATAGCCGGCGGTGTCGGAATTTCCCCGATGCGGTCCTTGTTCGAGGTCATCGACTTGCCGGGCAAGGACATCACTCTGGTCTATCGCGCCTCGAGGGAACAGGATCTGGTGCTCAAGCACGAGCTCGATGAGATTGCCGAACGATCCGGCGCCCGAGTCGTCTACCTGGTGGGCCCGTCCAGCGATGTCGCGAACGACATGAGCGCGGACGCCTTGAACCGAATCGTCGGCGATCTCAGCGATCACGACGTCTACCTGTGCGCCTCACACCGGCTGGCTTCGCGAGTACGTGACTCGCTGATGGACGACGGGTTTCCGCGCCATCAGCTGCATGAGGAGCGCTTCAGTTTCTGATCAGGGCTTCGCGATAAGTACTCGTTGATCAGTTGTCGGCCGCGTGGCGGCGACGTCGTCGGGTCCAGCAATACGCCAGGCCGATCAGGCCGAGAACGAATCCGCTCACGCTGACCTGCAGCCATAGTCCATGACCGTGTGCCACGAGCGAGTCATAGGCAAACGCAAGGACCACCGATGCCAGACCGAAGACGGCTGTGCCAACCGTGACGACGGCCAAGCCGTCCACGTCAACGGGCGGCACCGGCGCCTGTACCAGGAAGTGGTGGTGCTCGACGGGCCCGTCCATGTCATTCACTTTAGTGCTGGCGCCCGCGTGGCACCGTCCTGTTCGGGCGCATGTACGAACTGGTCCCTGAGTGGGCGAATCTCGTCTCGTGTCGCGGCAGGATGTGGTGGTGAACAGACTCGAAACCCAGCTGGCTCGCCTGGTTGAGCAGCAGGTTCTCTCGGCAGCGCAGGCCGATGAGCTGGTGGATGCGGCATTTGCCGATCGGCTGGATGGGCAGTCGCCGGCGGCCGAGCCGGCATCCGGAGGCACTGCGAAGGGCTCCGCTGTACTGGAGGTACTGGGCTATGTCGGAGGGGCCCTTGTGCTGGGTGCGGTGATTATGCTCGGGTCCTTCTTCTGGGATGACTTGAGTAGCTCCGGACGCAAACTTGTTGCCGTCACGTCATTCGTGGTTCCTGCGCTCGGAGGGGCCGCGCTCATCAAGGGTCGAGCTCGGGAGCTCGGCCGAATCTTGCTTGCGCTGGCCTGCTATGCGGCTGGCTTTGCCTACCTAGTGGTCTTCGAAGATCAGAAGTTCGTGGCAGCTTCGGCGGTCGTGGTGCTGACGTCGGCCATCGGTGCAGTGCTGCTCCGCTCGGGCGCGTTTCTCGTTTCGGGCTGGTCGGGCGCGATGTTGCTGGTGTGCGCCGTCGTCTTCAATGTCCTCGACGATGCCCGACTGACTAGCCCGGCGAGCAGCGCAGTGCCGGTATATCTGGCTATCGGATTTCTGCTGGTGGGGCTCGTTCTGGCGGGCAGCGGAATGCTGCTCAGCCGTACCCTTGCGTGGTCACTGGCCGGCCTGAGCGGCTGGGCCGCGAGCATCGTGCTGCAGATGGATGCCGCAGGTGGAGAGTGGACTTCACTCGTCGTCGCGACCATCGTCGCTGCGGCACTCCTCACTGCCTTCGTGCTGTCGCGTCGTTATTCGTACGCGGTGATCGGCTGCGCGATCTTGCTGAGCATCTGGCCGGTCTCGCTCTACCGCATCGTCGACAGTGCGCTCGGCGCAGCCATCGGCCTGATCGCTGCGGGCGCGGTCTTGATCGCCTCTGTAGTAGTGCTTTCTCGACTCAGGCGTGCCTCCATGACTACATAGCCTTGATATTTAGCATTGCTAACTACTATGCTGGGCTGAGTGCGTAGCACTGATGAGAACATGCAAACCGCGGCCGGCCTCGCGCACGCGCTTCGGCCGCGGGTGATGCGACTAGCTCGCCGGCTGCGACAGATGCAGGACTCCACGCTCGGCCTGAACCCGAACCAGCTCTCGGCTATGAGTGTGCTGCTCAACTCGGGTGATCAGTTGATTGGCGACCTGGCCACGCTGGAGCAGGTGCGGCCGCCGTCCATGACCCGCATCGTGCACGGTCTTGAGATGCGGGGCTACGTGGCTCGTCGTTCGGATCCGGCCGACCACCGGCGCTGTCTGGTAACCCTCACCGACTCCGGACGCCAGGTGCTGCTTGCGAACCGTCGGCGACGAAACGAGTGGCTGACGATCCGTATCGCCCAGCTTGACCCCGCCGATCGGGATGTGCTGCGCCGAGCCGTACCCGTCCTGGAAAGACTGAATCAAGGGTGACTGTCGACATCGAGCCGAACACGAAACAGACCGATCGCGCTGCCGCGACCCCTCTGCCCACGCGACGGCGGCGAGGCGGCATGTTCACCGCGCTGGCCGGTCGCAACTACCGCATCTACCTGGGAGGGTCATTCGTCTCCAACGTCGGGACCTGGATGCAACGGGTGGCGCAGGACTGGCTGGTGCTGGAGCTCTCCGGCGGCTCCGCTCTCGCGGTCGGCATCACGACAGGCCTGCAGTTCCTTCCCATGCTGTTGCTGTCCCCGTACGCCGGAGTGATTGCCGACCGCTTCAACAAGCGGCAGATTCTCAAGATCACCCAGACGTGGCTGGCGCTTTGCGCGGCCGCGCTCGGTGTCCTGGCCGTAACTGGTGTCGCTACAACTGGGCAGGTCTATCTGATCGCGTTCGCGTTCGGATTAGGCACTGCGTTCGACAATCCTGCGCGACAGAGCTTCGTGTCCGAGGTTGTTGGTGCTGATCTTCTCCCGAACGCGATTGGGCTCAACTCGGCCACCTTCCACGCCGGGCGGATTGTTGGCCCGGCGCTCGCTGGGCTGGTGATCGCGCAGGTCGGTTCGGGCTGGGCGATTCTGTCCAACGCGCTCAGCTATGCGGCTTTCATCGTCGCCTTGTTGATCATCGATGGCCGGATGCTCCACACAACCCCGCCCAGTCCGCGAGCCAAGCGGCAGCTCCGCGAGGGTCTGGCGTACGTCGGCCGCCGCCCGGACATTCTGCTTGTGCTGTGTGTGATGTTCTTTGTTGGCACCTTCGGATTGAACTTCCAGATGACAACCGCATTGATGGCGCAGCAGGAGTTCCATCGGAGCGCTGAGGCGTATGGCATCCTCGGAACGCTCCTGGCAGTCGGCTCGCTGGCCGGCGCGCTGATCGCCGCTCGGCGCCGGGCGCGCCCGCGCGCCCATTACGTCGTCGCCATGGCTGTCACGTTCGGCTTGGTGGAGATAGCCATTGGGCTGGCGCCCAGCTACGCGGTGTACGCGGCAAGCCTGCCACTCATGGGTCTGGTCACGCTTCTCACCATGACTGCAGGCAACGCCTCGATTCAGCTCGGCGTCGACCCGAGGCTGCGCGGCCGCGTGATGGCGCTTTACATCATGGTCTTGATGGGTGGTACGCCCATCGGCGCGCCAATCCTCGGCTGGATCGGCGAGATCATGGGGGCGCGGTGGACGCTGATCGGGGGCGGCGCGGTGACCGTGATCGGGGTGGTTGGAAGCGTCGTCGTCATGCTCATTTACCTACGGCGGCGTGCGCGTCGGGCCGCGGATCAGGGAGCACAAGGTGAGCGTTGGCTCGACCTGCGCCGCGATACTGCAGCATCGAGCGAGCCATCCGTTCCTTGAGCGGCCTCATCCCTTCCGCTGCGTCAGTGCCTGGCCTACGGCCTGGACCTCTTGAACGAATAGGTCGGGCTGTTCCCAGGCCCCGAAATGGCCGCCACGAGGTGGTTCACCCCAATGGACGATGTTTGCGAAGCGCCGCTCGGCAAGTCGGCGGGAGGGACGGGGCACCTCCCGCGGGAAAACCGTGCAGCCTGTCGGCACGTCGATCCTGTCGCTGACGGAGTCAGTGAACCACGTCGAGATTTCGTCGATGCTCTCCCAGTACAGCCTTGCCGAGGAGGCGCCAGTGCTTGTGAGCCAGTAGAGGGTGATGTTGTCCAGTACCTGTTCGCGGCTGAGCACCTCGAACAGGTCCCCAGGATGGTCAGACCACGTCCACAGTTTCTCGAGTATCCACGCACAGAGGCCGGCCGGGGAGTCGACGAGGGAGTAGCCGATGGTCTGAGGCCGGGTGCCCTGCACAGCGGAGTAGCCGGATCCGATTCGGCTACGCTCGCGAAGCTCCTGTGCTGCCGCCCATTCCCGCTGGGTCGGTGTCTGACCATCGACCGGCAGCGCGGGCACGAGTGGAGGAACGAGGTGGAGGCCGAGCAGCCGGTCGGGGCGTTGCACAGCAAGGCTGGTCGAGACGCTGGTTCCCCAGTCGCTGCCGGCAGCGATGAACCGGTGATAACCGAGTTGTCGCATCAGCTCTGCCCATGCCCGTGCAATCCGGTGCACACCCCAGCCCTGACTCGAGGGCTTGCCGCTGAAGCCGTACCCGGGCAGCGACGGCACCACGAGGTGGAAGTGGTTCCCGTTCGATGAAGTCGAGTCCGCCAGCCGTTGCATCGCGTGCTCGAACTCGAAGAACGACCCGGGCCAGCCATGCGTGAGAATCAGCGGTATCGCTTCCGGAGTCGCAGAGGGCAGGTGGAAGTAGTGAATTGTCAGGCCGTCGATATCTGTCTTGTATTGCGGCCACTGATTCAACCGGCGTTCTGTAGCGCGCCAGTCGTATTCGGTTAGCCAGTGTCCACACAGATCCTGAACCTCCTGAAGTGGCACTCCTTGTGACCAGCCTCGAACCGTCGCCGGCTCCGGCCATCGCGTTTCTGTCAATCGCCGGCGCAGGTCGAGGAGTTGCTCCTCCGCAACCGCGATCTGGAAGCGTCGGACGTCTTCTGCACTCACCCTCATGAGTCTTATGCCATGGGATGCCTTCCCGGTGGCAAGACAGCAGGGTTCACTTCAAGATAGCCGTTGACTTATATAAGTAGAGACCGATAGAGTGTCAAACATGCACGCGCTGGACATCCTCGGAGACCCGGTCCGGCGTCGAATCATGGAGCTCTTGGCCAGTGGGGAGCATCCGGCTGGTGCGGTGGTGCAGGCCATCTCCAGCGAATTCGGGATTAGCCAGCCCGCGGTTTCTCAGCATTTGAGGGTGCTCCGGGAGTCCGGCCTTGCCACCGTACGGGCCGAAGGAACCCGGCGGCTTTACGCCGTCGATCCCGACCCACTGCTGGAGGTCGACCGGTGGCTAGACCAGTTCCGGCAGTACTGGAGCACCAGGCTGGATGCCCTCGGCACCGAGTTGGCTCGAGGCAAGCGCGCGCGCCGTTTGTCCGCCCAGTCCATAGAGGAGGAACGAAGATGATCATCGATATCGCCGAGCAGATCGGTGCTATCTCGCGCCAGGTCGAACAGCAGCAAAGTGAGTCCGGAGAGATCGTGACGGTGACAATGGAGCGTCGCTATCCGGCCGAGGTTGCAGACGTCTGGCAGGCCCTCACAAATCCGGAGCGGATGCGCCGCTGGTTTCTCCCGATCACCGGGGACCTGCGGCAGGGCGGAAACTTCCAGCTTGAAGGGAATGCTGGCGGAGACATCCTGACCTGCGAGCCGCCCCGCCATCTGGTAGTGACATTCGGCGCTGAAACCAGCATCGTCGATGTGCTGCTCTCAGGTGACGCTGAGGAGACGCTGCTCAAACTCACGCATTCGGTACCCATCGAGCTGGCCGGCACCACCGCTGGCGCACTCTATGTCGGACCTGGCTGGGATGGTGCACTGCTCGGCCTCGCGCTGCATCTGAAGGGGGAGGCCAGCGACGATCCCGTCGCTGCTGCCAACAGTCCCGAAGCGCAGGATTTCAATCTCAAGTCGATCGGGGAGTGGGTCAGCGCCGTCGAGGCGTCAGGGACGGCCGACGCGGACGCAATTGCGGCCGCCCAGCAGGTCTCGCTAGCGCAGTTCGCGCCGGATCTGGTGCGACCCGAATGAGCTCGTGCTTGCCGACTTGTCGGAACTGAGCAGCGCGGTAGCGCTCATCCTCACGCGCGGAAATTTTGCTTGACCTGACCGCCTGCACATCGAGGTCGAAAAGTTGACACTGGACAGAGATTGGCAACCGCGACATAGGGTCTTGCCATGACCGAACCCAACGGACCTGCTCCGCTGGTGACCGTACGCGGCGAGGCTCAGCTAGAAGGCCCACCGGATCTGGCAACGGTCACGCTCACTCTGCACGCCTCTGGGGATTCGCCCGAACGAACCAGAGCCCAGCTCGCCGAGGGTTCTGCCAAAATCACGCAGCTGCAGCAGCGTTTCGAAGCGGCTCTGGAGCGGTCCAGCACCAGCGGAGTCCATGTCTTTCCAATCTTCAACCGACGCACCCCGAGCAAGATCACTGGCTACCAGGGCACGTTCTCAACCCAGATCGTGGTCGCGGATCTGGAGTCGCTGTCGCCGCTCGTGTTGGCGATCACCGAGCTGCCGAATAGCCAGGTCGATGGCCCATGGTGGTCGTTGCGTCCCGACAACCCGATGTACCGCGAGGCACGGCTAGCCGCAATTGCCGACGCGCGCCGTCGCGCCGACGACTACGCGGCCGCATTCGGTACGACGGTGGCGGACCTTGTGGAGGTATCAGACCTGAACAGCGGCCTCGGCGGCGGGGTACGAGAGATGCGCGCGTTCGCCATGGCAAAGGGAGGCGAGGACGCGGCATTCGAATTCCAGCCGCCAGCGCAGATGGTCTCCGGACAGGTCACAGTCCGATTCAGCCTGAGAACCGTCGCGCTCTGAGCGGGAGAAACAGGCCCGCCAACTTCCCATTGGCCAGGGCCGGGGAGAAGGCATCGGCGAAACACTGTCTCGCTGCGGTAACAAACTCTCGGTAGATTCAACCCATGTTCGCCAAGGTCCTGGTCGCCAACCGCGGTGAGATCGCTGTCCGGGCCTTCCGGGCGGCGTACGAGCTGGGCGTGAAGACAGTCGCGGTGTTCCCCTACGAGGACCGTAACGCTGTTCATCGGATCAAGGCGGATGAGGCCTACGTGATCGGCGAGCGTGGGCATCCGGTACGCGCATACCTGGATATCGCAGAGATCATCAGGGCCGCAAAGGAGTCCGGTGCCGATGCGATCTATCCCGGCTACGGGTTTCTGAGCGAGAATCCCGGCCTCGCGCGAGCTTGCGGTGAGGCGGGCATCATCTTCATCGGTCCCCCGGCCGGAGTCCTCGAACTCGCCGGCAACAAGGTGCGCGCTATCAGGGCGGCGAGGGCTGCCGGCGTTCCCACCTTGAGATCCACGCCTCCGTCGGCAAACCTCGATGAGCTGGTGGCCGGAGCCGAGCAGATCGGTTTTCCCGTGTTCGTCAAAGCGGTTGCCGGCGGCGGCGGCCGCGGCATGCGCCGAGTCGGTGATCCCGAGACGCTCCGAGAGTCTGTCGCCGCGGCCATGCGTGAGGCAGAGGGGGCATTCGGCGACCCGACGGCGTTCATTGAGCAAGCCGTTGGCCGGCCGCGGCACATCGAGGTACAGATCCTCGCTGACACCCAGGGCAACACCATTCATCTGTTCGAGCGCGACTGCTCGGTCCAGCGGCGGCACCAGAAGCTCGTTGAGATCGCGCCTGCTCCGAACATCTCGACCCAGCTGCGTGAGGCCCTTTGCCATGACGCGGTGCGCTTCGCCGAGTCGATCAACTATTCCTGCGCGGGAACTGTGGAGTTCTTGGTCGAAACCGAAGGAGAGCGTGCGGGCCAGCACGTCTTCATCGAGATGAATCCTCGGATTCAGGTTGAGCACCCCATCACCGAGGAGATCACCGACGTTGATCTTGTGCAGTCCCAGATGCGCATCGCAGCAGGGGAGAGCCTGACTGATCTTGGTCTCTCCCAGGATGTGATTCGGATCAACGGTGCGGCGTTGCAGTGCCGGATCACGACTGAAGATCCGGCGAACGGCTTCCGGCCAGACACCGGGACGATCACCGCCTACCGCTCCGCCGGCGGCGCAGGCGTACGCCTCGACGGCGGCACTATCGATATCGGCGTTGAGATCAGCGCATACTTCGATTCCCTGCTGGTCAAGCTCATCTGCCGCGGCCGGACATTCGAGCAAGCGGTGGCCCGGGCTCGGCGCACCTTGGCTGAGTTCCGGATTCGCGGGGTCAGCACCAACATCCCTTTCCTGCAATCGGTTCTGGAGGATCCAGACTTCATTGCCGGCGATGTCTCGACCTCCTTCATCGAGGAGCGACCCGATCTGCTGACCGCCCACGCTCCAGCCGACCGCGGCACCAAGCTGTTGCGCTGGCTGGCTGAGGTTACGGTCAACCAGCCGCACGGCCCGGCACCAACGCAGCTCGACCCAGCCGTGAAGCGACCTATCGGCGTCGATCTGAACACCCCTTCGCCTCAGGGTTCGCGGCAGCGCCTTCTTGATCTTGGTCCGGAAGCCTTTGCCGCCGACCTACGGCAGAGGGTCCCTATCGAGGTCACCGACACCACCTTCCGTGATGCCCACCAGTCGTTGTTGGCCACGCGGCTGCGTACCAAGGACCTCCTCAGGATCGCGCCGTATGTCGGGCGGATGACTCCGGAACTGCTCTCCGTCGAATGCTGGGGCGGGGCCACATACGATGTAGCGCTTCGCTTCATTGCCGAGGATCCGTGGGAACGACTCGCTGCGCTGCGCTACAACATGCCGGGGCTTTGCCTGCAGATGCTGCTGCGCGGCCGTAACACGGTCGGCTACACGCCATACCCGACGAAAGTCGCCACTTCATTTGTAGCCGAGGCTGCCGAGGTTGGCATCGATTTCTTCCGAATCTTCGATGCGCTCAACGACGTCGAGCAGATGCGTCCCGCGATCGAGGCGGTGCGCGAGACCGGCAGCACTATCGCCGAAGTGGCGCTGTGTTACACCGGTGATCTGAACTCACCGGCTGAGGATCTCTACACACTTGATTACTACCTGCATCTCGCCGAGAAGATCGTGAACGCCGGCGCGCATGTCCTCGGGATCAAGGACATGGCCGGTTTGCTGCGCCCGCCAGCCGCCCGGAAGCTCGTCTCCGCATTGCGGCGGAACTTCGACCTTCCGGTGCACCTACACACCCACGACACCGCAGGTGGTCAGCTTGCGACGTTGATGGCCGCCATCGAGGAGGGAGTTGATGCGGTAGACGTGGCAAGCGCGCCGATGGCGGGAACCACCAGTCAGGTGCCGGCCTCGGCACTCGTGGCCGCGTGTGCCAACACGGAGCGGCCGACCAATCTGGATCTGCGGGCTGTGATGGACCTCGAGCCGTACTGGGAGGCGGTGCGCAAGATGTATGCGCCGTTCGAGTCGGGCTTGCCCAGCCCAACCGGCCGGGTCTACGACCACGAGATCCCCGGTGGGCAGCTCTCCAACCTCCGGCAACAGGCGATCGCGCTCGGGCTGGGAGAGAAGTTCGAGCAGATCGAGGCGATGTACACCGCGGCAAATGCCATCTTGGGCAGGCCGCCCAAGGTCACCCCATCATCGAAGGTTGTCGGCGATCTGGCGCTCCACCTGGTCGCGGTCGGCGCCGACCCGGACGATTTTGCGGAGAACCCGCAGAACTACGACATTCCCGATTCGGTCATCGGCTTCCTCAATGGAGAGCTGGGCGATCCTCCTGGCGGTTGGCCGGAACCGTTCCGGACCAAAGCATTGCAGGGCCGTACGTTGCCGGTCCGCGATATAGAGCTTTCGCCGGAAGACTCAGCTGATCTTGATGACAAGGGCCAGGTCCGCCAGGCCACGCTGAACCGTCTGTTGTTCCCCGGGCCGACCAAGGAATTCCTGGCCAATCGGGCAACTTATGGTGATGTCGGCCGGCTGAACACTCTCGACTTCCTTTATGGGTTGCAGCCAGGCCAGGAGCATCTTGCCAAGATCGGCAGAGGGGTCAGCCTGATTCTCGGGCTGACGGCGATCGGCAGCGCTGACGAGCGAGGCATGCGTACGGTGATGTGCACGCTCAACGGTCAATTGCGGCCCCTTCGGGTACGCGACAAGTCGATCAAGGTTGATGTCAAGGCGGCGGAGCGCGCGGACCCGACCAACCCGGGCCATGTTGCTGCGCCGTTCGCCGGTGTGGTCACCGTCACTGTGACCGAGGGTGATCCTGTCGAGGCAGGCGCCACCGTTGCCACTATCGAGGCGATGAAGATGGAGGCCTCGATCACTGCGACGGTCTCCGGTGTAGTTCAGCGACTCGCGATCGCGTCAGTACAACAGGTGGAAGGTGGCGACCTCCTCCTAGTGATCGCGCTTTAGTTGGATTTTGCCGCTCGCGCGGCTCGCGCGTTGAACCTACTGCCTTCCTCCCTCGCTCGCACGACGAAAGCGTTGTCGTGCTCGGCTCGGTCGTCCAGGCAGCAGGGCGCGAGCCTACCGACGCTCGCGGCATGCGTCCGCTCCGCCACCGCGCAACTTTGAACTAGTGTCGTGGAGCCTAAGTTCCTTTGCGGTTGGCGTCGTCCAGGTGCGTGCATCGCAAGGCCGACGAGGGAGGGATACCGGGTCGTATGTCGACTGAGGAGAACGCCGCGAGGTGCGTGCCTGGGCGGCGCGAAGCGTAAAGAGACTTAGGCTCCGCGACACTAGCTGGCCCAGAAGCCCACCAGGTCAGGCACTGGCCTGCCCAGCGATGCGGCCACCTGGGCCCACGGCGCGAAGCCATCCAGCCAGATGGTCAACGAGTTGATCATCTCCCGCTGTTCCATGGACTTGATGCCCTTGATCGCCGATCGGTAGGCGCCCGCCATGGCAACCGCCTTGTGGTGCGGATGCCAGCCAACCGTCAGCCCTTGCACTGGGACCAGGTTGAGGCTGAGCGTGCTGTTCAGCAGATGACGCAGCCCCACTGATGCCGAGACACCGCCCCGCGCCAGCGCGAAGTCAAGATCATCAAGCGACTGGGCGGTCAGGCTCATCAGTGTTGAGCCCCAGGCAATGCCCTGAACCAGGGTCTCGAGTAGCCGCCATGTTGCGCCGGTCCGATCGGGCGGCACGTATGCTCCAGCCAGTAACACCTCGACGTCGTGTGGCTCGGGTTGCGTGGGGGAGATCACCGGCGTCGCCGGCACACGTTTGAAAATGGGTCCCAGCTTGGACAGCAGCCCGCTGCGACCTTCCACAGCAGGCGGAGCGAACGCCCGACGTGCCACCTCGCGCAGGTGCTCAGCGACCTGCGGCGAGGCCCCGAACATGCCGCGAACCTCGTCGATGCCGACGGCATACAAGCGAAGTTCGCCCATAGATGACACCGTAATCGAGTGGACAGTAGGACGCGGAACTTTCGGGATCACAGTTCGGGCGGTCCTATCCTGGCCCCATGAACCCGCGGGTACGTAAGCTCGTCGTCTCGGGCGTACTCGGTGGTCTAATCCTGATTGTGGTCGTCGCTGCCGCCTGGAATTGGCTACGGTAAAGGCTCCGTCGCGTACGCCCCCCGTGCGCGCAAGGTCTGGTGAAGGGATCAGCACGATGGCACTGATGCGCCGGGGGAGGGGCCTGATGGTGCTGCTGTTGGCAGCGGTGTTCCTTGCGCTCGTTCCAACAGTCGCGGGCGCCGAGGACACCGTCGCATTCACTATCAACGACGCGCGCATCACTGAATCCAGCGGCCTCGCCGTCGACCCTGAAGGTAACCTGTACTGGACGGTTAACGACTCAGGAGACCGTGGCGTCGCCTATGGCATCGGGCTCGACGGCGAAGTCCAGGGCACGCTGAACTTTCGCGCCCAACCACAAGATGTCGAGGCCGTCGCGGTCCACGATGATCGGCTCTATGTTGCCGATATCGGCGACAACAACCGCCAGCGCGATTCCATCCGGGTCTACTCCTTCGAGAACCCGAGGGCCAACGGCCTGACGGTGACGTACCACGCGTACGACTTCCGGTATCCAGATGGACCGCAGAATGCCGAGACTCTCCTCGTCGACGAATCTGGTCGGCTGTTCATCGTCACGAAGGGACAGAAGGCATCCATATATGAAGCTCCGCTGAGACCGCGCCGCCAGGGCGTCAACGAGCTCAAGCGGGTCGGCGCGGCGCCATCCTTGGTCACCGATGGGACATTCCTACCTGGCGGAGAGAGGATCGCGCTGCTGACCTACAACTCGGTGGAGGTCATCGATGCCGCCAGTTACGAGGTCGTGGCCAGCGCCTCGATCCCCGATCAGCCCCAGGCGGAGTCGCTGACGCTCAGCTTGGACGAGCAGTCGCTGCTAGTGGGAAGCGAGGGCAAGAAGTCCACGGTGTATTCCGTGCCAGTGCCCAGCGAGGCAACGCCCACGCCCACGCCTGGGCCCAGCGGCGATCCGGTCAGTGAAACCGATGTACCCGAGGAGGCGGCCAACACCCTCCAAAGCCAGCAGGGAACGCTGCTCGCGATCGGCGTGGCTGCATTCGTGGCACTCGTGGCGGGCACCGTTGTCGCCTTCGTGCGAAGCCCAAGTTGACGTATCAGCTGCGAGCGTCGGAAATCGCGCGCGGATCCAAAGCGCGCAGTTCTGAGATTGCGCCAGACTGACTTACATGCAGGATCTGTACAGCGAGCGCACGGAGTACCAGAGTCAGCACCTTTTGGAGTCGACGGCGCCAGCTGATCCGTTCGTACTGTTCGGCACCTGGTTGGCTGACGCATTCATAGCGAAAGAGCGAGGCGTGCTACCGGAGCCGACGGCGATGGTGATCGCGACTTGCGTCGACGAGCAGCCGTCGACTCGCACCGTGCTGCTCAAGAACGCTTCGGACCAGGGCTTCACCTTCTTCACCAACTACAACTCGCGGAAAGGCAGCGAGTTGAGCCGGAATCGGAACGTCGCGCTGCTCTTCGGCTGGTACCCGCTGCATCGTCAGGTCCGTGCGGAGGGGACGGCGGAGCTAGTTCCCCGGGCTGAGTCCGAGGCCTACTTCGCGACCCGGCCTCGAGAATCACAGCTGGGGGCGTGGGCGTCTGAGCAGTCTTCGACTGTCGCCTCGCTTGACGAGCTGACGGGCGCGTACGCAGCGGTCGAGCGCCGTTTCCGAAGCGTCACGGTGCCGTGCCCGGAGCACTGGGGCGGCTATCGAGTGACTCCGACCATGATCGAGTTCTGGCAAGGGCAGCCGAGCCGAATGCACGACCGGCTGCTCTACCGGCGCGCCGGACTGACCTGGGACCTCAGCAGGCTGGCGCCTTAGTTCAAGAGTTGATCACTGAGGCGCGATCAGTCCAGCGGTCTGTGCTCTGGCGGCGGAGAGGCGGGCTTGTGCGTCGGCCCAGTTGACCACGTTCCACCATGCCTTGGCGTAGTCGCCCTTGACATTCTTGTACTGCAGGTAGAACGCGTGCTCCCACATGTCGAGCAGCACGATGGGGATCTGGGCCAGCGGGAGGTTGGACTGCTGGTCGTACAGCTGCACGATGTTCAGCCGTTGGCCTAGCGTGTCCCAGACGAGCATCGACCAGCCGGAGCCTTGGATGGCGGTGGCATTTGCCTCGAAATGCGCGCGGAACTTGTCGAAACTCCCGAAGTAATCATCGATGGCTGCGGCCAGATCACCGTCTGGCTTGTCACCGCCGTCGGGTGACATGTTGGGCCAGAACACCGAGTGGTTGATGTGTCCGCCGAGATTGAAGGCCAAGTTCTTCTCCAGGCCGCCCACAGCATCAAACGAGTCGGCATCGCGTGCCTCCGCAAGCTTCTCCAGAGCGGTGTTCAGCCCCTTGACGTAGGTGGCGTGGTGCTTGGAGTGGTGCAGTTCCATGATCTCGCCGGAGATGTGGGGTGCCAGTGCGCCGTAGTCGTAGGGAAGATCAGGGAGTTCGTAGGCAGCCATTGCAATCCTCTCGGCTCGGTGTGCAGATCAGGAGTCAAACTGACGCTCATGCTACGACTGGGGCTATGAGCGTGAACCAGAGCCCCCTCAGTTGAATCCATGGGATAGCTACCCAATTCCCAGCTCTACTCACGCCCCACTCTCACTCAGCCTTGCAGAGATATGTCGAGCACTCGAAAGCCTTTGGAGGAGGTGGCGCGCACACACCTGTAACCCTGCTCGATCAGCCATCGCTGCAGACTGTCCGCGCCGAGGTTCTTGCCTACGACCAGACGGGCGACACCTTCTGGTGCGAGGCGTGGCAGCCAGGCAAGCAGCAATTCATGCAGAGCCTGCTTGCCGATTCGGATAGGAGGATTCGACCAGATCTCGTCATAGCGAGTGTCCGGATCAACCTCATCCGGACGCAGCGCACGTACCCGGTCCGCCACACCGAGCGCGTTGGCGTTGTCCTGGCACAGAGCAAGAGCCCGCTCGTTCACGTCAACCGCATCCACGAGCGCGCCCGGACAGTGCACGGCCACAGCCAGCGCGATCGGGCCATACCCGCAGCCAAGGTCCAGGATCCGCGGGCTTCCCTCCGGTATTGGTGATGCGCGCAGCAGCACAGCAGTGCCGCGATCCAGACCATCCGCGGCGAACACTCCGCTGGCCGTGATCAGCGGCAGCTCCCGCCCCCAGACGCGTGCAGTGATCGTACGCCGCACCTCGGTGCCGCTCGGTTGCTCGCTGAAGTAATGGGAGGGTTCTCGCGATGTCATGATCGGCTCGCTTCCCGCATGGCGCGCGCCTCGAGGGCGCGCTCGGCGAGTTCATGATCAGCTGGGTAGCCAACCTCTTCCAGGGTGAGCCCGGCTGCCGGCATCACTGTGATCGTGGAGTCGCGGACTCCCCGCGCGGTGACTCTCGCCAGCCATTCATGATCACGCTGACCTGTGGCGACACTGACCAGTGCTCCGACCAGCGATCGCACCATCGAGTGGCAGAAGGCATCGGCGCGTACCGTGCACTCGATGACACCGGCCATGGGACCGGATGGTACGCGTCGACCAGCCAGCTCGAGCAGAGTACGGATCGTGCTAGCTCCCTCGCGCCGGCGACAGAACGCCCCGAAGTCCCTCAGACCAACGAGAGCCGCAGCTTCCACGTTCAGTCGATCAAGATTGACTTCGGTCTGCACCTGGGCAATCTGATACCGATACAGCGGATCCGGTGGCACCCCTGCATCGCTCAGTCGGTAGGCGTAACGCCGCCAAACCGCCGCAAACCGGGCGTCGAATCCTCGAGGAGCCGCTGAAATCCGACCCACTACACAATCGCCGCGCAGCACCTTGTTGAGCCGACGGGTGAGCG
Source organism: uncultured Actinomycetota bacterium (assembly GCA_963836855.1). Lineage (GTDB taxonomy): Bacteria > Actinomycetota > Actinomycetes > Propionibacteriales > Propionibacteriaceae > Microlunatus. The sequence continues at coordinate 265,716 of CAWILN010000045.1, read as the reverse complement.
CGTCCCCGCCGTCACTGATCACAGTGGGCTCCAGATCTAGGTGGGCAACCTGGCCTCGAGCGTGCACCCCGGCGTCAGTCCGCCCGGCGCAGACGAGTTGGGCGGGTTCATTCAGACGCAGAATCCGCGTGATCCAGCTCTCCAGCTCGCCCTGCACGGTACGCCGCCCGACCTGAGCGGCCCAGCCGGAGAAGTTCGTGCCGTCGTAGCTCAGGTCCAGCCGCCATCGGACTTTGGCTGGTTCGCCCGACTCAGCGGACACAGCGATAGGCAAGGTCGAAGATCTGTCGCCCGGCGTCCAGGCCCCGCTGCTCGAAGTGGGTGATCGGCCTTGCGTCCCATCGCGGCGCCCAGCCGTTGGGATGCAAGTTGGCGAAGCGTGGATCGCTGTCCAGAACCTCACGAATCCAACCCGCGTAGTCACCCCAGTCGGTCGCAATCCGCCAGATTCCGCCCGGTCTCATCCGAGAAGCAGACAGTGCAGCGAATTCTGGAGTCAGCAGCCGGCGCTTGCGATGGCGCGCCTTGTGCCAGGGATCGGGAAAGAACAACCAGATCTCGTTGACCGATCCGGCCGGCACTAGATAATCCATAGCGGCCACCGCATCCGCCTCGACAATACGGACATTGTCAAGGCCCGTCCGCGCCAGTTGAGCGAGCATTCGCGCGATGGCCGGCTGGTAGACCTCGAGCGCCAGAACATTTGCCTGCGCTCGAGCCGCCGCCATCGGAATCAGCGACTCGCCAGCCCCTGGTCCAATCTCCACTATCAGCTCCGCGTCACGCCCGAATGCCTCGATGAGATCAACAGCAGCGGCCGGATGGATTGAGGTGGAACTGTCCAAGCGGGGGATATCGAGGACGAAGCGATCCCGGTAGGCCTCCCATGCGCGCCGTTGATTGGGGCGCATGCGGTTGCTGCGACGCACAAACGAAACAACTTCCCGCCGCGTGCGCCGCTCTGCTCGCTCCAGAGCCGATCCCGTCATGATCTTGGCAAATATAGCCGGAGCTCTAGCCGCTGCAGCGCGAGCAGATTCGAACTAGCTCGAGATGTCCTTGGTTGACAACCTGGCCCAGGCAGCGGCCCAAAAGACGGCTGTGTATATCAGCGCTGTCATCAGTCCGCGCTGGATTGACTCGGTGGCGATCGGGTCGCGAAGCAGATCACCGAACGCGGTCCACCAATGTGTCAGCAGCCACGGGTGCAGCCAGTCCAACTGTGCGATCGAGTCAAGGATGAACATCATGACATCCACCAGCACGATTGCGATGGTCGCGCCGATCGGCTGCTCGGTCAGGGTTGAGACGAACAATCCGATCGCACCCAAGGCCGAGAACTGCACCGCAAGGTACAGCGAACTCAACACCAGCCGCCACAAGCTATCGGCCAGCGACGTCTGAGTCCCTGAAAGCAGCGTCATGTCACCGCCGCCGAAAAGCACAAGGCCCATGATCGATCCGACGGCCGCCACAAGGAACGTCGCAGCCAGAGCGAAGATCACAATGGCGGTGTATTTGATCACCAGCAGTCGGGTGCGCCCCGCCGGAATCGCCAGCAGGTAACGCAAGGTGCCAAGGTTGGCCTCGCCTGCGACCGAGTCGCCGGCGATGGCGCTGACGGCCAGCGGCAAGAACAGGGGCAATTCCAAGGCGAGTGCCCCGAATGCCACAAACAACCCGTTGCCGGCTATTGCGATGATGAAATCAGGACCGCCGCTGCTGCTCGGTGAGGAGATGTATGTGGCAATGGCCACAATCACCGGAACCGCGGCGAGCACCCCCATGCCGGCGATGTTGCGCCGTCGGCCAAAGATGATCTTGAGTTCGGACCGGAGGAATCGGGTGGACACCCGTACCCTCGGCGGGTCGGCGACGACAAGCACCTCAGCCGCTGACATCGAATCCCTCCCCCGTTAGAGACACGAACACGTCCTCAAGGCTTGGCCGAAGCACCGCGAACCCCAGCACCGGTACGCAGGCGTTTACCAGGTTGGGCACGATCTTTTCGATCGCTACGTCGCCCAGTGTTGCGGTCACATATCCGGGCGAGCTCGTGATCTCGCTCAGACCTAGCTCTTGTAGCACCCGCGCTGCGTCCTCGGTCCGGTCGGTGTCGATTCGTACGGTCTGCACCGTGCCAGCGCGGAGCTTGCTCAGCGGTCCCTGCGACACCAGCTGCCCTTCATACATCACACCAACATGGCTGCAGATCTGCTCCACCTCAGCAAGCAGATGGCTGGAGATCAACACGGTGGCACCGTCGCGCGCTAAGTCGCTGATGAGGTGGCGGACCTCCCGAGTGCCCTGCGGATCGAGTCCGTTCGTGGGCTCGTCCAGCACCAGGAGATCACGCGGCATCAAAAGTGAGTTCGCAATCGCAAGTCGCTGACGCATGCCGAGTGAATACGCCCGGAACCGTTTTTCCGCGGCGGCCAACAGACCCACCCGGTCGAGCGCGCTGTCGATCCGCATCTTCGACGTCTTCGGGTCGCTATAGCGATCAGCCGCATCCAGCCTGGCCAGGTTGGCACGACCGGAGAGATATGGATGGAAAGCTGGTCCCTCGACCAGTGAGCCGATGCGCCGCAGCACAGTACGGGCGCCAGCCGGCATCTTTGAACCCAGCAGTGAGATCTCACCGGCCGTCGGGGAGATCAGGCCGAGAAGCATCCGGATCGTGGTGGTCTTGCCTGAACCGTTCGGACCTAAGAAGCCGTAGACCGCACCGTTCGGAACCTCCAGATCAATGCGGTCGACGGCGACCTGGCGCCGAAACCGCTTGGTCAGCCCGCTGGTGACGATGGGCGGCGCGGAATCGGCTAAGGCTGATCTCACCTGCTGAGCGCCTGATAGATCAGGTCTGGCCGGACTGCGCCGACAGCCAGCCTGCCGTCGTCGGTCCACACCGCAGAGAAGGCGGTACCGGCGAGCAGCCGTCCCGAACCCCAGGAACCCTGCACCGGCTGCAGCCTGCTCAGGAATTCTTTGAGCTGCTGATCATTCTGGCGGCTCGATTGATCCCCTACCTTGGTCACGGCCACTGCTGTCCAGCCCGTACCGACAACGGTGCTGGCTCTCTGAGCCTCCTCTGACTGCTCACGATCCTGCGCGCTCGGCGTCTGGTCCCTCGGCGGGATCTCGGTGACCTTGGCTCCGGGCGGTGGGTTGAAGAGGAACTCGGAGTCGTCGGGCCGGGTGAAGTCAACCGAGGTGTAGGCAACCTCGAACACGATCTTGTTGTCGGTTCCGAACACCTGCACGCGTAGCGGCATCTTTGTTTCGCCATCGATCGCGAGCCGCACTTGGCTGATCAAGGACTTGGAGTCGTTTGGATCGAGAACCAGCTCGTACGCCGGACGACCGGCAACCTCGACCGCGCTGTCGCTGGTCACGGTCGTGGTCGGCTCGAGCGCCTGCAGCACCCTGTTCGCCGCTTGCTCCGGCGTTGTGGGTGTACCAGACGGCGTGCTGCCGGGCTGCTCGGCCTGATCGGCGGTCAGTGTGCGGTGGGTGGCGGCATTTTCTCTGCTGGACCAGGTCCACACATCTTTGCCGTTCCGGATGATGTCGTACTCGCTGTAGGTGCCGAGCACGGCGAGGCGCGCCTTGTCAGGCGTTGAATAGCGCACTCGAAGCGTGTGCGTCCCCGAGACCAGAGAGGTCAGCTCTGGATCGTCCTGTCCAGTAGCGCCTGGAATGGCCGGAATGCCAAGATCGGCGCGTTCGACGACGGTGCCGGACAGCCCGTCAGTACTCGCCTGCTGGAGATCAACCAGCAACTCCTGCGGTGACCGGGTGGGGAGCTTCTTTTCGGCACTGGCGGTGGTGGCAACCAGGCCGGCTCCAGCCACGACAAGAACAACCGCCAGCGGCGCGAATACCCGCAGCGCTGGTTTGGAGGCGAAGATTCGCATGCGTCAATTGTTGTCGGCCCTCCCTGTGAGAACCCTGAGGTGTTCGATCCCGTAGGAATCCCTGACTCTGCCCCTCAGTCCCATACTTGGCGTGTGCGAGTGCTGTTGGTCGATGACGAGGAGCGGATGGTTGCCGCACTGCGTCGTGGGCTCACAGCCGAAGGATTCGTGGTGGAGAGTGCGACGGATGGACCGGCTGGCCTGCGGCTGGCTCAGCACGGCGACTTCGATGCTGTCGTGCTCGACGTCATGCTGCCTGGTCTTTCCGGATATCAGGTCGTACGTCGGCTACGGGCTCGCGGAAACTGGGTACCGGTGCTGATGCTGTCAGCGAAGGACGGTGAATACGACCAGGCCGACGGTCTCGACGATGGTGCCGACGACTATTTGACCAAGCCCTTTTCCTTCGTTGTGTTGCTGGCTCGGATCCGAGCGCTGCTGCGTCGCGGCGCTCGGGAGCGGCCAGTTGTCCTCGTCGCCGGTGACCTGAAACTAGACCCCGCCAGCCGCGAGGTGTGGGTGAATGAGGTGACGGCGGATCTGACGCCTCGCGAGTTTGTGCTGCTGGAGTATTTGATCCGCAACGCAGGTCGGGTGATCGGCAAGGCTGAGTTGCTGGACCACGTTTGGGACAGCGCCGCCGAGGTCGCGCCCAATGCCGTCGAGGTCTATGTCGGTTATCTACGCCGCAAGATCGGCAATGATCGTTTGATCACCGTGCGGGGCGTCGGCTACCGGCTGGTGGCGTAAGCCCGGGAATTCACCACGTGAAGCGCTTCTGGACTATGAGCCTACGGGCCCGCCTGATGATCATCGGGCTCGTCGGCGTCGGCATCGCTTTGATCATGGGCGGTCTGGCATTCTTCGGTGCACTGACCTACACGGTCGATCGCACCCTGGACAACGAGGCCCTGGCCAGTGCTCGAGAGGTTGCCGCAATGGTCAACGAGAATCGGCTGCCCAGTCCCGTTCCCGTGTCCGGCGCCCAAGTGGTCCAGGTGGTGGATGACCAGCAACGGGTGATCGGCGGTTCGGTGACCGCCGACCGACTGACCCCTCTGCTTCTGCCGAAACAGCTGGCAACGGTTCTCGCGGGAGAGGCAGTCATGGTGGACGGGGTTGGTGTCGGCGTCTCCGGGCCGCTGCGGGTTCGAGCCATCCCGGCTGTCACCGCTGACGCACCGGTCAGCGTCATCGTCGGTCTGCCCTATGGCGATGTACTCGCTACCCGCACGGCACTCCGTAACGCACTGCTCATCACGTTTCCGCTGCTGTTAGGGGCTCTGGCCGCCGTCGCGTGGCGAGTGATCGGCTGGACACTGCGTCCGGTGGAGCAGCTGCGCGCCGGGGCCGAGCAGATCAGCCGAACGGGCAGGCTCAGCGGACCGGCCAGGGGCGAACGGCTCCCGGTGCCGCCGGCGGCAGACGAGATCCGCGCCCTCGCTGTCACCCTCAACGAGATGCTCGATCGGCTGGCCGACGCCCAAGAACGGCAGCGCTCGTTCGTGGCGGATGCGGCTCATGAGTTGCGAAGCCCACTGGCCAGCATCCAGGCCCAACTGGAGGTCGCTGGCCGACTTGGCGATGGCGGCACCTTACCCAGTGACCTCATGCCGGACGTGAAACGGCTGACCGGGCTCGTCGAGGATCTGTTGCTTCTGGCACGTGCCGACGCCGACACCAAGCCACCGGCGCGGTTGACCCGTGTCGATGCATGTGAATTTCTTGCCGACCTGACCGGCTCGTACTCAGGTGCTCGAGTCCCAGTGGCACTCGTCGCGAACAGGCCGGTGATGATCATGGTCGATGCCTACGAGTTGCAGCGTGCGGTAGGGAACCTGGTTGACAACGCGGTGCGTCACGCGCGTACGCAGGTGGAAATAGCCGCCCGAGTTGAGCAGAGTTGGGCGGTTATCAGCGTCAGCGACGACGGCCCAGGTATCGCACCGGAGGATCGGGAGCGTGTATTCGAGCGCTTCACGAGGCTCGATGACGCTCGGGGTCGTAACTCAGGGGGTGCAGGTCTCGGACTGGCGATCGTCCGTGAGCTGGTCATTCGAGCGGGCGGTACCGTCGCTTTTGCTGCGGTGGAGGCTCCGTGGCATACGCGCGGGGAGTTGCGGCTCCCGTTGGGTCCTAACACGACGATCACGAACTGATACCGATCGGGACCTCTATCGCTGGTCTTCAGCTGTGTTAGCACTCTCACCCCCTTGTCTGCTAACTGCTGCGTGGGGACCATTGAGCCAAGTTCGGCTGGTGATCACGACGTACCACCACGGTGCTGCACGTAGGCAGCGAGTTGGGAGGTCATCATGGATGGCTTTCGGCCATCGTCGATCGAGGTTGCACCGCTGCAAGCCGATGGATCGCTGTATGGCTTCATGCTCTTAGGGCGCTGGCCCAACGACACCGTCGAGTGGGCCAGATTCTTGGTGCTCGCCGTGCAAATGGCTGCCGTTCCTGGGTTGCTGCCGACCAGCACTGTGTTCCGGGTGCGCGAAGAGCTGCCGGAGCAGCCGCATCCTGGCGCGGTCGGCCTGGTGGTCGCCGAGGGGCAACTGCTGGGTGATCATCCCCTTCGTCCGGGGCATTTTGCTGAGCAGCAGCCGCCAGGACTGATCGTGCTGCACCCGCCGTCGAGCACGCTGTCGAGCATTCCAGAGTACAAGGTGGCGTCAGGCTGCGTCTTCCTGCCCGGCCTGCCGTATCTCGGCCTCGACCATCGCGCCGCCTGGGTGGAAGCCGATGTGGAGGGCACCGTGACGCAGCTGATCAGCAAGGTCGGCATCGATCCCCAGGTCAACGCCGATACCGCCGCGCTGGCTATGCTGCTCGCCGCCTGAGCCATCGGCAGGCTTAGGGCCGCGCGCACGCAGGGAAATGAAATCGCCTCTCGAGGCGGCCGCGCCTAGCATGGCCGAACATGGGACACGTCGATCTTGCTGGGGTTGGGTATCACCTGCCCGACGGTCGCGTGCTGCTTGACGAGGTGTCTTTTCGCGTTGGTGAGGGTTCCATAGTCGCCCTGGTCGGACCCAACGGCTCAGGCAAGACCACGCTGCTCAGGATCATCGCCGGCGATCTGATGCCAACCAGCGGATCGGTGTCCCGCAGCGGCGGCCTGGGAGTGATGCGTCAGTTCATTGGCAGCATCAACGACACCGATCATCCTGACCGGTCCTCCGGATCGACGACTGTACGCGATCTGTTGTTCTCACTCTCGCCACCTGCATTGCGCGGGGCGGTTGCTGAGCTGGACCGGCTGGAGCTGCAGGTGATGGACGACGACCGCGAGCCGACCCAGCTGCATTATGCGCAGGCGCTGGCTGACTACGCCGACGCAGGTGGGTACGACGCCGAGGTGATCTTCGACGCCTGCTGTACCGAGGCCCTCGGTGTGAGCTATGACCGTGCCAAGTGGCGCGAGGTCGGCACGCTGTCCGGCGGTGAGCAGAAGCGTCTGGCACTAGAGGCGTTGCTTCGGGGTCCCGACGAGGTCTTGCTGCTGGACGAACCAGACAACTTCTTGGACGTACCGGCCAAGCGCTGGCTGGAGGCCCAGCTCCAGAGCACCCAGAAATCGGTGCTGCTGGTCAGCCATGACCGCGAACTCCTTGCTCAGACTGCGAAGACGACCGCGGTTCTGGAGCTCGGCGCTGCCGGCAACACGGTATGGATCCACGGGTCCGGCTTCGCGACGCTCGCCAAGGCCCGCCAGGAGCGGCTCGCCCGCTTCGAGGAGCTGCGGCGGCGCTGGGACGAGCAACACCGGAAGCTTCGCGAGCTGATGCTGATGTACAAGGCGAAAGCCGCGTACAACTCCGGCATGGCCTCGCGGTACCAGGCGGCCCAGACCCGGCTGGCCAAGTTCGAGGAGGCTGGGCCGCCTCAGGCGGTGCCGTTGGAGCAGAGGGTCTCCGTGCGGCTCAGCGGAGGGCGTACGGGCAGGCGCGCGGTCATGATCGAGAACCTCGAGCTGATCGGTCTGATGAAGCCGTTCGACGCCGAGATCTGGTTCGGTGACCGGGTTGCAGTGCTCGGGTCCAACGGTTCCGGCAAGTCGCATTTCCTCCGCCTGCTGGCCCGCGGCGGCTCCGATCCTGATCGCGAACACCAGCCGGTCAGCGATCTTGACATCGCCTCGGTCCCCCATACCGGCAAGGCAAAGCTTGGTGCCCGGGTACGACCCGGCTGGTTCGCTCAGACCCACTATCATCCTGAGCTGCTGAGTCGCACTCTGCTCGAGATCTTGCATCGCGGTGATGATCATCGGGCCGGCATGGGGCGGGAGGAGGCGTCCCGCAAGCTGGATCGCTATGAGCTGGCCAGGTCCGCCGAGCAGAAATTCGAGTCCTTGTCGGGAGGTCAACAGGCGCGACTGCAGATCCTGTTGCTGGAGCTGAGCGGCGCGACGCTGCTGCTCCTCGACGAGCCGACCGACAATCTCGACTTGGAGTCCGCGGAAGCACTGGAGCAGGGCCTCGATGCCTTCGAAGGCACAGTGATCGCGGCAACCCACGACCGGTGGCTCGCGCGCAGCTTCGACAGGTTCCTGATCTTCGGCGGCGACGGCAGTGTCTATGAGTCGGCCGAGCCGGTCTGGGATGAGGCCCGAGTAGAGCGGTTGCGCTGAGCGCGACGGCAATAGCTGGGGTTATCCCGAACTGGAGATCTATGGCAGGCATCAGTGCGCATGGAGGCCGTGATCACCATGCTGGATGGCATGTCGACTGACGAGCTGAGCCGTAGCACCTCACTAGCCGATGATCATCGCGTTGCGACGCGGACGCCACTCCTCCGCCGGCCCTGGGTGGTGCCGCTGGCACTGCTGACACTGATCTTCATCGCTTACGCTCTGCCGCCGTATCTCACCCTTGACCCGGCGCGTGCTCGGATCCGGCCGATGCCACCCCATGCCAGCTACTATCCACTGCTGGTCACCCACATTTTCCTCGGTTCGATAGCGCTGCTCGCAGCGTGCCTTCAGGTGTGGCCGTGGCTTCGCCGGTCACACCCGGCCGCTCATCGCTTGAGCGGCCGTGTCTATGTCACCGCGGCGCTGAGTGCATCGGTCTGCGTCATGATCATCTCTCCGATGGGCCTGTACGGCGCCAATCAGCGGGTGGCTAACACGATGCTGGCGTTGCTGTGGTTCGGTACCACTCTGGCTGGCTTTCGAGCGATACGACAGCGCCGTTTCGCCGATCATCGGCAATGGATGCTGCGTAGCTTCGCCCTGGCCTTCTCCATCGTTGCCTTTAGAGTCTGGATGTTGATCGCCTTTGCAGTCATGGTGCCGGAAATCTATACGGGTGCAGAGGTGGATCCAGCTGACGTGGGCCAGGCGGTCGGGGTCACCAGCTGGATGAGTTGGGTGATCAACCTGCTGATCATCGAGTGGTGGTTGCACCACCGGAGAACGAGCATGGGCGGTGAAGTTGGTCAGCCGAGCTCCAACCGCATCACGATGCGCGGGAACCCGCCGGAGACCGAGCGGGTATCTGCGGCCTTGGTGAAGCCGGCATCCTCGAAGAGCTTGCGTGTGCCCACGTAGGCCATGGTGAGGTCAACCTTCTTACCGCCATTGTCGACGGGATAGCCCTCGATTGCTGGCGCATCCTGTGACTGCGCGTACGCCACAGCACCGGCGAGCAGGTGGTGCGCGATGCCCTTGCCGCGCTGGCCGGGGCGAACCCGTATACACCACACCGACCAGACCGGTAGGTCGTCGACATGGGGAATTTTGGTGGACCGCGCGAAGGGCAGTTCGGACCGGGGCGCTGCGGCGGCCCAGCCGACCACCTTGCCATCGTCGTATGCAAGGACACCCGGCGCGACCGGGCGGGTGGTCAGCTTCTTGACGTACTCCCCCCGAGCACGGCCGATGAGCTCGCGGTTGGTCTTGGAATCGACCCGATGGCTCAGACACCAGCACACCGAGGAATCAGGATTCTTGGGTCCGAGCATCACCGCAAGATCGTCGAACAGTGCCGCCGTGGCCGGCACGACCTCGATGCTCACCGATCCACGCTAACCCAAGGCCAGACGCGATGATCACCCTGAACGCGGTACCACTCCGAATGATCACCTGTGTGATGCTGGGCGGCCTCGTGCTGACTGGCTAGCCGCCAAACCGCCCTCGCCACTCAGGCGGGATGAGCGGTTTCTCGGCACGCGCCTTGATCTGTTGCACGGCCCAGGTATTGCCGTCGGGGTCAGCGAATCCGAAGAAGGTGCCGCCATCGCGTTCGTCGAACGCGGTGATCTCGCTCGCCTCGACGCCTCTGCTGAGCAGCTCTTCGCGGGCAGCAGCCGCGTCGGCGACCACCAGCTGCAGACCTCTCATAGAGCCAGGCTTCATCGCCTGCATGCCAGGCCCATCGCCGAACACGATGGAGCATCCAGATCCCACCGGCGTCAGCTGCGTCACGTGCATCTGCGGAGTGATCGTGTCATGGTCGAGGGCGAAGCCGACCTGATCGCGATAGAAGGCTATGGAGCGGTCAATGTCGCTCACCGGCATCACAACGACCTCCAGCGTCCAGTCCATGATCACTTCCTGGTGATGGGTTGATCGGCAAATGACTTGCCTCCTCACTATCACGCAAGGCGTTTCTTTGATCAGCCACCCTTGAGCACCGGCGGGTCCGTTGCTGCCTCGTCCCTGGCTTGGTTACGGTGGGGCCCAGGCGCGTAAGCGGCTGGTCGACCGCGCCTGCGGAATTAGGGAAGGACGAACACTGGTGGACAACCAGTTTCGCTTTGGGGTCTTTCTTAGGCCGGACCCCAAGACGTGCGCGGCCGTGACACACATCACCAGCCAGCTGCGAGCCCAGTACGGGTTGGTCTCGGCGGGCGCATTTCCGCCGCACATCACGTTGGCTGGCAGCCTTCCCGTTGTTGTTCCATTAGCGGAGTTGATACAGCTGATCGGCTTCGTGCTGCGCCGGGTACCCGCGATCCGTGTGCACAATCTTGGAATGCGGCGGCTCGCTGATTACGCGATCGCCTATGACGTCTCGACGCTAGATGGCGCACCGAACAGGCACCTGCTGGCCCTGGCTGGCGCGGTGGATTCAGTCGTCCGACCGTTGCTTGGTCCCAGTGGCACACTGCCTCCGTCCCTGTACGAGCCGGATCGCTGGATAGCTCACATCTCCCTGGTTTCCCATGAGCTGCGGATACGTGCCGACCTGCGCGAGGAAGTGGAGGACTACGTAACTGGGTTAGGGGTCATGCCACCGTCGTCGTTCACTGCCAACACGGTGATGCTCTATCGCTTCGCCCACAGCTCGTGGACCGGCAGTTGGTGGCGCGACATGCGCTGGGAGCACGTACGTAGCTGGCGCCTGGCGTAGTTGGGTTCTGCTCGCGCTGCGCCCCGGGGAAGCTGGTGTCGTCGTCACTCTCCGCGAAACAAAAAGCATGCTTCGCTTATCGCTCCTCCGACCACCAGCGGGCGCCTACCGACGCTCGCAGACCCCGTTGCGTCTGCTCGCGCGGCGCCCCGGGAAGCTGGTGTCGTCGTCACTCTCCGCGAAACGAAAAGCATGCTTCGCTTATCGCTCCTCCGACCACCAGCGGGCGCCTACCGACGCTCGCAGACCCCGTTGCGTCTGCTCGCGCGGCGCCCCGGAAGCTGGTGTCGTCGTCACTCTCCGCGAAACGAAAAGCATGCTTCGCTTATCGCTCCTCCGACCACCAGCGGGCGCCTACCGACGCTCGCAGACCCCGTTGCGTCTGCTCGCGCGGCGCCCCGGGAAGCTGGTGTCGTCGTCACTCTCCGCGAAACGAAAAGCATGCTTCGCTTATCGCTCCTCCGACCACCAGCGGGCGCCTACCGACGCTCGCAGACCCCGTTGCGTCTGCTCGCGCGGCGCCCCGGGAAGCTGGTGTCGTCGTCACTCTCCGCGAAACGAAAAGCATGCTTCGCTTATCGCTCCTCCGACCACCAGCGGGCGCCTACCGACGCTCGCAGACAATCACCGTTCGCTGATCGGGACGAAGTCCCTGGTTCGGATGCCGGTGTAGATCTGTTTGGGTCGTGCGATCTTCTGTTCCTTGTCCTGCACAAGCTCCGCCCATTGGGCGAGCCATCCCGGCGTACGGCCGATCGCGAACAGGACGGTGAACATCTCCGCCGGGAACTGCAACGCCTCATAGATCAGTCCGGAATAGAAGTCGACGTTGGGGTACAGCTTGCGCTTGACGAAGTACTCGTCCTCCAACGCGATCTTCTCCAGTTCCTGAGCGATCTTGAGCAGCGGGTTGACTCCGGTCACTTCGAAGACATCGTCACAGGCCTTCTTGATGATCTTGGCTCGGGGGTCGTAGTTCTTGTAGACCCGGTGCCCGAAGCCCATCAGCTTCTCTTTGCCCTCCTTCACACCGCCGATGAAGTCAGGGATGTTGTCGGTCGTGCTGATCCTCTTCAACATGGCAAGCACAGCCTCATTGGCGCCACCGTGGAGGGGGCCATAGAGCGCCGCAACGCCGGCGGCGACGGCCGAGTAAGGATCAACCTGCGACGAGCCGACCGAGCGTACCGCATTGGTTGAGCAGTTCTGCTCATGATCGGCGTGGAGTATGAACAGCACTTCCAGGGCATGCACCAAGCGCTCGTCCGCGACATAGGTCGGTTCGCTCATCTTGAACAGCATGGCCAAGAAGTTGGCCGTATAGGACAGCCGGTTATCGGGGTACACGTACGGCTTGCCCAGTTGATGGCGGAAGGCGAACGCCCCAAGGGTCGGCATCTTGGCGATCAGGCGGGTGATCTGCAGCAGTCGGTTCTCCGGATCACTGATCTTGCTCGCTGCCGGATAGAACGTCGAGAGCGCGCTGACGGTGGCCATCAACATTCCCATGGGGTGCGCGTCGTAACGGAAGCCTTCGATGAATTGCTTCAGGTTCTCGTGGACGAAGGTGTGATAGGTGATGTTGTGCACCCATTCGTCGAGCTGAGCCTGCGTGGGCAGCTCGCCGTGAAGCAGCAGATACGCGACCTCCAGAAAGGTGGAGTGCTCGGCCAGTTGCTCGATCGGATAGCCGCGGTACTCGAGGATCCCCCGTTCACCATCGATGTAGGTGATAGCGCTACGGCAGGAGGCCGTGTTGACAAACCCGGGATCGTATGTGGCCAGCCCTGGGTCGCCTTCGACTGCAAGCTGTCTGAGATCGGTAGCACGGATCGTCCCGTCTGTGATCGCGATCTCGTACTCCCGGCCCGTCCGGTTGTCGCGAATGCTCAGGGAATCCTTGGGGGGATCAACCGTGGGCGTATCCGTCATGCGCACAACCTACGCGGGGTCTACATGACTGAATAGTCGAGGGCAATATGATTTGGGCCACTGGCGACGGCTCGGTCGGGAGGGATCAGCCCCACTTGGACAATCCCGCGTTACTTCGGGGAAGTGTTCGATCGTACGTCAAACGAGCCGCTGCCCTGGCTTGACCGAGGTGCTGAGATCAACGCTGACATGTGGGCCGGAGCCGAGGAGTCGCGACAAGACATCGTTGCGCTGTATCAGCGTGCAGCCGAACATGCAGACGCCACCATCGAGGCACTCGAACTCGACTCGACGGGCCGAGTTCCGTGGTCGCCTCCTGAACGCCAGCAGGTCACGCTGCAGCAGATCATGGTGCATTTCACGGTAGAAATCGCTCGGCACGCAGGGCATGCCGACATCATCCGCGAACTCATCGACGGCGCGGCCGGCGACAACGATGGGAACGTCCCCGATCAGACCGCACAAGAGTGGGCGACTTACCGCCCACGACTCGAGCAGGCTGCCGCGGAAGCTGCGCAGCGTGCGCAAGATGTCGGACGCTAAGCAGCCGAGGACGCATCACCGAGGCGCATGCATCTCCAGGAAATGCGGGCTGTACATGAGCCCCAGAATGTTGCCGAACGGATCGACGACCGAGGCTGTGACAAACCCAGCTTCTCGTTCCGTGACGGGCTGATACTCAGTAGCCCCAAGTTCGAGCAGCCGAGAAACCGTCGCCGACACGTCGTCGACGTGCCAATGCATGACTGCGCCGCCCGTATCACGCGAGGCACTCGGTGGGCCATACCGCCGATCGATCAGACCAAGCTCGTCCTCGTCAGGCCCAACTCGGAACTCGACATAAGCGGGGGGCCCATCCTCGGGTCGCTGGAAGTAAGGCTCGATCTCAAGGACCCTCGCGTACCAGTCCCGAGCTGCCTCGACGTCATCAGCCCAGTAGTTGACCGTTGTGAAGCCGCGCAACATGTCACGTCCCTCCGTAGATGGATGTCGATCTGGCCATCCTCCACCGGAGCTAGGTTGGGCGGCCTGCGGGTACATGCCACTTTGACCCGTGGCATCCAGCGGAGGTAATCTAGTCGGCTGTTGCGTGCAACGCGTGGGACAACCGCGCCCGGATTGGGTATTGGACGCGACAAGGTTCATTCATACAAAGAGAGCTCGCTCGCGTCACAACGAAAGCCGGTCATGTCCACCTACAGCCCGAAACCTGGTGATATCACCAGGTCATGGCATGTCATCGATGCCAATGATGTTGTGCTAGGCAGGCTTGCGGTGACGGCAGCGACGCTGCTGCGTGGCAAGCACAAGCCGACATATGCACCTCATATGGACGGCGGAGACTTCGTGATCGTCGTGAACGCGTCCAAGATTGCTCTCACCGGAAACAAGCGCACCGACAAGCTCGCCCGCCGGCACACCGGCCGGCCCGGCGGTCTCAAGTCCGTCCCGTACGGCGAGCTGCTTGACCGCGATCCGCGTAAAGCCGTCGAGCTTGCGGTCTGGGGCATGCTCCCTAAGAACAAGCTCAGCCGCAGGCTGATCAGAAAGCTCAAGGTGTACGCCGGTCCGGAGCACCCACATAGCGCGCAGCAGCCGAAGCCGTACGCGCTCACCCAGATCACCCAGTAGCCTCGCATCGACACCACGCACGAACCTCCAGAGCAAGGAACCATTTGCAGTGACTGACACCGCCGCCGAAGCGGTCGACGTGGACGAGATCACCCCATTCGTCGAGGACGACCGCGAGATTGCCTTCCGTTCCGAGGCGACACCGCAGGTTTCGCACGGCCCAGCCGGACGCCCGGCCGTTGTGGCGGCCGGCGCTGCGACCGGACGCCGTAAGGAAGCGGTGGCTCGGGTCCGCATTCTTCCGGGGAGCGGCCAGTGGACGATCAACGGCCGAAACCTGGACGACTACTTCCCCAACAAATTGCACCAGCAGCTGGTTTCCGAGCCCTTCGCCGCGGCTGCGGTGACCGGCTCCTACGACGTCATCGCCCGGATCCACGGCGGCGGCGTGACCGGTCAGGCCGGGGCTTTGCGGCTCGGCGTGGCGCGCGCGTTGAATGCCGTTGATGCAGAAGCGAGCCGTCCCGCGCTCAAGAAGGCCGGCCTGCTGACGCGCGACGCACGAATCAAGGAACGCAAGAAGGCGGGGCTGAAGAAGGCGCGGAAGGCTCCCCAGTACAGCAAGAGGTAGTCGCGGGGGGACAAGATCAGTGGGCCAACTCTTCGGAACCGACGGCGTACGCGGCAAGGCCAACGAGGCACTCACCGCGGAGCTGGCACTGAGCCTTTCCGTCGCAGCCGCCCGGGTGCTCGGGGAGACCGGCGAGTTCCACGGACACCCACCCGTTGCAGTGGTCGGCCGTGATCCTCGCGCTTCGGGTGAGTTCTTGGAGGCCGCCGTTGTTGCGGGTTTGGCTAGCGCCGGGGTGAATGTGATACGGCTCGGCATGTTGCCGACCCCCGGGGTCGCGTTTCTCACCGAAGAGTGCGACGCCGACCTCGGTGTCATGCTTTCGGCCAGCCACAACCCGATGCCCGACAACGGCATCAAGTTCTTTGCGCGCGGCGGAAACAAGCTCGACGACGCGCTCGAGGATGCGATCGAGTCGCGGTTGGTTGAGCAGTGGCCCCGGCCAACCGGCGCAGACGTCGGCCGGGTGATTGTCCAGGAGTCGCTTGTCGAGACGTACGTGGCGCATCTGGTCAACAGCCTGGGAAAGCCGGTCAGTTTGGAGGGCATCAAGGTCGTCGTCGACTGCGCGAACGGGGCTGCGTTTCAGGCAGCGCCCGCCGCCTTCGAGGTCCAAGGGGCTGAGGTGCACCGGATCCATGCGGAGCCCGATGGCATCAACATCAACGAAAACTGCGGCTCCACCCACATGGACTCGCTGCGATCCGCAGTGCTCGAACAGCGGGCGGACATTGGCATCGCACTCGATGGGGATGCCGATCGCTGCCTCGCGGTCGACCAGTTCGGCAGGATCGTGGATGGCGATCAGATCCTGGCGATTTTGGCTCTTGCGCTCCGTGACGAGGGCCGACTGAAGAACGACACGGTGGTCGCCACCGTGATGAGCAACCTGGGGCTGATCAACGCCATGCGGCACGCTGGAATAACAGTCCAGCAGGCCAAAGTTGGGGACCGCTACGTCCTCGAGGCGATGAAGGCTGGCGGCTTCATTTTGGGTGGGGAGCAGTCCGGCCACGTCGTGATGTTGGAGCATGCCACGACCGGCGACGGCATACTCACCGCCCTGCATCTGATGAGCCGGATGGCCTCTTCCGGGCAGTCGCTGGCCCAGTTGGCTTCGGTGATGACGCGGTTACCCCAAGTGCTGATCAACGTGCCCGATGTTGACAAGAGCCGGGCGGCAACTGATCCCCAGCTCTCCGCTGCGGTGATGGAAGCCGAAACCGAGCTCGGGGATTCCGGCCGGGTTCTGTTGCGACCTTCCGGCACAGAGTCGCTGGTGCGCGTCATGGTCGAGGCCGAGAGCTACGAGGCGGCCAACGGAGTCGCGCATCGCCTCGCGGACGTGGTGAAGACCTCGTTAGCCCTCTGAGCGCGAGCGTCAGCCCTCCAAGCTGCGAGCGTCGGGAAATCGCGCGCCGCCGTGCTGAGGAGAAGCGAGTGGAGGCGTTCTTTCCTCTGTAAGCGACGACGAAGTAAGCGGACTCCACGCGCGATTGCGCGAGCAGCTCAAATCAGAGCTGCGAGCGTCGGGAAATCGCGCGCCGCCGTGCTGAGGAGAAGCGAGTGGAGGCGTTCTTTCCTCTGTAAGCGACGACGAAGTAGGCGGACTCCACGCGCGATTGCGCGAGCAGCTCAAATCAGAGCTGCGAGCGTCGGGAAATCGCGCGCCGCCGTGCTGAGGAGAAGCGAGTGGAGGCGTTCTTTCCTCTGTAAGCGACGACGAAGTAGGCGGACTCGACGCGCCCAGGATCGCGCGCGCCGCTGTCCTGGACGAACGAACGAGCAGACACGCATTTCGTCTGCGAGTGCGCGAGGAAGGCAGCGGCTTACCAAGCGCGATCCTCGCGAGCGGAGCGAGCAATCAGACCTTGCGCGAGCAGCTCACACAAAAAACCGGCCTGGCAGCAGAGTGTTGATATCGACGGCGCCGGATACGGCGAGAATGAAGGCCACGACACCCAGGATGATGGATAGCACGAGGTAGAACAGCAACACTCCGAAGGCTGCAAAGAAACCGAACTTGAGAGCTGTTCCTGCTCCGATCCTGACCTTTTCTGACGGGACGACCCACTCGGTGCTCATGTGCCCGACGCTACCCGCGGAAGTACCAGAGCGCGGTGCGGCACTCCCATCGTGTCCGATCGTTGTGAGCTTCAGACCTTGCGAATCCGTACCCATTGGACTGAGTGATCACGGTCCTTGCGGAGGATTGCGGTCGCTCGGCCTCGGGTGGGCAGGATGTTTGCCTCCAGGTTCGGTCCGTTGATCGTGTCCCAGAGGTAGCCCGCCTGCCGAATTGCCTGGCTCGTCGTCAGCTCTGCATAGCGGGTGAAATAGGAACGCGGGTCGCGGAATGCGGTGTCGCGCAGTGAGAGAAAGCGACTCACGTACCAGTCGCGTACATCATTGGCGTCCGCGTCGACGTAGACGGAGAAGTCGAAGAAGTCACTGACGGCAAGCCCCGTGGTGCCATCCGGTCGCTGGCGCGCCGGCTGCAAGACGTTCAGACCCTCCAAGATCAAGATGTCCGGCCGCTGCACCCTTACCTTGGCATCCGGCACGATGTCGTAGACCAAATGGCTGTAGACCGGTGCGAAAACCTCCTCCTGACCCGACTTGACATCGATCACGAAGCGCAGCAGCGCGCGCCGGTCGTAGGACTCCGGAAAGCCTTTGCGCTGCAGCAGCCCTCGCCGCTCCAGTTCGGCGTTGGGCAACAGGAAGCCGTCCGTGGTCACCAGACTGACCCGGGGATGTTCCGGCCAGACGGCCAGCAGCTCCCGGAGGAGGCGTGCCGTGGTCGATTTTCCGACCGCAACCGACCCGGCGATTCCAATGACGAATGGCGTACGTTTCACTGACAGCTGGAGGAATTCGTTCGTCGAATCGTGCAGCTCGCTGGTGTGGAGGAAGTAACGACTCAGCAGTCGGGTCAGGGGGAGGTAGACCTCCCGAACGTCCAGCATGCTGGTGGGATCGCCCAGCCCGCGCACCTTTTCCAGGGTCGCTTCGTCGAGCGGACTTGGCATGTGCTCGGCAAGCTCCGCCCAGTCCGCTCGATCCCGTTCCACATACGGACCGAGGAGCTCGTTCGGCATAGGCAGAATCTAGTGTCGGATCTGGAAATGCCTGACGAGGTGGTCAAGGATCGCTGAGTCGCCAACCAAGTAGTCCTGGAAAGGTACAGTTCCGCCTATGTGTGGAATTGTCGGGTACGTCGGTGAGAAGGTCGCGCTGGACGTTGTGGTCGAAGGGCTGCGACGTCTGGAGTACCGCGGTTATGACTCAGCCGGCGTTGCAGTCGTGGCCGGGGAGACGCTGCATGTCGCCAAGAAGGCGGGCAAGCTCGGCAATCTGGAGAAGCTGCTGGGAGAGGACCATCTGCCCCCTAGCGGCCTCGGTATCGGGCACACACGGTGGGCCACCCACGGCGCCCCAAACGACGTCAACGCACACCCCCATACCTCCTCTGACGGCCGGATCGCGCTGGTGCACAACGGCATCATCGAAAACTACGTGACGCTGCGGGATGAGCTGGCTATGGCCGGCATCACCTGCGAGTCCGAGACTGACACTGAGATCGTTGCTCACCTGATCGGCCAGCAGGTCTCGGCGGGACTGCCCCTCGCCGAGGCCATGAGGATCGTCTGTGGCCGGCTATGCGGCGCGTTCACCCTGGTAGCGGTGGATAGCCAGGCCCCGGACACCGTAGTTGCGGCGCGACGCAACTCCCCACTGGTCGTCGGCGTAGGACAAGGCGAGAACTTCGTCGCATCCGATGTCGCAGCGTTTATCGAGCACACCCGCGACGCGCTCGAGCTTGGCCAGGATCAGTTGGTCAGCATCACCTCGGACAGCGTCAAGGTGATCACGTTCGACGGCGAACCCGCCGTCGTAAGGCCTTATCACGTGGACTGGGACCTGTCGGCGGCAGAGAAGGGCGGCTACGACTGGTTCATGCGCAAGGAGATCTACGAGCAACCTCGCGCGGTAGCCGACACGCTGCTGGGCCGCCATGATGCCGAATCCCGGCTCACTTTGGACGAGATCCGGATCCCTGAGGCCGAGCTGCGTCGCGTCGACAAGATCATCGTGGTCGCCTGCGGTACCGCCTTCTATGCCGGACTCGTGGCCAAGTATGCGATCGAGCACTGGACCCGAATTCCATGCGAGGTCGAGCTGGCGAGTGAGTTCCGCTATCGCGACCCGATCGTCGGGCCGACGACCCTCGTCGTGGCGATCAGCCAATCCGGAGAGACCGCCGACACGCTGATGGCCATCCGGCATGCACGCGAACAGCAGTCTCGGGTCCTCGCGATCTGCAACACCAACGGCTCAACCATCCCACGCGAGTCCGATGCGGTGATCTACACCCACGCGGGGCCGGAGATCGGCGTGGCATCCACAAAGGGATTTCTGACTCAGTTGGTCGCCTGTTACCTTCTCGGCCTCTATCTGGCGCAGGTCCGGGAAACAAAGTACGGCGACGAGATCAGTGAGACCTTACGGGAACTCTCCGCCATACCTGATGCCATTTCCCAGGTGCTTGACGAGATCGAGCCAGTGATGAAGCTCGCGGCCGAGTTCGCCGACAAGCGGTCGGTGCTCTTCATCGGCCGGCACGTTGGCTATCCCGTGGCCCTCGAGGGCGCTCTGAAGCTCAAGGAGTTGGCTTACATCCATGCCGAAGGCTTTGCTGCAGGTGAGCTGAAGCACGGTCCGATAGCACTGATCGAAAACCAGCTGCCAGTGTTCGTCGTGGTCCCGCCGCGTGGCCGCGACCAGCTCCACGACAAAGTGCTCTCCAACCTCCAGGAGATACGTGCTCGGGGCGCGAAGACCATTGTCCTGGCAGAGGAGGACGACCACGAGGTGAGCCCGTACGCCGATGTCATGATCACGTTGCCGAAGGTGTCGACGCTGCTGCAGCCTCTGGTGGCGACTGTGCCACTGCAGGTGTTCGCCTGTGAACTTGCCACCAAGAAAGGCCATGACGTCGACCAACCGCGCAACTTGGCCAAGTCCGTCACTGTCGAGTAATAGCAGATGATCACCTGCCGCGGCCTGTGCCCTGAGCTTGTCGAAGGGCGCACTCCGGGCTTCGACAGGCTAAGCCCGCGTAGCGCCGGTTCATGATCGTTGGAGTCGGTATCGACGTCTGTGACGTCGATCGGTTCGCCGAATCGATCGAGCGCCGGCCTGGACTGGTTCGACGGATTTTCACTACCACGGAAGCTGAGCGTCCGATGGCGTCGAAAGCCGCCCGATTCGCCGCGAAGGAAGCATTGGCGAAAGCCTTAGGTGCGCCAGATGGGTTGTCCTGGCTAGACGCTGAGGTGCTCACCGACGCTCAGGGCAAGCCCTCCTTCAAGATCAGAGGCACGGTCGCTGCCCGCGCTGCCGAATTGGGCATCGGAACCATTCACCTCAGCATGTCCCATGACGCCGGAATCGCCTCGGCCGTCGTAATCTGCGAAGCGTGATCAGGCGCGCGTACGGGGTCGACAAGATCCGGCGAATCGAAGAGCGGGCCATTGCTGTTGAGGGCGTGGATGCCCTGATGCAGCGGGCCGCGGCGGCCGTTGCTTCCAGTGCCTCCAGCCTGCTGCTGTCGAGCAGCGGTGGCCGATATGGCCGCCACGTGATGATCATGGTGGGTGCGGGTAACAACGGCGGCGACGCTTTGTTTGCCGGCGTACGGCTGGCCCGGCGGGGGACCCGGGTCACGGCGATCCGCTGTCTGGGCTCACCACACCCGGCCGGACTAGCCGCGTTGCTCGCGGCAGGTGGCCGATTGATCGACCTCGATGATCATGTGACCAGTCCGATGGCGTACGACCTTGTCATCGACGGCATCCTCGGCATCGGCGGGCGGCCCGGGCTGCCCGACGCTGTCACCCGCCTGGTGCAAGCCACGGAGGCCCAGGGCATCCCGACCATCGCCGTTGACCTTCCCTCCGGAGTCGCCGCCGACACTGGCGCCGTCCCGGGAGCGGCGGTGCGAGCGACGCGGACAGTCACCTTCGGCGAGCTGAAACCATGTCACCTGCTGCAGCCGGCGCTGAGTCGATGCGGGGCCATCGCTGTGGTCGACATCGGACTCGGCGCTGATCATGACGAAACAGCCGATCTGATTGGGTCGGACGAGGACGACCTGGCACGCGCGTGGCCATACCCGACCGAACGCAGCGACAAGTACGCTCGCGGGGTGGTCGGGGTGGACACCGGTTCCGATCAGTACCCGGGCGCGGCGGTGATGTCGGTGTACGGCGCGGTTTACGGTGGCGCGGGCTACGTCCGCTACCTCGGCGCCGAACGGCCAGCCGCCACCATCTCGGCCCAGCTGCCGAATGTGGTGTTCTCGCCGGGGCGGGTCCAGGCCCATCTGTTTGGCTCCGGCTGGGGGGAGCGGACCGATGGAGCCGAAGTGCTCCAGCGCGTAGCGGAGCAGGGACTGCCGGCGGTTGTGGACGCCGATGGGCTCGGCTATCTGCCGAAGCCTGCTCCGGCCAGCTGGCTGCTGACGCCACACGCAGGCGAGCTGGCCCGCCTGCTCGATCGGGAGCGCAGCTGGGTCGAGGAGGATCCGGTGCGAGCAGTCACGGCCGGCGCCGAGCAGACTGGTGCCACAGTGCTGCTGAAAGGTGCGAGCCAGCTGGTTGCGGAGCCCAATAGAGGGCCCGTGCTTGTCGCCGTGCCTGGCCCGGCCTGGACGGCGCAGGCGGGTTCGGGCGATGTTCTCGGCGGTGTGTGCGCGGCACTGCTGGCGGCAGGCTTGGATGCACAGCGAGCCGGTCAGCTCGGGGCCTCCGTTCAGGCGGTCGCTGCTGCTGCCCATCCCGGCGTGCTGGCTCCACAAGAGTTGGCTCGCGCCATCGGCCAGACGTTGGGACGCCTCGAGCAGCGTGCGAGGACTCGATGACCAACCAGCTGCGGTTGCCTGCCGCGGTCGCTGGCATCGACCCGGTTACTGCGTGCGCCGAGATCGATCTGGCAGCGTTCCGTGACAATGTGGCTACTCTTCGGGCGTGCGCGGGTGTCCCGGCAATGGTTGTGGTGAAGGCCGACGGCTATGGGCACGGGTTGCTGGAGTGCGCCCGAGAGGCCAGGATCGCCGGCGCCGAGTGGCTTGGGGTCGCGACTCCCGCAGAGGCGTTGATGCTCCGCGAAGCAGGCGATGTCGGCCCGGTCCTGGCCTGGCTCTACGGCGTCGAGGAGGATCTGGCTCCGCTGGTCGCTGCAGATATTGACGTGTCGGCCCAATCGGTTGAGCAGATCGGCCGCCTGGCGGCAGCGGCTGCCACCGCCGAGCGCCGCGCCCGGGTGCACCTCAAGATCGACACCGGGCTTTCCCGAAACGGTGCTCCCAGCTATGACTGGCAGCACGTGTGCGCCGCGGCGGCCGAGGCCGAGCACGCTGGAGCCATCGAAGTGGTGGCCATCTGGTCGCATTTTGCCGCAGCCGACGAGCCCGGCCATCCTTCGGTCGCTCTTCAGGTCGAGGCGTTCAAACGCGCGTACGAGCAGGCCCGCGCTGCCGGGCTTGAGCCGACAGTGCGGCATCTGGCGAATTCGGCTGGGTCGCTCGTGGTCCCCGAGTCGCGGTTGGATCTGGTTCGGGTCGGCATCGCGGCGTACGGCATCGACCCGGCTCCAGGCATCGCGGCGCTTGCAGGAGTGGTGTTGCGGCCCGTCATGCGGCTGCGCTCTCAGTTGGTCAATGTGAAGCAGATCGCGGCGGGTGTCGGTGTCTCATACGGATTGACCTGGACCGCCGAGGCCTCTACCACGGTCGGCTTGGTGCCGCTCGGCTACAGCGATGGGATACCGCGCCATGCCAGCAACCGCGCGTGGGTGGAATGGTCGGGAACCCGGGTGCCGGTCCGCGGCAGGATATGCATGGACCAGTTCGTTGTTGAGTTAGGTACGGGGAAGGTCGCAGAGCCCGGCGAGGAAGTCGTCTTGTTCGGACCCGGTGATCATGGTGAACCAACGGCTGCGGAGTGGGCGGCCTGGTGCGACACCATTGGCTACGAGATCGTGACCCGAATCGGAACTCGTGTGCCGCGACGCTATCTCCATGCCAGTCGAGGTCACCTCTGATGGCGCCGCGTACCGGGTTGGTCGGGCTGGTGGCTAGTGTCGCAGCACTGGCGGCCGGCGGGATTGCGTTAGGAATCGAACTGGAGCGCAGGATCGTCGCCAAGCGGATCATCCGGAGCTCTGAATCAGAGGTAGAGGCATTCTTCTCGCTGCGATCCCCTGGGCCCGATGTCACCACTCCGGACGGCGTCGTCCTGCACACGGAGGTGGAGGAAGGCGCCGACGATGATCTCACCCTGTTGTTCGTCCACGGCTATGCGCTGAATCTCGACTGCTGGCACTTCCAGCGCCTTCACTTCCGGGGCCAGCTACGTCAGGTCTTCTACGACCAGCGTTCTCATGGCAGGTCAACCCGGTCGGAGGCAGAGCTATGCAGGATGCCGCAGCTCGCCGAGGATTTGTATCAGGTCCTCGAGGAGGTCGTTGGCAGGGGGCGCGTGATCCTCATCGGACACTCGATGGGTGGGATGACGATCATGCGGCTCGCCCAGTCTCATCCTGAACTTTTCGGTAGTCGGATCCTCGGCGTCGCCTTGTTCTCCACGTCCGCTGGAGAAATGGCGAATCATTCACCGATCCGTGGCATACCCGCCCGCACCTTTCACCGAATGGCTGAGCCGGTGATGGCAGGCCTGAACCGGATGCCCGAGCTCGTCGCACAGGGACGCCGGGCGGGGAGCGACCTGGCTTTTGTGGTCACACGCCGACTGGGCTTCGGATCAGGCGTCCCACCAAGCTACGTCGATTTCGCCTCCGAGATGTTGGCGGAGATTCCCCTTGAGGTGGTGGCGGACTACTATCCCGCCTTCGGTGAAGTCGACGAGTATCGAGGCCTTGAGATCCTGAGCACGGTGCCGATCGTCGTCGTCGGCGGCGAGAATGACGTGATCACTCCGATTGAGCACACTGCCCGGATCATCGAGTTGCTGCCGAAGGCGGAGGCAATCCGGGTGGAGGAGTGTGGGCACCTAGGCATGATCGAGAAGAACGAGATCTTCAACGATGCCCTCGACCGGTTGCTCGCTCAGGTACGCGACGACATGGCGATCCGTCGCGCCGACAAGTCGGCGTCTGAGCCACACTACGATGGCCGCTAGTGAGCGTCTCAGTTTCTGATCTTGTGGTTTCAATCGCGTCGCCGCAGGATGCGGTCGCGATGGTCGAGGTCATCCACAGCGCCTTCGGCGCGCGTCCGCCAGTAGATCCTCCCTCGACTGCCATCGAGGAGACCGCGGAGACCTTGGCCGCCAGCCTGCGGCGTGGCAGTGCAATCTTCGCCCAGGTTGGCGGCCGTCCGGCGGGGGTGATCCTCGTACTGCCTGGTAGCGATGGCGTCGCGAGGTTCTCGCGGGTCTCAGTTCATCCGGAGCTGCAACGACATGGCATCGCTTCGACCATGGTCACCGCTGCCGAGGAGCTTGCGGCTATCCAAGGCTTCAAGCAGGCCGAACTCTTCAGCCGATCTGAGTTTCCTGAGTACATCGCCTTCTGGCAGCACAGAGGGTTCCTTGTGGATCGTGCGGTTCCGCATGGTGTGATCTTGGCCAAGTCGCTGCCGTTGGCGATCAAGGTGCCGACTAGCGATGCCATGGTGCGGCTAGGGGAGCGACTGGCCCAGCTCCTCGAGCGTGGCGATGTGATCATCGCCGGTGGTGATCTTGGCGCTGGCAAGACGACGTTGACGCAGGGGATCGGCCGCGGACTTGGCTCCGAGGGTCCGATCATCTCGCCGACCTTCGTGCTGTCCCGAATCCACCCCTCGACGATGGGCCGGCCAACCTTGATGCATGTGGATGCCTATCGGCTGTCCACCTCTTACGAGCTGGATGATCTTGATCTCGACGCTGCTGTGGCCGACTCCATCACGGTAGTCGAGTGGGGACAGGGCATCGCCGAGGGCCTTGCTGATGATCGATTGGAGATCGACATCTGGACCTCACCGGCCGACCTTTCGCCGGTCGATGAGGACAGCGAGAGGATTGTCACGTTCCGCACGGTAGGCGGCAGGTGGAGTGCGGTAGACCTTGGCGCACTACGCGGTGGTGATCATGACTGAGGCACCTCTGGTACTCGCGCTGGATACTTCGACAGTGGTCAACGTTGGCTTGGCCCGTGGCGAGCGGGTGCTCGCGACCGCGACCGTCGCTGACCAGATGGCCCATGTCGAGCAACTCATGCCGCTCGTCGCGGAGTGCGTCGACGCCGCCGGGGTACGCGTTGCTGACCTCGGCCAGCTGGTCGTAGGGCTGGGCCCGGGGCCCTTTACCGGCCTACGGGTTGGGGTCGTCACTGCTCAAGTGCTCGGTTACGTGCTGCGCATCGAGCTGCGTGGCGTGTGCAGCCTCGACGTACTAGCCGCTCAGTTTGTCGGAGAGAGCGCTGGCGAGTTTCTGGTCGCTACCGATGCCAGGCGCCGCGAGGTGTACTGGGCTCGGTACAGCTCTCTCGGCGTACGGCTCGGGGAGCCAAGAGTGTCACGACCGAGCGATGTGCCACGACTGCCGGTCATTGGACCCGCCGCTGACCTCTACGCTGATCAACTGCATGCCGTGCCAGGCCCGCGATCGATGGATCCGGCTGTCCTCGTTACGACCGGTGCCACACTGCCCGACGCTGGCCACGAACCGCTCTACCTGCGACACCCCGATGCCACTGAGCTGACCCGTCCCAAGTCAGTGCTGCACTACCAGGGCGCAGCGCGATGATGATCCACGCCTCCCGCAATCCGGAGATCAGCATACTGCCCGCCCGTCAAAATGATCTTGACGCGATTATGGTTTTGGAGCGCTCCGGTTTTCCTGTCGCCGAACGGTGGAGCGAACGCAGTTGGCGCGGCGAGCTACTCAGCGAGAGCCGGACGATCTTGATTGCCCGTGCACAACATCCAGTCGGGGTGATCTCGATCAAGACCGTCGGCGAGCTGGCTGACCTGCACCGCGTTGTGGTGGAGCCGCGCAGCCGCCGTCGTGGGGTCGGAACAGACTTGACGCGTGCGGGTCTTGAAGTGGTACGGCGGCTCGGAGTGCGCGAAGTGATCTTGGATGTCGCGTATCGCAATGAGCCCGCGATTGCGCTCTACCAGCAGCTGGGTTTCGAGCAGCTCAGCGCTCGGCAGGACTATTACGGACCTGGTCAGCACGCATTGATCTTGAAGCTCTACGACCTCCAGACCTGGCCGGACCGCATCCCGATCGCCACGGAGGAAGCGTGAGCGGTCAGCCGAGCTCCGACGCTGCCGGGCCGCTGGTATTGGGTATCGAATCGTCTTGCGACGAGACCGGCGTGGGTATTGTCCGGGGCCATGAGCTGCTGGCCAACGAGGTGGCCTCCAGTGTCGAGGAGCATGTCAGGTTCGGCGGTGTAGTACCCGAAGTGGCCAGCCGCGCGCACCTGGAGGCCATGGTGCCTACGCTGCAACGCGCTTGCGCTGCCGCCGACATCGATCTGTCGGAGATCGACGGCGTCGCGGTGACCGTTGGGCCCGGTCTGATGGGTGCGCTGGTGGTCGGCCTGGCCAGCGCCAAGGCACTCGCGTACGCGCTGAACAAGCCGCTGTACGGGGTGAACCATCTCGTTGGGCATGTGGCGGTCGATCTGCTGGAGCACGGGCCGCTCCCAGAGCGGTGTATCGCGTTGCTGGTGTCAGGCGGCCATACGTCGTTGCTCCAGGTCGAGAGCATCGCCGACAGCATTGTTGAGCTCGGCTCGACGATTGACGACGCGGCAGGAGAGGCGTACGACAAGGTCGCCCGGCTGCTTGGCCTGCCGTATCCGGGAGGCCCCTACATCGACAGGGCGGCTACCGGCGATCCTGGCTACGTCCGCTTTCCGCGAGGCCTCACCGCACGCAAGGACCTGGATCGCCACCGGTTCGATTTCTCGTTCTCGGGCCTCAAGACCGCGGTGGCTCGCTGGGTCGAGGCGAGGCAGCGTGACGGACTGGACATCCCCGTGGCCGATGTGGCGGCGAGCTTCCAGGAAGCGGTCTGCGATGTTCTGAGTGCAAAGGCAATGGATGCCTGTGTGACCGCGGGAGCGGCTGATCTGGTGATTGGTGGGGGCGTAGCAGCCAACGGCCGGTTGCGAGCACTGCTGGTCGAACGCGCGGGTGAGCTGGGGATAGCCTTGCGTACGCCACGGCCCAGTCTGTGTACCGACAACGGCGCTATGATCGCCGTCCTAGGTGCGGAGATCGTTGCTGCTGGTGGCAAGCCCTCGGCCCTTGATATCGGAGCTGACCCTTCGCTGCTGGTCAACAAGATCTTGATATGAAGCCCCGATAGACGAGGACCGAGCGGACGATTCAGGGCATTGATCAGAGACGACCCGGCGGATGCAGCTGAGCGCGTCCCGTTCTTGACATTGTGAGCAGAGACAATCCGGCGACAGTGACAATGGCAATGTGTCCCTGCCTTTCGGTCTGACGGGCGACGCGCTTGCTGCAGCGATGTCGGAGGCGGATCGAGATTCCTTAGCAGCCTCCTCTCGGATGCGGGCGCGCTACGGTCCTGAGCTTGCCGCGGCTGCTCTCACCCAGGCCACCCTGCGCCGGCAGGCGAGGGCGAAGTTCGGGGAGGCCGCGGCTGAGATGTTCTTCACCAGAGCGGGTCTGGAGCAGGCAACGCGCCCTGAGGTCGCTGACCACCACGCGAGCCGGTTCCGTGAAGCCGAGGTTCGGCGGGTGATCGATCTCGGCTGCGGTATCGGCTCCGACTCCATGGCGTTCCTTCGAGCCGGTCTGGAGGTTGTTGCGGTGGATGTAGATCCAGCGACAGCTGCGGTTGCCAGGTCCAACCTCGTTGGGCGTGCAGAGGTGATCTGTGCCGACGTGACTGAGGTAGCACAGGAGCTGATCACCCCAGGATCGGGCGTGTTCTGCGACCCTGCCCGTCGCGATGATCATGGCCGAGTCTGGCGAGTTGAGGACTTTGCGCCTCCCTGGTCGATGGTGATCCATCTGCTCGACGGGGAGCGAATCGCAGGTGTCAAGCTCGGTCCGGCGCTCCCGCACTCGCTGATTCCCGATGCTGTCGAGGCTGAGTGGGTGGACCATCATGGCGAGACCGTCGAGGTCGCACTGTGGGCAGGCCCCGGCGCTCGTCCGGGACAGCGCTCGGCACTGGTCATGCCGGACTACCGTCTCAACGCAGCGGCAGGGCCGCCTCTCCCGGTGCGGGATGTTGGTCGCTATCTCTACGAGCCGGCTGGTGCTGTCATCCGCTCCGGCGGGCTCACTGAGCTGGGCGCACAGCTCGGCGCCGGCCTGCTCCACCCGCAGGTCGCATACCTGACGAGTGACCAACTCTGCAGCACACCCTTCGCGACCGCATTTGAGGTCCGCCAGCGGCTGCCCTTCCATTTCAAACCACTGCGGGCCTGGGTGCGAGAGGCGCAGATTGGTGTTCTTGAGATCAAGAAACGTGGCGTCGATGTCGACCCGGCGGACCTCCGTAGGCGGCTGCGGTTGGCTGGACCCAACAGCGCGACCCTGGTGATTTCACGAACGCCGAGCGGAGCGATTGCTGCACTCGTCGAGCGCGTCTGATCCAGGCCCAGTCCTTGCGCAACCCTGGGGAGTGCCCTCGCTGGCACTCCTATCTACCGAGTGCTAATGTCTGGTTAGCACTCTCACTGTGAGTGTGCCAGCCTCGTGCTGGCGGCCGGGATGGCACCCGCGACGACGTCCCGACCACTACCCACATCCGGACATATCACCTTTGAAAGGGATTTGACGTGGCAGTCACGATCAAGCCGCTCGAGGATCGCATCCTCGTCGAGCCGCTCGAAGCAGAGCAGACCACGGCCTCTGGCCTGGTCATTCCCGACACCGCCAAGGAGAAGCCGCAGGAGGGCAAGGTGCTCGCCACCGGTCCTGGCCGCATCGACGACAACGGCAAGCGAGTGCCCCTCGATGTTTCCGAGGGTGACGTCGTGATCTTCAGCAAGTACGGCGGCACTGAAGTCAAGTACGACAATAAGGACTTGCTGCTCCTCAACGCCCGCGACATTCTCGCGGTTGTAACCAAGTAAGGGGATCTGCACCTATGCCAAAGATCCTTCTATTCGACGAGGAGGCACGCCGCGCGCTTGAGCGCGGTGTCGACGCCCTCGCCAACACGGTGAAGGTCACCCTCGGTCCTAAAGGACGCTACGTCGTCCTTGACAAGAAATGGGGCGCTCCGACCATCACCAACGACGGCGTGACCGTTGCCCGTGACGTCGAGCTCGACGACCCATACGAGAACCTCGGCGCGCAGCTAGCCAAGGAAGTCGCTACCAAAACCAACGATGTCGCTGGTGACGGGACAACGACGGCAACGGTGCTGGCGCAGGCGATGGTGCATGAAGGTCTCCGCGCGGTCGCAGCCGGAGCCAGCCCGGTTGCTCTCAAGCGTGGCATCGACGCCGCCGTTGACGCGGTCGAGGATCGGCTGCGGGAGAACGCGCGCGAGGTCGAAACCACCGAGGACATGGCGCATGTGGCAACCATCTCAGCACGTGATGAGGAGATTGGCCGCCTGATCGCTGAGGCCTTCGACAAGGTTGGCAAGGACGGGGTCATCACGGTCGACGAATCGCAGACCATGGGCACCGAGCTCGAGTTCACCGAGGGCATGCAGTTCGACAAGGGTTACCTCTCGCCGTACTTCGTGACCGATCCGGAGCGGATGGAGGCGGTCCTCGACGATCCCTACATCTTGATCAACTCGGGCAAGATCTCCTCGATGACCGACCTGCTGCCACTGCTGGAGAAGGTCATCGGCGCCTCAGGCACGCTTTTTGTGGTTGCAGAGGACGTCGACGGCGAGGCGTTGTCCACGTTGGTCGTGAACAAGATTCGCGGCACCTTCACCTCGGTGGCTGTCAAGGCTCCGGCATTTGGTGATCGCCGCAAGGCCATGCTGGAAGACATCGCCATCCTGGCTGGTGCCAAGGTCGTCGCGCCTGAGGTCGGTCTCAAGCTCGACCAGGTTGGTCTCGACGTTCTGGGTCGTGCTCGTCGGATCGTTGTGACCAAGGACAACACCACGATCGTGGACGGTGCTGGCGACAGCAGCGAAGTCAAGGCCCGGGTGGCTCAGCTACAGGCTGAGATTGCGCGGACGGACTCCGACTGGGATCGCGAGAAGCTGCAGGAGCGAGTAGCCAAGCTTGCCGGTGGCGTCTGTGTGATCAAGGTCGGCGCGGCCACCGAGGTGGAGCTCAAGGAGAAGAAGCACCGCATTGAGGATGCCGTCTCGGCTACGCGGGCCGCGATCGAGGAGGGCATCGTCGCCGGCGGTGGCTCTGCGCTCATCCACGCAGCGGCGGCGCTGAAGGGCGACTTGGGCCTCACCGGTGACGAGCGGGCCGGTGTCGCGATCGTCCGTCGGGCATGTGCCGAGCCGCTTCGCTGGATCGCTGAGAATGGCGGTGAGCCGGGCTATGTGGTGACCTCCAAGGTGGCCGAACTGGAGCCTGGCAAGGGCTACAACGCCGAGACCAACATGTACGGCGATTTGTACGCCGATGGCGTCATCGATCCAGTCAAGGTGACACGCTCCGCGCTGGCCAATGCTGCGTCGATCGCCTCGCTGCTGCTCACCACCGAGACGCTGGTGGTGGAGAAGCCCGAGGAGGAGGACAAGGCCCCGGCCGGCCACGGGCATTCCCACTAAAGCGCCGGTCAGGCGACGACAGCTCACGAAAAGAAGGGCCTCTCTCTTGGAGGGAGGCCCTTTGGCTTGCTGGCCGCTGAAGATCCTCAGCCTGCTGATCACCCGTGGGGGCGGCCGCGCCCGGTGGTCGGGTATCGCTTGCTGGACCCGATCGGATCGCTACGCAACACCGGGCACCCACCAGTACCTGGCTCCTAGCAGGGCGCTCATACTGGGGCCGGAAGGTCTGAGCGGGTAAAGTACTTCGACTCGGGCTAGCATGACCTTTTATCTCAGGGGAAAGGATTGTCGTGTTGCCGTCCTCCGGTGATCTCAGTCCAGTAGGTGTACCGCATGCCTACGAGACCCTCGGCCTGACCTTCGACGACGTTCTGCTCCAACCGGCCGAGAGCGACGTCGTGCCTTCGGAGGTGAGTACCGAGTCCCGGGTCTCTAAACGCATTGCTGTCAAGGTGCCGCTGATCTCCTCGCCGATGGATACCGTGACCGAGGCGCGAATGGCAGTCGCCATCGCCCGGCAAGGTGGCATTGGCATCATCCACCGCAATCTTTCGATCGAAGATCAGGCACACCAGGTGGATGTGGTCAAGCGCTCCGAGGCGGGCATGATCGATGAGCCGATCACCATCTCTCCGAATGCGACGATCGGCGAAGCGGACGCGATGTGCGCTCGTTTTCACATTTCCGGCGTGCCCGTTGTGGACCGCGAGCTGCGACTGCTCGGCCTCATCACCAACCGGGATATGCGTTTTGAGACAGACCCCTCGCGGCCGGTGGCCGAAGTAATGACTCCAATGCCGCTGATCACCGGCCCAGTTGGAATTGGCCGCGACGACGCGATGCGGCTGCTGGCGAAGAACAAGATCGAGAAGTTGCCGCTCGTCGATGATCAAGGTCGACTCCTGGGATTGATCACCCTCAAGGATTTCGTCAAGTCTGGGATGTATCCCGACGCCTCCAAAGATGATCAGGGGCGGCTCCGGGTCGGAGCAGCCGTAGGATTCTTCGGCGACGCCTGGAAGCGTGCGATGGCTTTGATCGAGGAGGGTGTTGACCTACTGGTGGTCGACACCGCGCACGGCCACTCCAAGGGCGTCCTGGAGATGGTCCGCCGGCTGAAGTCCGATGCGGCTGCTGTCAAAGTCGACGTGGTCGGCGGGAACGTGGCAACCTACGCCGGGGCCAAGGCTCTCGTGGACGCCGGAGCCGACGGCGTCAAGGTGGGCGTCGGGCCGGGCTCTATCTGCACCACACGCGTAGTAGCTGGTGTGGGAGTTCCGCAGGTGACGGCTATCCACAATGCGTCTCTGGCCTGCCGTCCTGCTGGAGTGCCGCTGATCGGTGATGGCGGCCTGCAGTATTCCGGTGACATCGCCAAGGCACTCGTGGCAGGTGCCGACGCAGTGATGCTCGGCTCGCTGCTAGCCGGCTGTGACGAGAGCCCGGGTGAGCTGATCTTCATCAACGGCAAGCAGTTCAAGACTTATCGCGGCATGGGATCACTGGGCGCGATGGCCTCACGGGGTCGCACCGGCCCGTCCTACTCCAAGGACCGCTACTTCCAAGGCGACGTCACTTCGGACTCGATGCTGATCGCGGAGGGCATCGAGGGCCACGTTCCGTACCGGGGTCCGCTGGCGGCCGTCGCGTACCAGCTCGTCGGCGGCCTGCGCCAGGCGATGTTCTATACAGGAGCCTCGACGATTCCGGAGCTGCAAGAGCGAGGTTCATTCGTCCGGATTACCTCTGCGGGCCTGCGGGAGTCCCATCCGCACGACATCCAGATGACAGTCGAGGCGCCCAACTACTCAGGCTAGGGAGTAGACATGTTTGACGTCGGCCGCAGCAAGCGCGCCCAGCAGGCGTTCGCTTTTGACGACATCACGATCGTCCCGTCGCGACGCACCCGCGGTGAAGAGCAAGTCTCGCTGCAATGGCGGATCGACGCGTATACCTTCGCCTTCCCGGTGCTCGCGGCGCCGATGGACTCAGTGATGTCGCCCGCCACGGCTATCAAGATCGGGCAGCTCGGCGGGCTCGGTGTGCTGAATCTCGAGGGCCTGTGGACCCGCTATGACGACCCGCGGCCGAAGCTGCAGGAGATCACCGCGATCGAGGATCCGATCGAGGCAACCCGGCGAATGCAGCAGATCTACGCCGAGCCGATCAAGCCGGAGCTCATCGGCAAACGGGTCGCGGAGATTCGAGAAGCTGGAGTGCCGACTGCAGGGGCGCTCTCGCCACAGAACACCCAGGCGTATGCGCAAGCGGTGGTGGATTCCGGCGTTGACTTCTTCGTCATCCGCGGCACGACCGTGTCGGCCGAACATGTTTCCTCTGAGCTGGAACCACTCAACCTCAAGAAGTTCATCTATGAGCTTGACGTCCCGGTAATCGTGGGCGGCTGTGCAACGTACCAGGCCGCCCTGCACTTGATGCGGACGGGCGCTGCAGGTGTGCTGGTCGGATTCGGAGGCGGAACGGCATACACCAGTCGCTCGGTGCTGGGGGTCGCTGTACCGATGGCCTCTGCAGTCTCCGATGTTGCTGCCGCACGACGCGACTACCTCGACGAATCCGGTGGCCGCTACGTGCATGTGATCGCCGACGGCTCGGTCGTCAATTCCGGCGATATCGCCAAAGCTATCGCCTGCGGTGCCGATGCGGTCATGGTCGGCTCGCCGCTGGCCAGGGCTGAGGAGGCGCCCGGTCGCGGTTACCACTGGGGACCGGAGGCCTGGCATGGCACGCTGCCGCGCGGTGAGCGTGCCGAGTTCTCTGTGGTCGGCAGCCTTGAGCACATCCTGCTCGGCCCGTCCACGGTCCCCGACGGCACCATGAACCTCGTTGGCGCCCTGCGCAAGGCAATGGCGACCACTGGATACACCGAGATCAAGGAGTTCCAGCGGGTCGAGATCGTCGTCGGCTAGTGACTAAGCGCCGCCCGGTGGCAGCAACCCTTCCATCAGCTTCCAGCGGCTGATCTGGCAGCCGTCGTTACGAGCAAATTTGCTCATGACCGGCTGGCCCTGCCAGGTGCCCGTGATGCTGGCCGTCTCTGGGCCGCCGTAGATCTGCGTACACGCCTTGTCCTCCGGCACCGGCGGCAGCGCGACTGCGCCATTGGTCTCGAGCGCACGGCATGCTGCTTTCGGGTCCGGATGTGTACCGCCTGGCGGGTTGCAGGTCAGACGCCACGTCACGGTCGAGCTTGATCCGTTGTTGATCACGATCGTGAGATCGGTGTCCCTAGTGGGGTTAGGAGTGGCCTGCGCGCTCGGATTGACGGGCATGGTGTTCCCTGGGGTCGGGCCGGAGGGTTCGGCGGTCTGATTGGCACATCCGACGGTCAATACCAGGACGAGTACGGCGAGGGTCGCTAATCGCCGGCCAGCGCGCAGTGCCCCGCGCCGCTCGCCCGGGCGAATGTTGCTGATCTCTCACACACCTCCTCGCCCACTGCTAGGTTGAGCCTACTTTTGCTCGAATCGCTGCGCTGGCAGTCGAGAGAGTCGCCGGGGGGCATCCGAAATCAATGGGGGAATTTCGTGTTGTTGCGTAGCCGTCGCGCCCATCGGGCGGTCATTGCCACGAGCGTCGCAGCCGGTGCCCTGCTCATCTTGTGCGGCATGCCGACGGCTTACGCGCTGCCGTCGGATCGGTCCGGCCAGGGCCAGCCGGCTCCAACTCCGAGTCGCTACATCGTCACGCTGACTGGGAAGCCGATCGCTACCTACGACGGCGATGTAAAGGGTCTTGGTGCAACCCGTCCCAGCAAGGGCGAGCGAGTGGATGTCACCTCCGGTCGCGCCCAGCGCTATCGGGATTACCTGAAGCGCGAGCAGGTCAACGCGGCCGAACGCGTTGGTGCCAAACCGCTGAATCACTACGCGGTGAGCCTCAACGGCTTCGCGACGACTTTGACGCCCGACCAGGCGCGTACGCTGCAAGGCGCGCCCGGAGTCCTGTCGGTGACGAAGGATCGACCCCGCAAGCTCACCGATGGCACGAACCCCGTCGATTTCTTGAAACTGACGAGCAGTGATGGCGTTTGGGCGGCACTCGGCGGCGAGAAGGGCGCCGGTCGTGGTGTCGTCGTCGGAATCTTGGATTCGGGGTATTGGCCGCAAGGCAAGTCATTCGCCGGCGACACGCTCGGGTGGGCTCGGCCGACGGCGTCGGATCCGTTCCGGCCGTACCGATCGGGCAAGGACAAGATCGTGATGCGCAAAGCGGACGGCCAGAGGTTTACCGGGACCTGCGAGGCCGGCGACTCGTTTACCGGCGATGAGTGCAATACCAAGGTGATCGGCGCTCGCCACTTTTCCGCGACCTACGAGTCGCAGACTCCGCCGGCGCAGCGTACCGACTTCCTCTCGCCGCGAGACGGTAACGGCCACGGCACCCACGTTGCGTCCACGACCGCCGGCAAGGCGGGTGTTGCCGCGTCGGTCGGTGGTCACTCCTTCGGAAAGATCTCCGGCGTGGCACCGGCAGCCAAGCTGGCGATCTACAAGATCGCGTTCACCAGTGCGATTGATGCAGAGCCGGCGATCTACACCGGGGACGCGCTGGCAGCCATCGATGCGGCCATCTCCGACGGCGTCGATGTGATCAACTATTCGGTCAGCGGCTCGGACTCTGTCGATGATCCGGTCGACCTGGCATTCCTGTCCGCGGCATCGGCCGGCATATTTGTGGCGACCGCAGCAGGCAATGCTGGACCCGGAGCGTCCACTGCGAACCATGTAACGCCTTGGGTGACGACCGTCGCCGCCAGCACGGTGGCCCCGCACGCCGGGACGGTGGTCCTGGGCAACGGCAAGAAGTACGCCGGAATCAGCACCACGGTCTTCAATACCATCGGACCGGCCCGGCTTGTCACAGCGCAGTCCGTGAAGCGCGCATCAGCGTCGGCCGACGACGCGACCGTCTGTGCACCGAACACCCTGAGTCGTGCCAAGGCGGCCAGCAAGATCGTGGTCTGTGACCGAGGCGTGATCTCGCGGGTCGACAAGTCCGCCGAAGTCAAGCGCGCTGGCGGGAAAGGCATGGTGTTGGCGAACCTCACCGGGGGGTCGACTGACGGTGACTCGCATGCTGTACCGACGGTCCACCTGGACGCGCCCTTCGGGCGGGCTGTCAAGTCCTATGCCAAGAGCGCGGGAGCGACCGCCAAGCTTCAGCAAGGAAATCGATCATCGATACCGATCAGGTATCCCCAGGTGGCGAACTT
This sequence comes from uncultured Actinomycetota bacterium, assembly GCA_963836855.1. Taxonomy (GTDB): domain Bacteria; phylum Actinomycetota; class Actinomycetes; order Propionibacteriales; family Propionibacteriaceae; genus Microlunatus. Next base: position 229,303 of record CAWILN010000045.1, on the reverse strand, counting down.
CTCGTCCCGTGGGCCCTCGGTCGGGAACCGCGGCAACCTGCTCAAGCCCGACATTTCGGCACCAGGCGTGGGTGTTCTGGCCGCGGTGGCGCCACCGTCGAACGACAACCGCAAGTTCGACTTCTACTCCGGCACATCCATGGCATCGCCCCACATTGCGGGAATCGCCGCACTGTACTTCGGCGTCCACCCGAAGTGGTCACCAATGGCGGTGAAGTCCGCGATCATGACTACCTCCGCCCGGGTGAAGTCCGCCGATGGCAAGGTGAGCCGTGACTACTTCGCCCAGGGAGCGGGCAATGTGAGACCGGACCGAATGTTCAACCCAGGCGTGATCTTTGATGCCAGGGACAAGGATTGGCTGGGCTTCCTCGAGGGCGCGGGCTTTGATACCGACACAGCGGTGGAGCCAATCGACTCGAGTGACTACAACGCGCCGTCGATTGCGATCGGAGAACTCATTGGTTCAAAGACGGTGACCAGGAGGGTAACCGCGGTCAGGCCCGGGTCATATCAGAGCACGATCTCGGTGCCAGGAGTGACAGCGACCGTCAGCCCGTCGACCTTGCATTTCGCAGGTGCGGGGGAGACGAGAACCGTCACGATAACTTTCGCTCCAGAAGCGGCTCCGTCTTCCACGACGGTTTTCGGCTCACTGGAATTCGCAGGGGCTGGAACCCTGGCACGTGTGCCCATCGCGGTCGCCTCGCAGGCGCCCGCTGCGCAAGGTGCCGTGACCGGCACGGCGCAAGCGGTCCGCTGAGGCATCGGATCCAGACTTCATCCCGGTGGACGAAGCGACCTCAGCCGGGTCCTACGACACTGGCTAGGCTGAGCGCCATGGTTGACTCGGTGGCCGAGGAGTTGCTGCGGCTGCGGATGAGCATCGACAACATGGATGCGGCTCTGGTGCACCTATTGGCTGAGCGATTCAAAATCACCCAGCAGGTGGGCGAGCTCAAGGCCGCGCATGGCCTGCCTCCTGCCGATCCGCTGCGAGAGGCCCAGCAGATCGAGCGATTGCGAGCCCTTGCCGAGGAGGCCCGGCTTGATCCCGAGTTCGCCGAGAAGTTCCTCAATTTCGTCGTTGCCGAGGTAGTGCGTCACCACGAGGCCGCCCGGAGCCAGAACACCTCCCATGACTCCAAGGCCTACCTTCCCCATCAGAACGGGGCAAACGAGCAGCCCTCGCGTCCATAGGGCGGAAGATCAGAGGGTGCTGGCCAGGGCGCGGCCGGCGGTGCGACCAGAGAACAAGCAACCGCCCAGGAAAGTGCCTTCGAGGGCTCGGTACCCGTGGACGCCTCCGCCGCCGAAGCCGGCTGCCTCGCCCGCCGCGTACACGCCCGGAAGCGCTGAACCGTCCGCCCGGAGTACGCGTCCGTCAAGGTCGGTCTCCAGGCCGCCGAGGGACTTCCGCGTCAGTACGTGCAGCCGGATCGCCACCAGCGGGCCTCCCGATCCGGCCCGGCCGGTTCCGGGAGCCTTCGGATCGAGCAGCTCATGCGGCGTCACCACCCGCAGTAGCCGATCACCGAGGAACCGCCGAGCCGCGGCCGTGGCTACCACCTGCGGATCCTTTCCAAGCCCGCTGCGCACCTGGAGATCGCGCGCCGAGATCACCTGCTGGAGCGCCTCGCCGTCGATGAGGTGCTCACCAACCAGCTGATTCATCTGAGCGGCCAGCTCCAGGACCGATCCAGCCGAGACGAAGTCCACGCCGCGTTCCTGGAACTCGCGCACCTCTGGTGTCGGCCCCGGTCGTAAGCGGCCAGCCAGCAGTCGTAGGTCCTTGCCGGTCAGATCGCCGTTCTGCTCTGATCCGGAGAGCGCGATCTCAGCCGACACCGTGGCCTGGTCGAGCACAAACCATGAGTAGTCGTAGCCGCTGTTGATCACGTGTCGCAGTGCGCCGAGCGCATCGAAGCCCGGAAACAGCGGCACCGGAAAGCGTTGCCCTCGGGCATCCAGCCACAGAGATGACGGCCCAGGGAGGATGCGAATGCCGTGGTGGCTCCAGACAGGAGAGTGGTTCACGATCCCCTCGGCGTAGTGCCACATACGGTCCGCGTTGATCACCCGACCACCCGCGGCCTCGGTGATCTTGAGCATCGACCCGTCAACATAGTCGGGCACGCCCGCGATCATGTGTTGCGGCGGTGAGCCCCACCCGGGGGGCCAGTTTTGCCTGATGAGGTCGAAGTTGCCGCCGATCCCGCCACTGGCCACCACGGCGGCCTGCGCCGAGAACGTGAATTCCCCGACCACCCTCCGCGAAGTCTGGACTCCGCGCGGCAGGTCGGCGGGCTCCAGCACCCGTCCCGACACATGCACGCTCGAGCCGTCCGCCTGCAGCGACGTGACCTGGTGTCGCGACCGGATCTGCACCCAGCGCGAGTGCATGACGTCATTGGCGAACGGCTCAACCAACGCCGGGCCGGTGCCCCACGTTATATGGAAACGGGGGACCGAGTTTCCGTGTCCTGGAGCGGGATAACCGCCCCGCTCGGCCCATTGCACGAGCGGGAACCAGCCGATGCCCATGTCATGAAGCCACGCGCGCTGCTCGCCGGCAGCGAAATGGACGTACGCCTCGGCCCAGCGTCGCGGCCAGTAGTCCTCCAGCCGGTCGAAGTCGGCACTGCCCAGCCAGTCATCCAGCGCCAGCTCTTCGGAGTCATGGATCCGGAGCCGCCGCTGTTCCGGCGTATTCACCATGAAGAGCCCGCCGAGCGACCAGAACGCCTGGCCGCCCATCGACTCGAGCGGTTCGGCGTCCAGCATGATCACCGATCGATCGGCTGCGGCCAGCCCGTGAGCGGCCACCAGACCAGACAGACCGGCGCCCACCACGATGACGTCACAGTCCATAGACCGAATGCTGCCACCCGAACCCTTCTGCGTTCGCTCGCGCACCGCGCGCTTGAGAGGCGCTGTCTTCCTCGCTCTCTCGCAGGCGTTGAGCTGGCCCTAACAAGCTCGCTGATTGCGATGCGACGACGCATGCTCGTTCGCTCGTCCAGACAGCGCCGCGCGCGCTACCGACGCTCGCGAACAGGAGCGCCACTACTCTGGGGCCCATGACCGAGGCAGCAGTTCTTTCCTCCTCAGATTTGGTGCGGCTGCGGGGGCTGCTCACTGCAACCGGGCCGGCAATGGGGCTCCGTTCGCCGGTCACGGGCCAAGTAGTAGGCGATCTACCGACCTCTACTCCGGCCGATGTCGAGGTCGGCGCGCAACTCGGCCACCGAGCCCAGACCGACTGGGCCGCTCGGTCAATCGACGATCGGGCTCGGCTGTTGCTCGATTTTCATGATCATCTCTTGGATCGCCGCGACTACTTCATTGACCTGCTGCAACAGGACGGCAAGGACCGGCTGAGTGCGGCTGCAGAAGTATTGCATCTTGCGCTCACAGCTCGTTACTACGGGCGTACCGCCCGTCGCTATCTGCGCTCGGAGCGCGGCGAAGGGCTCTTCCCGCTGCTGACGCGGATCGACCGGAACTACCTACCAAAGGGCCTCGTCGGAGTAATCGGACCGTGGAACTATCCGCTGACCATGGCGATGTCAGATGGGCTGGCGGCTCTGGTCGCCGGCAATGCGATCATGCTCAAGCCCGATCACCAGACTCCGCTGCCCGCACTGGCGGCGGTGGAGCTACTTCGTGCGACCGGGCTACCGGCCGACCTGTGGCAAGTGGTGCACGGCCGCGGCAGCGTGGTGGGACGCGAGTTGATCGACGTCAGCGACTATGTGTGCTTTACCGGCTCGACATCCACGGGACGCATGGTGGCCGCACAGTGTGCCGGACGGCTGATTGGCTGCTCCTTGGAGCTCGGTGGAAAGAACCCGCTTGTGATCTTGGACGACGCAGACGTCGAGGCGGCGGCCGCCGGAGCAGTGCGGTCGTCGTTCTACAACGCCGGTCAGACGTGCGTGGCCACCGAGCGCATCTACGTGGACGAGTCGCTCTCCGAGCCCTTTACCCGCGCCTTCGTCGCGCGGACCCAGGCGATCCGGCTCGGCAACGCGCCGGACTTCCAGCACGACATGGGCAGCTTGATCAACGCGGACCAGCTGGCGCGCGTCAGCGGGCACGTCGAGGACGCCAGGGCCAAAGGTGCCAGGGTGCTGGCCGGCGGGCGGCGGCGTGAGGATCTGGGCGAACTGTTCTACGAGCCGACGATCTTGACCGGTGTGACCCCAGAAATGGAGTGCTACGCCGAGGAGACGTTCGGCCCGGTCGTCAGTGTCTATCCGGTCGCCGACGAGGAGGAGGCGATAGCGCGGGCGAACGACTCCGACTATGGGCTCAACGCCAGCGTGTGGACATCCGACCACGATCGGGGACGCCGCGTTGCGAGCAAGATCAAATGTGGCACTGTGAACGTCAACGAAGGCTTTGCCGCCACCTTCGGCAGCATCGACGCCCCGATGGGTGGGATGAAGAAGTCCGGACTCGGCCGCCGCCAAGGCCAAGACGGCATCCGCCGGTTCGTCGACGTCCAGTCGGTGGCCACCCAAGCCGGCATCCCGATCGCCCCGAGTCATGGTCTGGACGGCAAGTCTTTCACCACAGTCATGACCGGGGCACTGCGCGTGATGAAGAAGGCGGGCCGGCCGTAGCGAACCCTGCGACGCCTTGGCGGTCAATGATGGCCTTTGATCTCAGAGTGCCGTTCGCTACGCACGAGCCCCCCGAGCGGCACCTGAGGTCATAGACTCGTCGCTTCCAGACCACGGGGGAGAGGACCCGAGATGAGCCAGCGAGATCACGATCTGGTGGTGGTGGTCGACTTCGGTGCCCAATACGCCCAGCTGATCGCCCGTCGCGTACGCGAGGCGAAGGTCTACTCCGAGATCATGCCGCATACTGCCTCGGCGTCGGAGATCCTGGCGCGGAAGCCCAAGGCTATCGTTCTCTCCGGCGGCCCCTCCTCGGTCTACGAGCCGGGAGCGCCGCAACTCGACGCGGCGCTGGTCAACGGTGGCACCCCGGTTTTCGGCATCTGCTACGGCTTCATGGCCATGGCACAGGTGCTCGGAGGATCAGTTGCTCGCACCGGAATGCGGGAATACGGCAGAACCGCGGTCAACGTGACCGATTCCGGCATCCTGCTCGCTGGCCTGCCCACTACGGTGAGTGCCTGGATGTCCCACGGTGACGAGGTGATTGAAGCACCACCCGGATTCCAGGTGACTGCCAGCTCAGCGAGGGCCACCGTTGCCGCGTTCGAGGATGTCGACCGGCGCCTTGCCGGCGTCCAGTGGCATCCGGAGGTGCTCCACACACAACATGGCCAAAGGGTGTTGGAGCACTTCTTGTACGCCATTGCTGGGTGTACTCCGGACTGGACTGCGGCCAATATCGTCGAGGAATCCGTGCTGGCTATCCAGCAGCAGGTCGGCGGCAAGCACATCATCTGCGGGCTCTCTGGCGGAGTCGACTCCGCTGTAGCGGCGGCCCTGGTGCAGCGCGCCGTCGGCAGCCAATTGACCTGTGTCTTTGTCGATCATGGTCTGCTGCGGAAAGGTGAAGCCGAGCAGGTCGAACGGGACTACGTCGCCGCGACCGGCGTCGACCTCAAGGTTGTCGATGCGTCGACGCAATTTCTGTCCGCGCTGTCCGGAGTGACAGATCCGGAGGAGAAGCGCAAGATCATCGGCCGGGAGTTCATTCGGACCTTCGAAGCGGCGGCTCGTGAGGTTGTCGGCGAGGCTGGTGAGGTTGAGTTCCTCGTACAGGGCACGCTCTACCCCGATGTAGTGGAATCCGGCGGCGGTGAGGGCGCGGCCAATATCAAGAGTCACCACAATGTCGGCGGCCTGCCAGACGACCTGCAGTTCCAGCTGGTGGAGCCGCTGCGCACGCTGTTCAAGGACGAGGTCCGGGCTGTGGGTGCACAGCTCGGCCTGCCTCCAGGAATTGTCTGGCGGCATCCGTTCCCCGGCCCGGGCCTGGCGATCAGGATCATCGGTGAGGTCACCAAAGACCGGCTCGCGGTCTTACGAGATGCCGATGCGATCGCCCGAGCTGAGCTGACTGCGGCGGGGCTGGATCGCGACATCTGGCAGTTCCCAGTAATCCTGCTCGCCGACACTCGTTCGGTCGGGGTGCAAGGCGACGGCCGGACGTACGGGCATCCCATCGTGCTCCGCCCGGTGACGAGCGAGGACGCGATGACTGCGGACTGGGGCCGACTCCCCTTCGACATGATGGAAAGAATCAGCACGCGGATCACCAACGAGGTGGACGGAGTGAACCGGGTTGTCCTGGATATCACGAGCAAGCCGCCAGCCACCATCGAGTGGGAATAGAGCTGCGCGCGTCCGACCGCACTGCTGCTGAAGAGCATTGGGCGTTAGCGATCTGGCGATCGTCCGCCCACGGGAAATCCAATCGACGCCCTCTTCGGCGCATCTAGACTGTGGGACGAAAGCATCGTTGCGAGCGATCTACGCCGCAGCAGGCTCCGTCGCGAAACACCGCAATCAAGAGGGATTTGACTGTGTCCGATATCACCAGCCCCACCGCGCCCACCAACCTGATCGGCACCGCTCGCGTCAAGCGCGGCATGGCCGAGATGCTCAAGGGCGGCGTGATCATGGATGTCGTCACGGCTGAGCAGGCGAAGATCGCCGAAGATGCAGGCGCGGTTGCCGTAATGGCCTTGGAGCGCGTGCCCGCTGACATCCGTGCCCAAGGCGGTGTCTCACGAATGAGCGATCCGGACATGATTGACGGGATCATCGCAGCCGTTTCCATTCCGGTCATGGCCAAGGCCCGGATCGGGCATTTCGTCGAGGCCCAGGTGCTGCAGTCGCTTGGTGTCGACTACATCGACGAATCTGAAGTACTCACCCCGGCCGACTACGCAAACCACATCGACAAGTGGCGGTTTACGGTGCCCTTCGTCTGCGGCGCAACCAATCTTGGTGAGGCGCTGCGGCGCATCACGGAGGGTGCGGCGATGATTCGCTCCAAGGGTGAGGCCGGTACGGGCGATGTCTCCAATGCCGTCACCCATATGCGTCAGATCCGTGCCGAGACAGCCCGCCTCACCACCATGGCACCCGATGAGTTGTTCGTCGCTGCCAAGGAACTGCAGGCACCGTACGAGCTGGTTGCCGAGGTCGCCCGGTTGGGCAAGCTGCCCGTCGTACTCTTCACAGCCGGCGGCATCGCGACCCCGGCCGACGCCGCCATGATGATGCAACTGGGCGCTGAAGGGGTGTTTGTTGGCTCCGGAATCTTCAAATCTGGCAACCCGACCGAGCGGGCGGCGGCCATCGTCAAGGCGACGACCTTTTACGACGACCCTGATGTGATCGCCAAGGTCTCACGGGGGCTCGGCGAGGCAATGGTGGGTATCAATGTCGACGACATCCCGCAGCCACATCGTCTCGCTCAACGCGGGTGGTGAGCCGCTCACCCGTTGTCGGTGTCCTCGCCTTGCAAGGTGACGTCCGCGAGCATCTCCATGCGCTGACGGCGTGCGGCGCGGACGTCCGATCGGTACGCCGTCCAGCCGAGCTAGCCGCGCTGGATGGGATCGTGCTGCCGGGTGGCGAGTCCACCACCATTGATAAGTTGTCACGGATTTTCGGACTGCGTGAGCCACTGATAGCGGCGCTGCGCGCTGGACTGCCGGCGTACGGCTCCTGCGCTGGAATGATCTTGCTTGCCAAGCGGGTGCTCGACGGCACCGAAGATCAACAGACCTTTGGCACATTGGATATCACCGTACGACGCAACGCCTTCGGTCGTCAGGTGGAGTCTTTCGAGACCGACGTTGATCTTGACGGCATCGAGGGGGGCCCGGTCCATGCGGTCTTCATCCGCGCGCCCTGGGTGGAAAGCATCGACAACGGGGTAGAGATCCTTGGAGCGGTCGTTCCGCCCGGCCTGCCCGAATCGAAGGTCATCGCTGTCCGGCACGAGAACGTCATGGCGACCTCATTTCATCCAGAGGTTACTGACGACTTACGCATCCATCGCTATTTTGTCGACCTCGTCCGCGCTGCTCACTGACAATGCAGCGGAACGCTGGCTGGCTCAGGACTTGTCCGCCTGCTGACCGCCTTCGGATTCTTGCGGGGATTCGGTTCCGGCCGGCGGCACGGTTGGAGGATTCTCGATCATTTCGGGCCGTTCCTCGGGACCCTCAGGCTCCAGCACCGACTCGGTAGCGTCCTCCTCGTGGGCCGCAGGAGCAACGGGTGCCTCGGGCTCTGACAGACCCGTGGGTTCTGGCTCAGACTCCGCAGTGGGTTCCGGGACAGGTTGTTGGCGCTGTTCCCAGGGTGCGCCCTCGCTGCCCCAGATGGAGTCCTCGGCCGAGACTGGTGGGGCTGGTGGCTGAGAAGCCTGAGTCGGCGAGGATGGTGCGTACGCCGGCTGCGCATTTTGCTGCGGTGCTGTCGGATAGCCAGTGGTCTGTTGCGGTGCTGACTGGTACCCACCCTGCTGCGGACCCCCGACCGGCGGATAGGTCGGAGTTGCCGGCTGAGAACCTTCCTCGGGTACCACGAACAGCGCGATGATGTAGAGGATGACGGGGACCCCGGTGAATAGTGAGATCACCACCGTGAGCACCCGCACCAGTGTTGGGTCCATATTCAGGTAGTTCGCGACTCCGGCGCAAACACCGCCCAAGATTCTGTTGGATTTGCTGCGCTCAAGCCTCCGTGGCGGCTGCGGGGGGTAGGGGCTGCTCATGAGGCACCTTTCGATGAGAGTTGCTAGTGATGGTTCCGGGAGAGGACGAGGCCAAGAACACCAACGGCTACCAGTCCCATGGGAGCCACGATCCTGATCACCTGCCAGTCGAGAGGTCCGACAAAGGTTAGCCATAGCGATCCGAGTGCCACGCAGCTGAACAGGAGGCCAAAGATCAGGGCGACCACGTCGTAGGTTTTTCTCATCGTTGCACCTGTATGTTGCCGGCGTCTACGGAGAGATTGAGCGTCAAGGTGTGCTGGCCTGGCCGGGCTGGTTGCGGATCCGTGACCCGACCCGTGAGCTCTGAACCCCCCTGAATCTCCTCGCCGTAGGCGCGAACCGCTCCCATGTCAGCGGTGTAGTTGACCACAACATGGGCATCTTTGGGGACCGTGACCTCGAGCTGACCAAGATCGACATGCGCTGTGTAGCTGGCGTCTGCCGTCACCGCGAGCTGGCTGAGATCGACGGAAAGTTTGCCGAAGTCTTCCGAGTCGCCAGCAACAGGAAGCTCTGCCAACGTGGTGTAGGAGTGGCTGGAAGTCGTCTCCACGGGCACCCGGAGCTCCGACCCGCCAGCAGTGACGATCAACACCGCGATCGCGAGTATCACTCCGACCGGCAGCAGACCCCGCGCCAGGCCGAGCCACGTGGCGGCGATGAGGGTCAGGCCGATGACCAGTAGTGCGGCCGCAAAGTAGCTCGCGAGCGGGAGTGCGATGCCGAGGCCTTGTATCACGCCGAGTCCAGACAGCGTCAGCCCGAGCACTATCAATGAGATCAGCCGGAGTCGGGTGGCTGACTTGGTGCCTGACATCTTGGTGGGGGCCACCGGCGTCGGTTCGGCGTAGAGGCCGACTGGATCCGGCTCGGCCAAGAAGGCGGTGTGCTCGCTAGGCTCTGGATCTGATGTCGGTGGTGACGTGCCTGCCGGTGGAAGGCTCGGCCACTCACCTGGTGGCGCGGCGGTCGTATGGCTGCCTGCGGCCACCTGACGCATGTGTTCCTCGATGCGGCGTTGCCATGCTTGGGCGGCTTCGGTGAAAGGTGTCCGTGGCCCCGGATACCGGACTAGTTGAGGTTCGGACGGCGTCGACTCCTCGAAATCAGCGCCTAGCGCACTGCTTGGCGCTTTGTCTGCCTTGCTCAGGCGGCCTTTGTAGAAGCCGAAGTACCAAATGACGGCGATGACGACTGCGGGCCCGATACTGAACGGACTGAGCCAGCCGAAGATGGCAAACATCGCAAGGCTGGCCACGACGACGAGGGTGATCCACAGTTCCTTCGGCCACCGCCGGACCGATTCACCGAAGAGATCATCTACCAGCGCTTTGTCGCTCCCCTCGACGGGGATCAGCAACCAACCAGCAACATAGAGAACAAGGCCAATTCCCCCGCTCAGTGCCAGCAAAGCCCAACCGACCCGCACCAGCACGGGATCGATCCCCCAATGCTGTGCCACGCCACCGCAAAGGCCTGTGAGCTTGACGTCAGTCGCGCTGCGACGAATCGTCCAGATCGAGCTCATGCGATCCATCCTGCCTACCGGGCTACTCTCGAACTATCAGGGACGACCCCCAATGCTCCCGGCTGTTGGCGAGAACGCAACCGTTCGTGCCGATGTTAGGTCCAAGCTCGTTTCGGGCTAGGGGAGAAGTCGGGGACCACCCTGCTGGTTGTACCCCAACGCGCGTGTGAGGCTAGGGAATCATGACTGCCACCGACTCGGGCCATCTCGAGCCTGACACGCGCAGCTCCGCGCCCGCGCCAGACGCGACCGCCATCGGTGACAGTTCAGGCCCGGACACAGGCATCAAGCCACCGCAGCCGGCCGTAGCATTACCGCCCGCGAAGGAAGGCGTTGCTGATACCGGTCCTGCAGCCCCCGACGACAAGCCTCGAGCCTCGCGCGTGGCCGAAGGCGCCTGGTTAGGAGGGGTCTGCACCGGACTAGCTCGGCATCTCGGCTGGCCACTGGTGGCAGTGAGAATCGCCTTCGTTGCTTTGGCGACCTTCCAGTTCATTGGAGTAATTGCCTACGGCGCCTTGTGGCTGCTATTGCCGCCCGAGTCGACTGTCAAGGCTCCTGGATTGGAGTCTGCGAGCCGGGCGGGCATGCGGGACAAAGGCAGACCCAAGCGTCGGATTGATTGGGGCATGTTGCTGGCCTTGATCGCCCTGGGCGTCGGCTTGCTGTGGATCATGCAGAACACCGGTCTCGGCATCAGCCCACGGTTGTTCTGGCCGGTGGCTTTTGCTTGCGCCGGAGCCGCGCTTGTGTGGCGGCAGGCGGACACCGAACAGCAGAAGCGCTGGCGTGAGGAAGCCGGCGGCAAAGCTTGGTTGGCCCCGTTCGTGGCTCGCGGTGGATGGCCGGCGCTGGTCCGGGTGATCGTCGGTTTGGGACTGGTGGGCGCGGCGTTTGGCATCGTCATCGCCCAGCAGGGGCAGATCGCTCACCTGCCTGAAGTCATGGCGATGACCATGCTCGCGCTCGCAGGCCTGGCGATCGTCCTCGCGCCTTGGTTGCACCGCTCACGCTCCGCTCTCAACCAGGCCAGAGCAGAGAAGGTCCGGGCAGACGCCCGTGCAGACATGGCAGCCCACCTGCATGACTCAGTGCTGCAGACTCTGGCAATGATCCAGCGCCAGGCCGATGACCCCAAAGCAGTCCAGCAGCTGGCGCGTCGGCAGGAGCGGGAGCTACGCAACTGGCTGTATGACGACGAGCTGCATGAAGCGACGCTCAAGGCCGCCCTGACCTTGGCCGCCGCAGAAGTTGAAGACGAGCAAGGTGTCCCAGTCGAGTTGGTCATGGTCGGCGACTGCGACACCACGGAGTCGATCCAAGCGCTGGTGCGTGCCGCCCGCGAAGCGATGGTCAACGCAGCCAAACACTCAGGAGCCGACAAGATCGATGTCTATGCCGAGGTCGATGAGAACTCCATCGAGGTCTTCGTCCGAGACCGCGGCAAGGGATTCGACGCAGACGCTGTGGCCGACGACCGCCTGGGTGTCAAGGGAAGCATCATCGAGCGCATGGCACGGCACGGCGGCACCGCGACAATTCGTTCCGCAACTGGCGACGGCACCGAGGTACGACTGGAGATCAAGAGATGAACGAGACACCGAACCAGCCCCGCGCACTGGGTCCAGCCAGCCAGCCCGATGCCCAGAATGCAAGCGTCGAGGGCAGGCCGTACAGTGTCGTGATCGTCGACGACCATGCCATGTTCCGCAGCGGCGTCAAGGCCGAGATCGGCCGTTCTGTGGCCGTTGTCGGCGAGGCAGCCGATGCGGATCGGGCCATTGCCGTCGTGCTTAGGACGCAGCCGGACGTGGTGTTGCTGGACGTACACCTGCCGGGCGGAGGCGGTATTGAGGTAATCCGCAAGGTGCACGAGAAGAATCCTGAACAGAAGTTCCTCGCACTGTCCGTCTCTGACGCCGCGGAAGATGTCATTGGTGTTATCCGCGCAGGTGCCCGAGGCTACGTCACGAAATCGATCAGTGGCAGCGAGTTGGTCGACGCGATCCGCCGGGTCGCCGAGGGGGATGCGGTCTTCTCACCGCGCCTGGCCGGGTTCGTGCTGGATGCCTTCTCCGGGTCAATTGATCTTGCCACGGTTGATGAAGATCTGGATCGACTCTCCCAGCGGGAGCGTGAGGTACTCCGGCTGATCGCCCGCGGCTACGCGTACAAAGAGGTCGCACGAGAGCTGTTTATCTCGATCAAGACCGTCGAGACGCACGTGAGCAGCGTGCTGCGTAAGTTGCAGCTCTCCAATCGCCACCAGCTGACTCGCTGGGCCACCGACCGCAGGCTCGTCTAGGCGCTGTCTGACTGCTCGCTCCGCTACCTGCGAAAAGTCAGGCCTTCCGGGCAGCACCTCGGCGATTTGACCGGCCTCGGCCATTAGTGTCGGGCCATGCAGCTCGCCTACCAGATCTTGGTGCTGGTCCACCTGATTGGCTTTGCTGCGCTATTCGGCGGAATTCTTGTTCAGTTGAGGTCTAAGGAGCCTGAGGTCAACGCCGCGATGCTGCACGGATCATTAACGCTCTTGATCACCGGACTTGCGCTCGTCGCGCTGCAGGAGATCGGGCCCGATCCGGTGAACCACCTGAAGATCGCCATCAAGCTGATCATCACGGCGATGATCGTGCTACTGGTCGTGAAGAACCGAAAGTTCGCCTCGATTCCGCGGGGGCTTTGGGGGCTGATCGGCGGCCTCACGATTGCCAACGCCGCAGTGGCTGTGCTGTGGCAGTAAGGTCGGTCGTGAGGTGAAGTCGTGACCGAACATTGTGCCGTAATGGGTCCACCGGGATGAGGCTTTCGGCTCGAGTGGACTACGCGCTTCGGGCGATGTCAGAGCTGGCCGCAGCTAACGCGCCTCGCACCGTGGAGCAGCTATCCGAGGCGCAGCGAATTCCTAACAAATACCTCGAGAGCATCCTTGGCGAGCTGCGTCGTACCGGCCTGCTGCGGAGCCAACGCGGTCCGGAGGGCGGTTACCGGCTGGCTAGGCCAGCAGACAACATCAGCATCGCTGACGTCATCCGGGCTCTTGATGGAGAGCTGGCGAACGTGCGCGGGAGTCGACCAGAGAACTTGGCCTACATTGGCTCCGCCGCTGCCCTGCAGGAGGTCTGGATCGCCTTGCGCGCTTCTGAGCGGACGATTCTGGAGGGCGTCACCCTCGCCCACGTCGTAACTGGTGAGATGCCTAAACCGGTCGCCGCCCTCGTCGCCAATCCTGCCGCTTGGAGCTGATCGTCCCCGTCTCAGATTTGAGCGTCCGCGTCTTGAGACCTGCGTCGACCCTGGTCGCCGAGATCGAGTACGGTTCTCGCTAATCCCTAGCGACTGTATAGACAAAGTCTCCTAAAGGTGCTTCAGTGCGAAAGCTCATCGTTCTCGGACTTGTTGGCCTAGTCGCACAGCTAGTTGATGGCGGCCTGGGCATGGGGTATGGCGTCACGTCGTCAACTCTGCTGGTCATGGCCGGCCTGACCCCGCTCGTCGCATCAGCGTCGGTGCACTTCAGCGAGCTCGCAACCAATCTCGCCTCCGGCGTGGCGCACTCGCGATTGCGGAACGTCGAATGGCCGGTCGTCTTCAGAATTGCTGGCCCGGGTGCTGTCGGTGCGTTCCTCGGTGCGACGGTGCTGTCTGCCTTGGCCACCGACTGGGCAAAACCCGTCATGTCTGTCGTTCTGGCGCTTCTGGGCCTCTACATCATCATCCGCTTCGTCGTTGGCATCCGCCCCCAGCTCAAGAAGCAGCTCACCAGCAAGTTCTTGGCACCGCTCGGTCTATTCGCTGGCTTCGTCGATGCGACCGGTGGCGGCGGCTGGGGTCCGGTCGCGACGCCGGCGCTGCTCAGTGGCGGGCGGTTGGAGCCACGGAAGGTTGTCGGCTCCGTCGACACTGCTGAGTTCGCGGTCAGCGCCGCGGCCAGCCTGGGCTTTCTCATTGGCATCGGCGTGTCGGGGATCCATTGGGGCTTTGCCATGGCCCTGCTTGTCGGCGGTTTGATCGCGGCTCCGCTGGCCGCCTTGCTGGTGAGGATCGCGCCGGCCCACATACTCGGTGTGGCGGTGGGCGGCCTGATCGTACTCACCAACGCGCGTACGCTCCTCGGCTCATTCGAAGTGCCCAACGCGGCGCGGATACCGATCTACATCGCGATCCTGCTCGTTACTGCAACAGGTCTCTATGTGGCGGCGCTACGTGCCAAGCGAAGGGCTGCAGCCGCCCCCGCGGAGGTGGCACTGGAAGTGGCAAACGCCTGACCGATTGACATCGGAGGCTAGAGGAGCGGGCGCAACGGGGTCAGGACGGTCTCGGAGAACTTCATCATGGCGTGCCGGCGCTGCCAAGCGTCAAGGGTCAGCTCAACGGTGTTGGTGGAGTCGATCGCAAAGATCTCCTCCATTTGCCGCGCCACATCCCGGTTGAAGGCCTCCATGTTGATCTCGTAATTCCCGAGCAGGCTCAGCCGATCAATGTTCGCGGTTCCGATCGTCGACCATTGGCCGTCGATTGTGGCGGTCTTCGCGTGCACCATCGCTCCCTGATAGAGCAGCAGCCGTACGCCGTTGCGGAGCAGGTGGCTGTAGAAGCCACGGGACAACCAGTCGGCCACGATGTGGTTGGACTCTGCCGGGATGATGATCCGCACGTCCACACCGCGCCGCGCCGCTCGCACGAGGGCGGACAGAACGTCGCTGTCGGGGATGAAGTAGGCGTGCGTCATGTAGATGTGGTGAGACGCGCGGTCGACCGCATTCAGGTACATGCCACGAATCGGGTAGACCATATTGCGCGGAATGTTCCGATGAATCCGAATCTCCGGCTGCCAGCTTGCGCTGCCGAAGTCGGGCAGCGCGGCCCGGTGCCGTCCTGACCAGAGATTCCAGAAGTCGACGAATGCGTTCTGCACATCCCAGACGATGTCGCCGGTGAGTCGCGCATGGGTATCACGCCAGTCCGTGGCGTACAGGCTGCCGATGTTGTAACCGCCAATGAACCCGACATCGTCATCGACCACCAGCAGCTTGCGATGGTCCCGACCCGTGTTGCGCGGAAATCGGAAGCCGGAAGCGACGAGCGGATGGCGGCGTACGGCGATATTCTTCGGAAAAACGAAGAAGGAGCGCGGGACAACGAGGTTGGCGAACTCGTCGAAAACCACATAGACCTTCACCCCGCGATTGGCTGCGTCAATCAGCGCGTCCTTGAACGCTTGACCGACGGCGTCGCCCTTCCAGATGAAGCTCTCGAAGAAGATCCGCGACTTGGCCTGATTGATGGCGTGCAGCATGTCGCGATAAAGGTCTTCGCCGTAGGTATAAACGGTCACTTCAGAGCTGCCGACGGTCACCGACCGTGGAGAGAGGCGCGGAAATGCGGCGGGTCTGCGGAGTTTCTTACGTCGATAGTCGACAGCTGCCAGGGCGAGTAAGGTGGCTCCCTGCACTACGACAACCGCCTGCACAATGCGCTTGAGCAGCGTACCGAGCGAGATTGATGGCACGCGCATAGCGCCAATTTACGCTGGCGATGGGCGGATTGACGCTGGTGAGGCGATGTCGTTGCGGACGTCTAGGGTGGGCATGGCTATGAAGAAACGTTGCGGGGATGAAGCACGCTCCTGCGCCGGCGACGAGCGACGATGACAAGTACGACTGAGGCCAGGTCGGCCCGTTTGACGACCGAACAGCTACTTGACGGACTCAATCCGCCACAGCGGGAAGCGGTCTTACACGAGGGTGGCCCAGTGCTTGTGGTGGCCGGCGCGGGTTCGGGCAAGACCCGGGTGCTGACCCGACGGATCTGCTACCTGGTGAGTCAGCGCCGGGTACACCCGGCCTCGATCCTCGCCATCACCTTCACCAACAAAGCAGCGGCCGAGATGCGCGGCCGGGTCATGGACTTGGTGGGCAACCGGGCCAAGCTGATGTGGGTCTCAACCTTCCACTCCGCGTGCGTTCGCATCCTGCGATCGGAGATCGGCCGATTCAATATCTCTCGAACGTTCTCGATCTATGACGATGCCGACTCCAAGCGGTTGATGCAGCTGGTGGCTCACGATCTTGATCTTGATCCGAAGCGCTTCCCGGTGCGCGCGATCATGAACTGGGTATCGGGTTGCAAAAATGAGCTCGTCGATCATGAGTTGGCGGCCTCCCGAGCGCATTCGCCTATTGAAGAGAGCTACGCCGAGGCGTACCGGGAATACCAGCGGCGCCTGATCGCAGCTAACGCCTTGGACTTCGATGACCTGATCATGACAACGGTGCATCTGTTCCAGGCTTTTCCCGACCTTCGCGAGAAGTATCGCCGGCGCTTCCGGCATGTGCTCGTTGATGAGTACCAGGACACTGACCATGCCCAGTACGTCCTGATCCGGGAGCTCTGTGCGGCCGATTCGCAACCAGATCCGGATGTTGTCGCCGTCGAGCCGCCGGAGCTCATGGTGGTGGGGGATTCGGATCAGTCGATCTATGCCTTCCGGGGTGCGACGATTCGCAACATCAACGACTTCGAGTCCGACTTCCCAGGTGCGCGGGTGATCCTGCTCGAGCAGAACTACCGGTCGACGCAGATCATCCTGAGTGTTGCCAACGCCGTCATTACCCGCAACGAGAACCGAAAACCGAAGAACCTGTGGTCCGATGCCGGCGACGGTGAGCAGCTCGTCGGGTACGTCGCTGACACTGAGCACGACGAGGCGCAGTTCGTGGCCGCAGAGATCAAGCGGCTCAATGAAGAGGGCGGGCACAGGTACGGCGACGCGGCGGTGTTCTACCGGACCAACGCCCAGTCCCGAGCCTTCGAAGAGGCATTCATCAGAGTAGGCATGCCGTACAAGGTGGTCGGTGGCGTTCGATTCTACGAGCGGCGGGAGGTGCGCGATGCCATCGCCTATCTGCGTGCCATTGCAAACCGAGCTGACGATGTCTCGCTCCGACGTATCGTGAATGTTCCCAAGCGGGGGATCGGTGATCGGGCGGAAGCCGCCGTGGCCGATCTAGCGACTCGGGAGGGCATCAGCTTCGGTGACGCGCTGCGCCGGGCTGATGAGATTCCGGGTCTGGCGTCCCGCTCTCTGAATCAGCTGAAGGCGTTCGCCAAGTTTCTTGACGACCACGAGGCCATGGTGGCCGAGGGAATGCCGGCTGATGCGATCTTGACAAGCGTGCTGGACCGGTCGGGCTATCTGGCCGAGCTCCACAGCTCCAGCGATCCCCAGGACGAGACCAGGCTGGAGAACCTGAAGGAGCTGATCACGGTTGCCAGGGAGTTCGTCACTGGCGTCGCAACCCTGACTGTGCCGGAGGAGGAGCTGGATGCGTTCGGGTTGACAGGCGACTCAGGAATGCCGCCCGAAGGTGACCTGGCCGCCGCTCTGGATCCTGAGGCCGACCTGGCGGCGGGCGCGGCAGAGCCGGATGCGTCCTTGGGTGCCTTCCTGGAGCGAGTGGCCCTCGTCGCGGATTCCGACCAGATACCCCATGCTCCGGACGAGTCAGATGCCGGTGTCGTTACCCTCATGACCCTCCACACTGCAAAAGGCCTGGAGTTCGACACTGTCTTTCTCACTGGTTGCGAGGACGGAGTTTTCCCTCATCAACGAGCGATTGCGGAGCGCACCGGCAACGAGCTGGCGGAAGAACGGCGGCTCGCCTACGTCGGCATCACGCGCGCCCGCAAGCGGCTCTACATCTCTCGCGCCATCGCCAGGTCATCCTGGGGCGCTCCCCAGCACAACCCGCCAAGCAGGTTCCTCAACGAGGTGCCGAGCCAGCTGGTCGATTGGCGGCGCACCGAAGCTGCAATTACCAGTTGGCGAAACACCTCCGCGACAGCAACCCAGACCTGGCGCAATGCCGTGGGGTACGGTGCGAAGCCGACCATACGCCAGATTCCGATTTTGGTGGCCGGAGACAAAGTGCTTCATACCACCTTCGGCATGGGCACTGTGGTCGCAACGTCCGGTGATGGGGACAAGGCCATGGCCGACGTTGACTTTGGGTCCGCAGGACTCAAGCGGCTGTCCCTGCGGTACGCACCCTTGGAAAAGCTCTAGCAAGCTGCGAGCGTCGGAAATCGCGCGCCCGCCATGCTGAGTAGGAGGGAGCGGAGGCGCTTTTCCTCTGCGAGCGACGACGAAGTAGGCGGAACCATGCACGCGATGCGCGAGCAGCTCCGTATAGAGGGTCTAAGGACGCACGCCGCGGGTGTTGAGCCAGGGGACTGGATTGATTGCGCTGTAGACGTCGCCAGGTTTCACGCCAGCCGGATAGACCTCGAGATGGACGTGGGCGCCGAAGGTCCTTCCGGTCAGCCCAATGCTGCCGACGATCTGGCACGCCGACACCGTCTGGCCAACACTGACGGAAACCGATGACATATGAGCCAATAGTGTATGGGTGCCATCCGCGTGCTTGATCGCGACATAGTTGCCGGCCCACCCGCTGGCTGACCCGATTCCCGCGTTGGTCACCACTCCAGCGGCAGGAGCGTGCAATGGGGTTCCGACAGGGGATGAGAAGTCCAAGCCAGTGTGGTAGCGCGACCATGGGCCGGTCTGACCGAAGCTGGCAGCGATTCGGTAGCCGCTTGTGACCGGCAAGCAACCCCTACGACCGGAGCCGTTAGCGTCCGCCTGCGCCAACTGGGGGTCGCTCCGCCTGGCCTGCCCGCGCGCCAGCAGTACTGCCTGCCGCCGCGTCGCGTCTGAAACGGCCTCGAGCGCCTTGGCACGCGCCTTCGCCGACTTCGCCATGGAGGCCTCAGACACCTCCGAATCGATCTTGCTGAGCTCCTCGGCCCGCTGATCAGCGAGGCTCTTGACCTTGGCTGGATCGAGGCGGGCCCGCTCTGTTCCGCGACTCGTTTTCTTAGTTAGCTGGTCCGTCGCGACCGTGGCTGTCCAGGTGGTGTGCTGTGCAGCACCCGTCAGGACCACTGATCCGGCAACACCGAGCCCGAGGAGAGACACCGCCAGCGCCGCTACACCATGGCGGAGCCAGCTTCCTCTGTCCTTCTTGATGTCCTCCATAAAGGCGCGACGCGCATGCGTGCGCTCCGACGACGATCTGGGCACTCCAAATCTCCTCGTACAACGACAGGTTCCCCGAGTCCTGCCTCTGCCGCAGTACCAGTCAGTGATCGCCTGCCGCTGGAGGCCCGCGTTTTGAGTTCAAAACGGTGGACGCTGTCGGCAACAATAACGGATTAGTAACGGGGTGCAAGCCGATCTCGCCAAGTTTGACCGTGTCTTTTTCCTTTTCTGCTGCATGCTCGCGCGGAAGCGCCTTTTGGAGCTGCTCGCGCATCGCGCTTTGGACACGCCGCCGTCGTCGTCGCTCGCAGAGGAAAGAACGCCTCCGCTCGTTCCTCCTCCCTGCGACGGCGCGCGATTCCCGACGCTCGCAGCGCCTTTTGGAGCTGCTCGCGCATCGCGCTTTGGACCCGCCGCCGTCGTCGTCGCTCGCAGAGGAAAGAACGCCTCCGCTCGTTCCTCCTCCCTGCGACGGCGCGCGATTCCCGACGCTCGCAGCTCAGTGCGTGGTCACTCCGTTGGCCTTGAGCCAGGGTTGCGGATTAATTGCCTTGTACACGTCTCCGTACTTGACGCCTGCGGGATAGAGCTCGAAGTGCAGGTGTGCGCCGAATGCGCGCCCGGTCTCGCCCACGCGACCAATAACTTGGCCAGCCTGCACAGTCTGGCCAGCGCGGACAGCCATCGAGGACATGTGCGAGGACATGGTGGTCTTGCCGTCGCCGTGCTTGATCGCGACATGGTTGCCGGCCCAGTCACCGGAGTTCCCGGCGTAGAGCACGACCCCTGACTTCACCGCGCGAATCGGGGTGCCGTAGGCGGCGCGGAAGTCAATCCCGGTGTGGTAGCGCGACCAACTGCCGTACTCGCCGAAGTGGGCGCCAATGACGGCTCCCGGAACAGGTGACACACCCCCGGTGTTTGTTCCGCCTCCTCCTGAACTTTCGACGCCGTTATTCCCGCTTCCTGATGTGGACGAAGGCACCTGGGTTGATTCGCGTTCGACCGCCTGCCTCTTGCTCGCTGCGGCTACACGGGCAGCGATGGCGCGACGCAGGTTCTCGGCCGCAATTTGGGCTCCTGCCTCACGAGTAGCCCGGTCCGCCGCCGTAAGTTCCTTTTGACGCGCAACCCCGCTAGCCAGTTCGCCTGCTCGGCTCACTTCATCTGCCGTCTTGGCCAGTAACTCCTCTCGCTGAGCGGCCTGCTCCTTCACAATGGCATCCCGGAGAGCGGCACTCCTGGCCGGGCGATCGGTCGCAGTTTCCCGCCCGGCGAAAGCCGGGAACGTCACGGTCTTGCCAGCAGACTGCTGATCGGATGCTTTCTCGATCGGCACAACGACGGTGGAGGTCTCGGGTAGTGCCGACAACTCGCCGTCGCTGGTTTGTGCCTGCGTCGTCAGGCCTATTGCGCCCGCGACCACCAGGCCCAAGGCAGAAATGCCCAGTGCGGCGAATCCATGCCAGAGCCAGCCCCTGCCCGCACTGGGCTCAGCTGGAGCGCTGACGTCTGGATTTTCTGCGTGTTCGGTTCGCTGTTCCCCGGACAGCTCCCTCGCCCCTTATCGACCGCTGGCACGCGACCGAGCCGTAACCCGATCTGTATCCCGGAGATCTGGACCGTGCGCCAGCTACTTGTCTGATCTAGTTCCGTTCTTGACTGGACCCCCGAAGTAGGCCAGACAACGTGAGAAAGATAACAAATAGGTTACGTCACCTCAACCGGCTGCCCAGATTTTGTCGGGTCTAAGCGTTATGTGTGGCCGCGGCTCCGTCGTGATCAAGTTGGCGCAAAGCTCCAGCAATAGTGAAGGCGATGCCTCCGTTGTTGGCCAGCGAGAGGTGGCCGACGCGGTGCACTGCGATGTTATGCACGTTGAGGTCGGGGTGGTCTAGCCGGGCGTTGCTGCTGGGCACGATCAGATGGTCGAAATCGCTGTGGAATGCGATGAACCGGGTACGGCAGCCAACCGCCGGCAGGGCGAGTTCCTGAATCACCGGTGAGCTCGGAGCGAGCTGGCGGACCATCGGCAGTAGCGGCGCGGCCCACGCTAACAGGGTGCCTTGGTGGGGCGTGCCGAGTGTGACCAGGGTGTGTACGTGGCTGTCGCCTCCGAGGCGCTGCACGTAATAGCGGGCTATCAGCCCGCCGAGACTGTGGCCTATGACGTGGATGCACTCGTATCCAGTAGCTGCGACCAGTTTCTGGATGGACTCGCCCAACCGTACGGCTGCACGCGGGATGTTGTGGGTCAGCACGCCGTAGTCATAGCGCGAAAGCGTTTGGAAGCCGCGCCTGCGAAGTGCGCGCTCCATCACGGTGAAGATCACATGGTTCTCGATGAGCCCGTGCACCAGAAGAATCGGCGTCTCGGCCGCGTCCACGTCGAAATGGAAAAGCCCACGTTGTTCGGGATTGAGGCCGCTGAGATTGTGCCGGCGATTCCTAGTGGCGGTACGTGTCGGCGCCGAGAACAATCCGAGTGGATACATCACCAGCTGTGCAGTGGCCGAGGCGGCCTCGATCATGAGTGCCGAAGCCACGTGCGGCATGTCCCGCGTTACGAGCCACGAGAGCCCCGCGGGTGAAATGCCTTCATTGACACTCTGCCCCACAACGGAATATTACTCAGAGGTAGTTTGGCTTCGTGGAATCTGATGTGGGGCCTACATCTGCGGCTCCACTGCGGATCGTTGTGGCGAAGCCGGGACTTGACGGTCACGATCGCGGCGCCAAGGTGGTGGCACGGGCACTGCGGGACGCAGGCATGGAGGTCATCTACACCGGGCTGCATCAGACGCCCGAACAGATCGTCGCAACTGCGCTGGCGGAGGATGCCGACGCTATCGGGCTGTCGGTGCTCTCGGGCGCACATATGACGTTGTTCACCAAGCTCATTAAGTTGCTGAAGGAGGCCGATGCCGACGACATCGTTGTCTTCGGAGGCGGCATCATCCCCGACGCCGACCGAGAAGCTCTCGCGGAGATGGGCGTCGCGGAGGTCTTTACGCCTGGGGCGACTATGAGTGAGATCGTCTCCTGGGTGCGTGCCAATGTCGGGAGTGCGCGCCACGCTGATGCGACCTGAGCTTTGTCGAAGTCCAGCTCAGACGAGTTAAGGCCCGCTCGGTGTACTGCGGCATGGCGAGGGGGCGCCATCGGGACCATGTCGCGAATGACGCCCCCTGACGCTGCTACCCAAACAGTTGATTGACCTGGTTGTTCGCCTCGGTCAGCGACGAGACGTCGGCCTTGCCTGCCAGGACGTCGTCCATCGCGGGATGCATGATGCCTTCGATTTGAGAAGCGTGATCAGGGATCGGGAACAAGAAGGCGCCCTCCCGCCTATCAGCGCTTCGCCACAGAGCTCGTCATTCGTGAGTCGTGCGGATGCCGCCGACCAACTGCAGTGTCCTAGGGATCAACTCGGCCTCAGCTGCAGTTTCGTGACTGCTCGCGCAATCGCGCTGACAATCCCGTCTTCCTCACTCGCTTGCCGACCAAAAACGTTGTCGGCTCGCTCGCTCGTCCAGACAGGGACGCGCGATTCCCGACGCTCGCAATCCAAGCTCGCTGGTCACGGATAGGCTTCGGAGCGTCTGTCTGGCGGCGCCCGAGCGGGGTCTGTCGCCAGGAATCTGGTTTGTCCCACCTCAGGGGAGCACGGAGGCAAGTGTGGATCTGTACGAGTACCAAGCGCGAGACATCTTCGAGGGCCACGGGGTCCCGGTGCTGCGCGGCATCACGGCCACGACCCCTGCCGAGGCCAAGGATGCGGCCGCCGCGATCGGTACCCCCGTGGTGGTCGTCAAGGCACAGGTCAAGACCGGAGGTCGCGGGAAGGCAGGTGGTGTCAAGATCGCTAAGAGTCCGGATGAGGCGGAAGCTCGGGCGGCCGAGATCCTCGGTCTCGACATCAAGGGACATGTGGTCAAGACAGTGATGATTGCCGAGGGCGCCGATATCGCCGAGGAGTACTACTTCTCCGTGCTGCTCGACCGAGCCGAGCGGCGATACCTTGCCATGTGCTCGAAAGAGGGCGGGATGGACATCGAGACGCTCGCGGAGGAGCGGCCCGACGCTCTGGCACGGATCCCGGTGGACCCTCGAGCGGGCATCGACGGTGTCAAAGCCGATGAGATAGTCGCGGCGGCCGGGTTTTCAGGTCCTGATGCTGAAGAGATCGCGCGCGTGCTGCAACTGCTCGGCACCGTTTACGAAAAAGAGGATGCGACGCTGGTTGAGGTGAACCCGCTGGTCAAAACCGCTGACGGCAGGATCATTGCGTTGGACGCCAAGGTGTCCCTCGACGAGAACGCCTCGTTCCGCCATCCCGATCATGCGGCGCTGGCCGATACGTCTGCCGAGGATCCACTCGAGGCGGCAGCGAAGGCCAAAGGCCTGAACTATGTCAAGCTCGACGGCTCGGTGGGGATCATCGGCAATGGCGCGGGCCTGGTGATGAGCACTCTCGACGTTGTCGCGTACGCCGGCCAGGAGTTCCCAGGATCACCGAAGCCAGCGAATTTCCTCGACATCGGAGGAGGCGCGAGCGCTGAGATCATGGCCAACGGCCTGGAGATCATCATCGGCGACGAGCAGGTCAAGAGCGTCTTTGTGAACGTGTTCGGCGGCATCACCGCCTGTGACGCGGTGGCCAACGGGATCGTCCAGGCATTTGAGTTGCTGGCCAGTCGCGACGAACATGTCGATGTCCCCCTGGTCGTTCGTCTGGACGGCAACAATGCCGAGTTGGGTCGGCAGATCCTGGCATCTGCGAAGCTCCCGGGCCTCGAGCAAGTGGACACGATGGATGGTGCGGCCCGCCGGGCCGCCGAGCTGGCGGCGAGCTGAAGGGCGGGCTTGATCATGGCAATCTTTCTGAACTCCGAGTCCAAGGTCATCGTCCAGGGAATGACTGGCTCTGAAGGGCGCAAACACACGCACCGGATGCTGAACTCCGGTACCAACATCGTCGGCGGCGTCACGCCGGGCAAAGGCGGACAGGTAGTGGAGTTCGCACGCGGCGGCGTACGGGTCTACAACTCCGTAGGTGAGGCGATGGCTGCGACCGGAGCGAATGTCACCGTGATCTTCGTCCCAGCGAAGTTCACGCTGTCCGCGGTCGTCGAAGCAATCGAGGCCCGCATCCCGCTCGCGGTCGTGATCACTGAGGGCGTGCCGGTGAAGGACACGGCGAAGTTCTTCGCACTGTCGCAGGACAGCTCGACTCGGCTCATAGGGCCTAACTGTCCTGGACTGATTTCACCGGGGCAGTCCAACGCCGGCATCATCCCGGCCGATATCACCAAAGCTGGGCGCATCGGCCTGGTATCCAAATCTGGCACCTTGACCTACCAGATGATGTACGAGCTGCGCGATATCGGCTTCTCATCCGCCGTGGGCATTGGGGGTGACCCGATTATCGGAACGACCCACATTGACGCGCTCCAGGCCTTCGAGAAAGACCCTGATACCGACGCCATCGTGATGATCGGAGAGATCGGTGGCGACGCTGAGGAGCGAGCCGCGGACTACATCGCTGCAAATGTCAGGAAGCCGGTGGTTGGCTACGTCGCCGGATTCACCGCACCTGAGGGCAAAACCATGGGACACGCCGGCGCAATCGTCTCCGGCTCATCCGGGACTGCGGCCGCCAAGAAAGAGGCCTTGGAGGCTGCAGGAGTCCGGGTCGGCGAGACGCCGAGCGAGACCGCGTCTCTCATGCGCGAGATCATGACAAGTCGCGGTGCCGCGAGCGTCGGGAATCGCGCGCTTGCGAGCGGAGGAGCGAAGAGCGAGGAGCGCTCTACGACCGAAGGTCAAACTCCGCAATAGAGAAGTTTCGCGAGGAGTGACGACGTCGCTAGCTGCCCGGCGCGATGCGCGAGCGGCTAGACAAAAGGTGCAGCCTTCCTAGAGCGACTCAGTCAGTCGACCTGGGTCGCGCGCTCCCCGGCGCGTGCGGCCACCGCCTCCCATTGACGATCGGTGAAGTCGTAGTCACCTCGGGGATTCAGGAAGGTGTAGATCACTTTCGGTCCCGCGGATACGATCCCGACACGATACTTGGCTGTGCCCTGGGTCGACCTCTGCGACACCACCGCCGTCCAACCAGTGATCTTGGTGCTCCGAGCGCCGATGCTGGTGACTCTGTCGGGCTTGGTCACGCTTGCGGTGAGCCTCAGCTTCTTGCAGCGCGTGAGGTTAGATTTGATCTCGTCGACCAGCTTGCCAGCGGCCTTGGTGTTTTTGGTGGTTAGCACGATCTCGTTCAAGCCGAAGAAGTTCGCTCCACTTTCCTGGACCAGATAGACCCTTGAGGCCTTCGACTCCGCGGACTTGGTTGCCCAGTTCACGTTCTCGCACTGCGATCCCTTGAACTCGTCCCTCGGCGACTCGACGGGCGTGGCCACCCACGGCGCGATCTTGTCTCCAGCGGGGGGGAGATCTCCAGTGGCAAGGAACCCTGGCTCGTCGCCACCCATCGGCGGAGGCCCGTCCTTAACGGCCGCAGTGCCTCCGCACTCACCGCCGGCTGCGCCGCACTGAACGTTGTTGACCTGCCCGAGCGCCTTGGCCACGGCCTGAATCGCGAGCGCCTTTGACGGCTGCGCAGCGTCGAGGACGTTGATGACACGGCCAGTGCGGTTGAGGACGACGCTGTGTACTTGGTCCTTCGAGACGTCCACGGCTACCACGCCGACGGCCTGGTCGCCGACCCCGCTGACTGCGTGGCCGGACTCGATGTAGGAGCCGGTGACTGCACAACCGCCGAGGGTCTTCGAGGCGATCGCGTACGCCTGGGTCGCTTCGTCTGGCGAGTTGTACGCAGTGGCCTCATGGAAAGCCGTGGCCGCCTTCTTGCCGGTGCCGGTCTCCAGCACGCGGAGGAACTCTTGTTGTGGCGTCGGCTGGCCCACCAGTGCCTCGCTACCGAAGCATGCCGCCGTGGGCGCGTCTTCGGCTGGGCTGGACTGCGTCAATCCGATCTTCCAGGTGCGATCTCGGTCGAGAACCTTCGCCTGGTCCGGGTTGAGCATGGAGTCCTCAGTCAACAAGGCTGTCCCGGTCTGATCCGGGCCTTGACTGCCGTTGCCCGAGGTGGTGCCGCCGCTACCGGGCGGGTCCGAAGGCTGATTGTCGGCTCCGAGGACTGCGTAACCGATGACGAGGCCGATAACAACCACTACGGCGACTGCGCCAATGAGCAACGCCAACTTGGTGCGCTGGCCCAAGGGGGTCCGCTCGTTCTCGTCGAAGTCGTCGATCGCGTCGACGCCAGCCGAGGTACGACGCTGGCCCGCCCGACTACGGGGCAGGATCGCGGTCGATTCATCATCAGAGGCCCCGGTACGCCGCGGCCTGGGGGTGATGGGCTGTGAAGCCTTTTTGGTCGGCGGATCTACGTGCGGGGTTGGAACTGGCCGCGGCGCCGGTGAAGACGAGCCGTTGGTCCGCGTCTGGTCTCGGTACAGCGGCCTCGGATGATCCTCATCGCTAAGGGGAGGCGGGATCGCCCTTCCATCGCCGCGAAAAGACTCTGCCGGCAGTGCCGGCTCGGCGGGCTGAACATCGGGTTCGATGAAGGCTCGCCGCGGCCGATAGGTCTCGGACTTCTGGTCCACCATGCTGAACTGCTCCCCCCCGGTCTTGGAGCGCCATCAGTGACTGGCTGGCCGGCCCCCGGATCCCTCGAACGCCGACGATCTCGGATGACTTTACCTAAACTGGCGTGTCTCGCCCACCCGTGGCCGTGGGATGAGCGAACATAAAAAGGCCCATGCCTTCACTTCTCTCCTCCCGACGAAGTCTCGCAGAGGTCTCACTGCGCGGGGCCTCTATACGAAAAAAGAGTGCCAGGCCTGCCACGGCGCAGCCATCATCGTCGCCGATCAGCTGGCCCGTTATGGCACTCGTGGGCGCGGCGGCTACGGCTGCCGCGAGCTGGCTCCTCTGCGCCGGTCTAGCCGTGCTCGGCTGGTTTGGAGCCGAACCAGGGAGCGTGGGAGGCGCGCTGCGATTTGGCACCTTGTTTTGGCTGTTGAGCAACGGCGTTGGGGTACGCATCGGCCCTATCCCGGTCACGCTGGTGCCATGGGGTGCGACGGCGGTGATCGCATTCATGATCTCGCGATTCGCGGCGGCGAGCGCTCGGCACGTCCATGCCAGCCAGAAAACGAGTGCAGGGCTGATCAGCGTCGTCACGGTTGCCGCATACCAGCTACCTGTTCTCGTTGCGGCCGTGTTCTGGGGTGAGCCGTGGCAGGCTCCAACACGCTGGGCGACCGTGATCGCCGTGCTTGTGGTGGCAGCGTGGTGGGGTGGCAGCCGGAGTCTCGGGGCGAGACGGACCGATCGGCTGGGCTGGGCACGGACGATCCCGCGGGCTGTGTTGGCGGCTCAGCTCGCCATGCTGGTGGCTGGCGCCGCGGTATTGGTGACCGGTCTCTGGATGCATCTCACGAGGGTGGAAGCGTTGCAGGAGGCGCTGCAACCCGGTGTTGCGGGCGGGATCGCGCTGCTGCTCCTACAGCTGGCGTACGCGCCGAATGCACTCATTTGGTCCGCGTCGTACGCGCTCGGTTCAGGATTTTCACTAGGTGCGGGCTCAGTCGTTGCTCCTGCCGCGACTCAGCTGGGAATGATTCCGGGCATCCCCCTGCTCGGTGCCTTGCCATCTCCTGGCCCAGGAGATCTCTTGCAATTGTGGTGGCTTGCTGCGGGTGCCGTCGCCGGAGCAATCGCTTGCTGGGTGATGCTCGGCTCCCGGCCAACTGTCCGGCCTGACGGGGCCGGTTTGGCAGGCGGAGCCTGCGGCATGCTTGCCGGTGTGGTCTTCGCTGGGTTGGCTTGGATAGCGAGCGGCGACCTTGGAACGCTGCGGCTCGCGGGTATGGGCCCGCGCCTCCTCCCATTGCTCGTGATGGCCGCCACCACGATGGGCCTATCGGGCTTGATTACCGGCCTGGCGTTGAGTTGGGCTGGTCGGCCCGGGAGAAAGTGACTGACGTTGTGCTCGGAAGCCTCGGTTAACTTGCGACACCATAGACAGCGATTCCGGTCGCTAGGCTGTGCGTCGTGCCCGACCCCCTCGCCGCTACGCGCTTGGGCCGGGCGGCCCGCCTCGTCGTATTGATCTCGGGGAGCGGCACGTTGCTGCAGGCGCTGATCGATGCCTGCGCGGACCCGGCGTACGGAGCCACGATCGTAGCCGTCGGATCGGATCGTGCCGGCATTGAAGGCTTGGAGCGAGCCGCGCGTGCGAACATTCCCACCTTCATTGAGCCGCTGCATAACCATGCCACGAGAGCCGATTGGGATCGAGCTATCACGGCAGACGTCGCAACCTACGAGCCGGATCTGGTGATCAGCGCCGGGTTCATGAAGCTCGTGGGGCCTGAGTTCCTGGCCCGTTTCGAAGGCCACATGATCAATACCCACCCGACGTTGCTGCCCTCTTTTCCCGGCGTTCATGGTCCTCGGGACGCGTTGGCGTACGGCGTCAAGATCACTGGCGCCACCGTGTTTCTGGTAGATGCGGGAATCGACAGCGGCGTCATCGTCGACCAGCGAGCGGTGGAGGTAGCTGACGATGACACGGTGGAGAGCTTGCACGAAAGAATCAAGGCCGCCGAACGCGAGATGCTCGTCGCGATCACCCATCGACTCGCCACCCGGAGCTGGCGAGTCGCCGATAGGAAGGTGCTCTGGAC
The DNA here is from genome assembly GCA_963836855.1 of uncultured Actinomycetota bacterium. GTDB lineage: Bacteria > Actinomycetota > Actinomycetes > Propionibacteriales > Propionibacteriaceae > Microlunatus. The sequence goes on along the minus strand of CAWILN010000045.1, from coordinate 200,283 downwards.
ATGACCGCTTCACCCAATCCTGATGACGGGAGCCGACGACCCATCAAGCGCGCGCTGGTCTCGGTCTATGACAAGGCCGACTTGCTCGTTGTGGCACGCGCTCTGGTCGAGGCAGGGGCAGAAATCGTATCCACCGGCTCGACGGCTGAGAGGATCGCGGACGCCGGGCTGCCGGTCACCCCCATTGAGAAGGTCACTGGATTTCCCGAGTGCCTCGACGGTCGGGTCAAGACACTGCACCCGATGGTTCACGCCGGCTTGCTCGCCGATCTGCGGTTGGAGTCGCATCGCACGCAGATTGCCGAGCTCGGGGTCGAGCCGTTCGATCTGTTGATCAGCAACCTGTATCCGTTCACCAAGACGGTTGCTTCCGGCGCGACTCCCGAGGCGTGCATCGAGCAAATCGACATCGGTGGGCCCGCGATGGTGCGCAGCTCTGCAAAGAACCATGCCTCGGTAGCTGTGGTCACCTCACCTGAGCAATATCCGCAGCTTCTGAACGCCTTGGCCGCCGGTGGCTTCACGTTGCCGGAACGGCAGGCGCTGGCGGCGGCAGCATTCGTGCACACAGCCACCTATGACGTGGCAGTGGCGAGCTGGATGGGCAGCGTCGTAACCGATCTCAGCGAGGGCACCGGCTTCCCGCGCTGGGTGGGAGGTGCATGGGAGAAGGTCACCGGACTTCGCTATGGAGAGAACCCACACCAGCCGGCAGCCCTCTATCGCAACAGTGGAGCGCCCCGCGGCTTGGCGAATGCGCAACAGCTGCACGGCAAGGAGATGTCCTACAACAATTACGTCGATGCCGATGCCGCCCGTCGGTCCGCCGCCGACTTCGAGGAGCCGGCGGTCGCGATCATCAAGCATGCGAATCCGTGTGGCATCGCCGTGGGATCAGACATTGCTGAAGCTCATCGGAAGGCCCATGCCTGCGATCCGACCTCGGCCTACGGAGGCGTGATCGCGGCGAATCGGCCGGTCAGTGTGGAGATGGCCCGGCAAGTCGCCGAGATCTTCACCGAAGTGATCATCGCACCCGAGTACGCCGACGGTGCGCTCGACGTGCTCGCCGCTAGGAAGAATCTCCGGATCCTTGTGGTGGAGCCGCCAGCGCGAGGTGGCGTCGAGAGCAGGCGAATCGATGGGGGACTCCTCGTCCAGCTCTCCGACACCGTTGGTGCTGCTCACGACAGGGCCGCCAATTGGCAGCTGGTCGCGGGTCAGCCGGCCCCCGAGCAGACGCTCGCGGATCTGGAGTTTGCATGGAAGGCGGTGCGCTGGGTGAAGTCAAATGCGATCCTGCTGGCGCGCGACGGTGCTTCGGTTGGAGTCGGGATGGGTCAGGTCAACCGCGTGGACTCCTGCCGGCTGGCTGTGCAGCGGGCGGGAGAGCGTGCGGCCGGTGCCGTCGCTGCCTCCGACGCCTTTTTCCCTTTTGCCGACGGACCCGAGATTCTGCTGGACGGCGAGGTCTCGGCTATCGTGCAGCCGGGTGGCTCGGTGCGGGACGGGGACGTGATTGCAGCGGTCCAGGCTGCTGGGGCGACCATGTATTTCACCGGGGCGCGACACTTCTTCCACTGATTCTGATCAACCGAGGTGTGCAGATGACCGCGCGGATTCTTGACGGCAAGGCCCTGGCCGAGACCATCAAGGCTGAGCTGAGGGCTCGGGTGTCGACGCTCGCGGAGCGCGGCGTGGTACCAGGTCTCGGTACCGTGCTCGTCGGTGATGATCCTGGCAGTCACGCGTACGTGCGGGGCAAGCATCGGGACTGTGCGCAGGTCGGCATCGCTTCGATTCAGGTGGAACTGCCGGCCGCGACCAGCCAGGAGCAGCTGGCATCGGTGATCGAAGGGCTGAATGCCGACCCGACCTGTACTGGCTACATCGTCCAGTTGCCGCTGCCGGCCCACCTGGATGACAATGCCGCACTCGCTCTGGTCGATCCGGACAAGGATGCTGACGGCTTGCATCCGGCCAACCTCGGCAAGCTGGTGCTGGGGGTGCCCGGGCCGTTGCCATGCACGCCACGGGGCATCATCGAACTGCTCCGTCGCAATGGCATCGGGCTCGATGGGGCGGAGGTCTGCGTCATCGGCCGTGGCACCACAGTTGGCCGGCCGCTTGGATTGTTGCTGACGCGCAAGAGTGAGAACGCGACGGTCACGCTGTGTCACACCGGAACCGTTGCCCTATCCCGACACACTCTTCAGGCCGACATCGTGGTTGCGGCGGCGGGCCGGCCTGGTCTTGTTACCGCAGAGATGATCAAGCCGGGCGCGGTTTGTGTCGACGTTGGCATCACCCGTACCGACGCGGGGCTGATCGGTGATCTTGATCCGAGCGTACGCGAGGTCGCGAGCTGGATAGCACCTATGCCTGGTGGTATCGGACCGATGACTCGAGCCATGCTGCTCAGCAACGTTGTCGAACGCGCCGAACATCTGGTGGCTCGTGCCGCGGCCTGAGACCAGCGCGGCTGCAAGATCATTGCGGCAGTGGCCGCTGTTGATCGTGGTGATCGGGGTGCTCGCCGGCCTTGTGGTCAGCTTCCTCGGCGAGTCCACGTGGCGGCTGGGTTGTCTGCTCATCGGCGCGTCCCTCGGAGTCGGCGCGGTGGAACGGATCGCCTTGGCTAGCCGGGATGCTGGGCTACTTCAGGTGAGGACGAAGGCCTTCGATGTGACCGTTCTTGCCGTCACGGGGGCGGCAATCATCGCACTCGCGATCGTTGTCCCAGAGGGTCGCTAATTTTTCTAGAGCTGCTCGCGCAATCGCGCGTGGAGTCCACCTACTTCGTCGTCGCTCGCCGAGGGAAGAGCGCCTCGGCTCGCTCCTCCTCAGCACGGCGGCGCGCGATTTTCCGACGCTCGCAGCTAATTTCTAGAGCTGCTCGCGCAATCGCGCGTGGAGTCCACCTACTTCGTCGTCGCTCGCCGAGGGAAGAGCGCCTCGGCTCGCTCCTCCTCAGCACGGCGGCGCGCGATTTTCCGACGCTCGCAGCTAATTTCTAGAGCTGCTCGCGCAATCGCGCGTGGAGTCCACCTACTTCGTCGTCGCTCGCCGAGGGAAGAGCGCCTCGGCTCGCTCCTCCTCAGCACGGCGGCGCGCGATTTTCCGACGCTCGCAGCTAATTTCTAGAGCTGCTCGCGCCGACGCTGCAGCTGTTGTCGCTTTCCTTAGCCGCTGCTGGTCGCGGCAATAGCAATGATGATCCAGACGATGATCACGAAGACAATAGAGATAATGGCGATGATCGTGAAGATCTTGCCAAGCATGCGTCCAACGCTGATGTTCTGCGCATTGGAGTACTGGATACCTGACGTCTGGATATCGCTCCTGGCTTTATTGCCCAGGTACCAGGCGATTGGGGCGAAGATCGTGATGAAGATTCCGAGGATCCCGAAGATCAGGATCAGCGTTCCCTGCGGATGCTCCTGCATGGGCGGCATGGTGTAAGGCTGCTGTCCGTATGGCATGGGCGACTGCTGGCCGTATGGCGCGGGCTGGCCGCCGGCCTGGGGATACTGCTGACCCGGTTGAGCATAGGGATCTTGTTGGCTCGGTTGAGTCTGTGGATTTTCCTCGTACGGGTTGGTCATGGCCAATATTGTTCCTTATGGGCTCGGCAGAGTGCAGGTGGCTCGTCTACCTGTGATCTGCCAGCGCGGCGATTTGACCGACGCCGAGTTAGAAGTTTGCGCTCGAAATTCCGGCCACCACAGCGAGCACAATAAGCACAGTCACCAGCGCGAAGATCGATACTCCAACGATCCCTGTGACAATTCCGGCGACAGCTTGGGAGCGGCCTGTGTAGCGCCCTGGCTCGGCATTGATCTCGTTCCGAACACGCCGGCCGACGACGATACCGCCAATTCCTACCAATCCTCCGACGACGCAGGTGAACCCCAAGACGGTGCCAAGGATGCCGAGGATGAGCGCCAATGTCGCCTGCGGATGCTGCGTCGCCGGCGGGGCGTCGTTTTGCATCGCGCCGTACGGGCTCACCCCGCCAAAGGCTGGCTGATACGGATTGGCCTCATAGGAAATGCTGCCGTAGCCACCCGGCTGTCCATAGCTCAGGTCGGGGCCATTGCTTTGATCTGGATCTGCGTACGGCGCTGGGCCTGGGGTGAAGCCATGTGCTGGTCCGGCGTACGTGGAGTTGGCCGGATTGTTGTATGGGTCGTCTGGAATCCCGTATGGGTACGCCGTCGATCTGCCGTAGGGATCCTCCGCAGGATAGGACGGCCAGTCAGCTGTCCCCGGGGTATTCGGCCCATCGCTAGGTGACTGGTAGGGCTGCGGTGTCGCAGCCCCATGGTCGGGATCAGCCCCGAGTCCATCGGAGGCTTGTGATCCCTCGCGGCTGAACGGGTTCGGTCGCTGGCTTTCACTCATGGCAACCAGTGTGGCGGTCGTGCCAAACCTGACGTGCTCATTTAGTCGATAAGACCCAACGCCCGAACCGCTTCGCGCTCCTCGACCAGCTCGGCCACGCTCGCGTCGATCTTGCCGCGGGAGAAGTCATTGACCCTCAGATCCGGCACGATCTGGTAAGTGCCGCCAGTGGTGGTGCAGGGAAACGAGCAGATCAGACCCTTGGGGATCTGGTACGAGCCATCCGACGGGACCGACATTGACACCCAATCGCCCTGCGGCGTGCCGCGCACCCAGTCTCGCATGTGGTCGATCGTCGCGTTGGCGGCGCTGCCCGCTGAACTGGCGCCGCGGGCCGCAATGACTGCTGCTCCACGCTGTTGCACGGTCGGCAGAAAGGTTGATTCCAACCATTCCTGGTCGTTGATCAACTCGGCTGCGTTCTGCCCACGCACCAGGGCGTTGAAAAGGTCCGGATACTGGGTCGCCGAGTGATTGCCCCAGATCGTCATATGGGTGATGTCATTGACGCTGACGCCTGTCTTCGCTGCGAGCTGCGCCTTGGCCCGATTGTGATCGAGGCGCGTCAATGCGTTGAACCGCTCGGCCGGGATGTCAGGAGCGTTGCGCATGGCAATCAGCGCATTCGTGTTCGCTGGGTTCCCGGTCACCACCACCTTGACGTCATCGGCAGCGTTGTCGTTGATCGCGTGCCCCTGCGGCTTGAAGATGCCGCCATTCGCCTCCAGCAGATCCCGACGCTCCATCCCCTTGGTGCGAGGTCGTGCGCCGACTAGGCAAGCCAGATTGACACCATCAAAGATGGCCTTGGGGTCGTCTCCAATTTCGACCTTGCTCAGCAGCGGGAAGGCGCAGTCATCGAGCTCCATCACCACGCCCTCAAGGGCTTTGAGTGCTGGGGTGATTTCGAGGAGGCGCAACTCAACGGGCTGGTCTGGGCCAAGCATTGAACCGCTGGCGATCCGGAACAGCAGGCTATATCCGATTTGGCCGGCGGCGCCGGTCACGGCAACCTTCACGGGTGTGCTCACGGACTTTCCTCCAACGTGGGACGGGTCGATACGTAGGGTGACGCTAGCAAGGCCGAGAACTCCTGACATGGTGAGGTCTGGTGATGGATCCGAGGTCCGCGGTCGACCCGGTCGCCGCCGTGGTCGTGGCCCTGGCCGGGCGGCAGGGGACCCGGTGGGTCGGTGTCGACGGCAAAGGTGCGACCGGCAAGACCACACTGGCGGTCCGGATCGCCGCGACGCTGCCTGGGTCCGTAGTTGTGCACATTGATGATTTCGCCCGTCCAGACGTGCAGGGCTGGGAACGGGACCGGTTCGTCCGGCAGGTTCTGCAACCGCTGCTCGCCGGGCGGCCAGGTCGGTATCAGCGCTGGGACTTCGACCGCAACGTCGGTGCGGAGTGGCACACGGTCCCGGTTGCGGTACCGGTGGTTGTCGAGGGGGTCTCGGCCACCGATGCACGGCTGGGAGTCCCGTGGGACTTCACGATCTGGGTCGAGGTGCCGTACGAGGTCCGGCTGGCGCGAGCCATGGAGCGGGACGGTCCGCAGCGGATCGAGCGCTGGCTGAACGACTGGATGCCGAGCGAGGATGCGTACGAAGAGGCACAGCGACCTCAGGAGCGGGTTGACCTCGTGTACCGGCCGTCGTACGCAGACTGAGCCCGTCGAAGCCCGAGTGGCCCATTAGATAGGTTGGCGGCATGGCGAAGATCAAGGTCGAGGGCACGGTCGTCGAGATGGATGGCGACGAGATGACACGGATCATCTGGCAGTTCATCAAGGACCGGTTGATCCATCCATATCTTGATGTGGATCTCGACTACTACGACCTCGGCATCACCCACCGCGACGCTACCGAGGACCAGGTCACTGTCGACGCTGCGAATGCGATCAAGAAGCACGGCGTCGGTGTCAAGTGCGCCACCATCACACCGGATGAGGCGCGCGTACAGGAGTTCAACCTCAAGAAGATGTGGGTTTCGCCGAACGGCACCATCCGCAACATCTTGGGCGGGGTCGTGTTCCGGGAGCCGATCATCATTTCCAACATTCCGCGACTAGTGCCCAACTGGACCAAGCCGATCATCATCGGCCGTCACGCCCATGGTGATCAGTACAAGGCAACCAACTTCAAGGTGCCAGGTCCCGGTCAGCTCACCATCACCTTCACCCCCGAAAATGGCGGTGAGCCGATCCAGCACGTGGTGGCGAACTACCCAGCCGACGGCGGTGTGGCGCTGGGTATGTACAACTTCAATGCCTCGATTGCCGACTTCGCGCACGCGTGCTTCGCGTACGGGTTGGAGCGCGGCTACCCGGTGTACCTGTCGACAAAGAACACGATCTTGAAGGCGTACGACGGTGCCTTCAAAGACATCTTCGCTGAGATCTATGAGAACGAGTACGAGGCCGAGTTCAAGGCGGCCGGGCTGACGTACGAACACCGGTTGATCGACGACATGGTCGCCGCAGCTCTCAAGTGGGGCGGCGGATACGTGTGGGCCTGCAAGAACTACGACGGGGACGTGCAATCCGACACCGTGGCGCAGGGCTTCGGCTCACTCGGCCTGATGACGAGCGTCCTGATGACACCGGACGGCAGGACGGTCGAGGCTGAGGCCGCCCATGGCACAGTGACCCGGCACTACCGGCTGCACCAGCAGGGCGAGCCGACCTCCACCAACCCGATCGCTTCCATCTATGCCTGGACCGGTGGACTGGAGCATCGGGGCAAGCTCGACAACACCCCAGAGGTGATCAAGTTCGCCGAGACTTTGGAGGACGTGGTCATAAGGTCGGTCGAAGCCGGTGCGATGACGAAGGATCTCGCCACGCTCGTCGGCCCCGATCAGTCCTGGCTCACGACCGAAGAGTTCCTCGACACCCTCGATGAGAACCTCGCCGGCCGCCTCTCCTAACTCCTCCACTTAAGCCAAGTGACAAGTCGGCGTCGGGTTAGAGAGTGGTGGCGCGGCCGATCTGGACGAGTTTCCAGCCGGCGTTACGCCAGGTGGGGGCGTGGAGCCTGAGGCGGCCGTCGATGATCACTTTGGATCTGACCAGATCACCGAGGCCTTCGGGGTCCAACTGTCGGAACTCGGGCCACTCGGTCAAGTGCAGGACCACGTCAGCGCCCAGCAGCGCCTGTTCGACGCTGGCTACCTGTGTGAATCCCTCGCGCGGTGGCAATCTTGCCTGTGGGTCGTAGATGCGTACGTCCGCCCCACACGCGTGCAACTGATCGGCAACGGTCAGAGCGGGCGAGTTGCGAGTGTCATCGGTACCAGGCTTGAACGCCGCCCCCAATACCGCGATCCGCTTGCCAGCCACATCTCCGCCGGCCTGATCGATCGCTAGCTCGGCAAGTTCGGTTCGCTGACCAGCATTGATCGCCTCGACGGAGCGAATGAAGTCGCTGAGCACATCTACGCCGAGTTCCTCGGCGCTGACGGCCAAGGCCGCGATGTCTTTGGGCAGACAGCCCCCACCGAACCCCAGCCCAGCGTTCAGAAACTCTCGCCCGATCCGCTTGTCGTACCCGATGGCGTCGGCCAGCAGGACGACATCGCCACCGGCGGCCTGGCACATTTGTGCCATCGCGTTAATGAAGCTGATCTTCGTCGCGAGGAACGCGTTGGCCGCGACCTTGATCAACTCGCTGGTTGCGATGTCGCATCGAACCACCGGCGTACGGTCGGTGAGCGGTATCGCATAGATCTCTTCCAGCACATCGAGTGCGTGCCGGGAATGGGTACCGAACACCAGCCGGTCCGGACGGAGAGTGTCCTCGACGGCGTACGCCTCGCGCAGAAACTCCGGATTCCATGCCACCTCGACCGCGTCTCCCGCCGGAGCCAAGCTACGCAGCCGCTCCTCGAGCGCCATCGCTGTACCGACCGGCACAGTGGACTTGCCGACCACCAGCGTCGGCTTGGTCAGTAGCGGGCCCAGCGTGTCCACCGCCGCATGCAACTGACTCAGGTCAGCGGCACCGCCGGGGCCAGACGGCGTGCCTAGTGCCAAGAAATGCACATCGGCCCAATCCGCAATCTCGGCGTAATCGGTCGTGAACCGCAGCCTGCCCGATGCCGTATGTATCTCCAGCAGCGGCTCGAGGCCGACCTCGAAGATGTGGGCCTGGCCAGCATTCAGCGTCTTGACCCGATCGACATCGATGTCTACTCCGATGACCTGATGGCCGAATTCCGCCATGCCGGCGGCATGCGTGGCACCCAGATAGTTGGTGCCGATGACGCTTACCTGCAATGTCACCCGCAGATCTTCCCATAAGACGCCAAACGTTGTCCGCGCCTAACCGCCACTAGCTACGGGCAGGAATAGAACACGAGGTCGGCCAACTCGCCGTCGCCCAAGGGCTCGGAGGCGGGCTGGATCCCTACCGTGGTGTATCCAGCGTTTTCGGCGACATGCCGTGACGCCGTATTGTCCCGGGCGCACCGAATCAAGATCGACCGCGCCAGACCAGAGTTTCGGGCGTGCCGCGTCACCAGCCGGACAGCCTCGGTCGCGACGCCGTGACCGCGGGCGTCAGGATGCGTCCAATATCCGATCTCGGCTCGCTTCGCATACCCACTGAGACCAGCCAGGCTGATCGATCCCAGGCAGCGGTCGTCCGTCGGATCAGCCATGCACCAGGCGAGGCCGGCTCCCCGCGCGGCCAACTCGGCAATGGAGTCCAAGTAGGCAAATGCGTTGTGACGCTGGTACGGCCGCGGCATCGAGACGAGCCAGTGCGCGGTATGCGGGTCGGAGCAGGCTTCGACGATGCGGTCGACGTCGGAGGTACGGAAGGTCCGCAGTCGCACTCCATCGCCGTTCAACTCGATTGGATGCAGCCACGGCTGCGGTGCTCGGGGATCGTCACGGGCCAACGTGGCGATCCAACCGTCCAACGGCTTGCCGCGATGCGCTAGCAGGCCTCGGACAGCACCGTCGAAGACAAACCCGACATTCGCTGCCACCCGCCGCGACGCCCAGTTGCCGACCACCGCGCGCCATCGGATGATCCGCAGCCCGACGACCTCGAATCCGTAGTCGCATATCAAGTGCAACGCCGCGGTCATGATCGAACGGCCGCGTGCCGCAGGATGCAGGCCGAAGCCGACCTCGGCGACCCCGTCGCCTTCCAGCCGGAGATCGATGCTGCCGCAGAAGCCACGTTCGGAGTCTCGCTCTGCCTCAATGGTCCAGCCAAGCCTTTGACCGGTGGTCCAGCCGACGGCGGTCAGGGCAAGGAACTCCTCGGCGTCTCGCAATTGGTAGCCACCCGGAGGAGTCGGCACCGTCGTCCAGCGGATCATCTCGGGATCGCGGCATTGCTCCACCATCGCGGGGAGATCCCTTCTCGCAGCGGCCCGGAGCGTGACGCCGGCCTCGGCATCAATGAGAATCGGAACCGCTTCGGGGAACGCCCTTGCCGTGGGCAGCGCGGGTATGTTCGAGTCCGCCATGAGCTCCATCCAATCCAGTGACGTGATGGAGTGACAACAAAGTCTCCGCATCGGCCATACCAACCTGCGCCGGTTACTAGGCTTGCTCGGGTGAGTGACGACGCCGACTGTGACAGACCTTTGACCTGCTGCAACGATGTCTAGCGCCGTTTTCAATATTCTGCTGATCTTGCTTCTGGTGGTGATCCAGGGCATCTTTGTCGCCGCAGAACTGGCTTTGGTCTCGCTTCGGGAGAGCCAGGTCAGGCAGCTGGCCAATCGAGGCAATCGTGGCCAGTTGGTCGCGAAGCTCACCTCGAATCCAAACCTTTTCCTCTCCGTGGCCCAAGTCGGCGTCACCCTCTCGGGATTTCTCGCCGCCGCATTTGGCGCTGACAAGCTGTCGGATGATCTTGCCCCCGTTTTTGAACGAATTGGCTTGAGCACCGGAGCCGCTGACCTCGTCTCCCTGGTGTTGATCACCCTCGTGATCTCCTATGTCTCTATCGTGGTCGGCGAGCTCACGGCAAAGCGTCTGGCTTTGCAACGCGCCGAGGGCGTCGCTCTAGGGCTGGCGCCGCTGGTGGACTTCACTGCACGGATCGCGCGCCCAGTGATCTGGCTCCTCGGCGTCTCCACCGACGTTCTGGTGCGAATTCTGGGCGGCGATCCAAAAGTCTCCCGCGAGGAGGTGACCAACGAAGAGATTCGTGCGATGGTGAGCGGCTCGACCACGCTCGGCGACGAGGAGCGCCGGATCGTGGATGATGTCTTCGCGGCTGGTGAGCGCGGCCTGCGCGAGGTGATGGTGCCACGGACCGAGGTCGACTTCCTTCCTGGCGACATGCCCGCGCACCGGGCTGTGCGCGAGGTGATCAAGGCGCCGCATTCGCGCTATCCGGTGATCGGGGATTCCGTTGACGACATCATCGGCTTCGTTCATGTTCGCGATCTGCTCGATCCTGATCTCAGCTCGCGTACGACACCCGTAGCAGAGGTCGCACGTCCGGTGCTCTCCATGCCCGACACCGTACGAGTCCTGCGAGCACTGAGCGACATGCGCCGCAGCTCGTCGCATCTGGCAATCGTGTTGGACGAATACGGCGGCACGGCCGGCATTGTGACGATGGAGGACTTGGTGGAGGAGCTTGTCGGCGATATCACCGATGAGTACGACGTGGTCGTTGAGGAGCAGGTTGGCGTACGTGGAGATCGGGTGATCGACGGTCTGAACACACTGGACGAATTCGCTGAGAAGACTGGTCTGGTGTTGCCAGAAGGTCCGTACGACACGTTGGCTGGCTTCTTCGTGGCCCGCCTCGGGCAGCTGCCCAGCGTCGGCGATGCGATTTCGCTCGAACTCGCCTCGGTCGATCCCAGCGACGAAGAGCTTGCTTCGGTCGAGCTTCGGGTCAGCGAGTTGGACGGCCGACGAGCCTCCGCCTTCGTCGTTCATCGGCAAGACGGAAAGGACTTCACCGCGGCAGCGCCTTAGTCGGTCGCCGCCACGAAACGGGCTGACCCGAAAAGGGTTCCAGGCGATTGGCCACCCCGTGGAACAATGACGCGCACACCCCAAGCGGCGCGCGACCCGGAAAGGAACCGTGTACCCCATGGCTTCACACAGCGGTGCTGGCAGGCCGCGCGTGCTCTCTCTCGCTCAGCCCACCGCGGACTCTCTCCACCTCGGCAACTTCCTGGGTGCGCTGCGCCAGTGGGTGCCACTCCAAGAGGATCATGAGGCGTTCTACGGGATCGCTGATCTGCACGCTCTCACCGTGGCGACGGAACCCGCGGTGCTGCGCGACCGTACGCTCCGCACCGCTGCTCAGCTGCTCGCCGCAGGCATCGACCCGGCAAAAGCCACGGTGTTCCTGCAGTCCCAAGTCCCCGAACACACCCAGCTCAACTGGGTGCTGGGCTGCATCACCGGCTTCGGCCAGGCACAGCGGATGACTCAGTTCAAGGACAAAGCCGCCAAGATGGGCCCCGAGGCCACAAATGTGGGTTTGTTCACCTATCCGGTTCTCATGGCGGCCGACATCTTGCTGTATCAAACTGATCAGGTACCGGTGGGTGAAGACCAGCGGCAGCATCTTGAGCTCACCCGTGATCTTGCGACACGGTTCAACTCACGCTACGGACCGACATTCGTCGTTCCCGAACCGTACATCCTGCCTTCGGTCGGCAGAATTGCCGATCTTGCCGAGCCGGACACGAAAATGAGCAAATCGCTATCCTCACCAACTGGAATCATCGAGCTGCTTGACGATCCGGCGATCAACATCCGCAAGATCAAGTCCGCCGTTACCGACTCGGGTCGGGAGATCGTCTTTGACGAGATCAACAAACCGGGCGTGTCCAACCTGTTGACCATCCTGTCAGCCCTGAGGGGTGCTGACGTCGACTCGCTCGTCGAGGAGCTCGCCGGGCGCGGTTACGGAGATTTGAAGAACGCTGTGGCCGATGCGGTCACCGAGTTCGCGACGCCGTACCGGAATCGGACCCTCGAGCTTATGGAGGGGCGCGGCGAGCTTGAATCGATCCTCGCAAAGGGAGCTGACCGGGCGCGTGAGGTTGCCAGCGCCACGCTGGCCGACGTGTATACCAAAGTCGGCTTGCCGTGAACTGACCTCGAGCTCAGAGGAACTCGGACTCCTCCCGTAGGGGCCGTCTCACCCAATTCGCTCGTCGACAAAGCACCAGCGCCATGACTCGCCCTGCTCGAAGCTGCGCATGACCGGATGTCGGGTCAACGTGTAATGCCGCTCGGCGTGCCGGCCAACCGAGGAGTTGCAGCATCCGACGTTTCCGCAGCTGAGGCAGATGCGCAGGTGCACTGTTCGCGTGCCCTCGCGGACGCAGTCTTGGCAGATGCCCGGCCCGTTCGGCTTGATCTGTGCGGGAGCGTACTGAAGGTGACCGCAGGGGCCAGCGGACACGCTCGGGGTGGCGACTGTCTCGTTTTCGAGCCGATCCGGCCGCTCGGTGGCGATCGTCAGCATGGACTCCTCAATATCGAACGAGCCAAGCACCTCCTCGATGATGTCGTGATCGACTGTGCCACTGGAGCGGATATTCAAGACCTCGTTTCGCTCGACGTCGATGGTCTTGAGCCGGAGTCGGCGATATTCCTCGGCCGGTGTCTCGTCGTCGCCCGGCCTCCCGAGCTTCTCCCACATGGCATTCGGCCTGGCTGCGATGCGGTCGCGGAGCAGTTGAACCGTCTCAGGCGCATCGTCCGGGCCCACAATCTCGCCAAGATGCGCAATGGCGGCATTGCTGGACGTCTGCAGCACGGTGGCTGCCTGCAATGCGTCCGAGCGCGCATCTGGGCCTCGCAGCCCCAGCGCCCTGACGAGGAGTGGCAGCGTCAGGCCTTGCAGCAGCAGGGTCCCCGCCGTGACAACCGTTGCCGCGAAAATCAGCGTGTCCCGGTAGGGCACACCTTCGGGAATAAGGAACGCAGCGGCGAGCGTCACTACGCCACGGAGACCCGCCCAACCGATCACCAATGCGTACGACAACGGGACTCGGGCGGTACCAGTGTCCTTGTCACGACGGAACAGCAAAGGACGAGTCGCGAGAACCCACAGCAGGCGGATGATGATGACACCGGCCAGGACTGCGGCGCAGAATCCGAAGATCTGCTGTCCGGAGAGATCAGATTCGGAGTTGGCCTCGATGATCCGGCGAGCCTGCAGGCCAATCATCAAGAAGACCGTGTTCTCGAGCAGGAATTCGATGGTTGCCCAGTTCACCCGTTCGCTCAGCCGGGATTGCCCTGTCTGGATGACCGGCGATTTGTGGCCAAGGATCAGCCCGGCGGTCACGACGGAGATAACGCCAGAGCCGTGAAAGCCTCCGATGTTCACCAGCTCAGCTGGTAGATAGGCCGCGAACGGCACCAGGAGCGAGATTGCGGTGTCGAAAACCGGCAGAGTGATCCGCGCTCGGATGGGAATCACGATTAGCGCCACTAGCAGCCCAACCGCAACCCCGCCCACGGCGGCGATCAGGAATCCCACGGTCGCTTGGGTAGCCGTAATGGTGCCGCCAATCGCGACGATGGCGACTCGCAGGCACGTGATCGCGGTTGCGTCATTTATCAGGGACTCGCCCTCCAAGATGGTGACCAGGCGGCGGGGGAGTCCGACTCGGCGGGCGATCGTAGTGGCGGCGATGGCATCCGGTGGTGCCACGACTGCGCCCAAGGCAAATGCCACCGGGAAACTCACTGGCAAGATCAGCCAGGTGATCAGGCCGATGCCCAAGGCTGTGACGACGACAAGCAGCACCGAGAGTTGCGCGATGGATCGACGATTCGCGCGGAAGTCGATCACCGAGCTCCGCATGGCTGCGGCGTACAGCAGAGGTGGCAGGAAGCCGATCAACACGAGCTCTGAGGTCAGCTCCGGGATGGGAACCCGCGGCAGGAAGGACAGCCCGATTCCGACGAGCATCAGGAGCAGCGGCGCGGAGAACCTGATCCGATTGGCCAACGCCGTCACGGCGAGCACCGTGGCAACCAGGGCCAGGATGCTGATAGCGACTATCACAAGGCAATGCTTCCATCCCGCTCCCGAAGTGCGGTCACAGCAGTGTGTAAAGATCGGGGCTGTGACCGTTTCGGGGGACACCGACGGGTCGTCCTTGCTGACGTCGGCCGAGGTAAAGGACCTGCTTACGGCCGCGGTCGAGCATGCCGGCGGCAGCCTCATCTCGTGGCGGCTCGATCACATTGATGCCAACCCAAGGCGTTCGACAACCGCGACGTACTCCGCGGCCGTTGACTGGCCGACGGGCCGCCGCACTGAGCTGCTCGGAGCAAGTGCTCGAGCAGGAGGCCGCAGCGGCAACGACGAGCGTGCGGTGATCTTCGGAGACGGGGAGCGCGAGGTTGCGGTATGGCTGTACCCAAACGATCCCGACCTGCCAGGCTTGCCGCGTGCCGCAGTGCCCAACGCCCTGGCCGCGCTGTTCAACGAGCATCGCGTTCTTGATCATCTAGTGACGGGGGAGAACATCGCTCTGGAGATGATCAGCTATCGACCACGTCGACGCGCAGTACTCAGGGCTGTGGTCGGTACGCCCAGCGGGCCAAGAACATTCTTTGTCAAGGTGTTGCGAGAATCCGCGTACGGGCCGACCCTCGAGCGCCACGAACTGCTGCGGCGCGCTCGATTTCCTGCTGCCGTAGTAGCCGCCGCCACGGCCGACTTCATCCTGGTGCTGAACGAGCTTCCGGGCCGGCCGCTGACGCGAGCGATCTTCGACGAAGCGATGCCGTGCACTGCTGAGGGCATGATCATTTTGCTGGATTCCTTGCCGTCCGCGGTAGTTGCGCTGCCCCGCCGGCCACCGTGGACCGGTGCGGTGGCAACGTACGCAGAGATGATCGCCGCCGCGCTTCCGGTATTGGATCCGCAGTTGCGGTGGTTGGTCGACCAGGTTTCCGGTGGTTTGACCGGAATAGAGCCGGGTCGGGAGCCGACCCACGGCGACTTCCATGAGGGCCAGCTATTCGTTTCGAATGGCTTGATCACAGGCATGCTCGACATCGACACGATGGGCCCCGGGCGGCGCGCTGATGATCTTGCCTGCATGATCGCGCACTTGTCGACGATGCAGCGGATGACTGCGGAACAGGCAGCCGGGCTGACGCGCTTGATCAATATTTGGCTGCAGGTCTTCGACACCCGGGTGGATCCGGGAGAGCTGCGGCTGCGCGCTGCCGGAGTGATCGTCTCGCTCGCCACCGGGCCGTATCGAGGGCAGGAGCCGAACTGGGAAGGCGAGACCGTAGGCATGATCGAGTCAGCCGTCAGCCTGGCGCAGAGTTCCATGCGGACCTGAAAGGAGACAGAGTTCCCTCTTGATGTGGCACGCCGGGGTACGCGGTGGGTCGGTGGTGCTTGAGGCGGTGCTGCCCCCTCACGACGGGCCAACGCCTGACGTCTTGTCCCTGCTGCCGGCCATCGTGGCGCGAGCGGGTGGCGCACGAATGGGACGAAGACGAATACCCCAAGGTCGCAGAATGGGGCATCCGCGCCTTCAGCCCGGGTGACCTTCGCAAGTCCAGCGAGCCCGTGCTGGGCTGGCTAATCGACGCTGGATGGATGTACTCGGGTGGCAATCCATTTTGACGTTGACGCCATCGACGGCAACGAGATCGTGCTGGGGTTGGGCGCAGAGCCAGGCGGCCTCACCAGCGCCCAGGTGCGCCGGATCGTCACCGACGCGAAAGCTGCCTTCGACGTGGTCGGATTCACAGTCGCGGAGTACTTCCCGCGCCAGGTCATGCACATGCAGCAGATCCTGGAGGGGCTTCCCCTGCTCAGTGATCATCCGACGACCTGAAGCGATCTCACCGGCTGAGATAACCATTGACGATCGTAAGCGCCCAGGATCGCGCGCCGCTGTCCTGGACGAGCGAGCGAGCGGACATGCTTTTCGTCCGCGAGTGAGCGAGGAAGGCAGCGGCTCCCAGGGCGCGATCCTCGCGAGCGGAGCGAGCAATCAACCCTGCGCGAGCAAGGCCCAAAAAGGGCGTGCGACTATTCCCGGGTGACTGCACAGACGGAGTCTGGAACGCCCTTCAAGGCGGTATATGGACCAGAGGATCTGGCGGAGTTCGATCCTGATCTTGCCCTCGGTGAACCTGGCCACTATCCCTACACGCGGGGCATCTACCCCTCGATGTACACAACGAGGCCGTGGACCATGCGCCAGTACGCGGGTTTCGGCACCGCCGCGGAGTCCAACGCGCGTTATCGCGAGCTGATTGCACACGGGACCGCGGGTCTTTCTGTGGCTTTCGACCTGCCCACGCAAATGGGCTATGACTCGGACGCGCCGATTGCAGCCGGCGAGATTGGCAAGGTCGGGGTGGCGATCGACTCGATTGAGGACATGCGAGAGCTCTTTACGGGCATCCCTCTTGATCAGGTTTCGACATCGATGACGATCAACGCCCCGGCCGCCGTCCTCCTGCTGCTGTACCAGCTCGTTGCCGAGGAGCAGGGCATCCCACCAGCAAGCCTCTCGGGAACGATCCAGAACGACGTACTCAAGGAATACATCGCGCGAGGCACTTACATCTTCCCGCCGACCGCATCGCTGCGCCTGGTCGGCGACACCTTCGCCTACTGTCGTGACTATCTGCCGCGGTGGAACACGATCTCGATCTCGGGCTACCACATGGCTGAGGCGGGCGCTACACCCGCCCAAGAGATCGCTTTCACACTGACGAATGGAATCGCCTACGTCGAGGCCGCCCTAGCGGCTGGTCTGGCAGTGGACGACTTCGCACCGCGGTTGTCGTTCTTTTTCGTCTCTCGCACCACGCTCTTGGAGGAGGTCGCGAAGTTCCGGGCCGCACGACGAATCTGGGCGCATCTAATGCGAGAGCACTTCGGTGCGCGCGACGAAAGGGCGATGATGCTGCGCTTCCACAGCCAAACTGCCGGAGTGCAGCTGACCGCGCAACAGCCGGAACTCAACCTGGTACGCGTCGCAGTGCAGGCGCTGGCCGCGCTGCTTGGTGGAACCCAGTCGCTGCACACGAACTCCTTTGATGAGGCAATCGCGTTACCCACACCGAAGGCAGCCCGACTAGCGTTGCGCACCCAGCAGGTGCTCGCGTACGAGACAGACGTGACAAAAACGGTTGATCCGTTTGCCGGCTCATATGCCGTTGAGTCACTGACCAACGATGTCGAGGCAGAGAGCCGCCGCCTGATGGAAGCCGTCGCCGAGCGGGGTGGCGCAGTGGCAGCGATCGAGCAGGGTTTCCAGAGGGCTGAGATCGAGCTTTCGGCGTACCAGGTGGCGCGTCAGATCGACGCTGGAGAACGGGTTGTGGTGGGGGTGAACCGGTTCCAGCTCGAGGAGGAAGAGCCGTACGAGCCTTTGCAGGTAGATCCAGCCATTGAAGTGACGCAAGCTGCCAAGCTTGCCGCGCTGCGGTCGGGCCGAGACCAAGGTGCTGTCAATACCGCCCTCGACAACATGCGAGCCGCGGCCCGGGGGACCGGCAACGTGCTAGTGCCGATGAGGAACGCCCTCAGATTGCGCGCTACGGTTGGCGAAGTCTGTGACGCGTTGCGTGACGTTTGGGGGGTCTACCGCCCGAGGGAATAGACGCGGCGTCCGGCAAAACGCGACCGGTTTGTTACAACTCAGAAAGCTTCGTTGTTACGACTCGGAACGGTTTCCGACTCGGGGCTGATCTGCATGAAAGACTGAACTCAATGCTCGTACCTGATTCAGATGCCGCCCGACGCGCCGAGATCACACGCTTAGCCGGCGCGCTGAACGAGCGTCTGATCGCCATCCGGCGCGACATCCACGCCCATCCGGAGACTGGGCACCACGAGCATCGCACCACGGCACTCATCGTCGACCAGTTGGAGCGAGCCGGGCTGGTGGTCAAAGTACTTCCTGTCGGGACCGGTGCCTATTGCGACGTGTTGCCAGGCGGCTGGGAAGACTCCTCCGGTTTGGTGGGATTGCGCGCCGACATCGATGCGCTGCCCATTCCCGATGGCAAAAACGTCGACTACGCCTCCAGGAACCCGGGCGTTTGCCACGCGTGCGGCCACGACGTGCACACCGCGATTCTGCTCGGGGTCGGCATTGTGTTGGCCCGGCTGCGAGATCTTGACCTTCTTCCCAGAGGTGTGCGGCTCATCTTCCAACCGGCGGAGGAGACCAGCCCTGGGGGTGCGCTCGACGCGATCGAGGGCGGTGTGCTGCACGACCTGACGGAGATCTACGCGTTGCATTGCGACCCGCGAACCGACGCTGGCAAGCTGGCACTCAAGGTTGGGCCGATCACCTCTGCTGTGGACCAGGTGAACATCACCCTGAGCGGCATAGGTGGTCACACGTCACGGCCGCAGCTGACGCAGGACGTAGTCGGCGCACTCGGCGCCTTGGCAACGATGACCCAGCTGTTGTTGTCCCGGCGCATCGATCCACGCAGCGGGGTATCGCTGATGTGGGGATCGATGCATTCCGGTTCTGTCGCGAACGCTATTCCACGCTCCGGGGAGATCGTGGGGACACTTCGGGCGCTCGACGCAGCCGGCTGGCAGCTGGCTAAGCAACTCATCCCCGAGCTCGCCGCGGACATCGTCCGGCCGTTCGGAGTCGATGTGGACGTCGCTGTCACCGACGGGGTGCCCCCCGCGGTGAACCATCCGCGCGGCGTACGCCGGCTGACTCGAGCAACCGAGGAGATGCTCGGGTCGGACGCAGTCAAGACGACCGAGCAGTCGCTGGGTGGTGAGGACTTCTCTTGGATGTTGCAGGAGGTCCCGGGCGCCCTGGCGCGGCTCGGCGTACGAACGCCGGGAAAGATCTGCCCGGACATTCATCAGCCGACATTCGTTGTAGATGAAGCCTGCATACCGGTCGGGCTCAAGGTGCTCTCCGAAGTGGCGACAACCTTCGAGCGACTGGCGATCTAAGGAGCACCAGCTTCCCAGGGGCCGCCGCCGCGCGAGCAGAGACAAACCCTGCGAGCGTCGGTAGGCGCCGCACGAGCAGAGACGAAACTGGTATCGAGTCCTTATCCGCTAGCCACCCGCGGCTGCACGGCGAGAGTTAGAGTCGGTCCCAGACCTGACCAGGGTGAGGATGCACGGCCCGAGGCGGTTGGGGCGACGAAATTGCGCGAGCTGCGAGCGTCGGCAATGCGCGAGCAGCTCGCAACAAAGTTGTGAACACTCTTGCCGAGGAGGCAGTACGTGAAGAAAATTCTCACACTGGCCGGCGCGCTGGTCTGCACGGCCGCTCTCACCCTGACTAGCTGCGCTGAGGCGCCCGGGACTGGTGGCGCGTCGGCACCTCCGGCCGAAAGCCCAAGCGCCACCGCGGCGGGTGGTGAGGGCTTCAAGGCCTGTATGGTCTCTGACGACGGCGGCTTTAACGACAAATCGTTCAACCAGACCTCCCACAAAGGTTTGACCGACGCGCAGGCCGAGCTCGGCATCGAGACTGGTCAGGTCGAGTCGGAAACGACCGCCGACTTCGCGAAGAACATCCAATCGATGGTGGACGCGAACTGCAATATCATCGTCACCGTTGGCTTCCTGCTGGGCGATGACACGCTCGCTGCGGCCAAAAAGAGCCCCGACATAGAATTCGCCATCGTCGATAACAATGATCCGAAGACCTACCCGGCTGCAAAGAACCTCAAGCCGTTGCTCTTCAATACCGCACAGTCGAGCTTCCTTGCCGGGTACTTGGCCGCGGGTATGAGCAAGACCAAGAAGGTGGGCACATTCGGTGGCGCCAAGATCCCGACCGTCACGATCTTCATGGATGGCTTCAGTCAGGGCGTGGACTACTACAACAAGCAGAAGAGCGCCGATGTGCAGGTCCTGGGCTGGGATGCAGCCAAGCAGGACGGGCAATTCACAGGCGACTTCGACGACGTCAAGGGTGGCCAGCGTACGACGGAGGGCTTGATCAGCCAGGGTGCTGACATCGTCTTCCCGGTCGCGGGGCCAGCCGGCGAGGGCGCCCTGCAAGCGGCCAAAGCCAGCGGCGGCAAGGTGAACGCCATCTGGGTTGATACCGACGGCTGCGTGAGTGCGGAGGCCCACTGCTCGAACATCATCACCAGCGTCTTTAAGGGCATGGAGGTGGCCGTTGCCGACACGATCAAAGCCGCCAAGGATGGGTCGTTCTCCAACGAGCCCTATGTGGGCACCCTGGAGAACAATGGCACCGGGTTGGCACCGTTCCACGACTTCGACTCCAAGGTTCCCGCGGAACTGAAGTCTGAGCTGGATGCACTCAAGGCTGACATCACCAGCGGCAAGATCACGATCGAGTCGAAGGCGCAACCTTCGGCATGATTGAGAGGTGACATCGACCTCGGCCCCCGCGGCCGGAACAGGCCTTCGGCTGCGGGGCATTACCAAACGGTTCGGCGATTTGGCCGCCAACGACTCGATCACCCTGGACATCGTCCCTGGTGAAATCCATTGCCTGCTCGGTGAGAACGGAGCAGGCAAGACAACGCTGATGAACGTGCTGTACGGGCTGCTGCGGCCCGACGAAGGCACGATTTCGATCGACGGCGTCGAGCACGTCCCGGCCAACCCCAAGGAGGCGATCGCCGCCGGAATTGGCATGGTGCATCAACATTTCATGCTGATCGAGGTCTTCACGGTGGCGGAGAATTTGGTCCTCGGCCGCGAGGACAGCAAGGCCGGCTTGCTCAACATGGGTGAGGCGCGACGCACCGTCCAGCGGCTCTCGGAACGCTACGGGCTGGACGTAGACCCGGAGGCTCTGGTTGAGGACCTGCCGGTCGGTGTGCAGCAGCGCGTCGAGATCTTGAAAGCACTGGCAAACGACGCCAAGTACCTGATCTTCGACGAACCGACCGCAGTGCTCACGCCGCAGGAAACAGACCAACTGATTGCGGTGATGCGCTCGCTTCGAGACGAGGGCAAAGCGATCGTGTTCATTACCCACAAGCTGCGTGAGGTGCGGGAGATTGCGGACAAGATCACCGTGATCCGACATGGCAAAGTGGTCGGAACGGCAAGGCCCACCGACTCCGAGTCTGACTTGGCGGAACTCATGGTAGGCCACGCTGTCCAGCTGGTCGTGGACAAGGAGCCGGCCTCGCCCACAGCAGAGCCACGACTAGTGCTGGAGGGCGTCTGGGTGGCCAGCCCGAACGGCGCGCTGGCGGTGCGAGATCTTGACCTCCAAGTGTCTGGCGGTGAGATCGTCTGCATTGCTGGCGTCCAAGGCAACGGCCAGACTGAGCTCGCCGAGGCGTTGCTCGGCGTGACCCCGGCCATGAAAGGATCGATGCTGCTGGACGGCAATCAGTTGGTCGGGCTGTCGCCGGGGGAAACCATTGACGCCGGCCTCGGGTTCGTTCCCGAGGACCGCCAGCAGCATGGCTGTGTCGGCACATTTACGGTTGCCGAGAACTTGATCTTGAATCACCATGACGAACCGCCGTACGCGCGCGGCATTGCGCTTGACTTGTCCAAAGTCAAGCAGAACGCCTCCCATCGCATCAACGAGTTCGACATCCGCACACACTCAATCGAGGCAACCGTGTCGTCGTTGTCCGGCGGCAATCAGCAAAAAGTGGTGCTGGCTCGTGAACTATCACGGTCGTTGGCGCTCCTGGTCGCCTGTCAGCCCACCCGAGGACTCGACGTTGGTGCCATCGAGTTCGTCCACAAGAGGTTGATCGAGGAGCGCGACCGCGGCACGGCCGTCGTGATCATCTCGACGGAATTGGACGAAGTCGTTGCGCTGGCCGATCGGATCGCGGTCATGTACCGCGGCCGAATCGTTGGCATCGTGCCGCCGGACACCTCACGTGAGGTGCTCGGCCTGATGATGGCCGGTGTCCCCACCGAGGAAGCCTTGGCGAGTGCCTCGGTGACCACTCTGGCCGAGGAAGACGCGGCCCTGGAGGCCAGTCTCGAGGAGATGCCTCATGAGTCCTGAGCCGCGGAAACGCGGGATCGCGATCCCATGGTCCGACGTATTGATCACGATCGCGTCGATCCTGCTCGCCTTCATCGTCGGTGCGCTGCTGATGATCATCTCCGACACAGAAGTCCGCAGCAAGTTCGCCTATTTCTTTGCCCGACCTTCGGATGCCCTGATCGCCGCCTGGGACAAGGTCAGCACCACGTACGCGGCATTGATCAAAGGAGCGATCGGCGGCTACGGACCGATCAGCGAGACGACCGCCCAAGCAGCTCCGCTGATCTGTGCCGGGCTAGGCGTGGGTTTGGCCTTTCGTGCGGGTCTTTTCAATATCGGTGCTCAGGGCCAGGCAATCCTCGGCGCAATCGTGGCTGCATACATCGGTTTCACGTGGCATCTGCCACCTGGCATACATCTCCTGCTGGCCACCCTCGGGGGCCTGCTCGGTGGCGCGTTCTGGGGCGGCATCGTGGGCTGGCTGAAAGCGAAGACCGGGGCGCACGAAGTCATCGTGACGATCATGATGAACTACATCGCGCTAGGCCTGCTCGCCTATCTCCTCACCACGGTCGCCTTCCAGCGGCCCGGGCGGACCGATCCGATTTCCCCTATCGTGGATTGGAACGCCACCATGCCACGGCTAGAGGGCGGCCAACTGCACCTGGGTTTCATACTCGCCCTGCTCGCCGCCGTAGGGGTCTGGTGGGTGCTGGACCGCTCGACCACCGGCTTCACGATCCGCGCTGTAGGCGCTAACCCCCACGCTGCGGCAACAGCTGGAATGAGTGTCGGCGGGACGACAGTGATCACCATGCTCTTGGCAGGGGGACTCGCCGGCCTTGCTGGCGTTGAGGCGGCCTTGGGGCCCAGCGCATCGGGCCTTCCGGTGCCGCTCTCACTGGGGATTGTGGGCTCCATTGGTTTCGACGCCATCACCGTTGCTCTGCTCGGCCGCTCACGGCCTTTGGGAATCGTGCTCGCCGGCTTACTGTTCGGCGCCTTGCATGCCGGTGGCCTGGCTATGCAAAGCATTGCTCAGACGCCGCTTACGCTGACGACCGTGCTGCAGGCACTGATCGTGCTCTTTGTTGCGGCACCCGCACTCGTCACCAAGATCGTGCCCTTCCTGAAGCCTCGCAAGACCCGGGCGCTCGGGCCGGTTCCCGAAGGAGGACTGGCGTGAGCGTTGACACTGTCGAGCAGTCGCCACCGCAGGCCGAAGCGGATCGCGTCGAAACGCCCCAGAAGCGCCGCCAACGCATATCCACCGGGGTGCTCATCGCGATCGTCGGAGTACTCCTCGTGATCGGCCTCGCATCCACCACTGGCAGCGCCCGTTTTGCTCTATCCGACGCCTTTGACGCGGTGCAGCTGCCGACGGTGACGCTGCCCGGTTTCACCACAATCCTGATCTGTGCCTTGCTCTGCCTTGCGGCCGCGGTCGGCTACCTGTCCGGCCGGATGAGCGGTCGGTGGCCGGTGTTGGCGGGTGCCGTGGCTGCGCTGGCTGTCGTCATGGGCTTCCTGACCTGGGCGGCCTCTGGTCGAGAGTTGCCTTTCCCGGTCAGCAACCAATTCGCCGGCACCTTGTCGCTGGCGACGCCTCTGGTCTTTGGTGCGCTCTGCGGGGTGTTGTGCGAACGCTCTGGAGTCGTCAACGTATCGATCGAGGGCCAGTTTCTGTCTGCGGCTTTTGCTGCGGCCGTGGTCGGGAGTCTTACCCAATCGGTGCCGGCCGCCATCATCGCGGCAGTGCTGACAGGCCTTGCCATGGCTGCGCTGCTGGCCGTGTTCTCGATCCACTACCTGGTCAACCAGGTGGTGCTTGGTGTCGTGCTCAACTTGCTGGCCGTCGGGCTCACCGGCTTCCTCTTTGATCAACTGGTGGAGCCTGCGTCGAGCAAGTACAACTCCGCGCCCGTGCTGGAGCCGATTCCGATTCCTGGTCTCTCCAAGATCCCGTTCTTTGGTCGTGTGCTCTTCGAGCAGAGCATCCTGGCGTATCTGGCAGGAATCTCGGTTTTCGTGGTCTGGCTGATCCTCTATCGGACCACCTGGGGCCTCCGGATTCGCGCCACCGGCGAGCATCCTGAGGCGGCCGACACCGTCGGAATCAGTGTGCGAGGCATTCGATGGTCAGCGGTACTTGCCGGCGGCATTTTCGGTGGGCTCGGCGGCTCGTTCTTCACACTTGCCTCGACCGGATCGTTCTCCAAGGAATTCACCGTCGGCAACGGCTTCATCGCGCTTGCGGCCGTGATCATGGGCCGGTGGCATCCGGTGCTGGCATCGATCATGTGCCTGTTCTTTGGGTTCGTCACCCAGATGGCTTCCCAGCTGCAAACCTTGAACACGCCGATGCCGAGCCAGTTCCTGTTGATTTTGCCGTACGTCGCCACGATCATCGCTGTGGCGGGGCTAGTCGGCCGAGTCCGACCGCCAGCCGCCGACGGCATTCCTTTCGAGAAGTAGTCGTGTGTCCTGGGCCTTCCGATATGCGCCCTGAGCCGACTGAAATACGCCCTGAGCCTACTGATATGCGCCCTGAGCCTGTCGAAGGGCGAGCCGTCATCAGCTGGGAACAGCTGCGTGCCACAGCTCGAGAGGCCGGTCGGCACGCGTACGCGCCGTACTCGCGCTTCCCGGTAGGTGCCGCCGCGCTGGTTGACGACGGACGAGTCGTTACCGGATGCAACGTCGAAAACGCCTCGTACGGGTTGACCCTGTGCGCGGAATGTGGGCTGATCTCGGCGCTGCTTGCCAGTGGCGGTGGTCGGCTGCTCGCACTTGCCTGCGTCGATGGGAACGGATTTGTCCTGATGCCGTGCGGCCGCTGCCGTCAGCTGATCTGGGAGCATGGGGGCGGCAAGTGTTTGGTCGATACCCCCTCGGGCGTCCTGCCGATGAGCGAGCTACTGCCGCACGCATTCGGACCCGAAGATCTGGCCGATCATGAGCCTTGATCTGGAAGCGCTGCGGGCCTTCCCAAAGGTGTCGCTTCATGATCATCTCGACGGCGGACTGCGGCCGCAGACGATCATCGAGTTGGCTGGAGATGTCGGACATGTGCTGCCGGCCGACAATCCTGATGATCTTGGTCGATGGTTCGCTGATTCGGCAAACTCCGGCTCACTCGCGCGTTACCTGGAAACTTTTGATCACATCATTGCGGTCATGCAGACAGCGCCGAATCTGCGTCGTGTCGCCAGGGAATTCGTGGTGGACTTGGCTGCAGACGGAGTCATCTATGGTGAGACGCGCTGGGCACCCAAACAGCATCTGCGTGCCGGGTTGACGGTATCCGAGGCTGTCGAGGCCGTTCGTGATGGCTTGGCCGAGGGGGTAGCGGCGACTCGAGCCAGAGGGCAGGAAATTGAGGTACGCCAGCTGGTCACCGCCATGCGGCAGGCCGAACCGACTCGCGAGATCGCCGAGCTGGCGCTGCACTATCGCAACGACAGCGTCGCCGGTTTCGACATCGCCGGGCCAGAAAAGGGCTTTCCTCCGTCGCGGTTCCTCGAGTCATTTCAGCTGCTGCGGCGTCAAAGCGCCTACTACACGATTCATGCCGGCGAGGCCGACGGCTGTGAGTCCATCTGGGAGGCGGTGCAGGTGTGCGGAGCGAACCGGATCGGTCACGGAGTGGCGATAATCGAGGACCTTCAGCTCGGCGTGGGCGGCAGCGCCACGCTCGGCGACCTCGCGGCGTACCTGCTCAACGAACAGATCCCGTTCGAGATGTGCCCGTCCTCCAATGTGCAGACTGGCGCAGCGCCTTCCATCGCGGAGCATCCGATCCACAGCTTGGACCGGATGGGCTTCCGGGTGACTGTCAACCCCGACAACAGGCTAATGAGCGCGACCACCGTGACCAGGGAGTTTGCGCTGCTTGCGGACGCATTCGATTACTCGCTAGAAGACGTGCGCCGGCTCACAATCAATGCCGCCAAGAGCGTCTTCGCACCGTACGCCGTCCGTCGGGCGATGGTGCAACGCATTGCGGTGGCCGGGTAACCCGGCACCCCCCGGCTTGAAACACCGCCTAGGGGTGGTGTAGCGCCGGGCTAGGGTTTAGCCCATGACTTCGCGTGTCCTGACCGCAGTGGCCTGGCCGTATGCAAACGGCCCTCGCCACATCGGTCACGTCTCAGGCTTCGGGGTTCCTTCAGACATCTTCTCGCGATTCATGCGGATGAGCGGGCGCGATGTCTTGATGGTGTCTGGGACGGACGAGCACGGGACGCCGATCTTGGTTCAGGCCGAGCGCGAGGGGCTGAGCCCTCGCGAGCTTGCGGACAAGTACAACCGCGTGATCGTGAACGACCTGCGCGATCTTGGTCTGTCGTATGACCTTTTCACCCGCACCACGACGCTCAACCACTATGCGGTCGTTCAAGATCTCTTCTTGGGCCTGCATCGCAACGGTTATGTCGTCCCTCGGACCACTATGGGTGCGGTGAGCCCGTCCACCGGCCGGACCTTGCCGGATCGCTACATCGAGGGCACCTGCCCGATCTGCGGTTATCCCAGCGCGCGCGGCGATCAGTGCGACAACTGCGGCAACCAGCTCGACCCGGTGGATCTGATCGACCCGATCTCGAGGATCAATGGCGAGACGCCCAAGTTCGTGGAGACCGAGCACTTCTTTCTTGATCTTCCCGCGCTTGCCGGCTCGCTCGGGAAATGGCTGAGTGATCGAACCGACTGGCGTCCGAACGTGCTGAAGTTCAGTCAGAACCTGCTGGAGGATCTCAGGCCACGGGCGATCACTCGCGATCTTGATTGGGGAGTGCCGGTACCGCTGGACAGCTGGCGCGATCAACCGATGAAGCGGCTGTATGTGTGGTTCGACGCCGTCATTGGCTATCTCTCAGCGTCGGTGGAGTGGGCAAGGCGCAGCGGCGACCCGGATGCCTGGCAGCGATGGTGGATCGACCCAGAGGCTCGCAGTTACTACTTCATGGGCAAGGACAACATCGTCTTTCACACCGTGATCTGGCCGGGAATTCTGCTCGGCCACAATGGCGATGGTGATCATGGTGGCACGGTCGGGCCGCTCGGCGAGCTTCGCTTGCCCGATGAGATCGTGTCGAGCGAGTACCTGACCATGAGTGGTTCGAAGTTCTCCACGAGCCGCGGCAAGGTGATCTACGTAGGCGATTTCCTGCGCGACTTCGGACCCGATGCTCTGCGTTACTTCATTGCCGTGGCCGGCCCGGAGACGACCGATACTGATTTCACCTGGGATGAGTTTGTGCGGCGTACCAACTTCGAGCTTGCCAACGAGTGGGGCAACCTCGTGAACCGCTCGATCTCCATGGCACACAGGAACAATGGGTCAGTCCCAGCGCCGGGCACTTTACTGGATGTTGATCATGCTTTGCTGCAGACTTCTCGCAATGCGTTCGACACAGTCAGCGAGTTGCTCGGGCGCAATCGATTCAAGCTCGCGATCAGCGAAGCCATGCGGGTCGTCGGCGCTGCGAACAAGTACATATCAGACACCGAACCGTGGAAGCTCCAAGACAATCCAGAGCGGCGCGACACCGTGCTGCACACGGCGCTGCAGCTCGTATCGGACGTTAATACGCTCCTCACTCCCTTTTTGCCGCATGCCGCGCAGAAGGTCCATGAGGTACTCGGCGGGACCGGTATTTGGGCGGCGCAGCCGGAGATCAGCGAGGTGACCGAAGAGGGTGGCCCAGAGTATCCGGTGATCATGGGCGATTATGCCGCCGAGCAAGCCCGCTGGGAATCTCGTCCGATCACCCCTGGAATCCCACTGCAGCGGCCGATCCCACTCTTTGCCAAGCTCGATGAGACTCTGGGCGAGACTGGTCCAGAGTGGGCGCCCATCGAGCGCTGAACGCCACCTCCCGACGTTTAGCCTCCCCAGGCGCCTGTTGCCGTTTGAGATCCTGACAACTCGGGTGCGAAGGGTTAGCTCCCAGGCTCACCGGACGCCAGGGCCACGGTCAGTTCTTGGGCGTTCATCCGCCGGGTGTAGCCCGGCATACCGGGTTGGATTCGCCAGCTTTCGGCAAGCGGCCCGATGTCGACCACGTCGAAACCGAACCCATCGATCAACTCGGCCACCTGAGCCTTTGCGGTAGGGTCGTCCCCTGCGATCACCAGCGCTCGTCGGTTGCGCGTACGAGGCGGTGTTGCGTCGCTTGTGATCTGTTGAGAGTAGATGTGATTGAACGCCTTGACCACACGGGCCCCGGGCAGCCGGTTCTGTAGCAGCTCGGAGCTGGTCAGGCTCTGATCGTCGAGCACCGGAATAGTGCCATCCCGCCGTGGATAGTAGTTGTTGGTATCGATCACCACCTTGCCCACGAGCGGCTCCACAGGGACGTCGCCGATTGCCTTCACAGGAATTGCGACGACCACGAGATCACCAGCTGCGGCCGCCTCCTCGGTGGTACCGGCACGGGCTCGAGGACCAAGCTCGGACAACAAGTCAGTGAGCGTCTCGGGCCCTCGTGAGTTGCTGATCACCACGTCGTAGCCGCTGGCGATTGCTGCGCGTGCGACCTGGCTGCCAATGTGCCCGGCGCCGATCAGCCCAATGGTCTTGACTCCGTCGATGGTCATGCAGTCGGGAACTCATGCGACCCCTTTGCCTATTCCGCTGAGGCCCGGATCCACTTCGCAATCTAGTAGGAGGTGCCGCCCGAAAGTGAGAGCGCGCCCGTGGGGTGCCATACCGTCTTGATCTCGAGAAAGGCGCGGAGTCGAGCGGTGCCGGGTGCGGCTGCGAAATCCGGGAGACCCCTTGGGAAGTAGACGCGCTTGATCGTTTGCGCCGCCACCTGCTCCAGTGATTTCCGTAGTTCAACATCTGCGCCTGTGAGGTCGAGAGCGTTGACGTCCGCATGAGCAGCGAGATGTGGGGCCAGCTCAGCAACTCTTCCGGTCAGGATGTTGATTACACCGGCTGGCACGTCAGAGGTCGCAACGACCTCGGCGAAGGCGATCGCTATGCACGGATCCTGCTCGGCAGCGATCACTACACACGCGTTGCCCCCAGTGATCACTGGTGCCAGCACCGAGACCAAGCCCAGTAGCGGCGATCCAGTTGGCGCAAGGATCCCGACGACGCCCGTCGGCTCCGGGGCGGAGTAGGAGAAGTAAGGGCTCGACACCGGGTTAGTGCTTCCGAGCACCGCGGCCAATTTGTCTGTCCAGCCGGCATAATGCACCAGTCGATCAATCGCGGCATCCACCTCAACCGCGGCGATCTTGGCCGGGGCGCCGGTACTGATCATGATCAGTTCGACGAATTCAGTACGCCGACCCTCGAGCATCTCGGCGATCCGGTAGATCACTTGGCCCCGGTTGTAGGCGGTGGCTTTCGACCACGCGCCTTGACCTTTGCGCGCCGCGACCACGGCATCGCGGAGGTCCTTCCGCGAGGCCAGTGCCGCATTGGCCATGAAGTTTCCCTTGTTGTCAGTCGCCTGATAGGTCCGGCCCGACTCTGAGCGCGGGAACGCACCGCCAATGAAGAGCTTGTAGGTCTTGGCGACGGCTAGGTGCGTCATCGCAGAACAGCCTCATCGTCGGTATTCAAATAGGCGGCCAGACCCGACGGTCCGCCCTCCCTGCCGAATCCTGACTCCTTGTAACCGCCGAAGCTAGCCGTCGGATCGAACCGGTTGAATGTGTTGTTCCAGATCACACCTGACCGGAGCGCCGCCGCCATTCCCATAGCTCGCGAGCCCTTCTCCGTCCAGACCCCGGCCGACAGGCCGTACGGGCTGTTGTTGGCCTTCGTGACCGCTTCATCCGGGGTGCGGAACGTCATCGTAGTCAGCACCGGGCCGAAGATCTCCTCGCGCGCAATCCGCATCGATGGCGTCGCGTTGGTGAAGATCGAAGGCGAGTGGTAGTAGCCGTTCTTCGGCAGCGGGCACGAGGAGGACCATAGATCAGCACCCTCGGCTATTCCAGCGTCCATCAATGCCGTGATGCGTCCGTGCTGTGCCTCGGAGTTGATCGCGCCTACGTCGGTGTTCTTGTCCATCGGGTCACCGACCCGAAGCGTCTCGATTCGTTGCTTGAGGCGCTCGACGAACTCATCTGCGATCGATTCCTGTACCAGCAGACGGGAGCCCGCGCAGCACACCTGTCCCTGGTTGAAGAAGATGCCGTTGATGATGCCCTCGACGGCCTGGTCCTGCGCCGCGTCCTCGAAGATGATGTTGGCGCCCTTGCCACCCAACTCCAAGGTGATCTTGCGGCCGGTGCCTGCCAACTCCCGCTGGATGCGGCGACCCACAGCGGTGGAACCAGTGAAGGCGACCTTGTCGATGCCGGGGTGATTGACCAGCGCGGAGCCCACATCGCCGGCGCCGGTGACGATGTTCACCACTCCGGGTGGCAGATCGGCATCGGCGATGATCTCGGCCAGCACCAAGATCGATAGCGGTGTGGTTTCAGCAGGCTTGATCACCACAGTGTTTCCGGCCGCCAGAGCGGGCGCAATCTTCCAAGCGGCCATGAGTAGCGGAAAGTTCCACGGGATGACCTGCCCGGCTATGCCCAGTGGTTGGGGCGCAGGTCCCAGGCCGAGGTGTTGCAGTTTGTCAGCCCAGCCGGCGTGGTAAAAGAAGTGCTGCGCGGCTGCGGGTACGTCGAAATCTCGCGTTTCCTTGATCGGCTTGCCGTTGTCGAGGGTCTCCACGACGGCCAGTTCGCGGGACCGCTCGGCGATCGCCCGAGCGATCCGGAACAGGTACTTACCCCGCTCGGCGCCGGTTGCCGATGACCAGACATTCTCATACGCCCGGCGAGCGGCTTTGACCGCTCGGTCGATGTCGGACGCATTGACGGTCGAGACCGTCGAGAGCCTCTCCCCAGTTCCGGGGGTGATGGTGTCGCGATCCTCGCCGCTCCCTTCCTTGAAGGTCCCGTCGATGAATGGCAGGTAGCGGTCCTTGATGTCGGCAATGGCACTCGACTCGGGCGCCGGGGAGTATTCCCATTCCATGATCAAACTTCCTTCAGTCAACGGTCACATAATCGGCACCGGAGTAGTGGCCGTCCAGCTGCGCCCGGCGTTGCATGATCAAATCATTGAGCACAGACGAGGCTCCGAACCGGAAGTAGTACGGATCCAGCCACTCTGGGCCGCCAACCTCGTGAACCGCTACCAGATAACGGATTGCGTCCTTTGCTGTGCGGATGCCGCCGGCGGGCTTCACCGCGCGCTGCTCGCCGGTCTGGGCCTTCCAGTCCTTGACCGCCTGCAGCATCACATGAACCACGGGCAAGGTCGCGGCCGGGGACACCTTGCCGGTCGAGGTCTTGATGAAGTCACCACCCGCGAGCAGCGCAAGCCAGGAGGCCCGGCGTACGTTGTCGTAGGTCGCCAGCTCACCAGTTTCCAAGATCACCTTTAGCCTGGCCGCGCCGCACACCTGCTTGACCGCGACGATCTGCTCAAAAACGGTGCCGTACCGGCCAGACAGGAACGCCCCGCGATCGATCACCATGTCGATCTCGTCGGCACCGCCATCGACTGCGATCTTGGTGTCGGCAAGCTTGACCTCGAGAGTGGAACGGCCGGATGGGAAGGCAGTCGCGACTGAGGCGACCTTGATATTGGAGCCTTTCAGCTCCGCGACTGCGGTAGGCACCATGTCCGGGTAGACGCAGATGGCCGCGGTATGCGGCGTCTCGGGGTAGTCAGGATCTGGGAGCATCGCCTTGCGCGACAGGTTTCGCACCTTCCCTGGCGTGTCTGCACCTTCCAGCGTGGTGAGGTCCACCATGGAGATCGCTAAGTCGATCGCGGCAAGCTTGGATGCCCTCTTGATGGAGCGGGTGGCGAGGCCAGCGGCTCGTTGCTCGATACCGACCGGATCCACGCCGGGTAGTCCAAGCAGAAAGCGCCGCAACGAGGACTCATCCGCAGTTGCATCGGCGAGGTGGGCTGGGAGTGGCTCCGCGGACCCCGGTGAGAACTCCCGCGTTGTCATACTTGCGATCCTAGATTGCGAGAGGCAGCGAGCGGAGTGAGCCATCAAGAACGGAAAATCGCAGCCCGCGACTGGTGTGCCTTTCAACATGTTCAGGGCACATTCAAGGGCTCGGAGTGCAGTGCATGGCGACCTCAGGCCTGTCCGTAGCAGAATGTTCCAATGCAGGCAGGTCGCTCACTGATGCGTCAGGACCTCCAGCAGGCCAGCGTCACACCACTTGAGCTGTTTTTCGACCTGGTTTTCGTGTTTGCGCTGACGCAGGTGACGGCCTTCATGGCTGATGAGCTGAGCTGGCAGGGTATCCTCCGCGGTGCCTTGGTGCTGATGTTGCTGTGGTGGGCTTGGACGGCGTACGCCTGGCTCGCCAATGCGGCCAGTGCTGAGGAGCGGCCCATCAAGCTGGCCATCCTCGCCGGAATGGCAGCGATGTTCGTGCTGGCATTGTGCATCCCCGAGGCCTTTGACGACCTACCCGGCGGATTGCAAGGACCTGTGGTATTGGCCGTGTGTTACCTGATCTTCCGTGCCATGCATCTCGTCATGTACATGATCATTTCTCGGGAGGATGCCGGGCTTCGGAGACAGGTGCTGAGGTTCGCCCTCAGCGTCGCCGTAAGCACTGTGCTGCTGCTGGTGGCGTCGCAGTTCGAAGGATCGTTGCAGACCGGCCTGTGGGTGCTCGCGCTGCTCGCCGACTACGTGGGGACCGCCCTAGGTGGTTTCAAAGGATGGCGGCTGCCAGCCCCGGGGCATTTCTCCGAACGGCACGGGTTGATCATCATCGTCGCGCTCGGCGAGTCGGTCGTGGCAATCGGCGTTGGGGTGGCCAAGGAACCTATCTCCTGGGTCATCATCGCCGCCTCGGTGCTGGGCCTGCTGTTGGCTTCAGCTCTGTGGTGGGCCTACTTCGATGTGAGTGCGTTGCTGGGCGAGCACGCCCTGGCCAACGAGCCCGCGGAAACGCGGGCGCGACTCGGCCGCAACGCCTACTCCTATGCACATATGCCACTGATACTTGGCATCATCCTGGTGGCTTTCGGGCTGAAGGAAGTACTTCTGTACGTCAGCGACAGCAGTCACCACTCCCTTACGGACCCGTTGCCCACCGTGGCGCTGGCGGCCCTGGCCGGCGGCGTGGTCATCTATCTGTTGGGCCACGTGATCTTCAAGTGGCTTACGGCGCATACGGTCTCTGTGGTGCGCCTAGCAGCCGCAGGGGTGTTGCTAGCGGTGACTCCATTGGTCGCCGGACTGCCGGCGCTCGTGCAGCTCGCAATCGTGGCGTTCCTCGTGACGTGTGCGGTGCTGATCGAGTCAGTGATCTATGCCGAGTCGAGGCGTCAGGTTCGGGCCGAACTGTCCCATCACTGAGACTCTCAGGCGAATGCGCTCTCGCCGGTCAAAGCCTGCCCGATCACTAGCTGGTGGACCTCCGAAGTGCCCTCGTACGTCAACACCGATTCCAAGTTATTGGCATGGCGCAGCGCTGGATACTCCAAAGTGATGCCGCTAGCGCCCAGGATCGTCCGGCATTCGCGGGCGATGGCAAGTGCTTCGCGTACGTTGTTGAGCTTCCCCAGGCTGACCTGCCGCGGCTCCAGGCGATGATCATCTTTCAGGCGACCGAGGTGCAGCGCCAGCAGGAACCCCTTCTGAAGTTCCAGTGTCATGTCAGCCAGCTTCGCCTGGGTGAGCTGCAGTGAGGCAAGCGGCCGGTCGAAAACCTCGCGTGAGATTGAGTAGTTGATCGCAGTCTCCAAGCAGTCTCGCGCCGCGCCCAGGACACCGAAGACGATGCCGAATCGAGCCTCGTTCAGGCAGGAGAGCGGCCCGCGCAGGCCAGTCGCTTCGGGAAGCATGGAATCGCGTGGCAGGTGGACGTCCTCGAGCACCAGCTCGGAAGTAACGGAGGCTCGCAAGGACAGCTTCTTGGTGATCTTGGGAGCCGAGAAGCCCGGTGTATCAGTTGGAACGACGAAGCCCTTGATCCCATCGTCAGTTTGTGCCCACACGATCGCCACGTCGGCAACCGATCCATTGGTGATCCACATCTTGGTACCGTTGATCACCCAGTCGTCGCCGTCCCGCTTGGCGCGGGTCCGCATGCCTGCGGGGTTGGATCCGAAGTCAGCCTCGGTTAGCCCGAAGCAGCCGATGGCCTCACCGGTGGCCATCCGGGGCAGCCAGGTCGTCTTCTGCTCCTCGCTTCCAAACTTCCAGATCGCGAACATAGCAAGGGAACCTTGCACAGACACCATGCTCCGTAGGCCGGAATCCCCAGCCTCAAGTTCCAGGCAGGCCAGGCCGTACGAGACAGCATTGGCTCCCGCGCAACCGTAGCCCTGCAGGTGCATGCCGAGCAGTCCGAGCTCACCGGCCTCGCGCATCAGCCCAAGATCAAGATCGCCGCGTTCATACCAATCGGCAATGTTCGGCCTCACGCGCCGCTGCACCCAGTCCCGGACAGTCGCTTGGATGTCGCGTTCATCGTCGGTCAGAAGATGATCAATCCCAAGCAGTTCGAGCGGTCCAGTACGGCTCATCAATTTAGTCTCCATCTGTTTCTTGCTCCGTCGTTACCGTGCTGCGAGCGTCGGTATCGCGCGCCGGCGTGCTGAGGAGGAGTGCGCCGATGCGTCTTTCGTCGGCTAACGACGACGAAGTAGGCGGCTCACAGCGCGATGCGCGAGCAGCACACAAAGAACGCGCTGCTTTTTCTATTTCATCTTCACTCAGTAGCACGTGCTCGGCTGCGGTGCCCAGTGGCACGAAGCTGTCCCGGCTCGCCACTCGCTGAATCGGGCCGCTGAAGCCGGCCTCGACCAGAGCTGTGACCACGCCCTCACCCACGCCTCCACTGTGCCGCGTCTCGTCGACCACAAGGACTTTGCCGGTCGATAGCGCAGCAGCCAGGATGTCCTCGACTGGAAGGGGAGCGAGCCAGCGCAGGTCGAGCACCTGCGCCGCGATGCCGGCAGACGCGAGCCGGCGCGCCACCCGAAGACTCATTGGGACACCGTTGCCGAAACTGATCATGGTGAGCTCTGCCGATGCTGTGCTGCGCGCTGGGCTTGTCGAAGCGCGTCCATCGACGGGCTCAGGGCGCAGGTACACCCTTGCACGACCGATCGGCACGTGATGGTCGTGATCATTGGCCAACCACGCCTGATCGCCTGGCTCATAGAGGTCCCGTCGGTGGTACAGCGCGATCGGTTCAAGAAAGACCGACAACGTCGAGTCGGTGATAGCGGCAGCGACGCAGGTTCGCAGCATCGCGGCTGCGTCGTCGGCGCGTGCAGGGCATGCCACCACGAGTCCGGGAATGTCTCGCAGTACCGCCACGGCGTTGTCGTTGTGGAAGTGCCCGCCGAAGCCCTTCTGGTAGCCGAGTCCGGCAATCCGGACGACCATTGGGTTGCTGAAGCGACCGCGTGAGAAGAAGGGAAGGGTGGCACCCTCTCCACGTAGTTGATCTTCGGCGTTGTGCAGGTAGGCGAGGTACTGCACCTCGGGAATCGGGATCAGACCGGCAAGCCCGGCGCCCAGGCCCAGACCGAGAATGGACTGCTCGTCGAGCAGTGTGTCGAAAACTCGGGCGCTGCCATGCTTGCGCGCCAAACGTGTGGTGACACCGTAGACCCCGCCCTTGACACCGACGTCCTCACCGAAAACGATCACTCGGCCGTTGGCGGTCAGCAGCGCATCGAGGGTGGCATTGATCGACTCGGCGAGAGTGCGGGGCTTCGGCCGATGTGCCGGTCCTGGTGGTGCCCGCCCTTCGACAGGCTCAGGGCGCATAGGTCGCAGCTCACTGACGTTCGCCGCTACTCGGATTGGGTGCCGTGCGGCGAGGGGGTCCATGATCTCTCCTGCCGAGCCGAGGCGAGGGTTGTCAGCGAGCCGTTCCACCTCCTCATCAATCTGCCGGCGGATCGCGTCGTAGCGATCCAGGATGTCGGCAGTACTGACACCCGTCGCACGGAGGCACGATGCCGTGGACAGCAAGGGATCACGGGTGTAATCCGCGTCGATTTCCCGCGGTTTGCGGTAGCTGATCTCGGCGTCGCTGCCGGCGTGGCCTCCAAAGCGCACCGTCCTCAGATGGAGGAACACCGGTCGTCGCTGATCGCGTACGGCATCGACTGCTTGCATGATGGCCGGCCAGGCGGCCGCGGGATCAGAACCATCGGCCGACACGTACATGAGCCCCGGCCTCGATCCGTACGCCGCCTCGATCCAGCCGCTTGGCGTCGGTACCGAGATGCCGAAGCCGTTGTCTTCGCAGACGAAGAGAATCGGCACCGGCAACCCACGGAACGCGGTTGCAAGGGCGGTGTTGATCGCTCCAGCGGCGCTGGAGTGGTTCGCCGAAGCGTCTCCGAACGAGCACAGCACCACAGCGTCCTCGGGCCACTCACAGTCCACCTTGAGCCGGTGCGCGCGGTGCAGCGCGATGGCCAAGCCAACCGACCTCGGGAGATGCGAGGCGATCGTGGAGGTCTGTGGGATGACAGCCAGATCGGGATGACCGAAGACCTTGTGCCGACCGCCGGCGATCGGCTCGTCCGCCAGACCCATCAGCCCTTGCAGCACGTCTCGCACAGGCGTGGAGCCCGGCACTTGTCGTGCTCGAGCCACGTAAAACGCCCCCGAGCGGTAATGCAGCAAGGCGGGATCGGTTACGCGTAAGGCCGTCGCGACCAGCGCGTTGCTCTCATGCCCAGAGGATCCGATCGTGTAAAACCCGCGACCTTCCCGCTGCAGGTCTCGCGCCACGAAATCTAGGTGCCGACTGGTCGCTTGAGCCTCAAACACCCCCCACCACCACGCCGACTTGTCAGAACTCAGCAGCGCTGTAGCACTGCTGAGTTCTGACAAGTCGGCGACGGAGTCGCGGAAGTGACGGTCCAGCGGGTCCATCAAGAAGTTCTACAGGCGGAAGGTGGTATCTGGGGCGAGCTCGACGATGTCCATCTGAGCCTTCTGCAGCCGGCCGGAGTAGTCCCAGTTCACCGCTTGCCAGCGAGTGAACTGATCCAGCACCCAAATGCCAGACTGCCGGGATCCATTGCCCGACTTGCCGTTACCCCCGAACGGCAGGTGGGCTTCGGCACCAGAGGTCGAGTTGTTGATCGACACCATGCCGGCGCTGATCTTGTCACGGAAGGTGAATGCGTCCTTCGGATCGGTGGTGTAGATAGAGGAGGAAAGACCGTAGCCGGGAGCGTTCGCCATCTCGATCGCCTCGTTCAGCGACTGATAGCTGGCAATCCCGACGATTGGGCCGAAGGTCTCCTCCATGAAGATCCGGTCACCTGGGCGTACGCCGGCAACCACCACCGGGTGGTAGTACAGGCCCGTGCTCGGGTCACCAACGAAGCCGTCCCGCGGACTGTCTTTGGTGATCTTGCCGTACGCCGCCTGGACAGCGTGATGCGGCTGTATCCAACCCAGGAAGTCCTCGAAGCGCTCCGCGAATCTGGCATCCATCATGGGGCCCATCAGCACATCCTGCGTCGGATCGCCAACCTTCGCGCCAGCTACGACCGCATTGAACCGCGCCAGGAACTGATCATGGATTGACTCGTGCACGATCACCGTGCCAAGCGAGGTGCAGCGCTGTCCAGCAGTGCCGAAACCAGAGAAGAGCGCACCCTCCACTGCAAGATCAAGATCAGCGCTCGGGGTGACGAGCAGCGGGTTCTTGCCGCCCAGCTCCAGGCACGCGGTCTGCAGATGGCGCCCTGTCAACGCACCAATTTCCCGACCGACTGCCGATGAGCCGGTGAAGCCGACCTTGTCGATCAGGCCGGCCTCCAGTGACTGCTCCAACCCAGAGAAGGTTGCCGCGCCGTTGGCATGCACCACATTGAAGACACCGTCGGGAAGCCCACCGCCTCGGACAAAGAGCTCCTGAAACGCGGCGCTGCTGACTGCTGAGTACTCGGCTGGCTTCCACACCACCGTGTTTCCCGCCAACAGCGCGGGCACGATGTACCACGCCGGCACGGCCACAGGGAAGTTCCCGGCCGTGATCACCGCGACCGTGCCCACCGGACGGCGGAAGGTGAACAGCTGCTTGTCGGGCATCTCGCTCGGCACAGTTTGCCCATAGAGTCGCCGGCCCTCGCCGAGGAAGAAGTCGCAGGTGTCGATGATCTCGCGTACCTCGCCCAGCGCTTCGGCGTACGGCTTGCCAATCTCGGCAGTGACGAGCTTTGCGAGTGCCTCCGCATTGTCCTCGATCAACCGCCCGATGTGTGCAATGGCGCGGCCTCGGATTGGCGCGGGTATCGCCGCCCACTCTTCCTGTGCCTTCTTGGCTGAATCGGCGGCCCTCACCAATGTTGAGGCATCGCCGAATGACACTTCACCGACAACCTCATCTAGGCGCGCCGGATTCGTGCTCGGCAGCGTATGGCTACCAGACACTGGAACGCCGTCGACTATCGAGGTCACCAACCCTCGGACTCCGCGGGTCTGGTGAGACGTAACTTCGTTCACGTGTACTGCAGCTCCTTGCTGGCGACGCGCAGCACGGAGCGTTGGGTAGCTCCGATGGCCTCGTCAATCTCATCCTGACTCACTGATAGTGCCGGACGGAAGCGGATCGAACGCTCTCCGCATGGCAGCACAATGACATGCTCAGTCACGTGCAGATCGGTGGCCACGGCGTCCCGGTCCTCACGGCTTTCGAGGTCGAAAGCGACGAACAGACCGCGACCACGGACGTTGCTGATCAGCCCGGACTCGTCACGAATCTTCTCGAGGCCGGCGATCAGTTGCTGGCCCTTCGGCCCCGCCTGCTCGATGAGCCCCTCGGACTCGATGATCTCCAGAGCTCGCTGCGACCGGACCATGTCGACCAGCCCGCCACCCCACGTGGAGTTGATTCGCCCAGAGACTTTGAACACGTTGTCCGGCACCTCATCGACCCGACCGCCAGCCATGATGCCGCCGACCTGGGCCTTCTTGGAGAACGCGACCACATCGGGCTGGATCCCCAACTGCTGGTACGCCCACGGCGTTCCTGTGGTACCGACGCCGGTTTGCACCTCGTCCACGATGAACAACGCATCGTGGGAGTGGACCAGCTGGAGCATGGCCTGGAGGAACTCCGGCCGCATGTGGTTGTCACCGCCCTCGCCCTGGATTGGCTCGGCAATGAACGCCGCAATGTCGTGGGGGTGTTCGGCAAAGGCTCGTTCGGCTTGCTCCAGAGCATGTTGTTCGGCGATGATCACTTCGCCGAGATGATCAGCGAGCGGATGTGTGATCGCGGGCACGTCGATCCGCGGCCAGTTGAATTTCGGGAATCGGTCCGTCTTGTGCGGTTCGGTGTTGGTCAACGACAGGGTGTAGCCGCTCCGGCCGTGGAAGGCATGCGTCAGGTGCATGATCTGGGAGCCCAGGTTTCGGTCGCGCCCAGCGGCCTCGTTCTTCCGGCTCTTCCAGTCGAACGCGACCTTGAGCGCGTTTTCGACGGCCAAGGCGCCGCCTTCGATGAAGAACAGATAGGGGAGCGCGGGATCGCCGAGCACGCGGACAAACGTCTCGACGAACTCCGCATAGGCGGTGCTGTACATGTCCGGATTGGCCGGCTTGTTCGCCGCGATCTCACCAAGCGCGGCGATGAATGTCGGGTCGTCTGCGATGCCGGGCGGATTGAGCCCGAGCGGAGCCGACGCGAAGAAGGTATACATGTCGAGATAGCGCTCACCGGTACAGGCATCGACCAGTCGACTGCCTTGGCTGTGCTGCAAGTCCAGAACCAGCTTCATGCCGTCGGTCAACACGTGTCGCGCAAGGACCTCGTGCACCTCCGACGCCTGGACGTGTGTCTGTTCGGCCATGGGTCTCCTTCCCCGAGCAAAAAAAATCCATGTGACCCCCACACAGGTGCCACAGATTCTAGCGCAAACAACCTAATCTGCGCCAATATGCCGAGGAGTTTGTGTCAACTCTCGGTCGCAGTGGGGGACGCCGACGCTGCACGCCCTCTCTTCCGGGGCAAAAGCGCCGTGTATCACGATCGCCGAGGGGATCAAGACCGCCGCCAAACAGCACGTTAGCCAAACGCACCGAGCATGCCGACAGCCTAATCTGCCACCTCGACCGTAGGCGTTCGAAGTCCCAGGGCTGCCGACATCTCCGACCGGACGGCCGCCACCACGGTGCGCGCTTCGGCCCTGGCGGCAATCAGATCGGCGCTGCGGGCAGCAGGCAGATGTGCCTCGAGGTAGCACTTGAGTTTCGGTTCGGTACCCGAAGGGCGGACCACAACCTTGATCGTTTCGCCAGTGATCAACACCGCATCCGTGGGCGGCAAGTCGTCGCTGCCATCGGCAAGATCAACTACTTCGGTAGGCAGGCCGCTCAGCATCGCGGGCGGGTTCGCCCGGAGCCGAGCCATGGCCGCCGTGATGATCCTGAGATCTGCGACGCGTACCGACATCTGATCGGTCTCATAGACCCCGTAACGCCGGGCGATCTCGTCCAGCCGGTCCGCGATCGTTAGTCCCTGGGCTTTGAGTCCAGCAGCAAGGGTCAGCACCCGAATCAAAGCGGATATCCCGTCCTTGTCAGCAACGGCCTCCGGATCGACGCAGTAGCCGATTGCCTCCTCGTAGCCGTACGCCAGGCCGGGCACCCGCGCTATCCACTTGAATCCGGTCAGGGTGTAGACGAAAGGCTGGCCGTTCGCAGCAGCCATGGTCGACAGCAGCGAGCTGGAGACGATTGAACAGGCATAGGTACCGTGAACTCCGCGCCGCAGTGCGTCGTCGCCGAGCAGTACGCCGAGCTCGTCGCCGCGCAGCATCCGCCACTGTCCGTCAACGACCGCGGCAATTGCACACCGATCGGCATCCGGGTCGTTCGCGATCACCAGATCGGCGCTGATCTGGCGTGCCTGTGCCAGAGCGAGGTCGATGGCTCCGGGTTCCTCAGGATTCGGGAATGTCAGTGTCGGAAACTCCGGATCCGGATTGGCCTGTTCGGCGACGACCTGGGCTGCAGGAAACCGACAAACCGCAACTGCTC
Source organism: uncultured Actinomycetota bacterium (assembly GCA_963836855.1). Classification (GTDB taxonomy): domain Bacteria; phylum Actinomycetota; class Actinomycetes; order Propionibacteriales; family Propionibacteriaceae; genus Microlunatus. Next base: position 158,905 of record CAWILN010000045.1, on the reverse strand, counting down.
GTTCCACCAAGGATCCACCCACGCCGTGCAGTGGGGTGTAGACCCAGCCGAGTTCGCGCGCCGCATCTGGTGGTACCAGGGCTGCGACGCGATCCAGATACGCATCCACCAATTGCTCTCCGAGGACTGCATAGGACTGAGAGCGCGGTACGTCGCCCAAGCTGTGCTTGGCGACCTCGTCGATCCTCGAGGAGATCTGGGCATCGGCTGGCGGCGCGATCTGTGAGCCGTCGCCGAGATAGACCTTGTAACCGTTGTCCCGAGGAGGATTGTGTGATGCGGTGACCACCACGCCAGCCACACAGCCCAAGTGACGGATTCCGAAAGCCACGACCGGTGTCGGCAACGGTCCTGACGTGATCATGGTCTGGAAGCCGGCACCCGACATGATCTCCGCCGTGTCTCGGGCGAAGACATCAGAGTTGTGCCGCGCATCGAAGCCGATGATCACCTTGCCGCCCGCCAGGCCCTGATCAACGAGGTAGGTCGCGAGGCCGGCAGCGGCCTGGCCGACTACCACTCTATTCATCCGGTTCGGTCCAGGACCCAGTGCGCCGCGCAACCCAGCCGTGCCGAACTGGAGTCGTGAGGTAAATGCATCGCCAAGTTCCGCCATCGCCCGCGTGTCCCCGGACTCAGCCGCGATCAGGAGATCATCCACCTGCTTGCGGGTCTGCGGATCCGGGTCTTGCGCGGTCCAGCTGGCAATTGCGCCAGCTAGGTCGTCGGAAAGGGTAGGTGCCGTGGATCTCACAATGCCGCCGCTATTCCCCCGAGCAACCGTCGTAGCCGCGGCGCAGCTTCTCGTCCAGCCTCAAGCACATCCTCATGGCTGAGCGGCACCGGCGAGACACCGGCGGCCATGTTGGTGACCAGAGATATGCCCAGTACTTCTGCGCCTAGCTCCCTGGCTGCAATGGTCTCCAGCGTGGTCGACATGCCGACCAGGTCGCCGCCGAGCGCACCAGCCATCTGCACCTCTGCCGGAGTTTCGAACTGCGGTCCGCGGAACTGGACATAGACCCCCTCTGGCAGGTCCGGATCCACCGCCCGAGCAAGATCACGTAGCCGCGCCGAGTAGGCCATCGACATATCGATGAAGCGAGCACCGGCTAGCGGAGACGTGCCCGTCAGATTGATGTAGTCGCGGATCAGGACCGTGGAGCCGGGCGGCCATTCCCAGTTGAGGCAACCGCATCCGTTCGTGAGCACGATGACCTTTGCGCCCGCACAGACGGCGGTACGCACCCCGTGCACCACTTGATTCACCCCGCGACCCTCGTACAAGTGGGTACGGCCAGTGAAGATCGCCGCGGTGCTGCCCGCGATCGTCGAGACGACTTGAAGTGCTCCACCGTGGCCGATCACCGTGGGTTTCGCGAAGCCCGGCAGCTCGGCCAACTCACAGCTCCCTATTGGCTGACCAAGATCATCGGCGGCTGCTGACCATCCGGATCCCAGCACGAAAGCGATCTCGAGCTGCGTGATCTCGAAGCGCTCGAGGATGGCTGATGCAGCGACGTTGGCGAGGTCGTACGGGTCGGACGGCGGGCCATCTTTGGACATGGTCGCACTCTAGTGCCGCTCAGGCGGCCGGCTTGGTGCTGCTCTTACTCACCCGGATGTCGGATGTCCACGCGGCATCATGATCAAGCCGGCGCGTACCAGGGTCGTCATCGACGATCAACACGTCGATCATGCGGGCCAGGCAGCCAGACCGGCCTACCAGCCGCTGACGCACGGACGCGAGCGCAGCTCGGCAACATAATCATTGGGAGCCCCGGCCGCCTCGGCCGCGTCCGCAAGAATCCCGATGGTTCGTGCACTAGGGATGCCGCCCTCGAAGTCGTTGAGCACATAGACCCACGCGGTCAATTCCCCGTCGAGGGTTGCCACTCGCACCCGGACCTTGCGATACAGACCTGTGGTGGCGCTTTCCCATTGATCAAGAGCGTTCTCGTCCCCACTCGTCACGTCGTACAGCGCAGCGAACACCTGGCTGTCGGGTTCTTCGACCAGCGTCGGCAGCGCGCCGTCCCAACCCTCGCCCCCAAAGGTGACGCGCCAGCCCAGGACCCATCCGGTGCCGCGCTGCGGTGAGTGCGGGCAACGGTCGGCCATTTGAGTTGGATCAAGGTTGCTTCCGTACGCTGCGTACAGCACAGCAGCGAGGCTATCTGTTCTGGCCCGCCTCAGCGAGATGGAAGAATGCCGAAGATGACCCGGGTGGTGATTGTCGGCGGCGGTCCTGGGGGTTACGAGGCCGCGTTGGTGGGCAGGCGGCTGGGTGGCGAGGTCACGTTGATCGATCGTGATGGGCTTGGCGGCTCTGCAGTTCTGACCGACTGCGTTCCCTCGAAGACCTTGATCGCCACAGCTGAGGTCATGACCGAGGTTCGCGGTTCGGCTGACCTGGGCCTCCGGTTTGGCCCTCAAGATCAGGCGAACATCTACGCCAGCGCTCACGTCAGTCTGCCTGCGGTCAACAAGCGGGTACTTGATCTCGCCAAGAGACAGTCCAGCGACATCGAAGAGCGCCTGCTACGAGAGAACGTGAACGTCGTAGGCGGCAGTGCCAAGCTTGCTGGGCCCGAATGCGTGATCGCCGAGACCGCAGACGGGGAGCAGTCCTTTCCGGCCGACATGATCTTGATCGCAACAGGCGCACACCCTCGTGAGCTTCCTGATGCCAAGCCGGATGGTGAGCGGATCCTTACCTGGACCCAGGTCTATGGGTTGAACGAGTTGCCGGAGCGGCTGATCGTCATCGGTTCAGGTGTGACGGGTGCGGAGTTTGCATGCGCGTACGACGCACTCGGCTCCGGAGTGGTTCTTGTCTCCTCACGTGACAGGGTGCTCCCGGGAGAGGACGCCGATGCCGCTCAGGTGCTCGAGGATGTCTTGACCCGGCGCGGCATGACCGTGCTGTCGCGATCGCGGGCCCAAGCAGTTACTCGGAACGGCGACCACGTCACCGTGACGCTGACTGATGGGCGCACCGTCATCGGCTCGCACTGCCTGCTCGCCGTCGGATCGAAACCCAACACGGCAGGCATCGGTCTAGAGGAAGCTGGGGTGAAGCTCGACGGACGTGGCTTCATCGAGGTCGATCGGGTGTCGCGGACTTCCGCACGTGGCGTCTATGCGGCAGGTGACTGCACCGGCGTGCTCTTGCTCGCCTCGGTGGCGGCGATGCAGGGCCGCATCGCCATGTGGCACACGCTCGGTGACGCTGTATCGCCCCTCGATCTGAAGACCGTGTCGGCGAACGTGTTCACCGCGCCGGAGATCGCCACGGTTGGCGTGACCCAACAGCAGGTGGATTCGGGTGAAGTGCCCGGGCGCGTGCTGACTCTGCCGTTGCGGGGGAATGCGCGCGCCAAGATGCAGGGCAGCCGCGACGGGTTCGTCAAGCTGATCTGCCGAAGAGCCACCGGCATCGTGATCGGTGGGGTGGTAGTCGCTCCGCGAGCCAGTGAGCTGATCTTTCCCGTAGCGATCGCGGTGGCGCAGCGGCTTACCGTTGATCAGGTGGCAGAGTCTTTCAGCGTCTATCCCTCGATGACCGGCTCAATCGCCGAGGCCGCGCGTCGACTCAAAGGCACCGGCACAATCAGTTGAGCAAGCGTGCCTGTGGGTACCGTTTTGCGTGTGAGCATTACGTCGACGATCGCATGCACAGCGGTCGCGGACCTGCTGCGCAGTCGCAGTTGGGTCGCGCTCACTGGCGCGGGCATGTCGACCGACTCTGGGATTCCGGACTATCGAGGCCCAACGTCGGTCCGGGCCACTCCGATGCAGTACAGCGAATTCGTGGGCTCTGCAGAGGCGCAGCGGCGGTACTGGGCCCGTTCCTACCTCGGCTGGCGTCGAATCGGTCGTGCCGAACCCAACCCGGGACATCGGGCGCTCGCTGATCTGGAAGCGGCTGGACTCGACGGAGTGATCACCCAGAACGTTGACGGACTGCACTCAGCCGCAGGTAGTACCCGCGTGATCAACTTGCATGGCGACATTGCCACGGTGGTGTGTCTGGAGTGCGGTGATCACTCCGCGCGCAGCGAGTTACAGCGCCGGTTGACGAGCGCGAACCCGGAACTCGAGCAGCCGCTCGTTCTTCAGAATGCCGAGATGCGGCCGGACGGCGACGCTGTAGCCAGGGATTGGCAGCAGTTCAGGGTGGTTGGCTGTGTGCAGTGCGGCGGACGTCTCAAGCCCGATGTTGTGTTCTTCGGCGAATCGGTGCCCAAGTCGCGCGTCGAGGCAGCGTACGCATTGATGGAGCGTGCGGAGATACTCGTGGTCCTCGGCTCGTCACTTACCGTGATGTCCGGCTTCCGCTTCGTGCGGCACAACGCAAGGCTTCAGCGACCAGTTGTGATCATCAACCGAGGCATGACCCGCGGCGACGAACTCGCCAGCGTGAAAATCGATGGTGGTTGTTCGGAAACGCTCACTGAGCTTCGGGCATCTCTCCTGGGGTAGAGCCGTGTTTCCGCAATTCGAGCGTCGGTCGCGCGAGCATGTCGAGAATTCGCGCCGTTCCCTGAGCCCATCGAAGGGCTGCGAACAGGCTCGAGAAGGTCAGCCGACGCAACCCCTGGCCTACTCGAACATGCCCCCAAACATGTCGCCGATTCCGCCGCCCATGTCACTGGCGCCCTCACCGATTCCGCTGCCGATGTCGCCGGCGCCCTCACCGATCCCGCCCATGACATCACCAGCGCCCTCGCCGACTCCGGAGAACATGTTGCCCATGCCACCGAACAGCAGACCGCCGATCAACATGCCGGAGAGCATGTCGCTGCCGCTCCAGCGGTTGTAGTAGCCCTGTGCCCAGGGCGCGTACGCCGGGCCGCCCTCCCAGTATGGAACGCGCTGCGCACCGACTTGCACCGTGCGGATATAGGGATCGGCTCCGGCAAGTACCCGTTCGGCATCGGCCGGGCAGGCAGGAACAGATCGCGGCACACCGCCAGGCGGAGCCCATGTGACGTCTTGTGACGAGGGCCCATGGGCGGGGTTGAAGAAGCAGGGTGGACGCTTGGCTGGTAGCGGCTCATCCGCGATCCGTGCCTTGACGCACGCGACTGCGTAGCGCCCGTCCTCCAAGATCTCGGTGACGTGTCGGATTTCCTCGGGCCTGGTCACAGCGTCGAGTGACATTTTCGCGTTGTCGTACGCGTCCAGAGCGCGCTGGTAGTCCTGCTGCATCGGCTCGTCAAGTGCATGCCCGGCAACGTCGGAGTCCAACCGCTGCAGTTCTTCGCCAAACTTCGTGACATCCTCATCGGCTGCGCGCTTGGACGTGGAGAGTTGGGTCTCCAGTGCTGCCTGTTCCGCTGCATGTCGCTGCTGTACAGCATGCCGCCGGTAGAGGGCAACACCGCCCACGATCAGTGCTACCACGATGAGCAGCGTGAGGAGTTCCATGGGTCACAGTGTGCCCGCGGCAACTGTGGTTTCCCCTTGTGAAAGCGTCTTCTTACTTACCTTTTAGACCACAGCGGAACTCTTTCGGCCCCCGATACGCAACCGGTTGTGCGTTGTCAGGGTCCGCGACGGTCAATCGACGATTTCGCAGAGGGTGGAACCGCTGGTCACGGTTGCGCCGACTTGCGCGCTGAGATTCTTGACTATGCCGCTTCGGTGGGCTGTCAGCGGCTGCTCCATCTTCATTGCCTCGAGCACCACAACCAAGTCGCCGATCTGTACAGCGTCACCATCGGCAACTGCAACCTTGACGATGGTGCCCTGCATGGGTGAAGTCAGGGCATTGCCAGAGGGAGTCTTGGTAGCGGCTTCACTTTGGCGCTTGACTGGCTTTTTGGATCGCGTAGCGCCGACGGATCCGTTAGCGGTGCCGAGGCCGGCTGGCACCGTGACCTCCAGCCGCTTGCCATTCACCTCAACGACAACCCTCGAGCGCGCAGCCGGTTCCGGAGCCCCGCTGAGCGCACCCGCGTACGGTGCGATCTCACCGCTGAACTCTGTCTCGATCCAGCGGGTGTGTACACCGAAGTGCCCATCCTCGGCAGTGAAGGCAGGGTCGCGCAGCACGGCCTGATGGAACGGAACAACGGTCGGCATCCCCTCGATTACGAGCTCCTTTAAGGCCCGACGTGATCGCTCTAGCGCCTGCTGACGATTCGCACCAGTGATGATGATCTTGGCGATCAGTGAGTCGAAGCTGCCAGGCACTGTCATGTCGTTGAGGTATCCCTCGTCGACTCGGACTCCGGGCCCTGACGGCGGACGCCAGCCGGTCAGGGTTCCCGGTGCGGGCATGAAGTTTCTGGCCGCGTCCTCTGCGTTGATCCGGAACTCGATCGAGTGCCCGGTGACGACTGGATCCTCATAACCGAGCGCTTCCCCCTCGGCGACGCGGAACATTTCACGAACGAGGTCGAGTCCGGTGACTTCCTCCGACACCGGGTGCTCGACCTGGAGCCGTGTGTTGACCTCGAGGAATGAGATGGTCCCGTCTTGCCCGACCAGGAACTCACACGTGCCGGCACCCACGTACCCGGCTTCGGCCAGGATCGCTTTGGATGAGGAGTAGAGACGGTCCATCTGGTCAGGTGAGAGGAACGGTGCAGGCGCCTCCTCGACCAACTTCTGGTGGCGGCGTTGGAGCGAACAGTCACGCGTGGAGACCACGACGACGTTGCCGTGGCTGTCGGCCAGGCACTGCGTTTCAACATGCCGCGGTTTGTCGAGATAGCGTTCGACGAAACATTCGCCGCGGCCGAAGGCAGTGACCGCCTCGCGTGTCGCAGACTCGAACAGCTCGGGTATTTCATTCATCTCGCGGGCGACCTTCAGACCTCGGCCGCCTCCGCCGAACGCGGCCTTGATCGCGATGGGAAGCCCGTGCTCGGCCGCGAAGGCTATGACTGCATCAGCATCGGCTACCGGGTCCGGCGTGCCAGGCACCAGCGGAGCGCCGACCTTCTGAGCGATGTGTCGGGCCTGGACCTTGTCGCCAAGAGCCTCGATGGCAGCGGGCGGCGGGCCGATCCAGATCAGTCCCGCAGCGAGCACTGCTTCGGCAAACGCCGCATTCTCGGCAAGGAAGCCGTAACCCGGGTGAATAGCGTTGGCGCCGCTGCGAGCGGCGATCTCGAGAATCTTGGCAATGTCGAGGTAAGTCTCTGCCGGGGCTGCGCCTCCTAGCGCGTACGCCTCATCCGCGAGTGAGACGAACAAGGAGTCGAAGTCAGGGTCTGCATAGATTGCGACGCTGGGAAGCCCGGCGTCGGCGGCCGCACGGATCACGCGAACGGCGATCTCGCCCCGATTGGCGACAAGCACCTTGCTGATTCGCACGCAGCCTCCTCCCCATCGAAAACCCCCGACTCTCGCCACTCTAATGCTGCATCCAGCACCGCGAGCGGGAGTAGCCACGTGGGCTGCGATCGTCGGTATCGCGCCGGTCGGAGTGGGATCAGCCACGTGAGCTGCAGAGCGTCGGGAATCGCACAGCGCCGGGTACGAGAAGGACCAAGCACGTGGGCTGCGAGCGTCGGCATAATCGCGCGCCGAACTCAAGCAATCGGCTGCGAGCGTCGGTATCGCGCCGGTCGGAGTGGGGGAGTCCGGCCACCTGACGAGATCGCCAACGCGGCTGCGAGCGTCGGCAAATCGCGCGGATTCCAAGCGCGATTGCGCGAGCAGCCTCCCCAAAAAAGGGGCTGCGAGCGTCGGTATCGCGCACCGCTGCTGCGAGCGTCGGCAATCGCGCCCCCGCCGTGGTGAGGAGGAGGGAGCGGAGGCGTTCTTCCTCCGCGAGTGACGACGAACTAGGCAGGTCCAGGCGCGATGCGCGAGCAGCCGCTCAAAAAAGGGGGCTGCGAGCAGCCTCCCCAAAAAAGGGGCTGCGAGCGTCGGTATCGCGCACCGCTGGGCTGCGAGCGTCGGCAATCGCGCGCCGCCGCGGTGAGGAGGAGGGAGCGGAGGCGTTCTTCCTCTGCGAGCGACGACGAACTAGGCGGGTCCCAAGCGCGATTGCGCGAGCAGCAGCCAAGCCAAGACAAATGGGTGTGGGCCCCTCCAAGTATGAGTTGCAGGGGCCCACTAGGTAGCCGGAGTTAAGCGACGTCTCCAGCTGACCGGGCGATCCGACGGATCCCAGCGGCCCGTCACCGGCCGCTGCGGTGAGTTGCCTCACCGTACGAATCCTCAGCTCTTTCCCAGCCCCGCCCTCCCCTTCGGAAGTGCGTAAGAGATTTCTACAGCCTAGAAAGGCGGCCCGCAACCGAATCCAGAAAAGAAGTTCGACCAATTTTCTTGTCCACTGATCTGTCCACAGATCTGCTGCGTTCATACACCGAAGTGATCAACTTCTCCACAGCTGGCACGCCTGGCTGTGGACATTGAATGGCCTCTGCAAGAGATCAGCGCTTGTTCAAAGACGCACTAGGCTTCTTCTCGTGGAACCCACCCCCGACACAAAGGATTGGACGTGGACTCTCACCCGGCGCTGCGATCAGTGCGGGCTCTCAGCGGGCGAGATCGACCGTTCCGACTTCGCTGAGCGCGCCTTCATTGCCGCTGAGGAATGGGTTCAGATCCTGCGCTCGAGTCCCGCGGTTTCGGCGCGCCCGCAACCGGACGTCTGGTCGCCGTTGGAGTACGGCGCTCATGTTCGCGATGTCTACCGCTTGTTCGACGCCCGCCTCGTTCAGATGCTCAGCGAGGACACGCCGACCTTCGCCAGCTGGAACCAAGATGAGACAGCCATCAAGGAGCGCTACGGAGAACAGGACCCCGAGGTGGTCGCTGACGAGCTGGAGGCCGTCGCGCAGCGCTTCGTTGGGCGTATCCAGTCGCTCAGGCCTGACCAATATGGACGACGTGGTATCCGCTCGGATGGCGCAGAGTTCACCGTTGTGACGTTTCTCCAGTACTTCTTGCACGACGTGATCCACCATCTCTGGGACGTCACAGCCCAGCAGGACGCCGCCGCCTCGCTGGTCTTGGAATAGCAACGCCGCAACGGCCAAGTGAGGCTACTGAGACTGGCTCAGCCGCTCCAGGTCAGCCCGGCAGCGTTCCTCGAGATCATCTAGCTCTGCCAGCGCCTCGTCCAGGTCTCGACGCTTCGCCATGAGGCCTTCGCGACGCTTTCCGATGTCGGCAATGAGGAAGGCCAACTGGCCGCGCTCGCCGGGAGTTTCGTCGTACATGTTGATCACATGAGCGATCTCGTCGAGAGTGAAGCCGAGCCGCTTGCCACGCAGGATGAGCTGGAGCCGTACCCGATCACGATCGTGGAAGATCCGCGTGGTGCCTTGCCGCTCGGGGGCGAGCAGCCCGCGATCCTCATAAAACCGGATCGTCCGCAGCGTGGTGCCGAACTCGTCGGCGAGCTCGCCAATGCTCCAGGTTCGGTCACTCATCGGTGCTCCTTCCGACTGAAGTCTAGGCCTTACGTTTACGTAAACGTCAAGCTAGGCTGTCAAGCGTCAGTGACGACAGAAAGAGCCTCATGACCGGCACGTTCTCGCTCGGCGAAGAGCACAACGACTTCCGGGCCGCAGTTGCCGACTTCGCTGCTCGCGATCTCGCACCTCATGTCGAGCGCTGGAATGCAGCACACGAGGCGCCACTCGAAGCGATCAAGCTGATGGCTGATCTCGGGCTCTTCGGGCTCGGCGGACCCGAGGAGTACGGCGGCGCTGGAGACTTCACCAGCCTGTGCATCGCGATCGAGGAGATCGGCAGGGTCGATCAGTCACTCGGGATCACTCTCGAGGCTGCCGTGGGGCTAGGCATCAATCCGATCGCCCACTTCGGTACAGCGCGACAGAAGGCGCGATGGCTGCCGGATCTGCTAGCCGGGCGGGCGCTGGCTGCCTTCGGGCTAACCGAACCAGAAGCCGGATCGGATGCCGGTGCTACGCGGACGCGGGCGACACTGTGTGATCATGAATGGTTGATCAACGGCAGCAAGCAGTTCATCACGAATTCCGGTACTGACATCACCTCCAGCTGCACTATTACAGCTCGTACCGGCACTCGCGACGATGGCACACCGGAGATATCGTCGATTGTCGTGCCCACTGGGACGCCTGGTTTCCAGATCGGACCGAGTTACGCGAAGCTCGGCTGGCATGCCTCCGACACGCATCCGCTGACCTTTACCGATGTCCGAGTACCCGAAGATCATCTTCTGGGCGAGCGTGGGCTTGGGTATCAGCAATTCCTATCGATCTTGGACGGCGGCCGGGTTGCAATCGCGGCCCTGGCGTTGGGATGCATCCGAGCCTGTCTGGAGTTGTCGACGCAGTACGCGATGGAGCGCACGACGTTTGGTGTGCCGATCGGACGGAAGCAAGGCGTGGCATTCCAGATCGCTGATCTTGACGTGATGGCCGCGGCCGCCCATCAGCTGGTGTACGCCGCCGCTGCTATGCATGATCATGGCGCTACTGCACGAGAATTCAATCGAGCAGCTGCCATCGCCAAGCTCTATGCGACCGAGTCGGCTGTTACCGCTGCGCGGGTCGCCACCCAGGTGTTCGGTGGTTATGGGTTCATGGAGGAGTATCCAGTGGCCCGTTTCTATCGCGACGCAAAGGTGCTGGAGATCGGTGAGGGCACCTCCGAGATGCAGCGGGTAGTGATCGCCCGCCGGCTTGGGCTTCCGGTCGAGTAGTCGATCATGGGACCGATCAGTACCGCGCGTGACCGTGCGCTGGCGCCGACGGAGCGGGCGGCTGCCAAGTTGGCGAGCGCGAACAAGCTCTTCGTCCGGAAGCGGATCGACTTGCTGTTCGACGACTGCACCTTCATCGAGGACGGCCAGCTAGCCAATGCCATGGCTGCCGATCTGCCGGCCGACGGCGTCGTCACCGGCCGCGGTCTGGTCCAGGGACGGCCGGCAATCGTGGTAGCCAATGATCCGAGCGTCAAGGCCGGTTCCTGGGGTGCCCGAACGGTCGAGAAGATCATCCGGATGACCGAAGTGGCGCTGCGTGACGAGCTGCCGATCTTCTGGTTCATCGATTCGGCCGGCGCTCGGATCACCGATCAGGTCGACTTGTTTCCCGGTCGCCGGGGGGCCGGCCGGATCTTCCACAACCAGGTCGCGCTGTCCGGCAAGGTGCCTCAGATCTGCTGCCTCTTCGGCCCGAGCGCGGCCGGCGGGGCGTACATCCCGTCGTTCTGCGACATCGTGATCATGGTCGAGGCGAATGCCTCGATGTATCTGGGATCGCCCCGGATGGCGGAGATGGTGGTGGGGGAGAAGGTCACCCTGGAGGAGATGGGTGGCGCGCGAATGCACGCGACGATCTCGGGATGCGGCGACCAGTTGGCCGTAGATGATGCCGATGCGATCGAGCAGGCGAAGCAGTATTTTTCCTATCTGCCGCTGAACTGGCGAAGTCCGCTGCCGACGTACGACCCCATGGATCCGGCGCATAGCTTCACCGACGATCTCGTACCGGCCCAAGATTCGGCAGGCTATGACATCCGGACGCTCGTCGACGCGATCATGGACGAGGGTTCTTTCTTCGAGGTCAAGCCGCTGTTTGCACCCGAACTGGTGACGGGCTTCGCGCTCCTGGACGGCGAAGTGATCGGCATTGTGGCAAATCAGCCGGCAGTCAAGGGCGGGGTGTTGTTCGTTGATTCGGCCGACAAGGGGGCTCGCTTCATCTGGCAATGCGACGCATTCAGTATTCCGCTGCTGTATCTGGCCGACGTGCCGGGATTCATGATCGGCAGTGCCGTGGAGCGGCAAGGCATCATTCGGCACGGTGCCAAGATGATCACCGCAGTCGCGGAGGCCACCGTCCCGACGATCTCGTTGATCGTCCGGAAGGCGTACGGGGCCGGCCTCTATGCGATGGCTGGCCCGGGGTTCGGGCCGGACGCCTGCCTGGCGCTGCCGACGGCCAAGATCGCGGTAATGGGTCCTGAAGCCGCAGTCAACGCGGTCTATGCGAACAAGATCGCCGAAATCAATGACGAGGCTGAGCGGACGGCATTCATCGAGCGGCTTCGGAAGGAGTACGAGGTCGACATCGATATTCTGCACCTCGCCAGCGAGCTGGTCGTCGACGCGATCGTGGAGCCGCGCAACGTACGCGGTGAGTTGATCGCCCGTTTCGCCGCTGCAGCCACCAAGAACCGCTACTTCTCCAGCCGGCGGCACGGGGTGCCGCCGGTGTAGTGCGCAGAGCCCGAATCGAACGGGCGCGAGCGTCGGGAATCGCGCGCCGCCGCACGGAGGAGGAGCGAGTGGAGGCGTTCTTTCCTCTGCGAGCGACGACGACGGCGGCGGATTCCAAGCGCGATGCGCGAGCGCCCCGAATTAAACGGGCGCGAGCGTCGGGAATCGCGCGCCGCCGCACCGAGGAGGAGCGAGTGGAGGCGTTCTTTCCTCTGCGAGCGACGACGACGGCGTCGGATTCCAAGCGCGATGCGCGAGCGCTCCGAATTAAAGGGGCAGCTTGCGGAACAGTGGTCGCGGCACGTGCCGAAGGCCCGACATCACCACGCGCAGCGGTCCCGGTACCCAAATCAGCTCGCGCTTGGACTTGATGGCCTCGACGACGGACTCGGCTACCTGGTCTGGCGTCACCGCAAGCGGTGCCTCGTCCAGACCAGAAGTCATCTTGGACTTGACGAAGCCTGGCCGGACGACGAGCACGTGTACGCCGTAGTCGCGCAGCGCCTCGCCAAGACCCAGGAAGAAACCGTCGAAGCCGGCCTTGGTCGAGCCGTAGACGAAATTGGAGCGTCGCACGCGCTCACCCGCGACGCTGGACAGCGCCACGATCCAGCCGTGGGCCTGGGCCTGCATGCGTTGCCCCAGCAGCACGCCAAGGTGGACCGGTGCCGTGTAGTTGACCTCAGCCAGCTCCAGCGCGAGGTCGGGGTCGTGCCATGCCTGTTCCGGATCGCCGAGCAGACCGAAGGCGATCACAGCGATATCGATGTCACCGCCACCGAAGGCCTGGTCGACGGTCGCCAGGTGCGATTCATGATCGCGCGCATCAAGATCAACTTCGGTGACCTCGCAACCGAGACTCGTAAGTTCGGTCACCGCGGCCGAACGCCGATCACTCGGTCGGGCGGCAAGCACTACCCGCAGTCCAGAGCGCGCATACTTGCCGGCGATCGCCAAAGCGATCTCCGAGGTGCCGCCGAGGAGTAGCAGCGACTGTGGCGCACCCACGGCGTTGATCATGCTGCACCGCCTGTGCTCGGACTACTGAGCTCGAGCCGACGAGCAAGATCGGAGTTGAACATTCCGGTCGGATCGACTTCGTGGCGTACTGCCAGAAATTCGTCCAGCCGCGGGTACATCTTGCGGAACGTCGGCGCGCTGAGCCGCGAGTCCTTTGCGAGGTAGACCCGACCACCTGCTCCGACGACCTCGGTGTCGAGGGCGTCGCACAACTTGTCCACCCCGTGCTCGATCGGTAGGTCGACGGTCAGGGTCCAACCCGGCATGGGAAATGACAGTGGCGACGGGTTCTCAGGGCCGAAGCGCTTGAGGACATTGAGGCAGGATAGGTGGCCGGAGTTGACGATCATCTCCAGGCAGCGTCGGAAGGCATCAGCCTGCTCGAACGGCACCACGAATTGATATTGCAGGAAGCCGTTGGGGCCGTAGACCCGATTCCACTCGGCGACCATGTCCAGCGGGTGGAAGAACTGGGTGATGTTCTGCAGCTCACCGGTGCGATGCTTGGGCGCCTTGAAATACCAAGCCGCGCTAAACGCCTTTGCGGTCGCCTTGTTGATCATCCGGTTGGGGAAGATCTCCGGAAGCGTCCCCAGGGATGGCGCCACGAACTTCAGCGGGTCGCGCCTCAGTTTCACGGGCAGGTCCGCGATAGCCGCCTTGTTCCCACGGGTGAGCACAGCGCGACCCAGATGGCGCCCCTTGGTGACGGCATCGAACCAGGCGACCGAGTACGTGTAGTTTTCATCGCCCTGTGACATCCGTTCCATGAGATCGTCGATGTCCGCGGTACGGTCGGTGTCGACCAAGAAGTAGGCGGTCTCGGTCCGCTGCAATGCCACGCTGGCCGCCAAGATCGCGCCGGTGAGACCCATCCCGCCGATGGTTGCCCAGAAGAGGGCCTTGGTGTCGCCGTCCGGAGTCACGGTCCGCACTTCGCCGTCCGCCATGAGCAGGTCGAGCGAGCGCACATGATTGCCGAAGCTGCCTTGGGTGTGGTGGTTCTTGCCGTGCACATCAGCAGCGATGGCACCGCCCACGGTCACCTGCCGGGTGCCTGGCAGGACCGGGACCCAAAGGCCGAACGGCAGCAACGCGCGCATCAGCAGATCCAGACTGACTCCGGCCTGGACGGTCACAGTCGCCGGTTCGCTTGACGCGTCCACCGACAGGATGCGGTTCATCTTGGTGAGGTCCAGCGCGGTGCCGCCCGCGTTCTGGGCTGCGTCGCCGTAACTGCGGCCGAGACCGCGGGGCACCACGCCCCGGTCGTCGGATTTGCGCAACGCGCTTACCGCGTCGGCCACAGAGTCGATGTGCGCAAGGTGTGACATGGTTCCCGACGCTCGGCCCCAGCCGTGCAGCTCCACCAGCGGTTGCGGAATCATCGGCTGCTCCTCCGGCATAGAGGGCTTGATCGCCGGCACGGTTGCCTCACTCATTCCCAACCCGCTCTCATGTCAGAAGAAGACCGCCACGGAGATCACCGCGACCCACACCACGCCGAGTCCCTGCAGGACACGATCATTCAGCACGACTTCCTCTGGCTCGCCCGCAGTGCCAGCGTCTACCTCCAGCGCGTACTGCAGGAGTCCCAAGGTAAAGGGTGCGATCGAAATCGCGGTCCAGGGGACGCCAAGCGCGCCATCGCCGCGATTCTCGAATGCCCAGAGGCTGTAGGAAATGAGCACCATGACCGCGGCCATCATCCAGGCGAAGCGGAGGTAGGACTCGGAGTATCGCGTCAGTGACCGGCGGGTGCCGGCATCGCTGCCGAGCGCCTTCATTTCCGAATACCGCTTGCCGGAAACCATGAAGAAGGAACCAAATGCAGCTACCAACAAGAACCATTGACTCAGTGGAATGTCGGTCGCTACGCCCCCGGCGATCGCGCGGAGCAAGAATGCACTGGCCACGACGGCAAGATCGACCACAGGAAGCTGCTTGAGATAGGCCGAATAGAGCAGCTGGAGAGCGACATAGACCAACGCAGTGATCCCAAGCGGCAGTGATACGACGAAACTCAGAGCCAGCCCGCAAAGACCGAGCACGGTTGCCAAAATCAAGGCGGTGGATGGCTTTAGTTCACCGGCAGCGATCGGCCGGAAGCGCTTGGTGGGATGCAGCCGGTCCTCCTCCACGTCGCGTACATCGTTGACGAGGTAGACGGCGGCACTTACCAGGCAAAACGCGACGAAGGCGAGGGTGGCGCCCTTGATTACGGCTGGCTCGAAGAGCCGGCCAGCGGCCAGCGGTGCGGTGAAGACGAGGAGGTTCTTGACCCATTGCCGGGGTCGCATAGCGCGTACCGTCGCGGGCACCTTGCTGTGGCGAACAGCAACCTCAGTGGAATTAGACATCAAGACGCTAGATTAGCCATCCCGTGCTCGAGGTGAGGCCACCCGCGAGTCGGCGGACACTACCTTGGAGCCCGTGCGGATCATCGGGTGCGAACGTCGGACATCGCGCGCCGGCGCACCGAGGAGTAGCGAGCAGAGGCGTTCTTTCCTCTGCGAGAGACGACGACGGCGGCGGATCCCAAGCGCGAGGCGCGAGCAGCAGCTCAAGCTTCGGGGTCACCTGTTGGCAGCAGCGGCGGCATTTCTTGGTTGCCTGCTTACGGGGTGCAGCGTCGGTTATCCGAATGACGGCAGTTCCGCTGCGCCGACCGCCTCGTCAATGCCATCCCCGTCGATTCCATCGGACGGCATCACGCTCGCCGGCCTCGGATACCTCAATGGCCCGATTCATGAGTTCTCGCTGCCGCGTACTGCCGTGATCACGGCGAAGGTGGACCAGCCGAACAACGTTGTGGCCGTCGTTTCTTTGCCTTCGCCCGCGGAGCTGAGGTCGTACCTGCTCCGTGCGTTGCCGGCAGCCGGCTTCGAGATCACAGCAGACCGTCCGGCGACGAGCACCTTGACCTTCGCTGGTCACGGCTGGAGCGGGAGCTTCACCGGCGATGATCGAGCGTCGGCAGTGCTGCTCCGGCCGCGCTGAAGCGGTTGGTTTCAAGGACCGTGTGGCTCGCCGCAATTCTCGACTGCCGCGCATCTGCTATTTGGTTCAGGCCGACTCCAGCGCCGGATCCCGATCCTCTGGCGCCTGGTGCTGACCGCAATTCCGGCATTGATCTTGCTCAGCCTCGCGCTCGAGCAAACTCGGTTGCTGATCTTGTCTCAGGTGATCTTGTCGTTCGGGATTCCGTTTGCGCTGGTGGTCCCACTTGTTCGAATTTGCTTCGGATCCTGAGCTGATGCACCTGGTGCCAACCCGGCGAGCCACGATGGCGTCGCACGGTTGGTGATCGGCATTGTCACAGCGCTGGACGTGATCTTGATTGTGCTCACCGTGGCGGGACTTTAGCAAGGGCGCTTGACGCTCAGTCGTCGCGTACGATCACTCGGCGAGCGTTGAGAGTCGAATCGTCCTTCGTGGCAACTACCAGGACCCGGTCAGAGGTGTCAATGTCCGACAGCGTGCCCTTGCCGCCGTTCTCGCGCACCTTCGTGTCGTCGCTTAGCACGTAGGTATCAACGAAGCCGTCGTTGCTCTTCACCGTGAGCGATGTTCGGCTGACTTTTTCCACGGCCCCGCGCTGAAAGGCGATCACCCGATGCTTTTCGCCAGCGAGCGTGACCTCCCCATGTAGCGCCCGAGCAACGAACCGCAGCTTCCGAGGAGGAAACGGTCTGCGGAGCCCGTTCTGATCACGCTTGCCCTTGGGTTCAGCCGCGGGGGTGGTCTCGGTGGGGCTACTCGTCGATGTAACAGTCGGACTTGACGTTGGCTCGTCTGGCGGCGTGTCCGCGTACGCCAGTCCTGCGCCAATCCCTCCGGCCAGAGCAACCGTGCTGACCCCCGCAACGATGATCTTCGTTAGCTCCATTATGAGTGTTCCTCCTGGACTGCTCACCCGCGGACTTCTACCGGGCTAGTCCCAGTTTTGGACATGTTGGGGCGCGAATCCCGACTGACGAGGCCGGTCCTTCAGCAACCCTTCAGTCTTTTTCGGAGCCGCTCGCGCAATCGCGCGGGGATTCCGCCTACTTCGTCGTCACTCGCAGACGATAAAGCGTGTCTGCTCGCTCCGTGTGCATATTGCTCGCTCCGCTCGCTGAGGCTGGCGCTTGCTAGCCGCTGCCTTCCTCACTCGCTCGCAGGCGAAAAGCGTGCCTGCTCGCTCACTCGTCCAGGACAGCGGCGCGCCAGCCTGGCTCAGCACGGCGGCGCGCGATTTGCCGACGCTCGCGGCTGGGGTTCAGCACGATCCCCAGCCGCTCGCGCAATCGCGCGGGGATTCCGCCTACTTCGTCGTCACTCGCAGACGATAAAGCGTGTCTGCTCGCTCCGTGTGCATATTGCTCGCTCCGCTCGCTGAGGCTGGCGCTTGCTAGCCGCTGCCTTCCTCACTCGCTCGCAGGCGAAAAGCGTGCCTGCTCGCTCACTCGTCCAGGACAGCGGCGCGCCAGCCTGGCTCAGCACGGCGGCGCGCGATTTACGGACGCTCGCGGCTGGGGGTCAGCTCGATCCCAGAGGCTCGGCCACCAGATGCCGAGCTCGTTCAGCATGGTGCGGAGCAGCGGCAGGCTCAGGCCGACAACATTGTGGTGATCACCCTCGATTCCGCTGACGAATGCGCCTCCAAGGCCATCAACGGTGAACCCGCCGGCCACGTGGAGGGGTTCAGCGCTGGCCACGTAGGCATCGATCTCCTCATCGGTGAGCTCGGCAAAGTGCACCAGGGTCGACGCGACTGCGGTTCGAGTCGTGACTGCCCTGGCTTGATGGAGCATCACGTGGTGACCGGTGTGCAGCAGCCCGAAGCGGCCACGCATTTGTTGCCAGCGTCGCGCAGCCTCGGTCGGTGTTCCGGGCTTGCCGTAGCCCATGCCATCGAGCTCGAGCATCGAGTCGCACCCGATCACCACCGTCGTCCGCGCTCCATGATCAATCCGAGCGCTGACGGCTTCCGCCTTGAGTTGGGCAAGCCTCGCGGTGAGCTCCCGCACACCATCAGCTGGCTCGGAGTCTTCGTCGACTCCTGACACGATGACGTCAGGATCAAGTCCTGCCGTGCGCAGGGTCCGAAGTCGGGCATCGGATGCCGAGGCGAGCACGAGTCTGATCTGGGACCCCACAGGCGTTCAGATCCGAGCGAGTGCACTGCGGAGCGGGTCAAGTCCCAACGGCCCCAGATTCAAGGCGTCGGAGTGGAACTTGCTCAGGTCGAAGCCGGCGCCTTGTCGTCTGCGCGCCTCCTCCCGAGCTTGGAGCCAGATCCGCTCACCGATCTTGTACGCCGGCGCCTGTCCCGGCCAGCCGAGATACCGATTGAGTTCGAAGCGCAATGTCGGCTCGTCGGTCGAACAGTTGTTCATCATGAACTCGAACCCAGCGGCTGGTGTCCAGCGCTCGCCAGGTCGGAAGTGCCACGCATTGATCTTGGGGATCTGCAACTGCAGATGCATGCCGATATCGATGATCACCCGGATGGTTCGGAACGCCTGGGCATCCAACATGCCCATCCGATCGCCAGGCTCCAGGTATCCGAGGTCGTCCATCAGCCGCTCGGCGTAGAGCGCCCATCCCTCACCATGGCCAGAGCAGAAGAAGAGCTTCCGCTGCCATCGATTCAGCAGCTCAGACCGATATGCATTCTGTGCGATCTGAAGATGATGACCCGGTACACCCTCGTGGTAGACCGTGGTGACTTCTTTCCAAGTCGAGAAGGTGTCGATTCCCTCTGGGACTGCCCACCACATCCGCCCGGGCCGAGAGAAGTCCTCGGCCGGGTCGGTGTAGTAGATGGAGCCGTCGTGGGTCGGAGCGATACAGCACTCGATCTTCTTGATCGGATCGGGGATGTCGAAGTGTTTGCCCGCGAGGTTGGCAACCGCCTCGTCAGCCAGATCCTGCATCCAGGAGCGGAACGGCTCGGCACCCTCGATCCGTCGTGCCGGATCAGCGTCGAGTGCCGCATACGCCGCCTTGATGTCTGGCTCACCCACGAGGTCTTGCGCAATGGCCCGCTGTAACTCCTGGATCCGATGCAACTCCTCGAATCCCCACTGATAAGCCTCGTCGAGGTCGATCACCGCACCAAGGAAATACCGTGAGTCGAGGGCGTACCGCTCCTCGCCGACGGCGTCGAGGCTTGGGGAAAGGGGTGCCAGATAAGTACCCAGCCAATCAGCGAAGTCCGAGAATGCCTGGCGTGCTTCGTCGGCCGCCACGCTGAGGCTGGATTGCAGCGCCTCATCCACCGGCGCTCGGCCAACCAAGGCCGCAAAGAAGTCGTCCTCCCCGGTTTCGCCTGTCCAGGACCGGATCTGCTCGATAGTCGCATTCATCTGGCGGACTGCGGAGATGTTTCCCTCTCGAGCCTCGGCGATCAAGGTGTCGCGTACCTGACCGAGCGGACGATGGACCGTGCGTAGCCGGGCAGCAATATTGCGCCAGGCATCCTTGGAGTCAGTCGGCATCAAGTCGAAGATGGCTCGGATTTCCTGTGCCTGACCGCCAATCACACTCACCCGTGACGCCGTGATGTGGGCGTCGTACAGCTCGACATCCATGCCAAGCCGCTCCAGCATCGCCTCCTTCGCGGTGTTTTCCCGCTCATCGCAGGGTGCGGCTGCGTGCAGCGCGGCAATCGTGCGGCGGATATGAGCGATTCGGTCGGCTAGGCCACTGGGGGAGTAGTCGCTCCAGGAGTCGTCGTGATCGCGAATTCCCAAATAGGTTGCGGTCTCGGGATAGAACGCGACGCACTCATCGACGTAGCGATCTGCGATGGCGTCGACTTCGCGGATGCTCGGCATGGAGTGCTCGTCCGGATCTGGCTGCGACCCTGAGCGCGCGGACATGGGGGACAGCGTAGAGGGATGCTGATCTGATGGTGCCGCGGCCCTGAAATGTGACTGGGTGCTGGTCAACCAAAGGGTTCGCCACGGCGCCTGCGCGGCTCGCGCAGATCATCGGGACGGCCTACTCGGTGTGCAATTCGTGGAAGCCGTGACGACCTCCCACGACCGTCATGGCGCCTGGACCGCTATCCCCGGGATACCTCGCTACGACGCCAACGTCGGCGGACCTTTGCAGGGAGCGTGACCATGCACCGCTTCGCACTGCTCGGCGCCGGGTTCATCGGCTCGGTTCACGCCGCCAACCTTGCCGATCACCCAGACGTCGACTTCGCCCTGGTCTATGACATCGACCCGGTTCGAGCTGAACGGCTAGCCCGCCAGCACGGCGCTCGGCCCGCAGACAACCTCGAGGCTGCGTTCGACCCCGACCGCGTCGACGCGGTGTTCATCGCTTCGTCCACGGACACCCACGCCGGCCACCTGCGCCGCGCCGCTGATAGAGGGCTCGCCGTCATCTGCGAGAAGCCGATCGACCTCGACCTGGAACGTGCCACCCACGCCGCCCGGCATGCACAGAGTCGCGGCATCCCCGCCATGGTCGATTTCAACCGGCGGTTCGACCGTGACTACGCCGAGCTCAAACGCGCTGTCGACGCCGGCGAGATCGGCGATGTTGAACTGATTCAGCTCACTAGCCGCGGCCCTACCATGCCGCCACTGGAATACATCGCCGTCTCCGGAGGCCAAATGCGGGACCAGGCCGTGCATTTTTTCGACCTCGCGCTGTGGATCTCCGGTCTCGATCCCATCGAGGTCTATGCAGCCGGCACTGCGCTCGCCGAACCCCGGCTTGCCGACTATGGGGACGTTGACACATCGGTGGTCACATTGCGCTTAGCGACCGGAGCGCTCGTTCAAATCGACTGCGCGCGGCGCATCGGCTATGGGTACGACGAGCGAATCGAGGTGCTCGGCTCTACAGGGATGATCGAGGCTCGTCGGAACCGCACTGGCTTTGTCTCTCGTTATCGGGCGGGCCAAGTTATCGATGATGGTCTGCACGCAGGCTGGTTCGAACGCGCCCAGCCCACGTACGCAAGCGCTCTCGACCACTTCGTCCGGAGCCTCGACCAGGACGGCCCCGTTACTCCCTCGCTCGAGGATGGTCTCAAGGCGCAAGCCATCGCCGAAGCCGCCACTCGATCTCTCGTCACCCGTCGCAGCGAGCCCGTCGCCTACAGCGCACTCAGCTGACAGCAGCGCCACTCCGAGCGTTTGAGCCGAGCAGATCACTAAGCCCGGATCCACCGATGAGCTGGATGGGTTGAGCGTGCCGTAACGGGCGGATGCCCTTGCGGGCTGGGAGATTGGGACTTGTCTAAGGTTCCTGATCGCCGAGCACGAAGGGCATCCGTCGAGTGCAACTCTCTCACGCGCTCAAGGCAACGTCGGCGGTATTCGACGAGCCGAATCTGGTGGCGGCGGCGGGGCTGGTGCCGGTGGTGGCGCTGGCCGAGGCGGCGGGCCTCGCGGCTTTGGCGCAGCAACAGTTGACGGTGCCGACAGACAAGGGCGCCAACGCCGGGTGGAAAGTGGCCTCCCTGGTGGCGGGCATGGTGGCGGGCGCGGACTCGATTGAGGATCTGGGGCTGTTGCGGCATGGCGGGATGAGCCGGCTGTTCACCCGGGCGTATGCCCCGTCGACGTTGGGCTCGTTCCTGCGGGCGTTCACCTTCGGCCACGTCCGGCAGCTCGATGCTGTCGCGGCCCGGTTCCTGGCCAGGCTCGCCGCTCAGACGCCGCTGCTGACCGGCCACCAGGCCAGCCACGGCCCTGGAGTGGTCATCGATGTCGACGACACCATCATTGAGGTTCACGGCTACGCCAAGCAGGGTGCCGGGTTCGGCTACTCCAAGGTGCGCGGGTTGAACGCGCTGCTGGCTACCGTGTCGACCCCGTCGGCGGCGCCGGTGATCGTGGCGCAGCGGCTGCGGAAGGGGTCGTGCGGGTCCCCGCGGGGCGCGAAGCGGCTGGTCGCCGACGCCGCCGCGCAGGTCGGTCGGCTGCTGCCGAACAGCCGGCCGCTGGTGCGGATGGACTCGGCGTTCTACGGCCGAGGCGCGGTCGGCGCCGCCATCGCCGGCGGCTGCGACGTCTCGGTCACCGTCCGACACGACGCGACGGTGAAGGCCGCGATCGCCCAGATCAGCGAGGATGCGTGGACCCCGATCGACTATCCCGACGCAGTCTTCGACGAGCCGTCGGGCCGCTGGATCTCCCGCGCCGAGGTCGCCGAGATCAGTTTCACCGCCTTCGCCGCGCAGAAACGGTGCGAGCAGGTGCCCGGCCGGCTGGTCGTGCGCCGGGTCCCCGAGCTCAACCCAACCGGGCAAGACGGGCTGTTCGACTTGTGGCGGTTCCACGCATTCTTCACCACCAGCAGCCTCGACACGGTGGCCGCGGACAAGACCCACCGTGGTCACGCCGTCATCGAACACGTCCACGCCGACCTGAAGAATTCTGCCCTCGCGCACCTGCCCAGCGGACGGTTCACCGCCAACGCGGCCTGGCTGGCCCTCGCGGTGATCGCGTTCAACCTCACCCGGGCCGCCGCGACCCTCACAGACACTGCGCTGGGCAAGGCCACTACCGGCACCATCCGGCGCCAACTGATCAACCTCCCCGCCCGGATCGCCACCACGGCACGGCGCCTCATCATGCATCTGCCGCGAGCCTGGCCGTGGGAGCAGGCCTGGACCCAGCTGTTCCACCAGGCCTGCGGGCCACCCGGCCCGCTGACTCCCTGACCACCCAGCCCGACGGCGCAACCAGAACCCCCTGGAACCAGCGGACAGCGAGGTCCGCCAGACAACCCTGCCCCACGACAAGACCAAGCCAACTCAACCCGTCAAGATCAACTCAGCAACCAGGTCGGTGGATCCGGGCTACGGCTTTGTCTCTCGTTATCGGGCGGGCCAAGTTATCGATGATGGTCTGCACGCAGGATGGTTCGAACGCGCCCAGCCCACGTACGCAAGCGCTCTCGACCACTTCGTCCGGAGCCTCGACCAGGACGGCCCCATTACTCCCTCGCTCGAGGATGGTCTCAAAGCGCAAGCCATCGCCGAAGCAGCCACTCGATCTCTCGTCACCCGTCGCAGCGAGCCCGTCGCCTACAGCGCACTCAGCTGACAGCAGCGCCACTCCGAGCGTTTGAGCCGAGTAGATCACTAAGTGAGGTTGCCTCCGAGCTGCCAAGAGGCGGCGCCTGCTCGGAAACGTCCGCGGACTGCTGGCGTCATTAGCGACGATTGGCTGACAACGACACTATTGCGGCCGTCCGGACATCCGCCAGGCACTGGGACCAGGCTGGATCGGGCTGCGGACCGATCGCCAGTACGCCGACCAGCCTGACTGCGCCGGCGTCGGATCGCCCTGCCGCGGTCGTGTGAAGTACTCCGTGAGCACGGTCACCACTGCTGCCAGCTCGTCCTCCGTCGGCGCGCCCTTGACTACGGAGAACTCGAACTTCGAATCATCGGTGCTGCTCATAGCGGAATGTTGCCGTGTTTCTTCGGAGGCAAGGCCTGGCGTTTGGTGCGCAGCAGCCGGAGTACCCGGGTGATCTCCCCTCGCGTCTCGTGCGGGTAGATCACGGCATCGACGTAGCCACGTTCGGCAGCAAGGTATGGATTAGCCAGTTCGTCCTCATACTCGGTGACCAGTCGGGTGCGCATCGTCTCAGGATCATCGCTTGCCGCAAGTTCCTTGCGATACAAGATGTTCACCGCTCCTTGTGCTCCCATGACTGCGATCTGTGCAGTCGGCCACGCGAGGTTGAAATCTGCGCCGAGGTGCTTGGATCCCATCACGTCGTACGCGCCACCGTAGGCCTTACGAGTGATAACGGTGACCAACGGCACCGTCGCCTCGGCATAAGCGTAGATCAACTTTGCACCGCGCCGAATGATGCCGTTCCATTCCTGATCCGTACCCGGGAGGAAACCGGGCACGTCAACGAAAGTGATCACTGGAATGTTGAACGCATCGCAGGTCCGGACGAAACGCGCAGCTTTCTCCGAAGCGTCGATGTCAAGACATCCCGCGAAGTGGAGCGGCTGATTCGCCACCACTCCTACGCTGCGTCCATCGATGCGTCCGAAACCGACCACCACGTTGGGAGCGAACAATGCATGGATCTCGAGGAAGTCAGCGTCGTCAACGACTCGCGAGATCACCTGGTGCATGTCGTATGGATGGTTGGCAGAATCGGGGATCAGCGTGTCAAGATCACGATCCCCATCATTTGGCACGAGTTCATTCTCCACGTCGAAGATCGGCGGATCTTCGAGGTTGTTCTGCGGTAAGAAGCCCATCAGCGTTCGTACGAACGAGATCGCATCTTCCTCATCTGCGGCGAGGTAGTGGGCGTTTCCGGACCTGGTGTTGTGCGTACGTCCGCCACCCAGCTCTTCCATCGACACATCTTCACCGGTCACGGTCTTGATCACATCAGGACCAGTGATGAACATCTGCGAAGTCTGATCGACCATGATCACGAAGTCAGTCAGTGCCGGGGAATAGACATGCCCTCCGGCAGCGGCGCCCATGATCAACGAGATTTGCGGTATCACACCGGAGGCGTGCGTGTTGCGACGGAAGATCTCCCCGTAAAGGCCCAACGAGACAACTCCCTCTTGGATCCGGGCGCCACCTCCCTCGTTGAGGCCGATGATCGGACAACCCGTCTTCAGCGCAAAGTCAATGATCTTGACGATCTTCTCGCCATACATCTGGCCCAGGCTGCCCCCGAAGACGGTCACGTCCTGGCTGAATACGCAGACCGGCCGTCCGTCAATGGTGCCGAAGCCGGTGACGACACCGTCGCCGTAGGGTCGACGCTTCTCCATGCCGAACGAGGTTGAGCGATGCCGGGCGAACTCGTCCAGCTCGGTGAATGAGTCTGGATCGAGCAGCATCATTACTCGCTCCCGGGCCGTCTTCTTACCCCTGGCATGCTGCTTCTCGACTGCTGAGGCCGATCCCGGATGAACCGCCTGCTCCATCCGGCGGTCCAGGTCGGCCAGTTTTCCGGCGGTGGTGTGAATGTCCGGAGCTGGAATCGTGCGATCCATGACTGGTGACTCTAACCAGTTACCAAGGTTCACGCGGCATTCCGCTTCGAGCATCGGAGTCGCGCCGCTGACGATCGGAGGAACGATGAGCAAAGCGCGTTACGAGACTGTCGAACTAGGTCATTGACATGGCGCTTTGCGAAGAGCGACGACGACGTCAGCTTCCAGCGCGACGTGTGCGAGAAGCGCTCAAAGAATAGGGTCCAAACATGCCGACCGATGATGTGATCGATCTCGCTGAACTCCGGCAAGAGCTCATAAGGCCGGGTGGACTATGGCAGAAGGTCGATCTGGTGCCAGAGACCGGCTCGACGAACGCCGATCTCGCGGCGCGAGCCCGTGAGGGTGAGGTTCCGGGCACCGTACTGATCACCGACTATCAGTCGGCCGGTCGCGGCAGGCAGGGCCGTACGTGGACCGCTCCGCCGGGATCCGGAATCGCGATGTCCATCCTCGTGCGACCGAACGGCATCGACCCGAGTCGCTGGACCTGGTTGTCATTGTTGGCAGGCATCGCGGTCGCCGACGGGGTTCGTCGGTCGGCCAACCTGCCAGCGGTGCTCAAGTGGCCAAACGACGTCCTGGTGAACGACCGCAAATTCTGCGGCATTCTCTCCGAGCGCGTCGACACCTCCGGTGGCCCGGCGTGCGTGGTGGGTATTGGGATCAATGTCAGCCTCGCGGAGGAGCAGCTGCCGGTGCCGAGCGCCACCTCACTTGCAATTGCGGCGCGAGAGCTCGGATACGTGCAACCGTCGCGTACCGCGGTGATCGCCACCGTGCTCGCAGCTTTCGAGCTGCTTTACGGTCGATGGGAAGCCCAAGCAGGCAATGACCCATCGCTGGCGGCCTCCTATGCCGAGCGCTGCGATACCCTCGGTCGCCCGGTTCGGGTGGTGTTAAGCGAGCAACGGAGCGTGGAAGGCATCGCTGACCGCCTCGATGAGGACGGTCGACTGGTCGTCCGGACCGACTCGGGATCTGCCGTGTACGGTGCAGGCGACGTCGTTCATCTCCAGTCCTAGCTGAGTGCGTGTGTCAGCATGGAGGGCGTGGCTCTCCCGGCGAAACTGCTTAGTGCCGACGAGCATGTGGTCATCCATACCAGGACCCATGTCAAGGCGATGATCCTGCCTGCGCTGGCTTTCGTCCTGATCGCCGCCGCGGTCGGCGCCGGAGCGGCCTTGATCCCACGCGAAGCTCGGCCCATCGGACAAGTCGCAATCGCCCTGCTCGGTGTGGTGCTGGCCATCTGGTTGGTGCTGCTACCGTTCCTGCGCTGGCGGACCACCACGTACACGATCACCAATCGGCGGCTGATCACCCGCAGCGGCATCCTCAACAAGATCGGCAAGGACCTCCCGCTGAACAGGATCAATGAGGTCTCCTATGAGCGCAGCCTGATCGATCGGATGCTCGGCTGTGGTTCCCTCATCGTCCAGACTGCCGCCGAGGACGGCATGGTCGTGCTGCGGGACGTGCCTGACGTTGAGCACGTGAGTCGGGAGATCACTCAGCTGCTGTTCGGTCCACAGGGCACCCAGAACCCACCTGCTTCTCGGACATGACTGTCGAGATCGGGCGACCCTCGGTCCATGTTGCCGAGGTGATCATGAACCGCCCCGAGGCCATGAATGCGCTGTCAACCGAACAGGTCCGACGACTGGGGGACGCGGCGAGTCAGCTTGCTGCCGATGATCAGGTAAGCGTCGTGATCATCTCCAGCGCTCTGGAGAAGGCTTTCTGCGTCGGGGCTGACCTCAAGGAACGTCGCCGCTTCGACAACGATGATCTTCGCCGACAGCGGCCGGTGTTTCAGAAAGCCTTTGGGACGCTGCGCGAGTTGCCTGTCCCGGTGATCGCCGCGGTGGACGGATTCGCGATGGGCGGTGGCTGTGAACTGGCGTTGTCATGTGATGTGATCATTGCGTCGGCGAGCGCAGTATTCGGTTTGCCCGAGGTGGGACTAGGCCTCATTCCAGGTGAGGGCGGCACCCAGCTGCTGCCGCGTCGGATCGGATTCAGCAGGGCCGCTGATCTACTGCTCACTGGCCGCAGGGTGGATGCCGATGAGGCGCAGCGAATTGGGCTTGCCGATCGGCTCGTTCCCGAGGGCTTGGCCCGGACCAGCGCCCTGCAGCTTGCCGAGGAAATTGCCACCAAATCCCCGGTCAGCCTGCGTGCTGCCAAGCGCGCGCTCCTGCAGGGCCTCGACGTCGACCTGACCCGCGGCCTGGAGATCGAGAGCCGGGCCTGGGAAGAGACGGCGTTCTCTGCCGATCGGGTGGAGGGCATTGAGGCTTTCAATCAGCGTCGTGCTCCACGCTGGCCAAGCTGGCGGGGAGACGGCCAATGACCGAACATCCTCACCAGTTTCCGCAGCCGGTCGAGCTGCCGGTCGACGAGCGTGAGAGTGCCCTGCCCCTGTCTGCCCAGCTCACGCGTTTCATCCTCACCGGAGGTTTCTCGGCGATCGTCGACTTCGGACTACTGGTGATCTTGATGGCTCTTGGCCTCGGCCACACATCGGCCAAGGCGATCTCTTTCCTTGCCGGCACGACAACTGCATATCTGATCAACCGGCGCTGGACCTTCCGGGCCTCGCCCTCAACACGCCGATTCATCGCAGTCGTGGTCTTGTACGCGGTGACCTTCGCCCTGCAGGTCGGCCTGTTCAGCGTGCTGTTCACCTGGCTCACCGCACAGGACCTGAGCCAACTCACGGTCCAGATCATTGCATTCGTCATCGCTCAAGGGGTCGCCACCACCGTCAACTTCATCGTGCAGCGTTCGGTGATCTTCAGGCTGCAGTGAGCGGTGTTGACTGCACTCTGACGGGCAGCCATCAGATGCGCCTCCTTCGTCGCTCGCGAACAGGAGCCAGCTTTTGCACGCAGCAAGCCGCGAGCTCCTGCAGTCGGCGCAGGCTGCCCGTCATAGTGACCGGTACGCTTCCGCGAGTGAGCCGTGGGCGGACTTTCACTGTGGGCATCATCGGCGGTGGGCAGCTTGCCCGGATGATGCATGCCGCATCCATCGGCCTGGGGATCAACATTCGGTTGCTCGCCGAAGCTCCCGACACCTCTGCGGCAACGGTGGTGCACGACGTCACGGTCGGCGATTACACAAATCCGGCGACCGTGCGGAGCTTTGCTGCCCAGTGCGATGTGGTGACCTTCGACCACGAGCACGTTCCCACCGGCCTTCTCAGAGATCTGGAATCCGCCGGGGTGGTAGTTCGGCCCGGACCGGCCGCACTCATCCACGCCCAGGACAAGGCGATCATGCGTGATCGACTCGCAGCTCTGGGTGCCCCGTGCCCAATCAGCCGTGTGGTGGCCGACGAAGCGTCGCTGGCCGCGTTCGGCGACGAGCGAGGTTGGCCGATTGTGGCCAAAGCGTCCCGCGGTGGGTACGACGGCAAGGGCGTATGGCGCCTCGATTCCGCAGCTGAGGCAGACAAACCCTTCGCCGGATTGAATGATGGCGTACAGATCATTGGCGAGGAGTTCGTTGACTTCACTCGCGAGCTGAGCGCTCTCGTCGTCCGTTCACCGTCCGGGCAGGCGGCGGCATACCCGATTTCGGAATCGGTGCAGCGAGACGGCATCTGCGTCCAGACGGTCACACCTGCGCCACGCCTCGACGATGAGCAGGCCACGGCAGCACAGGAGCTGGCCCTCATGATCGCTCATGAGCTGGGGGTGGTCGGGATGCTCGCGGTCGAGCTCATGCAGCGCGCAGACGGATCGGTGGTGGTCAACGAGCTCGCCATGCGGCCGCACAACACCGGCCATTGGACGATCGATGGTGCTCACACTTCGCAGTTCGAGAACCACCTGCGCGCGGTCCTCGACCTACCGCTCGGCGACCCGAGCAGCAAAGAGACGTGGACCGTGATGGCCAATGTCTTCGGCGGGAGCATCGAGGACTTACCGTCGGCGCTGCTGCACTGTTTTGCCCGAGACCGGCGCCTGCGCGTGCAGCTGTACGGAAAGCAGGTGCGTCCCGGTCGCAAGGTGGGCCATGTCACCACCTTCGGAGATGATCTTGACGAAACACGGAAACGGGCGCTCCATGCCTCGGCCTACCTGATGGGAGATCCCAATGCCTGACGACAACCAGCGGCCACGGGTCGGGATTGTGATGGGTTCGGATTCAGACTGGCCGGTGATGAGTGCTGCCGGGCTGGCGCTGCAAGAGTTCGGCGTGGCCTTTGAAGCAGATGTCGTCTCAGCACATCGAATGGCAGATGCCATGATCACCTATGGGCGTACGGCACACAGTCGCGGATTGGAAGTGATCATCGCGGGAGCGGGTGGCGCGGCGCACCTGCCGGGCATGCTGGCAGCCGTCACCCCGCTGCCGGTGATCGGCGTACCAGTACCGCTGAGGTATCTCGACGGCATGGATTCGCTGCTGTCAATCGTCCAGATGCCAGCGGGAGTGCCAGTCGCAACTGTCGCAATCGGCAACGCCCGCAACGCCGGACTCTTGGCCGTACGCATCCTCGCGGCCGGCGATCACGAGCTGCGGCAGCAGATGCTTGATTTCCAAGATCAACTTCGGCAGGCGGCCGAGGCCAAGGGCGCCACCGTCCGGGCCACCGCGCATAACCAGGTCAGCGAGCACTAGTCTCGACGCGATGGTGCGGTCAGCGGTAACAGAGTTGGTGACCGGTGCCGGGTTGCTGACGAGGGGTTTGAGCCTGATAAGACGTCGGCCTCGGATGTTTCTGCTGGGGGCGATCCCGCCTGCGATCACTTCGGTGATCTTCACCGGTTTGCTGATTGCGTTGATCACCCAGCTTGAGCCGCTTATCGAGTGGCTCACACCGTTTGCTGACGGCTGGACTCGAGGCCTGGCCACCACCGTTCGGGTGCTCATCGGCACCGCGGTGGGCGCAGGTGCCGTGCTGATCATGGTGATCTCCTTCACCACACTGACTCTGGCCCTCGGGTCGCCCCTCTACGACAAACTGTCCGAGTCTGTCGAGCGAGAGTTCGGTGACGTACCTGAGCTCAACGAAAACGTGGCACGCGGCCTGGCACGGGCGCTGCGGCAGGCGCTGGCGCTTATCGCAGTCGCCATACTCGGGGCTCTAATGCTGTTCGCAACCGGATTCGTGCCGGTCGTCGGACAGACTGTCGTGCCGGTACTTTCCGCGATCTTCGGCGGCTGGATGCTGGGGATCGAACTGGTCGGGGCGCCATTCGAACGTCGCGGGCTGCTACGGCTCTCCGATCGGCGCGCTGCGATGCGGGCACGACGCCTGCGAGTCCTCGGCTTCGCAGTGCCGACCTTCCTGCTCCTCGCCATCCCCTTCGCAGGGGTCGTGGTATTTCCGGTTGCCACGGCCGGTGGCACCATACTCGCCCGCCAACTCCTCGGCGAGCACACGTAGAGTGGCCAATCGTCAGAAAGGATGTGATCAATGTCTGAGCTGTCTGTCCAGCTGTACACGGTGCGCGACGCCCTAGCAGAGGATTTCGACGGCACCTTGGGAAAGCTCGCGGGGTTCGGGTTCACTCAAGTCGAGCCGTTCGCGCTCCTCAGGTTCGCGGACGAACTACGGAACGGACTGGCCCGCAACGACTTGACCGCGCCGACGACGCACGTGCACCTGCTGGGTGAAGATCAGGATGCGATCTTTGCACTGGCAGCCGAGCTCGGCGTCGAGACCGTCATTGAGCCGTACGTCGACCCGGCTCGCTGGCAAAGCGAGGCCGATATCAGTGAGGTTGCATCCGAGCTGAATACGGCAGCGAGCAAGGCGGCAGATCACGGTCTCCGCGTCGGCTACCACAACCACCACTTCGAGCTGGAGTCCAAGATCAGCGGCGTCCATGGACTAGAGGTGCTGGCGGATCGGCTAGCCCCGGAGGTGGTGCTGGAGGTGGACACCTATTGGGCGTACGCGGGCGGCGCCGACGTGCCAGCTTTGATCACCCGTCTGGGTGATCGGGTCGTTGCCTTGCACCTCAAGGATGGCGACGGGACCCTTGACACGACCAAACAAGTCCCGCTGGGAACGGGAGTGTTGCCAGTGTGGGACATCATTGCGGCGGCTCCAGACGCGCTCCGTGTCGTTGAGTTGGATGACTCTGAAACCGACCTACTCGAGGCCGTACGGGCAGGCCGCGAGTTCCTGCTCGCCGGTCGGGTTTGATCATGGCTGGCCCGGTCGGTATCGGCGTGATCGGTGCCGGCACTATCAGCGACACCTATCTGGAGAACCTCACAAAGTTCGCCGACACCGAGGTACTGGCGATCGGCGACATCGTGCCCGAAGCTGCTCACGAAAAGGCCGACAAGTACAAGGTTCCTGCTGCCGGAGACGTCGCCACTGTGCTGAACGAACCGCGTGTGGAGATCGTGGTCAACCTCACCATCCCGGCGGCGCACGCCGAGGTGGCGAGTCAGGCGATCGCGGCTGGCAAACACGTCTGGAACGAGAAGCCTCTCACCCTCGATCGCTTCAGCGGCCAAAGTCTGCTCAACGACGCCGAGGCGGCTGGGCTGCTGATTGGCTGTGCCCCGGACACCTTTCTTGGTCCGGGGCTGCAGACGGCGTGCCAGCTTATCGAGCAGGGGATGATCGGGATTCCGCTGACGGGTCTGGCGCTGCTGCAGCTGCCGGGACCGGAGTCCTGGCATCCGAACCCGGCGTTCCTGTATGCGGCGGGCGCCGGCCCGCTCTTTGATCTTGGGCCTTACTACTCTGACTGCGCTGGTCCAGGTCTTCGGCTCAGTTTCCTCGGTGGCCGCTCTTGGCTCGAAAGCGCGGGATCGGCGGGTGATCGGCTCAGGACCGAAGGCGGGAGAGGAGTTTGATGTCGCGGTGCCGAGCCATGTGAGTGCGCTGGTCCAGTTCGAGTCTGGCCAGTCCGCGCAGGCCATCTTCTCCTTCGACTCGGCGCTTCCTCGCACCCTGCTGGAGATCAACGGCACTGAGGCAACGATGCTGCTTCCTGATCCCAATTACTTCGACGGCCAAATCGCCATCAGGCGGCGTGATGGGGAGGATTGGGAGACGGTCGCCAGCACGACGGCCGTGGCCTTCCGTGGCACAGGGGTGCTGGATATGGCTCGCGCGCTCCGCGACGCCAGACCGCATCGCGCGCAAGGACTGCTGGCCTATCACATTCTTGACACCATGATCGCGGTCGCAGAGTCGGTTGAATCGCGTGCCTTCGTCGACGTCGCGAGCGCTGTCGACAAGCCGCCGCTGCTCCCAGATGACTGGGATCCATTGAAGCGGACGGTCTAATTTGGCGGCCGCTCGCGCAATCGCGCGTGGAATCCGCCTACGCGGCGGCACGGTCGGGGTTGCTGAGGAAGACCTGTCGGTAGGCCCATTCGTCTGCAGGGTGCGGTTGAACCGCTCGACCTTGCCGTTTTGCCACGGGCAGTGCGGCTTGATGAACTTGTGCTTAGCGCCGAGCTGGGCAACTGCTTGCTTGACGGCGGTGGAGTGGCGGTAGGCCCAGGCGTTGTCGGTGATCAGCCGCTCAATCCGGGGGATCTGGTGGGCGGCGAAGTAGGCGGCAGCGCGGAGCAGGAACCCCGCACAGGTGGTGCCGGTCTCGTCGGTCAAGATCTCGGAGTAGGCGAGCCGGGAGTGGTCGTCGACCAGTGAGTGGACGTAGTCGTAGCCGATCTTGGGCTGCCGCATCTTCTCGGCCGTGGTGGCTGGTCGGCCACGTGCGCGCCAGCCGCCGCCGTCAGGGATCTTGCCGATCTTCTTCACATCCATGTGCACCAGTTCCCCGGGTCGGTCCCGCTCGTAGCGGCAGGCGGTCTGCTTGGAGCTTCGTCGTCGCTCGCAGAGGAAGAGCATCTCCGCTCGCTCCTCCTCAGCACGGCGGCGCGCGATTTCCCGACGCTCGCAGCCGACTAATTTGGCGGCTGCTCGCGCAATCGCGCGCTGAACCCGCCTAGGGTCGTCGTCGCTTGCAATTCCCTGACGCTCGCAGCCGACTAGGCTCCGCATGTGAGTGACTTTGCCGAGGTTTATCGGCCGAGCGAGGAGCACGAGGCATTCCGCGCCGCGGTCCGCGAGTTATGCGAAGAGAAGGTCGCTCCGAACGCCGCCGAGGCCGATGAGTTAGCGGAGTTTCCCAAGGCATCGTTCGAAGCGCTGGTGGCAGCAGACTTCCATGCACCCCACATCCCTGAGGAGTACTCGGGCGTCGGTGCCGATGCATTGGCGACAGTGATCGTCATCGAAGAGGTCGCTCGCGCCTGCGCCGCCACCTCACTCGTCCCGGCCGTCAACAAGTTGGCAACGTTGCCATGGCTGCTCGCTGGATCAGAAGAGATCAGACAGGCTTACCTACCACCAGTCGCGCGCGGCGAATCGATGGCGTCTTATTGCTTGTCAGAGCCGGAGTCTGGTTCAGACGCAGCAAATATGCGGACTCGGGCCGTACGCGACGGCGACTACTTCCTCCTGAACGGCGTCAAACGCTGGATCACCAATGCCGGGCTGTCGGACTTCTACACAGTGTTTGTTGTGACCGATCCCGACGCTCGCTCGAAGGGCATTAGCGCCTTTGTGATCGAGAAGTCCGATGTCGGAGTGTCGTTTGGCGCCCCCGAGAAGAAGCTGGGAATCAAGGGGTCGCCGACGTGCGAGGTCTACCTGGACCGCGTACGCATCCCTGAGTCCCGGATGATCGGCGCAGCAGGGACGGGATTCGAGACGGCGATGCGAACTCTCGATCACACTCGAGTCACCATTGCGGCGCAGGCAGTGGGCATCGCACAAGGTGCCCTCGACTATGCGCTTGGCTACGTCAAGGAGCGCAAGCAGTTCGGCAAGGCGCTTGCTGAATTCCAGGGCTTGCAGTTCATGCTCGCCGACATGGGCATGAAGCTGGAGGCTGCCCGCCAGCTCACGTACGCGGCGGCCGCCAAGTCCGAGCGTAGGGACGCCGATCTGGCCTACTTCGGGGCGGCGGCAAAGTGCTTTGCCTCCGATGTCGCGATGGAGATCACCACGGACGCAGTACAGCTGCTCGGGGGCTACGGCTACACAAAGGACTTCCCGGTGGAGCGCATGATGCGGGACGCCAAGGTCACCCAGATCTATGAGGGCACCAATCAGATCCAGCGGATTGTGATGGCTCGCCAGCTGTTGGCTGGCCTCACGCGCTGAAAGGTCTGCTTGCATAATGGCGCCAGTGGCGCCATTATGGCGCCATGACGAGCATTCAGATCAAAGGAGTGCCGGAACACACTCATGCGGTATTGCGGCAGCGGGCCGCAGCCGCGCATCAGTCGTTGCAGGAATACCTACTGCAGCACCTCATCGAAGAGGCTGATCGACCAACGCTTGATGAGGTTCTTGAGCGCGCAGGTAGCAGATTTGGCGGATCAGTAAGTTTTGACGAGATCAATGCCATCATCAGGGCGGATCGTGATAGTCACTGACGCGGGTGTTCTTGTCGCTGTCTTCGTCGATGACGGGATCTGGGGAGCCACTGCGCGAGCCCGCCTGCGAGGTGAAGAGCTGGCCGCGCCTGAGTTAGTCGATCTTGAGGTGACATCCGCGTTGCGCGGTCTGCTCCGCGTCGGAAAGGTCGATGAACGCCGTGCGCGCGAGGCGCTTGCGGACCTCCGTGATCTCTCGCTTCGCCGGGCATCGCATCGCGAACTTGTGACTCGTTGCTGGGACCTGCGCGACAACCTGACGGCCTATGACGCTAGTTATGTCGCACTGGCTGAGCTGCTCGGGGCAACGCTGGTTACCGCTGATACACGTCTTGCTCGTGCGCCGCAAATCGCGTGTGCGGTTGAAGTGTTGTCACGAACCGACCAATAGCGTGATGTCATAGGGCCGTCTTGACATCACGGTGAGTCGAGTCATGCTGGAGACATGGCGTCGCGAGCTGTGTTTCCACTGCGTTGGCGTAATGAGAGGCTCCGAACCCTGACCGCAGAGGTTGCCTCCCGGTTAGGCATCAGCCAGAACGAGCTGATCGAGCAGGCAATTGAGCACGAGGTAGTCGCTCGTGGCGCGATGTTGAGTGAGGATCTGCGGGCTGCCGCGGATCGGTTGGCCGAGCTCACCCAAGAGCAGTACGAGCGAATGCAAGCCCGTGGTCTGGAGAGCTTCGTCGCGGGGGAGGGCCAGCTTGAGCCGCTTCAAGCGCGAGCTACGTTGCCTGCCGCTGCAGTTGATCGTGTCGCCGTCGACCGTCCTCACCTTGCCCGGGACGTCACGACGATCTATCGATCGGCACGCGCTGGGCTGGCATGACGGCTCCGTCGTGGCAGGAAGACGACCCGAAGACTCTCTCCCTCATCCAGGGAAACGCCGCGCAGCTGATCAGCGAGCTGCGTACCACCGCCGCTGAGCGAATCCTGCCAACTTGCGAGGAATTGTGCCGCTGGCATGCACGGCTCTACACGGGATGTGAGGTTCCGGTCGCCGGGTATGTCGGGCATTTCCGCGGCGACCCGGCTGTCCCGGAGCTCATCGGCTATGAGGTTGGCCTCGGGCCTCGGCTCAAGGATGGCAATTTAGAGAAGATGGGCGTCTGGGCCCGCCTGGTTAGTAACGAGATGGGTGCAGTGCTCGCCGGGCTAACGCGGTCTTCGCGGAGCTGGATATGCGGCTGCCGGTCGGGAAGCCACCAACCACCCCAGACGAGATACTCGCAGTGATCAGCTTCGCAGCACTCGCCCACGGAGAATGCTTGCGGGTTCACCCGTTCGCCAACGGTAATGGCCGCATCGCCAGGCTGCTCGTCGCGTTCATCTGTCTGCGGTATGGGCTGCCAATGTTCCTGCATGTCAAGCCGCGGCCGGAGAGCGATGACTACATCCGTGCCAGCCGCGACTCAATGGGACGCCCACCCGACTTCGCGGCCAATCACACGACGACAACTGCCGTCTTCGCACGCATGCTCGCCGACGTGCTGGCAAGTGAGCGAGTCCCATGAGCACTAGATTGGCGCAATGATCACCGACTTCATTCTCGCCGCGTGCGCAGAAATGATCTTCACTGAGCTGCCGATCACCGAGCGGGTGGGGCGGATCGACGATCTTGGTTTCCAGGTAGAGATCTGGGATTGGACCAGGCACGACATCGATAGTCTCCGGTCGACCGGAGCCACGTTTTCTTCGATGACTGGCTATGTGACTGGCGACCTCGTCGACCCAGATGGGGCCGACGAACTGCTCGCGACCGCAGAGCAATCCATCCCTGTGGCAGCAAAGCTCGGCATCCCTCGGCTCAACCTGCATGGCACTGGCTTGGACAGCAAGGGTCTACCGATCAAGCCGGTCGACGTGATCACCGGGGACATGTGGCTCAAGGCCGAACACACCTTGGCTCGAATCGCCGCGCTCGGCGAACGAGAAGGCGTGACGTTCTGCTTGGAGAATCTCAATACTGCTGTTGATCATCCTGGGACGCCATTCGCGAAAGCCGCCGACACACTCGCGCTGGTCAGCGCTGTCGACAATCCGCATCTGCGGCTGATGTTGGACATCTACCATGCCCAAATCGGCGAAGGAAACCTCGTCGAGCTGATCAACAAGTGCGCGCCCTACATTGGCGAAGTCCAGGTTGCCGACGTTCCCGGCCGCTGCGAACCTGGGACGGGAGAGATCAACTATCCCAGGATTGCCCAGGCGTTACGCGACATCGGCTACCAAGGCACAGTCGGCCTGGAAGCCTGGCCTTCGGGCGACAGCGAGCTCGCGCTAGAACGCTTCCGGGCTGCGTTCACCCTGGAGCGTTAGCGGGGATTCCGGCCCGCCGAGCGGCGTCAAGCAGTACCCCGGCAGCCACCTCGAGGCCTTCGATGCGGCCGAGTGAGACGTCCTCGTGCTCGATGTTGACAAGCATGTCGGGATCGATTGCGTACAACGCAGCGAGCCAGGTCGACCAGTAGACGGCGTCGTGCCCGCGACCCAATGCAACGAAGTCCCACGCGGCGTCCTTCGGCCACTCATTGGCCCACTCGTCGCCGCCGAGGTTCGTGCGTTGTTCATCCGGACCCAACCGGCGGAACCGGTTGTCGAGCACACCGTAAACAGCGGCAGCAGGATTGATGCGTACGTCCTTCGCGGCGGCATGGAACACAAGCGAACCGAGGTCCTGTGCGACAGCCACCGGGTCCATCCACTGCCAGAACAAGTGCGAGGCGTCGAGCTCCACGCCGACGTTGGTAGCGCCGGTGCGCTCGACGAGCTCGCGCATGCCGGCTGGATTGAACACGAGGTTCTGGGGGTGCAACTCGAGCGCCACCTTCACGTCCAGCTCGGCCGCCTCGCGGTCGATCTCGCGCCAGAACTCCTCGGCGACACTCCACTGGTAGTCGAGCACGTCGAGCGAGGCAGAGTTCCACGCGTTCACGATCCAGTTCGGCCGCCGGCCACCAGGCTCTCCCGCTGGCAGGCCGGACATCGTCACGACGCGGTGCTGGCCCAGTCGATTCGCGAGCCGGATGCTGCGCCGTACATCCTCGGCATGCTTTGAACCGATCACGGGATCGGGGTGCAGCGGGTTGCCATTGCAGTTCAGGCCCGCGATCTCCACACCGGTGCCCTCGAACTGTCCGAGGAAGTCATCTCGCGCTGCGTCGGAGGTCAGGATGTCGTCGAATGTTGGGATGTGCACCGGCGGCAAGAAGCCGCCTGAGTTGAGCTCGATGCCGGTGAGGCCGAGCTTGGCGATCACCTCGATCGCCTCTGGCAGTGACCGGTCGTGCAGGATCGCGTTGTAAACCCCGAACTTCATCGCGTGACCTCCGTTCGCTGTGGCGCTACCTTGACTGCTGCGCCGCCGTTGGCGGCGGACTCGGCGACCGCCGCGAGAATCTCCATGTTGTGTACGCCCTCGTCGAACGAGGCGTTGCGGGGCAGCGAGTCGGCCTCGTCGATGCCGGCGACCTCCTCTAGGAAGGCGCGCGCCTGGAAGGCGAATCCATCGTTTTGGCCAACGCCCACGCCCGGTGCATCCATCGGCAGGCCGCCGGCGAAATACGGGTGGTCCGGACCGATGATCACGCGACGATAACCCCGCGTACCGGAGGGGCCCTCGTTCAGCATGAGCTGGAACTCCCCGGAACGTTCCTGCTCCCACTTCGCGGCGCCGTTGTCGCCGAAGACCTCAAGCGCCAGGCCGTTCGGGTGGCCGGCGGCGACGCGGGAAACCTGCACCACACCGACGGTCTGCGCCAATCGGGCACTGAAGCTGGCGTAGTCGTCGTTCTCGACCGGCTCGTAGGTATCGCTCACCGCAGCTTGGCCGTGGCCGACGACGGTGCCGAGTGGGACCGGGCGGTCCGTTATCGCGGTCGCAAATCGGCCGCCGCTCACCTCCTGCACATCGCCACCGAGGAACTCGACGAGATACGCGACATGGCTGCCGATGTCGGCGAGCGCGCCGGAGCCCGGAGCTCCCTTGTACCGCCAGCTCATTGGCCCCTTCGGGTCGCTCGCATAATCGCACCAGTAGCGGGCGTCGACATGCAGGATGCGACCGAGCGCGCCAGAGGTGACGAGCTCGCGGAGTGCAGCTACGCCCGGCGCCCGGCGAAAGGTG
The DNA here is from genome assembly GCA_963836855.1 of uncultured Actinomycetota bacterium. Taxonomy (GTDB): domain Bacteria; phylum Actinomycetota; class Actinomycetes; order Propionibacteriales; family Propionibacteriaceae; genus Microlunatus. The sequence goes on along the minus strand of CAWILN010000045.1, from coordinate 120,139 downwards.
AAGCCGATGCGGACCACCGTGTTGGCGCTGCGGGCAAGGTCGGCCATAGCGCGAGCGTCCTCGAGGTTGTCGCTCAGCGGCTTCTCGCAGAGCACGTGCTTGCCGGCGGCGACGAGCCCCTCCACCATCTCGCGATGCAGGAAGTTAGCCACGACCACGCTGACGACATTGATGTCGGGGTCCTCGGCAATCGCCTGCCAGGAGGTGTCGTTGCGCTCGATATCCGAAGCGCCGGGCCGCGAGCGAACCCAGCTCAGGACTGACGTCGCCGATGGAGACAAAACGCAGGTCCGGCAATGTGGACTCATAAAGCGTCGGCGCTATTCGGTACGCCGCCGCATGCGCCCGGCCCGCCATGCCCGCTCCGATCACTGCGACGCCAATCGTCATGGACCTCTCCTTTGTAAGGACTTACCCGGGGATCTTTGACGCATGAAGCCGCGCCCGCGGGTAACGTATCCAACCAGACTTTGTCCTGTCAATAAGACACATTTGCTACGACTGGTTGGCCCGCCATTGCCTCAGTCGTGGCGCCGAGCACGTTCTGATCCCAGTCGATCACCGAGCCAGTGACCACACCGCTCCGGTCGGAGAGGAGGAACACCACGAACTCGGCGATCTCAGAGACCTGACCGAGCTTGCCCATGGGTAGCCTGGCCGCGGCCGTAGAAACCCAGTCGTCGCTTGCCCCGTGGAATGCGCGTTGGGTCGCATCCTCGCCCTCGGTCTCAGTCCAGCCGATGTTGAGTCCGTTGATCCGGATCCGGTCAAAGCGGTGAGCGTAGGCAGCATTGCGAGTGAGGCCCACCAAGCCCGCCTTCGCGGCCACGTACGGGGCCAGATAGGGCTGTCCGCCGTGTGCGGAGAAGGAGATAATGTTGACGATCGACCCGGGCGCCTGACGACTCCGCATATCGTTCACGGCCGCCTGCATGATGAAGAACGGCGCCCGCAGGTTGATGGCGATGTGAGCGTCGAAGAGCTCGACGGTGGTGTCCAGCAAGGTTCCACGCGTGGTGATACCGGCGGAGTTGACGACGCAGTCAATCCTGCCGTAGCTGGCTACGGTCGCGCTCACACTCCCGGCCGCCGCGAGCGGATCGGCAAGATCAACAGTGTGGAACCTGACGTCGGTTCCGTTGCCGGTCAGCTCAGCGGCAAGGGACTTACCCGCTGCTGCGTTGCGCCCCGTGATCATGATCCCGGCCGCGCCGTCTGCTGCGGCCGCTCGGGCGATTCCGGCGCCGAGCCCACGAGTCCCTCCGCTGACCAGAATGATCTTGCCCTCGAGGAGCATCGGCGTCAGACCTCACTCAACTGCCGAAATCATGTGTCGCAGCCATATCCAGGCCTATGGCAGGCCTAGCCGGACTGCACTTCGACCCGTCCGCAGGCTCTCGACGGCTGCATCGGCCAGGACCAGTGCCTCACGGCCGTCGGCAAATCCGGGACTCGGCTGGCTGCCTTGCTCCATGGAGATGATCAGGTGGTCGAGCTCGGCGCGGTACGCCGGCGTGTAGCGGTCGAGGAAGAAGTTGAGGTACTCGCGCGCCGCCTCCGTCTCAGTCGCGTTGGACAGCCGGACGCTGGTCGGGTGCTGATTGCCGACGCTCAGCATTCCAGCCGAACCGAAAGCCTCCAGCCGTTGGTCATAGCCGAAAACGCTGCGCCGGCTATTGGTGATGTGGCAGAGCGCTCCGTTGGCTCCGCGCATCACGACAACGGCGCTATCGATGTCGCCGAGCTCGGCAATGTAGTCGGCGACGAGATTGGCGCCGGTGGCGTACACCTCCACCACCTCGCCGAGAAAGAACCGGGCGATGTCGAAGTCATGGATTGTCATGTCCCGGAACAGACCGCCTGAGGCGGCCAGATAGTCACGGCTGGCCGGAGCCGGGTCCCGGCTCACAATGGTGAGCTGTTCGAGGCGGCCGATGTCGCCGGCCGCGATCCGCTCGTGCACCTCGCGAAACGAGGGATCGAAGCGCCGGTTGAAGCCAATCATCACGGTCGGATTCAGCGCAGCGATCTCTGTCCAGCACCGATCGACCCGCGCCAGGTCCAGGTCGATCGGTTTCTCACAGAGCACTGCCTTCCCGGCGCGTACGGCGCGGGTCAGCAGGTCGACGTGCGTGGGCGTAGCCGAGGCGATCACCACCGCGTCGACGCTCGGGTCATCCATGGCAGCATCGGCAGTGGGAGCGGTGGCCGCGCCGTATCGCTTGGCGACCTCAAGCGCAGCCGACTCGATCGGGTCGTACACCCAGGCCAGCTCGGCCCGGGGATGGACGTCGATCGAGTCGGCGTGTACGCGCCCAATCCGTCCGCAGCCAAAGAGGGCGAAACGGATCAACCTCGACTACTGCCTTCCAGCTCGTGCGCCAGTTCGGTGAGCTCGTCGCCGCCGGCCATTTGTCGGGTGAGCTCGTCGAGGTTGACCTCCGGATCTCTTCTTGTCCAGCACCGCCTGGCCCAGCTTCAAGATGATGAAGTGGTTGCCTACCAGGTAGGCATGGTGTGGGTTGTGGGTGATGAACACCACGCCCAGCCCGGCATCGCGGGCAGCCGCGGTGTACTTGAGCACCACGCCGGACTGCTTGACACCGAGTGCGGCAGTTGGCTCGTCCAAGATCAAAACCCGAGCGCCGAAGTACACCGCGCGCGCAATCGCGACGCACTGCCGCTGGCCGCCGGACAAGGTTCCAATGGGTTGATCGATGTCCTTGACGACGATGCCCATCTTGCGCAGCTCCTCGTCGGCGATGCGCCTCATGTCCTTGATCTTCATTCCGGATAGCGGGAGCTTGCTCCCAGTCATCTCCGAGCCGAGGAAGAAGTTACGCCACACCTCCATCAGGCCGACCACGGCAAGGTCCTGATACACCGTAGCTATGCCGTGAGCGAGAGATTCACGGGGAGAGCTGAAGTGAACCTCCTCGCCATCGACTTTCACGTGTCCCTCATTGTGGGGATGCAAGCCAGAAATAATCTTGATCAATGTTGACTTGCCCGCTCCATTGTCGCCAAGCACACACGTCACCTCGCCCGCGTTGACGACCATGTTGATTCCCTCGAGGGCTCGGATCGCTCCGTAGGTCTTGCCAACATCGATCATCTCGACCAGAGGCTCACCCTTGTGGAGTGTTGGATCGGCATGCTCTTGCAGGGTGTCGGTCATGTCATACCCACCTTTCTCAGAGTCGAGAGTCTCTTCACGTACAGGTTGACCATCACGGCGAGCAGCAGCATGACACCGAGGAAGGCCTTGAACCAGTTCGGGTCCCAGCCGGCGTAGACGATGCAGAGGCTGGTCATGCCGAAGATGAACGCGCCGATGGCCACGCCCCACGCATTGCCGTAGCCGCCGGTCAGCAGCGTCCCGCCCACCACTGCCGCGATGATGTAGAGGAACTCGTTGCCCACGCCGTTGCCTGCCTGCAGCGTGACGAACCGATACAGGTAATGCATGCCGGTGAACCAGCAGAGGAAGGACACCGTCATGAACAGGCCGATCTTTACTCGCGTCACCGGCACGCCGACGGCGCGGGCGCTGGCGGCGTTGCCCCCGACCGCAAAGATCCAGTTGCCGATCTTGGTCCGCTGCAAGATCCAGGCCGACAAAACGACGAACAGCAACCACCAGATGACGGTGATCGACAGCGTGACGGAGCCGATCTTGAACTCGTGGGCGAAGATGAAATTCAGCGACTGGAAGCCGTCCATCTGGCTGATGTTGGGGCTCGACACGGATCCGGTGACCGACTTTGGTTACGCCGAGGTTGGCGCCCTGCAGCACGAAGAACATGCCCAGCGTGATCAGGAAGCTGGGAATGCCGGTGCGCATCACCAGATAGCCGTTGATGAAGCCGACGCCCAGGCAGAAGAGCAGCGAGATGATCACGCCGACCCACAGGTTCAGCCCGAGCTGATAGCACAGCATGCCGTTGATCAGGCCGGCGGAGGTGACGAGCACGCCGGCGGACAGGTCGAACTCGCCGCCGATCATCAGCATGCCGACACCGACAGCCACGATGCCGATGGTCGAGGACTGGTAGAGGACGGTGAAGAACGCGGCCGGTGTGCGGAATGCCGGTGCGACGATCAGGAAGAAGATGAAGATGACGATGGCCGCGACCAAGGCTCCGATCTCGGGTCGGCCGAGCAGTCGGGTCGTCCAGCTGACTTGGACGCGGTTAGAGGCCTCGGCGGGCGTAGGCGGTGCGGTCTTGACAGGTGTACTCATGTTGCAGCTCCGGTGAGTTGTCTTCGCGGTGGTCGGGCGAAGCACTCGCCCGACCACTCTTGGAGGCTTTCGGCTATCGGGTGTTGTTCTGGACGAACGGCAGGATCGTGTCGATGTTGGTGCTGTCGACGAAGGTCGGGCCGGTCAGCACCGGCTTGCCACCACCGAGGATATTGCCGTTCTTCTTAAAGAGATAGAGCTGTGTGACGGCCATGTAGCCCTGCAGGTAGGGCTGCTGGTCGATGTAAAACTGGATCTTGCCGTCCTTCACAGCCTGCGCCGCGTCCGGGCGGGTGTCGAAGGTGCCTACCTTCGCCGAACTACCGGAACCCTCCAAGGCCTTCAGGGTGTCCATGGCCTGCGGTGCGCCGAGGGTGATCACCCAGTTGATGTCCTTGTCCTGAGTCAGCTTGGCCTGGATCGCCGAAGTGACGGCCGAGTCGTCCTGCGCCGTTCACCTGCAGGTTCTCGGTGTTGGGGACGCTGTCCTTGACCCCGGCGCAGCGGTCCTCAAGGGCCACCGACCCGGTCTGCTGGATGGTGCAGAGGATCTTGGTGGCGCCGGCCGCCTTCATCCTTTTGCCCGCTTCCTGACCGGCGAGTCGCTCATCGGAGGAAAAGTGGGTGAGCGCGCCCGCCTGCTTGTAATAGTCGAGGCCGGAGTTGAAGCTGTCCACGGGAATGCCGGCTTGGACGGCTTTCTGGACGGTGGGAATCAGGGCATCCGGGGTGACGAGCGTGGTCGCGATGCCATCGACCTTGGAGTCAATCGCGTTCTGTATAAGAACGGCCTGCTTGGTGGCGTCGGGATCGGCGGAGTACTTCAATGTCGACCCCGTGTCCTTGGCCGCCTGCTCAGCCCCGGCCCTGATCCGGTCCCAGAAGGTATCGCCGGGCGACTCATGGGTGATCATGGCTAAGGTGTAGCCAGATTCGCCACCTCCGCCACCGCCGCCCTGGTTCTCTGGGGCCGGGGGAGCGCCGCCGCCGCTACAGGCGGACAGCGCGAGTACTGCAGCCGCCGCGAGGGCGGTCAGGGTCAAGCCCTTGCGAGGTCGGCTAAGCGCCGAGCCCTTTGATCGAATCATCTGTGATTCCTTTCGTTGTGTTTCGGGCCAGGCCCGGACGCGCGAAATGCAGTGAGCGGAAGCTCACGAGGTTCAAGCTAAGGAGTGGAGAAGGTTCTGGGCTACGATGCAGGCGAGATCGTCGCCTATATGTGATGCGGTGCCCATGGTCAGGGCAGAAAAGGCTGTCACAGGATCGGCGACAGCCGGCGCCGACGCACAGCTTGCTGAGTGATCGTATACAGCAGCAATGAGGCGCCGGTCGTGACACACGCAGAACCCATCCCATGGGTTCGAGCGAGGCTCGACAGGCCGCATGGGTTGGGCGACTCATTGGGCGGGACCTCCAGTGTCACAGTCGGCGCCCGTGCCGACGGGCCTTAGCGTGGCCTATTCACCGGAGCCTGTCAATAGTTTGTTCTAACATTCTTACTTAGCTGTGACCTGAGATAACGACCGAGTACGAGGGCAACAAGTTGCTACTTGGCGTACTTCTTCAGCCCCGAGGTGTCTCCACGGGCGATGTCGGAGAACATGGCCTTTGACCTCGCAGGGTCCCACAACACGGCCGAGCCGATTGGCGTAGATGCGCCCGTGCTGTACAGCGGCACTGTCAAGGTCAGTCCGTCACCGCCAGAAACCTGCTTCAGAGCCAGCGCCAGCAAAAGCGTTTCAGGCAGCGAAGTGTCGCGGCCCAGCTTGATCGCGTCCGCCGTAGCCATGCAGAAATTCCAGTAGCGGACCGGATTGAGCACTGTGGCGGGAGACGCGGCCTTCTTGGCAACCGCGGCGAGCATCTCCCGCTGCCGCTCCACCCGACCAAGATCACCACGTGGATCGGCTTTGCGCATCCGTACGTAGCCGAGCGCCTCGATGCCGCTCAAAGTCTGGCAGCCTTTCGGCAGATCGATGTGGCTGTCGCGGTCCTTGATCGCGTTCGGCAGGCACATGCGGATGCCGTTGAGAGCGTCGATGATGTTGACGAAACCGCCGAATCCGATCTCCATATAGCCGTCGATCCGAAGCCGGGTGTTCTGCTCGACCGTCTGCACCAGAAGCTCAGGACCTCCGAAGGCGTACGCGGCGTTGATCTTGTTCTTGCCACGCCCTGGAATGTCCACGTACGAGTCACGAGGGACCGAGATCAACACTGACTTGCCGCCTGGAGGAAGGTAGACCAGCATGATCGTGTCCGTACGCTGGCCAGCTGTACTGCCCGTCCCGAGCCGCTTCTGTTCGGCTTTACTCAGTCCTCCGCGGGAGTCCGAACCCACCAACAGATACGTCTTGCCTGGTTGATCAGCAGGACGCTGACCGGATGGTGCGGCGTCGACACGATCAATCCGGGTCCACGCGTATGCCGGTACGGCAACCAGCCAGAGGATGAACAAAAGCAGCAGGATCAGCAACACCCGGAAGAACTTCCGAACCGGATGCCGCCGCCTCGGGGGCCGAGCAGGTTGTGGCCTGCCTGGCCCACCAGGTCCGCGCGGCGGGCCGGATGGCGGAACTCCTCGGCGAGGCTGTCGGGCTCCGTAGCCGGCAGGGCCTGCCGGGGAGTATGGCGCCGGCCTCTGCTGTGCGTCTGGTGCGGCAGTCCCGTACGGGTTCGGCATGACGCGGGTCCGCTCAGGCTGCGCTTGCTTGCGGTCTCCCCCGTACAGCCAGTCGAGATCCTCGTCGCGGCTCGAAGACATGTCAGCAAAGGTACCTGGGGACAATGTCGGGCCGGCTGGTCGGACTTGCGGCTCGTCGGCGTGGCTACAGCAGTCAGGCCGGGGACAACGCAGATACTGGCAGGGATTTGAGCTTGCCGCACCGGCTTCGACAAGCTCAGCCCGCAGACCACAAAGGTTCCTTCCCCGAAAGGCTTCCTAGGTGTCCATTCGCACCGCGGAGCTTGCACCGCGTCCCACGGCCTCGTTGCGCAGGTCCCATAGATCCGCCGAGCAAAGCGAACGCATCAGACGACGTCGAGGTCTGACCCTTCTGGCCATGACCCTCGTATTGCCCGGCTCTGCTCAGCTAGTGGCCGGCAACCGCCGCCTCGGTCGGCTTGCGCTGCGGATCTGGGTCAGCCTCTGGTTGTTTGCACTGCTCGCTGCTCTGCTGGCATTGATCTTGCCTGAGGCTGCGCTGGCCGTCGTCACCTTTGGTCCCACTCTGGTAGCGACCCAGATCGTGATCATCACCCTTGGCCTCGGATGGGTTGCGCTGATTGTCGACGCGTGGCGGCTCGCGCACCCCCGGGAGCTCGAGCGCCGGAGCCGGCTCGGTTTCTCAGTGCTCAGCCTGGCCATAGCGCTCACCATGTTCGGCGGCTTCATTGCTGCGGCCTCCATGGTCTCTGCGCAACACGACTTGACGACGACGGTCTTCAGCGGCGGAGGTGATCAAGTAGTGAAACATGGGCGCTACAACATCCTGCTGCTTGGCGGCGACGCCGCACAGGATCGTGTCGGACTGCGGCCGGACAGCATGACCCTGGCAAGCGTCGACGCCGAGACCGGCCGGACTGTGCTGATCAGCTTGCCGCGCAATTTGCAGGCAGTCCCCTTTCCCAGCTACTCGCCGATGCATGATCGCTTCCCCAATGGTTATCGCTGTTCCGATGGCTCCTGCATGCTGAACGCGATCTACACCTACGCATCAGAACATCGTGATCTCTATCCCGGCGTGCAGGACCCCGGCGCTCAAGCAACCAAGGAGGCCGTGGAAGGGGCGACCGGCCTTAAGATCAACTATTGGGTGATGATTGATCTCCAGGGTTTCCAGTCGCTCGTGGACTCGGTCGGCGGCATCACCATGGACGTCTACCGTCGTGTCCCGATTGGGGGTGGCAGCACCCAAATCCATGGCTATGTCGAGGCGGGAAAGAACCGGCATCTCAACGGTTACGAGGCACTATGGTTCGCTCGCTCACGCTCCGACTCATCGGATTACGACCGCATGGTGAGGCAAAAGTGCGTCATGCGAGCCATGCTTGACCAACTCGACCCGATCACCGTGCTGACGAAGTTCAACAGGATTGCGGCTGCCAGTAGCGAGGTAGTCGCCACCGACATTCCACCGTCGGAGGTCGGCACCATGATCAGTCTCGCGCTCAAAGCCAAGGGTCTGCCGGTTTCGAGTGTGGCCATGATGCCGCCGTTGATCAATCCGAACTCACCGGACTTCGACCTGGCACGCAGCACGGTCGCAAAGAGGATTGAGACCTCCGAAGCCATCGACCGTCCTGTTGCTGAACCAACACCGGCCAGCACTCCGAGCGCCAAAACCAAGCCCAAACCGACGGCATCGTCGTCCAAGAATGCGCAGACCGATGATCTAGGAAAGGTCTGTTCAGCCTGAGTGAACCATGCGCGCGATGCGCGAGCAGCTCCAAAATTAGGATGATCGAGTGAAATCCGCGGGGGATCACGTCGGTACAGCCTGGCCCGGTGTCTCGGTTGTCATGCCGGTGCTGAACGAGGAACGTCATCTCGAGGCCGCAGTCCGTAGGGTGCTCGACCAGGAGTACCCGGGCGAGCTCGAGGTGATCATCGCGGTCGGGCCCAGCAGCGACCGAACGCCGGAGATCGCCGCTGCGCTTGCAGCAGTGGACTCGCGGATCCGCGTAGTCGACAATCCAGCGGCGCGTACGCCGGCTGCCCTCAACCTCGGCATTGCCGCGGCAGAGCACGAGATCATCGTCCGGGTCGATGGACATGGTGAACTAACCGACGGCTATATCAAGAGAGCTGTCGAACTGCTCGATGAGACCGGAGCCGCAAACGTGGGCGGGGTCATGGACGCGCAGGGCACTACTCCCTTTGAGGAGGCCGTCGCCGCCGCGTACACGACGCGCCTTGGACTCGGTGGTGGAGCGTTCCACCTTGCTGATTCACCAGCGGCTGAGGCGGAGACGGTATTTCTCGGCGTATTCCGCAAGGATGCGCTGGTTTCCGTGGGCGGCTTCGACGAGAGCATGCATCGCGCACAGGATTGGGAGCTGAACTACCGCTTGCGGAGCAGCGGCCACAGGATCTGGTTCTCCCCGGAGCTACGCGTGACTTACCGCCCGAGATCAACGCTTCGCGCACTGGCGAAGCAGATGTATGAGACCGGGACGTGGCGTCGCGAGGTAGTCAGGCGCTATCCAGAGACCGCCACAGTCCGATACCTAGCCCCTCCGCTGACCCTGGTCGGTGTATTGGCCGGCTCCGCAGCCGGGATTGTCGGTGTGATCTTCAACTCCCAGCTGCTGCGTGTCGGCCTACTCGCTCCGGCGGGCTATCTGGCGTTGATCATCGGTGGCTCCTTGGTTACGGCGCGGCCGATGTCACCGGCGGCTCGGCTGCGATTGCCGCTGGTGTTGGCGGCGACTCATCTCGCCTGGGGAGCTGGCTTCTTGAAGGGCCGAGCGCGATAGCGGTGGTCGAGGGACTGCATCACGCCTTTGCCCGAGTGCCGAGCATCCTCGGCAGCTGACGCCTCCTCCTCGGTTTTGTCAGTGAAAGGCTTCTCGGACAGCACGTGCTTGGCCTGAGCACGCGCGGTGTGGCACACTCTAGGCCTGTTCCGCATTGCGGCACGGCTGTTGAAATGGGTAGGAGTTTCGATCTCGTTGACATCAGCGGACCTGCAGCCGGGGAGGGCCCTTGTGGGGTCCGTACTTCGAGCGATGCGGTTGTTGGATCTGTTCGATCGCGGCCGGCCAGAGATGTCTCTTGCCGAGTTTGTGCGCCGAAGCGGGTACTCGAAGTCGACGACCTACCGACTGCTGCTCACCCTGGCGGAGGCAGGCTGGTTGGAGCGCAGCCCTGCTGGCGGATTCCGGCTGACGATCAAAGCTTTTCAAGTGGGCAGCGTCCTCGTGGACAGTCTGGAGCTGCGCCGCGAGGCGGGCACGATCATGACGAGGATTGCCGCTGAGCTTGACGAAGCGGTCTACCTGGTTGTCGCCGCTGGGACGCATGCGGTGTGTTTGGAGCGTATCGACAGCGGGCAGGGAGTGCGCCTGGTGGACCTGTACGTCGGTGGATCGCAGCCCCTGAATCTGGGGGCTGCTCCGCGCGCGTTGTTGGCCTTCGACGAGGACCGGCTGCTGCCGGCCTTGCTGGAGGAGGGATTGAGCAGGAGGACTGAGTACAGCCTTGTCGACCCCGCAGACCTGCTGGCCGATCTGGCGGAGACGCGACGGCGTGGCTACAGCATTTCCGACGAGGACGTGACTGCAGGTATCGGAGCCATTGGGGCCCCGATTCTCAATGCCGATGGCGTCGCCGTCGCGGCCATAAGCTTCGGCGGTTTGCGACAGCACGTCCTGCCACCGAGACCGGCTCATGTGGCTCGCCTGTTGCAGGCCTGCCATGAAATCTCGACGCGGCTCGGTTACTGGCGGCCTGGCGACCTCTGGCCGGCCGGCAATCACGTCATCACCAGCACTGCCGACTAGTACAGGCGGAACGTCCGACCGTGCGTCCTGCCATCAGGCCAGGTGCGACGGCTTCGCTCCTCGTCCAGTAGTCCTGAGCTAGACCTCTCAGATTTCACCTGTTGACAGTTCCTGATCCGCAGGTCTAGCGTGCCGCAAAGTAGAACACTGTACCGCGTGGCGGAACGCTTCTGCCGTTCCGATGCCTGCCACGGAGGCGACGGGTACGGGGGCGCGCTGTATGGCTAGAAAAGTCGCCATGTCGACTGCGCACAGGGCAAACGCCCATTCGGAGGCGCTCGGCCGGTAGCACCGCTGTGGGGCGCCAAGGGAGGTAGCTATGGACATTCATACTCATAAGCCCGGCACCGTGACGCTGCCGCCGCTCACCGCAGGTCCGCACCAGCGGCGGCTCGACGTCATCACGATCGTCGCGACGCTCGGTGGCCTGCTCTTCGGCTATGACACCGGCGTGATCAACGGCGCCCTGGAGCCGATGAAGGCCGATCTCGGGCTGACCGCGACAGGCGAGGGCCTGGTCACGAGCACCCTGCTGGTCGGGGCGGCAATCGGAGCGGCCGCCTGCGGCAAGCTCAACGACGCCCTCGGCCGAAAGAAGACGCTGACCATCCTGGCCGTCCTGTTCTTCGTCGGCACTATCGGCGGTGTGCTGGCCCCGAACCTCGCAGTCATGATCCCGTCGCGCATAATCCTCGGCATTGCGGTCGGCGGCGCATCGGTCACCGTGCCGGTGTACCTGGCCGAGCTGGCCCCCACCGAGCGCCGGGGCAGCCTCGCCGGTCGAGGCGAGCTGGCGATCGTCGTCGGCCAGCTGCTCGCCTTCGCGATCAACGCCATCATCGGCACCGTCTGGGGCGAGCAGCCCGGCGTGTGGCGCTACATGCTCGCGGTCGCCGCCATCCCCGCGGTCGGCCTGTTCGTCGGGATGCTGCAGATGCCGGAGTCTCCGCGCTGGCTGATCTCGAAGAACCGCCACGACGAGGCTCTTGAGGTCCTCATGCAGGTCCGGTCCGAGGAGCGCGCCCGCGCCGAGATGGAGGAGGTCGAGTTCCTGCACGAGGAAGAGGAACAGGCGAAGATGGGGGGCTGGAAGGACCTCCAGATGCCGTGGGTCCGCCGCCTCTTCATCGCCGGTATCGGTGTGGCCATCGCGCAGCAATGCACCGGCATCAACTCGATCATGTATTACGGGACCCAGGTGCTGACCCTGGCCGGCTTCTCGGCCAGCGCGGCCCTCATCGCGAACGTCGCCAACGGCGTGCTGGCCGTCATCGGTTCGACCATCTGCCTGTTCTACCTGATGGACCGGGTGCCGCGGCGCAAGCTGATCATCGGCGGCTTCATCGCCACTACGACGGCCCACGGGCTCATCGTGATCTCCTCGTTCCTGCTGCCAGACGGCCTCACCAAGGCGTTCGTGATCCTCGCCTTCATGGTGCTCTTCGTCTTCTGCATGCAGTTGGCTCTGAACATCCCGGTGTGGGTGATCATCTCGGAGATTTTCCCGCTGGACATCCGCGGCCTGGGGATGGGCGTGAGCGTGCTGTGCCTGTGGGTGACCAACGCGATCATCGCGTTTGCCTTCCCGATCCTCGTCGAGACCATCCAGATCGAGGGTGCCTTCCTGGTCTTCGTCGTCCTCGGACTGATCGCGATCGCCTTCCTGACGAAGTTCCTTCCTGAGACGAGAGGTCGTTCCCTGGAGGAACTGGAGGAGGCGTTCTCCGCCGGCAACTTCCGCTGATCAACTTTGGCCTTGACATTATGTCTTAACAAAGTTAGGTTGGCTCATGCCACTCGTTCGTATTGATCTTCAGAGGGGTCGGACGCCGGAGGAACTCCGCAGGCTGGCTGATACCGTCCAAGACGTCATGCTCGATGTCTTTTCGGCGCCGCCGCGTGATCGCTATCAGATCATCACCGAGCACGACGTGGGTCAGATCATCGCCGAGGACACCGGCCTCGGCCTCGAGCGCTCGGACGCCATCGTGATCATCCAGATCTTCCAGCAGGGCAGGTCGAACGAACAAAAGGTGGCCATGTACGCGGAGCTGGCGAAGCGTTTGGAGGCCGAATGTGGCGTCCGGCCCGAGGACTTGATCATCTCAGTGATGGCCAACAGGCATGCCGACTGGTCGTTCGGTTTGGGCGAGGCCCAGTTCGCGACCGGAACGCTGCATTCGCCGATCTAGCCGTTCAGGACTATTTGTCTATACAAAGTGTTGACACTACAGACGTGGGCCAATACGGTGCTTCGAGAGCCGCCTTCCGCGAAGCTGCGAGCGTCGGCATCGCGCGAGCAGCTCAAAAGCACGGCCCGATCTCGATCTCAAAGGAGAGCCGATGAGTAGTGATCCTCAGGACCGTCCAGAGACGCAGGTCGAGCCGCTGGAAGTGTTCACCTTTGGGCGCTGTAGTGCCGACATCTACCCGTTGCAGGTGGGCGTCGGACTTGAAGACGTCCAGACCTTCGGCAAGTTCCTCGGCGGTACCACAGCGAACGTGGCCGTTGCCGCAGCGCGCCTCGGCCGGAAGGCCGCGATCATCACGGGTGTAGGTGACGACCCATTCGGCCGGTACGTTCGCAAGGCACTCCGGGAGCTGGGTGTTGACGACCGTTACGTCGTTACCAACACTGAATACGCCACACCGGTTGCCTTCTGCGAGATCTTTCCGCCCGATAACTTTCCACTTTGGTTCTATCGCAAGCCAACCGCACCAGACCTGCAGATCAAGCCGTCGGACATCGACTTTGACGCCGTACGCGCAACGCGGCTCATGTGGCTTTCAGTTACGGGATTGAGTGAGGAGCCGAGTCGCCAGTCGCACTTCGCGGTGTTGGAAGCGCGAGCTCGCAAGCAATTCACCGTGCTCGACCTGGATTACCGTCCGATGTTCTGGGACAGCCCTGCTCATGCTACGGAGCAGGTGCAGCAGGCATTGCCGCATGTCACCGTCGCTGTCGGCAATAGGGAAGAGTGCGAGGTTGCGGTCGGCGAAACCGAGCCGGAGAAAGCAGCTGATGCATTGCTGGCCGCTGGCGTCGAGCTGGCGATCGTGAAGCAGGGCCCCAAGGGGGTGCTGGCCAAGACGAGAAGCGAGCACGTTGAGTCGCCGCCCATCCCGATCCGGCCACTGAACGGTCTCGGAGCCGGCGACTCGTTCGGTGGGTCGCTGTGTCATGGACTGCTGGCCGGTTGGCCGCTGCAGAAGGTGCTGCAGCGCGCCAATGCAGCTGGCGCGATCGTCGCATCTCGGCTGGAGTGCTCGACCGCAATGCCGACCGAAGCCGAGATCGAGACCCTGCTCGCCGGTGGAGATCCGAATGAGCATCTCGCCGACTCGCTAGCGGTGCACTTCGAGACGGCGAGGACGCAATGAGTGCCGTGACCGACGCGTCGTCGGGAACCCAATTCGCGGGCTCGATCAGTGAGCTCAACGAAATCCGCACTCGTGATCCGCAACGCATCAAACGACTGCTCGCAACTCGGCGCACGCGAGAACTATTCGGGCCTGATGGCAAGCTCATGATCATCGCGTGTGATCACCCAGCGCGCGGCGCCCTAGCTGCGGCCGGCAGGCCAACCGCGATGGCTAGCCGCACGGACCTCCTTTATCGGCTCGTGACAGCGCTGACCCGCCCTGGTGTTGACGGCCTGCTCGCTACAGCTGACATCGTCGAGGACCTGCTGATGCTGGGTGTCTTGGAGGAGAAGCTGGTCTTTGCGTCGCTGAATCGTGGCGGCCTGCAAGGTGCGGTGTTCGAGATGGATGATCGCAACACCGGCTACGACGTCCGCGGCGCGGTTGATGCGGGGTTCGAGGGTGCCAAGATGTTGCTGCGAATCGATCTCGAAGACCCTGGCACGGTGGCCACTCTCGAGCGGTGCGGTCAAGCGGTCACCGATCTCAACCGAGCCGAGCGGATCGCGATGGTGGAGCCGTTCGTATCCAGTCGTTTCGGCGGCAAGATCGTCAACGACCTCTCCCCGGACGCAGTGATCAAGTCGATCCACATCGCGCAGGGGTTGGGGGCTTCCAGCGCGTACACCTGGATGAAGCTGCCCGTGGTCCACGAGATGGAGCGGGTGATGGATGCGACGACGCTGCCGACTCTGCTGCTTGGCGGTGATCCCGAGAGTGCGCCGGACGAGACCTACGCTACATGGCAGGCGGCGCTCGCGCTGCCGTCGGTACGCGGGCTTGTCGTCGGTCGCACCATGCTCTACCCGGCCGACGATGACGTAGCGAAGGCTGTCGATACGGCCGCCTCGCTCGTCCGGTAATGATCATGGGCTCCCGTTACCTCTTGCGATCTGGGTCTGCCACGTCGGGTGGTCCCTACGAGCTCGAGGTGACTCCCGAGTCGGCCGGCTGGGGCTACTCGTCATTGAAGATCATCGCGCTTGAGCTCGAGGGGACTCACAGTTTTGACACTGGCTCTGACGAGGTGATCGTGCTGCCATTCAACGGTTCGGTAGCCGTCGATGTTGGCGAGGTGCACTGTGAGCTCGACGGCCGGGCTTCGGTATTCGCCGGGCCGACCGATCTTGCCTACGTGGGCACGGGGGAGAAGGTCAACCTGCGATCGGCGACTGGGGGTCGTTTCGCTCTCTGCGGTGCGCGAGCCCAGTCGGCCCATCCGCTGCGATACGTCGCCGCATCGCAGGTGCCCATCGAGTTGCGCGGGGCCGGCCAGTCCAGCCGGCAGGTGCGGAACTTCGGTACTCCAGGTGCGCTGGACGCCGCCAAGATCATTGCCTGTGAGGTGATCACACCGGCGGGTAACTGGTCTTCCTACCCTGCCCACAAACATGACGAGGCCAGCGAAACTGAGTCGGAGCTGGAGGAGATCTACTACTTCGAAATCGCAGCAGGTCCTGGGGGCCAGCCGGGCTTTGGGTTCATGCGTACGTCGACCTCACCAGGTCATGAGATTGACGTGCTGGAGGAGGTCCATGATCGCGACACCGTGCTGGTTCCGTACGGCTGGCACGGACCCTGCGTCGCCGCGCCTGGCTTCGATATGTACTACTTGAACGTGATGGCCGGTCCGGGTGCCGAAAGAGTCTGGAAGATCTCCGATCATCCGGACCAGGCTTGGGTACGCAGCACTTGGGAGACTCAGTCCGTCGACCCGAGACTGCTTCCGCAGACCGTGCAGGAGGCTTGAGCATGGCGAGCTTGTCTTCGCCGGGGGGACGACCCCCCCGGGCCCCCCCGCGGCAAAAATTCGTCTCACTGTGGCGCAAGCGCTCGTGAAGTTCCTCGGAGTCCAATACTCCGAATCCGACGGCGAAGAGCAGAAGCTCTTCGCCGGCTGCTTCGGGATCTTCGGACATGGAAATGTCGCCGGTATCGGCCAGGCCTTGCTCCAGGCCGAGCTGGAAGAGCCCGACACTTTGCGGTACATCCTGGGTCGCAACGAGCAGGCCATGGTCCACACCGCAGTGGCGTACGCCCGAATGAAGAACCGTCTGCAGACCTACGCTGTCTCGACGAGCGTCGGACCTGGCGCCACCAACATGCTGACCGGCGCCGCGCTAGCGACAATCAATCGCCTTCCAGTGCTGTTGCTGCCTGCCGATACCTTCGCCGACCGAAGCGCATCGCCGCTGTTGCAGGAACTCGAGCTACCAGACTCAGGCGATATCACGGTGAACGATGCGTTCCGGCCGGTTTCGAGGTACTTCGATCGGATCTGGCGACCTGAGCAACTGCCCGCGGCGCTGCTCGCAGCCATGCGCGTCCTCACTGATCCGGCCGAAACCGGCGCGGTGACTCTTTGCTTTCCGCAAGACGTCCAGGCGGAAGCGTACGACTGGCCAAGTGCGCTATTCGAGAAGCGGGTTTGGCACGTAGCCCGACCCCTCCCCGAGCGATCCGTCCTCGAGGCCGCGGCAGAGATCATCAAGTCGGCGGCTCGGCCGCTCATCGTGGCGGGCGGTGGCGTCACCTATTCCCGCGCACAGGACGCGTTGGCGGCATTTTGCGAGGCAACTGGCATACCAGTTGGCCAGAGCCAGGCGGGCAAGGGCACGTTGGTGTACGACCATCCGCAGTGCCTCGGCGCCATCGGCTCGACAGGCACGACGGCGGCCAACGCGATCGCGCGAGAAGCCGATGTAGTGATCGGCATCGGTACTCGCTACTCAGACTTCACAACCGCGAGCCGGACAGCCTTCCAAAACCCCGGCGTGCGGTTCGTCAACATCAATGTGGCGGGGATGGATGCGATCAAGCATGCCGGTCTCGCCATTCAGGCCGACGCCCGGGAGACTCTCGAGGCGCTGCTGCCACTGCTCGACGGCTATCGAGTCGACGAAAGCTATATCGCCAAGTACGGCGAGCTGAACGAACTCTGGGACGAGTCGGTGCAGAAGGTCTACCTGCCCGACACTCCCAATGCGGGAGCCGACGGGCTGCTTACGCAGAACGAGGTGATCGGCATGGTGAACGAGCTGTCCGATCCGCGTGATGTTGTCGTCTGCGCCGCTGGCTCGATGCCTGGTGATTTACACAAACTGTGGCGCACCCGCGATCCCAAGGGGTACCACGTCGAGTACGGGTATTCGTGTATGGGCTATGAGGTTGCCGGCGGGCTCGGCGTACGACTCGCCTGTCCTGATCGCGACGTTTTCGTCATGGTCGGTGACGGCTCATACCTGATGATGGCAACCGAGCTCGTCACCGCCGTTCAGGAGAATATCAAGATCATCACGGTGCTGGTACAGAACCACGGCTACGCGTCGATCGGCTCACTCTCTGAGTCGCTGGGTTCGCAGCGTTTCGGTACCAGGTACCGCTATCGCAATCCGGAGACCGGCCGGCTGGACGGCGAGAAGCTACCTGTCGATCTTGCCGCCAATGCCGCGAGCCTGGGTGTGGAGGTGATCAAGACCACGACAGCCGGTGAGTTCGCCGAAGCGATCAAGGCCGCCAAGACTGCGGATCACAGCATCGTGGTCTATGTCGAGACCGATCCACTGATTGACGCGCCGGACTCGGAGTCCTGGTGGGACGTTCCTGTCAGCGCCACCTCGATTCTCGACTCAACCCAGCAAGCGCGTGAGACCTACGACGAGCACAAAGCAACCCAAAAGCTGTTCTTGTAAGGAGGTTATGTGTCGACGATCACGATCGGTACGGCACCGGACTCGTGGGGAGTTTGGTTTCCCAGCGATCCCGATCAGGTAGACCCCGAGGTATTCCTGCGGGAAGTCGCTGAGGCCGGCTACGAGTGGATCGAGCTCGGCCCATATGGCTACCTGCCAAAGGACCCAGCGGAGCTGAGAGACCAACTCGAGTCGCATGACCTCGGCGTGCTGGCGGGGACCGTGTTCGAGCACCTGCACCGCCCAGACTCGTGGGATGCGGTATGGACACAAGTGACCGACGTGGCGGCGCTGACACAAGCCCTCGACGGCAAGCACATCGTGGTTATCCCCGACGTGTGGCGGCACCACAAGACGGGGGAGCCGGTAGAGAACCGGGAGCTTACCGCCGAGCAGTGGAAACAGAAGACGTCCGGTCTCGATGAGCTGGGGCGGAGGATTCTCGAGGAGTACGGCCTGCATGTGCAGTTCCACTCCCACGCCGATAGCCACGTCGGGTACCAGCCAGACATCGAGCGACTCCTGGAGTCGACCAATCCAGAGTGGGTGAACCTTTGCTTCGATACCGGGCACATTGCCTACTACGGCGGCGACTGCCTCGAGTTGATCGAAAAGTTTCCCGACCGAATTGGCTATCTGCACCTGAAGCAGGTCAATCCACAAGTTGTTGCGCAGGTGCTGGACAAGGACCTTTCCTTCCCTGAGGCCGTGCGGATGGGCGCCATGATCGAGCCACCGTTGGGTGTTCCTGAGATGCCTCCATTGCTCGAGGCAGTCGCGAACTTGGGCCGGAACATTGAGGGCATCATCGAGCACGACCTTTATCCATGCTCACCAGACCTGCCGCTGCCGATTGCCAAGCGCACCAAGGCCTATCTCAGCGACTGCAGTGGAGCGACCGTCGAATTTCGGAGGCAGCAATGAGCGAGGACCTAAGAATCGCTGTGCTCGGCGTGGGCATGATGGGCGCCTTCCACGTTGATGCACTGAGCAAGCGGGTGCGTGGCGCCAAGGTGACGGTCGTCAACGACTTTCTGGCCGACAAGGCGGCCGAAGTCGCTGGCAGAGTTGGAGCGCGCGTGGAGGCCGATCCGATTGCTGCCATCAACGACCCGGACGTGGATGCGGTGCTCATCGCCAGCCCTGGTGCCGCCCACGCGGCACAGCTCAATGCATGCTTGGATCGCGGCATCCCAGTGCTCTGTGAGAAGCCGCTGACTATCGACATCCATTCCGCTTATGCGATCGTGCAGAAGGAAAAGGCGCTCGGCAAGCAGCTCATCCAGGTCGGCTTCATGCGGCGCTTCGACGCTGAATATGCGGCACTGCAGAAGTTGATCGCCGACGGCGGGCTTGGCAAGCCGCTCATCGTGCATTGCGTTCACCGCAATCCCGCGGTCGGTGATCATTTCACGTCCGAGTCCATGATCAGGGACTCCGTGGTGCATGAGGTCGACTCCGTCCGATTCCTGCTAGGGGAGGAGCTCACAAGTGTCGAGGTGATCAAGGGTGCCGCCACCGGCAGCGCGCCGCACGGCACCCATGACCCGATGTTGGTGATCTTTGAAACCGAGTCCGGCGCGATCGTGACCGATGAGATCTTCGTCCGGACCGGTGTGGCGTACGAGGTGCGAACCGAGATCGTTGGCGAAAAGGGCAGCGCCTTCATCGGCCTGGACCAGAACCTTCAGGTCAAATCCACCGATGGACGGTGGGGCGGCAGGATGACGCCGAGCTTCGTGGAACGCTTCGGCCAGGCGTACGACATCGAGCTGCAACGCTGGGTGGACGCCGCCAAGACGGGAACCATCGACGGCGCGAGTGCCTGGGACGGTTATGCCGCCGTTGCGGTCTGTGAGGCGGGTGTGCAAGCGCTCCGGAGCGGAGCGAAGTTCCATGTGCACCTCGCCGGCGGTGCCGTCGCCGCCATCGAGCCCGAGGAACAGCATGCCGGGATTCAGGCGCCCGACCTGGAGGGGGCGTGGCCGTGAAACTCGCCCTCGATCCCCAGATGTTCTTCTCGAGCAGCTCGGTCTATGAACTGCCCGACATCGTCGCCAGCCTCGGCTACGACTGGATGGAACTCTCGCCGAAGGCCGACGTCGTTCCGTTCTTCAGGTATCCGCGGATCGACGATGCCGGCGTCAAGAAGCTCAAGAAGATCACCTCCGACGCCGGAATCGGTATCGCCTCGGTGTTGCCGGTGCTGCGTTGGTCGGGTCCCGATGAGGATCAGCGACAGGCCGCGGTACGCGCCTGGAAGCGGGTCATCCAGATCACGGTCGATCTTGGGGTTGATGTGATCAACTCAGAGTTCAACGGCAGGCCTGAGGCTCCTGAGACAGCCGAGGCTCAGTTCTTGAAGTCAATGGATGAGCTGTTACCGATCTTCGAGCGGGAGGGACTGCAGCTGATCATCGAGCCGCACCCGGACGACTTCATCGAGGATGGCCTGGAGGCACTGAACATGATCCGTGGTCTGAACAAGGACTGGATCGGTTTCCTGTACTGCACTCCGCACGCGTTCCACCAGGGTCATGATCCGGCAACGATCATCGAGGCGGCTGGCGACAAGGTCCGCTATGTCCACCTCGCTGACGCCTGGAACCATCTGACCTCGAATGGTCTGCGCTACATCACCAACCCGCCGGGCAATCCAGCCCGGGTGCACCAGCACATGGAGATGGGTATGGGTGAAGTGGACTATGACGCGGTCTTCGCTGCGCTCGCGGCTGTTGAGTTCGATGGCGTGATGAGCAGCTGCGTATTCGGGTGGGAAGAAGACGCGCGTGGCGTGTGCGAGCGCCAGCGTGACCGGGCACTCGCGCTGGTCGGCAAACACTTCGGCAGCGACGCCGTCCAACAAGTTCGGTCGAGCAAGATCACAAACTGATCATGATCATCTAACAACACTCCAGCTGCACCATCAGATAAGGAAACAGACCATGGCAACGACGCTCTACCACTGGAAATCGGGGGAGATCTTCGAGGGGAACAGCGGGCGCTTCTCGGACGTGACCAACCCGGCCACCGGCGAGGTGACCGCGCAGCTCGCGCTTGCCTCAGAAGACGACGTCAATGAAGTCATCGGCGCGGCAAAGGCCGCGTTCCCGCGGTGGCGAGACCTGTCCCTGGCTAGGCGCACGCAGGTGCTCTTCCGTTTTCGCGAACTGTTGAACGCGGAGAAAAAGGAGCTAGCCGCGATCATCACCTCTGAGCACGGCAAGGTACTCTCCGACGCTCTTGGCGAGGTCACACGTGGCCAGGAGGTCGTTGAGTTCGCTTGCGGTCTACCCCATTTGATCAAGGGCGGCTTCACTGAGAATGCCTCGACCAAGGTCGATGTGCACTCCACGCGGCAGCCGCTAGGCGTTATCGGCATCATTTCGCCGTTCAACTTCCCCGCGATGGTTCCTATGTGGTTCTATCCGATCGCGATCGCTGCCGGGAACACCGTAGTGCTGAAGCCGAGCGAGAAGGTGCCGACGGCCGCACTATGGGTTGCCGAGTTGTGGAGGGAGGCCGGGCTTCCCGACGGTGTCTTCAACGTGCTGAACGGCGACAAGGTGGCTGTGGATGGGCTGCTAACCCACCCCGATGTGGAGTCGATCTCCTTTGTGGGGTCCACCCCGATCGCCAAGTACGTTTATGAGACGGGGACGACCCACGGCAAGCGCGTACAGGCTCTTGGTGGTGCCAAGAATCACATGCTGGTGCTGCCGGATGCCGATCTCGATCTTGCTGCCGACCAGGCGGTGAATGCCGGCTATGGCTCGGCAGGGGAGCGGTGCATGGCCATCTCGGCTGTACTTGCGGTCGGTGATGTCGGTGACGAGCTCGTAGCCAAGATCAAAGAGCGTACGGTCGGGCTGCGCACCGGTGACGGCACGCGGGGTTGCGACATGGGGCCGTTGGTCACCTCACAGGCCCAAGAGCGGGTGTCGGGTTACATCGACGCTGGCGAGGCGGCCGGCGCGGAGCTTGTCGTGGATGGACGTCAGCCGAAGGTCGATGCCGATGGCCAAGGATTCTTCGTGGGGCCGACGCTGTTCGATCATGTGACGACCGACATGAGCATCTACACCGACGAGATCTTCGGGCCGGTGCTCTCGGTGGTCCGGGTGGACAGCTATGAGGAGGGCGTGAAGCTGATCAATGACAATCCGTACGGGAACGGTACGGCGATCTTCACCAACGATGGGGGCGCCGCTCGGCAGTTCCAGTACGAAGTCAAGGTCGGCATGATCGGCGTCAATGTGCCTGTTCCCGTGCCGATGGCGTACTACTCCTTTGGTGGGTGGAAGAACTCGCTATTCGGTGACACTCACGCCCACGGCGTCGAGGGTTTCCACTTCTTCACACGTGGCAAGGTGATCACTTCGCGGTGGCTGGATCCGAGCCACGGTGGTCTGAATCTGGGCTTCCCGCAGAACGCCTAGGTGCTACTAGGTAGTCAACGGGAGAACGCGAGTCCTGTTGGTAGTGGTTGGTCGACGCATCGGTAGCGTTCGGCGGTCGGTAGGGTCCAGTCGACGCCGTCTTGATCTCGGAGCGCGGCATGCCAAGCGAACGTTTTGCCCCGGTGATGCCGTCGGCAGAACGGGTCGAGGTTCGATCCGGAGGTCGCGCCCCGCGGAACCGGCTCATGATGATCAAGGTCGCAGCGGTCGGCGGGCACGGTGCAGGTTGGGAATCGACAGGTGCCGGCTCGGATCCTGATCGCCTGGGCGAGCCGGGCCGAGGGGTAGCGGCCGAGTTCGGTTGTGTCGAGCACCCGACCGCCATTGTCGGTGAGCAGCCGAGTGAACAGCACCTCATCGCGGCTATTCGGATCGAGGGCTTCGGCTACTTGTTTCCGGAGCAGCGCCGCTGGTATGAGCCCAGACCGATCAGCCAGCTCGGCCGGTGCGTCGGTGGCGCCGAGCAGGCTGGCGAGTGGCACTACGACTCCTATCCGCTGTGTTTGGGGACGTCTCACAAGCCTGGGTGTACGGCCCGGAAGCATCTGCGTCGCTGCATCGACGGGTTCGCCGACCAACTCACCATTCCCGTCGATGCGTTGCAGTTGGGTGCCAAGCAACTCGCCGGTTTCAGGGTCAACACTCTCGACTTCAAGCCAATCAGCTTCATCGGCTAGCTCATCGTCGTTTTCATTGTCGGGTCGGTCGAAGGCCAGTCGGCGCAGTAGCAGATCGGCGAAGAGATCAGAGCGACGTTGCTGTTCGGTTCGCGGATCCTCGGCGCCGAGGCTGCGTGCAGTAGCTGCGAGGACTCCGTCGATAGCTGCAGCGTCGGCAGCAGACACCTCCCCGGTGACATAGCCGATGCCGTCGGCGCCTTGGACGACCGTGACGCGACGCTCAGCCAATGCCCGGCGATGCCGCTCCTCAAACGCCCGCGGCTCGAGTTGCACAATCAGCCGGAGCAGCCACACGGTCAACTGTTTCGGCGACCTGGTCTGCGCGGCCTGGACGGCTTGGTCATCGATGGCAGCCAAAGTGTCGGATTCGGTAACCCGACGCGCCACCCGATCGATCACTCGGACTTGCTCAACATCCAGATCGCCGCAGCGAAACGCCTCCCACACAGTGGGCAAATCAGCGGCGAGCCGGCGGGACCGGGCCACCAGGCAGCGTGCGGAATAGGGCTGCTCACGCAACATCAGCGCAAGCTCATCGGCCACAAACTCGCCCGGCTTGGCCCGCTTCAACCTTCCGGAACCCGAACCTGAGGCGGCCGCAGTGTCTTCGGCGATGCGGCTATCGGCGTAGCGCACCGCCGCTTCCGCGAGCCGAGCCAATGCAGCAGCCGCCTCACGCCGGGCGTCCTTTACAGCGTGGCAGAGCGTAGAACTATCGGCTTGGTCGTCCCCCGTCATGAGATTCATGCTCCCACCCAGCACCGACACTTTTCGAACGTGTGAGCGAATTTGCTCCTAGAGACCTTGATGAAATCGAGCTCATTCATGCCTCTTGGCGTGCAACCGCCCAGATGATCGGGAGCGAATACCCATTGAGTGACGGCGGCGAAACCGGGTAGGGAGGCTGAATGGCAAAGCAGGTGCTCGTTACAGGTGCCTCCGGCTTTGTAGGCTCGCACCTGGCCGAGGCGCTGGAAATGCGGGGCCATTCGGTCTTCGCGATGACTCGACATCCTGACGCCTACACCGGTGCCGGCAAGCCGATCTTCGGAGACGTCTACGAACCCGACAGCCTCCGAGCAGCACTGGCGGAGGTCGACGCCGCCTATTACCTGGTCCACTCGCTGGCACGGGACGACTTCGTGGAGAAGGACGCGGACGCTGCGCGGTCATTTGGAGCGGCAGCCGCAGACGCTGGTCTCGAGCGGTTGATTTATCTCGGTGGTCTTGGCCGGGAAGGCGCGAACCTATCGGCTCACTTGAAATCACGGCGAGAAGTCGAGCATCTGCTGGGGACCTCGGGCGTACCGGTCACGGTGCTGCGGGCGGCAATCATTATCGGACACGGCAGCATTTCGTGGGAGATCACCCGGCAGCTCGTCGCTCACCTCCCTGCCATGGTTGTTCCCAAATGGGCGACCACTCGCACACAGCCGATTGCCCTGTCTGACGTTATTCGCTACCTGGTCGAGGTGCTTGAGCCGGAGACGGCCAAAGGACGGATCTTCGAGATCGGCGGGCCCGACGTGCTGACCTACGCCGAGATGATGCGGCGGGTCGCCCGCCTGCACCATCACCGCCCATTGCCCATGCTTGGCGTGCCGCTGCTGACTCCCCGGCTGTCTTCCTATTGGTTGTCACTGGTCACAGATGTCGACACGGCAACCGCCCGCAATCTCGTGGACTCGATGAGCAATGAGGTGGTGGTCACCGACAACCCCATAGCCGAAATCGTTCCGGGAATGCCTATGGGCTTTGACGACGCGGTTCGAGAGGCATTCCGGCAGCGAGCCGCCTCCCGAGCGAAGTCGTGAACATCAGCCCACCAAGGCGCATGATCGGGCGAGCGATCGGCATCGTCCGTCCGGTCTTGATCGACAAGGTTGAACGAGATCACCGGCAGCCCGATGCGGCGTTCCTGCGACGCCGCATCGTCGTTTCAATCACGCTGGCCGTCGGCGCCACCCTTTTGGGCTTTTCGTTCTCGGTACGGCAGGGAGATCCGGCCTTCTATGCGCTGACCTTCGGTCTGGCAGCAACATGGACCTTCGGCAGTCTGCTGTCGGGCCCACTGCACATGGGCCACATCCTGCTCGGTGGCACGTTGCGGCGTCCGATCATCACACCCATCGCGGCGGGGCTGATGTTGGCCGCGCTCTTCGTGGTCGGTGCCCTCATTGTTCGTTCGATCCCTCCGTTGGCCAGGCTCGCGGAAGATGTGCTCGGCTACGCCCGACTTGGAAATCTCTGGATCATTTTCATGATCACGCTGGTCAACGGCATCGCTGAAGAGCTCTTTTTTCGTGGCGCACTCTACGCAGCCATTGGCGCATGGCACCCGGTGTTGATCTCCACGGTCCTCTACGCGTTGGCAACTATTGCCGGTGGCAATCCTGTGCTGGTCTTCGCGGCTGCTGTTCTTGGCACCGTTGTGGGGCTGCAGCGCCGCGCCTCTGGCGGCGTACTGGCGCCCATCCTCACCCACATCACGTGGTCGCTCAGCATGCTCTTCGTGCTGCCGCCGATCTTCGCCAGTGCGGCGTAGAGCCGTACTCGGGGCGGCGCCACGACGATGATCAGCTGACGCGCTCGCTCTCCGCGATCCGGGCGAACTGGTCGGCGTCCCCACCCACCACGACGACTGCTGATCCGTCGGTGACCAACGCGGTCACCACGCCGTCATGGCATGTGGCCCACGGATCGCCAGCTCGGACCAGGCGACGCGCCGGAGGACCATCGACACCGACCAGGTCAGCCTGGGTCAGTGTGCACTCGGCGTCCACCCAGGCGATCGCATTGGGCGCCGGTGCGTAACCGACGTATCGATCCCCATGACTGCGTACCTCGATCGCGTAGTCGCGGATCCCGTCCGGCAGCGGCTCACCGAATCCAAACCCAAACGGGTGCAGTGCGCAGGCGAAGATGTCAGGCCCTGCATAACCCTGCCAGTGGCGCCCCGTCACCACAGCGACTGGCTGCTTCGGATTGGTGAGGTCGACAACCAGGCCAACCTGCCAGCAAGCGAGCTGCCACACCGCCGTGAGCCAGTGGCCAGGAGCCTCGACAGCGAGCGGCATGCTGATCACGTCACCTTCGCCCGCACCGAGCTCGTCCTCCAGCAGGTTAGATGTCTTATCCACCCAGTTGCTCAAGCTCGTCGCCGACAATTCGGTACGGGCAGCCGAGTCGAGATCGTAGAAAGTGAGTAGCGGCGCAGATCCGTCAATCCGGACACGCCGCCGCAGTCGCTCGGCAAGGAGTGCGGTCATGGCGCCAGCGTAAGAGCATGTACGCGCCAGCACTCCACGCCCGACGCCGCTACCCTTTCCGCATGCGTTACGTGCTGATCATGGCTGGTGGATCAGGCAAGCGACTCTGGCCACTGTCCCGGCAAGACATGCCCAAGCAGTTGTTGCGAGTGGTCGGCGGCAAGAGTTTGCTCAGGATTGCGTTCGAGCGCTTGGAGGGCGTCGTCCCGCCGGACCAGGTCCTGGTCTGCACCGGTGCCGATTACGCAGATGTCGTCGCAGCGGAGCTACCCGAGGTCAAGCCCGCGAACATTCTCGGTGAGCCGGAGGGCCGTGACTCGCTGAACGCCGTGGCCTGGCCTGCGGCAGTTCTGGCTGCTCGTGACCCAGACGCAGTCGTTGCGATCGTCACCGCGGACCACATCATGCATCCCATTTCGGCCTTCCAGGGCGCATTGCTCGAAGGCTTCGATGTGACCGAGAGCGCCGAGGACTTCCTGGTGACATTCGGTGTGGTGCCAACGGCTCCCCACACCGGTTATGGCTACTTGCGGCGTGGCGAGACGATCCCTGGTCATCCGGACGTCTTTTCCGTCCTCGAGTTCAAAGAGAAGCCCGATCGGCCGACTGCTGAGGAGTATCTGGCCTCCGGAGAGTACTGGTGGAACTCCGGCATGTTCGTCTGGCGGGCTCGAGTCTTACTTGATCAGCTGAAGCTGCTGCAGCCAAAAACGCATGATGCGGTGGTGGAGCTGGCGGCTGCACCCTATCGGCTCGCGGAGATCTATCCGGAGCTGCTCAAGATCAGTGTCGACTACGCGGTGATGGAGCCGGTCTCACGCGGCGAAGGGAGTGCTCGCGTCGTCGCGGTGCGGCTGCCCATCACCTGGCACGATGTCGGCGGCTTCGCAGCACTCGGCGAGCAACTGCCACGCGACGCACAGGGAAACGCCACCCACGGCGTCGCCGTGCTGGTTGACGCTCGCGACAATCTAGTGATCAACAACGCCGAGGATGGCCGGCTGGTCGCGGTGGTCGGGCTGACCGACACAGTGATCGTGCAGACTCCGCAGATCACACTGGTTTGCCCCATCTCAGAGGCGGAACGGATCAAGGAGCTCGTCGCCGAGGTCACCAGCCAGCTCGGCCGCAGCTACGCATAACCCGCCCCGGAGATGTGTCCTGAGCTTGTCGAAGGGCACCCGCTTCGACAAGCTCAGCGCGCATACATGACAAGCTCAGCGCGCATACATAGTGCATGCGAGGCGCCGCACTTGTGTGACGTTAGGCGCCGCTAGGCTCCGGGGAGTTTGCCACCGGGTACTTGGCCATGAACTCCTGGATGGCCGCACCACTGACGTTGGTGCATGCCTGGCGGACACCTCTTTGCGCTGTAACGTTGGTGGGGTCGTTCGGGTCAGCGGTCCAGCGCGTGATCACGACGTCTTTCCCGCCTGGGAAGCCGGCGCCATCGGCGTCGGACCACGGTGCCGCAATGAACTTGTCTGCTGGGTCGTACTCCTCGCTACCGAAGGTCTTGGAGATCCGTTGCAGGTCGTTGATCTGCTTGCCGGGCGCGTCCGCGCGGTACCAGACGACCGTGTAGCCGTGCTCCAGATTGTGCACCAGGGTCTCCACCGCAGGTCGATCCGCTTCGGCGTAGAAGTGCTTGGTGAACGGGGCAGGGCTGGCGTAGTGACTCCCTGAATCAGGTGGAGCCTGGGCGTAGGTCACCTTGGTGCCGTCCGGAACGTGATCTTGGTTCCCAGTGGCCTCGTCCTCAACGACCGGATCGCAACCTGCGTCAGCAATGCTGCTGCCGATGTCTGCGATGGTCGCAGTCCGGGCGCGATAGTCATCGATGAAGAGATAGATCGGATACGCCAGCAGTGCCACCGCGAGCACGAAGCAGATGACGAGCAGCCGGATGGTTCGGTTGCGTTGTTCCTTCTTTCGCGCGGTCTCCAAAGAAGCTAGTTTGTCGCGGCGGCTCTGTGGCGAGGGTGGGGTCTTTGTTGATGCCCCACTCTTGGGGCTGGCCGTCTCGTCACTCCTGGCTTTCGCCACCTGGGTCACTCCTACCGATCCGTCTCAAAGAGTGGTGAGTCTAACTCGAAACCCTGGGTGTTAGTCAGGTCGACAGACATGATGGCGCGCAGCAGCTCTTGGGCTTCGGCGCCCAGTCTCGTCCCGGCGAGGAGCCGGGACGTTTGCGCCGGGCGCTCGAGCGCGACGAGCTCCTCGTAGCGATCCTGCTGCCCACTGGCGACGAGTGCGGCAGCCAAGACCGCCTCCTGGCTCCCGAAACTGAACATGTCCTTGGCCGGATCGCGCAGCAGCTCACGAGCCGACGGATCGCCCTCCGAAACCAGCGAGCCGAGGCCCCGTACGACCGCAACCGGGCGGCCGCACAACTTACCCTTCACCAGGTCCGCAGCGGCAGCCAGCTCGTCGGCGACGGCCATGACGGTCACCTGCAGCTCATTGTCGTAGGCATCTTTCGCGCCCACGTAGTCCTGCAGGGCTCGAACCCCGGAGATACCGATGGCGTGATCGGTCTGTCCTGTCCGCCATGGCCGTCCGGCGGTGTCGGAGATGATCACGCCCAACTGCAGCCCGGTAACGGCTACCAGCTGCTCGCGGAGGGCCGTCGCGCTGGCATCGGGATCACGTGGCAGCAGCAAGATCGACTCCGCCGAGACGTTCGAGGTATCGACACCCGCAGCGGCCATTGTCAATCCCCCGTGAGTGCGCACGATGCGGGTCTCTCCGCGGCGGGCAACGGTGCGGCGGCTCTCGGAGGTGATCAGCTCCGCTCGCTGCGACGCCGGCTCGATGCGACCTTCGGCCTTGCTGATGATCTTGGATGTGATAACGACGATGTCGCCATCCTGGAGTGGGCCATGCGGGTCGGCCTCAGCGGCGGTGATTATCGCCGTGGCAAGATCAGTGCCGGCAACGACTTCCCCGATCCCGGCTGGGGCGAAGATGCTGATCATGGACGTCCCCTGAATTGGCGCCGGATCGTCGGCTGTGACAGGGCTGATCATGACAAGGCGGACTTGATCGCATAGCTGATGAAAGCGGCTGTGCGCGCCGGGTCACGCATGATCAGATCCGTCACCACGGCCTGCAAGCCGGCCTGCTGGATGCGTTCGGCGGAGGATGCGTCGACGTGATCCATGGCCCAGGCGTCCAGAACGCCGCTGCGCGAACGGGCACCGTAGTGCAAGCCGACGGCTGCGGCATCGACATCGACGCCGATCGCGGGCAGCAGCCGGTGAGCCATCCCCAGCACAGGCGAACCGCCGAGAATCCCCGCGAAGCCCACGATCGGGGCAGATGCGCGCTGCATCGCGTCGCGCAGACCCGGCACCGCAAGGATCGGACCGATCGAGACCACCGGGTTGCTCGGTGCTACCAAGATCAGGTCGGCCTGCTCGATCGCCTCGATCACGCCAGGCGCCGGTCGTGCAGTCTCCATCCCGACCAGGGTGACGGCACGTGCCTCCGGCTGTGCGCGAAACCGCACCCAGTACGCCTGAAAATGCACAGCCTGTAACCGATCTGGTGCCTCGGGATCAGCGATCGTCACGTGGGTCTCAACCTGATCGTTGGTCATAGGGATCAATCTGAGCTGCTGGTCATGAGCCAGCCAACGCGCGCACAGTACCGCGGTCACCTCAGAGAGCGGGTAGCCGGCATTCAGCATCTGGGTCCGCACCAGATGGGTACCTACATCCCGGTCACCTAGAGAGAACCAGGCTGGCTCGACGCCGTAGGACGCCAACTCCTCCATCACCCGCCAGCTCTCGTCCTCACGCCCCCAGCCGCGTGCCGGATCCCCGCCACCACCGAGGGTGTACATGATCGTGTCGAGATCAGGGCAGATTCGCAGACCATGCAAGGTGATGTCGTCAGCCGTGTTGGCGATCACTGTGAGTTCCGCCGTCGGATAGGCGCACCGTGCGCCGAGGATGAACTTCGAGCCGCCAACGCCACCGGCCAAGATCACGATCCGCACCGCCCCAGTCTTCCATCAGCAACATGCCGGGAGGCGAGCGCGGATCGAGTTCGTCCAGCTCGGCGCCTTGTCTCTGCTCGCGCGGCGCCCCGGGAAGCTGATGCCGTCGTCACTCTTCGCGAAACAAAGAGCGCGTTTCGCTCATCATTCCTCCGATCACCAGCTGGCGCCCACCGACGCTCGCAGAGGAGCTGTCTCTGCTCGCGCGGCGCCCTGGGAAGCTGGTGCCGTCGTCACTCTTCGCGAACAAAGAGCGCGTTTCGCTCATCATTCCTCCGATCACCAGCGGGCGCCCACCGACGCTCGCCAGAGGAGGCACAGGAGTTTGTGCAGGTCGTCTCTATGCACGGTCAATGTCGTTACGCTGAAAGGATGGACAGTCTGATGCGGTTGCGGGAGCCGGCGGCTTGGGTCGCTCTTGGAGCCTTGGCGCTCAACCTCGTACTCGCCGTCGTGGGGATGGTGGCCTACTCAGGCCCGCTGGCCAACGTCGCCTTGACATTGAGCGTGCGAGCCGCGAACCCGGTGCCGCTGGTCGTGTTGACGATTCTGGTGAGCTTCTGTGTATTGCGTGAACGAACGCCTCACGCGCGCCTGCTGACGATGCTCAGCCTTCTCGTCGGAGGCCTTGCCGTGCTGCTTGGTCTGACGCTTGCGTTAGTGGGCCTTGCCGCGGACCCGACCCCAGTTCTCGGAGTACTTGCCGCCCTAGTGGTACAGGTGACCTCAGTCATAGCGGTCGTGCTATTGATCAAGCTCCTGCAGCTCCAGGCTGTGCCTCGCCGGCTACCTGCCGGAATCGGGCTGGCGCCGTACCCGGAACCGTTGCCGTTACCGCAGCCTCCGGATCAGCGCCTGCAGCCGACCTGGCAGCCTGACGCGGCTGCCGGTGCGGTCTGGCGTACGGCGGGTGAGGCGGCAGCTGGCGCCCCAGCCACTGGTTGGGGAGCAAACACCTCCGCGGCCTGGCAGCCGATCCCAACGCAGCCCGATGGGCCGAGGCCGCAGGCTCGAGTTCCCGACGGCCCCGCCACCCGATCGCAGGGCCAGTCGGACCTGCAACCGCCAGTTCTGGACTGGTGGGGCCGTCCTCAGTCGTAAACAGCACCCCCTCACGCGTGAATCTGTGCCCAATATCAGGAAACCGCTTGACTTTACGGTATTGACAGGCATGTAATTTCACCAATGTCATTTGCAGTTCCTGCTGAACCGGCGGAGCCGTACTCAGATGAGTTGCTGCACAGCCAAGGGGGCACCCAGTAGCAGCGGGTGGCAGGTGCATACGGCGCAAGCCAGAACCGGTTCGGCCCGCGAAGCCCTACCGGTTGCGGGGGTTTTTTCCATCATGCGGGTCGAGGAGGCACAACCAAATGTACGAGCTGTGGGGCACCGACGAGGGGGGTGCACTGAGCTGGCAAGAGCGCGCACTGTGCGCGCAAACCGACCCAGAAGCGTTTTTCCCTGAGAAGGGCGGGTCGACGCGCGAGGCAAAGAAGGTCTGCTTGTCCTGCGAAGTGCGCGGCGAGTGCCTCGAGTACGCACTGGCCAACGATGAACGGTTTGGCATCTGGGGCGGACTGAGTGAGCGGGAGCGTCGAAAGCTAAAGAAGCGGGCTGTGTAGCCGAGACGCATTGTCGAGTACTTAGCGGACTCGCGTAAAGTAAGGGGCCGCCCAACCGGGCAGCCCCTCTTGCGCGTTGCGGGGGCCCGATTGGTAATCGGGGGTTGCACAGGATCTGATGGATAGCCACATCACCCTGACCGGTTCGTACGAGGACCGGCCAGGAGGCTCTGGCGCTTGGCCTGAGCTGATGCCGGTCGAGGATTTCGGGTTCGATGAGAATCCCTGGGCCTGGGCGGACCATGTCGACGACGACGCCGAACGGGTCGACGTTGCCGGCGCCCACGTCGTAGCAGTCCTCGTCACACTGGACGCGGCACGGTGGCTGCCGGCGACCCTAGAGGCCCTGGCCAAGCTGGATACCCGCCCCACTCGCCTGATCGCAATTGATAATGCGAGCACCGATGCGACGAGATCGCTATTGGATCGCGCGTACGACCAGGGCGTACTGGATGCCGTCTATGACGGGAAGCGGGACTTCGGTTTCGGCACCGCGGTGCGGGCGGCACTGGACTTCGACTCTGCCGGCCTGCAAGACGACGCAGACACAATCGGCCTTCGTGCGATATCGGCGGCCGACACGCACTGGCTGTGGCTGCTCCACGACGATGCCGTGCCCGCACCCGACGCGCTCTATCAGCTATTGGCCCACGTGACCACTGAGCCGAGCATCGACCTGACAGGCCCCAAGCTGCTGCTGCCTCGACGCCGCCACGGCGGCCAGCCGATCAGCGAGATCGGGGTCAGCATTTCGGGCACCGGGCGCCGCGAGCTCGATCTCGATGTGGACGAGATCGACCAGGGACAGCGTGACGAGCCGCAGGAGCGGCTCGGCGTCTCGACCTGCGGCATGCTCGTTCGAACCGCCGTCTGGGAGCAGCTCGGCGGACTTGAGCCGGCCCTACCGGTATTTCGGGATGGTGTTGAGTTCGGGTGGCGCGCTCACCTCAACGGATACAGGGTCGTCACCACACCGAGTGCTGAGGTCACCCACCGCCAGGTCGGCCGCGCCGGGCTCCGTCCTCGCGGTCTTACAGGACGCAGGCCCGGCAAGGTTGACCGGCTGCTCGGCATGCTGGTGGTAGCCGGTCATGCTCCGCGTAAGAGGCTGATTCTGGTTTGGCTCCGCTTGGTCTGGAGCTGTCTGGTGCGTGCGGTGGGGTATCTGATCGGCAAGGTGCCCGGTCGGGCACTCGATGAGATGCAGGCATTGGGCTCGTTCGTGGCACATCCAGATCGGCTACGCGAGCTGCGCAGGCGGACGGCCGCCATTGAACCGGCCCCAGGGACCAGCGAGGTCGTTGAGTCCCTGCGACCGCCCTGGTGGAGCGGCCTACGGGTTGGGCTCGACGCTCTGACCGGTGCCGCGTCCGAGCGTTATCGGCTAGTCGCGGGCGACTCAGATGTGGCCTCAATAGACGAGCTCACTGGTGACGACTTCAGCTCTGCGATCGATGACCGCCCGAGGAATCTTTGGCTCAGCCCGGCAGCGATCACCGTCGCCGTCGCAGTCGTCGCAAGTCTGATCGCCGCTCGCAGCCTCTTCGGCAGCGGCTCCCTCGTGGGCCCGGCGTTGCTTCCTGCGCACGACAGTCTCATCACGCTGTGGCGAACTGTGGTGAGCGCAATCCCTGGCGCCCCTGCTCAAGTGACACCGCCGTGGGAGACGCTCGTCGCAATCGGCTCGACGGCCATGTTCGGTCAGCCCGAGTGGCTCACCACTGTGTTGGTATGCGGCGTCGTGCCACTGACGCTGCTCGCGGCGTACCCACTCGCGCGTCGGCTGATCAACGACCGCAGAGTACGACTCTGGGTGTGCGGGACCTACGCGCTGCTTCCGGTCCTGCTCGGTGGCACGAATCAGGGGCGGCTCGCCCTCTCTGTGGTGGCCATCGGCCTGCCGTTGCTGGTTATGGCGGCGCGGGCCCTGGTACTGCGCAGAACGCGGAGCCCGGAGGCGTGGCGCGGCGGCTGGGGTGCCGGAGTGGTTCTCGTCGCCGTCGTCGCCTTCGAACCGTCCATGATCATCTTTGCAGTGCTGGTCGGGATAATCGGTGCGATCGTGCTGCGGCGTAGCCCGCGCAAGGTCGGCCGTATCGGCATCGCGCTCGGGGTGCCGCTGGTCGTGCTGCTGCCGTGGTGGCCGACCCTGATCTCAGCACCGGGACGGCTGTTCGTGGGGCCCGACTCGGCGCTGGCTGGGGTGACCCCGGCAGCCCCGGCCTGGCAGCTGTTGCTCGGTCGCGATGTTGGCCCCGGCCTGCCGCCCCTCTGGGTCGGCGCTGTCATCTTCGGCGTTATTTGGCTCGTCGCTCTTCTCGGACTCGCTCGCCGTCCAGCCCGACGCGCGGTGTTGGCTGCTTGGGCCGTCGCGCTGGTCGCTCTCGGCATGGCCGTGGCCTTTTCCAGATTGGTGGTCGCAGTGCCTCCGGCGGGCACCGAAGTGCGGCCCTGGGTTGGGAGCTACCTGCTGCTTGGCTTCGCCGCATTGATCATCAGTGCTGGCATGGGACTCGACGGATTCTCGGCGGACATGAAGGAGCGCAGCTTCAGCTGGCTGCAGCCAGCCTTGGTTCTCGCTGGCATTGCGGTCTGCCTGGTCACTGTCGGCGGTGCAGTGTGGTGGGTGCTGGCCGGCGCGCATGGGCCGATCGAGCGTTCTCGACTTAACGCAATTCCTCCCTATGTCATGAACGCCTTGAAATCAGACGCGCGACCGCGGCTGCTCGCCATCGACCTATCTGACGGCACTGCGCGCTATGCCGTGCTGGCTGATGATCATCTCCGGCTGGGCGACGCCGATCGTGGCTTCACCTACGGCGGCTCGGTCTCTGCTCGTGAGCAGGTCGATGACTTGGTCATCCGGCTGGTGGCCGGGACTGCGGACTCGGACATCAACCCGCAGCTGACCAACCTCGGGATCGGCTACGTCTGGGTGACGGGTGCAAACGAGGACATCAAGGCCAGGATCGATAACACACCGGGCTTAGGCACAGCCAGCGGGAACGATCGCGGGATCGTCTGGAAGCTCGAACCGGCGGTGGCGCGCACGGTACTTGTGGACGGATCATCGCGGCTGCCCGTAGGTCCGCCGCCGACGCCAGTGCCCGCGGGTGGGCAGCAACGACAGCTTCAGATCGGTGAGTCGGCCGATGTGCGGTGGCGGGCCGAGCTGGATGGCCGAACCCTAGACCCGGTCGCGGAGGGGTGGCAGCAGGCGTTTGCGGTGCCCACAGGCGGCGGGACCGTGACATTCACCTTGCCGTCTCTCATGCCATGGCTGCTACCAGGTCAGATTTTGGTTCTCCTGGTGGCGGCAGTCCTCGCCGCTCCAGCCATCCGACGACCCGAGGTGCGTGATCCGGCAACGACAGCCCGCCGCGCCGCGACCCTCTCGGAGCTTGCCTGATGTTTGATCTTCGAATACGTGGGTTGTCTTTGCCACGCCGCCGCGCCACGGCCCTTGCGGCCGGGCTTGTGGGTGTGCTGTTGATCCTCGGTGGAGGGACACTACTGGGCCAGGGTGGCTCTGCGTCACACGCCAGTCGTCTCGCGCTGGTCGGTCGCACCACGACGATCTGCACCACATCGGCTCCGCCGAGCGGCGAGCCGGCCGGTAAGACCGAGGTCTCTGCAGTCTCGATTCGCGAGGCACCTCGTCGAACGGGCTTGCTGACGGCAGCGACGCTCAAGTCGAAGCCATTGGAGCTGAAGCTCACCGAGCCAGGGAAGGGCGGGCACCTGTCTGGAGTCACCTCGCCGGTCGTGATCTCCGCTGATGGAACTATGGCGACCGCCAGCAGCGCGGTGATCGTTGGCGACGTGACGGACGGCCCCGAAGCCGGGCTCAAGGCGGCGCCATGCCTGGCTCCGGGAACCTCGCATTGGTTCTCCGGTCTCGGAGCGACCGATGCTGACCGTACCGACTTGATCTTGAGCAATCCGGATGACGCCCAGGCACTCGTCGATCTTCGGTTCTACGGCCGGAGCGGTCGGGTTACCGTGCCGGGAAGTCCGGGGATTGCGATCAGGGGACACGAGTCGCGCACGGTGTCGCTGAGCAGTCTGATTGAGGCCGAGGGCGCGCTCAGCGTGGCGGCGCAGGCGAGTCAGGGTCGGGTCACCGCGGTGGCCAAGCGGACGCAGACCAGTCAGCTCAAGCGCGCTGGAGTCGATTGGCAGATTCCATCGGCATCTCCGAGCACGATGGTCGTCATCCCGGGCATACCGGAAGATGACGGTGGGCGCCAACTAGCCGTCACCAATCCAAGCCACACACGGGCAAGTGTTGCTGTGCAGGTTCTCGGGTTTCAGGGACCATATGAGCCCAAAGGAGCCGCCTCGCTTGATGTTCCGCCCGAAAGCACCGCGACAGTAGATCTCCAAGCGGGCCTGGCTGGCGAGGCGGGCAGCGTCAAACTGACGAGCAACGCGCCTGTGACAGGCTCAGTCATCTCCACCAGCCGGCGTGGCGGCGCTGGTACCGATCTGGCCGTCCAGTCCGCAGCCGTCCCGTTGATCGGTACTGGCGTAAGCGCGCTCGCGACCAGCAACATCGCGGATAGCGTGCTGGTCGTTAGCAATACCGGAGACGGCGACGCACAGATCACCTTCGACGTATTGAGCTACGACGGCGTCACGCTGCGGACTGCGGACCTGGCGCTCGGACCCAACAGCACCGCCACGAGGCGGTTGAACTCGCCTGCGCCGTCCTATGTCGTGGTCAAGGTGCCAGACGGTGCCTCGGTGGTTGGAGGCGTGGTGCTCACTCAACCAGACCGGGACGTCGCAGGGTTGGCCACACTTCCGCTTGGTTCGCCTGACCTGGCTAGCCGGGCGCCGGCGACCAGGCCTGACTACACGGTGGGCCGCTAAGCACTCTGCCTGAAAGGGTGTCGGCTCAGTCGTCCTCAGCACCCGCGCCGTCGGGGTCGATTTCGTCGACACTGCGGCCGGTGAGTGCGGAGAGCTGTTCAACGATCGTGCGGTAGACCAGGATGCGGAGGCCGTGACGGCTCATAGCGCGGTGCTCCAGCGGCCTGCGATAGATAACCACCTTGCCCGGCTGACTCGCCATACCCTCGACTGCAGCCGCAAGCGGCACCTGATCACCGGACCATCGGTGTGGTACATCCTCGATTCCAAAGGTGATTCCGACGAGGACATCTGGACACTGCAGTCCCACTCGATCGACCGCATCATGCACGGCGTCACTGAAGAAGTCCGCCTTGCTGGCGGGATGCGGCGGCTGAGCACGCCGCGTCGTCAATGCGTTTGGCAATGCCAGAGGTCCGCGAAGTCCGCGGCCGTGACGGTCACGACGTCGACTGGACACGTCAGCACTGTAGTCGGACAGCGTTTCGCGCGCCGCCGTGGTGAGGAGGAGCGAGCGGACACGCTCTCCGTCCGCGAGCGACGACGAACAAGGCGGCTTGCTAGCGCGAAACGCAGCGAGCGGAGCGAGCAATTAGACACGGCAGCGCTTCCCACGATCGAACCCGCCCCCGGAGTACCGTCAGGCAGGTGAGGACGCGCCGCTGTTCACGAGCAGGGTGCCAGCGTTCGGCAGTCTCGACCCTGACGTACGCCTATCGAGACTCCACCGCAGTCCTGGGTCCGTTGGCGAGCCAGGCAGAACCGCACTGTTACGACCTGTGCCAGCAGCACGCGCAGACGCTCTCGGCACCGCGAGGTTGGGAAATGATCAGGCTTGTGGCCGACGAGCAACCGAAACCAACTGCTGATGATTTGCTGGCCCTTGCCGACGCGGTGCGCGATGTCGGCCTGTCCTACGACCCGCCGACCACGGAGCCGCCGCCGCGGCGGACCGGTATGGTCGAGCTGGCACGCCGTGGGCATCTGACCGTGCTTGCCGATCCAGGAGCGGGCTGAGTTTCCTGCGCCAGTACGACCGAACAGTCTAGGATTCTCACGCGATGATCAAGCGGAGGATCTTCAAAGCCAACGACATTCGGGGGATCACCGAGGGCTCTGACCCGGAGTGGGACGCCGCTGGGTCGTACGCGATCGGTGCAGCCGCCGTCGAGGTGATGGATCTCACCAAGGACCCCGGAGCGCTCGTGGTGGGCCGCGACATGCGGACCAGCGGCCCGAAGATGGCGGCTGCCTTCATCGATGGCGTACTGAGCCGCGGTGTCAACGTGATCGACATCGGCCTGGCTAGTACCGACCAGTTGTGGTTCGCCTCGGGCTCGCTTGATTTGCCTGGCGCCATGTTCACCGCTAGTCACAATCCGAGTGAGTACAACGGGATCAAGTTCTGTCTGGCAGCTGCCAAGCCGATCACGCCAGGCGCCCTGGCCGAGATCGCTGAGCGCGCTATTGCTGCCGAACCCCGTCCGGCGGTGCTACGAGGGCAGCGTTTTGAGCAGGACCTCTTGCCCGCCTATACCAACTATCTCCATTCCCTTGTCGACCTGACAGACATCCGGCGGCTACGGGTGGTGGCCGATGCCGGCAATGGGATGGCTGGCTTCACTCTGCCGGCCGTCCTGGGCGCTAATGATCTTGAGTTGATCGGGCTGTTCCTGGACCTCGATGGGACCTTCCCAAATCACCCGCCGAATCCGCTCGAGCCCGAGAACCTCCTCGATGCGCAGGCGGCGGTCCGCGAGAAGTCAGCTGATCTTGCCCTCGTCTTCGACGGCGACGCGGATCGTTGCTTCATCATCGATGAGCGCGGCGAGGTGGTCAGCCCGTCGGCAATCACCGCGATGATCGCCAGCCATGAGCTGGCGCGTGAGCCTGGCGCCACCATCGTCTGTAACAAGATCACCTCGCGGGTGGTCCCGGAAGTTGTCTTGGGCGAGGGGGGCAAGATCGTCATCACCAGAGTGGGTCACACCTTCGTGAAAGCCGCCATGGCCGAGCACAACGCGATCTTCGGCGGCGAGCACTCGGCGCACTACTACTTCCGTGACTTCTGGGGAGCTGACACCGGCATGCTCGCAGCTCTCCACGTTCTGTCGGCGGCGGGCCTCTCCGACCGTCCGCTGTCAGAGTTGGTGGCTCGCTTCGACCGCTACGCAGCTTCCGGAGAGATCAACAGCCTGGTCAGTGACCAGCAGATGATCATGGATCGGGTGGCGACTGCCTTCGTCGGCCGCGGTGAGCAAGATCGACTCGACGGACTGACCGTCTCTGGCCCGGACTGGTGGGTGAACGTACGTCCCAGCAACACCGAGCCGCTGCTCAGGCTCAATGTCGAGGCTGCGAACCGGGAGACGATGGAGGCGTTGCGCGACGAGACGTTAGGTTTGATCCGCGCGTAACGGAGTCGAGTCGAGGAGGATGAGCGTGGCAGTCGATCTGGCGCCGGAGTTGCTGGAGATTCTGGCCTGTCCCAACTGTCATGGGGCACTCGCTGTTGATCATGATCGGGACGAGCTGGTATGTCTGGCTGCCGACTGTGGCCTGGCCTATCCGGTACGGCAACAGATTCCGGTGCTGCTGATCGACGAGGCACGCCGTCCCGGCTCCCGCACCGATCGTCCGGGTACCTCACCCGGCCAATGATGTCGGTCTTCAACGACTCCTGGCTGGACGATCAGAAGGCATTGGCCGGGGCCGATTCGATCCTGCGCCGGCTCGCCGAGGCCGGCGCCCGCGTCCGCCGGGAGACCGCCGACTCCGCGGAGCCGATCAGTCGGCTGCAAGAGCTGCCCCGCCCCAGGGCGGTGATCGCCGCTGGCACGGAGGCTCGCTTCATCCGGGCAATGCTGGAACCTGTCTGCCCAGTGCCATTTGTAGCCTGGCCGACGCATGGGCTACCTGGCTGGGTTGGCGCCCTTGATTTGGTGGTTGTCATGGCGAGCGAAAGCGCCCCGGCTGGCCTGATCGCCACCGTGCATGAGGCTGTACGCCGCGGCTGTCAGCTGTTGATCGCCTGCCCGCGACCCTCCATGATCGCTGAGCATGCAGACTCCCGATCGACGATCCTGATGCCGACCGCGACAGCCGATCCGTTGGCGGCCGCGATCGTGGTTCTGCACGGTTTGCACAGCATGCAGCTCGGACCAGAGGTCTACCCCCAGCTGGTCGCTGACGCAATGGACAAGGTTGCCGAAGACTGTTCGCCCTTTGCCGACGTGTCGGAGAACCCGGCTAAGGATCTCGCCACGGGTCTTGCTGATGCGCAGCCACTCGTCTGGGGTGGCTCGGTGCTCGCGGCGCGGGCTAGTCGCCGACTCGCCGAGGCACTCCGCGCGGCCACCGGCCGAGCAGCGCTCGCAGCCGATGCTGACGCGCTCTTGCCCATCCTCGACTCCACGCCATCCCGAGATCCTTTTGCTGACCCGTTCGAGGACCAGGCATCAGTCGATCGACGGCCGAGCCTGGTGCTGCTCGACGATGGGAACACCGAGAGCCTGATCCGTTCTGATCATCAACGGCTGGCCGCGGCCGCGGAACGCAACGACGTACGCGTCTGTCCCATCGCCCACTGGTCAGGTTCCGACGTCGAGCGGTATGCAAGCTTGCTGCAGACCGGGATGTTCGCGGCGGTCTATCTGGCTGTCGGCCTTGGGCGCAGCCTCGAGCGGTGACCGCGGCGGCACGTTTTCAGAAGTAGTCCTCGAACTGGATGAGTCGGTTCTGGCAGGATTCACCTGTGAGTGCCGAGCATGGCACCAGGGCGGTCATCGCCGCCTTGATCGCCAATACGTTCATCGCCTTGACCAAGTTCGGCGCGTGGGCGCTGACCGGGGCCTCATCTATGTTGGCTGAGGGGATTCACTCAGTTGCCGACGCCGGCAACCAGGTTCTGCTGCTAATCGGAGGCCGCCGCTCACAGCGGGGTGCCACCGCGGAGCATCCGTTCGGCTATGGCAGAGAGCGCTACGTCTTTGGCTTCATTGTCTCGGTCGTGTTGTTCAGTGTCGGTGGCCTGTTCGCGCTTTATGAGGCCTATCACAAGTGGCACGAGATGCAGGAAGGCCACCCGGACGAGCTGTTGGAGAGCAGATGGTGGTGGGTTCCGCTGGTGGTCCTGTTCGCAGCGATCGTGGCCGAGAGTATGTCGTTCCGGACCGCTATACGGGAGTCAAACAAGACCCGCGGCAAGCAAACCTGGAGCAAGTACATCCGTGCCGCCAAGGCACCCGAGCTGCCGGTGATATTGCTGGAGGATTTCGCTGCGCTGGTCGGTTTGGTCTTCGCGCTGTTCGGCGTAGGGATGACGCTGCTGACCGACAACGGCATTTTCGACGTAATCGGAACGGCCATGATTGGTTTGCTGCTGGTGACAGTGGCGATCGCCCTCGCGATCGAGACAAAGAGCCTGCTGCTGGGTGAGGCGGCCAGCCTCGATGCCATTGTCCGGATAGAGGGAGCGCTGACCAGCACACCGGGCGTCGAGCGGATCATCCACATGAAGACGCTCCACCTTGGCCCGGAGGAGGTACTGGTCGCAGCCAAAATTGCAGTGGGTCCTCAGACGAGTGCTGCCGATGTGAGTGAGACGATCAATTTGGCTGAGATCAAAATTCGAGACGCCGAGCCGATGGTGACCGCGCTCTACCTCGAGCCGGACATCTACGACCCGAACCACGTCCCCGCTCCACGGCCAGAGCGGCCTGCCGCTCCAAGTCACTGATCTTTCTTGGAGCTGCTCGCGCATCGCGCGTGGTACCCGCCGCCGTCGTCGTCGCTCGCAGAGGAAAAAACACCTCCGCTCGCTCCTCCTCCGCGCGCCGGCGCGCGATTCCCGACGCTCGCAGCTCGTCCGCTGAGCCCTCGGAGGCATCGACGGCCGATGGTCACGCACGCCATCAGAGCAATCAGGATTCTTTGGATATCCGCTTGCTCCCATAGGCTGCCAGTCATGGATTTTCGCGTTGCCGATCTGACTCTCGCCGAGTTTGGCCGCAAGGAGATCAGCCTCGCCGAGCACGAGATGCCGGGACTGATGGCAATGCGGGCGCAGTACGGCGACTCCAGGCCACTCGCGGGTGCGAGGATCGCCGGCTCGCTGCATATGACGGTGCAGACTGCAGTGCTCATCGAGACACTGGTGGCTTTGGGTGCCGAGGTGCGGTGGGCAAGCTGCAACATCTTCTCGACTCAGGACCATGCCGCCGCCGCTGTTGTGATCGGGCCGGACGGCACACCGGACGACCCCAAGGGAGTACCAGTCTTCGCCTGGAAGGGCGAAACGCTGGAGGAGTACTGGTGGTGTACGAGCCAGATTCTCCACTGGCCCAACGACGAGCTCGCCAACATGATCCTCGACGATGGCGGGGACGCGACGATGCTCGTACACAAGGGCGCGGAGGCGGAGAAGGCCGGCGAGGTACCGGGACCTTCAGCAGAGGACTCGCTCGAGTGGCGCGTGTTCCTCGAACTGATCCGCCAGACGCTGGCTGAGGGATGGTCTTGGGTTGAGATTGCGAACGCCATCAAGGGCGTCACGGAAGAGACCACCACCGGGGTACACCGCCTGTACGAGATGATGCGCGCCGGCACTTTGATGTTCCCTGCTGTCAATGTCAACGACTCGGTGACCAAATCGAAGTTCGACAACAAGTACGGCGTCCGCCATTCGCTTATTGACGGTCTCAACCGCGCCACCGATGTATTGATCGGGGGCAAGGTTGCGGTCGTCTGCGGTTACGGTGACGTAGGCAAGGGCTGTGCCGAGTCTCTCCGTGGCCAGGGCGCCCGCGTGATCATCACCGAGATCGACCCGATCTGTGCCCTTCAGGCAGCGATGGACGGCTTCCAGGTGACCACCCTGGAGGAGGCTCTTGACATCGGCGACATCTACGTCACCGCTACTGGTTGCCGCGATGTGATCACAGCCGACCAGATGCGACGGATGAAGCACCAAGCGATCGTGTGCAATATCGGGCACTTCGACAACGAGATCGACATGGCGGGACTGGAGGGCCTGCCGAGCGCGACCAAGATCAACATCAAGCCTCAGGTGGACGAGTGGGAGTTCGCCGAGAACGGCGGCGAACCGCACAGCATCATCGTGCTCAGCGAAGGCCGGCTGATGAATCTCGGTAATGCGACGGGGCACCCCAGCTTCGTGATGAGCAACTCGTTCACCAATCAGGTGCTTGCCCAGCTCGAACTCTTCACCCAGCCCGAGAAGTACCCACTGGGGGTGTACACCCTGCCCAAGCACC
Source organism: uncultured Actinomycetota bacterium (assembly GCA_963836855.1). Taxonomy (GTDB): domain Bacteria; phylum Actinomycetota; class Actinomycetes; order Propionibacteriales; family Propionibacteriaceae; genus Microlunatus. The sequence continues at coordinate 77,093 of CAWILN010000045.1, read as the reverse complement.
TCGACGAGGCGGTAGCCCGACTGCATCTGGACGCGCTTGGTGTGCAGCTGACCGAGCTCACTCCCAAGCAGGCCACCTACTTGGGCGTCGATATCAGCGGGCCGTACAAGTCCGATCACTACCGCTACTAATTGATGAAGATCGCCCTCGAGCACCGCACGACTTACCGCTTCGACCGGCCGATCGCCATCGGGCCGCACGTCATCCGGCTGCGTCCAACGCCGCACTCGCGGACTCCCATTGAGTCTTACTCCCTGAGGATCACGCCTGCCGACCACTTCATCAACTGGCAGCAAGATCCTTTCGGCAACTACCTCGCGCGAGTGGTCTTTCCTAGCAAGGCAAGTGAGCTGGAGATCACCGTCGGACTGGTGGCCGACATGGGGGTGATCAACCCCTTCGACTTCTTCGTCGAGGACTACGCCGAGACCTATCCCTTCAGCTATCCGCCCGAACTTGCAGCTGATCTCAAGCCGTACCTGGATATCCCCGAGACCGCCCGAGGCCCGCTCCTCGACCAATGGGTTACAAGCAGCAACACACCTCCAGCCGATGGCCAGCGTACGGTCCAGTTTCTCAGCGCGTTGAACGCTGCGCTCTATCGCGATGTCGCCTATTCGGTACGCATGGAACCCGGCGTCCACACCCCCGATGAGACGCTCGAGCGGCGAATCGGCTCCTGCCGTGACTCAGCCTGGCTGCTGGTGACCGCGCTGCGGCAGTGTGGTCTCGCGGCTCGATTCGTCTCTGGCTACCTGGTCCAGCTCAAACCCGACGAGCCGAGTGAGGATGGTGCGAGCGGGCCAACCGAAGACTTCACCGATCTACACGCCTGGGCCGAGGTCTACATCCCCGGTGCCGGCTGGATTGGTCTCGATCCGACCTCGGCATTGTTTGCCGGTGAGGGCCATATTCCGCTGGCTGCCACGCCCCATCCGGCATCCGCGGCCGCGATCACAGGGGCAACTGAGCCGTCAGTGACGACTATGGAGTTTGCGAACACGGTCCGTCGTGCCCAGGAGGATCCTCGAACCACTGCGCCCTATACGCCGGCGCAGATCGATGACATCAAGCAGCTAGGGGAGGCTGTCGACGGGCGGCTGCACGCTGCGGACCTGGAACTCACCATGGGCGGTGAGCCCACATTCGTGTCTGCTGAGGACATGACCTCAGCCCAGTGGACGGTGGCCGCAGACGGTCCCGAAAAGCGAGAGATCGCGAACCGGCTTGCCGCAGCGCTAACGGAACGCTTCGCAAGAGGCGGGCTGGTACAACGCGGCGAGGGCAAGTGGTATCCCGACGAGCCGCTACCTCGCTGGCAGATCCGCCTGATCTGGCGGAGCGATGGCGAGCAGCTATGGAGTGATCCTGCACTGCTGGCGGATCCATTCGATTCCGCGAAGTCAGATCCGGACGCGGCGGCATCGGCCGAGCGGCTGGCCCGCGCGATCACTGCGGTCTTCGGACTGCCTGACGAGCAGTTGCACCCGGCCTTCGAAGATCCACTGGCGCGACTGGTGACGGAGGTGAGCCAGCCGGCGGGCCCACATCCGGCACTTGATCCAGAGCAACCGGACCTCCATTTAGTCGATGATTTGGATCGGTCCGAGACCGAGCCCGCAGCTTGGGTGCTGCCGTTGGTGCCCGCATGGTTCGGCGATGGCTGGGCCAGCCCAGCTTGGAAGACCCGGCGTGGCCGACTGGTGCTGATTCCAGGAGAATCGTCGGCCGGCTCACGGCTGCCACTCGACGCGCTGTCCTGGACAGATCCCGACTACGTCGGCGAAGAGTCTTACAGCTTGGCCGGACCTTCGCTCGGCTACGCAGTTGGGAGTCCACGTGCCGTCGTGGTCGATCCGCAGGACGCACCGGCGCGTACGGCCCTCGTAGTACAGGCCCGCAACTCCTATGTTCACGTGTTCTTGCCTCCACTGGAGAGGTTGGAAAAGTTCATCGAGCTGGTCGCCATCGTTGATCGGGCAGCGGCACAGACCGGCGGTGCGGTGATTCTGGAAGGCTATGGGCCGCCGCCGGACTCTCGTATCAAGACGTTGGTGATCGCCCCGGATCCTGGAGTGATCGAGGTGAACGTCCATCCAACCTCGAGTTGGGCTGACCTTTCCGACCTGTCCCACACGCTGTACCAGATCGCCCGCGAGCAGCGGCTCTGTGCCGAGACCTTCGCCCTCGACGGGCGGCACAGCGGTACCGGAGGTGGTAGCCACCTGACGCTTGGCGGGCCCGAACCGCTGCGATCGCCGCTACTCAGGCGGCCCGATCTGCTGGTGAGCATGATCACCTTCTGGCAGCACCATCCCGGCTTGTCGTACCTGTTCGCAGGACGGTTCGTCGGACCGACCAGCCAAGCGCCGCGCGTCGACGAGGGTAGACCCGAGACGCTGTATGAACTGGAGATCGCCTTTGCCGAGATCGACGAACTCGCCGATACTGAGCATCGGCCCTGGGCGGTAGATCGCGCGCTGCGCAATCTGCTCACCGACATCACCGGCAACACACATCGCGCCGAGTTCTGCATCGACAAGCTCTACAATCCCAATTCGCTGCGCGGCAGGCTCGGGCTGCTCGAACTGCGCGGATTCGAAATGGCGCCGCATCCGGACATGGCCCTGGTCCAGGCTCTACTCGTCCGTGCGCTGGTGGCTCGGTTCGCCGAGGAACGCTATTCCGCACCGCTGATCAGGTGGGGCACGTCGCTCCACGAGCGATTCATGCTCTCGCACTTCGTGCTAGCCGACATAGCCGAGGTCGTCGCCGATCTGCGCGCCCACGGCGTTGAGTTCGAGCTGTCCTGGTTACTGCCGTTCCTCGAGTTCCGGTTCCCTCGGATCGGCGTGACCAAGATCGGCGGTGTGGGGCTGGAACTCCGCAGCGCCATCGAGCCATGGCATGTGCTTGGTGAGGAAGCTGCCGCCGGGGGTGCTGCGCGGTACGTGGATTCCTCGACTGAACGGCTCCAGGTCGCCGTGAGTGGGTTTGTGCCAGAGCAGCACCTGCTGACCTGCAACGGACGACCGGTTCCGCTGACGGCTACTGGCACACCCGGCAACTACGTTGCCGGCGTCCGCTACAAGGCTTGGAAGCCGTGGTCCTCGCTGCATCCGACGCTCGAGGTGAATTCACCGCTGTCTTTTGATCTCATCGATCGAGCGAGCCGCTTCTCCCTGGGTGGCGCGACGTACCACGTGGTCCATCCTGGCGGTCGCTCGTATGAGCATCCGCCAGTCAATGCGTCAGAGGCCGAGGCGCGGCGTGCCCGGCGCTTCGAGGTGATGGGCCACACCCCTGGAATGATCAATCTCGAGGCGCTGGATGCCCAGCTGGTCAGGCGCACTGCCAGCGACGATGAGTATCCGCTGACGCTGGATCTGCGCCGCCGGGTGCCGCGGACCTGGGGATTCGGCAGCTCGCAGGCTTGGGGCGGTACGTGACTGTCCTGGGTCGCTATCTGGCTGCGGCGAGCCAGTCCACCGCGTTGGATCAGGAGCCGGTATTCGACGAATTCGCAGCCGCGGACGGCACCGTACGCGAGGGTTGGTCAGCACTGCTAGATGGCCTCGATGAGTTCGCCGGCACTGCCCTAGTCCAGGCCCAGCGAGAAGTGGCCCGGCTGCTGGAGGACGAGAACGTCACCTACACCCCAAGCCCGGCGTCAACACTTTCAATCGCTGACGAAGCCAACCTGCATGGTCCCTCGGCGGCTGGAACGCCGAATGGCCTCGTTGAGCCACACCCGTGGCGGCTCGACCCACTGCCACTGATCCTTGATGACCGGGAGTGGGCAGGTCTCGAGGCTGCTCTGGTGCAGCGGGCAGAGCTGTTGGATGCGATCTTGGCCGACCTTTACGGTGCCCGCCGGCTGCTGTCGCGGCGTCATATTCCGGCAGCAGCGATCTTCGATCATGACGAGTATCTCCGGCCGCTCGTCGGCAGCGATGTATTGGCCCGGCAGCGACTGTTCATGATCGCAGCCGACTTGGGACGCGACAGCAGCGGGCAGTGGAAGGTGATCTCTGACCGGACCCAGGCACCTTCAGGCGCCGGATACGCCATGCAGAACCGCCGCGTCGTATCGCGGGTGATGCCGGAGATCTATCGCCAGGCAAACCTGCATCGGCTCACCCCTTTCTTTCAGGCGATGCGGTTGGCCCTCGTCGATGCGGCTCCCAGCTCGGTCGAGGACCCGCGGGTCGTCGTGCTGAGCCCTGGTACACATTCCGAAACTGCCTTCGACCAGGCCTTCGTTGCCTCCTTGCTCGGCTTCCCACTCTTAGAGGGCAGCGATCTGACGGTTCGTGACGGCCGGGTGTGGATGCGAGTTCTCGGCAAGCTCGAGGAAGTCGACGTGATCTTGCGCCGCGTCGACGCCACCTGGATGGATGCGCTCGAGCTGCGTCCTGGCTCGCGGCTCGGGGTCACCGGCCTGATGGAATGCGTCCGCCAGGGCACAGTCAGTGTGCTGAACAACCTCGGCTCGGGGGTACTCGAGAATCCTGCTCTTCTCCCATTCCTGCCAGAGCTCACCGAACGGCTGCTCGGCCAGTCACTGCGGCTGCCATCAGTAGAGACCTGGTGGTGCGGTGACCAAGCATCGTTGAGCCACGTGCTGAACAACCTCGACTCCATCGTCATACGGCCGATCAGCCGTGGTCACGGTCGGAGCGTACGTGGGGCAGCGTTGAGCAGGCGGCAGCGCGAGTTGTTAGCAGACAAGATCAGGGCCGCGCCGCACCGCTTCGTCGGACAGGAGGTGCTGCATTTGTCATCTGCCCCAACAAGCGAGGACGACCGCCTGGTTCGCCGCAATGTGGTGCTGCGCTCGTTCGCCGTCCGGAGCGGCGGCTCGTACATCGCGATGCTCGGTGGCCTCGCCCGAGTGACCGATGACAACTCAGAACGCCGTGGGGTACTCGTCACCGAACCCGACAGTCAGCTGGCCAAGGACGTCTGGGTGGTTGGCAGCGAGCCTGTTGCCGCTCCCAGAATTGTGGCGCGCGGTCGGGCCGGCGAGGAGACGGGGTTCGTGCCGGCCGTGTCGGCCTCGATCGCGATGGTGCCTCGGGTGCTGAACGACCTCTACTGGTTTGGCCGGTACGCAGAACGGGCCGAGGACTTGCTTCGGCTGGTGCTGGCCACGCGCACAGCAGCCATCGAGAGTGACCTCGACGTGACCCAGGGGCGCACCCTACAGGTGCTGCTTCAGTCGGTCACGCACGTGAGCACCACGTATCCCGGTTTCCTCAATAGAGGAGTTGAGATGATGCCGGAGTTCCGATCGCTGCTGCTAGATCGCCATCGGACGGGTTCCGTGGCTCAGTCTCTGGGTGCGCTGTCAATCGCCGCACAAGGCGTGCGCGACCAGCTCTCAGAAGACGTCTGGATGGTGCTGGCCGACATCGAGCGGGCACTCGCCGTGCTGGCCGCCAATCCTGACGATCAAGGTCTTCAGCTCACCGAGGCCAGTGAGCGGGTGCTGTCCGGTTTGCTGGCACTCGCGGGGATCGCTACTGAGAACATGGTCCGCGATCCCGGGTGGTACATGCTCGATTCAGGTCGCGGGTTGGAGCGCGCAGTGCAGATCCTGACGTTGCTGCGGGTCACGATCTGCCGGGAGCGAGCGGCCGAAACAGATCGGCTGCTGCTGGAGGCCGTACTTGCCGCGGCTGAATCAATCGTGACGTTCCGTCGCCGATATGGCACCCAACCCGGAGTTGATGCGGTGCTCGAATTGCTCGTGATTGACCCCTTCAACCCGCGCTCAGTCGCCTACCAGCTGCAGCGGATCAGGACCGATCTGCGAGCCCTGCCGAACACCTCACCGACCGCTCGACCGTTGCGGTTACTTGATGCCCTGGCGGAGCGCGTACGCATAGCGGATCCCGTTGTGCTTGCCGAGTCCATCAATGGCCGTCGCGCTCCGCTCGAGGAGTTCCTTGCCGGGCTCCAAAATCAGCTTCGAGCGTTGTCCGAGGCGATTCGTGATCAGTATCAGCAGCCACCGCCGACCCAGCGGCCGCTGTTCCGTACCGACGCAATGGGCGATACAGCATGACCAGCTACCGCATCGAGCACCGCACCACCTACACCTATGACTCAGATGTCACAGGGAGCTACGGTCTGTTTCATCTGCGCCCGCGCGATTTGACGTGGCAGAGCTGCCTGGCCCATGAGATCGCGATCGAGCCTGAGCCGGCGGATTTGTTCCGGCACGTCGATCTCTATGGCAACTCCATGGCCTACTTCCATGTCGTCCAGCCCCACACCAGGTTGGTGGTCACCTCGATCAGCATGGTTGATGTTGGCGTCAACGAGCTAGGTCCGGAAGCACTTGTCATGCCGTGGGAGTCGACACAGCCTGGCTTGCGAGACGACGAGGAGGCATGGGAAGCCATGGACTTCACCTTCCCGTCGCCCTACGTCGAGATTCCCCCGACGATCGAGGACTACGCCCGCAAGTCCTTCCCTGCCGGGCGACCCATTGGCGAGGCCGCTGTCGAACTGATGCACCGGATTCATGGGGACTTCACGTATCAATCGGGCTCGACCACGTTGCGAACCAAGGTCTCCGATCTTCTGGAGCAGAGAACCGGTGTGTGCCAGGACTTCGCACACTTCATGGTGGCCGGCCTGCGCGCGCTCGGCCTGGCCGGACGCTACGTCAGCGGCTATCTGGCCACGCGGCCGGCACCAGGCAAGCCACGGGTGGTCGAGGATGCCGCCAGCCACGCGTGGGTGGGTTGCTGGATCCCGGGTGCTGGCTGGCTCTACCTGGACCCGACCAACGACCGTGTCATTGACGACTCGCACACCACCGTGGCCTGGGGCCGCGACTACGGCGACGTGCCTCCCGTCAAAGGCGTGATCTTTACAGAAGCGAAGGAATCCAAGATGGAAGTCTCGGTCGACATGGCCGAGGCCTGAGTTGTCTGAACCTCTGCCGACGCCCGCCGGTATCCCACGCAGCGTGGCATGCTTCCAGCCTCATTCGGGAGGCGTCAGCATTCCGTAGGCGCCGGCTGCCGATATTTCCACCAAACTGAAGGGCATGGCACACCCTGCCTCAACCAGCCGACCGCAGTGGTGGCCTCACTTCAGCAGCACCGTACGCTCCACGGCCCTCACAGCGCGACTCGGACGCGCGCTCGGCATCGCCATCGGTATCTGCTTCCTCACCGGCCTGCTGAGCTACTACCAATACCGGCCATGGTCCTGGTTGCCTAAACCAGCCAGCCCCATTTGGGGATATCGCCTCACTCAGGGCATCCACGTGGCGACCGGTATGGCCGCGATTCCGTTGCTGTTCGTCAAGCTCTGGTCGGTGTATCCGAACCAGTTCCGATGGCCACCGATCAGATCGATCAGGCATGCCATCGAACGGTTCACCGTGGTCATCCTGGTCGGTTCGGCCCTGGTTCAGGTGAGCACGGGCTTCTTCAATGTGTTGAATTGGTACCCGTTCCGCTGGGACTTCCTCTCGGTGCATTACTACCTTGCCTACGTGGTCGTCGGCTCGATCCTGCTACATATCGGTGTGAAGCTGCCGGATATTGTCTACGGGCTACAGACCAAGGTGGCCGATGGTGATGTGCTCACCGAGATCCCGTGGAATGAGAACCCGGACTCTCACACCAACGCGGGGCCGCAGCCAGCACCCGACACGTCGGGGATTTCGCGGCGTGAGGTCCTGACGGCGACCGGTGCTGGCATCGGGCTCGTCGCCCTTACGTCGGTCGGTCAGACCATAACGTCGCTGGAACCCATCGGCCTCCTTGCGATCCGGGAGCGCAGCAAGGGCCCTCAGGGGGTGCCCGTCAATCGCACAGCCGAGCAGGCGCAGGTGATGACTGCTGCGACGGCGGTGGACTGGATCCTGCACATCGACGGGCCCCGCCCGTACTCGCTGGGACTCGCTGACATCGAGGCGGCGGCCACGCATGAAGAGCGGTTTCCGATCAGCTGTGTCGAGGGCTGGAGCGCCGGTGCCGACTGGCGTGGCCTCAGTCTCCTCGACGTCGTGCTGCGCGCCGGCGGGACGGCTGAGTCGCACATCCGCTTCACATCGGTCGAGCAAGGCTGGCCTTTCGACCACTCCGAGATGTTCGGCCCACAGTTGTCGCAGGCGTTGCTCGCCACTCACCTCAACGGGGCTCGGATCAACCTCGATCACGGCTACCCACTCAGGCTGATCGCCCCCAACCGGGCCGGTGTCTTCAACACCAAGTGGCTGTCGAGGATCGAGGTGGTCTGATGCGAGGCTGGCGGCTGATCCTCGGGGGAGCGGGAATTCTCGTGGGGGTCTACGGGCTCGTTCAGCTGGCGGTGAACGTGCCTGCCTCGAGCCTGATCTTGGTGGCGGCGTGGCTCATTGGAGCGGTGATCATTCACGATGGAATCCTGTCGCCCGCTGTTGTCGGCGTCGGGTCGATCATGCGTCGGTTGGTCCCTGATCGTGGCCGGCGCTACCTGCAAGCGGCGCTCATCATGGGGGCAATTGTCACTCTCATCGCGATTCCGATGATCTACCGGCAGGGCACCCAACCGCCGAGCAAGGCGCTCCTGCTGCAGAACTTCGGCGCTAATCTCACGCTGCTGCTCGGCATCATCGGGGCAGTCTTGCTGCTCGCCTACTCCGTACGCGTGGCGCGCGATCGGTCGGCTGAGCCGCCGAAGCCAGGTGCCTAGAGGCTGTACGAGGGCTGGTAATTCGGCTGATAGAGCTGGATCTCACCGGCGGCCGGAATGCGAAGCTTGATCATGAGACCGTAGCCGTAGTCGACGGGCTCGCCGTTGAATTCAGCACCCCTGGCGCGCAACTCCTCCATCGTGGCAGCCAGGTCATCGCACATCAGCGAGATCTCGTGATGGACTGGCACCGTTGTCGACTCGCCACCATAAGTCCAGCTGTTCGGATGTACACCAATTTCGCTTGGGCCAGATCGGAAGATCAGCCAACCTGGTTCGGAATTGGTGTCCTCCAGATACGGCCAGCCGAGCACGTCGCGAAAGAAGGCTCGTGTGGCTGGCGGATCCTCCGAGTAGAGCAAGGCGTGCAGTGCGGTGATCATTTGGTCAGGCTAGACCCGCCTGAAGTTAGCTGAACGCCGGCTGGCAGAGTTGGCGGTCGTGCGTGTCTTTCGGTGTGAAGTCTGCGCCGCTGAGCTGTTTTTCGAAAACTCGGTGTGCGTGGCTTGCGGCAGCGCGGTCGGGTACTCGCGTGAACAGGGCACTATGGTGGCCGTCAAGTCGGATCGGCCCATCTGTGCGAACCTCAACCGCTGCGGATGCAACTGGATCGCCGATTCGGCTTCGGCCCTCGGTCTGTGCTTCAGCTGCACCTTGACACGCACCCGGCCTGCGGATGCCGACACTGTCGGGGTCGCCCAGTATTGGGTTGCCGAGGCCGCCAAGCGCCGCTTGATCTTCGGGCTCGACGAGCTTCGGCTCCCGATCAGGGTCAGCGACGGCTACAACGGTCTGGCGTTCGACCTGCTCTCCAGTAGCCAGGGGAGGATCATCACCGGCCACCAGAACGGGATCATCACTCTTGACCTGGCGGAGAGCAAGGACTCCCATCGGGAGGCACTAAGGGAGAGCATGGACGAGCCGTACCGGACGGTGCTGGGACACTTTCGGCACGAGATCGGCCACTACTACTGCGACGAATTCGCCCTCACAGCCGACCGCCGTGAGGAATTCCGTGCGCTGTTCGGAGATGAGACCACCTCCTATGACGAAGCACTGCAGCGCCATTATTCGACTGGGGCTGGCCACGACTGGCAGAACAACTTCATCAGCGCGTACGCCACCATGCATCCGCTCGAAGACTTCGCCGAAGTGTTCGGGCATTTCTTGCACATTGCCGACACTCTGCAAACAGCGGAGGAATTCGGACTCATCTCAGATGGGGCAGTGGTCGGTCCGCTCGAGGCACCCATGGCTGGGGTGATTGCCCGGACTTGGCTGCCGCTGACGAAGGGCTTGAATCAGATAAATCGCAGCATGGGCCGCCCTGACCTCTACCCCTTTGTTCTGGCAGCGCCAGTGATCACAAAACTTGCGTTCGTTGCCGACCTGGTCGCCAAGGCTCGGCCAGCGTGACGGCCGTCTGCCGCATGCTGCGAGCGTCGAAATCGCGCGCCCGACGATTGGAGGAGCGATGAGCGAACATGCTCCTCGTTCGCGAAGAGTAACGACGACGTCGGATTCGCAGCGCCCGATGCGCGAGCAGCAAGCCCAGAAACTAGTTTCCTGGCGCAGGACACTAGCCCCGCGGCACTATGAAGCTGCCTAGCTCGGCACGGTCTTTGCCCAGTTCCGCCCACGGTCCGGGAACGTTCACGATAGCCAGCGCGCTGGTTGGGAACTTGTTGTCCATCTGGGTCCAATCCGGCGAACCAGTTCGGATACAGAGGTGCTCGACAAGGTCGGGGATGCCGGGAGCATGCCCTAACACAAGCAAAGTGCGGATCTCGTCCGGCACTTCACGGATCAGCGACAGCAGTTCTGGCACCCATGCGTGATAGATGTCTCGGAGGTATTGAACCTCGCCGGAGGTGGCGCCACCCGCCTTCGCGTAGTCCCAGGTCTGCCTAGCGCGAGTCGCGGTCGAGCAGAGCACAAGATCCGGACGCAGTGATCGCTGGCTGAGTAGTCGGCCAAGCGCCTCGGCGTCCCGACGCCCACGAGCAGACAGCGGACGCTCATGATCATCGACATCGAAATCCCACGAGGACTTGGCGTGTCGGACGATCACCAGCGTTCGCCCGTTGGTGAGCTCGAAGTCCATGGCGTCAGACTAGAGGTACGCGCCGTCGAACGGCAGTGGGACCGCGCCCGAGTCGGTCAGTTATCGTCGCCTGATTCCAGGGACTCCCAGATTTCCTTGCATTCCGGACACACCGGGAACCGCTCCGGATCGCGGCTCGGCACCCACACCTTGCCGCAGAGTGCAACCACGGGTGTACCCATCACCATGGCCTCGGTCAGCTTCTCCCTGGGCACATAGTGGGAGAAGCGCTCGTGATCGCCCTCCTCAACGCGGTAGTCGGGCCGCTCCTGAGTGCGCTCGTCGACAATCGTTTGGGCGCCGGGACTCGGTTGCTGACTCACGTTGGCCAGTCTAGACAGCTGACTACCAGACGTTGGATTCCAAGCGCACAGGATCGCGCGCCCCTGTCTGGACGAGCGAGAGAGCAGAGACGCTTTTCGTCTGCGAGCTAGAGAGGAAGGCAGAGGGCCTTAGAGCGCGATCCTCGCGAGCGGAGCGAGCAATCGAACACCCCGCGAGCAGGCTCACATCAAATTTGACCTTCAGTCGGCTTGAAGTGATGAACTGGTGAGATGGCCACGCAGCAGGCTGCGCACGACGACAGCGAGATCGCCGTACCCAAGGTCTCCCGGCGTGCGCTGACGATTGGCCTGTGCGCCACCGTTGTTGCCATCGCTTTCGAGACCATTGCTGTGGCGACCGCAATGCCAGTGGCCGCGCGTGAGCTTGACGCTTTGCCGTACTACGCCTGGGCGTTCTCGCTCTTCTTGATCGGGATGCTGTTCGCCACGGTTGTGTGTGGCCGGCTGAGCGATCGTATTGGCCCGGCCAAACCGCTGCTCGTCGGTCTGGTGATCTTCCTGGCGGGACTGGTCGTGGCCGGCACAGCTCAACACATGGCTCAGCTGGTCGCTGGCCGGCTGGTGCAAGGACTGGGCAGCGGTGCCATGAACGTCGCAACGTATGTCTGCGTCGCGGTGGCCTTCAGCCGTCGCCAGCGGCCCAGAATGTTCACCTACATCTCCGCCGCCTGGGTGCTGCCGTCGTTCGTCGGTCCGCCGGCCGCGGCCTGGCTCACCGAGCATCTGAGCTGGCACTGGGTGTTCTTCTCCGTGATTCCGCTCGTGGTCTTCGGTGGCGCGCTGGTATTGCCCAGCCTCATCCGTTTGATGCGCACATACCAGCCAAGCGCCCCCGCCGCCCGGAAACCCGCACCACTGTGGGCAGCGGGACTCCTTGCGGTTGCCGCGGCCACGCTACAGCTCGCAGGTCAGCAGCTGGACCGGGCCGCTATCGGGTTGGTAGTTGGCGGTATAGCGGCCCTTCTGGTGGCGCTGCCACCGCTCATGCCGCCTGGATTCTTCAGATTTCACCGCGGCCTGTCGCAGGTCATTCAGACCCGGGGTTTGCTCTCTGGTGCCTTCTTCGGCGGTGAGGCGTTCGTGCCGCTGATGCTGGTCGAGCAGCGCGGGGTTCCGCTCTTGCAAGCAGGGGCGATGTTGACAGTCGGCGCAATCGGTTGGACCGCTGGCTCCTGGCTGCAGGCTCGACCGTGGTTGCGGCTGCGGCGGGACCTCCTGATCACCCTGGGTTGCTGGTCGGTAGCGATTGGGCTGGGGGTTGTTGGCTCGATCGCCTTCCTTCCCACCCTGCCGTACGCCTTGGTCGCGGTGGGCTGGATCTGGGCCGGCCTTGGCATGGGACTTGCCGTTTCGAGTAGCTCTTTGGCAGCGATGAGTCTGTCTGCGACGTCGGAGCAGGGCCGCAACGCCTCCTCGCTGAACGTCTCCGACGCGCTTGGCTCCGGCATCTTCGTCGGCGTCGCAGGTACAGTCTTCGCCGCGCTGCATCCAAGCGGCAATCTCGCCTTGACATTCGGCCTTGTCGAGCTGTCGATGGCAGCTGTTGGGTTGCTCGCCGTCTTTACTTCGCTGCGCATCGGCGCAGTGCACAACGAGTTCACGCGAGTTTGATTTTGCTGGCGGTTCTTCCGTCAGCGCAGCACCAAGATGGTCAGGAACATCGAAATGGCGAACAGAGCGAGCGCCGATACGCCCAGTAAGACGTAGTAGGCGACCGGTCTGGACGGAGTGAGGGCTTCGGGCGGCGAGGTCAGCTGGCTCGTCGCGTACGGTTCCCCTGAATTGACATAGCTACCTGCCAGGGATTGCGGGGAGGGCTGGAAAGCCGGCGGACCGACCGGGGCGAGGTAGGGACTCGCCGGCTCGAATCCCGACATTGCGGCTGCGGGAGGCGGGAAGAAGGACGGATCCACTGTTGTCGCTGGCGGCAGCTCCGACAGGGTAATCTCGCTGGCCCCAGAAGACTCGGTCCGAGGCGACGGCGTGACCGCGAGGTCGTCGGCCAGCTCTCTGGAAGCACCGGACGCTTCCATCTGGTCCGCGATTGTCTCCAGCCCTTCGGCCAAGAGCAGAGCGGTCGGCGGGCGACGGTTCCGGTCCGCAGCCAGTCCCGAGATCATCACTCCGTCGAGGGTTGAGGGTGCCCCGATCCTTTCAGCGATCGGCTCCGGAGGTTGCGACGGGTCACGCGCGAGGATGTCGGCAATACTGCGTACCAGGAACGGGGGATGGTCGGCCAACATCGCGTACGTCACCGCAGCCAGCGAATATATGTCGACGCGCCGGTCGAGTGGCGTGATGCCCATCGCCTGTTCTGGTGCCATGTACGAGGGTGTCCCGGCAGTCATGGTGGCGCCAACCGCATCCAGCATGGATTTCGCGACCCCCAGGTCGGCGATCAGCACGTGGGTGTTGCCGCTGGCGGTTCTGCTGAGCAACAGGTTCCTCGGTGTGACGTCACGGTGGATGATGTCGTGCGCGTGGAGCACGTCCAGTGCGCGGCACGCCTCGGCGCAAAGCCGCAGCGCTCGTACCGGGTGAATGCCCTGACCACGGAGGTCGTTCATGGAGCCGCCGTCGATGTAGTCCATGACGAAGTACGGCCGCCCATCATCAAGGGTGCCGACGTCGTGCACCTGTACCAGCCGACGATCATGAATCCGGCGCATGATCCGCGCCTCTGCCAGGAAGCGGTTGCGGACATCGTTGTTGCCGGCCCAGTTGTCGGCGAGCACCTTGACCGCCACGGGTACGTCCAGGTCGTCGTCATGGCCGAGCCACACTGACGCGAACGACCCGGCGCCGAGGCGCCGTACCAGCCGATACCGCCCAATGGAGTCCATCACTACCATTCTTGCCCGGCGTCCATTCGCCTGAAGCAGCCGAAAGCCAGCTGTGCCCGGCCTCTCGACGAAACTACGTCCACCTAGATTCCCGGTGCTCTGCACCGGTCGCAACCAAAAGCAGACCGTCAGGAATCTACCTGGACGTAGCTTCCTGACGGCGCGTGTGGATGTGCTAGACGGGAGTGGAACGCCTAACGATGGCCTCCAACGTGGCGCGAGCGCCGGCGGTGTGCAGCGAATTGAGCGCATTCAGGTATGGCTCGGTGAACCCGGGCTCAGTGGCCAGATCTCCGAACAGTTCCCGGTTCTTGACGAAAGCCAACGGGTCCACCCGCTGCTGAGCGGCAGTCTGCTGCAGCGTGTCGGCGAGCCGATCGACCACCTTGATCGGTTCACCCAGCTCGTCGACCCCTTCGGCGTACCGGGCCCAGCTGGCGACCACGGCAGCCGACAGGGTCACGTCGCGACCAGCGGCCAGATTCTCCCGAACGACCGGCAGCAACCACTTCGGAATACGATCCGAGCTCTCCGCGCAGAGCCGAGCGACGGTGTCTCGGACCGCGGCATTGGAGAATCGTTCGATCAGCTGGTGCTTGTAGACGTCCAAGTCGATGCCTGGCACCGGGGCCAGGGTCGGAGTGGCCTCCAGGTTCATGTAATCCAGCAGGAAGTTGGCGAACAACTGATCCTGTGCGACCTCATGTACCAACCGGTAGCCCGCGAGATAACCGAAGTAGCACAGCGCCTGGTGGCTCGCGTTCAGCAGCCGCAGCTTCATGAGCTCGTACGGCATCACGTCCGGGACCACCTGGACCCCGACGTCCTCCAGCGGCGGGCGGCCGGAGGAGAAGTTGTCCTCCAGCGCCCACTGCGTGAATGGCTCGCACACCACCGGCCAGGCGTCTTCAACGCCAAAGCGTTCGCTGATCTGCGCCCGATCGGCATCTGTGGTGACGGGGGTAATCCGGTCGACCATGGAGTTGGGGAATCGGACGTTGCCCTCTACCCATTCGCCCAACTCCGGGTCTCGGAGCCGGGCGAACGCGGCGAAGACTTCCTGCGCCATGTGACCGTTGCCCTGGATGTTGTCGCACGACATGACCGTGAAGGGCTCGATACCACGAGAGCGTCGCCGCACGAGCGCTTCGGTGATCAGTCCGAACGTGGTGGCCGGGACCGCTCCGGGAGCCAGATCCGCCTGGACGGCCGGATTAGTGTCATCGAATTCACCCGTCACCGGATGGAAGTTGTAGCCGCCTTCGGTGACGGTGAGCGAGACGATCCGGGTCTCAGGATCAGCCATCTTCTCGATAACCGCATCAGGATCGTCCGGCGCGTACAGGTACTGCACGATCGATCCGAGGATCCGAGGCTCCCAACTTCCGTCAGGAGCTTTCAGGACCAGCGTGTAGAGACAGTCCTGGGATTGCATCGCCTCCTTCATCTTGAGATCGAAAGGCATTACGCCGACGCCGCAGATACCCCAGTCGAGGGCCTTGCCCTGTTCCATGAGCTGATCGAGGTACATCGCCTGGTGGGCTCGGTGGAACCCACCGACACCGAAATGGACGATGCCCACCTTGACCTGCGAACGGTCATAGCTCGGAACCGGAATCGACAGGGATCCGAGGCTGGCTTGGTTCAGTGCAGTCATCTAACCCGCTCGCCTTACTTGACCGCGCCGAGGGACAGGCCCTGCACCAGCTTGTCTTGGGCAGCGAAGCCGGCGATGATCACCGGCAGTGAGACGACCGTCGCCGCCGCACACACCTTGGCCAGGAACAGGCCCTGCGATGTCACGAAGCTGGTCAGGAAGACCGGCGCCGTGCCCGCGATCACGCTGGTCAACGTGTTGGCCAGCAGCAGCTCGTTCCAGGCGAAGATGAAACAGATCAGTGCGGTGGCTGCGATCCCGGGGGAGATGATCGGCACGATGATGCTGCGCAGCGTCCGGATCAGCCCAGCGCCATCCACCGCGGCGGCTTCGAAGAGCTCGACGGGAATGTCGGCCAGGAAGGACCGCATCATCCAGACCGCGATCGGCAGGTTCATCGCCGTGTACAAGATCAGCAAGTAGTTGATGTTGTCCAGCAGACCGAGGTACTTCGCGAAGATGTAGAGCGGCAGCAGACCGGCAACGGCGGGCAGCATCTTGGTGGAAAGGAAGAAGAACATCGCGTCGGTCCACTTCTTGATCGGCTTGACCGAGAGCGCGTACGCCGCCGGGATCGCCAGCAAGATCACCAGGATGGTTGAGACGATCGATGCGGTGGCGGAGTTGATCAACGGCGGCCAGGGGCTGGCTCCCGAGGATGCACCGAAGAACTCCTTGTAACCCTGGAGGGTGAGCGGGGCGAAGAAGCTGGGCGGGTTGGTTGATGCGTTGGGTTCGGAGTGGAGGCTGGTCAGCACCATAAAGAAAACGGGAAAGACGAAAAGGATGCCGATGGCCCAGGCGGCAATGCCAGCAATGGTATTGCCGGTGCGTGAGCCGAGCCTGCGACCGCGTTCGGCGGATTTCTTACGCTCGGCAGCGAGCTTGCTGGGGGCCGGAGCGAGTGCGCTGGTCATCAGGACTCCTCGAACAGGGTGGATACGGTACGGAGCAGGAACGTCGCGATGGCGATGGAGAAGATCACCACGACGACACCTTGGGCGGAGGCAAGACCGTAGTCTTGGGCGCTGTAGAGGGTTTCGTAGACGGTGAAGGGCAGGTTAGCGGTGCCGAGCGAGCCGGCCGTCATGACGAAAACCGTGTCGAAGGTCTGGATGACATAGATCGAGCCGAGCAGGCCGCCGAGCTCGAGATAGCGCCGCATGTGCGGCATGGTGATGAAGCGGAAGGTCTGCCAGGAGTTGGCGCCGTCGACATTGGCCGCCTCGAGAACGTCACCCGGCCGGGACTGCAAACCGGCCAGCAAGATCAGGGTCATGAACGGTGTCCAGTACCAGATCAGCTGGACCTCGATCGCCAACCGGGGAAAGTCGGTGATCCAGTCCGGCTGAGCCTCTACGCCGAGCAAGGTCAGCATTCCGTTGAGCAGACCGTAGACCGGGTTGTAGATCGCGTGCTTCCACAGCAGCGCTGCGGCGACCGGAACGATCAGGAAGGGCGTGATCATCATGGTCCGGACCGCGCCACGGCCGAAGAACTTGCGGTTCAACAGCAGCGAGATGCCCAGGCCTATGGCCAAGGAGACGATCACCACCGTCACGGTCAATACGACGGTGAAGAACACGCTTGATCGCAGGGCCGGATCGGTGAAGACCGTCGCGTAGTTGTTGAGGGTTCCGAAGGCGATCTCGTTGGGATAGTTGGCCTGCCAGTTCATGAACGAGATGATGATCGTCGCTATGAACGGGATCTGGGTCAGGATGATGGTGAAAACCAAGGCCGGCAACAGCGGGAAGCGGCGAACCCAGCCCTTTTTGTCCATCCAGCGTTCGTTGAAGCTCGGTTTGGGCTCCTTTTTCTTGGCTGCCTTGGCCTCGGCCTTCGTGTCGAGGGGGGTTGCCGTAGTGGTGGCCATGTGCGCCATGCCTCCTTGTCAGATGTGAGGTGAGCTGTCGACGGATGGCGCTGGCCTCTCGACAAGTTCACGCCAGCGTTGAGTTGTCGCGTGTGATCGTGGGCCTTCGGCAGGCTCAGCCGCGCAGCTGCGCGGCTGAGCCTGCCGAGGAGCCCTCTCGGATCCTGCTACTGGCCCTGGTACTTCTTGGAGACAACCTCGGCCAGCTTCTGCCCGTTGTTGAGCGCGTCGTCGACGCTCTTCTTACCGGCAATCACCCCCGAGATGTCTTGGCTGACCTTGGTGCCAAGGTCGGGGAACTCCGGGATGTCGACAAACTGAATGCCGATCGTTGGCCGCGGCTGGACACCTGGATTTTCCGGGTCAGCAGCCTCGATCGCCTCAAGTGTCGCCTCAGCGAACGCTCCGGCCTCCTTCTTGTACTCGGGGTTCTGGTAGGTCGAGATACGCTTGCCGGCCGGCACCGTTGCCCAGCCGTCCTGTGCGCCGACCAGTTCTTCGTACTTCTTCGACGACGCCCAGGAGATGAACTTCCAGGCGTTGTCTTGCTTCTGGCTCTTCTTCTCGATCGCCCACGCCCAGGTGTACAGCCAGCCGGATGCGTCCGTCATCTTGACGGGTGCTTGGGCGTAGGCCATCTTGCCTTTCACCGGAGAGTCGGGAGCTTCCAGGCTGCCCGCAGCAGAGGTGGCGTCGTACCACATTGCGACCTTGCTCTGGGTCGTCGCGGTCAGGCACTCGGCGAATCCGGCCTGTGCCGCGCCCGCCTCACCATGCGCCTTCACCAGATCGGTGTAGAAGGTGGTCGCCGCCTTGAACTCCGGGGCATTGACCTTGGCCGTCCAGTCCTTCTCGAACCACGTGCCGCCGAACGTGTTGACCACCGTCGTCAACGGTGCGAAGACCTCGCCCCAGCCAGGCAGGCCACGCAGGCAGATGCCCTTCATCCCGGGTTCCGCACCGTCCAGTTTGGCTGCCGCGGCCGCGACCTCATCCCAGGTCGGTTTGTCCTTGATCGCCACGTTGGCCTTTTGAGCGACATCCTTGCGGTACATCAGGAAGGAGGACTCGCCGTAGAACGGTTCGCCGTAGAGCTTGCCGTCCGGACCCTTCAGTGACTTCGGTCATCGACGGGAAGATGTCGGCCTGATTGAAGTCCTTGTCGTCCTTGTAGGCCTGGATGTCATCCATGGACCACAGCCAGTTGTTCTTGGAGTACCAGGGGATCTCAAAGTTCGACAGGGTCGCCACGTCGAACTGGCCGGACTGGTTGGCGAACTCCTGCGCCGCCTGGTTACGCATCTCATTCTCCGGCTTGACGGTGAAGTTCACCGTGATGCCGGACTCCTTGGTGAACTCGCCGGCGTGTTTCTGCAGGGCGAGCATCTGGGGATTGTTGACCATCAAGACGTTGATCGAGTTGTCCCCGCCGCCACCGCCACCGCCGCCGCCTCCTCCGCCGGCTCCGGCACATGCGGTGCTTGCAACCAACAACGCGGACAGACCTGCGGCTGCCGCTACTTTGTGATTCCAGCGCATCTGGAGTTATTCCTTCCTGGTGTTGTCCCTATGCAGGGGTCTTGGGCCTCACGGCCGTTCGTGGGCTGGTTGCGCAGTCACAGGAAGAGACACTGGCTGCACGTGAGATTTGCACACTGACGGTGACCGGAAGGATGGTCCGATCCCGTCGATGACCAGTGGTGCGGGGCGAGGTCGGATACAGCGCGGTGAGGGCGGCGGATTGCCCGCGTCCCGGTCGGGACTTGCGTCGATGGGCCGAACGGCTCGGCTGATGCGCCGCTGCGACGGCCCTGGCGTTTACACCTGATCTCACGCTGATCAGTTGTCCTTGCTCGTAACTCGCTGGCTCTTTGGTGCCCTGGCTTATGTATAACGCAAACACCCCTTGCTTGCCCACTCTTGTTGGAAAGGAAGCCCGAATCATTTCGAAACTGCAACATGTTCCCTGATGTGGCCCCGAGCAAGGGCTGGATTCGACTGGATTGCTGGGATATCAGGGCTGTTGATCTTTGATCGTGCTCGACATCTGAGCGGGCGTTCTGCGGACACGACATTACGATGAAAAGGTGTCAGACATCCCCGTAGGCTCACCGCCCGCACCGCCCGGTCGTCATGCAGCACCCAGCGGCTGGTACCCGGACCCGGTGAATTCGGCACAGGAACGCTACTGGGACGGCTGGCAGTGGTCCCGCAACACGCGCCCTGTCGAGCAAGCCTCGCCAGGCGCCGGCTATGGCCGGACTCCGTACGCTTCTTACCCTGCCCCCAATGTGAATCGGCCGCTCGGCTACGCCCGACCGCGGACTGGTCCAGTGCAGGCGACGATGACCGCGGACGGCGTCCCGCTCGCGTCGTGGTGGTGGCGGGTGCTGGCCGTGCTGATCGACAAGGTGATCCTCACCGCCATCGTCACCGTAATCACCTTCCCGGTGTGGCGGTCCCTGTACGGCACCATGATCGCCTATTTCAACGCAATGCTGGATGCCCAACAGTCAGGAGTCGCCCCGCCGCCGCCATTGGTTGCGACCGATCTGATCTCTGGAGCCGACCAGTTGATCGTAACCTCGGTGACTCTTGGTGTCGGGATTCTCTACCACGTGGGCTTTCTGCGCTGGAAGTCTGCGACACCTGGGAAGCTGCTCTGCGGGCTGCGCGTCGTTCCAGTCGATCACGGCCGTGATCCTGGTCCGCTTGCCTGGAACTCGATATGCATCCGTGCCGCAGTCTGGGTCCTGCCCAGCATCAGCGCATTTCTGGCCTTCGTAACACTCATCGACGTGCTCTTCCCGCTCTGGAACCCAAAGCGACAGGCTCTGCACGACATTGTCGCGAAGACGCAGGTGGTACGACCTCGCTGAACCGCGGGTGTCAAGTCGGTAACAGTTTCTGTGGTCAAAAACCGGAACCGCCTGAAGATCGCAGTTCACATGACTATATTGAGCCAAGGTCGGAGCGTTCGGGGCGCTCTTACCCGTCAACCTTCGGGCGCGGGGGCCTGGTCCGATGAGGTTTTTGTGCTGCGTTCGCTTTTGCGCCCAGCTGCCGCCTTGGCGGGACTCATCACTTGGGCGGTCGTGGTGGCGTTGCCGGTTCCGGCAGCCGCCGATACCACTGACGGCACGCTGACGGTCATCGTCAACCGTGACGTTGACGGGAATGGCAACTATGACGGCACCATCGATCAGCCACAGCCGGACATCGAGATTGGCGTAACCGACGCCAGCGGATTCCCCGTCAAAGGTGTCACGGGGCGTGACGGCATCTTCATCCTCGACCCAACGAGCAGACTCAAAGGTGGCCGGTATTTCGTCGTCGCCGATATTCCCGCAGCGCTCTCCGATCTCACGCCAGTTCCGGAAAGCAGCACATTCCATCCGTTGAGTACGACGGTCGACGTTACGACCGACGACCAGACCGTGCGTATGGGCGTTGTGGCGGGTCGCGCATCTACTGAGGCTCCGCAGCCTGAATCGACGCCCGTGTCGCGCAGTTTGGACCGGCCCGAAGTTGCCCGATTCGCGGTCGGTGACTCGGTCTGGCGCGACGACAACCGGTCAGGCGTCCAGGACGCGGGGGAGTCGCCCGCCAGCCGGATCAGCACCCAACTACTCAACATCGACGGCGAGGTCGTGGCCTCAACGATGAGCAGCCCATCGGGACGGTACGTCTTCGACAACCTTCAGGCCGGCACCTATTCGGTACGGTTCGCGGGCGTGCCGGAGGATTTCAGGCTGACCCCAGCAGCAGCTGGTGATCAACGTGCGGCCGACTCTGATCCTGACTACTCCGGACTGACCCCACCCTTCACTTTGGCCGTAGGCGAACCGAATGTTCGACCTACCACTGCAACCGACGGCGTAGCAGCGGCGTATATCAATCCCACGATCGATGCGGGCATCACCCCGCTGCGATACGCGGTGGGTGACCGGGTCTGGCTCGACAAGGACAGCGACGGCATCCAACAGTCCGACGAACCCGCCGCGTCAGCGACGGTCTCATTGCTCTCCGTTGCCGGCAATGTCGTCGCTACCACCAACACCGATGCGACTGGCCGCTATCAGTTCTCCAATCTGCGAGGCGGCCAATATCGGCTGCGGTTCACGAACCTGCCAGCCCACTGTGCCTTCACCGGGCGGGTGGCTGGGATCGACTCTGCACTGGACTCCGACCCCGATCCTGCGACCGGTATGACTTCGGTCTTCAAGCTGGCCCAGGGGGCTCCCAATCTGGTCCCGATTACCGACGCCAGCGCCGGCACCATCGACTTCGAAAACCGCACTCTCAGCGCTGGTCTGGTAACGAGGTATTCGATCGGAAACAAGGTCTGGCTTGACAAGAACGGCGACGGAGTGCTCGGGCTGGGGGACGGGGGTGTCTCGGGTGTCAACGTCGAACTCTTGGGCAGCGGTCCAGATGCGCTCGCCACCGTCGTGACCTCAAAGAGTGGGCGCTTTAGCTTCGATCATCTGCCGGCAGGCAACTATCGGATCCGATTCAGCAAGGTGCCGCATGGGCTGATCTTCACCAGCCAGAATGCCGGCCATGACCCAGCCATTGACTCTGATGTCGATAAGAACGGAATGACTCCAGTCCTCGCGCTAGGAACTGAGCACGCAGCTGACAGCAGCATCGATGCGGGTCTCACGGCGCCAGGGAATAATCGGGGCGCAGCAGGCTCGAACAGACCTGCGGTCGATGCAGCGCTCTCCACGGCCGGCGGAATTGCCCCGCAGCTCACGCTTCTCGCGCTGGCACTCGCAGCAGTTGCTGGGGCTGGCTACCTCGCGGTTGCCCGTCGGCGAACTAATTCTTAGAGCCGCTCGCGCATCGTCTGATTGCTCGCTCCGCTCGCGCGGATCGCGCTTTAAGCCGCTGCCTTCCTCTCTCACTCGCAGACGAAAAAGCGTGTCTGCTCGTTCGTTCGTCCAGGGCAGCGGCGCGCGATCGTGGGCGCTTGGAGTCCGCCGCCGTCGTCGTCGCTCGTAGTGGAAGAACGCCTCTGCTCCCTCCTCCTCCGTGCGGCGGCGCGCGATTCCCGACGCTCGCGGCTCGGTTCTTAGAGCCGCTCGCGCATCGTCTGATTGCTCGCTCCGCTCGCGCGGATCGCGCTTTAAGCCGCTGCCTTCCTCTCTCACTCGCAGACGAAAAAGCGTGTCTGCTCGTTCGTTCGTCCAGGGCAGCGGCGCGCGATCGTGGGCGCTTGGGTCCGCCGCCGTCGTCGTCGCTCGTAGTGGAAGAACGCCTCTGCTCCCTCCTCCTCCGTGCGGCGGCGCGCGATTCCCGACGCTCGCGGCTCGGTTCTTAGAGCCGCTCGCGCATCGTCTGATTGCTCGCTCCGCTCGCGCGGATCGCGCTTGAAGCCGCTGCCTTCCTCTCTCACTCGCAGGCGAAAAAGCGTGTCTGCTCGTTCGTTCGTCCAGGACAGCGGCGCGCAATCCTGGGGCTAGGACTCGAGCGGTTCACCATAGGCTGCCAGGTCTGTGACCACGTCCCGCACCCGAGCGGTGCCAATGCGGCGTAGCCTGCGGCGCACCCGAGACTGCGTCGCCTGGTCCCAGCTGGCCACCACAGTGCCGACTTGATCATGGTCACGAAATCGCAGCAGATCCGTCGCCTCCTCAAGACCGGCACCGGCGACGAGGGCCTCGACCGCCGCCAGCAGAGCCAACCAGTTTTCCTCGTGCCGGCTGGTGATCTTGAACGGCAGATCCGCCTCGATCAAGATCGACAGCTGCTCGACAACCTGCCGCGGCTCGGCATGGCCGACAGAAATTTTGCCGCAGAGGCCGGCGGCCTCGATCAGCTCGACAGCGGACTGCCAGCCTGGCGCGTACGGCAGCTCGATGAAGACCGCAACCTCCGGCCCGAGCTCTCCTGCCGCTGAGATCATCCGCGCTGCGCTACCGGCAAGATCATCAAGGTCACGCAGGGTCGGCTCAACCGAGGCGATGTCGATTCCAGCTGTGTTGTGGTGTATCAGCGCGAGCAACCCACCGGCGCCGGCACTGGTGACCACGCTCAGGGAAACGCTTGCATTGGGCGGGACTTGTCGAGCGATCCTCGTCAGCCGGCTGTCCGGCACGACCAGGGTTGCAAGAAGGCCCGGGTATGCCTCGCGCAGCTCACAGTGGCGGGCGACCGGCGCCGCCACTGAGGTCTCTTGCTGCCGTACGAGGCTCTCGTCGTCGACCAGGTTGTCGAACAGGTCCACAACTAGCAGGTTACGCAGTCCCGTTGAGTTAAATCTCCAGGCGAATGCATGTGGCAGCAGCGAGCGATCAACATCGCGTGACCAGCTACAAACTAAGGTCGGCACTCGTGAGCCGGTTCCCGCAGGATGAGGTTGACCAGGCGCTTGCCAAGGTACGCGCAGCGTGCCTGGCGCTGCCGGAGACGTCGGAACGCCTGAGTCACGGCGGACCAGCGTTCTTCGTCCGTAACAAGAAGTGCTTTGTGATGCTTCTCAACGACCACCATGGCGACGGCCGGTTAGCTCTGTGGTGTGCCGCTCCTGAGGGCGTCCAGGCGCATCTTGTCGAGACCGAGCCCGAACGCTTCTTCCGGCCACCCTATGTCGGCCACCTCGGCTGGATTGGCGTTCAACTGCCGGCAATTGAGGATGCCGAGCTCAGCGCAATCTGCCGAGAGGCGTTCACGACCGTGGCGCCTGCAAGCGTACGCAGGATGCTCAAAGATCACTGAGCCGGGTGTTTCTGATTCTTGGCCGGACGGGTGATGCCCACTCAACGGTTGCAGCGTAGCTTCGGCGCTGGCCGCGACGCCGAACTCGCGTGAACCGACGTGGCCGCGTCACTCGTCGGACTCTTCGATCGCTACACCGGCCTCCGCCAGTTCCGCCGAAATTGCAGGAATGTGATCCGGGTCAACCGCGGCGGTCAGGTCCAGCAAGACAGTCGTGTCGAAGCCTTCCCGCACCGCGTCAAGAGCCGTGGCGTGTACGCAGTAGTCAGTCGCGATGCCGCAGATGTCAAGCTGGTCGACTCCTCGCGCCCGCAGCCACGCTGACAGAGTCTCGCCATCCTCTGTAACGCCCTCGAAAGCGGAGTACGCCGGCTCGTAATGGCCCTTGTAGACGACGGTTGAGAAGTCGCGGAAAGTCAGTTCGTCATGGAACTCAGCACCTGGGGTGCCGACCACACAGTGCGGCGGCCAGGAGTCGACGAAGTCCGGCTTGTCAGCAAAGTGCGAACCTGGATCGATGTGATGATCACGAGTCGCAACGACATAGGCATACCCATGATCACTGTTGAGGAGCCTATCTATTCGGCTGACTGCGGCAGCTCCTCCAGCAACACCCAACGAGCCACCCTCGCAGAAGTCTCGCTGCGGGTCGGCGACGATCAAAGTTCGTGTCATGATCAGAATTCGCTGTGGGTCAAGCGGTGGCTCCGCTTATGTTGGTTGCTGATCGTAGCTCGGCGCTGGCGTCGATTGGTAGGGACCGGTCGGCACCTCACCTGCGCCGGCCCAGATGGTCTCGATGACCGGCTCACCCCGGGACATCTTGAGCGCCTCGAGCGGAAGCTCGGCGCGGGAACGCACGTGGCGCTGGCGGATGGACTCAAGCGATTCCTCTCCGACGATCTTGCCGCTCTCAATCAGCTGGACCAGGAGCGGGCGGTCGTTGGTGTCGTCGTCCGGTGGCACGCCGACGCCGACAATCTCGGCTTCCGCCGTACCGTGATCGGACAGCCGTCGCAAAGCGTACTTACGACCACCGACGGAGATCTTGTTGATGCTCTTCTTGGCCACAGCCACCATCGGTGACCCCGGCTCGTCGGACTCGGCGCGAGCCACCAGCTTGTAGACGAACTCGCAGGTGGGGTGGCCGCTGCCCGTAACCAATGCCGTGCCAACCCCGTAGCCGTCGACCGGTGCGCCCGATAGCGCCGCGAGCGTGAATTCATCGAGGTCGCTGGTCACAATGATCTTGGTTTTGGTTGCTCCGAGGGAGTCGAGCAGCTCGCGTACTTGGAATGCCAGCGGGCCCAGGTCGCCGGAGTCGAGCCGGACGGCACCCAGTCGGCCCTCGGTGAGCCCCACGCCGATCTTGACAGCCTCGAAAACGTCATATGTGTCTACCAACAACGTGGTCTGTTCACCCAGCTCCGCGATCTGCGCCGCGAACGCTTCGTGCTCGGTTGCGTGTAGCAGGGTGAAGGAGTGCGCCGACGTACCGCGTGTCGGCACTCCGTAGCGGCGCCCCGCCTCCAGGTTGGAGGTCGAAGAAAAACCGGCAATGTACGCGGCCCGAGCGGCGGCCACAGCCGACAGCTCATGTGTTCGGCGGGAGCCCATTTCGATGATGGGCCGATCGCCGGCCACGGCCGTCATTCTGGATGCGGCCGAGGCGATGGCTGAGTCGTGGTTGTAAATGCTGAGGAGCAGGGTCTCCAGTACGACGGCCTCGCCGAATGTGCTCTCCACGATGACTAGCGGTGAACCGGGGAAGTAGACCTCGCCCTCTGGATATCCCCAAATGTCACCGCTGAACGTGTAGTCGGCCAGCCAGTCGGCCATGCCTTGATCGACAACCTCGCGGTCGCGCAAGAACCGAAGCGATTCTTCGTCGAAGCGGAAGTGGCGCAGGGCTCGCAGCGCCCTCCCCACTCCGGCGACCACCCCATAGCGGCGGCCCTCAGGCAACCGACGAGCGAAGAGCTCGAAAACGCACGGCCGGTCTGCCGTACCGGCCCGCCGCGCACCGCGAACCATGGTCAGTTCGTAGTGGTCGGTCAGCAGGGCGGTGGTCGGAACCTCGCTAGGTCCCCAACCCGCCGGTTCGGCCGGAGCTGCCTCCGTGGCGGTCACAGCGTCAGCCTAATCAGCTGGGTAGGAGGTGAGTAAGGAGCGCTATGCGCGAACCCTCCGGATCGTTGCAAGAATGGTTCTTATGCCTGACTCCGACGGGGAGAGCGTGACGCCAGCAGGCGGAACCGCTATAGCCGAGCGCCCAGTCGATGAAATCCTGGCACAAACACCGTGGGTGACCATCGTCTGGGACGACCCGGTCAACCTCATGTCATACGTGACCCACGTGTTCGTGACCTATTTCCACTACACCAAATCCAAGGCCGAAAAGCTGATGCTGCAGGTGCACACAATGGGCAAGGCGATCGTCTCCAGCGGTGCGCGCGAGGCGATGGAGCGCGATGTCACCGCGATGCACGAATATGGCCTGTGGGCGACCATCGACAAGTCGGATAAGTGAGCCCCATTGGATTGCCTCGCTCGCCAAGCTCGCTCGGCGCGGATCGCGCTGTGAAGCCGCTGCCTTCCTCACTCGCTCGCCGACGAAAAGCGTGTCGGCTCGCTCACTCGTCCAGGACAGCGGCGCGCGATCCGAGTTTCGGCCGTCTGAGATGCGTAACGCGATGAAGAAATTCCATCGCAGGCGAGGCATGATCGTTACCCAGCTCAGCGCGTACGAGGTGGAACTGCTGGCTTCCTTGATCATGCAGCTGATCGAGCTGATCTCCGATGGTGAGCCGGAGGGCTTTGCCAGCCAATCTCAGGCTGCCGATCCCTTCGAGGAGATCGTCAAAGATCTCGAGGGCGAGCCCGATGAGCCTGGACCCCTGGAGGACCCGGTGCTCAAGCGGCTGTTTCCCGAGGCATACCCCGATGACGCCGCGGCGTCAGCGGACTTCCGGCGGTTCACTGAGCGCGATCTCAAGGCGGCGAAGGTCGCAGAGGCGCGGGTCGTCCTCGACCGGCTTGCGACGACCGAGTTGGGCGCTCGCGATCTCAAGATCCCCAGGGAAGAGGTGGAGAGCTGGCTGCGTACCTTGACCAGTGTGCGACTCGCTGTGGCGACTCGCCTTGGTATCAAAGATGCGGCCGATGCCGACGAGTTGGCGGCGCTTCCGGACGAAGACCCGCGCAGCTTCATGGTGAGTGTCTACGACTGGCTGGGCTTCGCCCAGGAAACGCTCATCAGCGCGCTCTGAGGCGAACCTGGAAGGCGGCACGAGATGGCGAAATACTCAGTGAATCAGGCCGCGGTCGAGAACTGCCGTCGGCTTATCGAGGCGAGGCAGTACGTGCTGAACAGCGAGTGGGGCGAGGTGCAGCCGCGCGCCGATACCCAGAACGCCTTTCTCGAGCGGCACTCCTGGGAGGAATATGCGGCCTGGCATCTCGGGCTCACCGAGGGTGTGTCCGAGGAGACCAAGGCCCGCTACGCGTTCGTGTACGGCGACTTCCGCCGCGTGCACCGTACAGCCCTGATCGCCTGTGTCTACCGCGCGTCGGAATGGCGGCACAAGGAGGTCGAGCTCGCGGCGCACGATCTCCTGCAGCACTTGGACGCCACATCGGGCTGACCTTCGGTCACGAGCTACGGCCGCAGGACGAGTCGGAGGGCCCATAGGTGCACCTGAGGTTTCGGGCTGTGATCAAGTGCCGGAGCGCGTACGAAGCCGAACTCCCGGTAGAGGGCATGGGCAGCGGTCATCTGCGGCAGGGAGGAGATCAGCACCTCACGCATGCCTTGCGCCCGCGCACGATCCAAGCAGGCCTTGACGAGTGCGCGCCCGACGCCGCCCCGCCGTCCAGCGGGCGCGACGGAGAGCATCCGGAACTCTCCCTGGTCCAAACGGGTAGCCAGTTCGCGCCACGGTGACCATGGTGGACACCAGGTGACTGTGCCAAGGACCTCGCCGTCGTCTACTGCCACGAGCAGCTCAGCCCTTGCATTGGGAGCTGGTCGCGCATCGCGCGCATGGTTCCGCCTACTTCGTCCTCGCTCGCAGAGGATAGAACGCCTCTGCTCCCTTCTCTGCACATTGCTCGCTCCTGAGGCTGGCGCTGGGAGCCGCTGCCTTCCTCACTCGCTCGCAGGCGAAAAGCATGCCTGCTCGCTCATTCGTCTAGGACAGCGGCGCGCCACCCTGGCTCAACACGGCGGGCGCGCGATTACCGACGCTCCCAGCTCCTGTTGTATTGGGAGCTGCTCGCGCATCGCGCGCATGGTTCTGCCTACTTCGTCGTCGCTCGCAGAGGATAGAACGCCTCTGCTCCCTTCTCCTCAGCACGGCGGGCGCGCGATTACCGACGCTCGCAGCTCCTGCACCGTGCAGCTGAAGCTGAAACCGGCGCCACGATTTGGTACCTCGAAGCGCCCAGCGGTACCGACGGTCACGGTGTCGTCGAGGCTGGCCTCCTCGGGTGCCGCACCATGCAAGACCAACAGAAAGCGCTCTCGGGCGAATTCCGGGTAGCCGCTGCCGCTTACCTCGGCGTTGACTGTCAGCTCGGCGCCGGCCCGCTCGACGATGAAGGTGGTTCGATACCGCGAACCTTGCAAGGCGGCGAAGGTCAGCCCGTCGTCCTCTTGCAGCATCGACCTATACACGCCATCGGACGCAGGCACGAAGACGTGCAGTTCGATCACGTGAGGCTGATAGCCGTCGGTGGAGCCGGGCGCCTCCGGCCACATTGGAATTACCGCTCCGCCACGGGCATAGATCGGAATCCGGTCTAGCGGTGTCGCAACTGTCAGGAATCGCCTGCCTCCGACGAACTCGCCGGTGTGCCAGTCGTACCAGTCACCCACCGGCAGGTACACCTGTCGGGCGGTGATGCCCGGGCCGACGACCGGTGCGACCAGCAGGTCATGCCCCAATAGGTATTGATCATCAAGATCGCGGACCGTCCCATCGTATTGATAGTTGAAGATCAAGGGCCGCTGCACCGGTTCGCCGGTTTCCGACGCTCTCAGGAAGCAGGCATACAGGTAGGGCAGCAAGCGATAGCGAAGCTCGATCGCTATCCGGACGTGATCTTGAATGACGTCGCCGAATGCCCAGGCGTACTGATCGACATTACCGATCTCGGAGTGGTTTCGACAGAACGGGGTCAGGGTGCCGTACTGCATCCAGCGCAAGAAAAGCTCCGCGTTCGAGTTGCCCGCGAACCCGCCGATGTCGGCTCCAACGAAGGCCTGTCCCGAGATCCCGAAGGCGCAACCCATCGCGATACTCAGCCACAGATGATCCCATCGGGACTGGTTATCGCCCATCCAGTTGGCGGCGTAGCGCTGGATGCCGGCGAAGCCCGCGCGCGAAAGCACGAAGGTCCGTCGCTCGGGCATAGCGTCGAGCAGCCCTGCCGTAGTGCCCATGGCCATCAGCAGCGCGTACTGGTTGCGATAGCGCTCGTGGGAGTACTCGCCATGACCGAACCGCATTGGGGTGGCGTCGATGTTCCCTGTAGCGGGCTCGTTCATGTCGTTCCAGATGCCCGCGAGTCCCGACAGCACATGCGCCGCGTTGAGCTCGCCCCACCAGGCGCGCGCCTCCTCGGTGACGAAATCTGGGAACGCGGTGTTGCCGGGCCACACCTGACCGATGTAGAGATCTCCTCCCTCGGTGCGGCAGAGGACATCGCGCTCCACTGCCTGATCAAAGACCCAGTAGCCAGGATCGAACTTCACACCTGGATCGATGATCGTGATCGCCCGGAAGCCTTGCTCGTCGAGGCGTTTGAGCATTCCGGGCGGATCCGGGAACCGGTCGGTATTCCAGGTGAAGACGCGATAGCCGTCCATGTATTCGATGTCGAGCCATATGGCATCGCACGGAATGTCGTTGTCACGATGCCGCTGGGCAACGTCCTCGACAGCATCCTGGGTGTATTCGAACCAGCGGCACTGGTGATAACCCAGCGACCAGATCGGTGGTGGTGCCGTGCGCCCGGTCAGCCAGGTGTAGGACTCCAAGATTGCGGGCATGTCCGGACCTGCGAAGACGTACTCGGTGTATTGGCCACCGCGGAAGATAATCCGGTACTCCTCGTTGTGGGAGAACTCGTACGCGCCGCGGTATCCGTTATCCACAAAGGATGCCGCGATGCGGCCATCGGGGTAGGACTGGTGGTAGAAGAACGGGATGCTGACGTAGTAGGGATCGAACTCGACGCTGCGGATATCCCCGCGCGGATCGTCGGGGGCTTTGCCTGCGGTGAACTCGACGGTCCCGTACGGGCTCAGGACGTCGGTGTTCCACATTGTGAAGTCGCGGCCCTTGCGGTTGTGCCGTCCGGACTTCTCACCTAGCCCGAAGATGGCATCCTCCTGGCGGCAGCGACGCCGGACCGTGAACGAGTCGTTCAAGGTCGCATACGCCCAGTACTGTCCGTCGGCATCCTGGGCGGTTTCGATCACGGGCGATCCATCGCTGCGGTGCACGTCGATATGGAAGGGGTTCAACCAGAGTGACGTGGTGCATGCCGCAGTGATCAACCGCACCCGCTCCTCGTCTTGCTCGAGGTGAAAATCGACTGGAGAGGCGAGTGGGTCCACGCACACCGCGAAGGTTGGAGGCTCGTCGAAGACGCCGCCGCGGCTGATCTTGATCCGCAGCACCTCTGCGCGTACCACGTCGATGCTCAACCGTTCATGGTGCAGCTCGGCCAGGATGCCCGTTGGCGTCTGACGTACCGAGTCCACCCGTTCCCAGCAGATGTAGTGGTCAGTGTTGATCATCTGATACCTCTTCCCCGGCCACAGATAGGTCGACGATGAGAGCGCGGTGGTCAGAAAGCGGTAGCGCCGGGGCACTGCTGCCGGTCACGTGGCCCACCTGGCCGCGCATCAGGATGTGGTCGAGTTGACGATCAGGCTCTTCGACCGGGAAGGTGTAGTGCCTGGCCAGCGGGCGGTAGCCGGTGAGCTGCGCGGGACGGTCATCCGGCATGTTGAGGTCGCCCATCAAGATCACCGGTTCTTGGAGGGGAGCTAGGTCGCGCCGGATGCGTCGCAGCTGGATCCGGCCCCAGCCGGGCACGTAAGAGAGATGGGTGTTGACGACGACGACCGGTCCGGCTGCTGTGCGCAGACGTCCGATCACCGCAGCGCGTGGCTCCTCCTTCACGATGAGCATTTTCCGCGGAGTGCGCAGATAGAACGGGACGGGTGTCGGGATTCGCGGTAGCCGCAAGACCTGCCAGGATTCCGAGGGATAGCGCGAGAGCAAGGCGATGCCGTACGAGGCGACACCGGGAAGGTCGTTCTCAGACGCCGCTATCCACGCGGCGCCCGGAGTGCCTGACAGCGCGGCGGCGAAACGATGAGTCACAGCTCCCATCGCCTCGGCGGCGACCGCCGTCAAATCGGCTAGGTGGGAGCGCGGCTGGTCTCGGTCGACTTCCTGTAGTGCCAAGATGTCAGCGTCCAAGGAGCGGATAGCATCGGCCAGCCGATCAAGATCGACCACCCCGTCGTGGATGGAGCGGCCGTGCAAGATGTTGAATGTCGCCAACCGCATGGGAAGAAGGTACCCACCATCGCCGAGCAGTCACCGACCCTGGCTACCCCCGATCAGCCGCTGCTGCGTGCCGCCCTCAAGCTTTCGGCGTCTGCTTTGAAGGCGGACGGCGTCCCGTTCGCGCTGGGCGGTGGCTATGCCCTCTGGGTGGCCGGAGGACCCGAGCCCAGCCACGATGTCGATCTTGTCGTAGCTGAAGCTGATATCGAGACGGCCGCCAACAGCCTGGCAGCCGCCGGCCTGCGGCTCGAGCGCCCGCCGGAAGACTGGCTCTTCAAGGCATATTCCGACGAGGACGAGTCCGCAGAGCCCGCTGAGCAGCCTGCGCTGGTCGATGTGCTACATCGGCTCGGAGGCGTTCCAGTCACGCACTCGCTGCTTGAGACCGCGAATGAGCATGAGGTCTTGGGCGTCCGGATTCCAGTACTACCGCCGACTCCCATCATGATCGCCAAGCTGCAGGCGCTCTCCGAGCACTACTGCGATTTTGGAGCTCTGCTCCTAGTTGTGCGTGCCGTACGGGAGCAGCTCGACTGGGCAGAAATCCGGAAGGCAACACAGGACAATCCCTTTGCGGAGGCCTTCCTCCTGCTCATCGAACGGCTAGGCATCGTAGAGGCAATCTGAATTGGCGTCGCTGGCGCTGTGTTGAATTGCTCGCTCCGCTCGCTGAGGCTGGCGCTTGTTAGCCGCTTCCTTCCTCACTCGCTCGCAGGCGAAAAACGCGCCTGCTCGCTCATTCGTCCAGGACAGCGGCGCGCCAGCCTGGCTCAGCACGGCCGGCGCGCGATTCCCCGACTCCCGCAGCTGTCCTCCAAACTGTGAGCCTAGGTCTCACAGTCCGGATGTGCGGGCCAGCGGCAGCCGTCGCCCCTAGTGTGACCGCCGTGCTGAAGATCGCCCGCGAGCACGTCGAGGCCATGATCGCTCACGCTCGCGAAGATCATCCAGATGAGGCGTGCGGGGTGATTGTCGGACCGGAGGGTTCCGACGCGCCGATCCGGCTGATCCGGATGATCAATGCCGACCGCTCGCCGACATTCTTCCGCTTCGACCCGCAGGAGCAATTCGAGTTGTACAAGGCGATGAGTGCGGCGGGGGAGGAGATCGTCGTCGTCTACCA
Organism: uncultured Actinomycetota bacterium; assembly: GCA_963836855.1. Taxonomy (GTDB): domain Bacteria; phylum Actinomycetota; class Actinomycetes; order Propionibacteriales; family Propionibacteriaceae; genus Microlunatus. Next base: position 44,137 of record CAWILN010000045.1, on the reverse strand, counting down.
CTCCCACACCTCGACTGAGGCTTATCCATCGCGGACCGACATCTCCCTGGCTTCTGAACCGCAGGCTCACTATGTGCTTGTGTCGACCGCCGAGTCCGGAGCCTCGGATGGCCCGATCAGCGTACGTTCCTTCCGCATCGTCGATGGTGTGGTCAGCGAGGAGGAGATCGATGTCACGGAATAGGCCTCTGAGGCCAGTCGTTGGGCATCAGTAGCCTGGGCACGTTTCTGGCATTGCGCGCACGCCCCGAGCCCGCAGTGCGGAACAAAGGAGAGACTCGATGTCAGTAGAGGTGAGGATCCCGACGGTCCTCCGTACGTTCACCGGCGGTGCGAAAGCGGTGCACGGCAATGGGGCGACCCTGGAACAGGTGCTCGATGACATCGAGGGACGCAACCCTGGACTGAAGGACCGGATCGTCGAGTCGGAGACAGTGCGACGGTTCGTGAACGTCTACGTCAACGATGAAGACGTACGCTTCAGCGGCGGACTCAACTCCCCAACGGCGGATGGCGATGTCGTCGTCGTGCTGCCTGCGGTTGCTGGTGGCTGAGCGAGTCATTCATGGCGCGATATGCCTCGCTCCTCGAGTCGGTGGGCCACACCCCAGTGGTAGGCCTGCCGCATCTGTCGCCGAGCGAGTCGGTGCGGCTCTGGGCAAAGCTGGAGGATTACAACCCGACCGGGTCGATCAAGGACAGAGCGGCGGTCGCCATGATCAAGGCTGCCGAGGCGGACGGAACCTTGCGACCCGGTGCGACCATTCTCGAGCCGACGAGTGGCAACACCGGCATTGCGCTTGCCATGGCCGCCAAGCTCCGGGGGTACCGGCTCACCTGTGTGATGCCGGAGAACACCTCATCCGAACGCAAGGAGCTGCTCGCGATCTGGGGCGCGGAAATCGTCTCCTCACCGGCTGAGGGTGGCTCGAATGAGGCCATCCGGGTGGCGAAGCAGCTCGCGTCGGAGCATCCGGACTGGGTCATGCTCTATCAATACGGCAACCCGGCCAACGTCGAGGCGCACTACCTGACCACGGGGCCCGAGATCCTCGAAGATCTCCCTGAGGTGACCCATGTGGTTGCCGGGCTAGGCACCACCGGAACGCTGATGGGTGTGGGCCGGTTCTTCGCCGACAAGAAGCCAGGCGTCAAGATCATTGCGGCCGAGCCCCGGTATGGCGAGCTCGTCTACGGCTTGCGCAACCTGGACGAGGGCTTCGTCCCCGAGCTCTACGACGCCTCGTATATCACGTCGAGGTTCTCGGTAGGCGCTCGCGAGGCTGTCCGGCGGGTTCGCGAACTCCTGGAACGCGAGGGCATCTTCGCCGGCCTTTCCTCCGGGGCGATCCTGCATGCTGCACTGGCGCAAGCTGCCAATGCCGTCAAGGCGGGGGGGTCGGCAGACATTGTGTTGATCATCGCTGACGGCGGCTGGAAATACCTTTCGACAGGTGCGTACAGCGGTGACCTGGACGCCAGCGAAGAATTCCTCGACACCCAAGTCTGGGCGTAGCTCTCGGAGCGTGTCCTCTCGCAATAACTGCCGCCCACGGGCTCCCGATTGGCTGTTAACGGCGAAGACGCGCCTCGATCGCTTGTAGGCTGAGCGCTCGTGGCGGCTGATACGGAAGCGCCGATCGGCATCTTTGACTCGGGGTTCGGCGGACTTACGGTAGCCCGCGCGGTCATTGACCAGCTTCCCCACGAGGACATCATCTACTTGGGTGACACCGCACGCGCCCCGTACGGCGAGCAGCCAATCGCGAACGTCCGTGAGTATGCCCTGGAGTGCCTTGATCATTTGGTGGGCCAGGGTGTCAAGATCTTGGTCATCGCCTGCAACTCCGGCAGCGCGGCGGTGCTCCGCGATGCCCGGGAACGCTACGGCGTGCCCGTCGTGGAGGTGATCTTCCCAGCCGCCCGACGAGCGGTCGCTGCCAGCCGATCCGGACGTGTCGGAGTGATCTGCACTGAAGCGACAGCCACCTCCCAGGCGTACGACGACGCTTTCGCCGCAGCCCCGCAGATCGAATTGCATACCGCGGCCTGCCCCCGCTTCGTATCCTTCGTCGAGGCTGGGATCACCGGTGGTCCGGAACTGCTGGCATGCGCGGAGGAGTATCTGAAACCCTTGCACCAAGCCGATATCGACACATTGATCTTGGGCTGCACCCACTACCCGCTACTCACAGGTGTGATCTCGTATGTGCTTGGGGACAACGTCAGTCTGGTGTCCAGCGCGGAGGAGTGCGCCAAGGATGTGTACGCGGTGCTGACTCGGCGCGGCCTGACCCATGATGAGCCGCGGACTGCCAGCTACCGTTTCTTGACCACTGGCAGTCCGGAGGCATTCGAGGGCGTCGGGCATCGCTTGATGGGTGGGTTAGTCATCGGCGTCGAGCAGTTCGTCTGATCGCGATGATGAAATTGACGATTATCGGCTGCAGCGGGTCGCTCTCCGGGCCCGACTCAGCAGCCTCCAGCTACCTGCTGCAGGCGCCGTATCAGGATCGGACCTTCTCTCTGCTGCTGGACTGTGGGCCCGGCGCCATGGGTGCGCTCTACCGCTACATGGACCCGCGTGATGTCGATGCCATTGCGCTGAGCCACTTGCATGCCGATCACTGCATGGATCTGTGCGGCTATTACGTTGCCGCACGCTACTCACCGACTGCTCCTTGGCCGCGACGTCCCATCTATGCCCCAACCAATGCTGCCTCGCGGATGTTGCTGGCATACGAGGTTCCTGGCGAGGCCGAGACCGGCGACGGTCCATCTATCGCTGAGCATTTCGACTGGCGTATCTGGCAACCCAGCCAGCGGATCGGGCCCTTCACTGTCCAGACCATCCCCGTCGAGCATCCAGTGGAGTCGTACGCCATCCGTGTGCAGGAGGATGCTCCCGGCGGCGGCACCATCGTGTACTCGGGCGATACAGGCCCCTCCGAGGCCCTCGTGCAGCTGGCGGCAGATGTCGATCTGCTGCTCGTTGAGTCCTCTTTCCTCGACGCGCCTGACAATCCTGCCGGGATGCATCTGTCCGGCCAACAAGCCGCCGCCATTGGGCAGGCCGCCCGCGTTGCTGCGATCGTGCTCACCCACATCCCTCCGTGGTATGACGCCGATCGCGTCTTGGCCGAGGCAACGCCTCACTTCGACGGGCCGGTATCACTTGCGAAGCCTGGAGCTGCCTGGGACATCGGAGGCGTGTGATCGCATATTTTCTGATGCTGCTCGCGCATCGCGCGCATGGATCCGCCTACTTCGTCGTCACTCGCAGAGGAAAGGCGCCTCTGCTCCCTCCTCCTCAGCACGGCGGGCGCGCGATTTGCCGACGCTCGCAGCATAGGGTGGTTTTCTGATGCTGCTCGCGCATCGCGCGCATGGATCCGCCTACTTCGTCGTCACTCGCAGAGGAAAGGCGCCTCTGCTCCCTCCTCCTCAGCACGGCGGGCGCGCGATTTGCCGACGCTCGCAGCATAGGGTGGTTTTCTGATGCTGCTCGCGCATCGCGCGCATGGATCCGCCTACTTCGTCGTCACTCGCAGAGGAAAGGCGCCTCTGCTCCCTCCTCCTCAGCACGGCGGGCGCGCGATTTGCCGACGCTCGCAGCATAGGGTGGCGGCGTGACTTCTCGAGCCGACGGACGCAGCCATGATCAACTTCGAGAGGTCCGATTCACTCGTGGATGGCTCGAGCAGGCAGAGGGCTCGGTGCTGGTGGAGTTCGGGCAGACCCGGGTTCTTGTGGCGGCTAGCGTGACGGAGGGAGTTCCGCGCTGGCGTAAGGGCTCCGGTCTCGGCTGGGTCACCAGCGAATACGCCATGCTGCCGAGAGCGACCAATACCCGTACCGACCGTGAGTCGGTACGCGGCAGGATCGGCGGCCGGACTCACGAGATCAGCCGCCTGATTGGACGCAGCTTGCGCGCCGTCATCGACTACAAGGCGCTCGGTGAGAACACCATCGTGCTGGACTGCGACGTACTGCAAGCCGATGGTGGCACCAGAACCGCATCGATCACCGGCGCCTACGTCGCACTCGCGGACGCGGTCAGCTGGCTCCGGGACCGCGAGTTGCTGACCGCTGAGCCTTTGACCAGCTCGGTTGCAGCCGTCTCGGTGGGCGTGGTCGATGGAGCTTCCATGCTGGACCTCTGTTACTCCGAGGACTCCGCGGCTGACACTGACATGAACGTCGTCATGACTGGTGATGGATCATTCGTCGAACTTCAGGGAACAGCTGAGGGCGCCCCGTTCGATCGGCGGCTGCTCGACGAGCTTCTTGATCTTGGTGCTACAGGCTGCGTGCGGTTGACTGAGCTGCAGCGTGTCGCGCTTGCTTCGTGATGACGATCGCAGGTTGCAGGCTGGGCTTTTCGGAGCATGCGGATTGTTTTTGCGGGCTGAGCTTGCCGAAGTCCGCAATGCTCGCCCTTCGACAAGCTCAGGGCGCATGCATTAGACAAACTCGGGGCGCGTGCCTTCGGCAGGCTCAGAGTTCATGACCCGCCAAGAGGTCGTGCTAGCCACGCGGAACGGCAAGAAGCTGGCTGAGCTGCAGCGCATCGTGGCAACCGAATCGAATGATCTGCAAGTCCTCGGACTCGCTGACGTCGCTGCTTATCCTGAGCCAGCAGAGACTGAAAGGACGTTCGAGGGCAATGCGCTGCTCAAGGCTCGCGCCTGCGTCGCAGCCACCGGCCTACCCGCGCTGGCCGACGATTCGGGTCTCGCGGTTGATGTGCTCAATCAGATGCCGGGAGTGCGATCGGCGCGTTGGGCCGGGCCCGGGTCCAGCGACGAGGACAACAACACACTGCTGCTCCGCCAGTTGGCTGATGTCCCAGCAGCCGAGCGGACTGCGCGGTTCGTCTGTGCCATGGCGCTGGTACTGCCGGACGGTACTGAGCATGTTCGCATCGGGGAAATGCGCGGCCGGATTGCTGTCAGTCCTGCCGGTCACAATGGCTTCGGCTACGATCCGCTGTTCGTAGCCGACGGTTATGCGATGACCAACGGCGAGCTGGACCCGTCCGTCAAGGACGCGATCAGTCATCGGGGACGTGCCGTACGGGCGATCTTGCCCGTGCTGTTATCGGAGCTGCGCCTGTTGGCACCTGTCGCTCAGGAGGGATGAGCCACGTGAAGACCTACCTCGATCTGCTGAATCACGTACTCACCAGCGGCGTCGAGAAGAGCGACCGAACTGGCACCGGCACGCTCAGCACGTTTGGCTATCAGATGCGCTTTGACCTGCGCCAGGGCTTTCCGCTGCTCACGACGAAGAAGCTGCACACCCGTTCGATCATTGCTGAGCTGCTGTGGTTCATTCAGGGCTCGACAAACATCAAATGGTTGCATGAGCAGGGGGTGACCATCTGGGACGAGTGGGCCGATGCCGACGGCGAGCTAGGCCCCGTCTACGGCTACCAGTGGCGTTCGTGGCCGACACCTCGCGGCGGCCACATCGACCAGCTCGCCGCTGTCATCGACTCGATCAAGGCGGTTCCCGACTCGCGGCGGCACATGGTCAGCGCCTGGAATGTCGCCGATCTCGCTGACATGGCGCTGCCGCCGTGTCATGCGATGTTCCAGTTTTATGTCGCCCAAGGCCGGCTGTCTTGCCAGCTTTACCAGCGCTCAGCTGACATCTTTCTCGGCGTCCCGTTCAATATCGCTTCGTACGCCCTGCTCACCCATCTGGTTGCCCAGGTCTGCGACCTAGGGGTGGGTGACTTCGTGCATACGCTGGGCGATGCACACCTCTATCTGAACCATTTGGACCAGGCCAGGCTCCAGTCGAGTCGTGCGCCACGTCCACTGCCCCGGCTGCTGCTGAATCCTGACGTGAGGTTGATCGACGACTTCACGTTCGAGGACATCACCATCGAGGGTTACAGCCCACATCCGGGCATCAGGGCGCCGATCGCAGTCTGATCATGGCCGAGATCATCGCGATCGCGGCCGTCGCTACCAATGGCGTGATCGGCGCGGAGAATGACATACCCTGGCGGATTCGGGCGGACTGGCAGCGGTTCAAGGCCTTGACCATGGGCGAGGTGCTGATCATGGGTCGCAAGACGTACGACTCCATCGGCCGACCGCTGCCCGGTCGGACGACCTTCGTGATCACGCGCGATCGAATGTGGCGCGGCGACGGCGTGCATGCGGTGCCTTCTCTGGATGAGGCGTTTGATCAGGCAATGCTGCTGAATCCTCAGACCATCTTTGTGGCTGGTGGGGGACAGATCTATCGAGCCGCCTGGGATCGGCTCACCGGCCTTGAGATCACCGAGGTCGACCAGAACCCGTCTGGCGAGGTGACGTTTCCGGAAATTGATCCAGACGAGTGGATCGAAATTGGCCGAGAATCCCATGACGGTTACCGCTTCGTCAGCTATCGCCGTCGATTGCGAGAAGAGCCGCCGGGTGAGATCTCTGAGCTGCGTCCCCGTTCGTGACCGGCCGCCCTAGAATTTCAACCCACCGTCACGATCGGGCTGGCGATCGCGAAACGGTTCCAGTGGAGCGGTGTGCTGCAATTGCCGCGTCCGACGAGTGCAGGAGCGGATGGTGAAGCACGCATAAACGGCGGCAGCGAGTCAAAGCCGCGCTTCGCCAGACGCGACGAACGAGCCGGATCGGAAGCGGACTTCGAGTTGGCCCGGAGCCAATAAATAGCCAACACCGCGAGCTGGAAGAGCGCCAGCACAGCTCCGGGTAACGAGAAGGCCGCGTCCGGCGAGCGCAGGAGCGGATGGTGAAGCACGCTTAAACGGCGGCAGCGAGTCAAAGCCGCGCTTCGCCAGACGCGACGAACGAGGCGGATCGGAAGCGGACTTCGAGTTGGCCCGGAGCCAATAAATACGGTGCCGAAGGAGGGACTCGAACCCTCACACCCGAAGGCACAGGAACCTAAATCCTGCGTGTCTACCAGTTCCACCACTCCGGCCGTGGTCGATCGCCTCGCTGCGCCTCGCGCCCTACTGTCAGGATCTCAACACCACAGACGGTGCTCAAATTCGGGCAAGTCGGCTCTGTTTGATTGCTTCGCTCCGCTCAGCGTTTGACAAGTCGGCGAGTCTACAGATGTAAATCGCGCTTGAGTTTGTCGACGTGTCCGGTGGCCTTGACGTTGTACTGAGCGACCGCAACGGTGCCGTTGCCCTTTTGATCGACATCGATGACGAAGGTCGAGCGGATCACACCTTGGATCAGTTTTCCGTAGAGCAATTTCTCCCCGTACGCACCGTAGGCATTGAGTGTCGACCTGTCCGGATCCGACAGCAGGGGAAAACCGACCGACTCCTGCTCGCGGAACTGGATGAGTTTTTCCTGAGCGTCCGGCGAGATACCGATCACGCGCAGGCCCGCGGCACCGAGCTCGTCCATCGACGCAGTGAAGTCGATTGCCTGTGTGGTGCAGCCTCGCGTCATGGCAGCGGGATAGAAGTAGACGATCACGCGCTGTCCGCGGAAGTCCGCGAGCGATACATTCTTGCCGTCCGCGTCGGGCAGAGTGAACGGGGGCGCCGCATCGCCGTCGCTGAGCCGAGAGGTCATGCATGAACCCTAGCCCTCGCTCCGAGCGCTTTGAGTTGCCGCCACTGCGCTGGGTAAGGGTTGGCCTGCAATACGCTGTGAATTTGGGACGCCCCGGCGACCGGTCGGTGCCGCAGAATCATTTTGGGAGGGTACGTGTCCAGCAACAACGCTTCTCAGCCCACCCGTACGCCATCACAGATCGAGGCCGATCTGGGAGCCACTCGTGATCGGCTGATTGCCTCGGTCGAGGCGTTGATCGACCAGGTGCATCCCAATCGGATCAAGCAGCGCCAGATCGCAAATGTAAAGCGCATCGCCAATACCGAATTGGAGAATGCCAAATCCAAGGTCTTCAATGCCCGTGGTGATCTACGCACCGGCCGTCTGGCGGTTGTCGCTGCCGCCATCGCCGGAGTTGTCGGATTCTTGTTGATCATGCGCGCGATCGTGCAACGCGGACGGAGTGACTGAGTGGTGGCCGACCCGAGCCGCCGCAACAATGCCGACAGCCTCGACGAGGGTGGGCTGCCGATCCGCATGCTGCATGATCGCGTTCTGGTGTCGACCGACAACGAGCCCGGCGAGCGGCGGAGTAGCGGCGGAATCCTGATTCCTGCGACGGTCGCAATTGGGCGTCGGCTCGCGTGGGGTGAGGTCGTTGCGGTGGGAACCAATGTTCGGATCGTCAAGCCAGAAGATCGAGTGCTGTTCGACCCGGAGGACCGAGCCGAAGTCGAGGTCAGGGGCAAGGAGTATGTGCTGCTCCGGGAGCGTGATCTTCACGCTGTCGCATCGGAGAGACTCCAGGACGGCAAGACTGGTCTATACCTGTGAGTCGCGCTTCACAAATCGCGGTCACTTGTGGTACTGCCTCTTATAACAAATCTAAATGTAACGTGAGAGAACTAGCGCTTTTGTATCAGATTGCCTCTAGTGTGGCGAGGTGGCACCAGCGAATGGGTGCCTCTCTACAACGAAGTGAGGCCTGTATGACTTTCGTTCGTCCCGCGCGCCGCGTACTTTTCGCGGCCGCATCCATGGGTGCCCTCTTCGTCGCCGCGGCATGTGGTGGTGGCGGCGGCGGTGGCGCACCCGAAGGCGGAGGTACGTCGCCCGCCGCCGCTGACTTCACCAAACAGGGTGATATTGAACTCTGGCAAGGCAAGGATGTCTCGGGCAACCTGCCGAAGCTGGTCAAGCAGTTCAATGATTCGCACCCCAACGGGAAGGTCACCCTCCACGAATTGCCTGATTCCGCGGATCAGCAGCGCCAGCAGATGATCCAGAACGCTCAGATCAAGAACCCGAAGATGGCCGTGCTGAGCGTGGACGTGGTATGGACCGCCGAGTTCGCAGCCAAGGGCTATGTCGAGGCTCTACCGCCAGACATGGACACAACTGGCCACCTCAAGCCTGCGGTAGGCGCTGCGACCTATTTCAACAAGCTCTACGCGATGCCAAGCACGACCGACGGTGGCCTGCTCTACTATCGCAAGGACCTCCTGGACAAGTACCAACTGCAGCCGCCGACGTCCTTCGATGAGATGAAGGCCGCGTGCGACAAGATCACCGCAGGCGAGAAGTCCAAGCTCGGCTGCTTCGCTGGCCAGTACAACAAGTACGAGGGCCTGACGGTGAACTTCGACGAGGCGGTGCATGGTGCGGGTGGTGTCATCGTTGGTGAGGACGGCAAGCCGAACGTTGCAACCCCGGAGGCCACTATGGGCCTGCAAACTCTCACCGATTGGTTCAAGGACGGTCACATCCCGAAGGCCGCGATCACCTGGCAAGAGGAGCAGGGCCGGCAGGCGTTCCAGAAGGGCGAGCTGATCTTCCATCGCAACTGGGGCTACGTCTACAACCTGGCGAACAAGACCGACGGCTCGTCGGAGATTGCGGGCAAGTTCGACGTGGCGCCACTGCCTGGCATCACCGGACCAGGTGTGTCCAGCCTGGGTGGGCACAACTACGCGATCGCCAAGAATGCCGACAACAAGGGAACGGCGATCGACTTCTTGAAGTTCATGTCCTCTGAAGAGGTGCAGAAGTCCAACACCTTGGCGACATCGAACTCGCCGACACTCGAGAAGCTCTACACCGATCCCGACGTGTTGAAGAAATTGCCCTTCATGGACATCCAGCTGAAGTCCGTTCAGGCCGCCGCTCCACGTCCAAAGGCTGTGGAGTACGGTGACGTCACCCTGGCGATCCAGGATGCCGCCTATGGCGCGCTCCAAGGTCAGACTCAACCCGATGCGGCCTTGCAAGCACTGCAGTCGAAGTTGCAGACTCTGATCAAGTAGTTAGTGTCCGCAGGTTCCCGGCGCAGCCAGGTGCTGCGCCGGGAACTCAGCGCAATTCTCAAAGGAGGTAGCCGCATGGCGACAACCACCGCGGAACCGCGGAGTGTGCCTGCCGCCGAAGGTGATGGCCACAAGCGCAAGAAGAACGCGCTGAGTGATGGTCAAGGCCGGCTGGCCTGGATCCTGCTGGCGCCCACCCTGATCATCATCGCCGTGGTGGCCGGCATCCCGGTCGTCATGTCGATCCGTGAGGCTTTTTTCCAGACCAACACCGGTGTGGATCCCAATACCGGCCTGATCGCCGGCGGGGAGGTGTTCGTCGGCCTGCGGAACTTCACCGACGTCTTTTCCGGCGGAAACCCGGTGCAGGGCAACTTCGGCTTCATGGATCGCTTCTGGAATGCCTTCCTCAATACCACGTTCATCACCATTGTCTGCGTGATCCTCGAGACCATTCTCGGCGTGGCGATGGCCCTGATCATGGCCAAGGCATTCCGGGGTCGGGGCATCGTCCGGGCCGGCATCCTGGTCCCTTGGGCCATCCCGACGATCGTCTCAGCCCTGATGTGGAAGCTCATCTTCGACTCGTCCGGCGTGGGGAACCGGATTCTCGGTCGGGAGGTTCTCTGGTTGGCCGATACAGGTGCCTCGTTCTGGGCGATCGTCATAGCAGACACCTGGAAGACCGCCGCGTTCATCGGCCTGCTGACCCTGGCTGGGCTGCAGACCATTCCAGCCGAGGTTTATGAGGCCGCCAAGGTCGATGGGGCTACCACCTGGCAGCAGTTCGTCCGGATCACGCTGCCGATGGTCAAACCAACGCTGGTCGTGGCGGTTCTCTTCCGTACGCTCGACACGCTGCGCATGTTCGATCTGCCGTACGGCATGATCGGCCCCGGCAAGTACCGGGTCGAGACTCTGTCGATCTTCTCCTACCAGGAAGCAACCCAGGAACGGTACGGCCCGGCTGCGGCGTACGCCATTGTCTTGTTCCTGTACGTGCTCCTGGTTGCCTTCCTCTTCGTCAGGATCCTCGGGGCCGATGTGATCGGTGACAGCGGCATGCCGAAGAAGAAGAAGAAAAAGAAGGGCGATGAGGAACCGGCGGGCCCGCCGGCGACAGCTCTGGAGATGGCGGGAGGTGCGCACTGATGTCCACAACGACCGCTGAGGTACATGAGGAACACCTCAGCCAGGAAGAGCTCGAGAAGCTCGCCCACCCGAAGCGACCCCTCAAGCAGAGGGTCGGAGTAGTCCTCTCCTATGTGGGGATGGCCGCTATCGTCCTGTACTGCATCATTCCCTTCTACTGGATGGTCGTCTCCTCGCTGCGAATCCCCACTGAAGGGCGCAGTACTGAGTTCATCCCCAGCCCTGCGTCGCTCGCGAACTATCGAGGCCGTGTTCTCGGCACAGAACAACTTCGGCCGTTCTCTGCTCAACTCGCTGATCGTGGCTGGCACCACGACGATCCTGACTCTGCTGTTCGGCATCATCGGAGCGTATGCGCTCGCTCGGTTGAGGTTCCGGGGCAAGGGTGCGGTGCTCTGGCTGATCATGGCCTGCTCGATGTTCCCGCTGGTTGTGTTGCTGCCGCCGCTGCTGAAGCTGTTCTCCTCGACGGAGCCATTCACCTGGTTCCCGTACTGGATTAATACCTACCAGTCCGTCATCCTTCCCGGGTTGAGCTTCGGCCTCCCGCTTGCGGTGTGGAATCTGACGGCCTTCTTCAAGCAGCTCCCGGTCGAGTTGGAGCAGGCGGCAATGGTCGATGGCTGCACGCCAGGGGTGGCCTTCCGCAAGGTGATCCTGCCGCTGGCAGCTCCGGGCGTCTTCACGACGGCGATCATCGTGTTCATCGGCGCATGGAACGAATTCCTGCTGGCCCTGACCTTCCTGCAGGATGCGAGTAGGCAGACGGCCACCGTGGCGATCAGCAAGTTCACTGGTACGACTGGCTTTGATACGCCGTACGGCACCATCATGGCAGCCGGTGTGCTCGTGACCGTTCCGCTGCTGCTCGCGGTGCTCATCTTCCAACGCCGCATTGTCGCCGGCCTTACCGCAGGTGGCGTCAAGTAGGACACCGAACCACCAGTTGGCAGAACTGGCGCAGTCGCAACGTAGCGGCTGCGCCAGATCTGTTCTTGCGCACAATGAAGATCAGCGTGACTGATCATGGCCAACGACATGATCATGATCATCAGACAGGTGGCGTGCTTATCGGTAACGTTCTGACTCGTGGCCCAGATTTCCAGTCCCGAGCTGCTCGTTCTGCATGGGCTGAGGATCAAAGGGATGGCGGACGCGACGGCAGTGGCTCAGCGGTTTGATCTGGATCCTGACCTCGTCAACGAGTTGCTACTCGACTATGAAGCGTTCGGCTGGGCCAGTCGCGTGAGCTTCGCTGATATCAAGGGCTGGGCACTGACTGCGATGGGTCGTGCCGAGAACGAACGACTCCTGTCAGCCGAGCTTGACCAGACAGGGACCCGCTCCGCGGTCGTGGCTGCACATGATGTGTTTGTTGCGCTCAATGTGCGTTTCCTGGCCGCGGTAACGAACTGGCAGATCCGGCCGGAGAAAGCTGATCCCTTGGCAGCGAACGATCACACCGACTCGCGCTGGGATGAGCGCGTTGTGGATGACCTGCGCGATCTACGCACACGACTTTGGCCGATGTGCGAGCAGCTCGCAGCTGCGTTGCGGCGCTTCGTTGGCTATGCCGAACGGTACTCAGCTGCCGTGGACCGGGTGGATCGCGGCGAACGAGCCTGGGTCGCCCAGCCCAAGGTCGACTCATGCCACACGGTCTGGATGGAACTCCACGAGGATCTGTTGGCCACTCTCGGCCTGGAGCGCGGCTCATAGCCGCTAGTTCTGCGTGGGTCTTCTCGGCAGGCGGTTTCTGATCAGTGAGGAACATGTGGTTGCCGCCGCGCGTCATGTCACCTTCGATCCCACCCACACCGCGACCGCACTTGTGCCGAAGTGGTGTTCAGTCGCCAAAGAGGTTGCTGACTGCGACGAGCGTGATGACGCAGCCGTTCACCGAGCGCGCGCCCTATCAAGTCACGCCTGCCGGTCCGTCAGAGCAGATGTAGAGGACCGACCGGAGCCGAGAAGCAGCCTCACAGGCGCCCTACTGGTTCTGACTCTCTGCGTTTGAGCTTTCAACGGCCTAGCACCGCCGGCCAAAAAGCTCAAACAGAAGAACTCGAGGCCGAGGTGGTGGAGTGCCGCCGATGTTCGGCTGAAGCCAAAAGGTTTACAGCTACAGGTTATGGAAATAAAGTACAGCCAGTGGTTCACTTCCGTCAGGTAGTGATGCCACCACACGAGCAGGAGTGATCGCTATGCCCGTGAACGGTGTCCTCGAGTACCTTTGGTTCCGAGACAATGATCCGTGGTGGGCCACGCTCTTGCGAGCGCTGGGGCTGATTGCCCTCGCGGTGCTGTTCGTCCTCAAAGGCATGCATAAAGTGCCCTCGGGCAGCAAGGCGCTACGGACCCGCTTCAACAAGGTCATCCATTACCGCCGGGAGATCTACGACCGCTCGGGCTATACAATCTACCGCCGCGGTGATGCCAAAGTGGTTGGTCCTGGCCTGGTTATCGGCATTCCTTTCGTGCACAACGTCATGGTCGAGTTGGTAACCGAGCAATTCGTGCCGTTGCCGCCGATGATCCGACTGCAGCCCCTGCGTGAATTTGCCTCCCAGATCAATTTCCGAGTCGTCGACCTGGAAAAGGCTCTGGTTGGTATCGCCGACTACAAAGGTTCATTAGTCAATAGTTGTGCTGCGGTGGTTCGGGCCCTCGTCATGCAGACAACTCTCAGCGACGATGACATCTCAGATCGCATACTGGCCAGCGAATCACTGCAGCAGCGCGCGAGTAACTTGGGCGTCGAACTCTTGGCGCTCAATGTCTCGACCTCCAACCTGACCGAACCGGCTCAGTTGGCTCACGCGTTCAAGCAGGAGGGGATCGTCCTTGACGGCTCTCCGGCCGCCGTACTGGCCGCGCGGATGGTCAGCGGCGTATCCGGCCCGGCAACACTGACTGCGGTCGATGGCGACGCCCCGGCTGCTTAATATTTCACGAGCTCCCGTCTAATTACTTCTGAGCGCGCCCTCAGTATGTAAGCCCGCAAACCGGGCCGCGGCATACGAGCTGAGCGCAGTGCCTTAGGCATCTGCAGTATCGAACGCATGTCCTATATAGAGGTATGTCGCGTGCGTGGCGGGCCGCTCACGTAAATTCGTTGCGGGGAACGCGGGTCCTGGGTGAACTTAGCGCATAGGACGAACATGGCATCTACGTCCGAAGCTGTCCATCTAGACAATCTCCTGAGGTAATGCAAGAAAGTTGCGAAGTGCACAACCAAAGCCAGCAATCAATGCGTCTTGGCACTCAGCGCAAATTCACATCGTTTCTCGGTGAGGATCATCGCGGCAGGTGATCGAATTTCTCTGGTTGAGCAGGCCACGGGGAGATCGCCAAAGATACCAAGACCTTCGAGTGCCAGATCATGGCGCGACGTAACTCATTGGCCAATGGAATTTATCGCGGGCGGTAATTCGAGGCAGTGTCAAAGGAAGATGATCTCATTCCGTGAGGATGACTCGGTCCGGAATTGCCATCGCCGGAGAAGCGGCGGCAATACACTGGCATTAGAACCGTGGAGAGGTGACCGCTTGAGCTGCAGCTTCGGCACCTTACGAGTAGTCATGCGGCAGATCTTCATAAAGATCTTGGCAAGCATCTGGCATAGGTTTTCAGGCCTGCAGATGGATTTCGAATGCGGCTCGAAGTGGCTGACAGGCCGGCATGTCACGATCAGCCAGGCAGATTGAATATCACGGCTGATCAGTATTTGGTCGATTCATCGACGTTTGGCTAGTGTCGAAAGTATGCCCGGAGGAGTGGTGAGCCTGACCCCGCTACGGCTGCTCGCGGCCGATCTCGGCCCGGAGTCGCCGTTGCCGCCGTTCAGCGGGTTGCAGCGGCTTCCTGACCCTTCGTCTTCTCCCGACCTTCCGCCCGAGATGCGCGAGCGCATCGCGTACGGCCAGCTGGCCAATCCCCTGCCGTATCCGTTGCAGAACGGCTATTCACGGGATGTGCGGCCGCGGGACATCCCCGCGCTTCGGCTGGCGAATGGTCGGCTGGAGGCACTGGTGCTTCCGGGCTTGGGGGGCCGACTCTGGTCGCTGCGCGACTTGGTGGCCGACCGGGATCTGTTGTTCACCAACCGGCGTCTGCAGTTTGCCAACTTCGCGCTCACCGACGCCTGGTTCGCCGGCGGCATCGAGTGGAACCTTGGCTCCACCGGCCACTCGGCCACAACGAGTCGACAGGTGTTCGCGGGCAGTGTGCCGTCCAACCGTGGAGCCGCGCTGCGTATCTGGGAGTGGGAACGCACCCGAGATCTCGTGTTCTCGGTCGACTTGCTGATGCCAGCGGACCGTCCATTGCTGCTCGCTTTCGTCCGCGTCCGCAATCCCGATTCAGTGCCCAAGCCGCTCTATTGGTGGACGAACATCGCCGTTCCGGAGGAATCGGGTGTGCGAGTTTTGGCGCCGGCAGCTCGTGCGTGGCGGACTGGGTATGACGGATCCATCGCGCGCGTTGGCATCCCCTTCGCCGCCGATGATCCGGCCAGCGATATCAGCTACCCGCTTCCAGCGCTGCGAGCCGCGGATTACTTCTTCGAGGTGCCTCCCGAGCAGCGGCCGTGGATCGCCGCCGTGCAAGCCGACGGCCGCGCGCTCATCCAGACTTCCACTGCTGGATTGCGCGGCCGCAAGCTGTTCTGTTGGGGCACGGCCGCTGGCGGCCGGCACTGGCAGGAGTGGCTGTGCGGGCCAGGGTCTCGCTACCTCGAGATCCAGGCCGGTCTGGCCACGACCCAGCTCGAGCACCTGCGGTTGGAGGCGAGCGCAGAGATCAGTTGGGCGGAGGCCTACGCGTCAATCGAAGCGGTGCCGGCGGCGGTACACGGTTATTGGCCAGACGCACTGGCCGAGATCGCCGAGCTGGCAGCCGGGGCAATTCCCGACCAGGAGCTCGACGAATGGCACCGCTGGTGGCGAGCCGAGGTGGCCGATGAGACGCCGCGGCAGCTGACGGCCGGCTCTGGCGCCGGCGAGGCTGAACTCGTCCTACGCGGTGAGGATTCTGACAGCCTGTCGGGCACCCCGTTCGGACAGCCGCTCTCCCGACGGCTTCCGCCACCTCGTCACGCTGGCTCGTACTGGCAACGTCGACCAAGACTCCGCAGGGTCGGATGTCTTGATCCCACCAATCACCGACCGCTGGGAAGCGGCGTTCAGTCGCGCAGCCGACGGCTGGTGGATCCGACTGATGAACGCCATTCGGTCTCATGCTCGCGGAGACTTCGAGGAGGCGCGCCTCAGCTACCTACGCTCCGAGCAACTCACCTCGACGCCGTGGGCAGCCCGCGGTCTGGCACTGCTCGCCGCTTGCTCTGGCGACCAGGGGAGTGCTGCAGAACTGTACGCCCGGGCCGTCGCCCAAGCGCCGACCTGCCTTCCGCTGCTGGTCGAGGCCACCGATCAACTGTTGGCCGCGGGTCGACCCGCCGCCTGCCTGACGATGATCGATGCGGCGCCGGACCACATTGCTGTGCACGGCCGGCTGGTGCTGCAGCGGGCGCGCGCCCTGCTGGCCGACGGGCAAGCGGCCACGGCTCGTGCCCTCCTAGAGGCCGGAATAGAGGTCCCCGATCTTCGGGAGGGCGAGACGCTGGGAGAGCTGTGGCGCGAGGCGTTCGGCGACCAGCCGCTGCCGTACCAGTACGACTTCCGGATGCGTCCCGACCTCGACCACTGAGGCCGCCCGGAAATGACCATGGTGGTGCGGCTCGGAAGCTGGCTATCGGCTTGGGAGTGATCGCGGCAGCCCGAACCATGGGAGCACGCTGTTGTCGAAGCGGGTGAAGGCGCAGATCCGGTCGCCGGTGAGGGTGAGGACGAACAGGCCGGTCCCGTGGCGGATGCCGGTGGTGGCGCGCAGGTAGGCCCCGAACGCCGGTTGGCCGTTGGCTCGCGTCGGGACCAGGTCGACCCTTCGGCCCGAGCTGAAGATGCTGGCGAAGAGGCGGGCCACGATGTCGCGGCCTTGGTATTCGAGGGGAATTGGTGGCATGGAGAGGAAGACATCGTCGGTGAGCAAGGCGACCAGCGCGTCGATATCCCCGGACTCGTAGGCGGAGGCGAACTTCGATACGATCACCTGCTCGGATGGTGAGTCGGGAGCGGGAGGCGGCCCGTGCTCGTCGGTCGACGGCCGGCGGCGCTGCAGGCTGGCGCGGGCCCGCTTGAGGGCGCTGTTGACCGCTTCCGCGGTTGAGTCGAGCATGTCGGCGACCTCGTTCGCGTGGAATCCGACGACGTCGCGCAATATGAGGACGGCGAGCTGGCGAGGCGGCAGGGTCTGAAGAGCGGTTACAAAGGCCAGGGAGATGGATTCGGTCTGCTCATAGCGGGCCTCGGGGCTGAGCGGTACGTTGATCGCCCCATCGAGGAGGGCGTCGGGATATGGCTCGAGCCAGACGAGTTCGCCGACCCGGGTCGGTTCGGGCGGTTCAACTCTTGGCATGTCCCACTCCTTGGCGGGGCGTCGGCTGGCTGAGCGAAGCGCGTTGAGGCACCGGGTGGTGGCGATGCGGTACAGCCACGTGCGGATCGAGGCTCGGCCCTCGAACCCTCCGAGGCCTTGCCAGGCGGCCAGCAGCGTGTCCTGGAGGGCGTCCTCGGCGTCCTGTACGGACCCGAGCATCCGGTAGCAGTGCACCTGTAGCTCTCGGCGGTACGACTCGGTCAGTGCTTGGAACGCCTCGCCGTCCCCGGCCTGCGCCCTTGAGATCAGATCGGCTGTCACCGGCTCCACTCTTACCTAACCCCCTTTTGAGCTCCTCACGCATCGCGCGTTGAATCCGCCCGCGTCGTCCTCGCTCGCCGACGAAAAGCATGTCGGCTCGCTCCTCCTTCGCTCGGCGGCGCGCGATTGCCGACGCTCGCAGCTCCTCGCCCGGGCCGTGTCGCACTTCCATTCTGTATAGACACCGGCCGAGGGGAGAACTGGGCGGTTAGTGGGCGCCAACTTTCGCTAAGTTGCGGTGTCTGCATCATCGACAGCTCATATGCAGAAAGGGAACCCAAGATGATGCTCAAGGACAAGGTTGCGGTGATCTACGGAGCGGGTGGCGCGATCGGCAGCGCTGTCGCATGCGCCTTTGCCTCTGAAGGGGCCCGCCTTTTTCTCACCGGGCGCTACCTGTCACCCGTCGAAATTGTGGCCAACGACGTCGGTTCCGCCGGCGGAACCGCCGAGGCGGCGGCGGTGGACGCTCTCGACGAGCAGGCGGTGGACAAGCATCTACGGTCGGTGATCGAGAAGGCGGGACGCGTCGACATCTCGTTCAATGCGGTCGGAATCCCGGATACGAAGATCCTGGGTGTGCCTTTGGTCGAGATGGATGTCGAGCAGTTCTGCCTACCGATCGCGAGCTACGCGAGATCGTATTTTCTGACAGCACGCCTGGCCGCAAGGCACATGGTTCCGAATAAATCGGGGGTGATCATGAGAGTCACCGCACTCCACTCGCGGACGGGTATCCCTTTGGTAGGAGGCTACGGTCCGGCGATGGCGGCCATGGAGGCACTCACTCGAGATCTATCCGCCGAGCTCGCACCTCACGGCGTTCGGGTGGTCGGTCTGCGACCACAGGCCATGCCGGAGACATCCACCATCAAGGAAGCCTTCGAGCCTCGCGCCAAGGCCTCGGGCATGAGCTGGGAACAGTGGCAAGAGTTCCTCGCAAGCAGGAACCACGCGCGACGGCTTATGACACCCGCGGAGATGGCAGACGTGGCGGTCTTCATGGCTTCCGACAAGGCGAGCGGAATGACCGGAACGATCGTCAATTTGACAATGGGCAGCCTGGATGATTAGCGGCCCGCCGCTCCAGCTCCCGCTAACAAGGACGCCTGAGTTGGTCTACGGCAGTGAAAAAGGCGAACAAGTAGCTAACGGGATACAACGGTCAAGCATGAAGTCGAAACCCTCGATCGAGAGTCATTGGTCTGCAGCGGCGGTGATCGTTCGTTCGGCGTTCTGGCGGAAATTACTAGGCGTGTGGCAAACTGGGCCGGCTGTTGCAATTCTTGAGCCGTGGTAAGTGCTACGCCCCTGAGATTTTGCGTGGGCGGGGGTTAGCTCTGTCGTCCGACAGCAGTCCGACAGTCGCAAGGTGCGACGTCGAGATGCTAGGAGATGTTTCATGGCACAAGGAACCGTCAAGTGGTTCAACGGGGAGAAGGGTTTCGGCTTCATTGCCGTCGATGGTGGCGGCGCGGACGTGTTCGTGCACTACAGCGCGATCGAGTCGAGTGGCTACCGCTCGCTCGAGGAGGGGCAGCGGGTCGAGTTCGACACCACGCAGGGCCCGAAGGGTCCCCAAGCTGACAGGGTCCGCGCTTTGTGAGTTTCAGCTTCACCCTTTGAAAGAAGCGTCGGTCATTTGGCCGGCGCTTCTTGGCGTAACCCGTCAAGCTGCGTGACGGCAGGGTGGAAGTGAGATATGAGCCCTCGTGTCGTGCCTGACGGCGTTGCCGCGCAGCAGGTCGACAGCGTCTCGCTTCGAACTGCTTGTGGGTTATCACAACGCACAGAGAATTCGACACAAGTCCGTCGATGGGTTGCACTACGGAATACTGAGTAGGTGCTGCAGTGCCAGGTTCTCCGGTGCCAGGAGCCGGCCAAGCGAAACTTCGTAATCGATGAGGTTGACTGGGGACTCGCCGAGGCCCTGGTCTGCGAGACGCACGCCGCCGCCTTGAAGGCAGGTGAGCGGTACACATACAACAGCGTGGAAAACGTTATCTACATGGGTCAGGATGCACCACCTGAGAGCAAGAAGAGCCCTTAGCCAGCCGCGCAGTTAGCACCGGTGAGCACACTTGCGCGGGGACGGTGCGGCTGGTTGGGCGGTCACGCCGCGCACAGCGTCGGACCAGCGGCCGCGAACCAGTCCGGTCGAGATGTCCCTCGGCGACCACGGCAGCGCCGCACTCGCTGTCCTGCCCGCGACCACCGCCGGAAGCCTTCTTCAAGCGAGGCGGCTTGACGTCCGGGCGTTCCGATAACGGCTCCAGACACAAAAACCGCCGCGGACCCCTCTGGCCGTGGCCCGGGCGTCGTAAGCCGAGGTGAAGGCGCTATTGTGCGGTGCCGATGGTGAAGCTTCAGCGGCGGCCCTTCGGCGAGCCGGACGATGTCCGCGAGATCCCCTACGGCCGCCTCGAGACCTACGACATGGGCGAGATCCGTATCGGTCGCTCGGTCCTCCAGCCCGGCTGGCGCTGGAGCGAGTCGATCAAGCCGATCGCGCAAACCGAGCTGTGCGAGTACCACCACATCGGCCTATGCGTCTCCGGCAGCGCCCGGATCCGGATGCGTGAGGGTGCCGAGCTGTTGGTCGAGGCCGGTCAGTTCTATGAGGTTCCGCCCGGGCATGACTCGTGGGTTGTGGGTGAGGAGCCGTGGATCACGATCGACTGGCAGCCGAGTACGGCGTTCGCGCGTACGGAGGGTGGTGGTTTCGACCGAGTGGTGGCGACGCTTCTGGTGACCGACATCGTGGACTCCACCGCCCGTGCCGTCGAGCTCGGCGATGGCCGGTGGCGCGACCTGCTGGCCCGGCACGACCAGGCGGTGAGGGCCGTACTCGACCGATTTCGGGGCCGCGAGGTCACGACGACCGGCGACGGATTCGTAGCCGTGTTCGACGGCGCTGAGCGAGCCATCCACGCCGCTCAGGAGATCGGTCGGGTGGTGTCTGGCATCGGCCTCGAGGTCCGGGCCGCGGTCCATACCGGTGAGATCGAGCTGGAGGGCGGTAACGTCCGTGGCGCGGCGATCCATATTGCGGCGCGGATCGTAGACCTGGCTGAGCCGGGCCAGGTCTACGCCTCATGGGCGACCCGAGAGGTCCTGGCAGGCTCGCCGATCGGCTTCACTGATCGCGGTCCGCGCGAGCTGAAGGGACTATCGGAAAGGCGCCGCGTCTACCTGGTCGAGCCGTCCTGACAACCGCCTGAACCAAGGGCGCCACCTGCGAGTCAAGCCAAGCAGAACTCAATGTCCTCGGGGTCCTGCACGGCGACCTTGGCTTGGCTGCGGAGTGATTGGGCAGCGGCCGGGGTCGTCGAGCATGAGCCGGGCGTAGATCGGGTGGGTGGCGCCCGAGATTTGCGACATCCGTCGGACGAGTTCGATCGCATTGTCGTTGACCTCGGCGCTGGAGAGTGCTCAGGTCATCGGCACGATGGAGCAGCGTTTGATGTCGCTGAGAGCGGCGGTCATTGCGTTGACGGTGCGACCGCAGGCGATGCCGACGACATCGTCTTCCTGCACGAGTTCGGCGAGCAGGTTTGCGGCAACCCCGCCGAGGCCGTCCCGCAAGGTCGACACAGGCTCGTCGGGCGTGTCGACGACAATGGCCTATCGGAGGCCGAAGGCGGTTGCTAGCTCGGCGGAAAGGTCGGCGTCGATAGCGTCCGGCACGGTGGCCTGGAGTTGCGAGAGTCGAACGCACGGTGGATCCTTAACCGTGCGATCGCTACGCGGGGTATTGGCTGCCGGCGTGTGTTTACTGGCCGTTCCGGTGGCCCTTCTGTTTCAACTCATTGTTGGCGGTGGTGCCGAAATCGTGCTACATCTTGTGCTTGGGGTCGGGTGTCTGCTCACAGCGTTCGCCGTGTTCGATTTCGAGCCACCGCGATGGCTGCCTTGGGTCGGCTGTCTATCGATCGGCGCTTTAGGGGCCACATTTCTGTTGCAAGGCATCAGTCAGCTGATGCACAACGATTGGCTCACGTACCTGGCGTTTCAAATCCTCGGGCAACGGGTCGAAACATTGTCAGTCGATGTTTTCTTGGTGTGGTGTGCCGCTTCAGTGCTATTGATAAGCCGTGGCAAGGTGAAGTTGTTCGGGATTGGCGCCATGGCTCTGGCCATTGGTTCGGAAATCTACAGCTACGGCGTGCGGTATTTCGGTTCAGGTGGAGTATCACCGCTGCTAAAACTTGTACTGCTGCTGCCGTTTGTGTGGTTCCTCCTTGAAAGCAGCAAGAAGATCCCGCTTCCCGAAGCAGTAAACAGAGCCTGAGCGGTCGAGCCATGTTGCTGGGGCTGGAGGTGCTTGCAGGCAGCACCACCCAGACCGCCGGTGATGAGAAGGGCGGACTGGACTCCAAATCGGTATTATCCGCGGTCAGTGCGTTGCGTGAACTGCTGGACACCTATCGGCGCCCGCATCGATCGGCGGTTCGTCGGAAGCCCAATGTTGGCTGGGACGGCCCGCCCCTGCCTGCGCACTGACGGAGCCCATTATGGTCACGAAATCTGGTAAGCAGACCATGGCCGCACGATCCGTTACCTGGGAGACCGCGGAAAAAGGTACTGCTACTGTCTTGGCCACATCGTGGAGCTACGGCTTGGGGGTAATTGTGAACCGCTCTCTCAATACCGCAGTTCTGGGGCTTGCGGCGGCAGCCCTGTCGATCACGCCGGCCGTGGCTGCACCGCCGGAGCCAGTGTCCACTGTCCTAGCAGGGGTAACGCTGACCGCGTGCGGGTTCGAGGTGCACGCAACACGCAGCGGCAAGGTCAAGCAGATCGGGCTCACCACGGTGTTCCCCAATGAACGCGTTACCCTCACGAACCTTGAGACCGACATCAGCGTTACCTATGTCATTGCCGGTGCACTTAGCGTGAGACCGACCGATGTCGGAGTCACCCTCCGCTTCACTGGCCACAACCTTATCCTCGGCCCGGGAATCGGGATTCTCTACATAACGGGCAACCAAACCTTCGTCGAGGATGTGGACGGACTCAGGCTGGCGGACTCGCAAGGCAAGGTGCTGAGCGTTTGCGGCGTGCTGGCTCCGTAGGTTTCAAAGTCAAGCCCATAGCCAGACCTTCGGTTGATCCTCCCGATTTCGCATCGATGGCTGCGGCCATTGCCGAGCGTCAGAGGGCCATGGACGCCTCGGGATCCAAATAGTTAGACGTATAGGAGGCACAGCGAGGGCGGGACGATCTGCGCAATCGCCCAAAGGACCCCAGCGATCATGTAATCAAAGGAGGGAGGACGCCATGGGTGAGGCACGCGAGGTCATGGAGCGACTCAACGCGGCAGCGTTCGAAAGGAAGGATTTCAAGGCCGCAGCTGAGTGCTATGCCGAGGACGCCGTTGCCGTGACGCCTGACCAAGGTGAGATCATCGGCCGCGAGGCGATCGCCGAGTATCTGCGTCAGTTGGCGGATCCATTTCCTGACCTCCGATACGAGTACGAGGCCAAAGCACGAGTCGGGAAACGTGGCAATCGACGAGGGGTATGCCACCGGAGCCAATTCCGCACCGTTGCCCATGCCAACGGGTGAGACTATTCCGGCAACCGGAAAGCAAATCAGGGTGCGAAGCTGCGACGTCGCCACTGTCGAAGATGGCCAGATCACTTCACATCGCCTGTACCTCGACCAAATGGAGTTTCTCGGACAACTTGGCCTGCTTCCGGACTCATGAAATTGTGGTGATCGCCTTGAGGCAACGGTCCAGATCGATAAGTTTCTCAGCTTGACTGGCAGCGTCCAATGCGGTTCAGCACGATATCCCGCGACCCATCGTGGACCAGACCATCGGGCGGTGTCGTCTCCGTCATCGTTAGCGACCTGACCGCTCCCCTTGCGTGACCTCATCCCCCGCTCATAACCGGCCCTCGTCCAACGCTCCAATTCGTAGGATTCCTCTTGGGTCAGGAAGCCATTTTCAGACTAAAAGAATCCGCTCGACCACCCTCTAGCCCACGCTGCGACGGAACTCGATCGCCTCGGCGGCGATCCGGGCCGACTCGCGAATCTCCAAGACGGGATAGACCTTAAAGTCGAAGAAAATGCTGAATGATGCTACGTCGCGCGCGACCAACGTGACATCGTCTGTCTCAACGACGGCGAAGCCACCATTGTCGTCGACCCTCGAGAGAAACTCCAAGTAGTTATTGCCCTCTGCGGGTGACCACCTTTCGAAGATCTGCAAGGATCGGGCAAACTCATCCTCTGAGACGTTCGGGCGAACCTCCCAAGCCACAACGTACTTCATACCCACACCCCTCAAACTCAGCGGCGCTTGCCAATAGCGTCGTCTCTGCTCTCCACCTAAGCACCGCAAATCAGACACGGTCAACGGCTGAGGGCGCCCCGGTCAATTGGGGGGCTCGATTTGAGGTTTCCACCTTTGACGGTCGCGTCGAGGTTGGTGCGTCCGTTGCCGACGCCAGCCATGATCAACATCCCGCGGCGACCAACGTCACCGTTCGCCGTGCGAAATTAACGCCTGCCCATCCGCCGCTGCTGGTGCTCCCGGCAATCACTGCGAACGCAGCCGTCCACGTACGCAGCGTTGGTGCCGTGCTCCAGATCGTCGCGGGAGGGTGCCGTCACTGCGGCCTCAAGCACTGCCGACCACTCCTGGTCGGTCCTGGTGAGGCCCCACACTTGCTGAGAGTTCCACAAGCATCGCCAAGTGAGCAAGCGAACCCGTCATAAACAGCCTGGGCGATGAGCTATTACACGCACCCGATTTAGGTTGGTGCATGTACCTTGCCAGGGCGACAGCCTGGCTCGGGCGAGCGTTGCTTGAATCCACTTCGTCACAGAACAGAACCTAATTCAGCAGCGGCTGATTTGGTGCCCGGCTCTCTAATCCGAAAATGGACGTAACCAGGCAGATACCTGGGCGTCGAGGGACGCTCAGGCTGCGGGTTCGAGGGTGACCTTGTAGCCGAGGGCTTCGAGTTGGCGGATGTGGTTGCGTCGCTTGGCGAGGGTGTTGGCGTGGCGGTCGTAGTGGTCGGCGCCGAGCTCGTGGAAGCGAGTGTCGGGGTCGGCGAGGAGGTGCCAGATGATCACCAGGATCGATCTGCCGACGGCGACGATGGCTTTCTTCTTTCCTCGTCGTCGGGTGAGGCGTCGGTAGCGGGCGCCGAGGAAGGTGTCGGTCCGGCCGGCATTGACCGCGGCTTCGCCCAGGACGCGGGCGAGGTAGCGGTCCCCGTGTCCGGTCGAGCCGTTGCCCTTGGTTTTGCCGGCTGAGGAGTTGATCCCCGGTGCGAACTTCGCCCACGACGCCAGGTGCCCGGGGGTGGGGAACCGGCTCATGTCCAAGCCGATCTCGGCGATGATGACCGCGGCCACATCCGGCCCGACCCCGGGGATCTCATCAAGCCGGGCGACCGCGTCAGCGAAAGGGGCCAGGTGGTCCCCGATCTCGGCCTCGACCGCGGCAATGTCGGCGCTCACCGCATCGATCCGGGCCAGCATCCGTGACAGCAAGAACCGGTGATGGTCGTCGAAGGTGCCCAGCGGCAGGCCCGCGAAGGCTTCCTCCAATCGCGGGATCTTGACCCGCATTCGGGCCCGGGCCATCGCGGCCAGCACTTGGGGGTCGCGTTGGCCGGCGATGAGTGCCGCTATCATCGCTCGGCCGGAGACGCCGAAGATGTCGGAGGCAACGACCGACAGCTTGATGCAGGCGTCCTCGAGCAGTTTCTCGACCCGGTTCTTCTCCGCGGTACGGACCCCGACCAGATCAGCCCGATACCGTGTCAGGTCCCGCAGCCGGCGAATGTCGGCCGGCGGGACGAAGCTGGGCCGCAGCATCTGCCGCTCGGCGACCTTGCACAACCACACCGCATCAAGCCGGTCGGTCTTCGGCCGGCCGGGCAAGTGCTTGACGTCCTTGGCGTTGACCAGCCACGGATCCAGCCCGTGGGCCTCGAACAGGTAAAACGGCGGCCGCCAGTAATCGCTGGTTGCCTCCATCACCACCCGCTGCACACCGAGCTCGACCAGCCGGTTCGCCAGCTCGCAAAGCGACGGGACCATCGTCGAGTGCGTCGACACCTCCTGCACCCGTCGCTTGCGGCCGTCTGTGGCTGGGAGACGGATGCAGCACACGATCTCGGCTTTGCCGATGTCCAGTGCTGCGACCCGCTCGATGATCTGCTCGTCGTCATCGGATTCGACGAACACCTCTGCTCACCCCGCTTCACTGTCACCGCCATCTCGGCGGGTCATCTCCGACAGCGACCGCCCGGGGAGCTGCCGGGCAGACCAGCGAATCTAATCCTCGTGCTCCCGTACCCGGGGCAACAGTGAAGGGCCCTTCACGCAGCTCCCGCCCGGCTAGTCCACGGCCTCGAAGAACCATAGAACCACGGCGTTACCGGACGGCCGCAGCACCATTTTCAGCCCGGAACGGGCGCGCCGACAGGGCAAGCTGGCTAGTCTTCGTTGGCTCGAACGGACCCATCCCGCTTGAGGACTGGACCCGGTGGTGGGCATGGGTTCCAGGAACAAATTGGCGTCACCCCTACGGACCCGACAGCACACTTGATGGGCGGGATCTGCATCCGGTCCTGCATGTGGGTTATGAGGATGCAGCCGCGTACGCAGTCTGGATCGGAAAAGTGCTGCCGACCGAGTCCCAGTGGGAATACGCGGCCCGTGGCGGGTTGGACGGCGCTACCTATGCCTGGGGCGGGGACTTCATGCCTAAAGGTCGCATCATGGCCAACACCTGGCACGGCCGATTCCCGTGGGAGAACCTTCGGCCCCACGGCTTTGACCGGACATCGCCGGTGAAGCGGTTTGCGCCAAACGGGTACGGCCTCTACGACGTCGCCGGCAATGTCTGGGAGTGGACGACCACTCCGTGGGCGGCCGACCACACGACGACGGGCGACGCGCCGATTCATGCGTGCTGTACGCCTGGCACAGAAAACATCGGCGAACAGGACCGGCGAGTTATCAAGGGCGGTTCGCACTTGTGCGCACCTTCGTACTGCCATCGCTACCGACCTGCGGCTCGACAAGGTCATGGCGTACGCAGCACAACCAGTCATCTCGGATTTCGCTGCGTGCTCCCTGCCTAGTCTTCGAGGCAGCCAACGCCACAAGCTCCGGCCCTTCACATCGGATCGGTGATCTTCTGGCCGACTCGCAGGTCTCGTGGGGCGTGGACGCCCTCGACCGATGGCGAGTTCCACGCCTGGGTTAAGAACGCGGCCGTTCGAGTGGCCACGACGTGCGCATCATCGACAAGTCGGCTCACCGACACAGCCTCATGCGAGAGCCTTCGCCTTCAGCTGGTCAAACTCGGCCTGGGTGATCGTTCCGGCGTCGAGGAGCTGTTTGGCCGACGCGATCTGATCGGCGCTCGAGCCGCCACCGCTCGTGGCGGCAACTGAACGCACATACTCATCCTGCTGTCGCCGCATCTCCTGCTGCTGCTCCATCGCACGCTCCGTCATGCCGCCGCCGCGGGCGATGAGGTAGACCAAGACGCCGAGGAATGGCACGAAAATGACAAACAGGCACCAGATCGTCTTCGCCCCACCGCCCATGTCGTGGCTACGGAAGATGTCCGCGAAGACATAGAACACGCACATGATCCATGCGAAGAAGATGAAGAACTCGAACAATGCCAGCAGGAACGACCCGTTGTCGTTGAACATCTGACTGCCTCCAGTGTGGGTTGGTGCTGACGATGCGCCCCAGGTCGGACCTGCGAAGATCCTTGGCGTAGACGACCCCGCTCAGCATGCGTACACATTCGACCATGTTTCGCGGCTGGGATCCTCCATTACGCGCCAGCCACACCACGACGAGCGATGACGGTATGGGGCAATGTCGGCGGTCCGGGGATTTTTGCATCAGATCTTCGATGTCGGAAACAACAACGGAGACGCTCACCGTGGTCGCCGTGACGCCCAGCTCGGCACCGATCTGGCGCAGGGTCCGGCCCTGGGCCTACTCCGCCGGGCAGCGTCATTACAGCCACCACAGGAGAGCCAGGACTGAAATGAGGTCTTCCTGCAATACTGATGCCGGGTCGTCCGATGAGTGCGTTTTCTGGTATTTGGCGCATCGCCACGACTGTTGTGCTTTTTTGGCAGTGCTGGCTGGGTGCGCGACGCCGTCAATGTCTCCCATGCCGTCGCAGACTTTGTCGCGATCGGTGGATCGGGATGGGCTGCGGCGCTCGGTGGAGGATCAGCTTGGACACGGTCCCGCGGCTTTGCGCAATGTCCAGTCGGTGATCGTGCGGGTGGATGGAGCGAACTTGAGCAGTACTGGAACTTCGACTATCAGAGTTATCAGCACGTCTGGTCGGTGACGAAATCCATCTTGTCAGCGCTGGTGGGCATCGCCCTGTCGGAGGGGATCCTCACCAGTGTTGATCAGAAGCTGGCCCGATGCTGCCGCAGTACCGGCATTTGATGTCGAAGGACGTTACCTCCATCACCGTTGAGCAGCTGCTGACCATGACCTCGGGGATTGGCGAGGACGATGTCAAAACACATGACCGGGAGCTAAAGGCCAAGGACTACGTCGCCGAAATTTCCGGCACGGCACCGATGTAGAGCCGGGAACCGAGTGGCACTACTCCAACCGGGCCGCGAATGTGTTGGCGGCGGTGCTTAGCGAGGCCCTACGTCGTCACGACGGCGACCATCCCCGCTCCCGGCTGGATTACGCCCGGCAGAAGCTGTTCGATCCGCTGGGCGTGGACACCCAGCCTGCCTACACGGGTTACGAGTGGCAGGCCCCGCCTACCAACCGTTTCGTGGAGGCTGGGTTCGGCTGGGCGACCGACAAACGTGGCCGTTTCTATGGCGCGTTCGGGATCCGCCTCCGCGCCAGCGACATGGCCAACTTTGGACAACTCTTCCTCGACGGAGGCCGTTGGAACGGGCAGCAGCTGGTACCGGAGGCATGGGTGCAGAAGGCCACAACCCGGATCGAGCTTGCCCGGTACGGCCGACTCTGGTGGGACGTCGACGCCGGGGCCCATCCCGCCTTCGCAGCGATGGGCAGCTCGGCCCAACTGGTGCTAGTGGTGCCCGAACTGCGCCTTGTAGTCGCTATCCAGTCGCGGCCCGATGACACGTACGAGCTTGAGCCGGAGGCGCTAGTTGCTCTGGTCAATACAGCGATGCTGCCCTATATCGAGTGATCTTCCCGAGCCAAGTCTCAATAAGGACGGCCAGCGGAATGGGCCCCGCCCGGCGCCAGCGACGAATGACGACTAGCAGTCATGGCTATGAGCCGCTCGCGGGACGAAGATCAACAGCTCTGATCCACCGTTGACGGCCGACTGCACCGCGTACCCGGCCGGGCCATTGCTGACGCTCTTTGACCCACCAATCAAGCTGGCCTCCTGCCGACCACGCGGCCGTCTCCACCCGGTTCGGCGGATCGACTTCCCGGCGATCTGCTTCGGCATGCTGCTGTAGATCGGTGTCGCTGAGAGCCGTATCTGATTAGAACATGTCTACGATTCTGGTGGAAAGAGGGCCACGCGAGGAGAGACGGTGACCGACTTGCCTAGTCGATGCCCTGCACGGCCACCACGCGTAATCGGGCTGCACCCTCGCGAAGCTTCCTCGCCTCCTGGTATGCCTCCGACTCGTACCAGCGCCTAGCGGCCGCCAAGTCCTCAAACTCAAGCATCACCAGGCGGGATGGCTGCCAGTCGCCCTCGAAGACGGTCAGCTCGCCGCCGCGGACGAGGTAGCGGCCACCAGCCGCGGCGATCACAGCCGGCGTCGCGGCCTTGTACCGCTCGTATCGCTCCGGGTCAGTGACGTCGGTTTCAACGACGACGTAGGCAGGCATGGCAGGGACCCTACCCCCGTCAGGAAGAAATTCTCGGGACGGGTCCGCGCGCGAGGTGCTCAGTCATGACCGGGGTGCTGCGCGTGATGAAGAAGGCAGGCCGCGCGTAGTGAACTCCACGCGACGCCCCACCGCTTCAGCCTCTTCGTGGGTCAACAAGCTCACAGTTCTCGCTTACCCAACGATCCGCCGAACCTTCCAACCTGGCCGCGTCGGCATGTCGGCCGCGTTCGAGGTTCGACGGTTCCACGCTCGGGGCGGCGATTGGATAGGCATTCTGCGCAAAATCGGTCGTCGGCATTGCTGCGATCAGCGACGCGCTCCCTAGCAGAAAGCCCAATAACCCGCTGACGAGCATCGGGAGCACAGGCGGGCGTGAGCCAGTGGGATGGTCGTCAAGAAATTCGGTTGCCATCACAGCAGAGTCGGCCAATGATCACCTGCGTACAGCGACGA
Source organism: uncultured Actinomycetota bacterium (assembly GCA_963836855.1). Taxonomy (GTDB): domain Bacteria; phylum Actinomycetota; class Actinomycetes; order Propionibacteriales; family Propionibacteriaceae; genus Microlunatus. The sequence goes on along the minus strand of CAWILN010000045.1, from coordinate 14,058 downwards.
GTGACCCACCGGGAAAGAGTCATCTGGCGCATTCATAGGGCGATAGGCTCAACGCGTGACGGCGGCGCGTCCCGCAAAGCCGATTCCCGGCAGCTTCCTCGACCGGCTGTCTGATCTGGACCGATCAGATCTGCTCACCGGTGGGCGCCCACGGGCTTTCCGGCGCGGTGCCTCGATCATCGTTCAGGGTGGCCACAGCGATGCCGTATTCGTCCTGCTCCGCGGGCGGGTCAAGATCAGCATCGATACTGCTGACGGTCATGAGATCGTCCTTAGCGTCCTTCACCCAGGAGACCTGATCGGCGAGTTCGAAGCGGTTGATCACGACGGTGGCCCGCGGACCGCTAGCAACGTTGCACTTGAGCCCGTCGACACTCGGGCGATGACGGGCGAAGAGTTCCGTTCTTACCTTGACTCCCATCCGCGTGCCGGCTTGGCCGTACTTCGCTCGATCATCCATCGGCTCCGGGCTGCCGATCAGCGCAGGATCGATTCTGGGTCGCATGAGACTGCGCGACGGCTGGCACGGCTGCTCGTCGAACTGGCCGACGAACACGGGCGGCCAACCCTCGACGGCGTTGACATCGACATTCCGCTGACGCAGCAGGAACTGGCCAGCCTGATCGCCTCGTCGCGCGAATCGATCGTCCGCTCACTCAGATCGTTGCGGGCGCGTCGCTTGGTGACAACCGGTCGGCGCCGGATTACTATCCGCGATCTTGACCGACTGCGGCGGCAAGCCGACGACATGTGAGCGCTGCCAAGTGCTCAGAGGGATGTTTCGACCATCGAGAGACCAATAAGCCGCAGGCGAAAGTCATAGACTCGTCGCTCGGGACCTAGCCCGGCACGGCTGCACGGCACGGCTGATAGTCAGTGGCTCGATCTCTCACCGCGCCGGTCCGTGACCTATGACCTCGTGCGCCCGCGCTAGCGTGCGTCGCGTATCGCGTGCGTAATGGGTGCCTCACGTCAGGAAGAAATTCTGGGGGACGGGTCCGCGCGCGGGGTGTTCGAGCTTGCTGACCCGGTTGCGCGGTCCGACCAGGCTGATGGCGTGGTAGTCGATGGTCTCCGCGGTGGACATAGTGGCCAGGTACTCGGCGTAGACGCGAGTCTCCTGAGCCTGACGTGTCCGCGTGCGGGGGACGTTTGGGATCACCGCTCGCCCTTGCGTGACCTCATCCCACGTTCGTAGCCGACGCGTGTCCAGGCGCCGCGCTTCTTCTTCGGCGTCGGTGGCGCCGCCGGAGGCGGGAGCCGGTTCGACCCCGCCCGAGTCGGGCTAGACCACCTCGGGTGTGGGCTAGACCAATCTCTGACAGTGGATGACGAAGGGCGGAGAAAATCAACTACTGCGCTCGAAGAGTTGCCGACGCACGAGCACCTCCGGCTCTTGACCCTGTTGATCCCGCTGCACCAGTTGATCTTGTGCAGCGGCGCGTTCTTCCCACCGGTCGCGTTCGACTGTCTTGGCTTGCCACCAGCCTGCTGCGTAGCAGATCACCGCCACTGCGATGTAGAGGAGGCCGAGGCCGAACTGCGTTGCGGACATGATGTTGCCTCTCGCATTGCTGCGCTGGTGTGCTGAGTGCACAGCGTTGACAGTGTGCGCAGAGGAGCGTGTCATCCACACGTTGACCAGCTGGCCCCCGTGCCACTGTGGTCTGAGTAGACAGTGTCGGCTAGAGATCTGCGTGCGTTTGCGATGTCTCCGCCTTCTCGACATTCGGACAGAATCGATCCTGGAGAGATAAGAACACAACTTCGAAATCGGGGGATCTAGTGGCGGCTCCGGTAGCCGCGAAGAGCACGAGAGCCCCGGAGCGGTGCATGACCAGTGTCCGCCCTGGGGCTTACTCGCTCCGCTCCCGGTCAAAGGAACGGAAACGCGGCCGAGGCGGTGCACGAGGCCCTGCTGGTTGAACCACGGCTCGTAGTCGGCGGTGATGAGCTCGACGTCGCTGAGGGTGCACAGCGGACCGCGTCGGAACGGTACTGAGATCGGGCAGTCAGTGCGAGCCGATTGTCGATGGCGCGGTCGTCCGCGTCACCGGGCTGTGTCATTCCGCCGCGACAGCGGCGCGCTCTTGCCAAGTCGGGCAGGCCCCTCTGGGTTGCCGGATCCGATTGCAAGGCCCACGACCGACTTCTTGTAGGTCATCCAGGCGGCGGGCGGCCAAGTCGTCAGGTCGCCTGCGCCACGGCGCTGGCGATCACCTCGGCGGTTTGCTGCGGAGCCTCGTCCGGTATGAAGAACACCGCACCAGGGATCTTCACCAGGGTCACGTTGGGAGCGGCCTCGAGTGTGGCGCGCTCGGCATCGGTGAGGCCACCGTCTCCCTTCTCGGCGTGGACCACCCACGCCGGGTTGCCCGATGCGGCGAGCCGGGCGGCGGGGTCTCGGTCTGCGGCGATGTAGTCGAGGTACGCGCTGCTCACCCGGACCGCATCGCTCGCCCTGTTCTTCTTGATGTCGTCGAGAAGCTCCTGCTTGTGCATCTCAGTGGTCTTCGCGGACCTGGCCATCAGGGGCATTAGTCGGAGCAGCATGGCCATCGGCCACACGCCGACCTTCTCTGATGCCCGCACCACGCTGCGGAAGAACCCGGCCTCATCCGGAGTCGTCAGGCTTATCCCGAGAAGCACCACTGGGCCGTGGAAGTGCCCGGATAGCACCATGTCCAGGGCCACCGTGGCGCCGTGCGAAAAGCCCACGACCACGTCGCAACCATTCTGCTTGGCCAGCTCGCCAGCGCGACGCGCGAGTCCCGGTATGGACACGTCCTCGGAGAGCGGCGCGCCGGCCATGCCCGGCAGGGTTGTGGCGACCAAGCGAAGAGGAGAAACTGTCGGCTCAGCCATCACAAGGTTGAACGACCGAGCCGCCATGGCCCCGCCCGGCAAGAGCAGAACCGATCGCGCCGCATCCGGTGGCCCCGCAGTCAGAATCTCCCAGGACTCCCTCATGGCTACCTCCTGGCTAATGCGTGAACCGTACGCCGCGACGATCCCGCCAGGAAGTCTGACTGAAGCGTCCCGGGTTCATGCACCCTCGGGGTTCTGTGAGCCGACCGGTTGGTCGGTCACGTGCTTGGCACAGTAGCGAGACTCGGCTTCGGCGGATGGGCCCGGCCGCACAGGACGGATATCTTCCGGGCACCACATCCCAGAAACACTACGGGACCTGGGGCCGGGCGGAGCTCAACTAGGTCGGGAGTTGCGTCCAGCCTGCACCCAAAGACCTTGTGATCGGGCCACGATCAGACTCAGGAGCGGGTGGAGACGGAGCACTGGTAGGGGGTCCGCGTCCAGCCATTTCCGAGCGAACGCATAGCTGAGAGAGAGGGGATTCACACCTCAGGCGCCGTAAGGAGACTGCTCAACCAATTCGATGACATGAGCGCTGATGTAGTCGCTGCCCAGGGCCCGGGCTGCTGCGACTCGATGATGGCCGTCGAGAACGTAATACTTGCCGTGCCATGCCCACACCTCGATGGGCGGGAGTGGCTCACCCCGGCGCATGGCGACCAGTACGCTGCCCAGGCGGGCGCGAGCGCGATCACTGACCGGCCGGAAGTTCCGGTCGAACAGCTGAGATGCGCCGTCAACCGACCCCACGATGCTTGCGACAGGGATGAACTGTTCGCCGGCATCCCGAAGTTGCCGGGGCTCGCGGGTGACCTCCTGCAGCAGCGGAAGATTCGGCCGTCCATCTCGGCGAAGCACGCTGAGCGCTCGGGGGCCGTATTGCTTCCGCCGCAACCGATCAAAGTCGAACGCGCTATCCACGCGGGCGTACCCAGTACCAGCCGTGGAGTGCGGACCAGCAACGATCCGCTCGAGGATGAGAACGCCTCCTACAATGGCCAGAATTCCCGCCAGGTAGAAGAGAAACTCGCTCAACATCAGGGCCACCTCCCACTTTGGACCTGCCCCTTTTCCGGCGTCATCCGAGCGCGGTGCTTTCGCAAGGTCTTCATCTCGGGACTTCATTTTCAACGTGGTCCGGCGGGGTTTGATTCCTCCCGTTACCCCAAGGAGATGGGTGACGAATCGATCCGAGACCCTAATGCGGCGTCACCGGCTCGCTGTACGGGATGGCGTTTTAGTAACGGGCCGGCGAGGAGAACCACCGCCAAAAGGGCGTGCAATGCAACCACCGGCGAAAGCTTCTGGTCGCAGCGCAGGTAGGTGCGCAGCATTCGTAGCCGGGTGCAGTCGTTCGATCGCGGTGAACTGGTAGTACTTCTTCCGGCGGCCTGTGTGCCCGAGGGCTCGATGAACTTGACGTCGAATTGCCGCTGATGGCCGGGGCGTTGCTTCTCATACCGCTTCCACCGCAGCGTCCGCCGTTGGTAGGGCTGCGAGGCGGGCAGCCCGTTCATTCCGAGCCGCTTCAAGATCCGCCACACCCCGGAGGTGCTGATCGTCAGTCGTTGTAGCGGACCAGATACATGGCGATCTTGGCCCGGGCCGAAGTGGTAGTGCTTCCGCAACCAGATGATCTTCTCGATCACCTCGTCGAAGTGGCACGCACCAAGCGGCGAACGACGAATCGTCAACCGGCCCATGATCCGTGGTGCTGCTTTTCGCCCAGAATGACCGCGCGGCCGCGGAATGCTCGCCCGACTTCGACGGCTGGACTCTGGTGCTGGCGTGGGAGAGCCTTTGAACATGTCTTCGGCGGAGGGGCTGGTGGGCCGGGAGGTCGAGCTTGCCCTGGCTGCGGCTGCCGTGCGCGATCTCAGCGAGGGCAGGGCGTCGGCGCTGGTGATCGAGGGGGAAGCCGGCATCGGCAAGACCCGCCTGGTGGAGTGCGTCGTCGATGACGCGCGTTCTCGTGGAGTTGCCGTGTACGGCGGCCAGGCACATCCCTTCGAGCGCACCCGCCCGTTCGGTGTGGTCGCTGCGGCTCTGAGTCTGAGCCGGCGGTCGCCTGACCCGCGCAGGGCTGCGATCGGCGAGCTGCTGGGCGGCCGGGGCCCGGGGGCGTCTGCGCCCGCCGCCGGCGACATCCAGTACCGGGTCGTCGAGGAAATCGTGGACCTGGTCGAGAGCACGTGCTCCGAGAGCCCGATGCTGCTCGTGGCCGAGGACATCCACTGGGCCGACAGCGCAAGCCTCCTGACGATCATGTCGGTGGCACGGCAGCTTCCCCTGGCCGCGTTGCTTGTCGTGGTGACAGCCCGGTCCTCGCCGCAGCCAGCTCAGCTGGAACGGCTGCTCGCTGATCTAGCGGCCGGAGGCGCGCGCACCCTGCAGCTCCAGCCGTTGTCGTCCGACGAGGTGGCCGCGCTCGCCCGCGACGTGCTCGGGGCGTCTCCCGGCCCCGCCCTGACCGCCATGCTGGCCAAGGCCAGTGGGAACCCGCTGTGGGCCGTGGCCATGATGCGCTCACTGGCCGATGAAGGACTGCTGCGCCGCACCGGGGACATCATCGACGTGACGACCTCGGAGCTGCCGGCCTCGCTGAGTGACCTCGTGGTTCGGCGGCTTCGCGACCTGCCCCCGGCAACGCTGGAACTGCTGCAGGTCACGGCTGTTCTGGGCGATGCCGTTTCGCTTCGCGACGTCGCGGCGGTCACCCGCCGACCGCCGGCCCAGGTGGTCGGGCAGCTCAGCCACGCGTTCGACGCTCAGCTCCTGGACGAGGCTGACGAACGCGTCGTGTTCCGGCATCAGCTCGTGCATGACGCGATCTACCAGCACGTGCCGCCCCCGGCCCGCCGCCTTCTGCATCGTGAGGCAGCGGTCGTGCTCATGGCCGAGGGCGCTGATCGACTGGACGTGGCGGACCATCTGATCCTCGGCGCGGAGCGGGGTGACGAGCAGGCGGTTGCCTGGCTGCGGGACGCCGCCCGTGAGGCGTCGGCTCAGGCGCCGTCGGTCACCGTCGAGCTCATGCGCCGCGCCGAGGCGCTGCTGCCCGGCGGTCATCGTGAGGCGGATCTGGTGTCGGCGGAGCTGGTCCAGGCGCTGCTGCGCGCCGGGAAAGTGGCCGAGGCGTCGGCCCGCGCGCAAACAGTGCTCGCCCGGCACCACGCCACAGAGGTGGACACGCCGTTGCGCGTTGCGCTTGTCGGTGCACTGGCCCTCCAGAACCGCGCCGCCGAGCTGGTCGCCGTCGTCCAGGCCAGCCTCGCCGGCTCTGCCCGGCTTCAGCCCTCCGACCAGGTGCTGATGCTGGCCCAGCAGAGCTGGGCCCTGACCTACACGGGCGACCCGAGGGCGGGTGAAGCGTCCGCCGGCGAGGGACTCGCCATCGCCGAGCAGGCGAGCGATCCGGCGATGACGGTGTGGGCACTGACGGCGTTGATGGTGGCGGTGGGCCGGCAGGGCCGCTTCGGTGAAGCGCTGACCCACGCCCGGCGGGCAGCTCTGCTGGCTGCTGACTCGCCCGACACGAGATCGCTGCCGCTGCAGCCGAAGTTCTTCCTCGGCCTGGCGCTGTTCGACTGTGACCTTGTCGGCGAGGCGCGAGCGGCGTACCGGGATGCTCTCGACGACGAGTTCGGCGCGGGGTGGTGGCTCTCCGAGACGCTCATGGCCGACGCCCAGGCGTCCTTCGCCATCGGGGAGTGGGACGACGCTGTACCCGGCCTGATCGCCGGCGGCCAGGCCGCGCAGGAGAAGGGCAACCCACTCCTGGTGTCTCAGTCGCTCGCCTATCGGGCCATCATCGCGACGGCCGTGGGAGATCACCGGGCCGCTAGCGAGCTGACCGCCGGAATCGCCGCCTCGCTGGACGGCGACCAGCTGAGCTACAACGCTGGAGTCCTCGCCTTCGCGGTGGCGGGGCTGAGGGCGGCCGAGGGCGACCATCAGGCTGCCTATGACCTGCTCCTGCGGTGCTGGCGGTTCGACGCGGCACGGGAGAGCCGTTTCTACCATCGCTGTCTCGCGCCCGACCTCGTGCGCCTGGGCCTGGCACTGGGTCATCGTGACGTCGCGGCCGAGGTGGCCGGCGCCGTCGCAGAGGGAGTGGCCCTGGCACCGGAGGTGCCGACGGTGCAGTCCCTGGCGCTGCGCTGCCAGGGCATGGTCGACGGCGAGGTCGAGCCGATGCTCCAGGCGGTCTCGCTCGCCCGCCAGGCGCCGCTCCTGGTCGAGCACGCCGGCGCGTGCGAGGACGCGGCGAGGCTGCTGGCCCAGGGTGGGCGGCGCGACGAGTCGACGGCGTTGCTGACGGAGGCACTGGAGCGCTACGAGCAGGCGGGCGCCGATGCCTGGGCAGGCCGGGTCCGGGGGCGGTTGCGCGCACTCGGCGTCCGGCCTGGCTCGCGTGGGTCGAGGCACCGGCCGGCGGGCGGCTGGGAGAGCCTCACCACGACCGAGCAGGCGGTGTCGCGGCTGGTGGCAGAGGGACTCACGAACGGTGCCGTCGCCAGGCGGCTCTACATCTCGCCGCACACCGTCAACACCCACCTCCGGCACGTGTTCGCCAAGCTGGGCGTGTCGAACCGGGTCGCGCTCGCCGCCGTCGTACATCACGCGATCGAGTGATGTCTTCGCCGCTCGCAGCTCACAGAATCAAACGTAGGCAGCAACGCACGCTGCAACCACGTACAAAGGAGTGCCACGGTGGACCACGCTGCGACGATGCGGAGTACCTACGAGCTGATCAATGCGGGAGACATCGCCAGGTTCGGCGACCTGGTCGCGGACGACTTCGTCGAGCACCAGGGTGGGGCTGGGCTTTCCCACCACGAAGGAGGGGACGCTCGACTTCTTCCGGGCGCTGCTGACCTCGTTTCCCGACTTTCGGATGAACGTCGAGGACCTGATCGCCGACGGGGACAAGACCGTGGCCCGGGTCAGGGTCACGGGGACCCACCAGGGTGAGTTCATGGGTGTGCCGCCGACCGGTACGGGCGTCGAGGTGGAGCTCATCGACATCATGCGGTTCGACGGAGCAGGCCTGGTCTGCGAGCACTGGGGTGTCGCGGACATGCTGTCGCTCATGCAGCAGCTCGGCGTCGTCCCCACAGGCGCTCCGGCGTAGCAGTCAGCGGCCGGCTCAGGGCGGGTTGCCCCCGGAGCTCGGCTGTCGCCAATTCGAGAGGAGAGGAAGAAGTGCCGAGAATCGTCATCACCCACGCCGTCCAGGATGTCGACCGCTGGCTTGGGGGAAAGACCGAGCGCGCCGCGGCCCTGCCGGGTGCCACGGAGGTCACCGACCTGGTCGCCCTGGACGGGAGCAGGCACGCCGCCGTGATGTTCGACATCGATGACCTGGAGCCCCTCAAGGCGTTGCTGTCCTCGGTTCCCCCAGAGATGGCCGCCCAGGCGGAGTCACACGGGGTCATCATGCCCATGACGGTCTACGTCGAGGCGTAGGGCGGGCACCTGGCGCGGGCGGTCCACGACTCCACGCGGGCCACACGGTTGGGATCAGCGGAATAGGCCTAGTGCAGTGGTTCTATGCATGCCCGGCGGCATACGCGTCACACCGCCGCTACCGGACCGGACGGGTGCACTCATCTCCTGATGAGTGGGCAGCTTCTGGGCCGGGTTCCCTGAAACGTTCTTGACGTCAGCTGCGTCCGGCGAACTGGGTGGCCAGGGGAATGCGGTCGTCGTGTATGGCCCGCAGCGCGTCGGCGCCAGGACCGCGCCGGCATGCTCGTCGTCCACCATCTCCGTCAGCCGCCGCCACGTCGGTACCAACTCGGGCATCTGCTCGGCGAGCCGCTCGCCCTCCTCCCCGCTTGGGGTCCGGGCGTCGCCGCCGTCGCGGAGCCACCACTCGCGCCGCATCCGGTGGCCCCAGTCAGATTCTCCAGGACTCCCTCATGGCTACCTCCTGGCTAATGCGTGAACGATTCGCAGAGCACCGTCGAGGTCAATGGCGTCGGCGTGGTGGAAGATGAACCCAAGACCGAGCGAGGTCGCCGTACGTTGCCGCTCGATGATGCTCTGGTAGCCGCCCTGCGATCCCTCAGGACTCAGCAATCCCGGCAGCGACTAGCAGCCGGAGCGGCCTACTCCCGTCACTGTTGAGGAGAGCACTTCGTGGTTGCGGAACGCGGCCACACATACCGCCCCGAATGGTTCTCAGACCAGTTCCGCAACCTGTCCAAAGACGCTGGACTCCCGGTGATCCGGCATCTCCGCGAAGGATCACGCTGCCGGACTCGCCTCTTCACTCGCCAACCTCGCCACCTACCTCGAGCAGTAACCGAAGCGGGCACGACCGAGGTGCAGGCCTCGGCACCCGCTGGTCTCAGTATTCCGGATCGAGGAAGGTTGCCCGACGCGACGCCGACGCGCCCGACAAGGAGCGCTCGTAAGAGGAAGGTTCGCGGCATTGTCGGCGCTCTGTGCTCTTGAGCTCGCCGGGATGGCTTGCGCTGCTGTCTTGGTCGATCCCACTATTACCCGCAACTCAGCCTGTCGCTCTCGCCGCAGTCGGGCGGATGTTCGACCTTGAACTCGGCGGGAGCCCGCATGTGCCAGGCGTCAGTGACCAACTCGCGCAGCCGGGTGATGTCGATGCGCTCCAGCCGGACCATCACCAGCGGCGACCAGTCGTAGGTGGAGGTAGTAAAGAACACCTCCGGCTCGCTCAGCAGCAGTGCCTGCTTCTCCGCCTCATCGCCCACATACAAGACCGCGATGTCAGTGCGGATGACCCGCCGCTGACCCGGAACGTACTCCGGGTAGGACCAGACGAACCCGCGGTTGCCCACTCGGAAGTCGAAACCGTCGCTGTCAATTTCCACCGTGTGCGGAAGGCTCAACGCGATCCGCCGGACATCGTCAGCCTCAACCACACCGACCACCGTCTCGCTTCGCTCGGGTCCACCCAGATGATGCTAGGACCGGCCCACCGACCCTCACCGGGTCGGCCGCGGTTTGACTACCAGGCATGAAGCGCATCGCGGGCGGATGAACCAACTAGTCAGCCACGTTTACAGTTCCTGGGAGCAGCTATGGATGGCCGCACCTGCGTGCGGACCACCGGTAGCCATCGCTCCTCGAAGTACACACCCTAAGGGTGGTGTCTTCGAGAGCGACGAATGCGACAGGTCACGCCGGCGGTTCTGCTTCCGAGGCCGCAGGTGCAGGTTTGCGGCGGATGCGGTAGCGCAACACCAGGAATGACAGCCCGAAGAGCCAAAACGCGTGATCGGCGCGCAGCTCGCCGTCCGCGACATAGACATCGAGTTCCTCTTTGAAGCCAGGCACCCCAAGTGTCGTCAGCTCGCGTGAGGCGGGCTCAATGAAGGTCAGGTAATGGCCGGGGTGCGGCAGGGCGCTGCGACTGGTCAACACCAGGCCTCCACCGACGCGTGCGCGTGGCACCAGGGTGGCCGTGAAGCTGGACTGCGGCAACGGGAACCCAACACTGACGTAGCCGCGGTCGTCGTGGCGGTAGGTGGTGTAGATCCCCACATAGATGGGTTCGCCTGTGGCGGCGAAGGACCGGATCCACCCGCGGATGTCGATGATCTCGTCGCGATCTACATCGATCGTATCGATCCGGCTACGCACGCCGCGCAGGGCCTGGCGCTGGTTCATCGGCACGTTTGCCTGACCGAGTGGCTTTGCCACCAGCGAACTATAGAGCAGGTACCCGGGACGGACCCAGGTCCGCCACTCGGGAACAATGTCTAGCGCGAAGCGCGTGGTGTGCTCGTAGAACTCCCGAACCTGCGCAGCGACTGCGCCCGGATCGAAGTCGGGACCGGCGAGGTTGTCAAGCGACGCGACGATGCCTGCGTCGCCGGCGTCGCGAACATAGGTGCCGCCAAGCACCCTTGCCAGCGATCGCACATAGTCGACGCCCACATAACGGGACCGCGCTTCCAGCGGTACGACGAACGGTAGATCGGCGACCTTCGCACGGACAGCCAGCAGTGTCACCTGGGCGTCTCGGAACACCGCCGCTGACAACATCCGGTAGATCACCAGCGTGACCGTCGCCACCGCGGCCGGCGATGGCATGCGTCCGCGCGCTGCCAACCCCCGCCCAACCGCGGCGCCCACGAGCGGCCCGAGGATAACCTTCTGCGGACGTACCCCCAAAAGCCCCGCGAGCAAGCCCGTTGCGGTGCCGATCTGGGTTGGTCCCGCGCTGGTCGTCTTGCCCGCGAGCCAACCAAGTGGAGCCACCAATGCTCCGGTCGACAAGATCCGGTACCACAACGGTTGGATCTCAATTCCGCGCCGCCGTGCCCGAGCCACCGCCTTAGCACCCACCAATAGCGTGGCCCCACCAATCGTCGACAACGCCGCAGCGACCCTGTTCGAGCGAGCCGCCAGTGCGGCGCCCGCAAAACCGCCGATCAGCCCAGCGAACAAGAGGTCGCTCGCCTTCGGTGAGGCAAAATCTGGCGACCGTCCTGCAGACATATCGTGGGCCCTGATCCGCCGGTAATAAGGTTCACATGCGCCAACCTGCGCACAACGGCAGCGTACTCAGGCAAAGCCAGACCGCCATAAGCGCACAGATCCGCGGCGCGGCGGGAATGCGCGTGGGGAGACGGCGCGCCCCTCCGCTACCCGATGGTCACCTCTCAATCGCGGCGAAACGGTCAGCGATCGAGAGGACATAGGCAGCGCAGCCACTGATGCGACCTGGCGCTCGCCGACAGGCGTTTTGTCCCCGTTCGCGGACCCCCTCAGCGGACACCGGTGCGACCTAGCCCAGATGTTGCATGGTTGAGGTACTGATCCTGGTGTCGAGTGCTGTTGCGGTCGATCGCGACTGATCCCCCGCCGTTCAGGAAATCTGCGGATGGTCGGCTGGTTAGTACACGATGGAGGCCAGGAACACTGAGGCCGGTTCGATGTAGAACCCCCGGCTCATCAGGGTCATGGGCCGCACAATAGGTCAAGGGCCTCAGCGGCGCGAGGTCAGCGAAATTCGTGGGCACCTTGGCTCGCATCGTCGACAACCGGCGACCACCACGCAGGGAGCCCGCTGGCGCGTACCACCACCACTTCTTTTGCCCGACCCCAGACCAGCACCGAAGTGAGGAGCAGTCAATGACCGCCACCATCAGCACCGACCAGGACATTGCCACCTTGATCAACGTGTTCACCGTAAACCCGGACAACCAGCAGCAGCTGATCGACCTGCTCGACGAAGTCACCACCCAGGTCATCCGGCATCGGGCAGGCTTCATCTCCGCAAACATCCACGCGAGCCTCGACGGCACCCGAGTCGTGAACTACGCCCAATGGCGCAACCGCGACGACCTCGAGAACATGCTTGCCGATCCCACCGCCAGCGAACACATAAAAGCCATCGCCGCACTCGCCGCCGCCGACCCCCACCTCTACAAGGTCACCGCGACCCACCAACCATGACGCTCCCGCCCAGCCCGTGGGGGTTCGAGGCGGACAGTCTTCACACGGGATCTGCTAACAAGCCGGCTCGGTCTCGAGGGTCACCCAGGAAGTTAGCGAACGGGTCGGGTCGTCCCGCAAGCCGACCAAAATGGGTCACCTGAATGAGCCCAATCGAATGACCGTAACCCGGCTCTTGAACCGTGTACGCTCTCGGTCCGCAGAGTGCCAGAACCGGCCTTCATCAGTTGCGATTTAAGTAGTCGTCAAGCAACAATCCGGGGCAGACAGCGTCGGATCGACCGCTATGGGTCGTGGTGGGCTGCCCTAACGTTCTTGACCCGCCCTCCGGGGTGGGCCACTCTAAGACGACGCGCAATCTGTCAATGCCTCAACGGATCGAGGTGGGCCGTGCGGATCAGCATTATCGGCGCGGGCCCGACTGGCTTGTTCCTGGCCGCCACCTTTGCGCTGCGCGGACACAGTGTCACCGTGGTCGACCGTGATCCCGGACCCACCGCGGATGGGGCTTGGCGACGCCGTGGGGTGATGCAGTTCCACCATGCCCACCTCTTCCGGCGTCAGTGTGCGGAGGTCCTGCAGACCCATCTCCCTGATGCGTACGAGGCGTGGCTTGAAGCGGGTGCAGAGCCAGCCCAGGTAACCCGGTCGGATGGCACGGCGGCGATGGTCGCCGTTCGATCGCGTCGTCAGACCTTCGAGACTGCGCTGCGCAGCACGGTTCTTGGCATGCCGGCGGTGACTTTCCATCTGGGACACGTGAATGCCGTCACTACCGATGGCGGCCGGGCGACGGGAGTCCAGGTGGCGAACAGCCAGATCGAGGCAGATCTGGTGATCGACGCGTCCGGGCGGGCCGGTCGGGTCACCGATGGTCTCCGTCCCGTACCCAGCGTTTGGGGTGGAACTGGCACCGCCTACGTAGATCGCCAGTACGAGCTCTGGCCGGACGCCGAACCGGGTCCCCTGCTCAACGCGGCGGCCTGGCAAGGCGAATTCGACGGCTATCTGTCCATTCTTTTCCTGCATGAGCGGGGGATCTTCTCAGTCCTCCTTATCAGACCCACGAGCAACCGTCAGCTCGTCGGGCTCCGTCACAACGAGGCCTTCGATGCGGCCTGCCGCGCGATCCCAGCCCTCGCCTCGTGGACGGATCGGCAGCGCTCCCGACCCATTACCGATGTGCTGCCAGGCGGAGCTCTCTACAACTACTACCGACCCCAGACCGCCGCAGATGGCCACCTCACGACGCCAGGGCTGGTCACCGCGGGCGACGCCGTTTGTACCACCACACCGAACTTCGGCCGAGGGATCACCACCAGCTTGAGGCAGGCGCAAGAGCTTCTACGCCTGGTCGACGAGCACGAGGATGACGTGGAGGCGGTTGGCTACGCCTTCGACGAGTGGTGTGAAACCGCGATGCGACCCTGGGTGGAGGACCACGTCAGGATGGATGATGACATGCGACGCCGCTGGGAGGGCGGGGACATCGACGTGACGAAGCGTCTACCCTCAAACCTGATCCTCGAGGCCGCCGAGGCTGACCCAGCGATCGCCCGGGCGGTAGGCCCATACCTGCAGATGGCCGCCGGTCCATCGAGCCTGGACAGTGTCGAGGCTCGAGCCCGGGCGGTCTACGCATCGGGCTGGCGACCTCGCCTCGCGGCTGGCCCGAGCCGCCGCGAGCTCGCCGAGCTGGTGGAGCGCATCACCGGATCGAGATAGCCAGAGTGTCCAGGT